>JAWKRD010000015.1:72500-166973 GCA_041389805.1 Polyangiaceae bacterium | reverse complement strand
CCGCTGCTTGCTGCCGGGGCGAGAGATCGAGAAATTTGGGCGTGCTACGGCCGCGGGGGCCCCGACGCCACGAGCTGCGTGTTCTTCGACGCACGCGGATCTATTCTCCGCATAGAAAATGACCAGCAGGTCTCCGAACAACTCGGCTTCATCAGCCAGACCGTAGAAGACGACCGGAGGCTCAACATCCGTGAGAAGGACGGCGCGCTCAATCTGTGCACGAATGTTTCAGAAGGTTGCCGCCCGCTGCCAGCTTCGATCCAGCCGACCCACGGCATACTCCCGACCGTAGCGCTCTCCGCCGACCGGAGCCGTGCGCTGCTGCTAGCGTTCGAGGACATCGGTGACGACGCCCACGTGCGAACGTGGGTCCTCAACTATCCCAAGCTAGATGTCATCACGACCCAGCTCTCTCCAAGGTCCTTCTATGCGGACTTTGGGGACTGGTACGCGATCTGGCCCGGCAAGTTCGCCATCCTCTCGGCGATCCTCTGCTGCGGTCCCGCCGGGCATACCCTGCTGGTGGATCCAAACACCGGGGAGTGGGAACGCTTGTATGGATATCGCGGGAGCGTGGCCCCGCTGGGGGGTTCGACCTTCACGATACTCGACGAGAAGCAGGTGAAGTTCGTGGACGTGGACACT
Source organism: Polyangiaceae bacterium (assembly GCA_041389805.1). Classification (GTDB taxonomy): domain Bacteria; phylum Myxococcota_A; class Polyangia; order Polyangiales; family Polyangiaceae; genus JAHBVY01. Next base: position 166,328 of record JAWKRD010000015.1, on the reverse strand, counting down.
GGGGAAACGGAGCTCGGTCCAGCGCTGCCAGGGGAGCTGCCCGAGGATCCGAGCGCCGTGGTGGCGACCCAGGTGTGGCCGAAAGGGCCGCCTGCCCCCACTGAGGCGAAAGACGCGCTGATCGCGGTGGCGTTTCCCCCAGCGCTGGTCCACTTGAAGGGCCACAGCTTGGCCCGTGTGTCCCCGATCCCCCTGTGCAACCCGAGCGCCGCCCCAGCAGAAAACTGATACGCTGCTCCCGATGTTCGACAAGCTGGACTCCGAAGCACGTCTCCTGTTGTTGCGCTTCGTGTGCGCGTTTGCCTGGGCGGATCTCGAGCTCAAAGAGGCCGAGGAGCGCTTCGTGCGCAACCTGCTCGAGAAGCTCGCGCTGGGCGACGAGGAGACGGCTCAGGTGGAGGACTGGCTGATCACGGCGCCGTCACCCGAGAGCGTCGACCCGAAGCTGATCCCTGCGGAACATAAGCGAGTGTTCATCGAAGCGGTGCGTGCGGTCATGTACGTCGACGGCGACGTGGACGAGGATGAGCGCTCCTCTCTCGATGCGCTCAAGGCCGCGCTCGAGGGCTGAGCCCGTTGGCGCGGCCCTCGCGCCAGGCGGCACCAGCCCTGAGGTGTGTCGCTGAGCTCAGTTGACGTGCGTGAGCCAGTCAGCGTGTTCTGGGGTCTTGCCTGTTACCACGCGGAGATACGCGCGCTGGAACGTCGCGCCGAAGGTCTTCTTGCCGGTGCGGAACTCGATACCATCGATTTCGCGTACAGGCGTCACCTCAGCGGCGGTGCCCGTCAGAAAGACCTCGTCGGCGCGCAGCATCTCTTCCCGGGTGAAAGCCTTGATCGTCACCGGCACCTGAAGCTCTGCGGCGAGCTTCAGCACGGTGTCCCGGGTGATCCCGGGCACAATCGAAGATGCCTCGTCGTTGGTGTACAGGTGGCCATGACGCACGAAGAAGACGTTTTCTCCCGTGGCGCTGGAGACGGTGCCGTCGTGGTTCAACAACAGGGCGTCGTCGTAGCCGCGGTCCAGCGCTTCGTGAGCCGCGAGCACTGAGTTTGCGTAGTGCCCACTCGCCTTCGCCATGGTGGGCAGCATCGTGTGATGGAACTTGCGCCAAGAGGACACCGTCACACGGATGCCGTTCCGCAGCGCGCCCTCCCCCAAGAACGACCCAAGTTCCCGCGCGGCGATGAACGCTCGCACCGGGCACTCGCGCTTGGGCTTCAAGTCGATGGGCCCGGGGCCGAAGAACGCCAGCGGGCGTAGGTAGCCGTTTTCGATCTGGTTCTCGCGGGTCACGGCCACCGCGCCGTCCACCAACTGCTGCTCTGAGAAGGGCACCACCATGCCGTACAGCCGCGCAGAGTGGAGCAAGCGTTGGATGTGCTCCTTAAGGCGGAACAACGCAGGCCCCTTATCCGTGGGGTAACAACGAATACCCTCGAATACCGCGGTGCCATAGTGCAGCGCATTCGAGTAGTAGTGCACGCTCATCGGTTCAGCTTCGCGCAGCTCCCCATCCCACCAGATGTGCCGGGAGAGCGTTTGCCCAGAGGGCCGCTTGGACAGCGGCAACGTATCGTCCTCCGGGACCATGGTGAAGCTAGGCCATTCGTCGAGCGCGTTTTCCACAGGAGTCATCCCCCCGAGAATCACTCTCAAGGCTGCACGAGGTCAATCCCGCTCACACGAACCCGATCTCGATCGCGAAGCATCTCTGCCACCAGCCGCATGCAATCTCGGCTGACAAGCACCGCCATACCTCGGTATGAGCTTGGTATGGCGGGCGCGGCTTCGTGGCTCTGGGGCATAGCGCTCGCTGCGCTCGTCCTGCTTTCGCCCAGCATCGCACACGGCGCGGAAGTGGTCCCACCAGGACGTGAAGCGGAGGTGCTCGCTCTGGTTCAACGCGCGCTTGCAACCCAAGGCGAGGAGCCGACCTACGACGTGCGGATCGACCATGGCGTACTGCGCGTGGTGATTGCGAGGCCCGAGAAGGCCGAGCTCGTGGTGTACTACGAGGACAGCGTCGACGGAGAACTGGCTCCAGGCGTCTTGCTGCGGTGTGGCTCGGCACCTTGTAGCGAACAGGAGCGTGCGCGCTGGAAAGGCCTGGCGGAGGCGCTCGCTGCCGAGCGAGACCGCGCCCGGGACACGATCTGGGTGAATGTCGAGCCAGCCCAGGACAGCGACGCTCCGAGCTACGTGGTCTCGACACTTGGTTCGCGTCCGCTGTGGATCGGCATTTGCCTGTTCGGGCTGAGCTGGCTGATGTTCTACGCCAGCCGTTGCCTCAGGGAACAAGCTTGGCGCGAGCGGCGCTGGGAGTTCGGGCTGTGCGCTGGACTCTGCGTCGCCAGCGCCGCCGTCGCCCTCCTGGGTACGGCGCATCTGCCCATTCACGAACACAACAGCTACCTGGCCCGTGCCGACTGCGCGTGGATGCTCGATTGCACGCGCGATCCAGCCGGGCCGGGCTGGGTCCCCGGCTTCTTCAGAGCCTATGGTCCACTGCTGCACGCTTTCCCTTACAGCGTGGTGAACCATTGCCGCTTCACGCTCGTCTTGGGGCTGATCGCTGCGCTCCTGGCGCGACATTGGCTCGTGCGTTTGCTGACTGAGCGCGGCTGGTCAGCAGCGCACGCACGACGCGCGGGCCTGCTGGCCCTCGGGGTGATGTGTCTGAACCCGTTGTGGATCCGAGTCGCGGTCGGCGGGACGACGTGGTCTTACGTCTTGGTCTGCTTGTTCGGCGCCGGCCTCGCCATGCTCGAATCGCAGCGCGGCTCGACGGCAGCGCGCTTCGCCGCCGGCGCCGCGGCGACCTGCTTCTTGACCCTCGCGGTGAACTCGAACCTGGTCATGTTGACCGCGCTGCCGCTCTTATGGCTTGGCCCCGCCATGCAGCGCAAAGGGCCTCGCTGGTGGCTGCCTTCCGCCTGGCAAGTGGCTGCGGGCATGGCCTGCTTGGTGCTGAGCCTCGAGGCCCTCAGCATTTTCCGCGGGGCACTACTCAAGAATGCGCAGACCCAGGCGCACCTGACATCTTACCACGTGTTCTTCGATTGGCGGTTCCTACCGCCGACACTTGGCTTGCTGCTCTTGCTGGGGATCGCCGTCGCCGCGCGTCGGCGTTCGCCGCTTTGGGCGCTGGGGTACGTGATGCTGGCCACCCAGCCCACGCTGAGTAGCTACGCGGGTCCGGTGCTCGGCCCAGACTACCCAGTGAGCCTGTTGAACGCTTTCCTCGGGCAGAGCCTGGCCGCGCTCTTCGTCGGAGTTGGTGTCGCCTGGTTGCTGAGCAAGGCTGCTGAGCGAGGTCGAACGCGCGCCGCGGTCGCTGTGCTGGCAGGCGCCGTGCTGCTCCCTCTGCCATTCGCGCGCGAAGGCTGGCGGTTTCTGCGTGGCAGCCGGGTCGCTGAACGGGAGCTCGCGGCGATCTCCCTTGCGCTACCCAAGCTGCCACGTCATCAGCAGCTTGTCGTTCCAACGCGAATTCAACCCATGCTGGGCGATGCAAAACCAGCCGGAGATCGCCTCGAGCTCCAGTTTCCTGCCGGGGAATACCTGGCAACCGAGCGGCGGATTGGCCGCAATCCGCCACCGCCAATGACTCTCGAAGCGATGAAGCGCAGCGACACGCCCGAGCTCGGAGCACCCGGTACGCTGGTGTACGTCGGCGCTTCCCAGCGCAGCTTTTTCCCCGAGGAAGAGCGAGAGAACTTGGTCCCAGTGGACCTGCGACGCAGCGAGCTCGAGGCACTATACGCACGCTTCGATCTCATCCCCGTCGCGACCTTCGAACTCACAGCGGAACAGCACGAGGCCATCCCCTGGCGACTCGGCGCGGGGCGAGTCGCCAAGCTGGAGCTGGGCTTCTACTGGCTGAAGCCTAAGGCGCGTTGAACAGCACCAGACTGCCGCCCGTGTACTGGAAGTAGAACGGGATTTGATTGCCGGTAATTGAAGCGCCGCAGACGCCGAACTCGTAGGTCCCCGCGGAAGCAAAAGTTTGAATGCCCGAGGTGGAGATCGTAAACCACATCCCCGGGCTGCCTTTTCCGATGGCAGCGCCAGATATCAGGTTTGGCGTGGTCTGCGCGTTGGGTCGGTAGCAGGGGAAGATCCCGCCCGCGTAGCTACCCTGGCCGCTGTCGACGCCAATCATGCTGTAGACGCTAAGCATTGCGCCTTGCCCTGCGGCAACGGTGCGACTTCCTAGGGAATGCAGCCACTGAATCCCGGTAGTGGTCACGTTGAAGGCGTTGCCGGAGTAGCCACTGTTCCAGCTGAGCACTCCCTGATCGCCCTGAATGCCTTGAATGCCCTGTTGTCCGGTCGGCCCGGTCGGGCCTTGAATGCCTTGAATGCCCTGCTGGCCCGGTTGCCCTTGCTGTCCCTGAGGGCCGGTCGGACCGGTGGCTCCAGTGGGTCCCTGAAGCCCTTGAAGACCGCGTGGCCCCGTCGCACCGGTCGCGCCGGTGGCACCGGCAGGACCCGTTGCACCGGCGGGACCCGTCGCACCGCGCGCTCCCGTAGCACCCGTCGCACCAGCTGGACCAGCTGGCCCCTGAGCGCCGGCCGCACCCGTCGGGCCTGCAGGTCCGATTGCGCCCGTCGCACCAGTAGGACCAGCGGGACCCGTCGCGCCGCGCGCTCCCGTGGCGCCGACTGGACCGGTAGCACCTGCCACGCCCGCTGGTCCCATCGGACCCGTGGCACCCATGGCACCCCCCGGTCCCATCGGACCCGTCGCGCCAACGGCGCCAGCTGGCCCCATTGGGCCCGTTGGTCCGACGAGGCCGCTGCTCGGCCCAACCCACTCGCCAAACTCGTTGATCACGAGACCGCCGCCCACGCTGACAGTACTGGGGGTGATGTCGCCCAAGACATTTCCGCACGTCAATGCATAGGGCACACTCGTCACAGGCTGACGCGGAGTCATCTCTGCGTCACTCCCCACCTGCACCCCGAGGTACATCAAGGAGCCGTCAAACAACCCTGGAGGAAATGGCGTCACGCCCCCGAGCTGCACCGAGAAGAACCCGTCACTCAGGGCGACGCTCTGAGTCTCGGTCCAGAGCGGCGTGGTGCCGTCGGAGTCAGCGTACAACGTGAACGTGAAGTCCAGGGTGTCGCTGATTGGAGCGCCAGCGGAGTCGAACAGTCTTCCCTGCTGGGTCAAGAGATCGATTGGCACCTGCGCCGATGCCATGGCGCTGATGCCCAGAACCCCAGTGAGCGCCAGCGCGCCGAGACAATGCTTGAGTTTCATCGCAATTTCCTTACCTTTGCCCAGCCAGTTCTATTACCGCGTGGATATAGTCGCGCTCACTGAGTCGCACCGACCAGGCCCATCCTGAGTTGGTACGACGCGCTGCTCATCACACGATTGCCACCGGGTGCTTCGCCAAGAACGACCACGCCGGAGTAGTTCGCAGACGAAACCCGCGCCCCTGCGCTCGTCATGCCCATGCCCGGAGCGCCGGGCACCACCGGCTCTCCGCCGCTGCCCCCAACGCCGCCGGTTCCGCCCGCGGCGACGCCGCCCGTTCCACCCGTGGCCACGCCACCGCTTCCAGCCATGCCGCCACTGCCAGCCGACGGCTGTCCCCCCGCGCCGGCCATGGGTGCGCCTCCCTGGCCACCGGTGTCGCCGCCAGCGACGCCCATGCCACCACCATCACCACCGCTATTCGCGTTCTTTTTACTGTCGTCGCCGTCGCAGCCGCCAAGCGCCAGACACAGCGCCAAGAGCCCGAGGCCAAGCCTGCGAGTCATGACCCCAAGCTAGTGAAAGCTGCGACCCGAAGCTTGAGCGCACCCTGAATGGACCCTGAATTCGCGCTGGGCGAGAGCATCAACGCAAACGAGGCGCCCAGCACAGCGTGCCGGCGCCTCGTAGTGAAGCTGTCTCTCTAGCGTGTGACTAGCGGCTGGCTACGTCCGGGCTGCCCTCGTCGTGACCCATCTCGACGAGCTGCGCTCGATACACGAGCTTGCCGTCGTCGGTCATCACTTCACCGCCCAGATCGCGACCGTGGGCCGACTTGCTAGTGGTGACGCTCAACTTCGCGGACTTCTCACCGATGCGCACACGGTACTCCGTGCGCTGGCAATCGACGGACTCGTCACCGAGCATGCACGTCGTCTCTTCGCTTGCGACCTGCTCCTCGTTCTCGTCGGGAGCGAACATCGTGCGCGCCATCAGCGCTTCATACGCAGCGAGCGTGGCGGGAGACTCTTTCTCACCCTTCATCTCGCTCACTTGCAGGATGCGGCGCGGGTCCTTTGCATCCACGCGGAGACGCAAGGTCGATGCGTGCTTGCCTTGCTCCAGGCGAAAATCAACGACGAATGCGTGCTTCTCCCGGGCGATGACGCGTTCGGTGAGAACCATCGGTTCCTTGGTGAAGCTGCCGGAGAAGCGCTGAACGTAGTAGTCCCCGACCTGCATGGCTTCGGCTGTGGGCTCGGCGTCGGCGTCCGGCATCACGTCTTCGCTCGGCGTCTCCGGCGCGGCTTCCTCCGCGGCGCCAGCGGCGTCGGTGCTGGGGGCCTCGGGCGCGGGCGTCGCCGCCCCCCCACAGGCAACGATCAGGAGAGATGCGGCGCAGCAGGTGATGAGCGGTAGCTTCATGCACCCCCCTTAGCCAGAAGTCGCACGCTCGGGCCAAGTTTCCGCGTGAGCTTTTTTCACGTCCGCGGGTGCCACCCAAGCGCGCCCTCTCCCCCAAAAAAGAAGCGGTGCCGGCTGCGTAATAGCAGTCTAAGTGTTTCTACGCGGGTTTGGGGGTGAGGGAAAAACCGGGTAGTTTCACGGCCGAGTTGTTCAAGACGCCGGGAAACTCCGTGCGGATCCGCTCCCCGATGCCTGCCATGTAACGCGGGAAGGCCACGCTGGCCCCAGTCGCCGCGACGCTCGCTCCAATGGCCGTCGCCCACGCCACTGGCCCCATTGGACGACAGCCGAAGAACTGACTGACGAACGGCGTCTGAATGATCGACGCGAGGAGCAACGCGGAACCCATGCTGGTCACCACGACCGGCGACGAGTAGCCACCGATGCGCATGGTCTGACCGAGCTGCGATCCGACCAACGCCGCCAGGCCAATCGTGCGCGCCCGGGCCTGTGAGCCGGTGAAGCGCCCAACCAACCACGCGGAACCGGCGCCCAGCGCCGTCACGCCGGCGCGCGAGGCGATCTCCCGGTTGAGTGCACTGCCGAGGGAGGCCTCAGGCCCTTCCTTCGCGAGACTGGCCAGCACCTCTGGCGACGGCGGACGCAAGGCGATGGCCATCGCGGGCACCACGTCGGTGAACAGGTTCACCAACAGTAACTGGCGAGCGTTGAGCGGTGGGCGGCCATCCACTAGACCGGCTCCGAGCGTGAAGCCGATTTCCCCCAGGTTACCACCAACCAGGATGGAGACAGCACCGCGCACTGACGCCCATGTGGCGCGGCCCTCCGCGATCGCGTCGACCAACGTCTCGATGCGCTCATCCGTCACGACCACGTCCGCAGCGCGACGCGCAGCAGCCGTACTGTGTTCACCGAGCGCGATCCCCACGTCTGCAAGGCGAATCGCTGGCGCGTCGTTCGCGCCGTCGCCTACCATCGCCACGACCTTCCCCGCGCGCTGCAGCGCGCGCACGATGCGCACCTTCTGCGACGGGGTCACTCGGGCAAAGACGCTGATCTTACCGATGCGCGCGTCCAGTTCCTCCTCGGTCATGTTACCAAGCTCGGCGCCGGTCATGGTTCCGTCGGGAGTCAGCAGGTCGAGCTCCTTGGCGATGGCCTCGGCGGTAGACGGATGGTCGCCGGTGATCATCAGCGTCTTCACGCCGGCGCGCTTGAGCCCTTCGACAGCTGCCGCCGCTGTGGCGCGCACCGGATCCGAGAAGGCCAAGAAGCCGCGGAAGCTCAGCCCCACGAGGCGCGAGGCATCCAAGTTGTCCTCCGCGCTGGCTCGGCGCTCCGCAACCGCGATCACCCGCAGCCCCGCGCGCGCCATGCGTTCAGCGACCGCGTGCAGGCGCTTGGCTGTGATCTCATCCAAGGGCTCGCTCTGTCCCGACGTGGAGCGCCGAGTGCAGGCTGGCAGCAGCACCTCCGGGGCGCCCTTGACGCTGAGCAACGCGCCGCCCTCGACGTGACTTGTTACCGCGTGGTAACCGCGACCAGCCTCGAAGCTGAGCTCGTGGGTCTTCCGCCAACCCTCGGCACCGTAGTCACGCGCCACGCCAAGGCGGCGCGCGGCGTCGTTCAGCGCCTCGTCCAGCGGGTCGTTTCGGCCCGCAGCAGCGCGACGATCGGGCGTCGCGCGCAGCGCCGCGGCGAGCACCTTGATACGTGGGCCACTCGCGCCGGTCAGCTGTTGTTGCTCGTCACCGTCACTCAGGGCGGTCAACCGCACTTGACCTTCAGTCACCGTGCCTGTCTTGTCGACGCACAGCACGTTCACGCGTCCGAGCGCCTCTACGCTACGCACGTTGCGCACCAAGGCGCCGCGTTGGCTGAGGCGGCGTGCGGCAGCCAGCTGCGCCGCCGTGGCAAGCAACGGCAAGCCTTCGGGCACCGCGCCAACCGCGAGGCTCACGCCCGTATCGACCAGATCCGACACGCGACGCCCGCGCAGCATGCCAGCGCCGACCACACCGACACCCGCGGCCAAGGCCACTGGCCCCGTGAGGCTCATCAAGGAGCGCAGGCGCTGCTCGACACCACCGACGCGATCTTTCCGCGCAGCAGCACCGCGACGCGCCTCGGTCTCGTCTCCGCAAGCGACGACGACCGCCGTGGCTCGGCCAGCAGCGATCGACGTCTCCGCGTAGAGCATCGAGCGCCTGTCAGCGACCTGAGCGTCGAAGTTGACGCCGGTGCCCTTAACCACTGGGAGCGACTCGCCCGTGAGCGCCGACGCATCCACCTCGAGGGACTCGCTCTCGAGCACCCGACAATCCGCGGGTACGACGTCGCCGGCTTGGAGCAAGACCACGTCGCCCTGAACCAGCTCCCTGGCGCTGACGTAGCTGGTCTGACCACCGCGCCGCACCAGAGCGTGGCGCGTCGCAGTGCGCGCCAGATCGCGAATGGCTCGTTCCGTACGGAACTTTTGCACGCCGCCGATCAATGCGTTGAGCCCCACTACTCCACCCACCATCACGGCGTCGGCGGTCGAACCAACCACTGCAGATAATCCAGCGCCCGCCGCGAGCAGCGGCGCCAGGGGGTTGAACAGCTCGTCGGTGATCGCCTCCACCAGCTCGACGGCGGCCGGCCTCGGCTCGATGTCCATGCGACGCCGGTTCATCACTTGGCGCAGCACGAGCCCGGTCGAGCTCGACCCAAGACGAGCGAGCGTGCCCTCAGCGGTCAAGGAGTGCCATGGCGTGGGATCACGCGGTGGCGGCAGCGCGCGGCGCTCGAGCGCGAACGAGTTGCGAAGACCGTTCGCCATCGAGATCAAGGTCGCCGTGTTCACGACGAACAGCACGCGGCGAGTCGTGAGCGGCAGTAGCCCGCCGGCAGACACCAGCGCACCTAGCGTGGCGGCGCCGAGGGCGACGTTGACGCTCTGCTTGGAGACCGCGCGCGCCGTGGGGCATGCCTCGATCAGGAAGCGCACATCGCTCAAATCCTCGCGGCAAATAATGTGCGCTCCCCAGGGCAGCTTGGAGTCCCCACGGCAGAGGCCGATCCCCACGTCCGCCGCCGCCAGGGCGTCGCGACTCTCGGTCGCAACGAGGCACACCACTCGACCCTCACGCTGCAGGCGGCGCACACCAGCCGCCATGCCTTCACCGGTCGTGATCACGTCGTCGACGTTCAGCCCTTGGAGCGAGCTCTCGTCAGCGTGAGTCAGCACAACCCGCATCTCCGCCGCGTGTGCGGCCGAAATCAGCTCTTCGACGCCGGTCTGCGGCACGATGTCGAGCTCCGCCAGCGCTTGCACCTGTCCGCCCTTGGCGAGCGCCAGCACCAGCGCGCCCTTGTCGGACCACTGCGCAGCGAGCTCCTCCTGCTCGGCACTGGCTTCAGCATCCAGCAGCCCAAGCGGGCCAAGGCGCCACTCCCCGGATCGCTGCACAGCCACGGGCGACTCAGGATCGAACAGCGCGCGCGCTTGAGCGCGCACCTCGGAGGTCTCGAGGGTCTCACTCTTGACGCGACCGAAGGTGAACTTGTCCTTCGCGACCAAGTCACCTTGAACGACCAAGCAATCGACGCGGTCGAGGCGACGCACCGCCGTGGCGTCCATGATCACGATGCCGCGCCCGCTGAGCACGCGGGCGAGCTCCGACGAGAACACTTCCCGACCGAGCCGCGCCGGCTTCGGCAACCCGCCGAACAGCGCCGCGATCGCGCGCTGTACGTTGCGGGTGGTCACGAAGCTCAACGCAAACCCACCGAGCGAGACGAACCAAGCGCGGTCGGCGTACTCCTCAATAGGTCCGCGCGGCAACGGCACGGGCCGTGGGTCGCTGAATGATCGCTCCAGGTCGATCTGCGCTGGCTCAGCGGTCAGCTCTCCATGGCGCCGCTGCCACGCGCGCTGACGCGCTCGCACCTCACGCAGCGCCGCGAGCTTGTGGCTCAGCTCCACGAGCTGCGTGCCCTTGCGCTGCGCGAGGCCACTCGCGAGAGCGCTCGCCAGGTTCAGCACCAGGTCTGAACGCTCGAGTCCGAGGCGCTCGTCGATGCCGCGGCGCAGGCGCGGCGACGCCTTGAGCACGCTCAATATTGCCGCGGAGCTCGAACCGACCACGAATGGCTTCAACGGCGAGACGGTGACAGCAGTCGCGAGACCCAGCCCGGTCAAATCCGCAAGGATTTCAATGAGGAGACGCGTCGCGGACTCCTCGTCCGCGGGATGCGCCGCCTCACTCTCCACGAAACGCGACCCATCGACTCGCGCAAGGTGCTCTGCTTCCCGCACCAGGCCTTCCAGCTCTTCGAGACCGAACGCCTTGGGCGCGAACGCAAAAACCACCCGTCTGGTGTGCGGGTTGACCTCCGCCCACTCCAGGTGCTGGACATCCTGGGTGAGCCGTTCGACAGCCTGGGCAAAGCGCTTCAGCTCCTCGCGCCCAAGCTCTGGGTACTCGACGTGCGCCCGGGTGTCGCTGATCCAGCTACGACGAGAACGATCCTTGAAAAGCGCAACGGCTGACCCCAGCAGCTCGGAAAATCGCATCACCTCGAGTCTTACAGGTGATGTCTGACGCCGTCGATACGAGTCGATGACCGCCCTCACAAACCGGATACCCCAAACACAAGTGCCGCAGCGCGGCGTCGAGCCTCGCTGCGGCACTGGTGGGCCTCGCTGCTAGCGCGGAACTAGAGCAGGCGCTTGACCCACTTCATCTTTTCCTCGGTGTACGGGGGGTACCGCAGCGCCGGGTCAACGAAGGTGGGCTTGTCGAGCACGCTCTTCTTGTGGCTGAAGCAGTCGAAGGTGCCCTTGCCGTGATACGCACCCATGCCGCTCGCTCCGACGCCACCAAAGGGCAGGTCCGGCGGGAGCATGTGGCTGATCACGTCGTTGATGCACACACCACCAGAACTGGTGCGCTCCACGACTCGCTCCGCGACCTGCTTGTCTCGAGTGAAGACGTACAGCGCCAGGGGCTTCGGACGCTGATTGATGAAGCGGATCGCTTGGTCGAGGTTCGCGACCTTGAGCACCGGCAGGATCGGCCCGAAGATTTCGTCGGCCATCACGGGTTCGTCGCCAGTGATTCCGCGGAGAACCGTAGGGGCGATGTAGCACTGGTCCGCGTCAGTATCGCCACCGACGTAGGTCTCTCCGCTGTCGAGCAGCTTGCTCAGACGGTCGAAGTGTCGACGATTGATGATGCGCGCGTAGTCGTCGCTCTGCTTGGGGTCGTCGCCGTAGAACTCCTTGATCACACCCTTCATCGCGTCGAGCAGCGGCTTCTCCAGCGACTCGTGGACTAGGATGTAGTCAGGGGCCACGCAGGTCTGGCCGGCGTTGAAGAAGCGCCCCCAAACGATGCGTCGCGCTGCGGTCTCCAGGTCGACGTCCTGGTCGACGATGCACGGGCTCTTGCCGCCGAGCTCCAGAGTCACCGGGGTCAGGTGCTTCGACGCTGCCGCCATCACGATCTTTCCAACTGCGCCGCCGCCCGTGTAGAAGATGTGGTCCCAGCGCTGATCGAGCAGCAGGCTCGTCTCCTTGACGCCACCTTCGACGACGCGGATGCAATCGCGGTCGAGGTACTTCTCGAGCAGGCGCTTCTGCAGAGCGCTAGAAGCGGGTGCGAGCTCACTCGGCTTGATCACAGCGCAATTCCCCGCGGCAATAGCGCCGATCAAGGGGGCCAGGCTCAGCTGAATCGGGTAGTTCCAGGCGCCGATGATCAGACAGACACCCAGCGGCTCGGGCACGATGCGCGCGCGCGCCGGCTGGACAGCCATGCTCGCGGCGACTCGCTTCGGCTTCATCCAGGACTTCAGCTTCTTGATCGTATGTCCCAGCTCCGCCTTGAGGAACTGAGGCTCCGCCGACCAACCCTCGAAGTAGGGCTTGCGTAAGTCCTGCTTCAGCGCCTCGATCATGGCCTCCTCGTTCTCCTCCACCATGCGCATGAACTGGCGCAGCTGCTGGATTCGCCACTCGTACGAGCGAGTCGTTCCAGACTCGAACGAAGAACGTAGGGTCTCGCACACAGCGAGGATTTCAGCATCCGGGGTGCCCTCGGCGGACTTCACGGAGGCATCGCTTGAAAAGGTGGTGGCTTGCGTCATGGCCGGCGGATCATAGTGTGCTTGGGCCGGTGCGACAGCCCTGCACAAGCGAGCACCGCAAAAACTGCGAATATTCGCGGCGCTAAGCCATCGCGGCAAACCAGGAGGCCAGCCCTCCACGCGCCGCGACGCCAAAACTGACGGCTTCGGTTGCCGCTCGTTGATCTAGAGTCCCTCGTTCTTTGCACGCCAGGCCAACGTGAACGAAGTCAGCTGCAAGACCCTCCAAATCTGCTTCGCTGCGGCGGAGCACTTCGAGCGACCCCTCGCGCAGCTGCTCGAAGGCTTGGATATCGATCCCAAGTGTATCGAGCAGCGCGGTGCAAGGATGAGCTGGGCCAGCTTCGCCGCTCTGTGTGAGCGCCTCGAAGAGCGCCTGGGTGGGCATCGCGCGTTGCTCGAGCTGGGCGAGGTAGCACTGCTCGATCCCGATGTAGCGCGTCTCCGCGCGGTAGCAGGCTACTTCGGCAGCGCCCGCTCTGTGTACTGGGCGGCGTGCAGCTGGTACGGGCCCTCGCTATTTCGCAACCTCAAGTTTGCCTACGAGGAACAAGACGAACGGGAGCTGATTGTCCGCATCGAGATCCCGGAGGGCGATCAGGACTGTCAGGCGTTCTTTCACTTGGTCGCTGGCGCGCTCAAGGTCCTGCCAGACTACCTCGGGCAACCGCACGCGGAGGTCACGGCGGACCTCTCCCCCAAGAAAGCCAGCTTCCGCGTCCTGGTACCTCCCCCGTTGACACTCGGTAGTCGCTTGAAGCGCTGGTCAAAGGCGCTGGTAGGCGGGAGGACCGCGGTTGAGGAACTGGCGCTGCAAGAAGACCTGCTAAGGGATCGCGAAGTACAGCTAGCAAAGAGTGAACAGAATCTGCTCACCACCCTCGAGGCACTTCCGCACGGTATCATCATCCACTACGCGGGCGAGGTACACTACGCCAATAAGTGGTTTTGGGAGAGCCTGGGTGGCTTGGGGCGCAGGCCGGGGCTGCAGTTGCTGGATCTGGTTCACCCAGACGACCTCGCGCGCGCCACGCGGCTCATCGCGCGAGCCCCCGAGAGCGCTGGCCCGTCGAGCGCCGAGGTGCGCTGCCTCACACCAAACGGCGACGAGTGCGTGTTCGAGCTGGTCGTCGGGCAGCCGATCAGTCTGCAGGACAAGGAGTACGCGCTTCTCGTGGCTCGGGAGGTATCGAGCCAGCGCCGCCTGCAGACGCGCCTCGCGCAAATGGACCGCTTGGCGTCCCTCGGCACGCTCGCGGCGGGCGTCGCTCACGAGATCAACAACCCGGTGACCTACGTGCTCGGCAACCTCTACATGGCCGAGCGCGGACTGAAGAATGACAGCTATTCCCGCGAGGATTTGGCGAAGTTGCTCGCGACGGCTTCGGAAGGCGTCGAGCGCATCAGCGAGATCGTGAGCGACCTCAAGACGTTCGCCCGCCCCGACGAGCGTGAGCTTGGCGGGGTCGACATCGCGCGCGTGCTGCAGAGCGTCGTCGGGCTCGCGCGCACCGACATCAAACGCAAAGCCCAGCTCATCCTTCACCTGGAACCGGTTCCGCTGGTGGTCGCGAGCCGAGCGCGTCTTGCGCAGCTCTTCCTGAACCTGCTCGTCAACGCCGTCCAGGCGCTGCCCGAGCGTGAACCGCGCGAAAGTCGCATCACGATCACCACGCGGGTTGCAGGCCCCTGGGTGAGCATCGAGATCAGCGACAACGGAATTGGCATCGACCCGGAGTCGCGGGAACGCGTCTTCGAGCCGTTCTACACCACGAAACCCGCGGGAGTGGGCACAGGTCTTGGCCTCTCGATCTGTCACGGCATCGTGGAGAGCCTCCAGGGACGGATCGTCGTCGAGAGCGACGTCGGCATCGGCACGACGTTCCGCGTACTATTGCCGCACGGAGACGAGAGCTTGGAGCTCTCCTCGCAGCCACCCAAGTCGAGCGCCCAACCCATTGCCGTCGTGGCAGATGACGACGTGGTCGAGTTGTTTCGAAGCGCTCTGGAAGACTACGCCGTATACGGCCGCGGACTGGAGGACCTCACGCCCAACGCGGGCGAGCTGTGGGTCGTGGACCTCACGCGAGCCGTGCCGGAGAGCGCCCAGCTCGAGCTCGCTAGGTTGGCTGAAGCGGGACGTCCTGTGTTGCTCCTGGTCGACTCAGAGAGCAAGGCGCTGCCGGAGCTGAGCAAGAGCAGCGCCGAGAAGCTCTACAAGCCCTTCCGCTTTCGAGAGCTGCGCGCCCTGGTTGCGCGCCAGCTCCATGGCGCGAGGACGCCTAGCTGAGTTGCTCGGGGGCGCGCGGCGGGTCGACGGCCAGCGTGTCGAACAGGATGTCGATGTAGCCAGGCTCTGGCACCTTGCCTTCAATCCGCTCGACGATCATCCGACTCAGAGACTGCACCTCCACATCGCCGCGGGTCTTCACGTGCAAGGTCAAGTGGGGTTCGATGTCACGTTCGGCGTTGAATGTCTGCTGGAGCGCATAGCTCTCGATGGAACCTGACTCCGCGACCAGGGCGTCGAGTGCTTGAGTCAGATCACGCGGAGGTGGGCCATCCAGTTCTGCGATCAACGTCTGTTCGTCTTCGAGCTCCGGAATGTCGCGAACGTAGTTGACCAGCGGGAGCGCGGTGTTCTGTGCCAGGCTCGCCACTTCCGCGCGGCTCAACAAGAGCTCGGTGTCGTCGAGCGGGTTGAACACCAACCCGACCACCCGCTCGTCGTCGATGACCTGCAGCGCCATGTCGAGAGCCGTGAGCGCGGGCACCGAACAGAATTCCAGACCGCCTTCACCCGTCGTCCAGCCGAGCTCGTCTTGGACCACCTCCAACATGTCGGTCTCGGAGAAGAGCGCCGCGTACTGATCCCCGTCCTCGTCTTGGAGCAAATGCGGGATCAACGTCAGCCCATCGGCCATCTCGACCGCCTCACCCAGCGGGACGCCGTCCATGGGGACCTGGAGCGGGACGTAGAGCTCCGCGGTCTGCAAGAGATCGAGGAGACGTTGGACATCACGGCGCAGCCCGCGGTGCGCCCCGGCCACGGCCTCGGTCACCTGGTGGCCTTCGATACGTACTAGCGTTTCCGATTCGTCTGTCATGTGCGGTTTCTCTGCCTCGCGGCGCCGAGCGGGAGCGAAGGTCGGCTCTCGAACCACATCTTGGGCGGCGGGTCCAGGACTGATTGAGCGCCCGGCCGGGGCAGACAACCGGCGCACCGGGTTACGCGGCAACTCAAGGGAAGCGCGCTCCAATGAGGATGCTGCCCCCCGGTGTGAGGATCATCGGCTTTTGCGAACGCGGGGCCGACGCGCGCGAGCATCGCCGGAGCGGAGCGACTGTTCAGCCCGGATTATCCATACGTGAACGAGGTCGCTAGCTCGCGTTAGCGAACGCCTCACAGGCACGCACTTCGGTCACTGCGCGTGGCTGCCAGCGACACGTTGTTCGGCCGATGGTACGACATGCGGCGTCCTTGTTCTGGCGACACACTTCGAGTCACCTCGACCGGGCGATGGGTAAGAATTCGCCCATGCAAATGCCAAACTTGGCAAGCGCGACAGCCCACGGAGTGTAAGGATGGAGCACGTTGAGTCGGACCAGCGCTCCACTCCGCTCCGACGTCATCGCAGAGGACCGCGCGGCACGTAGCTCCAGCAAGCAGCGTTCCGGCGGTCCAATGGAACCAGGCACGCGCAGGAGATTTCCGCGCTGACATATAGCGCAGTCCACTCACTGCACTCCGTCGCCTAGCATCGCCACGCAATCCCTCATGCAAACTCACCAGTTGGTCGCGGTTCAGAATCTCGCGGTACTGGCGCGCAAGGTGAAGCGCTACACGAAACACTTCGCCATCGCGAGCACGGTCCTCGTCTTCGTCGGTTTCCTTCCCAACACGGCCTACGCCTGAGGGCTCGGCGCACCCGTCGGTCCGACGGGATGTGAAGGGAGTTCCAATCCCGAAGACGCGCCAGCAGTGTGGTCCGCTGGGTTGAGCTACGGCTATTTCGTTGCGGATTTACGCTTCGACGGCGAGGCGAACTACACGCTCACGCAACACACGCTCGCCGCATCCGTCGGTCGACAGCTGGGCGATGCTTTCAGCCTCAACCTTTCCGCCGGTGCCATTCTCGATGGCCAGCTGGAAGGCGAAAACAGCGCCCACGATGTTTCCCCGGGATGGCTCGTGGGAGCTCAGCTCTCCCATCGCTGGATCGGGGGAAACACACGAACGCCCGCTCCATTCCTGATGACGAGCCTTGGCCTGGGTTTTTCAATGACGAAAACCGAGCGCTCGGATCTGACTCAACCGCCGGCGGATTCCGTCACTCTCACCGCAAGTGATCTACGGCTTGGAGTCATGTTCGGAATTAGCATGTGGGATGGCTTCGCACCTTACCTCGCAACACGAGCGTTCCTCGGACCGGTCAGTTGGACGAGAGGCGGATCCAGCAGCGTCGGCAGCGATCGCCACCACTACACGCTAGGCGGTGGGCTCGCATGGAACGTCACTCGCGGTACCGGCGGAATCAGTCTTTTGGTCGACGGGTCTTTCCTAGGGGAAAGGAGTGTGTCCGGCGGCACCAGTATATCTTTCTAGAGCGACTAGACAGTCGACGCCTCACCGCCGGTGGTGTTCGTTTGTTGGCAAGCGACCTAGACGCAGCACTAACAAAGGCGTAAAGGAAACTAGCCGATTGTTGAGCGCGCCTGCTCCTCTGGAGCCGCGCGACACCAGAAGCAGACAACACGCACGCAGCTCATGTCTGACCCGATCAGAAGCGAGTGACTCGCGCTGTGAGTGGTGACGCACCACGCACACTTCGAAGCATCAGGCGCAACGCTGAACACGACGCGCCAAGCTGTAACCTGAAGGGAACAACTCCAAAGCTGAGTGGTTCTCAATCGCCAACCACCGCCTGCTGCAACCGCCGCCCGCCGAAGCCGCAGGGATGCGGGTGACGACGGAACGGTTGCTAGCTCACAGACGTAAGACCAGTTGACCTTTCGGTTGCGAAAGCGACCGACCTATCCCCACCCATTGTCGTCCCTCGTCGCGCCTGCCCAGGCGCGAGACCTTAGGAACCGCGATTCCACGGAGAAAGCCTCCCCCCAGAAGGCAACTCACCACGGGATCATCAGCACAGGAATAGAGCGCAGCCATGCCCGCAAAGAAGAAGACCTCGAACAAGTCCACCCCGAAGAGCGTGTCCACCAGCGCGGCGAAAACCAACGGAAACGGTGCCAAGGCCGCAGCCAAGAACGGCAACGGCAAGGCGAAGGTCCGCTGGCCCGATGCAGCTGTCAGCGACAACGCGCCGCCGCTGTCTGCTGAAGACGCGTATGAAATCGGTCGCATGATCTCCGAGCGCTACCAGGGTGAGCTGAGCCTGCGCGAGATCGGCGAGCAGGAGCAGCTCCGCCTCAGCCCCGGCGCTCTGCACCGTTGCCTCGCGGTCTACCGCGTGTGCAACAACCTCAACACCAAGCCGACCTGGCAGCACCTCGGCTTCAGCCATCTGAACCGGTTGGACGCGCTAACCGCCGCCCAGCAGAAGAAGCTGGCAGGCCAAGCAGAGAAGCAGCGCTGGTCAGTCGACCGCATCGAGCGCGAGGTCACTCGCCTGCGTCAGACGAGCAAGAAGACCCAGCGGCGCGGCCGCCCGGCTCTGCCTCGCTTTGCGAAGGCTGCTCATCAACTCCGCCGCTTCACCGACGGCCGCGACGACTTGCTCGGCGATCTCGACGCGGCGGCCTCACTCGAGCGCGATCGCCTGAAGGATCTGCAGACGCAGGTCATCCAGGTGAAGGGCCAGCTCGACAAGCTGGACCAAGCCCTCAAGCGCGCCATGAAGGCCTGATCAGCTCAGCTTCGAACGACGAACACCCCGAACCAACAGGTTCGGGGTGTTCTGCATTTGCGGGCCAGAACACACCGCGGCACGCCTTGTTACCATGTCAGAACAGCTAACTGACGCTAGCCTCCAAAGTTGAACGTTCCAACCAGCAGGAAGCGATACGGCAATGCGTTGTCTTCCTCTCCGGAGTCCGAGCACGTCTCGCCGCCTCCGTTCAGCTCCTCGCAGTGCGTGCTGGAGCTCTGGAGATACGCCAGCGCTTGGGGGCCGAGGCGGAAAACATCAGCCAGCTCGAAATCGAAGCCAATTCCGAGGGGAAAAACCACACCCGAGTTGGAAACGCGGTACTTCGCCCCGCTCTCCGCAGTCGCTTCACCCGTCACGACGCCGCCTCCCAGACCAAACTGCAGGTAGCCCTGATAGGAGCCAAGCTTCGCCAGCCAGTACCAGCGGGCGACTAGCGCGAAGTAGGCGGAGGAAAATTTCACGTCTGTGGCGGGGTCTTCGAGCTGGCCGCGCCATTCGTCGCGAACCCCAAACTGCCAACCCGCCAGCTCAGCTCCAAGCGCCCAGCTCTTGCTGAGCCGCCAAGCGCCGCCGAGGGCAACCGCGCTACCCGTTTCCACAGGACAATCCGAGTCCGGCTTCTTGTTGTCACAGACGGCATTCCCGGCACCGATCCCCAGCCAAAGCTCCACCGGCGGCGCCTCGCGCTCCGCAGGCGTTTCCGGAGGGGGAGCTGGGGCGGACACAGGATCCGACGTCGCAACCGGTAGCGCAGCAGGAGCAGGGGGAGGGGGTGAGGGTGAGGCGGGTGCAGGCGCGGGTTGCCCCGTCACCTCCGCAGCCATCACCGGCGTTTCCACGCTCAAAAGCAGACAGCAACCAGCCACCGCCGCAACTACACCGTTCCCTGACCACCCACAGTTTCGCTGAGCCATTTGGGCTCACGTTAGCAACCAGCGTGCCGCGACTGACAGCTTGAGAAGCCGCGTTTGGCCAATCAATTTCTGCATGGAGACTCTCGCTGCAGCCCATGGCAAGAAGAAGTCCGTAGGGCGCGTTCACAGGGCAAAACTCCCCATGGAGCGAAACGAGCTACGCGGAAGGCTCCTCGCGCTGACGGATCGGTCACGGATTGTTCGGCTGGGGAGCGTGAACAGTCATCAACACCAAACGGCGGAACCAGAGCGCGATTTTCCCGTGTCGAACTTTCGAACGGGATGCATCTTGTCTCAACTGCGCAAAGCGGCTAGCCGCGGCAGCATGGTGATGCGCACCAACCCCACACTCGAGCGACCAGACCTGGTGGAACTTGGTTCCGATCGTTTGTCGTCCTTGGAGAAGGCGCAGATCCGCTTCATTCGCCACACCTTCGAGAGCGAACCGCTCGACCGCGCGGTGCGCATCTGCCAGCGCTTCGTCGGGTCCCGCTGGATCACCTACTGCACGGATCGCCTCACTCAGCTGCACAGCGTGGAGCGTGTCCCGCGCTTGCGATCCGAGGAGAGCGTGATCTGCGTGGCCAACCATCGCAGCTTCTTCGACCTCTACCTCGTCACCGCCAACCTGGTCCGCCTGGGTCTGCAGCAACGCATCATCTTTCCGGTGCGCTCGGAGTTCTTCTACGACAAGCCACTCGGGTTCGTGGTCAACGGCGCGATGAGCTTCTTCGCCATGTATCCGCCGATCTTCCGTGAGCGATCCCGCGCTGCGCTGAATCTGGCGAGCCTCGACGAGCTCGCCTACCGTCTGACCTGCGGCGGGACCTTCGTCGGTATTCACCCGGAAGGCACGCGCAAGAAGGACGACGACCCGTACACCTTCTTGCCCGCTCAGAGTGGTGTGGGCCGCGTGATCCACAAAGCCGGCGTGCGCGTGCTGCCGGTCTTCATCAATGGGCTGATCAACGACATCGCGTTGCAGGTGAAGAGCAACTTCGACGGTACGGGTGCGCCCATCCATATCGTCTTCGGCGAACCTCTTGACGTGAACGATTTGCTGGCGAAATCAGGCTCCCCGAAGACCTACAAGGCGATCGCCGAACGCTGCCTGGAGGCCATCGGCCAGCTCGGTCAGGAAGAGAAGGCGATTCGCGAACGCAGCCGCTGAACCAGCGCCCGTAGCCACCATGAGCGGGATGCTCAGGTGGCCATTCCGGGAGGATTCACTGCTGCCTCAGTTCACCGCAGGCTCATTCGTCGTCGAAGAACAGCGGATCGCGCTCCCGCAGGAAGTCCGCGATGGCCAGATCGGCGCCTGGTCCGAGCTCGAGGAAGCGGATCCCCATGCCGGGGGGCACATTGGAGCGCTCGGAGTATTCGCGCACCCAGCGCACCTCGCCCACGCCCTGGATCGGACGACCGTCGGGCAAGTTGATGTTGATCTCGAAGCGTTCGCCCACGGGTCGTAGGTTGTGGGTGGCCACGAAGATACCGCCAGCCGAGAGGTTCTCGACGAAGCCGGCGTAGAAGTTGTGGTCGGAGCCGAAGTGCACATCCAGGTCTACGGAGTAGCGGGTGTGTGCGCGGCGACCGTCGCTGTCCGGCTGAATACTGTGCCGCCGGATGGTTGCTTCAGCGCGTGGCTCTTCTTGAGTGGTTACTGAATCCATAGTGAATCGCCTCCCTTGGTCTTGATTACGGTTCGGTAGTGGTAGCCCTTGAACCGATTCCCGGAGCGCGATGGAGGAGCCACGACTTCGAGGAATGCACCGACGCTGGGCACCGGTTCGTGTCCGAGTACTTGAACGACACCGTCGCGAGATCCTCCAACCAACGTCAGTCGATTTGGCAACTCGCCACACAGCGCGGCGTCACACCGTCGGGTCGTGAGCTGTAGGTCCGTGTAGAGCACGCCTTGGTCCCAGCGCGCCGCCGCTTGGGTCACTTCGAGGCGAGCCAGGACGTCTGGTCCCAGAGACGCGCTCGACCCGCCCGACGCCAGAGCCGCTTGAGAGCTGCCAAGGAACAAACCAACCGCCGCTCCGGGGAGCACCCATCGCAGGCCGTGCCTGCGGCGTCGCGCGATCGCGACACCTACCAACCCCAGCGCGAACAAGTAATTCCATGTGGCAATATTTGAGCTCGCCCCAACGACTCGTGCACTGCAACCGGTGGGCGCGTCGGGCAGGGGAGTCGCATACAGTGTCTCGAGCTGCGTCTCATCCGCCGCCTTGATGCTGCGAGAGTCGGTGGTCCAAGGAGTTGCGTAGGGGTACATCACGGCTTCCGGGTGTTCGAGGTCTTCCTCCAGTCCGAGCACGTGCCCGAGTTCGTGCTGCATCACGCTCTCGAAGTCGTACCCCGGCTCACCCTCATCAGGGTCGCAGCGCGCCACGTCCAGCAGGCGATGGCGCCCGTTGAAAATCACATCCGCGTCCAGCAACTCCAACGTGTCCGCGTCATACGTGAGCAGCGTGATCGCGAGCGCTCCTCCCACCAGCGGACTGCCCTCAGGCGCGAAGCTCACACGGTTCGAAGGCCCCCGCGGGTCGTAGCCGGGGCCTCCTTCGTGGGAGGCAACACTCACCTCGAGCTCTGGAGCCCCGTCCACCTCCGCCCAGCGGAGCGCCGCGCGTTTCACGACTTCCTCCGCGTCGCCAACCACCGCGCGCAGGCTCGGCTCAACCTCCAGGCTGACCCGAGGCCCACGCCAACGTGTACCGGCCTCGGCCTGTGCGGTGCATAGGCCGACTCCCAGCAGACAAAGCGCGGCAAGCGGACGTCTCACGCCTGATGAGAACGGCGGCGCGCCGCAACCCTTGAACCTTGGCGGGGTGGTCGCCCTAGTGGCTGAAAATCAGCCCAGCTGCGTCACAGCCACGGATTGACGCTGAGCTCAGCGTGGCGATCTCTCAGGCCACTGAGCACCCGCAGCATCAAGTAGATCGGCACCAGCACTGCAAAGCCAAACAGCACATACGAGAGCCCGCCCTGCACGACGCGGAACACCGGGCTCTTGAGCGCGTTCATCCACCCGAGCGTCGCCCCCAGACCGAGCAGCGCCGCGGGCACGAACCACTTCCACACCACGCCGATAAGCTGATCCACGCGGATACGTGGCAAGGCCCAGCGTACCCAGAGCACGGCGAGGGTGAGCCCCCAGGCCTTCAAGTTGAAGACCAGCGCAGAGAGCAAGCCAAGGCTTGGGCTAGACATCACGAGGCCGCGACTCACCCCGGGCAGCTGCCAGCCACCGAGGAACAGGGCCGCCCCGAGGCCGCTCATCACAAACACGTGGCCCCACTCGGCGAAGAACATCAGGTAGCGCGTCTTGACTGAGCGGAACCTGAGCGCCACGCCAGAGGCGGTGCCCCGCTTGGACTCCTGCCCGGAAATCGGACTCGCCAACTCCCAGTCGGCTTCGGGCAGCTCTGCGTGTGCGCGGCTGCCCTCGGAGAGCGCGGGCACGAAGAACAGCAGGAACATGCAGAACGTGATCGGGTTCTCGAAGACGTACCACTCCCAAGGCTTGCCACCCTGAGCGGCTACGATGTCCCCAATCCTCACGGAACCGGACATGAGCACCACGACCAGGATCGAGAAGAGCGGCGGTATCTCGTAGCTCAGGGTCTGGAGCGCTGCACCTAACCCCCCGAAAAGCGACCAGCGTCCGCGGGGCCTCCAACCACCGAGCATCAATCCGGTACAGACGAGGGCCGTCACGGTGCCGAGGAAGAGAGCGCCGAGGTCCAGCTCCGGCTCGAGCAACGGGTGGCCGAAGCAGATGACCGTGAACATCGCGCTGGTACCCAAGAACAAGAAGTAGGGCACCACTCGCAACGCAGCGTGGCTGTTCGCGCCCGGCAGCACATCCTCGCGGAAAACGCCGCCGATTGAGGCTCGAATCCAATCGAAGAGCCCGACCCGCCGAGCGTCTCTGCCGAGCGCGCGGCTGCGCTGCACCACCCGGCGTTCGAACCAGCCGATAACCGACGCGACAGGCAACAAGAAGGCGAGCAGCGCCACGCACACGATGCCCACGACGACTCCCGCCCAGAGTAGGTCTTCGGGCGGCGTATCCCGGAACCCTTGCACGTCGATGCCGCGACGCAGCGTCTCCTTCAGCTTGCCTCGCACGATCTCGAGCTCGGCAGTCTGAGAGCGCCCGGAAGGTACGAAGTCAGAGATGTCCGCCAGCCGCAAGCCATCGAGCGCCACCAAGCGATCGCCTGGCTTCACGCCAGCCGTTTCCGCGCGGCTATTGGGCACGACGGTCTTGACGAGTAGCCCCGAACCCGCGCCTTGAGGCTCGAACTCGAGCCCGAGCAGCGTCGCCGCTCGCTGCCCCTCAGTCTCCAGTTCGTGAGTCACCGAGACCGGCACGTCGGCGGGGAAGAAGTCGACCTGTACCCCATCGATACTCCCGGTCACCGGCGGCGCGCCAGACGTTCGAGGAGCGAAGGCTGCGGTCACCTTGCCACGAAACGTCGTGTGGGCACCTGCCGCGCCGCGGCGCGCAAACTCCGCGAGAGTCACGTCGTCGAGCACCACGGCGATGCGATTGCGCGAACTACTGCTCGCGGCGATCACGATCTCGACGTCTTCCTGGGCGGGTTCGCCGGGACGATGCAGCGAACCCTCGAACGAAATCGTCGCCGGTTTACCTTCCGGAAAATTGGTTCCGACGACTTCGAGCTCGTCACCGCTGGACAGCTCACGCGGCCCAGCTCCAATGACATTCAGCAGGCTCGGGCGGTCACTCTGCCCACTGCAACCGCACACCACGGCGAGCAGGCCAAGCAGGCTCAGCAGCGTCGCCAGAAGTCGGTTTCGGGGCATCTCCGTCGGTATACCGAGCTGGTCCCAGGTGGGCGAAAAAACGCCGAAACTCGCGTCCGGGGGGCGCGAGAAAGGAACGCTGCCCTGGCGACAGCGCGACACCCACGACGCCCCGTCGAGGCAGCGTTGCGTACGCTGATTGCGAGCCTCGGCGGACCGCCCGTTTCTTGGCCCGCTGCTTCGGGTTCCGCCACACCCGTCGGCATGCGCGACACGAGCCCCGAGAGTGAATCGCAAGCGAACTGGAGAGACCTGCTGCGGGCGATCCGCAGCCGCCAAACCGAGCTGATGCGGCAGCGCCCCTGGCGGGACTCGGGGCTGGTGCCGAACCCCAGCGGGCGAGAGCAACAACTCGCAGACGCGGAGTCGCGCCTTGGACGCGCACTACCCCCGAGCTATCGCGCGTTCCTCGCGAGTCACGACGGTTGGCCGCGCTTCTATGAAGGCGCTGGCCTGCTCGGCTCCAAAGACCTTGGGCGAGAGAAGCATCTCGACCTCGTGACGCAGACCTTCGAGAGCTGCTTTCCACCGAGTGACGAGGCTCCCACGGCAGCGAACTCACACAAGCCGCACTTGCTTCCGTTCGGCATCGATGCCGCAGGCACCACGCTGTTCGCCTTCGACTTGGACAGCCAGCGCGAAGACGGCGAGTACGAAGTGGTCGCTTGGCTTAATGAAGTGGGGGTCCGCCGCGCCGACTTCACGAGCTTCCTGCGCTTGGTGCTCGAACTCTGTGATTCAGAGTATGCAGAGCTAAAGCGTGAGCATGGGTCGTCGGCAGACAGCGAAGAGAGCGACTCCTCAGAGCTGCTCGCCGTGGCCGCGATCGCTTGAGCGTCAGCTCCACAAACGAGAGCGAAGCAGCCGCTCGGAGCGCAAGTCAGCTTGACGCTATGCGGCACATGCGCTTGTATTGAGCAGGGCCAACAGGCGTATCAGGCGGCCTTGGTGGCCACTGATTCATTGCTTGCGCCTACCCTGGGGTACTCGTGTCGGAAGACGTCATTTCTTCGGAGAAGCCTTCTCCGCCCGTTGAGGGTGAGGGCGGGGAGCGCCGCATCATCAAGCGCTACTCCAACCGCAAGCTCTACGACACCAAGGACAGTCGCTACGTCACGCTGCTGCAGATCGCCGATATGGTGCGCGCGGGCGAGGACGTGCAGATCATCGATAACGCGACGAAGGAAGACAAAACCGACGTCACCTTGGCGCTGATCATCTCGGAAGAGCTGAAGGCGAAGCCGCGCGGCATCCCTCTCACGACGCTGAAAGCGCTGATTCGCAACCGTGGTGAGAAGCTGCTCACCACGCTGCGCGAGGGTCCCATCGGGCGGCTGATGCCGAAGGAGCAAGTCCCGGCGACCCCCGCCGAGCCCGCTCAGATTGTGGTGGAGCAAGTCCCAGCCGAACCCGAGGCCGGCTTGGAAGACAAGGAAGACGACGACGTGAGCGACAGCAAAGACGCCAAGGGCCTGACGCGAGTGATCCAGACGTCGCGCGCCACGCTGGAGCAGTGGCAAGCGGCGATCGACGAGCGTATCAACACGGTTTTGCCCGACTTTTCGCCGCTCAAAGACCTGAAGAGTCAGCTCTCCAAGCTGAACGAGCGCCTGGACAAAATCGAAGCGCGCCTGGACTCAATCGACAACAAGCCTCAGGAATAACTGGGCGGCGCCCCGGGTTGCCGCTCAGTACCCGATGGCACAAGTCACATCCACGCGCGGCGCACTTTCTGCGGCGGAATTCGAAGAGGAGGCCATCAGCCACCTCAAGTCGATGTACGCCGTGGCAACTCGCCTCACTCGCAGTCGGACCGAGGCTGAAGACCTGGTCCAAGACACCTTCGTGAAGGCCATGCGGGCTCGGCATCAGTTCGAGCCCGGAACCAACATGAAGGCGTGGCTGCTGCGCATTCAGACGAACACCTTCATCAACCGCTATCGCCGCGGTGGGTTGGAGCGTGCGGTCCTCGATGGACCGGACGCGGACCCGCTCAGCGATGGTTGGATCAGCGCGGCGAGCCTGCGCGGAATGCGAGATCCCGAAGGGACCGCGCTCCGCCCGGTGCTCGAAGCCGAAATCCGTCGCGCCGTCGAGGGTCTACCGGAAGAGTTCCGGCTGGCCGTCGTACTCGCGGACGTGGAAGGACTCGGTTACAAGGAGATAGCCGACGTAATGGGCTGTCCGATTGGAACCGTCATGAGCCGCCTGCACCGTGGACGTCGCTTGCTCAAAGCCGAGCTGCTCGAGCAAGCGCGAGAGATGGGCATCGTGGGCCCCGAAGCCGAGGTCGGCTCGAAGCAGAAGGCGAGCGAACCCGTCAACCTGGATGCGTACCGCGAGCGGAAGCGAGGTGTGGGGTGAGTAACGCCGCACGCCGCATCGAACCGCTCGTCGACCCCTACATCGACGGGGAGCTGCCACCAGAAAAGATGGTGGAAGTCGAGCAGCTGATGCTCGACTCCGAGGACTGTCACGAACAGATCCTGTTCAGCCAGGCGCTCAAGGAGAGCATGCGCCGAACTCTGGCAGACGAGGAGCCGAGCGCAGCGTTCGAAGCTCGTCTCCGTGGTGCACTCCGCGCGGAAAGGGAGCGTGAAGAGGCGCTCGAAGGTCAGGGTCACGGCCGTGCCCTTCCGTGGAAGTACATCCTGCCCATCGCCGCAGCCGCCGGGTTCACCCTGGTGCTCGGTGCCAGCGGAGATCATCCACAGTCTCAGCCGAGCAGCAGCGCACAGGCGAACGTGATGTCCAGCCAGCCGACGCCGATCACCGTCGACGCCCTGGTGGACGAGCTGGTGAGTCATCACGCGGCTCCTCCTCCGGAGCCGGAAGTGGTCGAGCCTCGCTTGGTCGAAACGTTCGAGCCTCAGGTTGGTGTGCCGGTCCATGTGCCTCAGGGCCTTCAAGACTACGGTGCACAGTGGCTGGGCGGCAGCGTCGTTCCCGTACGGAACCAGAAGGCTGCTTCCTTCCGCTACCGTCTTGGGGGTCACCGGGTGACGGTCTACGTCTATGACTCGGAGCGCGTGCCGGTTCGCTACATCTTCAAGCCCAAGGTCGTGCGCAACACGCCGGTCTACATGGGCTCCCGCCGGGGCTACACCATCGCCGCGGTGGAGCGCCGAGGAGTAGGCTACGCGGTTGCTACGGATCTGGATGAGCCGGAGAGCGCTGAGCTAGTCGTAGCCTCGATGCGCTAAGGCCAGGCAGTCGCCGCAGTTCGAACGCGCGGCAGTTCGAGCGCGCGGCAGTATCGAACGCAAGCAACGGGAGGTCCCCCAGGGCCTCCCGTTTTTCCATTTGCGCAGCTTCTCGAGGGTCTGGGGGTGAGGCGCGCTGCTGCTCAATCACTCAGCGCCACGAGCTGCCACGGGCGCCTGCGGCGGGAGCCACTGGTGGCCAAGCCGTACCTGAATCTTCGGGTGCTGCTCGACCAGCTGCTTGAGCCACTTGAGGCTCTCACGATTCGTGGCTTGGTCCGCGGTAAAGGACCCGGGCTCAACTCCATGCTGCCATCCCCACGCCGTATGACAGGTGTCCCCCACCATCAACACCGGCCCCTTGGTGGTGCGAGCGAGGTACGCCGTGCTGCCGCTCGTGTGTCCCGGTACTTGGAGCGCAAAGAAGCTCCCATCACCGAACACATCGATCACGCTTCGGGTTTCCTTGGGGAACTTCCACTCGCGCACTGGAGGGTGACCTGCGAGCGCGTCATCGGTGATCCCGGCGGTGAATGCGTGGGAGAACTCGCGCCCGTGGGTTTCACCTCTACCCGCGTACACCGGCACGTCTTGGGGGATGTCTGGCAGCCCCTCGATGTGGTCGGTGTGCATGTGTGTCAGGAACACACCGCGCAGCGGCTCCTTTTGCTTGGCCAGCCACGAGCGCATGTCGAGCTTCACCTGGATGCGCTCGCGGTGCATCACGTCACCCACCATGCCACCCAGGAGGGAGGACTCGGGCTGATTCGCAAGCGCCCACTCGACCCCGGTGTCGACCACG
The DNA here is from genome assembly GCA_041389805.1 of Polyangiaceae bacterium. GTDB lineage: Bacteria > Myxococcota_A > Polyangia > Polyangiales > Polyangiaceae > JAHBVY01. Next base: position 137,903 of record JAWKRD010000015.1, on the reverse strand, counting down.
AACAGCCCGAACTTTGGATGCTGCACGGAATAGAAGAAGATCTGAATCGGCTCGTCCCGATCACTGAGTCCCGCCGCGCGAGCCTCCGGAGCGTCGAGGTTGAGCAAGCCACTGAGCGGCACCTCCCAGTCGGCAGCGACGAAGGTGTCGAACTCGATGGGCCCCGATTGCTCGAGATCCGCAGAGAGCGCCTCCTCCGACGCTGCGACCCCAAGATCGGATGGTTCCACCGCGTGACTGGACGCAGGCAACCCAACCACGGCAAGAGTGGCTGAAAACAAGGCGATCCCGGTGATCACCCCAAACAACACGCGACGCCGACGAGTCATGGCTGAAACCTAGCCATCTGGATTTGGATGCAAATCGACGATAGTCGCATACTGTTATCCGGAAATGGATATCTCGTGGGAGGACGTTCGCACCTTCCTAGCCGTGGCCGAGAGCGGCAGCATCAGCGCTGCCGCCCGTCTGCTCCGTCTAGGGCAACCCACGGTGAGCCGCCACCTGGCGAGCTTGGAGGAGCACCTAGGCTACCCGCTGTTCGACCGCAGCGCCCACGGCGTGAAGCTCACGAGTCGCGGAACTGAGCTGCTGGAGCCTGCGCAGCGCATGGCGGAGTGGGCGGGGGTGCTCACCTTGCGCGCGGAAAGCCGGGACCAAGAGCCAGCAGGCGTCGTGCGCATCACCGCACCTCCAGGCTTGGCATACGGCTTCCTTGCTCCCTTCGCCGCAGATCTGAGGGCGCGCTGGCCAGAGCTGCGGCTGCATGTGCTGGCGAGTGTCCAGTATGCGGACCTCGTCAGGCGTGAAGCGGATCTGGCGCTGCGTTGGAAGGCGCCCGAGCAGCGCGACCTGGTGAGTTTTGCGACGCTGACCCACCACACAGCCGCGATGGCCACACCGGAGTACGCAGCCTGCTTGCCAAAGGGCTACGGGCTGGCAGACGTTGGTTGGATTGGTTGGGCGCCGCCCTTCGATCACGTGGTGCCAAACTCAATCTTGTCCGAGCTCATCCCAGATTTCCGCCCGGTTTTTGCGAGCGACGACTACCTGGTCCAGCTTCGGGCCGCCGAGTGTGGGATCGGCGGCATCTTCCTGGGCCGCGTAGAGCACCGCTACCTGCGTCAGGACATGTTCGTGGAGCTCGACCTGGAACTAGGGGAGCACGCCGAGAGCACATTGCACCTCGTCGTTTCGAAGACCGCCCTCGACGTGCCACGCATCCGCTTCGTCGCCGAGCGGCTGGCGGCAGAGCTCGCCGCCACCCGCTGTTGGTGACCAAGTTGCCGCTGCTCAGCGCGGGGGAGCGACGATTTGCTCGCAACCGAGCTCGATGTTCACCGAGCCGCCCAGGTTCTTCACCCGGTCGCAGGATGCCGGGCAGAGCGTGATCTTGGTCGGGTTCGTTGGGTTGTCGTAGTACCAGCCGGCTTGGCCCTGGCACTGCGACACGTCGCTTACGCGCGGAAACACCTCTTCGGGGCTGCCGTCCGGTGTGTAGCGAACGTTGAGCTTGTCGGGATCGGCGTCGCCCTCCGCGGGCGTTGGCATCAGGTACTCACAGCCGAGCGCCTGGCCGCGGATCTCGTTCATGGCGTCCAAGAAGTCCTGGCTGCCGGTCGCCGTATCGACGACGATCGCCTTCTGGCTGCCACCCGCCGCAGCGATGGCGTCCAGCGCCGCGATGTCGCCGATACCGATCGCGTACGTCTCGACCGAAGGCGTCTCTGCCAGGGCCGCGGCCGCCACGGCGGCGATCTGCGGGATCCCCGTTTCGCAGCGGCTCGGTACTCCGTCGCTGGCAAGCACGATGATGACCTTGCGATCCGGGTGTTGCTTCGCGTAGGCCGTCGTTGCGATGGCCGCGCTCTGGAGCGCCGGCATGGTGGGTGTGTCACCGTTCGGTGAAGTGCTGTTCATCGCGTTCACGATGCCGGCGGCGGCGCCCGGTAGCGTGTTGAACGGCACCGCTGGCGGCAAGAAGCCGTTCGGGTCGCACATCTCGCAGAAACCACCGTTGTTCGTACAGCTATTTCCGCAAGGAGCAAAGATCGGGCACGTTGGTTCCGTCGTTGCCGGGAAGAACTGCAGCCCGATGCCGATGCCATCCGAGTCTGGGCTCTGCACAAAGTCGGTGAGCGCCCCGACGACGGCGGTCCAGCTGGGACCATCCATCGAGCCCGAGCGATCGAGCATCACGTACATGTCTAGCGGGATCTGCTTGCCGCCGTAGGTATCCGAGGCACACGCGTCTTGACCGGATCCACCGTTCGCGCTGCTACCGCCGTTCGCGTCGACGAATGAAGAGCCACCAAAGCCGTCCCCGCCATTACTGGAACCGCCACTCACGAAGCCGCCGAAGCTGTTGCCGCCGTTGCTCGACGAGCCGCCGTTGTTCCCTACCTCACTACCGCCGCCACCGGTCGGGCTACAAGCGCCGAACTGCGACGCGAGGGCCACGACACCAAACAGCGCGCCAAGCCGCACCGCGCTCACGCGACGGCGCTTGGCCCGGTTCGCGACTTGGGCAGTGGCGCTGCTAAGGTCTGGTTGTTTCCGCGAGGTGATAAGATTCGGCATGGCGCTGGATAGTCTAGCGGATAGCGTCCAGGCTGGCCTGCCCATCGCGTAGATCCGAGCAGCGATTTCGTTGAGGCTTGAAGTTTTAGCGCGGCGATGGATGTGGGTGCACGACCTACCACTCAACGCGACTTCATGAGTTCCAGCGCTCGCCGCAAAAGCGGCCGCGCATCGGATACCTGAACATCCAAGCTGGCTCTGACCAACCCGTCTAGGTCTTTGACCTTCAGGGAACCGCGCGGCAAAGCGAGACCCACGAGTTTCAACATGGGTTCGTCTTCCAGTGAGCGCAGGCGCGTCGCGATAGCGGCACAACGGAACTCGTCATCACAGCGCACCGCGAGCTCAACACGCAAACTCGGAGAGAAGTCAGCGCTCAGTGCGGCTGCCCTCACCCCCGGAAACCATGGCAGATCCCAGATGGCGCTGAGGAGGAGCGTTCCATTCACGCCAACCAGCTCGCGAAGCAGACGATGCTGCTCCGACTTTCTCACGTTGGGCGCGCTGCGGTTCGCTGCAGCGACCATCTGCGGCAGATAGCCTTGGGGAGCGCCCAGCAGGAGCCCATCGTCGCGTAGCGCCACCACGCCCTGGGCATCTGGGTTGCGCTCCTGACCAGCCGTCGGCTCGCCCCCGAGGCGCAGGAAGTCCGCGTCGCGATGCCGCTGAAGCTGCTGTCCCCGTTGCGCCAACGACTGACGCACGCAGCTCTCGAGCTCAGACGCTTTGAAGCCGCCGCTGAACGCCGCGCCGAGCACGCCCACGTCCTCCGCGTGCTCGAGGCGCGGCATCGCTGCCGCTACCCGAGAAGCATGGGCGACCACAGTCTGACAATCGCCGGGTAGCGCGGCGCCGCCCGACTCATCGAGCAACTGACGACCGAGCTCCGTCAGACGCATCCGATCGAGATTCGCGGTCAGGACGACTGCCGAGTTCTCTGGCAGCGCAACGATCGGATCGGGATACACGGGCACCGGGGCTGGCCCCAGCCGCGCGTAGACGAGCGCGCAGAAGCTGACGCAGTAGGCAAACGCAGCGAGCTTGTTGAAACCGTGGGGGGTCATGCGAGGCGTCTGCGGCGCCGCATCAATGCAGCGAGGGCCCCGAGCAGCAGCCAGGCGTGCTGGGGTGAGCGAGACCCCGTACGGCAACCGCAACCGGCGTCTGTCGACGGAAGGCGACACTGCCCCGCGGAACACTCCGCGCCCGCGGCGCAATCGGAGTCACTCGCGCAGCGCAGTGTGCAGGCGGCGTTACGACAGCTGCCAGCACCACAGCTCACCTGGACCCGCGCGGGGCACTCGGCGCCGTCCGCGGAGCAGCTCGCCGCCTCGAGCAAGACGTTCGCGCCAGCGCAGCTCGCGGGCGCGCACTGCTTCCCCACGGAAGAGCCAAGGCAGGCTCCGGCGCCATCGCAACTCGCGCTGCACGTGCCAGCGCCGCACTCCTGATCCGGGTCCTCGCCGGAAGGAACGTAGCTGCACACGCCTTCGGTGCCGCTCACTGCACACGAACGGCACACTCCCTCGCAACGCGAGTTACAGCAATAGCCGTCGGCGCAGAAACCCGAGTCACACTGAGAGTCATCCGTGCAGAGCGTCACCGTCGCGGCCTTGCACTCCCCGCTCGCGCACACCGCGCCCGGCGCGCAGTGGGAGTTCTCGGTGCACGTGGTGCGACAGCTGCGACCATCCAGCTCGCAGCCATAGGCGTTGGGGCACGGCGCAGAGCTGCTCGCCGGACAGGCGCTTCCGTCGCCAACGCACTCGGCAGCTTCGAACAATAAACCATTTTCGCAGCGCGCCTGGCGGCACTCGGTCCCTGCCTGAGTCAGTCGACAGGCGCCGCTGCCATCGCAGAAGCCGCCGCAAATGGCGGCGTCCGTCGGACACTCTTCGCTGGGGTCCTGTCCGTCGGGAATGAACGAGCAAGTGCCCCGCTTGCCGGAGACCTTGCAGCTCTTGCAGGTGCCCTGACAGTCCGTGTCGCAGCACACACCGTCGATACAGAGCCCCGAACCACACTCGCTGGCTGCGCTGCAGTCGCTGCCTTGAGCCTTGATGCAGGTGCCGGCATGCGCCGCGTCGAAGTTGCATGTCGCGCCCGGGTCGCAGCTGTCTTCGCCGCAACACACGCCGTCGACGCACTTCCGTCCAGCGCACTCCGTATCAACCGTGCAGTCCCTGGTACACACCGTGCCGACGCAGTGAAAGCCCGCCTGGCACTCCGCGTCCCCGCTGCAGCTAGCGGCGCGGCAACCCCCAGCGCCGTTGCACCCGTAGCCCAAGCAGACTTGCTTCGGATCTTCAGCCGTGGGCGCGTTGCTACACGTGCCCTCGCTACCACTGACGTCGCACGCCTGACAGCTTCCGCTGCAGGCGACGTCGCAGCAGTAGCCATCGCTGCAGATCCCGCCCAGGCAATCCGTCGGCGCGCTGCAGGTCTTCGTGCAACGCCCCGCGATGCAGTCATAACCCGTGAGGCAGTCCGTAGCGCCAGCGCAGCTGTTCTTGCAGGTCAGGCTGGTGGCGTCGCAAGCAAAGCCGAGGCAGCTGTCCGGCGCTGTTTGCGCGACAGCATGGCTGCAAATACCGCTCGTTTCGCACACGTCATCGGTACACGGGTTGCCGTCGTCGCAGCCAACGCTAGCGCAGGAGGCCGCGTAGCTCAGGGTGCGATGATTCGAGGAATCCGCGATGAAGAGCGTGCCATCGCTGCTCACCCCCAGACCCACGGGTGTGCGTAGAGAACGTGGCCCCAGGCCAGCTTTGTTCGCGGTCCCGGAATCAAGAGCGCCGAGCTGACCGAACACCTGCGTCGCGGACGTGAAGCCCGTTGCCGTGGAGAAACGTAAGACACGATGGTTCAGCGAGTCGGAGACCAAGATCTCGCCACCCAAGCTCAGCAGACCCTGCGGGTAGCTGAAGCGATTCGCGGCAACGCCGGAGCCGTTCGAGTTGAAGTTCGGTTGCCCCCACACGGCGTTGGCGAAGATGTTGCCAGCAACGCTGTAGCGCAGCACCCGCCGGTTGGTCGTATCGGCGATGAACAGCGCGCCAGCGCCGTCGAGCGCGACGTCCGCCGGGCCGTTGAGCGTCGCAGCGCCCACGCCACCCAGGTTCGCGGTGTTCGTGGCCAGGGAGGACTGACCCCAGACCTTGTCTGCGGTTCCGCTTCCTGGAGGAAACCTGAGCACGCGATGGTTGCCCCGATCTGCCACGTACAGCTCGCCGCTCGACGATACGGCGAGCCCCGTCGGTTGATTGAGCCGATCTGCCGCCACGTCGGGGGAAACGCCAGTGAAGTCCGCCTGACCGACGACCCGCGCCGCCGTGGTTGTGGTGCCTTCGAAGAACAGCACGCGGTTGTTCTGAGTGTCCGCGACGAACAAGCCTGCGGGCAGGCCGCCGTCGCCCGCGAAATACGCGAGACCCTGTGGCGAGCGCAACGAGTCCGCGGAGACGCCCCCGTTGTTCTCGAGCCCCTGGGTGAAGTCACCGGCTTGCCCATACACGCGGTCGGCCGTGGTACTTCCCGCGGGGAAATGCAGCACGCGGGAGTTGCTGGTGTCCGCGATGAACAAGCTGTCGTCGTCAGCAACCGCGAGGGCAAATGGCGCCGCCAGGCTATCCGCAGAGCGCCCGCCCTTGTTGAAGGTGGCGGTGTCCAGCGCACCTGCCTGACCGTAAACACCGGTCGCTTCGGCGTCGGCGATCACGGCGCTCGACGTGCTGCCTCGCGGCTCTTCCTCGTGGCTGCTCGAGCAGGCTACGAACGCCGCAAGCAGCGACACCCAAGCCAGCGTCCGCCGCACGCCCCCACTACGCACTGCCCGCACCATCGCACGTAGCCTACGCCGCCGTTTGTCCGTAGTCAGCTCAAGACCGCGACTTCAGCCGTCGCTGGCGCGACGTCCGTCGGTGAGTCGACGCCCTTCTGGGCGTGGTGGAAACACCCGGCGGTCGAGGGGGCTGCGGCGCAGAACCAGCGATCGCTTGCCGTAGCGCTCTTGAAACAACTCCCGCAGCTCCGCGATGGAGTCCACGCGATGCAGCTGAATTTCGGCGGCGTGTTCGTCACACAGCGACAGCAGGCGGTCCTCGATCAACACGCGCCGCGTCTTGTCCCCGCCCTGCTTCGCCTCGTCGTCGGGAGCAGCGGCTAGGGTGGGTGCGCCAAGGCCATCCGTCTCCGACGACGCCAAAGCGCTACAAATCTCACACGGTCTGCCGGACATCGCAGCAGCGTTGACGGATCTCCCGAGCGTTGGCCAAGTTTTTGGGGGTGAGGGAGCAGCGAAAGTCAGCCGCGCCGCGCCAGCTCATCTACCCAGCGCCGCGCCCGTCTTACGCGGGTCCGCTGCGCCAACTTTGCGCCCCTTCTCGATGGCGATCAGCTGCACCGCGCTGGTGGTGAAGGGCATCGTCCCGACGATTTCGCCGCGCGCTTCGAGATCCTCCCACAGCGACTTGGGCGCGCCCTTCTCCAGGGCGATGTACCATTTCCACGGGGGAACGTAGAAGCGCCGACCAGAGACCAGCTTCTGCGGATCGACTCCAAACGCCAGGCGCGCCAGCACCAGCTGCGTCACGTTGGTCGCGATGGTCGTGCCCCCAGAGCCACCAATGCCGAGCACCGGCGCCCCGTTCTCCACGACGATGGTTGGGGTCATGCTGCTCACCGGGCGCGCCCCGGCACGCGCGCGATTTGGTGACTGCTGCATGCCGAACGCGGCAGCGTCCTTGTTCGCAGTGAAGTCATCCAGCTCGTCGTTGAGCTGCACCCCGCTATTCGTCGCGGTGAGCTTCGCGCCGAACAAGCGGTTCACGGTGGTGGTCAAGGAGACCATGTTGCCCGCCGCGTCGCTGGTCACCAGGTGATGCGTCCCGTGCTCCTCGAGGCCGAAGCGCGGGATGTTGTGGGTGCGGTGAAGGGAGATCTTCTTCCGCCGCACCTGCATGCGAGCGGCGCTCATCAGCTTCTCTACGTCGTACTTTTCGAAGGCCGGATCCCCGAGGTAACGCGCGCGGTCAGCAATGGCGCCACGCATCCCCTCGGCCAGCAGGTGCTGGTACGCGCCAGTGTCACGCCCCAGCTTGACCAGCTCAGCCTTCTTGAAGAGACGCAACGCCTCGACCAGCATCAGGCCACCAGCGCTGGGCGGAGGCATCGTATACACCTGATAGCCTTCCCAGGTGGCGCTGAGCGGCTTGCGCTCGACAGGCTTGTACGCCTTCAGGTCGTCGAGGCTCAGCGCGCCGCCGGCCGCCTTGACACTGCTGACCATGTCCTCGGCGATGGGCCCTTGATAAAAGGCTTCAGGGCCATGTTCGGCGATCGCCTCCAGCGTGGCCGCGAGCTTCGGGTTCTTGAGCAGATTACCCTGGGCGGCTGGTTTTCCATTCGGATAATAGACGGCGGCGATGCCGGGATCCTGCATCAGCGTCTTGGCGCTTTGCGCCAGCATCTTCGCCAGGTGGCTCTCCACGGGGAAGCCCTTTTTTGCCGCGCGGATTGCGGGCTCCACGACCTGCTTCCAGGTGCGCTTGCCGTACTTCTTGTGCAGCATGAAGAGCCCGGCGACTTCGCCGGGCACGCCGACGTATTTGCCGCGCTGTTCCCACGCGAGCGGCCGGCTCTCGAAGGCGGCGGCATCGACAGCTTTCGGCGCCACCTCGCGGAAGTCGAGCACGTAGGCTGTCTTGCTGGTCGCGTCCCAAACCATCGCGAACCCTCCCCCCCCGATCCCACTGGAGGTTGGGCTGGCGACACCCGCGACGAGCACCGCAGTCACTGCGGCGTCAACGGCGTTCCCACCGGCCTGGAGCTGCGCCAGCGCTTCCTGAGCCGCGAGCTTGTTCTCCGAACTGACCACATTGCGGCCGGCGTTCTGCGCCGCGCCCGCGGATGCCCAGCAGAGCGCGATTGCGATCCAGAACAGCGTGAGCAAGCGCCTCGGGGGCCGCGAAAGGCGGTGAGTGCGCTGCGGTTGGGTTGAGATCCGACGGAGGGCGGTGTCGTGGGTGCTTGCCATCATGATTGCCAGCTGTAGATAGGGAGCCTACACCCTCTTCACCACCTACCGAGCGCGAAGCCATCAGCGTCGCGCTAGCTCCTGAAAGACAGGTACTGCGTGCGCTTGCTGTTTGTGATGGATCCCGCCGAATCCATGTCCCACGACAAGGACACCAGCTTCGCGTTCATACGTGGGGCTCAGGCGCTGGGACACACGTGCTTGCACTGCCTTCCGCGAAACATCGGCCATCAAGGGCGTGAGCTGTTCGCTGACGTGCGTCCCATCAGCGTGAGCGAGACGGCTCCGCACGTGAGCCTAGGGGCTCCCGAAACGGTCCAGCTCGCGGATCTCGACGCGGTCTTCATCCGCAAGGACCCGCCGTTCGACGTCGACTACTTGCACCTCACTCAGCAACTGGATCTGGTTCGTGACCAGACCCTCGTCGTGAACGATCCACGGGGCTTGCAGGCCGCAAACGAGAAGCTGTTCGCGTTCCAGTTCGCACACCTGATGCCGAGGTCGCTCGTCACCAGCGACCGTCAGCGGATCCTCGACTTCGTGAGCAGCGTGGGCGGCCAGGGCGTGATCAAGCCACTCGATGGTGCGGGCGGAATGGGCGTGCTGTCGCTGACGTCGACGGATCGCAACGCGCGCGCAATCGTCGACGTGCTGACTCATGAAGGCAAACAGCTCGCTCTGGTGCAGGAGTACCAGCCTGCGGTGCGCGAAGGCGACAAGCGAGTCCTGCTACTCGACGGTAAGCCGCTCGGAGCGATTTTGCGTGTCCCGCGCGAAGACGACATCCGGGCGAACATCCACGTAGGTGGCACGGTCAAGCCAACGGATCTGAGTCAAGCCGAGCAGGCGCTCGTCGACGAAGTCGGTCCCACGCTGAGCAAGCTCGGCCTGTTCTTCGTCGGACTCGACCTGATCGGCGGCAAGCTGATCGAGGTGAATGTGACGAGCCCCACGGGGATCCAGGAGCTAGCGCGCCACCTGGGACGCCCCGTGGAACAGGACGTGATCCGCTGGGTAGAGGCGAATCGGCGCTAGCAACGGCTCACATCGCGCTGACGGTGATGTAGTCGCCAGGCTCGGCGAACGCTTCGTCCATGCTCTCGCCGTCGTCGAGCACCTTGTTGCGATCGCGGTCTTTTTCTTTGATCTCGACCACGAACTCGAGCGCGATGTTCGAGGGCTCCGTGGTGCGGAAACCAATATCGAAACCGGTGAGACCAGCGATCACTGGCGGCACGTACCTGTCCGTCAGCGGCGTACTGCTGGTCCGATTTCCCATATGGAAAGCATGGTTCGCGAACGTCGCCGGGCCCATCGCGCTATCTTCATCTGGAGGCGGCGGCGGCACCAGCAGGATGATGTTCATCACCGCAGCCAGGTCGGTGGTGACCTCGGTCATGTCGTCGAAGGTGAACGTGCCTCGCAAGCGAGACGCCTCACCGGCGCTGCTTGGCTTGAGCTCCCGATAGAAGTCGATGCCTGAGAGGTTCGGCGCGACCTCACCCCGCTCGGCGTCAACGACCTGAAGGCCCGGCCAGTAGCGCCCGAACTCGTTCCACGGGTCCAACAAGAGCTCGATGGTGTGCGTCTGATCGTCCAGATTGCTGATCACCCAGGTGACCTGAACCTCATAGTCATCCGTGGTGACGCTTGGATAGCGGTCGTACGGATCGATACGATTCTGGCGCCCGCTCTGACGCTCGGTCTGGGTCGACTTGCGAACCGGCAAGCGCACTGGCAGCTTCACCTCGTAAAGCTGCGACTCGCCGTCATCGAACACCGGCGCGATGTCGGGAGTCATGCCGACTTGCTCTGGGTTCAGCGTGCGGGTCTCTTCCTCGTTTCCACAGCCGCCCAAAGCCAGAGCGCTGAGCAACACGAGGCCCGTGGCCCACGCGGCGGAGGCGCGTGCCCCCGACGAGCGGATTGGGGGGTGAGAGCGCAACGCCTTGATATTCCAAGCAATCATCGACCTTTGTCTCCCGCGATCAACGCCGCGAAAACGTTCCAAGCTCAAGCAATGCGAAGTCGATGCCAGCGGAGGCTCACTTCTTCTTCGCACTCGGGCGGAAGCTCCAGGAGTAGTTGGCTCCAGTGGGCTTGTCCGCCGTGGGGAAACTCAAGCGCCGTACCTGACGCAAGATACAGCTGGTCACCCGCGGCCCCACGGAGCCGCTCACGTTGGCTGAGCTCACGCTACCGCCAGGGGTGATGGAGAAGCTCGCCGCGGCGCCACCTTGAAGCGTGGGCTCGCGCGCCAGTGCCGAGTCGTAACAAGCGCGGAACGCGCCGTAGCGCGAGTTCATCACCGAGGCGATTTGCTGAGGAGTGAGTCCCTGGCCGGTCTTCTTCGCGCCGCCCTTGCCGTCGACGTCTCGCTCGCCAGTGCCGCGACCGCTGCCAGCGCCAGTGCCGTCGCCACTGCCACCCTTGCCGTTGCCACCGGTGCCTTTGCCGCCAGGACCACCCCGACCGGTCCCGTAGCCACCGCCCTTACCCGGCCCCCAGCCCGTATCGAGGGTTCCTGATCCGTACGGAACCCCGCCAGGGCCATCTCCTCCGCCGCCGGATCCACTACCCTTGAGTCCCAGCCCGGGCCCCTTGCCGAGCACGATGTCGTTGGAGCCGAGGCCACCCAGTGCGTCCGCCACGGAGCTGATGGTGCCAAGGGTCTTTTGCACTTCAGCGCCGACTTCACTCGACAGCACTTCACTCATGCCGCCCAACCCTGGTTTGGGCTCTCCGGGCATGCGCGTCTCATCAGCTTCGCCCTGCTTGCCCAGCTTGCCTTCAGCGCCAGCGATCTTCTTACCGCCGCCCTGATCCTTCTTGTCCTGGGCCCCAGGGTCCTTCACGCCGGAGCCCTTGTCCTGACCCTCTTCGTTGCTGACCTCGGGCTTGGTCTCCTCGGGCTCGTCTTCCTTCATGTTGAAGCGCAGCAGGAGCTCCTTGCGATCCGTCAGCTCGATCGGCTTCGGCACCGCAGGGGGGGTCGCCAGGCGCCAGGCGATCACCAGGAAGCCAACCACGCTCATCGCCGCGAAAATGAAGGCGACCAGCAACACCCAGGGGATGATCAGGCTTCCGCGCGGAGGTGCCGAGGTCTCCGTGAACTGGAAGAAGATCGAGAAGGAGCCGTACTGCAACAGGCCGTAGTCACCCGCCACAATCGGCACGGGCGCCCCGCTCCGTCCGAGGTCCGCGGGGTTCTCCTGACGCCCGCGGAGATAGACGACGCCGCCAACGCATCCGCGACAGTCGAGCTGCCAACCGCCGGCCATTGCTTGCACCGGCGCGTCCGCCATGGGCACGCCATCGGGCTTTGGCAGCACCGCGCGCTCATGATCTCCAAGCACGAAAGACTCGCCACCGCCGAGGTCGCGAACCGCGACGACATTGGTGCCCCAAACCGCGGCAGCGCGCAGCGAAATGACCCCGCCTGGAGCCCTACCCTGAGTTGGCATTGGTTGCATGGTCATGCGTCAGGCTTTCGTTACCGCAGGGAAGGATGATGGCGAGTGTAGGAGAGCTCACGCAAGAAGGAGCGATGACCCAGGGCACCCGCCTCGAACTCCGCGCGGACGCGGCGCAAGAAGTACTGGATCTGAGGCGACTTCAGCCGACCTTCGACTTCTTGAGGCCCGAAGGTGTAGGTCTTCATTCCTTCGTCGCCCTTCTCGACCTTCTCGACCTTCACGCCGGACGTGTCCTCTGCCTTCGGGCCAGCCTTCTCACCTTTGCCCTTGCTCCGCTCCTCGGCCTTTTCTTCGGCTTTGGACTTCCCGGCCTTGGCGTCTTCCGCCTTCTCTTCTTTGGCCGCAGCGTCCTTACCCTTCTTCTTCTGAGCAGACGCGGAGACCGGCGCCAGAGTGAGCCCGAGGAACACCAGGGCTCCCACCGCAAAGAGCTTGCGTTGCATCGAGTTCAGGATAGCCGACCGCTCGCCGTCCGTCAGGCCGAAGGTCTGACGAACTCCGCTTATCAATGTGGCAAAGCGCAGCCTGAATCCCCCTCAGGTCGCGATATCGGGGGCCCACACCCGCTGAACACCTGAGTGCTGGGGTCCACTGCCCGCGCGACCAGGTTCCGCGACTGATGCCGGTCTCACCGAAAACCAACGTCGCGTGATGTAGTTCTTGAGAGCACACAACTCGCCTCCCCAGCGGCCGAGACCAACCCATGAGCGTTTCACGTCTCGCCGCCTCTGGCGCCGTTCGACCTCGCGAAGAGCCCGAGGAGCGCACCCTAGCCCGAACTCAAATCCGCACGGATTCACGCGAGGTCAGCCCAGCAGCGATGCACCTGGTCAGAGCTAGCTCGAGGAACGGCGCTGGCGCGAGCGGACCACGGCCGCGAGCCGCCGGGGCGGCCAGTCAGGCATCCCATCCCTCCCCCGCCACCGTCGAGAAGCGCCTGGATGCGTTCCGCAGGGCCTTCGCGGGCCCTTACGCGGTCGATGGTGAGCGGGCCTTCATCGATCCTCACTTCCGCATGAACGGCGGCTACGGCACCAACCCTGGGGACGCGCTCAAACGCGCGCGCGCGGCGCTCCCCCCGAAGGTGCTCGCGAAGTTGCAGGGCGCGCTGTTGCTCACCGCCACCGGTAAGGCGACACCCCAGGTCCTCGTGCGCGTGACCCAGGCGCTGATCGACGCCGGCGCACACCACGAGTTTGGTCGGGGTGAGGGAGCGGTGCGCAAGATGATGTGGGCATACGGCATCGGGGTGGACTGCTCTGGTTACTGTCGCCAGGCTTTCATGGCGACGCGCGGAGTCAGCGATCGCGGCGCCGCGACTCGCTACGGCCTGGGGCGCAACATCGACGGCTTCGACCCGGATCAGCTCCCACGTTTCCGTAAGGTATCACCGCTCATGGTGCGCGCTGGTGATGTCGGCAAGCTTGGTCTCGGCAGGGAGAACCACAAAGTCATCGTGGTCAGCCACGACGTCGTACCGGCGGGACGAGGTACGTCGGAGGTTCCTGGGCGCGGCACGCTCCCGGAGAGCTTCCACCGGGGCGGCCGCGTGCACCTCTTCCAGGTCGACTCTTCCTGGGGCGCGGGCCCGAATGGAAGCGCGCACGGCGGCGTGGGACGCAGGGTGTGGGTCTACAGCGAGGCGAGCGGCCTATGGGGCAGCTACCACGCGGTCAGCGGGAAGCTCGAGACGAGCAAGCTTGGTCCGTACGGATACGAACTGAATGGCTTCTTCCGTCCACGGATGGAAGACTAGCCGCCCATGGAGTGGAAGCTAGCGTCCACGGAAAGCGCGCTGGCCTCGCCTAGAAGCCGCGCAGGTTGCTCATCAGACGCTTCGAGATGACGATGCGCTGGATCTGTCCAGTGCCCTCGAAGATGTCGTACACCTTGATGTCGCGGAACCACTTCTCGAGCAGCGCGTGATCCTCGGACAGCGTGCCGTGAGCGCCGCAGATCTCGATGGCGTCGATGCAGGCACGAATCGCAGCTTGGCCGGCCAGCGCCTTCGAGATGCTGGATTCCTTGGCGTTTGGGATGCCTTGATCAGCCATCCAAACCGCCTTCCACACCATGATGCGCGCGGCCTCCAGGTTGCGATTCACTCGCGCCAGGCGCTCAGCGATCGCCGCGTAGCGCGGAATCGGACGGCTCAACACGTAGTTCTCGCGCACGAAGTCCCGCGCGTACTCATAGGCGGCGCGACCGATGCCGCACGCCATCGCGGCAACCAGTGGACGCGTGTTGTCGAAGGTCTTCATGGCCGTCATGAAGCCTTCCTTGGTCTGATAGCGCTCTTCCCCGCCGAGCAGGTTCTCCACCGGGACATGGCAGTCTTCGAGCACCAACTCTGCGGTCTCGTTGGCCCGCAACCCGAGCTTGTCTTCGATCTTGCCCACGAAGAAGCCAGGCGTACCGCGCTCGACGACGAACGCGCGATGTCCAGCGCGGCCGAGGGTCGGATCGATGGTCGCGAAGATCACCACCCACGAGGCCCGTCCGCCGTTGGTTATGTAGCACTTGCGGCCGTTGAGGACGTAATGGTCGCCTTCCTTGCGGCAGCTGGTGCGAATGCTCGCAACGTCGCTGCCAGCGCCAGGCTCCGTCAAGCCGTAGGCGCCCCAGCGCAACTCTTCAGACATGTCGCGGAAGATCCCAAAGAAGCGCTCGCGCTGCTCAGGTGTACCGGACGAGCGCACTGGGGGTCCACCGAGGCCAGCGCCCGGGACGCTCAGCATGATCGAGGCATCCGCCCACGCCAGCTCCTCCGCGGCGATGGCCGCAGTGCGATTCCCCGAGGAAGGACCCGCGCCGCCGGAGACCGGTGAGCCCTCCGTGAGCTCGGTCATCGTGGAGTTTCCTCCACGCATGCTCGCGCTCATCATGTAGAAGTTGCGCAGGAACTCGAGAGGGATGTCCTTATTGCGGTCCCACTCCAGACTGCTCGGACGGATTACACTCTTTCCGAGCCCCCGCAGGGCCTCTTTCAGCTGCTTTTGCTTGTCGCTCAGCTCGAACTCGAACATGGCTGAATCCCTTCTGGACGCGTCTTGAGTCGCGCTCGACTCAGATGAAGACGCTCTGGGTTTCGGGGGTGGGGAGCACCAGCGCAGAGTCGAGCTGGCCTCGCACCTCGAGGGTGGCCGCCAGCTGGTCCATGTGCTCCGCAGTGAGACCAACCAGCGCCATCTGCTTGGCGTCCCGCATCATCTTCTCCACGATCACGTCGCGCATGAAGCCAGCGCCGCCATGCAGCTGCACGGCATCGTCAGCGCAGCGCATCGCGGCCTCGTGCGCGTGTGCAACCGCCTGTGCGGTGCGCAGCAGGCACTCTTCGTCAGACTTCCCGCTGTCCCAGCACCAGGCGGCGCGCCGACACAGCGCGCTGGCGCTCTCGCCATCCATGTGACGGTCGGCCAGCGTGAACGCTACCGCTTGAAAGTGCCCGATCGGCTTACCGAAGGCCTGGCGGATGTCGCAGTATTCACGCGCAGTCTCGAAGGCGAACCGACTCAGACCGACTTGCCGCGCGGCAACAATCAGCGAGTACTTCGCGAACGCGCGCAGCACCGCGCGCGTGAATGGTTCGCCGACGAGGTCGCCCATCAAACGCACGTCGCCGGGCAGCTTGACGCCATCGAGGGTCAGCGGACGAAAGTCCGCGCAGTCGAGGCCGAGGGTCCGGTGGCGCTCGCCGACGCTGAGCCCCGGCGCGTCACGCGAGACCAAGAAGGCCCCCAAACCATCCCACCCGCGCGCCTCATCCACCTGAGCGAACACGATGAACTGCGACGCGAGACCGGCGTTGCCGACGAAACACTTCTCGCCAGTGATCTCGAAGCCAGACGCGGTTTGTTTGGCGACGCAGCTAAATCCGGCGCGCTCCGGGTGCGCCTTGCGTTCGCTCCAGGCCACCGCGCCAAAGCTGCCCTCCCCTTCGAGAGTGAACGGTCGCAGCAACTCGGAGCCCCGGGCTCCCCCAAGCTCCTGAGCGAACAGCGGGAACGCACCAAACGCAGGCAAGCCAAACGGCGCCGCCGGATCACCCAGAGCCAGCTCTTCGTTGATGATCACGCTGGTCAAGAGCCCCAGCGCTTGCCCACCCGATTCCTCGGGGAAAGCTGCCAGCGCAAGCTGCATCTCTTGCACGCTCTGGCGCACATCCGCAGGAACGCCCTTGGCCTTCTCGAACTCGCGGGCGCGGGGAGAGAGCGTCGTCTTCGCAAACTCCTGCACCGTCTCTGAGATCAGGCGTTGGTCTTCGGTCGCTTCGAAGGAGATCATCTTGCCTCGCTGTACGGCCGCCGAAAAAGGCTGACCAACGCAGCCTGTATAGTGGCGCTCCATAGAGCGAGCAAGCGAGACAACCGTGGGCTGCGAGGATGCCGCTTCGAGGCGCACCTCACCCCCAAACCCGGGAAAAGGACGGGCTGCTTGTGGGGAGGGGTTCTGTGGAGCGGCGCTGCGGCCCGCGGGGGCGCGCCAACGGGGCGCTCAGGCGGCGCGGATTTCGCGCCCAGAGAGGGTCAGGCTTCGGGGCGCAGCATGCCTTGGATGGCCGCGCGGAGCATCTGCTTGCGCATGCGACGGGCGCTGTCGCTGAACGGCTCGGGGCCAATGATCATCTGCTCGACGTCCGCGACCGCCGGATAGACGAGCATCAAGCCCATCAAAGCGAACACCGACTGGCGGATGCTGACGTGACCGATTGCCTCGGCATCGCGCGCGCCTTCGAGCCAGCCCAGGAGCAACACGTAGAAGCGCTCGACGGCTCCAGAGCTCGAGCCGGCGTTGTGCACCGCAGAGTCCTGCGGCGCGACCATGGCAGCCAGCAGCAAGCGCGCGGCGTCAGGCTGCTCCGAGAAGTGATCCACCAACCGGTCGCTGAGCTCCAGCATCTGCTCGAGCGATTTCGTCTCCGCGCCAAGCAGCGGCTCCATGTGGGCGACGATGCTGGCGACGGTCGCCTCCAGCACCTCTTCCGCGATTTGCTGCTTGTTGCGGTAGTGGTGGAAGAGTGTGCTCTTGTGTAGGCCCACTTCGTCCGCCAGCTTCTGCAGGCTGACGCCGTCGAAGCCATAGCGACCGATCAAGCCACGCGCTGCCGCGTGGATACGCTCGCGTGAGTTGTCGCTCGAAGGTGAACGACTCGACTCCGGGGGCCGAGTCGGACGACGACTTCGCTGCGGAGAGGCGCGTCACAGATCCCACACCCACTTGGCTCTGAGGCGCAGGCTCAACGTTTCCGCTGAGCTCGGCGAGAGCTGCTGAAGACTCTTGGCTGGCAGACATGTGTGTCTTTTCCTCCCGGAGACCTTCATCGTCAATCAACTTCCAGCATGATGTTGCAGCACAGAACACATTGTATCAGCTGGTTGAACCAACTCGATGGTGCGGTTGTGCAACGTTGCGCAACTTGCACAGTTGCTTGCACTGTTATGCGAGACGAGACGGTCACGCCGCCTGAGAGCGTGCTCCCATCGCGCGCGCGCCGAGCTCCACGATTCGGTACAACCACGCGGTACCACCGCTCGCTGGCGCCCCTCCGGGTGGCAGCACGAAATCGAGCTGCGCTTGATAAGACGGCAGCGTGGGGTCGATGGTGCGAAAGTAAGACTGATCGGTTCCGGGCACCTTGCCTAGCTTCAGGCCAAGGCCATGCAGGAGCCGATCGGCGCGCCGAAACAGCTCGCGTGGATCCAGATCCAGCGCGCGATAGTGGGGAATCATACGCATTTGCGTGGCGGCGAACATGTCGCCGATGGTCTCGGTGTGGGCCGCGATGCGCTGACACTGCTTGGCATCCAGCTCGGCCAGGCGAGCAGGCAAATCGCATGATCCCGAGCCCGACGTGGCGCGCCTCGTCTTTCTCGATCAGCGGGAGCAGCTCACTCAACACGGGCTCGACGTTTGATTCCGCCAGGAAACCGAAGATTGACTGCGCCGTACCTTCCGCCAGGAGCTGCATGGCGAAGAGCTTGAGGGTGAGGTCTTCGGCGGACAGCAGCGAGCGCACCGCCGCTTGAAAGTACGGATCCAGCGGGGGCACCGGCACGTGCAGCAGGGCGACATAGTCGCGCAGTACATAGAAGTGCCGCGCTTCGTCGAACACTTGACTCGAGGCAGCCATTCGCGCGTCCAGGTCCTCGAGCTGTTCCGCCAGCTCAGCGGAGACGTACCACGCAGCGAGCTCACCCCACATCAGCATGCTCATCAAGTGCGCGAGGGCCTCACGCTTCTCCCGAGGAAGCTGGATACCGCCGTGCTTGTGGACTGCCGCGCGGAAAACCTCGTGGCCATCCCAGCTGTCTCGAATGGCGTTGGTGTAGATGCGCCGCAAGCGGTGGGTGCGCTCTTCAGCCAGCGCCAGGGGCTCATCGATGAGCACTTGCTGCTCGGGCCAGCGGCGATGGCGCCCGAAGCGACTCTTCACCGCCAGACCAAACACCCGAGACACCGCCGCGGCGACCGCCACTGGCACTTTGAGCTGCTTTTTCACGCGCTTGATCGACGACATTTCGTCTATTCCCCCTGTTCAGGGGCGCTCCCACGGCACCGTCGGTGCCTTGTTGACAGCCAAACCAACCGGTTGGTTTGGGACTATGGCACACTTGGTCAAGAGGTCAAGCCGCGCTCTCAGTCACCACTTCGCGAACAGCTCTGCTCGGGACGCCACACCGGTTTTGCTGAAGATGGAGGCCACTTGGTTGGCAACCGTGCGCAACGAGCGACCGCGACGGGCTGCAATCTCGCGGTTCGTGAGCCCTTGAGCCATGTCGGAGGTGATCTGTCTCTCCGCCAAGGTGAGCTTGGTGAGGAAGCCTCGAGCGCGCTCGGTTGCCCAAACGAAGAGGCCATCGACGACCGGCACCGGTGTCTTTTCTCCCGAGCCACGCGCAGCGACCGAAAACACGCTGATCAGTCCGCGCCTGTCCTTTACCCCCAGACGGCGTTCGGCCTCCCCGAGGTGACTTGCGACGGACGACTCGGCAATTCCCAGCGCGTACCCAACCTCCGCATTCGAAAGGCCAAGCGCAGCCTGGCTGGCAACCTGGGCTTGGCGAAGCGTCAAGCCCTTAAGGTGTCTGACCTCCGGTGCATTTTCCATGGCCAAGACCAAGCGGCGGCCATCGGAATCAAAGTGATCCACCAGAGACCAGCGCCCGTCGACGAGGCCTTGCCACAGGTTTAGTGCTTCTGGCTCCGTGCGCTTGGCGGCAGCGCGCTTCGTCTATTTGCCGCACGGCGAATCGAAGGCGCTCCCGGAGCGTTGGCGTGCTTGCGCAATTGGCGTCGAGGAGCCGTCCTGCTGGCTCGAGTACTGCAGCAGCAACGTCGGGCGGATACGGCAACCGCCCGATGTTCCTCCGCAGCCTCGCTGACGCCGCGAGGTGGGTGGCCACCGCGGTCCACCTGCGCACCTGCCGTGGGTCCTCTACCTTCTTGGCTGCGCCAAAGTGCGAGAATGCGAGGGTTTGCGCGCCGTCATGCGCTAGCACGACCGCAGCGTCCGACTGCCCGACGCCGCGCAGCATCGACTCGATGAACTGCCAGTTGCGAGTCCCGGGGCCGACCACCTGCGCTCCAGTGAAGAAGCCAATTCGTCTCAACCCGTTCAGCACCGCGGGAACGTCAGGTGACAAGCTCACTGCCGTACGGATCAGCATGGGCGCAACCGACGGGGTCGGGCCGACGTTCACCATTTCTGGGAGCGGAGAAGGTGAGTCCAGCGGGAAGCACACAACGTTGACCGCCTCGAGTTGGAGCTGCTCCGCAACGAGCGTACCCAGGCGCGTCAGCCAGTCGCGGTGAGCTAGGGCCAAGTCGTAGCCCGTCTCCAGCACGGTCAAGAGGTCCTTCCTCACACGAGAAAGAATAGCGGAGTGCTGACGAGGTTTCAGGCCAAGATTCGGCTAGATGAATTGACTATGCCTGATCGCCACGCGGACTGCGGTTTCGGCACGCTGCTGGCTTGAATCTATGCGGAAACAAACCTGAGCAACTCTCCAAAGACCGCACGGAGACGGGTTGACGCCCAACCCGTGGACCTCTACTTGGATCCCTTGGGGCGCCGGGAATAGCGAGCACGCGCTGGCCCAAAGTGCCGCCACCGACAGGAGGCAGCGTGAAGGTTGGAGATCCGATTGGCGTCGTCGAGGCCGGTTATCGCCTGGACGGGGGATTCGAAGAGTGGTTGGACGGCTTGCTGGAGGCGGTTGCTCCGAGTTTCGACGTTGGCATGGGCACCGTCACTAACGCCGTCTTGGCTCGACCCGACGGGGTAGAGCATCTCTGGGTTCGTTGCCGCAACGCACGGGATGACGCGGAAGAAGTCAGTCGCCGCGTTCACACCAGCATGCCCCAGAAGGCAGAGATGTCCGCAGCGTTCGCTCAACGCCTGGGGTTGGTGACAGCCAGCGCGGCTCTCGAAGGCTACGCCGACAACACTCGACGATGGCACGAGCTCATGAGCCCAATCGGCGTCGTGGATACCGTAGGGATCCTAATGATCGAGGGATTTGTTGGAGCCCATGTCGGCGGCCTCCGCCCCGAGACGATCAAACCGACTGCCCGCGACCAAGCACTCTGGGATCGCGTGGCCATCCACCTATCTCACGCCCTGCGCCTCCGCCTGACCATCGGTAATCTTGAAGACCAAGCGTCGCGCACCGACGCGGTGCTCGACCCCGACGGGAAGCTCATCCATGCGGAATCAGGCGTCGCCACCCCGGAGCTGCGGGAACTCTTGCGCACCGCGGTTCAGCGCGCTGACAAGGCGCGCACACGCAAGGAGCGCGCGACGCCGGAGTCTGCCCTCGACCTCTGGCATGGGCTCGTCGATGGCAAGTGGTCGCTCCTCGACCGCTTCGACAGCGACGGCCGGCGTTACGTCGTCGCCTGCCAGAATCCCCTCATCACGCCGAGGGTCCGCCAGCTTACGACCCGGGAGCGCGAAGCGGCTCAGCTCGCGGCGCTCGGCTTCTCCAATGCCGAAGCCGCCTACGCCCTCGGCACCTCCGAGTCCACCGCGGCGTCTCACACCGCAAACGCGCTCAACAAGCTCAACGTCGCGCGCCGGGCCGAGCTCGTCGCGCTCTGGATGACACTCGCCGCGCAAGACGCAGAGCGACTCGCCCTCATGTACAAACCCATTCGCCTCGACGCAGTGACCAGCGGCGTCGCCTCACCCCCCGATCTAGAGAAGCTCACCGCAGCTGAGAAAGAGGTCACCGAGCTACTCGCAAAGGGGTTGACCAACGCCCAGATCGCCCAACAGCGACGAGCCAGCGAGCGCACCGTAGCCAATCAACTCCAGAGCATCTTCAGGAAGCTAGGCGTTTCCTCGCGGAGCGAGTTGATCGCCAGGCTGGGGCGTGAGTCAGCTGGATGAAGTGACCATGGTGAGACTCCCTTAGCCCGGGCTACGCTCGCGCGGGGATCGATATGGTCGAAGAGCAGCAATCGTTCCAGGTGCCGCCGTTTCAGCGCGTGCGAGTAGCCTCACTTCCAGAAGCCTATATTCAGCGCTTGAAGGACCACGCGAAGGCCGTGGGCGCCAATCGCTCTGCGATGAACAGCGACACGCTGGGATGCGCTGCTGCCATGGGAATTGGAAGCGCAATTGCTGTGCTGGTGGGGGTCGGCAAGCTCGGTCGAGAAGGTTTCGGGCTCGGCGCCGTATTGAGTATCGCGGCGGGGCTGGCGATCACTTTGCTTGGCGCTGGCCTCGTGGAAGCTTGGAGGAAGTCCCCCTTGCCAGAGTTCGAGTCAACGACGCTTGCCTACCATCTAGTTTCGCACGGAACTGGCGAACTCGAAGCGTACTGCCTTGCACTATGCAGCGAAGTAACATTCACCAACTTGTATACGAACGAGCTCTACGTCAGCACCCGCATGCGGACCACCTTTGGCGATCGCGTGCTGGATCTCCATGAAGCGATCGAGTCCGGAGGGCGCGAGACACCCTGGCTCAGCAGTAGGGCGTTCAAGCTGCGACTCGACATGATCCGTGCGGCAAACAGTGCAGCGCGCGGCGGGCGCTGGGCGGACGTCCCCGGCAGTGAACTACTCCCGGGGCGCCCGCTAGCAGGCGTCAAATCCGACTTCGACAAACTTAGCGTGGGCGTCAGCGACGAAGCCACCGCTGCTACTCGCAGCTAAGCACTTCGCCGACTTCCTGGCAGGTCCCTGCAACGCAGGCCAGGTGCCAACGACAATCCGAGTCGTTGCCGACCAAGTTGTTGTGGCGCGTGCAGTTTTCACCTTTTTCCTTCTTGGCGATACACGTTCCCCCACCGTTCGTGTCGAGCTGACACCATGAGTCTATGCAGCCAACCACGGACTGGTCGCTCTGCACCCAGCACGGCTCGCCAACATTTTGCGTGGGCTCCATGGCCTCACACAGAGAGGTCGCTGGATTGCACACGGCGTCCTTTTCGCACAACGCTTCAGCCAATTTCGGGTCGCAGGGTGAGCCCACCGCAACGCGATCGTCACAGGACCCAGAGTTGCACCAGTAACCGCGCGCGCAGGGGTGCTCGGAGTCGCACGTCGAGGCTTTCACGCCGAGTTCGACGCATTTGCCCAGGACGCAAGACGCGCCGAAGTCGCACACGGAGGCGGGGCAAGCTTCACCAACTGCGGGCGCAGCTAGACATTTTCCGCAGAGTTTCACGACCCCTTTGTAGCTTCCACAGAAGCCCGAAGCGCACTCTCCCCCGAATGAGCAAGCGGCGCCCACTGCGGCGTCACCCTTGAACTTGCATTCCTCGGGGAAACCTGGCTGGGCCGTGGAGTTGTTGAACCACACACCGAAGGCGACACAGTCGGAGCCCCAGTTTGCTGCAAGCGCCGCGTCGCATGCGGCAACTTGCGTCGCAGTCGCACCGTTTGGGCGCCACGTGGAAATGCAATAGTTGCCCCAAGACTGCTCACAGTCTGACCGGGTCCCGTAGAAGCTGCCCATCACGTCACCCCAGCAGGTTTCATAGCGCTCGCAGATCTGAGACGCCTGCGCCGCGCACGCGTCCGACCAGTCCTGAGGAGCCTGAGTCGCGCCCCCGGTGCCGCCGACGCCCGCGGAGCCTGAAGTGCCCCCGGTGCCGCCGGTTGGGGAACCTCCGATCCCTCCGGAGTTCACACCGGCGGAGCCTGCCGCACCTGAGGTTCCGCCGGAACCGCCCGCACCGCCGCCACCGATTCCCGCGCTATTCTCGCTCTTTGCTGGGTCGTCGTCACTGCATCCCATCGACAAGCACGCAATACCCAATGCTAGAGCCAAACGCACACGCATAACCGAACCTCCTCTGAGACGTTCAATATGCTCTGCAGGGCAGGCGTTTCCATGGGCAATTCGTCCAGAGCTAGAGGGAGATCGCCAGAGGAATTGAGCTTCGGACTACGATAGTAGCGCCCGTTCTCGCCCAAGCATCACCAACCGTTCGCGAGTGTGAGGTTGGGAGAGGGCGAGGCGTTCGTGCCCGAGGACGTGTAGGGCGCGACTTGCGGTGCGACGGTCGGGCCTCGGCCAAGATCGAAACGACCTGGCGCTACTGGTCTTGTCGAGGCGGCCGCGGGAGGAGTGCCAATGCGCATGACCGCGACCACCCGTGGGAGTACCTGGACAAAGTGCCTATTCGTGTACGTGCACACGAAAAGTAGGATTCGTCACCATGCCGTTGACCAGACGCCTCCCGCGCCCTGCAGTGACTGCCTACCTATTCGCGCTGTCATGCTCCCTGGTCCCGATCGGTTGTGATGCCGACAACGAGGGAGGTTCGGAGTCACCGCAGAGCGGCGGGACTGGTGGGCACGGCGGGTCGGGAGGTGCCGCTGGCTCGGGCAACACCTCGGGCGCATCCGGTTCCGCAGGGAATAGCTCAGGCGGCACTGGTACCCACTCAGGCGGGACGGGCGCAGGAGGCGGCGCAGGGGCGGGAGGCTCCGCGGGCGGATCCACAGGAGGTCACGCCGGGACGAGTGCGACAGCCGGGGGCACAGGCGGTACCGCCGCGACCGGGGGCGCGAACGTTGGAGGAGGCGCTTCCACGGGAGGCAGCGGAGGCACTCCAACAGGCGGCGCTGGCGGAGCTGGAGGCAGCGCCGGTACTCCAACGGGGGGCACCGCGGGCGGCGGAGCGGGAGGCGGCGCGGGGGCTCCGACGGGGGGCGCCGCGGGAACGGCAACTGGAGGGAGCGGCGGTGCCGCAGGGAATAGCGGCGTGGGGGGCGGGACGGGAGGCACCGGCGGCGTCGGGGGTGCAGGACCGTTTGATTGCTCACTTCCACAGGGTGCGGCCGGCGCGCTTGCTTGGACGGAGACCTTCCAAAACGTGTCGATTTCAGACCCCACCGCCCTCCAGGAATCGCGGGCGCAGCAGCACGTGATGTGGGTCGCAGAGAGACAAGGCCGCATTCTTCAGCTTGTAGGTACGCCACCGACCGTAACGCTGATCCTGGACCTGACGACGAAAACAGACAGCACCCAGCGCGAGCGGGGCCTGCTCGGCCTTGCTTTCCACCCCAACTTCGCGACGAACGCGCGCATCTACGTGCACTACACCGCCAGCTCGGACGGAGCGTCCATCGTCAGCGAGTTCGTCGCTGGATCCCGCTCAGCGCCCGATCCCTCCGGAACTGTCGACCTCAGCTCGGAGCGCGTCCTCCTCTCTCAGACTCAACCTTACTCGAACAACAACGGAGGTGGTCTCGCCTTCGGCCCCGACGGATACCTCTACATATCCATCGGCGACGGGGGTGGCTCTAACGATCCGCAGGGTAATGGTCAGAGCCTGACTACCCTGCTAGGAAAGACTCTCCGGCTCGACGTCGACTCGTCTGGGGCCGGGTTGGAGTACGGCGTCCCCTCGGGAAACATCACGGTCGCCGGAGCTCGCCCAGAGATTTGGCACTATGGACTCAGGACTCCAAGGCAGCTCACCTTCGATGCGTGCACGGGCGATCTCTACGTCCCCGACATCGGCCAATGGGCGTACAACGAGATCAACCTAGAGCCCGCCGGGAGCGCCAGCGGAACCAACTACGGTTGGAGCGTCATGGAGGGCGCGCACTGTCGCCAGGACCTCACGTCATGCGACACCGCCGGGAAACAGCTTCCAGCTCTTGAGTTCACTCGCACCGGCAACTGCTTCACTGTTGGCGGCTACGTATATCGCGGCCACGCGTTGCCGTGGCTCCGCGGCGCGTACGTGTTCGGCGACACTTGCGGAGGGATACGGACCGCGAACAAGACCGCTGGGCAGCTCGCGTTCGGCACGGCATCGAGCACGCTGCCGAAAGGCAACCTCAACGCCTTTGGGCAAGACGCCAAGGGCGAACTCTACGCGCTGACCCTGGAAGGCATCTACCGACTCACCGGCAACTAGCCCTGCTCGCAGCTAAGCACGTCACCCTGTTGCTGACAGATCCCGTTTACGCAGCTCAGGATCAGTCGGCAATCGGAGTTGTTGCCGACGATATACTGCGAGACTAGACACTCCTCCCCAGCCTCCTTCTTGACGACGCACGTGCCCTTGCCCGTGGAAGCTGCGATCTGACACCAGGAGTCTTTGCAGCCGACGATCGTCTGATCCGCCTGGACCCAGCAGGGTTCGCCGACTTCTGCGGTGGGCTTCATCGTGTCGCACTTCTTGGTCGCGGAGTTGCAGATCGCATCCCCTTCGCACAAGAGCTCGCGCGACAGAGGGTCACAGTCGGCGCCCACCGGCTTCCGAACCGCACACATCCCGGCGTCGCACCAGTATCCGCTGACGCACGGATTGTCTGCGTCACACGTTTCCCCGAGGTTCTTGAGCACGCGGCAGGTGCCAGAAACGCACTTCGCTCCAAAGTCGCACGCCCCATCAGGACAGGCCTCACCAGCCGCTGGAGCCGCGAGGCACATGCCGCACAGTTGCGCCGTGCCGTCGTAGTTGCCGCAAAAGCCGGAAGCGCACTGGGGCCCCACTTCACAAGGCTGGCCGACACTACGGGCACCCTTGATTTGACACTCGCTCGGCACCCTGGGCCCTGCGGGACCGTTGTTGAAGACCACAGCGAAGTCGTTGCAGTCCGTACCCCACGCTGCGGCACGTGCCGTATTGCACGTGGCGAACGCCTCAGGCGTCGCACCATCTTCTCGATACAGCGCCGTGCAGTAAGAGAGCCGCGACTGTTCGCACTGCGCCAGTGAACCATAGCTGGTCTGCGAGAAGTCGGGGTTACACGCGGTGTAGCGCTCACACACCGTCTTCGCTTCGTCGGCACACGCATCGATCCAAGCCTGCGGCACCTGACCTCCCGTTCCCCCAGTGCCCGCCGTGCCTCCAGTCCCGGCAATGCCGCCTATGCCAGCCGTTCCTGCGCTTCCGCCCGCGGCTACGCTCCCCGCGGCACCGCCGGTCCCGGCTACGCCGGCAGTCCCTGCGGAACCGCCGCTTCCCGAGTCATCTTCATCGCTCCCACACCCAACGACGGCCAAAGCCAATCCAATCACGGATAACCAGCGACTCGGTGTCATCATCATCCGGTATCGTATGCTGCTTGGGGCTTACATAGTCATTTCGGCCAGAGCCTCAAGGCGCGAGCGGTTCGTACGGTTCAGCGCGTGACGTCGGCGGCGCGGGGACAGGCTTACTGACGGACTTCACTGGTGTCGACGGCTTCGGCGCGGCGTGAGACAGCGGCCGCGCTTTCCGAACAGGCACAGGTGGTTCCGCGGGGACTTCTGGCGTGACGACTGGAGCTGACGGGGCAGCAATCTCGGGAGGAAGTCAACACTTACCGCACGCCCGTCGAACTGGACAGTCATGCCTGAGGGTTTCTGCGTATCCGACTCGCAAGTAGCAGGTAGGCAAGCGCTCGATACGCACTGCGACCTGCTCCTTCGCGCCTTCCTCGAGCGTCAGGCGCCGTCGGAAGGCCTTCAAGCGGTGCCCCGTAGCGACGATCTCCACCGCGCCGGGATCTTGTTCCAGCGTCGTTCCCCAGGCCGATCTGGGTAGTGCCTTTCCGTTCAGCGACAGGGCGAAGTCGTCGGGCAAGTCGCTGGGAACGCGGATGGTGAGGTGGGGAACCCGGGGCTCGAGTTCTTGAGCGAAGCTCGTGTAAGCGCTCGCGATGCGACCTAGCGCTCGCTGGCACCTCGCAACGTAGAGCCGAGTGTTGGGACTCGGCAGGCTGGCGAGACTCGCCGAGAACGCGTTCAGTGCGGTCTCGAAGTCACCGGCATCGAACGCCCGCTTCCCTTCTTCGAAACGCTGGAGACCCAGCGAGTCCCGCGACTGCGCAGACGCGACTGGCACGCCGACTAGACTGAGGACGACAGCGAGCGAGAGCAGGTGACGAGGGGCTAGCCACACCCAGTCTAAATGACCGCGACGCTGCTGACGGTCCATGGTCAATTCATCCAGTCGCCGCGCGGAATCATGCGTTTGATTTCCACAACGCAACACTTGGCCCGAAAACCACCACCCCCACGCTCGAAACCAAGGACAGCAGGGCGAAGTGCAGGATCCGCGCTCGTGATGCTGACCCGAGCGTCGAACTCGCGAGCCATGGACGAATTGACTATGCCGCGGACCTGCTCACAAGCGCCCACCCAGCGATTTCCTCGGGGATACTGGCATTCCTGGGGCAATTGACCATTGCCCAGAATCGGTGGGTGCCCGATGATCCAAGTCATGAGATCGCCGGCGTGCGCTTCGAGCTTCCTGCTCTGGGGCGTTGATCGCGTTGTTGGTCGTGGGATGCAGTGAGGACGACGCTTTGACAGGGTGCAGCAACAACGGGGACTGGGCTCGCAAAGAGTACTGCGGCCAGACGGAGGAGTGTCTACCGCTCGGCGACAACACCTTCGCTGGCACCTTTCGCTGTGTCCCGAGGACCTCGGAGGCCAACGCGGTTCGATCGTACCTCGCCGAAGGGGCATTCAGCCGCTAGCGAACGGTCGGGCGTGCGCCTCCCCGTTGCGGAACGTATCCTCCAGAAGTGACGGGCGTCGAGCTAGAGCAGAGAGTGCGTGCCGCGGTGCTATCCCGCGACCTCGATGGCGCCGTCGCGTTGACGATGGGAGGTCTAGGGGCCGAGGTGCTCGGCTTCCTGATCGCGCGCCAGCGGTCGAGGGCGGAGGCAGAAGACGCGTTTTCCCTCGCCTGCGAGCGCCTCTGGCAGACCTTCGCTGACTTCGACTGGCGCTGCAGTCTGAAGAGCTGGTTCTATCGCCTCGCTCGCAACGCTGCCGTCGACGTCATCCGGCAGCGCGGCGTCGTAGGGCGAGCAGCCGTTCCGCTCTCCCAGGCACCCGAGCTACAGGAACTGGCGGCGCGTATCCGTACGGCGACGGCGAGCCACTACGCGAGCGAGCGCAAGGACCAAGTCATGGCGCTACGAGAACAGCTCTCTGAAGAGGACCGCGAGGTACTCACGCTACGCTTCGAGCGCGGAATGTCCTGGGAAGACGTGGTCGAGGTGGTCAGCGGGACGCTGACGGCAGATGCCCGTACGAAGGAAGCGGCGCGCTTGAGAAAGCGCGCTCAGCTGGCGCGGGATCGGCTGCAGAAGCTGGCTCGGGAACGCGGCCTGCTGCCCAGCGACTGACGCTGCGGAACCTGGACCGACCCAGCGCACCGTCGGGTGGGCGGGCTCTAGAGCAGCGCAATCTCCCTCCGTGAACGCAGTCCCAGCTTTTCGAGCACACTCGCCACCTGATTCGCGACAGTCCGCACGGAAACGTTGCGCGCCTGTCCAATCTGTTGATTGGAGAGCCCGCGCCCAACCAGCTCACAGACGGAGAGTTCAGCTGCCGTCAGGTTAGGCCGCCTCTCGATCCCGGCGATTCGTACGCGCGAATCGACTCCTCCGGCATCGGGCTGCGGAAGGTCTCGCTGATGGTCGCGTAGCCCCTGCCAAACCAAGCCCGGAGGTCGCGCCCATCCATTTCGCTGACCACCGCGGGCACGATCTGCAGAAAGGCGCGATCCCCCCTCGCAACGGTTAGCGTCTGAAGTTCCATGGCGAACTCGTCGGAGAGCTTGCAAGTGTAAGCTATCAGAGCGACTCCCTGAGGGAGTCCCCCCTCGGCGGCCAAGGCCAAGGTCTCTAGCCACGAGCTGTCATCGAGATCGAGTCGATACGCCGCGCGCAGCACCTGCCGGAAGTCGAAGTTCTTCACCGCCCTCCGGACATTTTCCGCGGGCCGTGTTCGCCCTTCCATAGTCACTTCGTCCAGATCCGCAGAGGCGACTGCCGAGTGACCGGCGCCCCGGCGGGAGGCTGGTGCTAGGAAAGTTCGACGGCGGCCAGCTGGCGCTCCAGGGCCTCGGCGGAGGGGCGTTCCAGCGGATCCTTGCGCAGGCAGCCGGCGACCAGCTCGCCCAGCTCTGGCGTTGCCTCGGGGAAAACGTCGACGAGCCGCAAGGCCTCATCGCGAGCAATTGCGAGCATCACGTGCATCGAGTTCGCGCCCCTGAACGGCCGCTCACCAGACAAGAGCTCGAACGCCGTGATCCCGAGCGCGAAGATGTCCGCCGCTGGTGTCGACCGCTGACCAAGCACCTGCTCTGGCGCCATGTAGTGGGGCGTACCAAGGATGACACCGCCGCGGGTTGCCACCTGGGTAGTCCAATCGCTGGCCCCCTGTAGCTCTCGCGCCGGACTCTTGGTGAAGCGCGCCAGCCCGAAATCGAGCAGCTTCACCCCGCCGTGAGCCGCAACCATGATGTTGTCTGGCTTGATGTCACGGTGAACCAAGTTCTGCAGGTGCACCGCAGCGAGCACATCCGCGACCTGACGCAGAATCTCGAGGCGTCGCTTGATCTCCGGCCCTTGCGCGCGGCGGATCTCCCGCCGCAGGGTATAGCCCTCGATGAGTTCCATCGCGATGAACAGGTGACCATCCACCTCGCCCGCGTCGTACACGCGCGCGACCCCCGGGTGCGCGACCATCAGCCCCCGGCGAGACTCCCCACGGAAGCGCTTGCGAAACTCGAGGTACTGGCGTTCGTCCTTACCGCCAAGGGCCGCAGGGTGGAGCAGCTTCAAGGCGACGTGGGTGCGCGCCTCGAGGTCGGTCGCGCGATACACGGCGCCCATCCCTCCAGCTCCCAAGATCTCCTCGAGCCGATACCGGCCGACGCGTGTGCCGAGGAGCGCCTCCAGGCGAGTCGCGGGATCTACGGGACGCGCATCGAGTACTTGCGCCAGGAGCGCGCGCTCGCTTGGCGAAAGGACGTCTGCCTCGGTATCCGCGCCGTCCGCCACGCACTCAGGTTACTCGCTGGTTGGCAGCCGGAACAGGCGCGAAAAAAAACGACCCCACACCTTCACACCGCAGCCCCGGCTGCGTCTGCCTCTCTGGAGGCTTGAAAATGTGCTTGGGAGAAGTTGCGACCTCGATTTCGTGGGCCGCGGGTGAGTGGTGCCCCATGGGTGGAGAGATGCTCTGGGAGCAGGTGTGTCGCGGCGAGTTCGCGATCGCTGGCATCCCAGGTCCAGCGGGCTACCGCCACGCGATGATTCGCAAGCGCACGCCGAGCACCCCGCTGAGCGACGCCGAGCGCGGCGCACTCGACCGACTCGTCCGGGGGCAGCGGCTAGAACAAGCGTTCGATCTCCGAGTTTCCGTTGGAACCTCGGCATCGCTGGCAGCCAGGGCGGTGCGGAAGTCTGGAGTCGGTTCGCCGATTGGTCTCCTGCGGGCGTGGAGTATCCTGACGTCACCCAGCTGCGAAGCGCTCCCCCTGCTGTCTGACGCGCTCGTGGTACGCAGCCACGCGTTACCGCTCGTGGGAGAGGAGGAGCTCGACGATCGCGAACTCGAAGTGCTGCGCCTGGTGCTGGCGGAGCGATCCAGCGCGGACATCAGCATGCTGTGCAGCGTGTCCCCACGAGGCGTCGCGCGTCAGCTCGCCTCGATCTTCAAGAAGCTCCAGGTGTCGGACCGCTACGAGCTTGCGCACCTGGCGTTCATCGGACGCCACCCGACGCAGCACATCCTCTGACCTCGAAGCAGGCCTCGCGCCTGTGATTTCGCAGAGTTTACCCTCGCTTATTCGACCATCGGGCGCGCAGGCGGCCAGGCGGCGCCGACCAATTCCTCACGGATACGTGCATAGCTGAGCGGCGACGAGCAAGAAACGATTGCTTCCCGACGTACCCCGTCGCTAGATCGCTGAATGCGGGGGGATCCTGTAGCCATCCTGGAAGTCTGCTATTCACTGAACGGAGACCTCCAGCAGTGGGTGGATCGGCTGACCCAGACGCTCCAGCCGAGCTTCGACGCGGGCCTTGGAGTCTTTTGCACCGGCATGTATCTCACGCCGGAAGGGCCTAGGCACGCGTTCGTGGCCACCAAAGGCAACACCCCGGAGAACGCCGCGGAGCTCTTGTTGTTGACCCAACAGACGATGCCTGAGCCCAGCGAAATCACGACGACGTTCGCCAGCTCGCGCTTTTCGACTGCTCGCGGGGAGATGTCGCCCGCCAATCTGAGGCGCTTTGAAGAACTCGCGCGACCAGTCGGGGTCTGCGACGGCGCGGGAATCGTCTTCTCCGATGGCACACTGGGAGTACTGGTCGCAGGCATGCGACCGGGGAGGGCGCAGATCAGCGTCGCCGAGCGCCGGATGTGGAGCCGAGTCGCGATTCACCTCAGCCATGGTCTGCGCCTGCGTCGACGCATCGTCGACGCTCCGGTTGCCGTCCTCTCCCCCCATGGATGCGTGGTGCACGCAGAGCCGGAGGCTCAGGCCCCGGAGACGCGAGAGCTCTTGCGACGGCACGTGCGCAACATCGAGAAGGCGCGGGCCAAGCGCCAGCGTTCGACCCCCACAGAAGCTGTTTCCCTGTGGCAAGGATTGGTTGACGGTCGATGGTCACTCGTGGATCGCTTCGAGGCGGACGGCAAGCGCTTCGTCGTCGCCCTCGCCAATCCTCTCGCCACACCGGAGATCGCACGCCTCTCCCCCAAAGAAGCGGCGGTTTGCCAGCTAGCCGCGGAGGGCTTCACCAACACCTCGATCGCCTACGCCCTAGGTTCGAAGCCTTCCACGATTTCCACCCAGCTGAAGCAGGCACTCCGAAAGCTGCGTCTCCAAAGCCGCTCGGACCTGGTGAGGACCTGGACCCTGCTCACGCGACGCGCCCCCGACGTGGTTCCCCTCGCCGGCATCGACGAGCGCCTGATCTGCGTCCAGGGAGCAACGCTCGAGAAGCCGCTCCAGGCGCTGACCACGGCTGAGCGCGAAGTCGCAAGATTGGCCGCCAGCGGCTTGTCCAACCGAGAGATCGGCATGCGGAGGGGCGTCAGTTATCGCACCGTCGCGAACCAGCTCCAGCGCATCTTCGACAAGCTGGGTGTCTCGACCCGTACTGCCCTGCCAAGCGTGATTGAGGGCTAGCTCAGAGCGACGCCGGTCGGAGCGGACACCAGACGTTTCCACGTGGTTCCGCGGCTGACTGGCTGAATTGACCATTTACCCCCAGGGGCACCTTGGTAGCCATCGCGGCATGGGAATGATCGGGGTGCGCTTGGGGGCCACCGCGCTTTGCACGGCGTTTTTTAGCATCTCGAGTGCCACGGCCCTGGCGCAACAACACGTTCCAATCGGTGGACGAACGGCAACCATGGGCGGCGCTGGCATCGCCGCGGGCAATGACTCCGCGTTGCCGTATCTGAACCCTGCTGGCCTGGCGGGTGTGCCAAACGACATCTTCGGTGTCTCCGCGAGCTTGTTCGCCTACCGCGAGCGCACGGTGGAGACGGTGTTCTTTCCCCGTGGTTTCCCCGCGAGCTTCGGTCCTACCCGGATCGACGACGAGACCAACAGCAGCTCGAACACCTTCGAGCTGCCTAGCTCGGTGATGTACTTCAAGCGAGTCGCCAGCAGTGAGGACTTCACGGCACTCGCCGGCTTCGCGTTAGTGATCCCGGAAATCGAGCGCTTTCGCTTGAGTCCGTCGTTGGACGCAAGGCTCACCAACGTCGCCGGACGGCTGCTGGAGGACGTCACCATCAAGCGCGACTTCACTGCCTATCACGTCGGACCAAGCTACGCGATGAGCGTGGGGCGCCGTCTCCGGCTCGGCGCGTCGTTGTTCGCTCGCTACACGGTGTTCGATGAAGCGAACAGCTCCAGTCGGTTCCTCCAGCTAGGCAACAACGCCGCTGCCTCGGACAACGCACAGACTTACACGCTCAAGAGAGAGACACTGGCCTTCGCGCCGGTCCTCGGGACCCAGGTGAACGCAATCGAGTCCCTGTGGCTGGGCCTGAGCCTCCACGTGCCGAGCATCAACCTGTGGGGACGCGTCGACGGCGCCACGACGATCAGCGACACCACCTCGGATCCCGCGGACCTCAGCCGCGTGACGAACTTCAGTCAAGACACCACGCTCCACGCGGACACCTGGCGCAACGATCAACCGCTCCGAGTTGGTCTGGGCGTGGCTTGGGACGACCGGCAGAGCTTCTCCGCCGCTCTCGATTTCATCTATCGAGCATCACGCATCGATGCGCTGTCGGGGCACGGTGTCCGCCACGTCACTCAGTACGAGACCGGGGACATCGTGCGCGACCGGGATGAGCGCGTCGAAGGCAGCCATGAGATCGCGCAGGGCATCGAGGTCCACGCCGGCGTCGAGGTGGCTCTCACAGCGTTGTTCGCGCTGCGCGCCGGGGGCTTCTACATCGATCCCCTCCCCACTGACGAACCGGTGCAGTGGCAGACGTGGGAACGAGAAGTCGGGGGCAGCCTTGGCCTTGGCATCACCGCAGGTAGCTTCGACTCCACGCTTGG
Organism: Polyangiaceae bacterium; assembly: GCA_041389805.1. GTDB lineage: Bacteria > Myxococcota_A > Polyangia > Polyangiales > Polyangiaceae > JAHBVY01. Next base: position 104,019 of record JAWKRD010000015.1, on the reverse strand, counting down.
CCTGAGCTTCACCCACACGTCGGGGGACTTCTACGCGCTCGACGAGGCGAGCGGTGGGCTCGTGCCGACCAAGACCAGCTCGAACACTCTGTTCGTCGTCCTCTCGGGGTCTGTCACGGCTGAGGAAGCGAAGAAGACCATCGAGGACAGCGTGCCGGTTCAGCTCACTCCAGAGGTCAGTACCCCATGATTCGCTACTCAAGCTTGACGCTCCTCGCACTGCTCCTCGCAGGCTGCAGTGCAGACGACCCCGAGATCTCCTGCGACGGAAACGGTGGCTGCGCACGCGGAGAGTACTGCAGCACGAGCGGCGAGTGCCTTCCCCTCGCAGACAACTCGTTCGCGGGAACCTTTCGCTGCGTCCCTGGCACGGCTGCGGATCCGCCAGTCAGCCTGGAGAGCGACGTCGTCGGCAAGCTGTTCGGCGAGGACGTCACGCTCAACGCCTTCGGCGTCTGCCACTACGACGGCAACGATTTGATCGTGAGCGCGGTGGGCACCGATCTGACCGAAGTCGCGATGTACACGGTCGCACCGCACGCGAGCAACGTGCTCTACGGCTTCAACTTCGTGAACACCGCCTTCGGCTTCGTCGGCCGCGGAAACGGCATTGGGCGGACCAGTCCCGCTCTGTTGTACCTGACAGAGGGTGTGTTCACTCTCGACAGCGCCCCCAGCGTGGGGACGCCGCTCAAAGTCCATGTGGAAGCGCGAGGCGTGCCACCAGCGTCGGAGAGCATCGCCGGCGTCCCCTGCCCGATCGGCAACGAATGTGGCGCCTACTTCTTCTCGGAGTCGGTGTGCGCATATAGCGAATCCGACACCTTCTGCCTCGCCGACTGCACGGCGGACGCCGACTGCGAGGCCTTTGGAGCGCAGCTATGTGACGACGGCACCTGCTTCCGAAGCTGCTCCACTGACACCGACTGCAAGGGCAAGCAGCGTTGCCTGTCGCTTCCGAACGGAAAAATGTGCCGCTAGACGGGAGTCCCCATGAGATTGTTCAACTTCGCCATCTTGCTCGCCAGCGCGTACGCCCTGAGCGTCACCGCGTGTTCCTCGGACAGCAGCTCGAATCGCCCGCTGAACGCCGGCGGCAGCTCCAACTTCGGAGGTGCAGGCGGCAGCGGCAACACCAGTAGTTGTGGCTACACCAGCCAGGTTGCGTGTGAAAACACCTGCCTGAACGGGGCCTGCTGTGAGCAGGCTTTGACATGCAACCAGCTCGGCTGCGGCTCACTGATCGACTGCGTTGACGCGTGTCAGTCCGAAGGCACGTGCATCGACAACTGTGCAAACCAGTACCCAAGCCTCGTCGACCCGTTGCTCAACATGTACGGCTGCATGGACGACTGCTGCGCAGCTGGCGGCAGCGGAGGAAGTGGCAGCGGCGGCAGCGGCGCTGGCGGCAGCGGCGCTGGCGGCAGCGGCGGAGCGAGCTGCGGGTTCACCTCGGACGACGCCTGCTTCACCAGCTGCATCGAAACCACCTGCTGCAGCCTTGGGGGCGTGTGCGCCGCCAATCCAGAGTGCCTCGCACTCAACGCGTGCGCTGGGGACTGCAGCGCAGACGACGACGCCTGCTTCCAGGCCTGCTTCGACTCCCACCCCGAAGGCCTGGATGACTTACGCGCCTTCTACACCTGCACGAACGGCTGTGGCTGCGGTGGCGCCTGATGGGTTCTCAGATCCTCTACACGGCCGTTCAGGCTTAACTGCGCATGCAGCCAGTAGAGCCGCACACGCAGCGCGCCTCCCCCCCAAAACCCGTGAATTGACCTGATTTTTTGGGGGTGAGGAGCGCAGAAACGCGGTATGCACTCGCTCCCCAACCCTGTTCAGCGGGTCCTCGAGGCATGTGCAAACAGCCGCGTGGTTCGCACCACCATTTCGCGCCCGCAAGGCGCGAACATTCCATCTGCGGGACCTTGCATGAGTCGCCTCATAGAGCTAGGGTCCCCGCCCTTCAAAATGGCAAGCGCGATTATCAAGACGGGTGGCAAGCAGTACAGCGTCTCCGAGGGAGACGTTCTGCGTGTCGCCAAATTAGCAGGCAACCCGGGTGAGAACATCGCCTTCGAAGAGGTTCTGATGGTCGGTGGTGACCAGCCGAAATTCGGCAAGCCCACCGTCAGCGGCGCCAAGGTCGAGGGTCAGATCGTTTCGCACGGGCGCGGTGAGAAGCTCATCGTGTTCAAGTTCAAGCGGCGGAAGAAGTACCACCGCAAGAACGGTCACCGTCAGGACTACACCGAGGTCAAGATCACTGGCATCAAAGCCTGATCTGAGCGGGAGCATTTCGAGATGGCACATAAAAAGGGCGGCGGATCCACACGGAACGGCCGCAACAGCAACGCCCAATTCCGCGGCACCAAGGTCTACGGCGGCGAGTTCATCCGTGCTGGCGGCATCATCGTGCGCCAGGTCGGCATGACCATGGCTCCGGGCCCCAACGTCGGTCTCGGCAAGGACTTCACGCTCTTCGCGCTGTGCGATGGCCACGTGAAGTTCGGCTGGGAGTCGCGCACCAAGAAGCGCGTCTCCGTCGAGCCTGCGGCCAACTGATTTCCTGATGAGCAGCCCCAAGTAGCTGCTCGAACAATCGCGTAAGCCTTTTCACCTGGACTCTGATCGCTGCGGCGGTCAGAGTTTTTGGTGTTTCTGCAGTGCGGCTCACAGAGCGCGCACGGCCATTGGGGGGGTCACTCAAGTTGGGTGACCCTTTTGTCGTATTGCTACAGTGACTCTCCCTCCCCCCAAACTCCTCGCGACGGATCTCGATGGGACGCTGCTCGCCGCTGACGGCACCATCCATCCCGAAGACGCCGCCGCGATTCAGGCGCTCGCCCAGCGCGGCGTGCGTGTGACCTTCTGCACGGGACGCATGCACTCGGGCTGCGGACACCTCGCGCGTCAGCTCGACTTGAGCACGCCGCTCGTGTGCTTGGACGGCGTGCAAATCGTCGATCCCCGCAACGGAAAGCCGGTGCACACCGAGCCGCTGCCTGCCTCGGCGGTCGCGCCGCTACGCGATGCCCTCACCCAGCTGCGCCCGATGACGTTCCTGTTCGGCTCGGACCGCATCGTGTTCGACGGTCACGGCGACCAGGCGGCGCCCTACGTCTCCATCTGGACGGAGGTGATGGATCGCGTCGACAACGTGCTGGAGCACCCGACGTGGGACGACGACGCCCTGGGAATGGTCGCGGTGGGTGAGCAAGCGAGGATCACCGAGCTCCAACAGTGTGTGGATGGACTCACTCAACTGGAGAGCGCCGCATTCATCTCCAACCGCCCGGGCTTCGAAGGGATCTGGGCGATGGTGATCCGGCGCCGCGGCATCAGCAAAGCGAGCGGACTCCAGCACTTGGCTGATTTGCTCGAGATCTCGCTGGATGAAGTCGTCGCGGTCGGGGACTGGTTGAACGACCTGACGATGATGCGCGCGGTCGGTCGCTCCTACGCGATGGGTCAGTCACCCCCCGAAGTGGTGAGCGCAGCAAACGAAGTGCTGCGAGCCAATCACCACACCGGCGGTGGCGTCGCCGAAGCCGCACGGCGCGCCGGCCTGCTCTGAGTCGCCGGGGCTCTTAAGTCCACGCTGACGCTCAGCCGACGCGACACATTTCGGAGCGGCGTGCTATGCCGGTTTCCAGCACGTGTCGGACGGGGAGAGCACCAGCAGCGCGCCGAAGCGGCCGCTATACCTCGTGCTAGCGCTAGCAGCGCTGGCGCTGATCGGCATGCTCGTGTTCCTGAATGGCTTCCAGGTCATCAACGCCACGACTGACCCGGAGTTTGCCACGCGCGAGAGTTCCAAGCTCGAGCCGGTAGTCGCGACGGTGTTGCAAGCCCAGTTCGAGACCATCGCCGAGCTGCACAAGGTCATGACGCCCATGGGGGTCGCTTCGGTGCTGCTCGGCGGCGTGCTCTCCATCGTGTCCATGCGCGGCATTTTTGGTCGCGCTTCCGCCGGGACGATTATCCAGCTCGCGCTTGCCACGGGTATAGCGGTCAGCCTGAACTATGTGCTGTGCGCACCCGTGCGCTCAGCGGCAATCAGTGCCGTGGAGGCGCTGTCGAACCCGGAAGCCAAGGACATCGGCCGTTTCCTCCCGGTAATATATCTGATAATGCCAGGGTTCCAGCTCACGACTCTGCTCTTGGCGATGTTCGCGGTGACCCGACGAGCCGCAAGGGAGGCGCTCAGTCCGGCCTCCGATCAAGTGAGCGAAGAACAGTAGCTCTCTGCGCAAACTTGGGCGACAGTCCGGGGCGCGCGTCATGCCGAGAATCCACCGCCTTCCTCCGGAGCTCGCGAGCCAGATCGCCGCGGGTGAAGTCGTCGAACGACCGGCGAGCGCGGTGAAGGAGCTGGTCGAGAATGCGCTCGACGCAGGTGCATCGCGGGTCGACGTCGAGATCGTGGGCGGCGGCATCACCAGGATCGCCGTGCGCGACGATGGACGCGGTATGGATGCCGAGGACGCCGTGCTCGCGGTCGAGCGCCACGCAACCAGCAAGCTCACCGCGATTGGCGATCTGCAGCACGTCGCGACCTATGGTTTCCGCGGAGAAGCGCTGCCGTCGATCGCCTCGGTAAGTCGCTTTCGTCTGGTGACCCGCACAGCGGACTCCGACGCTGCAACGGAACTCCGACTGGAAGGTGGAGTGAACCCGGAGCTCACCCCGGCGGCGAGCGCGGTTGGCACGCTCATCGAGCTCAGAGATCTCTTCTTCAACGTGCCGGCACGGCGCAAGTTCCTGCGCTCGAGCAACACCGAGTCCGGACACGTCACCGAGGTGCTCGAAGCGGCCGCCTTTGCTCGCCACGACGTATCGTTCACGCTGACTCGCGATGGCCGCAAGGTGCGGGAGTGGCTCAGGGCCCCGAGTCGCGGAGAACGCGCGCGCGCGGCGCTGCAAGAAGACGAGCTCGCGCAATGCGAGGGCGAGCGAGGGACGCTCAAGGTCGAAGCCTACCTGTCGCGCCCAGAGCGCGCGCGCCCCGGTGCAGCTGGCCTGCGCCTGTTCGTCAACGGCCGCCCCATCAAGGACCGAGCGATCGCCGTGACGGTGGCACAGGCCTATGGCAGCGTGCTGGAGCGCGGCAAGTATCCCCGCGGAATCGTCTACCTCGAGCTACCGCCGCAACTGGTGGACGTGAACGTCCACCCACAAAAGACCGAGGTGCGCTTCGCCGACGCGCGCGCGGTGTGCGACTCACTGTATCGGGTGCTGTCGCTGTCGCTCGCCGAGGCTTTCGCGCTCCCGGCGCCTGCGAAGAACCCCTGGGCACATCGCCAGCCAAACGACGCCGGTTCAGGCTGGCAAAAGCGCGACTCTGCTGAGCGCGACACTGCTGAGCGCGACACTGCCGAGCGCGACCCGGGGCTCGAGCGTGCTTCCCCGCAAGGTCAGACCCGGCTGGCACTCGAGTCCGAGCCACCGAGGGCGAGCGGTTCGAGCCCGTCCGCGAGCCAAGGCCCTGCGAACCGGGACCCATGGGGACTCGGCCCGGACACGTCCAGCGAAGGCCACCCGTATCCCCAGGGCAATGTTTCGAGCGAACTCGCGGCGCTGGTCGCGGTGCGCGACAGTCACCTCGCCCCTGTGCGCCCTGACGGCACGACCACAGGCGATCCCGGCCTGCGCTGGGCGAATCTACGCTTCGTCGCACAACTCAAGCAGACCTACCTGCTCTGCGAGGCGGATGACGGCTTCTACGTGCTGGACCAGCACGCCGCCGCGGAGCGCGTCACCTTCGACCGCCTACGTCGCCAGTACCAGTCCCGCACGGTTCCGGCTCAGGCCCTGCTCTTCCCATTGTCTGTGGACGTGAGCCCTGAAGAGGCTGACCTGATCGACGAACGCAGCGAAGAGCTGCAAGCGCTCGGCGTGGATCTGCGCCGCCGTGGGGCGGAGACCGTGAGCATCCACGCGATCCCGCGACTGCTAGGCAGAGCCTCTCCAGAGCGACTGGTGCGCGACCTGCTCAGTGAAGTCACCCGCCGCGGAGGTCGTGGCTTCTCCGACGCCGTGGACCTCGCCCTCGCCACGATGGCTTGCCACGGCTCGATTCGCGCCGGAGAGAGCCTGGGCGCCGAGGAAGTGAAGGCGCTGTTGCAGGCGCTGGATCAGGCGGACTTCGCCGGTCACTGCCCCCACGGCCGTCCCGTGGTCACACGGGTGACCTGGGCAGAGCTCGAGCGCAAAGTCGGTCGCCGCTGAGCCCGATTTTGGAGTCAGCGACTCCACGCTCGCGCCCTCGAGATCTGCTACAGGGCGAGCCGTGAAGCTGCGAGACGAACAGCGCTTGTGGGTGGTCGTCGGACCGACCGCGTCCGGCAAGACGGATCTCGCCGTGCGCCTCGCTGAGGCGATCGACGGAGAGATCGTGAGCGCCGACAGCGTTCAGGTCTATCGCTACTTCGACATCGGCAGCGGCAAGCCCAGCGCCGAGGAGCGCGAGCGAGCGCCACACCACCTGATCGATTGCTGTGAGCCTGAAGAGGCGCTGGACGCCGCGCGCTGGGCGGAGCTCGCAGAAGCGGCGGTGCAGGACATCAAGAGCCGCGGCAAGCGACCGATCATTTGTGGCGGTAGCTTCCTGTTCGTACGGGCGCTGATCTACGGCCTGGCACCGGCACCACCAGCGGACCCCGCGTTGCGAGAGCGCCATCGGGCCGTCGCGGAGACCCATGGGCGTCAGGCGCTCTACGAGGAGCTCGAGCGTGTCGACCCGAGCCGTGCCGCAGAGCTGAACCCCAATGACTTCGTGCGCGTGAGCCGAGCCTTGGAGATCTTTGAGCTCTCCGGGGTGCCAATGAGCCAGTGGCAGGCCGGGCACGGTTTCCGCGAGGTACGCTACCCAGCTCGGCTGATCGGCGTCACCCGAGAGCGCGAGCAGCAAGACACGCTGATCGCTACTCGCATCGAGAAGATGTTCGCCGCCGGCTGGCTCGAGGAGGTCGCGAGCCTGCTCCGGCGCGGCTATGGCGACACGCGACCGATGGGCTCCGTGGGTTACCGGCAGCTAGCGGAGCTGCTGGGAGAGAGCCTACTGGATGAGCTCGCTGGCTCCCCTCGCCTCCAGGAGACTCAGGAGGCCATCTACCGGGCGACGCGCGTGTTTGCGCGCCGCCAGCGCACCTGGCTCCGCGAGGAACAGGTGGAGTGGCTAGAACCCGGCGCGCTACCCAGCTGACACGCAGCGAACCGCTCAGATGAAGCTGTCCTGGTAACCCGGATCTTCGATATTCAGCGCAGCGGCCGTCGCCTGCAGCGGCTCCAGCACGTCCAGCATCACCGCCAGTTCGTTCGTACGCTGGGTTCCGATGCTGGCCTCGTAGGCGCCTGGATGCGGCCCGTGGGCGATGCCTGCGGGGTGATGAGAGATGCTGCCTGGCAGGATCCCACGCCGCGAGGTGAAGTTGCCGTCGCAGTAAAACAGGAACTCATCCACGTCGACGCTGCTGTGGGGATAGGGGCAAGGTATCGCTTCCGGGTGGAAATCCACGAGCCGGGGAACGAAGCTGCAGATCAAGCCTCCGCGACAGGCGAAGGTTCCATGCCAGGTTGGGGGGAGGTGCACCAGACCAGCCCGTGGCTGGAAATTCAAGATCGGGAACACCCAGGGGTAAACCGATCCGTCCCAGCCGACGACGTCCAGTGGGTTGTCCGTGTACTCGAAGCCATGGAACTGACCGCCGCGCTTGATCAGCAGCTTTCGGATCCCTTCGTCGGTTGGCCCAACGAACTCCGGCAGGTTGAAATCCCGGTGGCAATACGGCGCATCCATGCGCAGCTGACCGACTTCGTTGCGCCACTGCTTCGGCAGGTGGAGCCCGCCGTTCAGCTCCATCGTCAACCAGTACTGGCTGACGCCAGCATCGGGGATCAAGCGATGCACGACGGAGCGAGGAATGAACAGGTAGTCATTCTTGGCGAAGCGGAGCTTCCCGTACTGGCTGACCAACTCGCCCGCACCTTCGAACACGAAGATCAGCTGGTCGGCGTCGGCATCCGCGAAGTAGACGGGGTCGGGCTCAGTCGGCTTGCAGATCCCCAAGGATACATCCTTGTTGAACAGCAGCGGCACTCGTGCGTCGACGCTCGCCCCGCCCGGCACCTTCAGATCGAAGGACCTGTAGTGGCGCTTCGCGAGCGCGCGAGCTGCCACGGCTTCGGGCAGGTGCCAGCCATGAGCCACCTCGGCGATGCGCTGAGTATGGGGCCGCTTCTGATGATAGAGAATGGTGTACGGCCCGTCAAAACCGTCCCGTGTGAAGCACTCCTCGAAAGCCAGGTCGCCGCTACTGAGGCGCATCTGGATATGGTGCTTCCTGGGTACTTCCCCGCGGATCTGCCGGTCGAGCATCAGGGCCTACCCGTTTGTTCCCGCTCGATGCTCTCGAACAGCGCGCGGAAGTTGCCAGCGCCGAAGCCCTGGTCGCCCTTACGCTGGATGATTTCGTAGAAGAAGGGGCCAGCGTCTGCCGCACCGTAGAGCCCGGCCGAGTCTTTGAGGAAGATTTGCAACATGTAGGCGTGATCGTGGTCGCCATCCACGAGCACCTCGAGCTCGCGCAGCAGGTCGATCTCCTCATCGATGGATCCGACGCCGATCTTCTTCAGCCGCTCCGGTAGCGCATCGTAATAGGCGCCAGGGGTCGGCATGAACTGAACACCGTTTTCACGGAGGTCACGCACGGCGGTCACGATGTCCTTGCAGGTGATGGCCAGGTGCTGAACGCCGTCACCGCGATGGTCCTCGTTGAAGATGTTGATCTGCGAGTTCTTGAAGAAGGGACGCCAGGGCTCATTGTTCGCGAACTTCACGCCACTGTGCGGATCATTCATCACGATCGAGCGGAGCCCACTGCCAGAAGAGCGGCCCTCGGACACGTCTTCCGTGTGGAACTGAACGTCCCAGAACTGCTCAAAGCCCATCACGTACTCCATCCACAGGAGCGCTGGCTTCATCGTTTGGAAGTTGGACGTGATGTGATCGAAGTGTCCAAACCCGAAGCGATTCTTGCCGCCCTTCGGTGATGCGTGCGGGAGCATGCCCGGGTAGATCTTGGTGTAGCCCTGGCGTTCAACGAAGCGGAAGGTGGTGTCCCCGAAGGGCGTCGTGATCGAGAACGTGCCCAGGCGCTTGCCGTCATCGTCGAACCAGCGCACTTCGCTGATGGGGGTGCCGCCACGCTCCTCGAGCATGCGGAACGTCTTCTCCACGTCCTCCACCTCGAAGACGATCGTCCCGACGCCATCGGGGTGCTTCTTGAGGTAGCGATGAGCGCGACCACCTTCGCCGAGGGGCGTCGAGCACATGACCACGCAGTCTCCAGCGCGGAACACCATGGAGCGCTGCTTGCCCTCCGCTTCGAGCTCCGGACTGCTCTGCCCCAGCTCCTCGAAATCCATGTAGTCGACGTAGAAGCGCTGGCTGCGCTCCAGATCACGCACGTAGTAGTGCACGGAGTCGACACGCTTGATTCCCAGTGATTCGACCTTCGCCATCTTCGCTCTCCAAGCCCCACAGGGTGTCATCGGCGCGCCCGCAGGCGCCTCATGAATTCACAACGCTCCGCTCAGCCTTCCGCCTCGGGCTGCTGATCGGGGTGACTCTTTTGGAAGCCTTCCAACTCCAAACAGGCGGCCTCGACCGAGGTGAGCCGCGGGTACGCCGCCACGTCCAGGTTGAAGCGACGCGCGTTGTACAGCTGCGGCACGAGGCAGATGTCCGCCATGCTCGGCTCATTTCCCACAAGGAAACGTGAACGCTCGCCGCTGACCGTCGTCTCCAGCGCCTCGAGCCCGCGTTCGATGAAGCCAGCGGACCACGCCTTGCTGTCCGCTTCCGGAGCAAAGCGGTTCAGCTCCTGCATCACGAACAGGTTCTGCAGAGGCTGGATCCCGGAGTTGATCATCTCCGTCAGCCAGCGCACTCGAGCGCGCTCCACGGCCGTCGTGCCAACGAGCGGCGGCTGCGGGAGCAACTCGTCGAGATACTCGATGATCGCCACCGACTGCGCCAAGCCGTGTAGCCGGATGCCCGAGCTGAGCTGTTCCGCCGAGTCGAACTCCAGGAACGGAACTTGCTGCATCGGGTTCTTTTCGCGATAGCTCGCCTGCTTGTGCTGGCCGCCGTCTCTCACCAGGTGCACCGGCACCGCCTCGTAGTCGGCCCCTTTCAAGGCGAGGGCGATTCGCACCCGCCAGGAACAGCTACTGCGCCAGTAGCCGTAGAGCTTCACACGCTCACCACTTGCTGAGCGATGCGACCGAACAGGCTCTTGCCCGAAGCGTCGAGCATCTCGATCTCGATCTTGTCACCGGCCTGCATGAAGGGAGTCTTCGGCTTACCATCCTCGATCGTCTCGATCATTCGAGCTTCCGCAAGGCAAGAAATGCCGCGTGCGCGATCATGGTTCGACACGGTGCCGCTACCCAGGATCGTCCCGGCCGTGTACGCGCGTGTCTTGGTGATGTGCTGGATCAAGTCGAAGAAGCTGAAGTGCATTTCGGGTCCCGCTTCGGGGTCACCGACCAGCTTGCCGTTCAGCGTCGAGCGCAAGCGCAGGTGCACACGTCCGTCCTTGAACACGTCGCCCAGCTCGTCCGGCGTGATGGCAAACGGCGAGAAGCCCGTCGCCGGCTTCGACGTGAAGAAGCCGAAGCCCTTCGCTAGCTCCGGCGGGATCAGGTTGCGAAAGGTGACGTCGTTCGCGAGCATCATGAGCTTGACGTACTTGCCGGCGTCGGCCGCCTTCACGCCCCGAGGCGTATCCCCGAGGATAACACATACCTCGGCTTCGAAGTCCAAGCCCCAGGCGGCGTCGGGCAGCTCGATGTCTTGAGTCGGCGCGAGCAGCACCCCGGAGCCGCCCTGATACACCAGGGGATCCGTCTTCAATGTCTCCGGCGGCTCAGCCCCCCGGGCTTTCCGCACGAGAACGATGTGGTTGATATAGGCCGAACCGTCTACCCACTCGTAGGCGCGAGGCAGAGGCGCCATCAAGAGCTTCGGGTCCACGGCCTGGCTCTCGAGCTTTCCCGCCTCGAGGTCAGCTGCTAGCGCGCCCAGCTTTGGTGAAAGCGCGTCCCAGTCATCCAGGGCCGCCTGCAAGGTGGGAGCGATCGGTGCCGCAGACGCGAAGCGCTCTCCACTCGAATCCACCAACATCAGCGCCCCATCGCGGGTGCCGTTCTGGCGAGTTGCCAATCTCATCGTTTGTGCCTCCTGGCGCGGCGATGGACATCACCAAGGCCGCCGTGGACCCAACGAACTACGCCACTTCAGCGCGTACGTCGAGTCTGGCAGCGCTGCTATTTAGTGCACACGGCGGCATCCTATAACGCACTGCAGTGCACCCTCACCCCCGAGCCCGGAAGACACACCCGCGCCAGGTACGCCGCATCCACGTTGGTGCGGCGCTCGCAGCGATCGAGCGGGCGGAAGCTCAGTCCAGGGAGAGCGAGGCGCTCAGCCAGTCGGCGAAGGTCGCGCTGCGCGGACTCGGCAACGTGTCCTTGCGCTCCACGATGGAGTCGCTGGGAACGACGTCCTTGCGCGCCAACACCTCAGGAGAGGTGCTCGCGGACACCGCGGCGCGCATCGCGGCGGGCAGTGGCTCAGCGACTTCAGCCTCGGTGACCTCGACGTCTCCCGGAGGAGACACGGCTTCGTGCACCGGCGCCGAGTGGCGCTCTTCACGCTCGGCTTCCTTGCGCCGCAGCTCAGCCAGCTCTTGCCCAACCTCCGGCGGAGGCTTGAGGTTGATGTCGAAGGCGCCGCTTGGACGACTCGGAAGCGCCATCTCCAGCTCCTCCGTCGGCGGAGGCGGGGTGAAGCGCACGCGGGGACCCTGGGACTCCTGGACTTCCTTGGAGGCCGTGGGATCCAGTTCGAGATCGGCGCCGCCCATCGATGGCTCGAGTTCGACGGTTTGGCCAAGCTGCTCCAGCGTTGGCATTTCCGGCCGCGCCTGACGGACCTTGGGACCGGGCACGTCTGCCTCGAGCAGATCGTCGATGTCATCGCCAGAGGAGATCTCTGCGTCTGCCGCGGGGATCTCGTGGGACGCGGCGGAGTCCTGAACCAGCGCTGCTTCGAGCGCCGACTGGTCCATTCCTTCGCCCTGAGAGGCAGGTTGCTGGCCGCTCTCGGGTGGAGGCGTCAGCGGCGGCGCGTGCTCGGCGGCGGATTGCAGCGCCTCGTCCATGCTCTCAGCCGGCTTGGGGCGAGGACTGGAAATGGGCGCTGCTTCAGCGGCCGGCTCGACCAGGTCGAACTCGATATCGTCCTCGCGGTTGGCCGCCGCTTGCACCGAGGAACGCTCTTCCTCGCGACGCACCGCCGGCTGCACCGACGAGACGTCAGCCTCCGGCTCGTCGTCGAAGTCGAGGTCGTCGAACGCATCGATTGGCGGTTTCTGTGCGGAAACGCTGGAGACTTCGGGTGCCGGGGACGGCGTGAGCTCCGCGGGTGGCTCGTCCTCGACCACTTCGAGTTCGGCCTCGCGCTCCTCAACCGGCGCGTCGAGGACCGTCTCCTCCACCGGAGCCGCGGCAAACGCCGGCTCGTCCACGGTCAGCTCCACCGCGGGTGGCTCAGGCGAGACCGAAACCTCCAGCTCGGGCGCTGCAGCCGCGGCAACGGGTTCCGCGGCAACGGGCTCCGCGGCAACGGGCTCCGGCGAAGGCTCGACCACATCGACCGCAGGTGGCTCGGGAGAGACAGCGATCTCGACGTCGACGCTATCGTCATCGTCCTCGTCGGTAATATCCTCGAGGATCTCGATGCCGTCGTCCTCGTCGAGCTCGACGATGTCATCATCGTCGAAGATATCTTCACCAGCGAAGGTCTCCATGCGCGGACGCGGCGCGTCCACCACGGGTTGCTCGGCGCCGAGCGCCGTGACTTCCTCTTCATCCGAAGAGAGATCCATCAGATCATCAACGTCTGCTGCAGCCTGATTCGCCATCACGACGGGCGGTGCGGCTCCGTTTACGCGCGGCAATGCCGCGTTCTTCTTCACGCGATCCAGCAACGCCTGGAGCGTCGCGATCTTATCGGTGTTGCTCACGCATCACCTCCGGCCTGAAGTCGCGAGAGGATTTCTCCCCAGTGCACACCGGCGTCTAGCCAGCCCTGGACGCGATTCGCTGCGCTCTGACCAGAGACCAGGAAGCGCACTCGCTTGCCCACGCGGCCCAGGCAAATCGAGTTCGTGGTCTTGCCGTAGAGCCTCAACATCGCTCCGTCGAAGACTGCAGCCATGAAGCTGTCAGCGCTGGAAGGGTTGGTTCCAAACGGTGAATCGACCACCGAGAAAACCAGCGCACGTCCCCAGCGCTCGAAGCCGAGACTGCCGAGCCCCATCAGGGCCATTTCGCCACCGAGGAATTCCAGCACACGCTCCGGTGCCGCCGTGTCGCTGTCACCCATCGCTAAGCCCACGCGCCGACCGAGGTCCGTGCCAAGCTGCTGCCCGACATCGCGGCAAACCTGCTCGGATGCCCCCTCGAGCAAGCGTGCCAGGACATCCGCCGGCAGGAGCACGCGGGACCCGCCCCCGACTTGGGAGAGAGTTCCGCGTCCGAGATCGAACTTCAATGCGAGCGCTGGGTCGAACTTCGCCTGAACCATAGGTGTCGAGGAGTTCGCGGCTGGAAATCAACCTGCGAAAGCCAATGCAGTATAGAGGGGTCCTTGGCCGAACTGTCAAATCCCGGGAGACTTGCCCGTCCCATCACTAAACGCGGGACGCGTGGCCCGAACATGGCTCCTTCCCCCAAAACCCGCACTCCACGTCCCTGGCGCACGCTGGGATGGCTCTTTTTCTGCGGGATCATGGGGTTAGGTAAGCCGGTGCTCGCTGAGGAGCAGCCAGGTCGAGTGCCAGGCGCCCTGTTCGGTGGACGCATCGGACCACCACCCCCAAGGCTGCAGTCAAATGGGACCCTTGGCTCCCAACCGGGCGGCCCCGCATCGAGGCCCCTCGTCCGGCGCTGGCGGGGCGAAGCTGCTCGAGCCGCCGCCCGGTGTGCGTGCATTACCTACCCGGGAGTGATCCGCGGGGAGTCAGCACGGCGCTGGATGCGCTGGTTGGCGCCTGGGAGCGCTTGGTCGACGTTCAGCAGCTCCCGACGCCGCTGGGGGATGAGGCGCTGGGTGGTGATCCCCGCGCTGACTGGTACCTGCAGGGAGCCGAGCGGCTCGAGGTACTCGCGGACGCGCCGACTTACGGCATGCGTGATCAGGCCTCCGGTTACTGCCAGAGCCCGCTGCCGCGTGGCGCCGAGCGCGATCGCTGGGCAGTGCAGTGCCTGACCGAGCTGAGCGCGCTCAGACTGGATGCTTCGGAGTCCGCTTTCACTCGACGCGCGGTATCGACCCAGGTCTGGTGGACCATTGGTTACCCCACGGATATGGATGCGAGCGCCATCGACGACGCCCAGCGGAACCCCCAGCTCGCGCTCGGCGGTTCGGAGCTGTCGGAGTCTGCGGAAGGTGGTAGCGCGCTGCTATTCGAGTTCCTGGACGAGAAGTACGGCGCGAGTCGCTGGGGCACGCTCGGCCTGAGTCTCTACGCGCTGGGCGCGAGCCTGACCGAAGGTGACGGGTGGCTCTACGACAACGAGCCAGACATCTTTGACGTGATTCGTCACACCTTCGACGAAGATCCCGTGGAGGTAGCCAACCTGTTGGCCGACTTCGAGCTCGCGCGAGCGCGCTTGGGAGATCGCGATGACGGTCGCGGCCTGCCTGAAATGGCCTGGGTAGGTAGCTTTGGGCGTGTGCGCTTCGACTGGGCGCTGCGCTACTCGGAGCTACCAAAGTTCGTCGCGCCGTGGCGAGCCGTGGAACCAACGGGCGCAGTGTTCGTCTTCTTGGAGCTCGACAAGCTACCAGAGGCGCCGGAGCTCGGGCTGCGCGCCAACTGGGAGGCACCGGTCAGCTTCAAGTGGAACGTCGCCATCCTCGATTCCTCAGGGAAATTGAGAAAGCAGGTAGCGATCAAGTATGAGCCTCGCGCCACTCAGACCGAGCGCACGCTGGTGCTGGACGCAAAGCCAGGTGAAGCGTTGCTGATCACCGGCGTCAACCAAGGCGGCATCGACCTGAATCATCCCTTTGACCCCGACGTCAGCCCCTTCGAGCCTCACGACTACTCGCTCTACTTGGTCGACATGGAGTAGCGCCTGCGCCAGCCCAGGACCAACGCCACCAAGCCAAGTGAAAGGCTACCTCGAGCTGGGGCGCTTGGTGAGTGCCGGCAGCCGCCTCTCGCGAGCGGCACGACGTCGACGACGTGGGGGTCCACCGCGATAGGTAGCGAGCGCGCCATGAGCATTTCCCCTTGGAATTTAAGGCTCAGCTGAAGGTGTTTGCCTCCACTGCCAGCTGCCGCCGCGACCCTCGCGTGCCACAGCCCAGGTGCCACGCGAGCGAGCTTGTCGGTTTGCTTCCCGTTGGCCACCTCGAGCGCGAGCTGTTCGGGAGACACTCGATCCGCCAAATGCCCACTCGCGGTACGCAATTCGAGATAGACATCGAAGGGCCAGCTGGGATCCGGGTGCGCGAAGGAAGCTGCAACGTTCATCCAGCTGCGGGCTGCGTCAGGGTCCGCCCGTTCGGCTTCGACTCCACCTTGCAAGAGCTGAGCTTCGAGCGCGCCCAACGTATCTAGCCCTCCGGCTCCCATCTGTTGCGCGAGTGGGACTAGTCCCTCCAGGGGTCGCGCGCCTGCTTGCAGCAGGGCACGAACGCCGGACTGGGTCAAGCTGGGATCCGCCTCGAGCAGCAGCGCGACAGCGCCGGTGACCTGAGGCGCCGCCATGCTGGTGCCGCTCGTTACCGCGTGGTAATCGTCGACGACCAGGCAGTCAGTCCCCGATGAACACACCCCGGCCCCCGAGAAGATCCCACGGTTGCTCGTGCGCGCTGGGTCCGCCAGGCTGCTCATGGCGCCAATCACGAATGCGCCCGGCGCGCTGATGTCGGGCTTCATGACGCCTGCCGCGTTGGGCCCGGCGGATGAAAAGTACGCGGTCCCGTCGGCGGGCGGATCCTCGACGGAGCCGAAGCTCGAGACCTTGATCGTGGACCCTTCTCGCGTCGGCCAGGACAAACGGTTGATGCTCGCCCCAACCGCGATCAGCTCGGGGTGAGAACCTGGCAAGTTGATGGTGCCCTCTTTCTCGGCTCGCGGAACCAGCGCACCGATGCTGCCTGCACCCGGAGACAGGTCCCCATCCGACTGCAGCCAGATCGACGCGGTACCATGCCCCTCCAGCCTCAGCGCGAAAGTCGCGCCAGCGGTCCAGCTGCCGTCGAGCACGACGACCGCAGCGTTGGAGATCGTAAGCGGACTGTCGAGGCTGCGCTCGCCGTTGAAGATCGTGACGGTGAGGTCACCCTGCTTGAACGCCGCAGCGCGGCCAAACTCGAGCGGAGGGATCCACTCGCCCGCGGAGTCATCGAGGCCAACCTGGAGCTCGTCACCTGGCCGCGTCGTGATCCAGATGTAGACCCGGGCGGATGTCTTGTCTTTGGCCTCTTTCGGCGTGATCACCGGGACGCGCACACTCGAGGCATGGGGCACATGGACTTCGGTGTGCGAGCCCCACGGGTCGGGGTATTGCCCAGACAAGCCGTTGTAAACAGCGCCACTGTTCCCCGCGGCAACAACGATCGCGCGGCCAGGCAGCTCATCGCCCACGAACTCAGCGAGACCGGCTTCCAGCGCAGAGCTGCCGTCGTGGGCACCGAAGTCAGAGCCCAGGCTCAGGTTTACCACCGCTGGCAAGCCCATCTCCTCCGCGCGCTCGAAGACGAAGCGCGTCCCGAGCAAGATGTCCGCGTCGTAGAAGGAACCGCTCGCGCCGCGATCCCCACGCACAATGACCAAGCGCGCTTCGGGCGCAACCCCGATGAAGCGACTCGGATCGGTGGAGAATCCGTTGCCGGCTGCGAGGGAGGTGACGTGAGTCCCGTGACCAAAGCCATCGGTCGAGACGGTCTTGCCCGCCGCCTGAGCGGCGTCCAAGTCCTCCGCCGAATAGATCGCGCAAGGGGTCAGCGTCGTGCAGCCATAGCTCTGCTCCAGATCCGGGTGCAGGCCCGCCGGATTGCGGGAAAAGTCCAGGAGCCACGCGATCCGGGTGGTCCCGTCCAGGTTCTGAAAGTCAGGGTGGCGGGTGTCAATCCCGGTGTCGATGACGCCGACCACAGCGCCTGCTCCCGAGCGCCCCGTTTCCGCACGAAACTCACCCGAGCGAGTCCACAGGGCCGCCCGGTCGAGCAACACGTGACGTGGAGGCGCCCACTCGATGCGCCAGTCTGCGTGCGCCCGCTGGAGCCCAGCGAGCTCGCCCGGGCTGAGCCATGCAGCCGAGAACTCCGCGCTGAGCGCGGTCAACGGCGCATCGTCTGCCCAACGCTCGGAGTGACGAATCACAACGGGCACCCGGGGCTCGTCCCCGTGAAGCGGCACGCCGGAGACACGCAGGAAGTCCGCCTCACCGAGCTGCTGCAGAGCCCGAGGAGCGGATACCTGCGCCAGTCCCGCGCTGCTGACGAGCGCACCGCCCAGAGTGAGTGCCCAAGCCGCGCGCTTCAAGGCTCCTGCCCCGGGGCTTCGGGAACGCCAGCTAGGAGCGAGTCCACGGTGCGCTCCAGTTCAGCGATCTTGCGCTCGTCATAGCCAACCATCAGGTCCCTCACCACGCCTTGCTGATCGATCAAAAACACGGAAGGCAGAGCGTAGGCATGATATGCCACAGACGTCTTTCCGTGGAGATCCGCAGCCACCGCATAGTCCAGCTCCTGCTCCACGCTGGAGCGCACCGCGACTTCCAGCGTGTCAGTGGTGATAGCCAGAATCTCCACGCCCTGTCCCGCCCAGCGTCGATGCCATTGTTTCATCGTCGGAACAAGCATGCGGCAGACCATGCACCAGTCCGCCCAGAACTCCACGAGCAGCACCTTGCCCCGGTAGCCGCCGATGCTCGCTGGTACTTGGCCCTGCACCCCGACCAAGCCCTGGAAGTCGGGAGCCGGAGCACCCACGTACGCTTGTTCCACCAGCTGGCCATCACTGGGACGTTCCCCAAGCGTCACCGCCAGCAAGCGGTCTTTGCCGTCGCGGCGCACACCAAACGCCACGCGCTTCCCGGCACCCGAGGCCTTGATCTTGGCAACCACGGCGTCTGGACTGTTCATCGACTCGCCATCGATGCTGAGGATCACATCCTGCGCCAGAAGCCCTCCACGGGCAGCAGGCGACTTGGGGAGCACAGCAGCGACTCTCACCCCAGGCTCGCTCGGAGCGGCCAATGCTAGCTCGGCTCCGAGCCAGCCAGCGCTCTGTGGCGCCTCGGGGTCCATTCCGTCCGGAAACAGCACCGGCTGCGAATCAGCTGGAGACTGCACTGGCTCCGGGGAGCCGCCGCAAGCGCTCAGCAGGGCACAAGCCGCGACCGTCAGCGCAGATCCAAGCCTGGTGCGTAGCGGCATATCCTGTCTGGTACCATGAGCCACTGGATTTGGCCGCTTGCATCCGGCGGTGGGCGGCTGCCGCGCTGTGGCTTGGACTCGCAATCGGCTGTTCTCCTGCCCCGGCTGGGGTCAACTCATCACCGATTGCTGCCGCCAGCAGCGGGAACAACCCAACCAAGGCTCCTCCGCCGCCGCAGAAGGTGGAAGGTTGGGAGGCACTGTCCTCCATGCCCCAGGTGTCTCTGGGCGAGGAGCGTCCGCTTTCGCTGGGGCACGGTGGAGGGCGCTTCAGCTACAGCGTTCAGGCGTCCGCGACGCTGCACGACAGCTACCTGCGACCCGAGCGAGACACTGTGTTCCCCGACGGAGCTGCGATCCTGGAGCGCACCTTCGACGCGAAGAGCGGTGAGGCGGGCCCGCTGTTTCTGATGCGCAAAGCGGGCGGCAGCTGGAGCTTCCGAGAGCTAGATGGCCAAGGCTTCATTCAGCCCCGCGACTCAGAGCGCTGCCGACGCTGTCATGCGGAGGCCCGCGCGGATTCGGTGTTCGGCGCCCCGTTCAATAAGTAGGCGCTGGATCCGCTGCTTCTGGGCGCGAATGAAAAAATCGCCGACGGGGAATCATCTCTAGGGAGGCCGGGTTGGACTCACCAGACAGCGACGCGGCTCACTCAAGAGCGTCCGACAAAAAGCCACGACCCCACTCAGTCAACTGAATGGGGCCCAGTGTGGCTCGGACCAGGTCCGAAAGCGGCTAAGCCGCGTCCGCACCAATTCCTCAAGCAAGCAAAAGCAAAAGTAAGAATCTAAGCCAAGCCAACACGCGCCCCATCCCAGGGGCAGTCAAGTCCGGCGCCGACACTCAGCCAAACGAACCGGTAGTCGGGCCCAAGCGAGAAGAAGTTCCAGCCTGCTGCCACAAGCAGTTGGGCAAGCAGAGCGCAACACGGCGCCCCGTTAGAAGCTCTTCGAGAGGTTCAAGCCAAAGAAGCAAGGGCTAGATCGTTGGGAGGCGGTGACACGAAGGGGAGGGGTCGCCGCAAAGTTCCGAAACGAAGCTCAAGAGCTAATCGAAGAGAAGAGAAAGCCGTAAGGAAGGGAGGAAGAGAAGGAAACCAAGCCAAGCAGGTCCACCAGGGGACCGGACAAGTACCAGCCCTTTAGCAGTCATCGTGCCACACCCAAGCAAACCGCAAAAAACCCAAGCAACCCAATAAGATGACTGTCCGACGCCAGAGCCAGGCGCGAGTAAGGATGGCACCACTGTCAGGCCCCCTGGTGGACCATGCATTTTTTGCAGAGCAGATAATGCGGCGCGTCACAGTCGAAGCGCTGCCCCGAACGAACCCCACCTGAACGCCCCGGCGTTCCCCGTGCTTCGTTCAGACAAACTCACGCAGCGCCCGGTCCATCGCCGTGAGCGGCGCTCCTCGCCCGGTGTAGAGCTGGAATTGCCGCGCAGCCTGGTGAAGCAGCATGCGTCCGCCGTGAATCACCGGGTTACCGCGCTCGCGGCAACC
Organism: Polyangiaceae bacterium; assembly: GCA_041389805.1. Taxonomy (GTDB): domain Bacteria; phylum Myxococcota_A; class Polyangia; order Polyangiales; family Polyangiaceae; genus JAHBVY01. The sequence goes on along the minus strand of JAWKRD010000015.1, from coordinate 83,989 downwards.
CTCGAGCCAGGCAGTGATTAGCGGCTTGTAGACGATATCCATGACCAACGTTGAACTCGGGATGCTTTCCGCGGGGATTGGTTGACCTGGATTGCTCTCCATGCCGACCGACGTCGCGTTGACGATGACCTCGGGCCCCCGCCCGAGTGCCGTATCCAAGGGGACGGCCTCGGCTGTACCCCCGCGCAGCTCGGCCACCAACTCTTCGGCTTTGGTCTGGTTGCGGTTCGCCACGCTTACCCGCGCCCCCGCCTCTGCAAGTCCAAAAGCGACTGCTCGAGCCGCCCCACCTGCACCGAGCACGAGCACCCGACGACCGGCGACACTCTGCACTTCCTCGAGGGCACGCACGGCGCCCCAGGCATCGGTGTTGTGCCCCACCAGCTTCCCGTGCTCGTTGACGACCGTGTTGACCGCGCCAATAGCGCGCGCGAGTGGGTCAATTTCGTCCAGCAAAGGCATGATCGAAAGCTTGAAGGGCATCGAGACTCCGAAGCCACGAATCCCCAGGGCTCGCATCCCGATCAGCGCGTCCGCGAGCTGCGTTTCCTCGAGGGAAAAGGGGACATACGTGAACGCCAAGCCGAGCTCCCCATAGGCCGCGTTGTGCATGGCGGCCCCGACCGGGGAAGCGAACAGCGAGAGTGAACCGCACAGCGTGATGGGAGACGGACCTGCCATGGCAGAACGCTAGCAGCGCGCAGCGGCGCGGCGAAAGGCACATCGCGGCGAAGGCGTGCAGCGAGGGCACATAGCGGCTAAGGCGCCCTTTGGGCCTTCCACCTGCAGTGCACTACTGCAGCGCGCGTCCACCCAACCGAAAGAATTCCTCGCGGATCAGCGACGCGAGCTGCCAGCGCGCAGACATGGCCAGCGCCCCGGTGCCGATCACCTGGCCGAACGAGCCGGCAACCGCGCTGAAGGGCAGCCCTTCTGACCCCTGCTCAAGTGTCTGGAGTTGCGCGTGTTCGTCCTGGGTGAGCAGGCTCAGGCTCTTGGTGTCCCAGCGAGGCTGAAACCGAAACGCAACCGCGAACACGTCAAGCGACGCCACATCGAAGGCATGGCGCTTGAGCCCACCGGTCTCCCTAAACTGGATGGACACTGGCGTTATCGTGAGGTGCACGCGTTTTCCCAGCGAATCGAGCGTTCTGAAAAGCGCAAGCAAGCCGATCGCTCCGGTATAGGCCAGCCAGACGTAGGTCATCGTGGATGAGAACCGGTCGTGCACCCCGTGCAGAATGAGCAGCAAGGCGAGCGTGAGGCTCCAGAGCGCCACGAGCTGCGCGAACGGAGTCTGCTTGACGTAGCTGATCTGTGTCGTCTCGGAGGAACGTCGCACTTCGAACGGCGCAGACTTGTCCGCAGCGTCAACCGGCGCGGAGTCCTCCGCTGGACCACTCAGCGCACCGCAGTGGGTCTGAAGCGCGTGCAACAAGCTCTGAGCCTTGGTCGGATCATCGGAATGCACCAGCGACCAAGTTGCTCCGCATCTCAGGTCGAGATCCAGGGTGTAGAAGGGACCTTGTATCCGACGCTTGCGATCACCATGACGCCCCAAACGAAAGCGAAGGAACTCTCGATAAGGCACGACGGCGTCTGGAGTACCCACGTTCCTCCCATCAAAAAACTCCAAGCCTCCGATCTGATCATTGAACACCAGCCATACCGGCCTGAGGTCGCTTCGGCTTGCAGACCAACAGACCCCGGCGACGCCGATCGACGAGCCGAGCAAGACCCAGCCGAACGAAGCGCCGCACGCAATTGCGACCAGCGCGAACGTAGACAACAGCAACGCAGCGACCAAGACGACGCGGGTCATACTCTTCGGCCAGCGATCTCTGGTCAGGATCACTCGGCCTGGGGAAACGCTGGAAAGGTGATAGCTCACGTGGGCCTCCGCTTGAGTTTGGTGTGAGCCTCTTCTCAGCAAGTCTTAGGCCAGACTCAGCTTCTCCGCTCGCAGGCGTTTCTCGCTGCACAAGCCCCCTGCAACGCCGCGGAACCGTAGCATGCAACGTTGCGCCCCACTTCGCCTTTTATGTCCGCGCGGAATAAATTTGAGCGACCGCGGACTGCACGGTTGCTGCCGCGTGGCGCCACGGTTGCGACCGAGCGACCTGCCCTCGGTCAGCGAAGTTGGCCAAGAGCTCACCGCGCAGTGACTCGCGTGATCTCCCTCCATTTAATTCCACAAGGCAACACTACAAAAACAGGCATGCCTCTTGCTCATGCTCGCAGCGAACATTCGCATGAAAGGCGATCGACTAAGATGAACAAGCGGTTTTGGGGGATGGGCGTATTGGCAATGTCCGTTGCAGCGTCCAGTTTGGGTGGATGCGCTTACGGTGCACCGGAAGAGTTTGACGACGAGCCGGTCGCGGAAACGCAGAGCGAAGAGCTGAGCGTGTGGGACTGGACACCGCTTCGGGACGTTGGTGATCACCAGCATTCTTGGCTTGGGGGAGACCTCGCAACGGTGAACGGCACCACATACATGGTCCATTCAGGAGGTTGCTACTACTGCAGGGAGCTCTGGTGGACGAAGCGTCGCGCGAACGGAACTTGGGACAATGACATCGAGATCCCGAACCAGCTGTCTGGGAAGAAGGTCAGCCTGGCGGCATTCAACGGCTACATCTACATGGTCCACTCAGGCGAATACTTTGGATCCCAAGACCTATGGTTCTCCCGTTTCACGCCCGCGACGGGTCAATGGACGCCCAACTACAAGCTGCCGTACACGAGCTTTGAGACTCCTGCGCTGCAAGCCTTCAACAACCGCCTGTACCTGATCGGCTCGCGAGGCAGCGACAAGCAGATCTGGACGGTCAGCATGGACACCAGCGAGTCCTTTGGCTCGCAACAGTTTCTCCAGGGGCAGTTCACCGAGGGGCGAATTTCCGCAACGGTATTTCAAGGTCGCCTCTACCGCGCGCATCGCGACGGCTCGACCACGTACACCGTGCTCAGTTCATTCAACGGCAACAGCTGGTCCAGCAAGCAGTACATCTACGACGGGGCGGGCCTTTACGTCGTCAACGATCCAGCGATCGCGGGTACGTCCGGCTACCTCCACATGCTGTACACGGCCAAGACCGGTCAGACGGTGAACTGGATCTATTACGACGGCAGCAGCTGGTCCACCGCCGTCTCCCTGGGACCGGAGAAGACTTACGCCGTTCCGTCGCTGGTCGCGGGCGGTCCGGGCCTCGTGCGCAGTACGGTGCAACAGACGGGGTCTTGGTCGTACACCCACTACGCTCGCGTCTCCGAATTCACCGAGCCTTTAGCCTGCCGGGCGGTCCGGGCGAAAACGCTCCGCTCGGTTTCTTGAAGTAACCAGAGCCGAAGGTATCCGAAACTTCTCCCCGATCAGGCGCTGCCCAGGCTTTCTTGATTGGGGGAGGTCCACCGAGCCAGTCCCCTGAAGCAGACCGCGTGGCAGCGCCCGTGCATTTCCTCGCGCAAATATCCAGCACCAAGAGGAGAGCATGGGAGTCACGTGGCGGCACAGGCGTGGTAGAAGCTCTGCTCGATGACTGAACACAGCCCCGTCACCTACGCCCCAGCGGACGATCCGGCCATGGCCCAGGCCACCGCGCGCGCACAGTCCTCATTCAAATACCTGTGGCGCGAGCTGACGTGGGAGTACCGCCGAATCATCCCGGGGCTCGAGCTGTCCGCCGTGAAGGCAGCTTTCAAAGACCCCGGTACCGCGGACGACTACGCCGAACACATGTGGCTCTCCGAGATCACGTTTGACGGAGACACCGTGGAGGCCACTTTGCTCAACTCACCGAATCATCTGCAGTCGGTGGAGGCCGGAGAGCGCTTCAAGCTCAAGCTGCAGGAGCTCGAAGACTGGATGTACGTGATGGGCGGTCGACTGTACGGCGGCTTCACCATCCAAGTGTTGCGAAGCCAGATGTCAGCCGGTGAACGCAAGGCCCACGATGAAGCCTGGGGCTTCGATTTCCCGCCGCCAGAACGCGTCGAGTTGGTGCCGGACTGGGACAATCAGCAGCGCAAGCCGAGCGCCCTCGGTCGCCTCTTTGGCAAGGCTCCACCGACGTCGGACGTCGACCCCGATCGCGAGCACCCGATGTCAGAAAACATGGGGCCGTCACTGCGAGAGGCCGTCACGTCGAATCCAGACGCGTTCTTCAGCCTTGGTGACGATGGTCTCAACATGCTCCACAGCCTAGCCCTGGGAGGCAGCGCCGCTGGCGTCCGGGAGTTGCTCGCCAGCGGCGCCGATCCCAGAGTCAAGACAGCACACACCGGACGCACCGCCCGAGACCTCGCGGAAATGATGGGCTGGCCACGGGTGGTCGAGTTGCTGCGAGCAGCCGAGAACGCGAACTAGCAAAGCGACAGAAATGGAAGACGAACGATTCGCTTGCCGCGTGTGCGGCCTGCACTGCGCGGACCCGCCCTGGGGCGCCGATGGGCAATGCCCCACGTTCGACATCTGCGACTGCTGCGGTGTCCAGTTTGGCTACGAAGACTCCCTGCCAGCGTCAGCCCGGCGCTACCGCGACGCGTGGTTACGCAACAGCTGCGAGTGGTTCCGAGCGAAGAGCAAGCCCGAGGACTGGAGTTGGGAGCGGCAGCAAGCTCGGGTGCCCCGGCAGTTCGGCTGAGCGCCCCCTCGGCGGCGCGCGACAACGAAGGGCACACCATTGCACAGCGCGCGGACTCGACTGCCGCACTCGTCCAGCCCGCTGGACTCGTGCACTCGGGGTCGACCCTCGGCGGAACGCAATCCTGCGTTCGGGCCAAGCGACTCCGCCCAGCTTTGCTGGGCTGCGCGCTCGGCGCGCCCGGAAGGATTCGAACCTCCGACTTTCGGTTCCGTAGACCGACGCTCTATCCAGCTGAGCTACGGGCGCTTGGGGAGGCGATACATAGCAACGGGTGGGGGTTCGTCAAAGGAATTTCGCGGATCGTCAGCCGGGTTGCGGCGTCGCTTTGCGAGGCGACCACGGGCGGGCTGAGGAGCTGTGCTGCGGCCTCTCCCCCAAAAATTCGACGTGGGATCGCGGATATCCACCGATTCCCACAAAAAGCGGGATTCAGACTCAAGCGCGTGGCGCAAGTGTCCGTCCTGGGCCTCTGTGGAAGAGGCCAATCGAGTCTCGCTTCGGGCGCCGCTCGTGGACGCGCTAGCTCGGCTGGCACGGCTTGCGCGGAGTGGGTCGGGGGCGACGGGAGCCGGCTTCTTCGTCTCCGACGAGCAACGGGGTCCGCGCTGGGCGGCTCGTGCGGGGGACGTGCTCGAGCCCGCTCTCGAGCCTGAGCTGCGACAGGCTTGCCTCGACGTACTCGGTCATGGACAGCCTCTCGAGACTTGTGACTCCCAAGGCAGGCAGATCAGCGTGCGCGCGCTGTGCCCAACGAACACCGGCTGCCTGGCGGCAGCCTTTATCCGCATGGATTCTAGCGAGGTCACGGACCAGGCTCGCCAGTGCCTCAGTGACGTCGTGGATAGCGCGAGCAACGAGGTCCACCTACTGCTGTCGAGCTCGCAGCTCGCCGTGTTGATAGACCACATGAACGCCGGGGTGCTGTTCGAAGGCGCGGACCGCCGCGGACAGATGGTGAATCGGGAGTTCTGCGCGCTGTTCGGCATGCTCCCGACGGACGCTGTCGGCTTGTTTGGTGGCGGACTCCTGGCAAAGGCGAGGGGCTTCTTTGAGTCACCGGGAGACTTCGCGCGTTCCACCAACCGAGCGCTCCGCCAGGGCCACGCGAAACGCGGAGAGCGCTTTGCGACTCGCGACGGGCGCTGGATAGAGCGCGACTACGTCCCGACTTCCATGCCACACGGAAATGATGGACACCTCTGGCTGTTTCGCGACGTGACCCACGACTACGAAGCAGAGACGGGCCTCCTGGAGCGGAACGCCTGGCTGAAGTTGCTGCTCGCCGTCGCGGAGATGGCCAACTCCACGACCGACGAAGACGCGACCCTGCTCCGCGCCGCCGAGCTGATCTGCGAGCACGCGGGCTGGCTCGAGGGGCGGGTCGCAGCTACCGATGAGGATACCGCAGTTGTGCGGGAGGCGGCCCGAACCTGCGAGACGAGCTGGCAGCATTCACGGCAACGCTTGGGTAAGAGCGCTCGTGCGCACAAGGAGCGGACGCACATCGCCTGCCCAATTGCGCTGTCGGGAAGAGTCGAGCGCTTGTTGGTGTTCGAGCTCGCGGGTCATGTGACGCCAGGCAGCTCGACCTTGGAAGCGCTGGCCATCGCGGCAAACACCCTCAGCCAGAGCCTCGCAAGGCTGCGCCGAGAGCGGGAGATCCGCGAGCAGTCGCTAGTTGATCCACTCACCGCGTTGTACAACCGCCGGGGCTTCATGCTGCTTGGCCAGCAGCAACTGAAGCTTGCCGCGCGGCAACATGGCTCGTTGGTCGTGTTCTTCATGGACCTCAACGAGTTGAAGGCAATCAACGATCAGCAGGGGCACGAGGCGGGCGACCAGGCCATCTGCGACGCCGCGCAGGTGCTCAAGACGTGCTTTCGCAGCACGGATGTCGTGGCTCGCCTGGCGGGCGACGAATACTGCGTGCTCTCGGTGGACCTCGAGCGCTCGGACATCCCAACAGTGCTCGAACGCCTTCACTCGCAGCTCGAAGCATTCAATCGCGGCGAGAACCGTCCATATCAACTCTCGATGAGTGTCGGGCACGCCGCCTACGACGCGGAAACACAGCACACGCTCCACGACCTACTCCGCACCGCGGACCAGGACATGTATCGCAACAAGCAGGCGCGCAAGCGTCGCCTGCGAGACATCCACGACCGACTCAAGGTTCGAGCGTCATGATTTCGCACCCCGTCTCAGTAACCACCAGAGTGTGCTCGAACTGAGCTGACAGGCGTCCATCTGCGGTAACAATCGTCCAGCCGTCCTCGAGCTGAACTACTTCGTGCGTGCCGAGGTTCACCATCGGTTCGATGGTGATGGCCATACCCGCCTTGAGACGCAAACCGGTCCCTGCTTTGCCGAAGTGCGGGACGTGCGGCTCTTGATGCATCTCCCGCCCGATCCCGTGACCCCCGAGGTCACGAACGACGCTACAGCCTTCCCGCTCCGCAAAGCTCTGAATCGCAAAGCCAATGTCCCCAAGCCGGCTGCCCGCCCTTACCGTGCGGATCCCGATGTCCCGGGCTTCCCGCGCAACTCGCACCACGTGCTCCGCCTCGGCGCCAGCGTGCCCCACGACAAATGTCTTCGAAGTATCCCCATGGAAACCTCTAAACAGCGTCGTCACGTCGATGTTGACGATGTCCCCCTCCTCCAGCTTCTCTTGGGGGTGAGGGATACCATGGCAGACGACTTGATTGCGGCTGGTACAAACTGCCGCCGGAAAGCCCTGGTACCCCAGCTGACTTGGCTTGCCACCTCGGCGCTTGGTGTCTTCTCGGACCAGCTGGTCAATGCGCGTCGTCGTCATCCCGGGTTTGAGCTGAGCGCCTACCCAGGCCAGCGTCGCCGCTGCCACTCGGCCCGCCTCGCGCATCGCGACGATTTCCTTCGCACTCAGAATCCGAAGCATCTGCGTAGGCTGGGGCGCGCCACGAGCAGCGTCCAATACCCTTTGGGTATGTCTGGCTTCTGCTAAGCTCACGGCATGAGCCTGGTGCAGCTCGAGTATTTCGTCGCCATCGCAGAGGAAGGCAACATCGGCCGCGCCGCTCGGCGTCTGCACGTGTCGCAGCCACCGCTCAGCCGCCAGCTAAGGTCCTTGGAAGAGGAGCTGGGAGCCGAGCTCTTCAAGCGTACCGCCCGAGGCGTTCAACTATTGCCGCACGGCAAAACATTCCTCGAGCACGCTCGTCGTGTCCTGGCAGAAGTCGAGCACGCGAAATCATGCCTTGGTGGCGCGGACGCCCAACGCGGCAAGGCATGAGCGACCCAGCACACCGCGAGCCAGCCCCGGTGGACGCAAAGCAGCTCGCTGCAGACGAGCAGTGGATGCAGCTGGCGCTCGCGGAGGCAGATGCCGCAGAGGCCCACGCCGACGTGCCGATTGGATGTGTCATCGTCGGTCCAGACTCGAAGCTCTTGGCCGCGGGGCACAATCGGCGGGAAGTGGATGCTGACCCGACGGCGCATGCGGAGGTCGTCGCGATTCGCACCGCAGCTCACCAACGTGGCCATTGGCGGCTCGATGGCTGCACGCTCTACGTCACCCTAGAGCCGTGCCCGATGTGTGCGGGGGCGATCGTCAACTCGAGGATCTCACGAGTCGTGTATGGCGCCTCAGACGCAAAAGCCGGAGCACTGGACTCGCTCTACTCGCTGGGCAAGGACCAGCGGTTGAACCACCGCTTCGAACACCGAGCGATGGTGCTCGCCGACGAGTCCGTCGCGCGTTTGCGCGGCTTTTTCGCAAAGCTCCGCGCCGAGGGCCAGAAGTAAGCGTCGCCTCACGGAAACACCGGCGTGTCTTCGGCGGCTCCAGCGTCCCCGCCGGGATTCGCCAGCTCAGCTTCGTGGGCCGCGTCCGGATCGTCGCCTTCTGCGGGCAGCCGCGGGGAATAGGGCACCTTGAACGTGACCTGCTCGCGCAACCCGTCCTCGAGTTCCGCGTCGCTGACCAAGTGAATGCGATTGCCCAACTTCATGAGCTTTCGCAGGTATCCGGCCCAGCCGGGGCCGACTTCGCCGGAAGGCCCGAAGTGTTGCTGCTTCGGGTTCGAAAGGATCGACCCCATGTAGAGCGCCTGGCCTAGGGAGAGCTGACTCGGGTGCGTGTTGAAGTAGTACCGCGCGGCAGGACCGATCCCGTAAACACCGGGCGCGAACTCAATCACGTTGAGATACAGTTCAATCAGCTGTTGCTTGCTGAACTCCTGCTCGAGCAACATCGTCAGGACGGCTTCCTGGAGCTTCCGGGAAAGCGTCTTCTCCCGCTTCAAGTACAGGTTCTTGGCGAGCTGCATCGAGATGGTGCTCGCACCCCGCACGAAGCGTCGTTGCTTGATGTTCTCGCGGATGGAGTTGTGGATCGCTTCTTCGTCAAAGCCGCGATGCCGGAAGAAGCGCCCATCCTCGCAAATCAGAACCGCGGTCTCCATGTGGCGACTGATCGAGGCGCGAGGCGTCCAGTTGACCGACCCAGGACCGGTCTGAAACGGCGAGGTCTCGCCGTTCGCGCCGACCACGTTCAGCGTGAATGGCTGCTTGAAACGTAGCGGGGCGATATCGGCCGGAGTTGCGGTGATGCGGCACTCGTTGGCGACGTTCCACCTGAGCTTCATCCGCTCCGCGTGCTGCGAATCGAGATCAATGCTGGCATCAGCGGCAAACGTTCCTGACGCCCGCATCCCAGTGAGCAGCGGCGTCAGGCCCTTGGGCGACGAGTCGAGCAGCGTCTGGCAGGAAGCCAGTGGCACCGAGCCATGGGCGTTCAGCTGAAACCCGTCGTCTCCGCGCTTCAGCTCGCCACTCACGGTCGCGTGAACCTGCCCGAAGGAAACGTCCGCCTCGACAAACCGCACGAAATGCCCGTCGAGCGCGATCTCACCGCGACCATCGAATCCAGCCGAGAGTCCCTCGACTCGCCGCGGCGCCAACCACCGATGCTCGATCGCCAGTTCGCTCACCGCGACCTTGCCCTTGAAGTCCAAGAGCCGACCCTGCTCCTTCAACAACAAGTCCGCGTCCGCACTCAGCCGCGAATGACTGACGTCACTGAGTCCCCACTCCCCCTCGCGCACACCCAGCCACGCGAGGCTGACCGGACCGCCGTGAAGGGAAAGCTTCACATCTCTCGAGGCCTCGAGGGGCAGCAAGACCCGCGCGCTCAACGGATTGGCCTGCTTCGCGTCACCGGGAGTGAGCTCTGCGCTGATCTCGGACTCGGTCCGCTCGACGTGAAGCGTCCCGGGGCCGAGCCTGAGTGGCTGACCACCACGCACCAGAGCGACGCTGAGACCCGCAAGATCGAGCTTGGCGCCGACGGGCACCGCCCTCGAGACCGAAGCCCCCAGAACCGCGAGCCGCTTCCGCCAGCCTTCACCCCGACTGGTGCCCTCCACCTGACCGGCGACTCGAGTGGCACCACCCCCGTCAAGATTGATGCGCGCTTCGAGAGAACTGGACGCCAGTCGACGGAGCACGCGGCCCCCGTCGTCCCGCGCGAGCTCCAGCTCGACTCCCTGCGCGATCAGGGGAAACCCTCGATCCGATTGCAACCGATCGACGTGAAGCGTCTCAGTGTCTGCGCCTCGCTGATAGCTAGCGCCCCAAGCATCCACTCGGGCGCCCTCCCCCGCGAACCAGCTCACGTCGAGCCCGTCAACGGAAACCTCAAACCCTCCGTCGCCGCTTGCACCTGCTGACTTCGCTCCGCGCAGCAAACGGAGCTGATCGGCAATCTCCGTCGCACTACCCCGAAACTCGATCAGGCCGCCGTGGACCCGAACCGCCTTGGGACGCAGCCCTGAGGGCAAAACCTCGACTGACGAAATGCGCGCCTGGATACCAGGGGCCACCGGCGAAGAGATCCGCACGTCGCGCAGCCAGATGCGACCCCATCCGGGACGCACGCTGCCGATCTCCAGCTCCAGCCCACGCTTCTCCGCAGCGACACGGGCCTCGTGACGGACCAGCGGTGCGAACCCCACGCAAGCCCCGAGGATCAACAGCGGGGGCACGCCGAAAAGGGCGACTTTTGCGCGACGGCGCATGATGCAAAGCCTAACGCCGAAGCGTGACTTCGGCCTACCAAGCGACCCAGCCAGCAGCCAGCCCGGCCCGCCGGCCGGTTCAGGAACAAAAAAACAGGGCTAGCGCGTAAACGCTAGCCCTGTTGGGATAATAGCCCGGCGGCGACCTACTCTCCCACACGGGAATCCGTGCAGTACCATCGGCTCTGAGAAGCTTAACTACCGAGTTCGGGATGGGATCGGGTGTGGCCTTCTCGACATCACCACCGGAAAAAACGACAAGTGATCAAGCAGCGAGGATGCTGCGCTCAACACTCTAATGAGTGGAGCTCGTCACTCGGACTCCGAGCGTCAACTACAATGTTTGCCTTAGAGAGTAGGGTCAAGCCGCACGGCCGATTAGTACTGGTTAGCTCCGCGCCTTACAACGCTTCCACACCCAGCCTATCACCTAGTAGTCTGCTAGGGGCCTTTGTGCCTGCGGCAGGGACACCTTATCTTGAGGCCGGCTTCCCGCTTATATGCTTTCAGCGGTTATCCGTTCCGTACATGGCTACCCGGCTATGCCAGTGGCCTGACAACCGGAACACCAGAGGTACGTCCACCCAGGTCCTCTCGTACTATAGGTAGGGCCTCTCAAGTGTCCTGCGCCCACGGAAGATAGGGACCAAACTGTCTCACGACGTTTTAAACCCAGCTCGCGTGCCGCTTTAATTGGCGAACAGCCAAACCCTTGGGACCTGCTCCAGCCCCAGGATGCGACGAGCCGACATCGAGGTGCCAAACCGCGCCGCCGATATGG
>JAWKRD010000015.1:0-67500 GCA_041389805.1 Polyangiaceae bacterium | reverse complement strand
CTCTGTCAACTCCGAATTCTTCTTTTTTTCGGAGTGGGTAGCTCGACGTTCCTTTGCGAGATCTTTCGCTTAGAAACAGCTACCCGGACCGCCGTGCCCAGCGAGTGGATCCTCAGTGGATCCCGCGCCTGGCGGTCGAGCCTCGGGAGAACACAGGGCCCAGGACAAGCTGTGGAGAGTATCCACATTTCGTCCGAGGGTGGACCCGGGGATCACCCGTTCCCCGCTGGCTTCCGGGAGGGCCCGTCCGCCGTTGGGGAGGCGGCTTCTCCCTCATTCCGCCCCCTTGGTCAAGCACACCATCGATCTTTTTTCGAAGGGGTGGCTGTGCGGTCGTTCAGTTGAGCGATGAGCGTCGCAGTAAACCAAGGCTATACGCGATCTTAGCTGCGCTTCGTTGGCTTCGATTTTTTGCGCTTCTGGGGTGCTGGCGGGCTGGCCGCCGGAGGCACCTGCGCTCGAAATCCTGGGCTCACCTGCAGTTTATTGCCGAACTTTTCGGGTTCGGCGCCTCGAAAAGGCTCCGGGGGGCGCTGTGTGGAGGCTCGAGGCAGCTCTGGAGTAGGCTCTGAGGGGTGAACAAGCGGTGGAGATGGGGCGCGCTCCTGCTGAGTGGACTGCTGGGTTGGAGCGCACTGGGTAGCGCAGCAGCAGAGGACAGCTGTGGAAGGCCTGGAAAACCGCCTTGTCCGCTCCAGCGCTGGATGCGGGAAGAAGTAGCGGCCGCGCGCTACCAAAAGGACCTGCCGCAGCTCGCTCAGCACCTCGATCGCTTGGCGGAGTGGAATCCGGAGCCTGCTGAGTGGAGCAAGTGGACCCGTTACGCCCGTGAAGGCGCCGCAGCCGCTCGGGCCGGACGCCGGACAGACAGCGTCTGCCGAGGGTGTCATCAGGACTACCGGCGGCGCTTCCAGCAGAAGTACCGGAGCAAAGCCGCGCCCAAGTCGCCGTGAGGTGGCTCGAGCATGGCAACGGTGCTCCTCTCCCCCAACCCCGCGAAGGGCGCTTGGATCGCCCACGCCGAGGTTGATTTCCGTGGAGAATTAGGCGCCAAGGGGGAGTTCGTCGGCGAACCAGACGCCCAGGCGCTCGCGCACCAGCGTGAGCTCGGCGCCGTTGTGGAGGCGCACGCGATAGCCGAGGTCACGGCGATTCGGTCCTGCGATGTAGCGCCCCAGGATCTCGAGGCCGCACCAGCCGCCTTCCAGCCAGACCGACGCCGGACGCCGCCGGTCAGTGGGCTCCGTCGAGACATCCACATGAATCCAGCGCTCTGACGCTCGGAGCATCGGGTGGTCCGAACTCAGACCGGCTTCTTCTCCCAGGTCACGCAGCACCTCTTGAAGCGCGCGCCCGGAGACGCGGAATGCGCGACGCGGCAGGAGCGCCATCAGCGCGTAACCATCACTCAGCGTGAAGATGGCGAGGCTGCGCACGGAGCCACGCACGATGATTTCGCGCGCCGCGTGCCAGTCGAGGGCGCCCGCTTCGCGCACCGCATGCATCAGGACCGCCGCCTCTGCCGCGGCTATCTTGATGTCGAAGGGACTCAACGCCCCCGCGTAGTCCACGGTCTCGCCTTCACCATCGGTCAGGGCCGCTGCCAGCACACCCGCCGCGTCGCAGAACCTCAACAGAATGGCGCTGAACACCGAGACCGATTGGTCCCGCCCGATCAGGCTGCGACGGCTCATTGACGAACCCGCACGGCGGCGGTGAGGCTCTCCGCAGCGCGGCTGACTTCGACTGGCACTTTCCCCGGCGCGAGCAGCTTGGCTTCGGCCGCTTGAATGCGCCGCACGATCACGTCGTGCGCCAACTCCTTGCGTCGCTGCTCGAGTGACACTCGGAGCGCCGGTGTTCTTTCCGCCAGGAAAATGACATGGAACCCGAACGGCGTCTCCGTGATCGGACTCAGCCCCCCAACATTGGCGATGGCGTTGGCCGCTGCGCTGAAGACGGCGTCGAAGCGCATGCTGGGCGGCGCTGGATTCTCTGGGGTGACGGGTCGACCGTCGGCGGCGACAGGGGGTAGCTCTTCGACGCGGACGTTCAGTCCCTCGGTTGGCACCGCTTTGGCCTTGGCGGTGAAATCGGCTTCGTCCTTCGCGCCCTGGACCGCCTTGAGGATGCGCTCGGCCAGCTCCTTCGCGCGAGCCTTGTCGGTGCCCTTGTCTACCAGGACCACCGCGTGGCTCGTGCGCGCGGCGCTTGGCCGATCCAGCGTCAGCCAGCGCTCTTGGGTCAGCTCGTCGACTTCTGCGTCAGTTGGCGGCCCTTTGGCACGAGCAGCGGCTTCCAGCTCCTGATACAGGGCGCGGGCTAGCTCTCCTCGGCGCACCACCCGGCGTTCATCCGCGTTCATTCGAGAGTCGCTTGCTTGAGCGAACAAGCTGTCCTGGATGGCGGAGTCTCTGGCGGCCGCGAGGCTGAGCCCCTGTGCGGAGGCGATGCTGCGGACGGTGGAGCCTGCGACGGCCTGAGTGCCAACAACGGCCACCGTGCCCTCGCTGAGGCTCGTGCGCTGCGCCTCGGGCGCGGACTGCTCAGTGCCGCCGCAGCTGGTCACTAGCAGCAGGAGCAGTGAAGAGAGGCCGCGCGGCGACTTCATCGCCCTCCTTTTGGCCGCACCATGTCCGTCGCCGCCTTGAGCACGAGCGCTCCCACGACCAGCCAGTACAGCGCCTCGAGATCCGCCCGCTTGCCCAGCGCGTGCACACCCACGCCGAACGCCGCGATCGCCAGGACCATCAAGATTATCGACAGCAAATCGACGGCGCGGCTCATCAAGCCCGGAACCTTACCAGAGCATCGCGGCCATGAAGCCTAGCGACAGCAGCGCGACGGCGAGTCCGAGGGATCGACTCGCAAGCTCGAGCCGGGTGCGGGGAGAATGCTGCCGAGTATTGCCCCGCGAGACGCCAATCACTGCCGCAGAGGTCACCAACGCGACGGCGACGACAACCGCCACGGCGTGCCCGAGCAACGCGTGAAGCGGGCGATCGATGCGCCAAGCCAGAAAGATCGGGACCACCGCGCCCGCCAGCCCGAGCCCCATCACCACGCCTGCGCCCTTCGGTAACATGCTGCGCGCCGTCAGCGGCGCACCCGTCAGCGCATGGGGATCCTGCTCTGGGATCGCGCCCACCTCGCGCACGGAGCCCCAGCCAAACGCGAACAGCGCCCATCCGACGCTCCCGAGGGCGGCCCGCAGAGGGTCGAGCTTGGCCCCAGACAGCAGATCCCCGAGCAGCAGCCAGGTCATCACGGCGAAGCCGACAAAGCCGTAGACTCCCAGCGCACGCCCCACGCGCTCGCGATACAGCGCCACGACGGGTCCGCCAATCAAGCAGACCAGAGCGAAGAATGCGCTCACCTTCGGCAACGCCGACGCGTCCCGCTGAGCGCTAGGCAAGGCGACCGTGACGAGCCAGGCGTAGACGCCGGGCACCAGCACGCGGATCACGGCGGTCGGGAGCCGCTGGGGCGCACCCTCGCCTTGCAGGCGCACCGCTGGCGTGCGGCTACTCTGAGGTTCGACTTCCGGCTCCACGCTGGCTGACTCTAGCCTCACCTGGACTCCGCGGGGAGCGCCGGACCACGAAACGCTGTTCGCTCGGCGGGATTTGGGGGGAGGAGCGGCGTCCCAGCCACGGTGCGCGCCAGCTCAGTCGCTGCCAAAGCGCCGCTGATTGCGTTCTTTGGCTTTGCGGGCTTCCTCGACACGGTCCTTGGGCGGTGCGCTGGTGCTGAGCGACTCCAAGAGCCGGGTCGCGGCCTCACTCACTTCCTCGACAGCGCGCTCGAAGGCTTCAGCGTTGGTTTGAGACGGTGCGTTGTAGCCCGAGAGCTTGCGCACGAACTGAAGGGACGCGGCGCGGATCTCCTGCTCGGTCGCGGGAGGCTCGAAGTTGAAGAGAGTCTTGATGTTGCGACACATGGTTGCGCTCCAAAGTCCAAGGCGGCCCGCGATTCCTCGCGGCAGAAGGCAGTACGAGTCGAGAGGTTTGTCAGTCTGGCGCGCCGCGCCCGAAGCGGAAGCCAGTCTGGCAGGTTTCGGGACTGCTCGCAGGCGCAAGGAGCCCAAATTCGCTGGAGCGCGCGTTGGCGCGCCCCTTGCTGACCACCTGGCATGTTCGACCAAGCGATGCACCTGCCGCCAGCGCGGCTCTCCCTAGTTGCAGTGCGCAAACAGCAGGATCTGCCCCGAGGCGAAACGCGGCGCAGCTCGGTCAGCGCCGTCGAAGCGGTTCAGGGCGCGCTACTGGGCACCGCCGTAGGCGACTCGCTGGGGTTGCCGTACGAGGGCATGAGCCGCCAGCGCGTGCTGAACACGTTGCGCGCCGCTCCGCTGCGTCAACGGCTGATGTTCGGGCGCGGCATGGTGAGCGACGACACGGACCACGCTTGCTTGGTGCTCGAGACGTTGGCGGAGACGACGCAGCCCGAGCAGTTCGCGCACCAGCTCGGGAAGCGTCTGCGCTGGTGGCTCGCGGGGTTCCCCGCCGGTGTGGGCTGGGCCACGTTGCGCGGCATCGCGCGGCTCTGGCTAGGGAAGTCGCCTCACGAAAGCGGCGTGTGCTCGGCGGGCAATGGCCCGGCGATGCGCGCCCCACTGATCGGATCATTTCCGCAAGGCAACAATCGAGAGCAGCGTCGGGCACTCGTGCGCGCCTCCACGCGCCTCACCCACACCGACCCCAGAGCGGAGCAAGGCGCCCAGGTGCTGGCTAGCGCCGCCGCCTACGCTCGCCTGGGAGAAGCCCCGGAGGACATCGTACGGCTGGTGCTGGCCGACGCTGAAGATCCCGAGCTCCGTCGGCGGCTCGAACGGGTCGCCGAAGCCCTCGACAGCCCGAGCGCCGACTTGTGCGCCGAGTGGGGACTCGGACGAGGCGTGACCGGCTACGTCAACGACACCGTGCCAGCGGCACTCCACGCCTGGGCGCACAATCACGGCCTCATCGAGCCGGCGCTCTCAGAGGTGATTCGCCTGGGCGGTGACACCGACACCAGCGGCGCCATCGTCGGCGCCTTGTGTGGAGTCACTCACGGCGTTCAGAGCATTCCGCTGCCCTGGATCGAAGGCATCGTCGAGTGGCCGCGCTCCACCGAGTGGATGCTGGAGACCGCGGAGCGCGCGGTGCTCCAGGCGCCGGTCACCCGCGTCTCCTTTGCGGCGCAGCTGCTTCGCAACGCCGCCTTCTTGTGTGCGGTGTATGGCCTGATCGCCAGGCGCGCCCTGCCGCCGTACTGAGCCGAGGTTTTCCACGACGAAATCGAGCCGCCGCAGCACTCGCACTCACGCGGAATTTGCGAGACACTCGGAAGATGGGGCGTGTCTTATCTTCTGCGTTCGGGGCAATCGTGGGTTTCGTCTTGTGCACTCCCGGGTGCGGAGGCAGCGAGTTCAGCGCCGCCGAGACAGGTGGGACGGGGGGAAGCGCCGCGGGCTCCAGCGCCGGGGGTAGCAGCAGTGGTGCCGGAGGAAGCGCCGGAGGCAGCGGCGCCACCGGCGGAAGCGGCGGTACCTCCGGCGGCAGCGCAGGTAGCGGCAACGCGAGCAGCGGCGGCAACGCCGGCAGCGGTGGCAGCGTCAGCTGTCCGGAACCGACGGGCGACGAGCTCTGGGTCGACGGCCGGGCGAGCGACGGCGGCAACGGTAGCGAGGCGTGCCCATTCCGCACCATCGCCGATGGCATTGCTGGCCTGGCCGGCTCATCCGCAACGACCGTGCTGGTGCAGTCCGGCAGCAAGTACGCGGGAGGCTTCACGGTTCCGAGCGGATACACGGTACGGGGAAGCGATGTCAACACGGAGCTCGAGGGCACCGGTATGTGCGACACGGACAGCGCCTGCGCCGTCATCGTCTCCGCCAACGCTCACCTCGAGAACTTCACGATCGTGCTCGCGGACAGCGAAGACGGCGTGCTCCTCCGCACCGACTCGACGCTTCGCCAGGTGAAGACTCGCGGTGGGCGCCGCGGAATCGTCGTCAACGGACAAGCCGTGCTGGAGCTTGGAGTGGAAGCGACGGACAGCTTGCAGAGCGGTGTCGAAGTCGTTGCAGGCGGCAACCTCGGCTTCCCGAATGGCGACTACAAGTTCACTGGCTCCCAGGGCGTCGGACTGCGGGTGCTGGGTCCGGCGGTGATCGATATGTCCCACCTCACGGAGGCGGGCGCCGTGGACTTCTCGGATAGCGTCGAAGGGATCCGCTTCGAGGGCCGTTCGGACGCGGTGACCGTAAACACGCCTGCCAGTGAGATTCGCTTCGCGCGCTTCCAGCGCAACCAGATCTCCCTGACGGTGCGTCACAACGTGAAGGTCAATGTCCGCGACAGCGAGTTTTTTGGCGCAGCGAAGCCAGCGGTCCAGCTCTTCGCTCCCAACTACGCGAACTTCGGGGACAACTCCAACCTGGGAGGCAACGTCTTCCAGCGCGAAGATCCGGGCGACACCGTCGCGCTGATGATGCTCTGCGACCAGCCATTCTCGAACACACCCAAGATCGCGCTGGTGGGCAACACCTTCCCGAACTGCCCGAGCATTGGCTACAGCGGCAGGCTGCAAGTCGGCAGCTGCCCAGACTACGCGTCCGGAGCGGACACCGTCGCGTTCTTCCCGGGTGCAACGACTCCGGGCGAAGCGGCGTTCAACGGCAGCTGCAACTAGCTGTCGCCTGGCGTTGGCGGACCCGCAGGCATCAGCGCTGGCGCCATCCCCCACCCGGCTGACGCTCGCGGAACTCCTCTTTGAGTTCGCTTCGCGCCTCAGGCACCAAGAGCTCACACGGGTCGAACCAGTGGCTGGTCACCTCGCGACCCAGCACTTCCGGCAAGCGGCCATCGAACTCCACGTTGCCCGGACAGCGACGCCGCCACAAGCCACCTCGCTCAGGCATTTCCGCGAGGCACAAGACCTCCTTCACTCCGCCGTTGCAGTTGGTCGCGACGACCAGGTACTCACCGGGTAGGCCCGGGCAGTCGACTCTCAGCACGACGTCGTGGTGAAACTCACCCTGCTTCCAGTGAGCGCACAGCTCGTAGCTGCCCGCCCGCTCACGCAAGCGCTCGAGCAACGCGCCGAGCACCATCTGACCCGCTAGCTCTTCGAGGACTTGCATCAGTCCAAGGCTAGCATCCGGAGCAGCCTCGGGCCGTCAGTCGACCACGAACCGTCAGGACCCGGCGGCAACGACCAGTGCCCGACGTGGCCAGCGGTGGGACGCGAAGGATTTCCTTCACCGGTTTGGTGCATTTGCGCAACGGGGGTATCCACTGGTGAAAAGTCCACGATAGCAAAGCCCTGGGGGTACCCCCGAAGCAGCGTACCGGCGTTCAGCACCCCCAGCGCCGCCTCTGCGCCTGGGACCTCTATCGGCTCGGCTCCAACCACCGACTGCTGGAGCGCGAACTGCCGCAGCATCAGCTGATGGGTGTGTCCGTTGATCACCCAGCGCCAGGGGCCTTCGAGCAGCCGAATCAGCTCCTCGCTCTCCAGGCTGTAGCCAGAGTCGTCAGGCTTGATTCCAAGCATGTCGTTGTCTCCGAGGCCGTGACACACCTTGACGAGACCACGTGGCGTCTCGAAATCCAGCGAGAGCGGCAAGCCCTGCAGGTATTTCCTCGAGGATTCGCTGACGGCGTGCTGCGGCGTGATGATGGGCAGGTCACGCTGGGTGCCGGTCAAGAACCAGCGGTCGTGGTTGCCACGCACCGTGCGCACTGCGTGCTCTTGCAGGAGGTCGATCGTACGGTTCGCGTCACCGAGGCCGTCCATCACGTCACCAACGCAAACGATCAAGTCGACGTCCGCCTCGGCGAAGTGCGCAAGCACACGCTCCAGCGCGCGATCCTCGCAGTGCACATCACCGATGCAGCCAACCCGGGTGTAGCTGCCTGCCAGCTGATCCACTCGATGCTCCAAGGTCATACGTCTTCGAGGCCTTGCAATGGGGGCTGACGACTCATCGCCGCGAGCGACTCGCGTTGTCTGGTCCACTCGGCGGGGGCACGCACTCGCGGATCACTCGTCAAGATGCCGCCCACGATCGCGCAGGTGGTGTCACGGTCCCCAAGTCCACTCACGGTGGTCCAGAAGGCGGCTGCGTAATCGCCCAGGTGACGCGCGACGCACCACAGACAGAACGGGACGGTGTCTTGCGCCAGGACCTGACTGCCGTTGCCGAGCGCGCTCACGGCGGTGCGCACGTCGTAGTCGAGGGGAAGCGCCGCAGCGCGCTCGATGCGCGCCGACGTTTCACCTGGAGTCGTGTGCGCGAGCACCACCTCGAACAGCTCGGCCGACGGACGTCCCTCGCCTTGTTCAGCCGACCAGGCGACCCAAGCCGCCGCGAGCGCTACTGCCTCCGCGCCTGCTTGCCCTTCGGGATGTGCGTGGGTCACGGCAGCCGAGAGCCGCGCCTCGGCGACAACGTGCCTCCAGGCAGCGTCCAGCGCCGCGGCTGGCGCAGCGGAGCCTGGCGCCCAGAACGCCCCGAGCGGCGCTGCGCGCATCGCCCCGCCATTGCCCATCGAGCCGCTGCCGCCGAAGGGCGCCTGGGCAACCTCGCGATAGTCGGCTCCTGCGTGAAGCGCCTGTAGCGTGCGGTGCATCGACGGTCCGTAGCCGCGGCCTGGATCGGCTGTGTACTTAGCGCCAAACCCAAGCGCCAACGCCCGGGGCTCGATGCGGCCAAACTCGGCCAAGTTCTCCACCACCGCCAATGCCATCACGGTGTCGTCGGTGTAGCCCCAGTTGCCGCGCGGAACAGCACGTGCATCGATCAGCTGCTCCACGGTGTGCGGATTGACGAAGAATCGCTCACCGAGGGCGTCTCCCGTCGCTAGCCCACGCAGCGAACGGAGCGCGCGCTCGAGGCGGGGTGGCGCCGCCGCCGCCGGGGGGATGGTGGAGCTCGAGTTCGACACGGGCCGAGGGTGCCGCGCCTAGGAGCAGCTCGCAAAGCCTGTGACGTGCGATTTGTATTACTCTCGGGCCATGTTGGTGGGGATTGGGGGGAGGAGCACCGTGGTCTGCGCTGTTGCCGCGCTAGCTTGCGCCCTTGTGGCTGGCTGCCGGAGCGGTGCCGTCTCCCCCCCAACCAATCCAAACCAAGCGCGCGGCCCTGAAACACAGTCTTCAGCCCCCGACACACCGGACCCCTGCGCCGCGCGCCGAAGCTGCGACGCGTGTGTGGTCGCCCCCGGGTGCGAGTGGTGCGCCGGCCAAGAACACGACTGCGTCAGCAAGAGCGCCCGCCGCCCGTGCAGCGGGTTGAAGCTCACGGCGTTGCCCCACTGCATCAACGATCCCGGTGACCCGGCAGCGCACGATCGCAAGTTGATCGAAGATCGCCTCGGGGTGACGCTGGGCGCCATGACTCCGGACGCGCCGCCGATCGTTGGCCAACTGGAGAACTTCAGCGGCGTGGTGCACGCCGTGCAGCGCGGGCGCTGCTACTTCATGGTCGCCACGCTGGCCCCCGACGCGAAGCCGGGCAAAGCCATGACCCACTTCTCTTGGCGCACCAAGACGGAGAGCGAAGGCAGCGTCGGCGGCGCTGCAACGGCGGGCGCGATGCTTGGTTCCGGGAGGTTTTGTCCCCTAAGCGAAGGCACCCTGCGCTTCTACTTTGGTGACTTGACAGGTCCGCCGTTGCAATCGAACGGCACCGGGGGCGTCGTCGTGCAAGTCTTCAGCGAGCCCATCGACGCCGCGGAGCTGAGCGCGATGGAACAACGCAGAGCCGATCTGCTGCGTAAAATCGACGAGATGCCCGCCGACTGCGACGGCTACAGTTATGACTGCGGCAACGACCGAGATCACTGCGAGCGCGACTGCTGGATGAGCTACCGCGTGGGCGACAACGAGCGAAAGCGCTGTGAACGCACTTGTGAACAGCTCGAGCGGGACTGCTTGCGCCGCTTCCAGCGCCGCTGCGGTTACTAGGCTGCAGCGATACTGGCGGCTGGAGCGATACTGGCGGCTGCAGCGCCCTCAGTCCATGTCCCAGTGGGCGCGCAGCTTGCCACTGCTCGGCATGCTGAACACGTAGACGCTAATGCGGCCGCCCTCCAGCGCCTTCCACATCCAGCGCTCTTTGCTCTCGATCACTTGCTCGAAGAAGCTCTGAGGGTCCTGGGTCCCGGCGTGGTGTTTGAAGTCAGCCTGGGTCCAGCAGCCCTGGTAGACGCCGGGAGTTCCGCCGTCGAACAACCAGCGTTCCCCCTGCCAGGAGATATACGTCGGAGTGGTCAACAGCTCGCGCATGACCTGTGGATCCAAGCGAGCCCCAATCCAGTCGTCTCCGATCTCGACCAGCGGCACCCGCTCGGAGTGGCGAAGTCCGCTGCCACCAGGCACGCCGTGGGTGAGCCCCGATTGCGCTTGCTCCCAGGTGATCATCCCGTACTCGGTGTCTTTGCTTATAGCCGCACGGAAATCCCTGAGCGCAGCATACGAGACGATGATCTCTTCGGGCATGTCGACGGGGAACCGAACGAGCTCCGCGCACTCGTGGCAGACCTCATCTTCTCGCTCATCGCAATCGAGGCCGTTGAGCGCCTGGCACTCGGGGCACTCGACCATCAACGCACAGCCCATGCCCAAGCGAAAGCACGGTACGTCGCCCTCCCCGGTGAGGCTGCAGGTGCCTAGCCCGACGTACTCCGCCGCTTCTTCTGCTGCTGCTGCAAAGAGCGGGAAGGTCGCCCCAAGATCGTCGAAGTGCTTGGCCAATGCGTTTTTAGAAGGTGGAGGAGCGCTAGGCTTCGCACTCTGACCGGGAGTCACGATCCAAAGCAAGCCTCGCGTCGGTCCCTACCAACCAGAGCTACCTGGGTCCCCTTTGAACGGTCCCACCAGCTCCCGGGTGATCCAGCCTCCGTAGAAGTCCCCAGGCTGTGCTTCGACCCGCTCTCCAGCGACGAAGCACTGAACACGGCTCGGATAGAACGCAATGGCTCCGCCGAGCGCTTCGAAACCCGCCTTCGGTCGGTCGTAGCTCCAGGCGACGGGGCGCTTGGAACCACGCAGCGACCAGTAGCTGGCCTCGCCTTTCCACTCGCAGAAGGAGCTCCCACCACAGCGCTCGAGCTCCCCGAAGCTGACGTCCTCCGGCAGGATGTAGAACGTGGGCGGGCTCGCCGTCTCCAACACGCGCATCGCTACCTTGGAGCGCGCGAGCTGAACGCCGCCGCTCAACACCTCGACGAGTCGTCCGTCCGTTTCCACGCGCGGCGGACGCGGGTAGTCCCAGACGGATTCCTGACCGGGCCCCGGCTCCACGGCAAAAGGCGGCCTCGATTGGCCATACCACTGCCATCCGTAGCGTTCGATCATCACAAGAGCTTCGTGGATCCTCGCGCCGGGTCCTATCACCCAGCAGGGTCAATCGCTCGTCCTCGGGCTCTATCAGACCGCGGCGGCGTGATGACCAGCGCCGGGGGAGATCTGGTCGCGCGAAAAGCAAAACGGGTCCCGTGCCTACCGCGCGGAACCCGTTCGCAATCTGGAAGCTTCGAGCCTAGTTGAAGCTCTCGATCAGGTTCAGGAAGGTCAACACGGGGTGCCCCGTGCCACCCTTCGGCAGCACACCGCGCGGTGCGTCACTGAAGGCCGGACCGGCGATGTCGCAGTGGATCCACGGCACATCACCCACGAACTCCCGCAGGAAGAGCGCCGCCGTGATGCTGCCACCCCAGCGATCGCCGGTGTGCTTGAGATCGGCGCAGTCGCTCTTCAACTGCTCACGCAGCTCAGCCAGGAGCGGCATCCGCCAGAAGTTCTCACCGGCGTCCGAAGCCGCCTTGTCCACGCTCTTCGCCAAGCGGTCGTCCGCCGTGTAGAAGCCCGTGCAGTTCTTACCCAGGGCGACCATGCACGCGCCGGTGAGGGTGGCAGCGTCGACGATCAGGTCAGGCTCGAGGTTTCTGGCGTAGGCCAGCGCATCCGCCAACACCAAGCGCCCCTCAGCGTCGGTGTTGATGATTTCGACGGTCTTGCCATCGAGGGAGCCGAAGATGTCGCCGGGGCGGTACGCCGCGCCGTCGGGCATGTTCTCCGCCGCGCCGATGATGCCGTGCACCTCGACGTTGGGGCTCAGCTCCGCGATGGCGGACATCACGCCGAGCACGGATGCAGCGCCACCCATGTCGCTCTTCATCTCGCCCATGCCCGGGGCTGGCTTGATGCACAAGCCACCCGAGTCGAACGTCAGACCCTTACCCACGAAGACGATCTTCTTCTTCGAGCGCTTGGGCACGTAGCTCATGTGAATGAAGCGCGGCTCATTGGCGCTGCCCTGGCCGACCGCGTAGTGCAGCTTCATGCCGGCTTTGGCGATGCCCGCCTTGTCGAGCACGCTGATCTTCAGCTTGCCTGCCTTGGAGATCTCCCGCGCGATCTGCGCCATGCGCTCCGGGGTCAGCTCGTTCGGAGGCTCGTTCACCGCGTCACGCGCGACGCAGATGCTGTTCCCCACGGCAATGCCCTTCTCGAGCAGCTTCTTCTCAGAGGCGTTCGCCTTGCCGGACTTGAAGACCTCGACCTCGGTGATCTCCTTCTTCGGCTTGCGATCGCCGGTGAGGTACTTGGTGAAGCGGTAGGAACCGAGGACCACGCCCTCGCCCAGGCTGCGCATCAAGGGGCCAGCGGCCTTGTCCGGAGGCGCCAGGCCAACACTGGTCGCGAGCAATGCGTTTCCGCAGCGTGCAGCCGTTGCCGCGAAGATACGCAGCCGCGCAGCGTCCACGCTCCGCTTGCTGCCGAGACCAATCAGCAGAATGCGCTTGGTCGGCAGGCGCCCACCGGTCTGCACCTCGAGCAAGCTGTCTGCGGCACCGCTGAACTCCGCTCGCTCTGCCTCGGCAAACAGCGCACCTTCGAGAGCGCCGTTCAGGGCAACCAACAGCTTCTGCTTGTCGAGGGCGCCTTGAATCACGCCTACGGCCAGAACGTCGGTGCTGGCGGTCAACGGGTCCGCCGAGGAAAGTCGAATGCTGAGCGCCATCTAAAGCTCCCTCTCTTGGGGGTGATCTGTCGCTCTTTGGGCGACCAGACCTTTGAACCTGCGCCGAGCGGCGCCACCTCATAACGGAGCTGATCAGCAACCCCGAAAGGTTCCCTAACGGAAACCGGGGCGGATAATGGCACCGGGCCCGTCCAACTATCAACCGACTTCCCAGTCGCGAGCGGTGACCCCAGCCAGGCCCCCAACTCGTCAGTTAACGAAGTGGCAGCCGATCGGCCCTCTGGGGGGAAGCCCGCGGCGAACCGGCCCCCCCCACCAGGCAGGCCGCCGCGCTTGGGCGAAGGCGTCGGGAAACAGCCAAAAAGCCCAAGTTCACGCGCGGCAGCGCGCCAACTGAGCAACAAGGCGCCGGGAGTCCATGCATCCGAGCCGTG
This sequence comes from Polyangiaceae bacterium, assembly GCA_041389805.1. Taxonomy (GTDB): domain Bacteria; phylum Myxococcota_A; class Polyangia; order Polyangiales; family Polyangiaceae; genus JAHBVY01. The sequence goes on along the minus strand of JAWKRD010000015.1, from coordinate 54,090 downwards.
GCGTTGCTAAAGCCCGCGGGATCCGTGCGCCCGTCGAGGCGTGAAACAACGTGAGCCAGGGAGCGCCGCTGAGCTCGGCCCCCCTCACGCCCGAAAACGAGGAAAAGCCATGCAAAACGCCTCCTGGATGCCGCCCTCGGTGTCCGACTCGCCCACCATCGAGACCTTCATTCTCGAAGGCATGTTCCAAGCCTCGGCCGCCACGGGCACATTTACTTCAATCTTAAACCAGATCGTCCTCTCCTCGAAGCTGATCACCGGGCGCGTGCGCCGGGCCGGTCTCGCGGACCTCCTGGGCCACACCGGCGGAGTCAACGTTCAGGGCGAGACGGTGCAGAAGCTCGACGTGATCGCCAACGAGACGCTGATCCGTCAGCTCAAGCGTCGGGGCCACTGCGCCGGCATCGCCTCCGAGGAGCTGGACCACGCGGTCATTTTCCCCGAGGCAACGGGCAACTACCTGGTGTGCTTCGACCCCCTCGACGGCTCGAGCAACATCGACGTAAACATCAGCATCGGCACCATCTTCGCGCTCATGCGCTTCGACCGCAAAGCGGGCCCGCCGACGGAGCAGACCTTCCTGCAGAAGGGCTCCGACATGGTGGCGGCCGGCTACATCATCTACGGCTCGTCCACGGTGATCGTGCTGACCACCGGCAAGGGCGTGCACGGCTTCACCTACGACCCCACCGCCGGGGAGTTCTTCCTGAGCCATGAGAACATGCGCGTCCCGGAACGCGGGAACACCTACTCGATCAACGAAGGAAACCACGCCAAGTGGAGCCCCCAGGTGAAGGCGTGGAACGAGTACATCAAGGGTGACGGCCCCGGCCGGCCCTACGGCCATCGCTACGTTGGGACGCTGGTCGCCGACGCCCACCGCACGTTGCTGCGCGGCGGTGTGTTCGTGTACCCAGAGGACAACAAGAATCCCGACGGAAAGCTGCGTCTCCTCTATGAGGCAGCACCCATGGCGATGATCTTCGAAGCGGCCGGCGGCGCGGCGTCCACCGGGAGCAAGCGCATCCTCGACGTGATGCCCGGCGAGCTTCACCAGCGTGTCCCTCTCGTCCTCGGCAGCAAACGCGACGTCGAGGACTACGAAGCCATCATGCGCGGTGAAACACCTGCGCCCTGGGCTGGCTCGCTTTTGACGCACGGGCGGGCGTGATTGTTCACGCTCGGCCCAGGTGTTTGTCGCTGGATCGTCGCGGGAACACCGTGTGAAACTCCCCCGCGTTTGAGGTGGCCGCGATCGGCTATCGAACCTATGCTTCTCGCCTATGGGCCTTAAGCACGCGGGAATCGCCACGACCATCATCGCCGGCGTCGGTCTATTTGCAATCGACGCCAGCGCTCAATACGGGCAGCCACCGCCTCCCGGTTACGGTCAGCCGCCTCCCCCCGGCTACCAGCAACAGCCGCCGCCTCAGGGCTATCAGCAGCCGCCTCCGCCCGGGTATCAGCAGCAGCCCCAAGGCTACAATCAAGGCTACGGCGGTGCACCTCCGCCTCCGCCGCCCAAGAAGAGCAGCGGCAGCGACTTCGAGATCGAAGGCTGGGCCGTGCGCCTCGATCCGCTCAACTGGTTGCTTCAAGGGCGCCTCGGCATCTCCGGTGACATCGCCCTCACGGAGTGGTTCAGCGTCGAGGTGATGCCCGTGTTCGTGGTCAACAGCACGCCGCCCGCGTTCAGCCTCCGCGGCCGCGAGGACACGCTCAGCCAAGAGGGCAACTTCATCGGCGCCATAGACGAGATCAACATCGCGCCGAGCTTCTGGCTCGAAGCACCGCTCGAGGGCTACGTGCTACGCGGCATCTACACCCACGCGTACAGCTACAGAGGACGGAATCCGATGCGGATGGCCTGATCGACGCGGTCGACGAGAAGTCGAACAAGCTGACCTTCTTCTTTGGTTCCTACGGGAAATATGGTCCGATCACGATCGGCGGCGGCATCGGTATCGGAACGTATCTTGGCAGCCAGGAGCGTTGTCCGAGACGGGCCGGGGCGGTTGAACAGCGCAAAGACCTCTGGGTGCGACGGGGGCTGAACATCGCTATTGACAACGACGGGAACTACGCGGACATTCACCCGGCGTTCTATCCGATTGATATTTCCGGGCGGATTGAGTTTGGCGTTGTGTTTAATTGATGCCTCCCCCCGGTCCGCGCCGCGCTGACGCGCGAGCGGCGGCCCGCCCCCTCCCGGCGCCGGCGCGTCTCGCTTCGCTCGCGCGCGCGGGCGGAGGCCTCTCTCAGTAACCTAAGTCGTTTTACGTTTCCACGGCTTCTCCCGAGTGCGGTGTACAGGGTGTCAGCAGTTGGGTTTGGGTGATCGCGGCGCGCGCTGCGGCCGCTCCGGGGCCTTTCGGCGGGCTTGGTTCGGTCGGTTTAGCTCAAGGGTGGCCGCGGCGCGCTGGCGCGGCCGCTTCCGTTGCCTTTCGGCTTGCTTGGAGTTTCTTGGGGCGCGGCGCGGCTGCGCCGCTTTCGTTGCCGTTTGGGCGGGCTTGGTTCGGCGGGTAGCTTAGGGTGGCCGCGGCGCTGCGCGCGGCGCTTCCGTTTTCCCAGGGCTTCGCGGTTTCGCGATTGGTGACTTGTTCCAGCTTTTTCCGGCGGCTCAGCGGCCTTCGTTCGGTTTGCTCAGGAGCGCTGCCGCGCTATTGTGTCGCGCACAGCTCGCGCCGCGCTGTTTCCGCGCGGCTGTTGTTGAGGCGCTGAGCGCGGGGCGCGGCACGCGCTCTGCGCGTGGGGCGGCGGCTCAGCCGGCTTGAGAAGCCAGCAGATCCATGTCAAACCGCAACGCTCGCAACGCGGCGCCGCTGCACTGGCTTGCGCTACTGGCTGCGTCGCCACCCACGCCAACCGGGCTTGCTCTGGCTCTACCTGCGCGCTCAGCCGGGCGTCACGTTCCGGCGGCAGGTCGTGCTCGGGCGCCGCTACATCTGCGACTTCGTCGCGCAGGATATCGTCGAGCTCGATGGCGCAACTCATCAGCATCTCCAAGCCGCTGACGCGCGTCGGATGCGTTCTTGGCTGCCTGGGCCGCACCGCACGCTGCGCTTCTCGAACACAGACGTGCGGCGGTCATGCTGAACGGTGTTGCTCGCCATCAGCCGCGCCATCGGCTGACCTCGGTCGCGCTGGCCTGCAGGATGGCGATCGTCTCGTAGGCGCGATTGTCGGCGTCCATCATGGGTACGACTCCGATCACCGTTCCATCGGGCATCAGGAGCAACTCGCGGCCGCCTTCAATCAGGGTCGTGGTGCGATCCGTCAGATCGATCAAGAACGCCCACGGCGTGAGGTCGTCGCCTCCGTCGCACCACACCAGAGCGCGCTCTGCGGAGTGAGTAGCCTGCACGCCGCGGACACACGCAGCATCCTCTAGCAGCAACGTTGCGCGGCGGTTGGCGAGGTCGAAGCGCCAGATGGTTTCGTCGAGCGGGTCCGCCACGAAGGTCCACGCGGCGGATTCGATGGCGAGCACCTTCACGCGACGGGTCTTGATGAAGTCGGGGTCGGCGTGGCGCCACCAGCTCGTGAGTGATGTTGGGTCCGCTGCGGCGGTGAATGCCTCGGCTCCCGGCTCGGAGAACGCATGCTGCGCCAGGCGTTCGCCGTTTGGGGCGACTACTATGGGTTCGAGCAGGGTGTCCGCTCTTGAATCCGTGCGGTTCAGCGGGTACGGAGGATGACTCCCGGGGACCGTTGGTGGCGGTGGCGTCCAGCGTGATATCTTCCGGCTTCGTCACCCACACGGACGCTGGCGGTCCGCCTTGGGTCACTCCAGGTGCAGCTTCTTCACTTGATCCAGGCCCGTAAGTAGTCCACGGCCCGGACGCTGGGCTTGGGCGGAGCTCCGGCGTGGCCCATGCCAAACCGTAGACGTGGCTTGCGGCACTTTCATGGGATTGCGCGTCGCCCGGCGCTTCCAGGGGAATGACAGATTGTGCCGTTGCTCTCTCACCCCCAACCGCGGGAGAGCAGGCAAGGAGCGGTAGCGTGGCTGCTCCGATGCGTGCGGCGCGGCAGGCTGAGGGGCACATGGCTGTCGGACACCGCGCCCAGGCGCTGCTTGGGTCAGGGTTCGAAGCTTTGCCCGTCCTTCAACGGCTCACCGAAGGCCACATGAAGTAGCACGGGCCAGAACTCGTCGAGGCGCGCCTCCGACTCCGAGCCGATGTTCAGGCTGAGCGTGAGGGACGAGTCGTGGATGAGAAACGAGACTCCGCGCCCCCAGTAGCTCCAGCCCATCGCGTCCTTGGTGAGCCGGTCGCCAAACACCGCACGAGCTCGCTTGAGCACCTCTGGCGGGAGCTCTGAGTCGGCGGCTGAGGGGTTGGTAGTCAAGTTCGTGACGTGGTCCGATTCTGCAGGGTTCCAACAGAAGGTGACGAACCAGCTCGGCTTCTCCACTTTCATCGAGACGCACCGGCCGCGGTTCGCCCCGCCGTGCTTGGCCACGAATTGATCGCGGGACTGCTCCAGCTGAATGGCGTGCAGGTCGGCCACTTCGATCTCTTGTGCCGCGACGTGCCCGCCTGCCCCGCTGGTGATGGTGAAGATCGCTAAGCCGATGCCAGACAGCACCACGAGCGCTGAGATGGCGAAGATCAACGCCAGCGGCTGATCTTCCGGCTTGGTGCCGACCGCCGTCGAGGGCGCCTGAGTCAGCGACTGAGTCTCGGTGACGATGTGCGCTCGACAGTACGAACACTCGATCACTTGCGCGGGACCTCGCCAGCGCAGCGGTGCCCCACAGTTTGGACAGCTCAAGATCCGGCTTTGACGTCCAGTCCACTGCATCACAACAAAGACCACTGCATCATGAACGCCTCACACCATCGACGCGGAAACGCGACCCATCAATCCGCGCGGCAATAACGCCTCATAGTTTCCACAGGTCGCCCGCGACAGCTTGTCGGGTTCTCTTGAGCGCAGCGTTTGCTAGCCTGCTCTGGTCAGCACACGGAACATCCAGATTTTTTGGGGGTGAGGTGGGACGCATTCAGCTATTCGAGTTCTTCGACCTGACTTGGGTGCCCGGGGTGCTGCGTCAATGCGGGGTCGAGTACCTGGCGTTCATCGAGGGAACGGCGAAAGGGCCGGTTTCCACGCTGGCTGAGCCCATCAGCCGCGCTCTCGAGATGGTCCCCGCAGACGGCGATGGGCGCAAGCGTGTCGTCGACCTGTGCTCCGGGGCGGCCGGGCCGTGGCCGGTGCTGCTGGAAAGTCTGCCCGATGTGAGTGTCACGTGTACGGACCTGCATCCTAACCTGGCCGCGTTGGAACGCGCGGCGGATCGATCCGATCGGCTGAAATTCGAGCGAGCCTCGGTTAACGCCCTGGAGGTCCCGAACGAGCTCGTGGGCGCGCGCACCATCATCAACGGCTTCCATCATTTCCCCCCGGCAATGGCAGCAGGCATCCTGCAGTCCGCCGTTGACGCCCGTGCGCCCATCGCGGTGCTCGAGATGACGTCGCGATCCGCGCTTCACGTCTTGACCTCCCCGTTCATCTTCCTGGCCTGCCTGCTGGTAACGCCATTCGTGAAGCCGTTCCGGCTCTCGCGGCTGCTCTTTACCTACCTGATTCCGCTCTTGCCGTGGATGATCTGGTGGGATGGCCTAGTGAGCGGACTACGGGTCTACTCCGAAGGCGAACTCAAGGAGCTGGTCAGTGGCCTGAACCTGCCCGGGGACTACACGTTCGAAGTCGGTTCACTGAAAGCAGGGCCGCTGCGTGTGCCGTACTTGGTGGGCAAGCCCTCCGCAAGTCTTGCCTAGCTCGACGACATTGGTAGCCTCCGGCGCATGTCCTTGCGTCTGGTTGTTGGGCCCCTCAACTACAGCTCTTGGTCGGTGAGGCCTTGGTTGGCGCTCAAGTACAGTGGGTTGCCTTTCAAGACGCACCTCATTGATTTGTTCGTCGACCCCGCATGGCACGACAAGGTGTTGCAGTTCTCCGGCGCTGGGAAGGTGCCGGTGCTGATCGACGGCAGCCTCAGCGTGCACGAGAGCCTCGCCATCTGTGAGTACGTGAACGAGCTGGCGCCAGACGCGAAGCTGTGGCCCGAAGACCGCGCTCAGCGGGCGCGCGCACGCGCCATCAGCTGCGAGATGCTCGGCGGCTTCCCCGCTCTGCGCAACGAACTCGGGATGAACGGGCGAGCGCGCGCCAAGGCTTTCAAGCCGAGCGCTGAAGCCCTCAAAGAGGTCGCGCGCGTCAGTGAAGTCTGGAGTGCGTCGCTGCAGAGCCTCGGTGGGCCATACCTCTTCGGCCACTTCACCATCGCCGACTGCATGTACTTCCCCGTGGTAACACGCTTCCGCACCTACGGCATCGAGCTGTCCGGTGACGCAGTGGAGTACTGCCGCACGATGTGGGAGCACCCCATCGTCGCCGAGTGGGAGAAGCTCGCGGCGGAGAGCGTCGCCATCCCGAAGTACGACGCGGCGATTGAGTAGCCAGATGTAGTCCCCCTCCGCCCGCGCGCGCGAGCGGTAGCGAGACGCGCCGGCGCCGGGAGGGGGCGGCGCAGCGAGGAGCCGAGCGAGCCGGGGGGAGGCAGCAAGGGCTGTCTCACGCGAGGCAAATCGCAACACGCCGGAATGCCTCAGGCATGTCAAGCCCTCGAGATCATTCAGTCTTGGGCGGGCACGCCGGTTGCAAATCAGTCTCCCGATGTCCCTGGAACGACTGAACTTCAACCACCTGTTCTACTTCCACATCGTGGCGGAGGAAGGCTCCATCGCGCGTGCGGCGGAGCGCCTGCGCATCACCAAGCCGACGGTGAGCGAGCAAGTGAAGCAGCTGGAGTCGACCCTGGGCGTGAAGCTGTTCGCGCGCCGGGGAAACCGTCTCGAACTCACCCAGGAGGGCCGCACCACGTTCTCCGTGAGTCGCCGCATGTTCAGCGCGGCCAGCGCGCTGGTGGAGCAATACTCAGGACAGACAGAGCACGCGGTGCTGCGAGTCGGCGTCGCGAACTCCGTCTCACGCGCAGTTGCGGCTGACTACTTTCGGCCGATCTTCGGAGTCGGGGGACTACGCACCGTGCTGCGGGTACAGCCGGGGGAGGACTTGGAAGCCGCGATCCAACGGGGTGATGTCGATGTGGCCATCACGGATCAGCTTCCGTTGGGTGCGACCGAGCGTGGCTTCGTCACCGACCCGCTCACCACCACGCAAGTGGTTGCCGTGGTCGGCGCCGGAGTGGAACACCCCCAGGGTGTGCTCTTGCCAGCTCGTGACACGGCCCTACGGCGCGCCGCAGACGACTACATCCTGCGCCACGAGCTGCATGAACTGAACATCCTCGGGGAAACGGATGACATCCCGGCGTCGCTGGCTTTGGCGAAGGACGCCGAGTGCTTGGTTTTCGCCCCTGAAGCTGGAATCCGCCACGAACTCGCGGCGCGTCAGCTGAAGCTGGTTGAGGAGCTGCCGAACGTGATCTCCGTGGACGCCTTCTACTGGGAGCGAACGAGCCTGAACGAGCGCATCCTGCACGCACTGGCGCTGCTCAAGCGGACACCGGTTCAGCTCTCGGAGTCCGCCTGAGCGTCGAAGTCGCCCGTAGCAGAATCTCCACTGCCTCCGGAGAGCGTGAAGAGGAACGTGGTCCCCTCTCCGGGAGTGGACTCCACCCAAATTCGGCCGCCATGTCTGGACACGAGGTTCTGCGCAATCGCCAGCCCGATGCCTCTGCCTCCCTGGTAAGCCCCGTCGGGGTGGAGGCGCCGAAAGACCGTGAACACATCCTTGAGTCTTTCCTTGGGGATCCCGATCCCGTTGTCCTTGACGTAAATGGTGGGCGAAAGTCCGCTGCTGGGTAGTACGCCAATCTGGATCAGCGGCCCGCTGGCGTCGGTGTACTTCAGTGCGTTCGAGATCAGATTCTGGAACACCTCGCGCAGCATGGTGCGATCGCCGTAGACGAGAGGTAGCTGCACATCGAGCTGTACCTCCGCGTTGCTGGCGATGATGGCAGCTCCAAGCTCCTCCTTTGCTTCACGCACGACGTCGGCGATCGCCACTTCTTCAGGTGCATCACCCGTCGCCCCGACTCGGAAAAGGCCACCAGGGAGTCCAGGAGGCCGTGCATGCGGTCGGAGATGCTCAATAGCTGGAACAGCCGTTGCTTTCCCTCGTCGGGCAGGTGCTCGCCGTGATCTTCCAGCACCCACTGAGCGCAGTAGCGCATGGTGCGCAGCGGTGCCTTCAGATCATGTGAAGCAACGTGCGCGAACGCGTCGAGCTCCTGGTTCACCTGCCTGAGGCGATCGTTCAAGCGATCCAGCTGGCGCAGGCGCCGATAGGTGATCTCGACGAACGCTTGCCTGAGGCGTCGGACAGAATGCAACTCCTCGGGGTCCCACGCAACGCTCCGACCGCGCACATTCTCGCTCCACTCCGCAAAGCTCTTGCGAGGGGAGATGCGCTGGGTCTCCGGGTCGACCGTATAGGCCTCGTCGGGCCGGCCTGCCCACTTCACCGCGCGCACTTGTTCCGCCCGGAACCAAATCAACCACTCCGTACCGGTATCGGTCAAGGGCAACGCCAAGAGCCCACTAGCGATCGCCGTCACGTCCTCGGCACCTTGGAACCCCGCTTCACCCACGCAGTCGGTCGCCCACACATCCAGCACGTTCTGGGCATTCAACCAGCTGACGAAGCGCCGCAGCAGCGCGGGCTCTGGACACTCGCCCCAGCTCCCGGGGTGGCTCCCGACGATCGCAAAACCAGTAGAGTCGACATACTCCGCGAGCTTCTCCCCGCCGTTCAGCAGCGCCTGGAGGGGGTCTTTGGTCTCGCCCTTGAGCGCCTCAACCAACAACAGTCGCGTGCTGGTCGCTTGCTCCTTGATCTCGAGCTCGCGCCGCTTGAGCTGGCGCTCCACGTGGAGGGACACCGTGCGTGAGAGCACTTCGCACGCAAGCCGTGCGTCATAGGAGAGCCGCCTAGAGCCTGAATAGTGATGGCACGCGATCAGCCCCCAGAGCCGCCCACTCACCACGATGGACAGGGTGAGACTCGCGGTCACTCCCATATTGCGCAGGTACTCGAGGTGAACTGGGGCGGCCGCCCGCAGCTCGGCGTACGTGAGATCCAGCGCGCCTGTCGCCGCGTTCGTCGCCGGGCAGACGGGTGAGGCGGGGGCGTCGACGTCGACGATGACTCGGGATCGCTTCAAGAGCATCACCCGCCGCGCGGGCTCGGGAATGTCAGTGGCTGGGTAGTGCAGATCGAGGAAGCTCTCGAGCTGCAAGTTGTCGCCCATGGCTTCGGAAATGACGTGTCCGGCGCCGTCTTCTGCGAAGCGGTACACCATGACGCGGTCGTAGCCTGTGAGGCGACGAACGTCGGCAACGACGGTTTCCGCAAGGCATTGAATACTCTGCGCCTTCTCGCAGCGCACTAGGCTCTCGTGTAGCTGCTCTGCGAACTCGAGGGCGATCAGGTTTCTCCCTTGGGCAAGCTCGGCTTCGAGCAGCACCACGTCGCCACACTGATGCAGCAGAATGTCGAAGTCCTTGTCCGTACCGAAGCGGTCGACTCCCAGGTGCCGAATCGCATCCCCCAGGCCCTCGAGCACCCGGCGCTGCAACCGCGAGTAGGTGTCAGCGGTCACCAAGCGCTGCGAACACCGATGATCTCGTTCAGCTCACGCTGAAGTTGCTGCTGGGCGTTCAGGAGACTCGCTCGACCACCAGCGTCACGGGTTCAGGGCCAGCAGCACTCCATGAGGCTGGATCGCACCAATGAAGTGTACCGGCTCCGTGTCGCAGTATCGGCGTAGCGCTTCAGTGTCCATCCCGGGCACCTGCTCCCTGCTCAAACCAAGCTTCGAGCCGAGAGAACGCGTCGACCGCACCCTGCGTCGCCTCCAGCTGATCTGGGTCGCTGATCACGCTCGTCTCAGGGCGTTCAGGAAGCGCTTCCAGCGATGGCTGGTCTGCGGACCGTAGCCGCGCAAGTACCTCCCCAACGCCTTCCGTTTCCTCTGGAAAAACCTCGAGCGCTTTCAGCAACGAGCGCCCTCCAAGGGTGGCCCCTTCGAGCACGTACAGGACACCAAGTGCTCGAGGTAGCGTGTCGGTCTGCGGCAGGTCGCTGCAGATCGAAAGCTGGGTATCCAGGCGCAAGCACTCGCAGGTCTTCCCGAGCGAGCTTGGCGCGGGCGCGCAGCGGCACATCCGGCAACACCGTGCGGGCCGCGGAAAGGCCGCCAGGCGCTCTTCAAGCGGATACTGGAAGCCCACATCCGCTCGAGGAAGCGCACATAGCGCTTCCGCTCGAAGCGGTCATTGGACAAACCGACGTGTAGCTCTAGCCGCGTGCGTAACCCGAGTTGCCTCCCGGATACGGCTACGCACTCCGTTAGACTGACAAAGATGAGTGGTAGATCGCTTCCATGAGGTGGAGGAAAGCCTGGTAACCGGCCTCCCCACCCGCCATGAAGAAATACTGGATTTAGGCTAGTTCGGCAAAACCGAACGTAGCATACCGCCACGTCGCTGAATGGCGTGGTGACAAGGCTGGAATATCCGCCTGGTTATATCGTGCTACCACGCAGGAAACACGACGAAGTTGCTCGGGTCCGTCATGAAGTCGATGCCGTACCAGTTGCTGACCAGGAGCGCGACGGCAAGCAAACTCATCACCACCCAGACTCTGCGCGCCGCGCACGCGCTCCGCGATTCAACAGCAGCGTCCCCACCCCCAGCCCGACCACGGTGGCTCCCAGGACAACCAGTGGAAACGTGGCGTACATGAAGGGCCGTGCGCTCAGCGGCGCCAGGTCCAATTGAGTCGCGACCGCTATACGAAGCTCGAGAAACGCGTGAGGGACTGGATAGCTGCCCCAACCCCGAAGCAGAGCACCGAGCAACGCGACGCAGTGTTCGACGGTCAGGTCAAGACCAGGGCGCACGAGGTTCATCGATAGGTGCCTGAAACGGATTCTGGGGGGGAGGTGCGGCGGTACCCACCTGCGTCAGACGCAGGCGACGCTGTTTCGTTTGGTACGCCTGCGCTTGTTGGAAAACGCGAGCTTGAGTCGGCGTAGATTTTTTCCGCCGGCAACAATCGGCCGCCTCAAGGTGAAACACCATTCCGTCACGCTGGTGTAATCTTCTACGCACAGCGCTTTGCGCCGTGCCGCGACGTTTGAGTGTTGATAGATCTGAGCCCATGCGCTGGGACCAGAATCATAGGAGCTCGGACGTTGTGGACCGTCGGGGTCAGGGAGGTGGGGCTGGCCTCCTGGGACTCATCCCGCTGCTCATCCGCTCGCCGCTGGGCCTGGTGGGCACTTTGATCGTGGTTGGACTCTACGTGGGTTACCGCTTCTTTCTTGGTGGTGGACTTGGGCTGAGTCAGGATAGCGCCGGCGGCGGACAGCAAACCAAAGACGAGTCGATCGCGTTCGTGTCATTCGTGCTGGACGACGTACAAAAGACCTGGGAGCGCAAGTACCCGGGCGGCAAGTACCAAAAGGCAAAGCTGGTGGTCTTCACCGGTAGCACCCCTTCCGCGTGTGGAACCGGCCGCGCCTCCACTGGCCCTTTTTATTGCCCCGCGGATCGCAACGCGTACATCGACCTGAGCTTCTACGACGCCCTGAGAAAGCGCCTGGGCGCCCCTGGAGACTTCGCCCAGGCCTATGTGATTGCCCACGAGATCGGCCATCACGTCCAGAACCTCATGGGGACTAGCGCGAAGGTTCACGCGGCACCCAAGTCCCAACAAGCCGGTGCCAATGGCTTGTCCGTGCGGCTGGAGCTCCAGGCGGACTGCTACGCAGGTGTGTGGGGCCACGACACCAGCCAGCGCAAGCTGCTCGAGGAAGGCGACCTGGAGGAGGCGCTGACGGCGGCGGCAGCGATCGGTGACGATCGACTTCAGAAGCAGGCGACTGGCACCGTCTCTCCAGAGACGTTCTCCCACGGTACCTCCGCCCAGCGGGTGAAGTGGTTTCAACGCGGATACAAATCTGGCGACCCGGCGGAGTGCGACACCTTCAGCGTCCCCGCACCGTAGGCCACTCGCCTCGGCACACTCCTTGCTCAGAGTCGGTCAGCCGCCATGATCGAGCGATCGACCTCCCCCACATTCCGAGCGCCTGCACAGCAGGTCCAGGCGCCAACTGCTTCCAAGCACCTCGGAACCACGCTGCGCCGGGTCTGGCAGGAAGTGAGTGAAGACAATCTCTCGCTCGTTTCCGCCGGCGTGGCGTTCTACGCCTTTCTCTCTCTGGTTCCCGCGCTCAGCGCGGTGATCTCAATCTGGGGGCTATTTGCCACGCCCGAGCGCCTTCAGGCCCAATTGGTCACGCTCCAGGGCGTCGTTCCCCCGAACGTGTTCGGCCTGCTGCGAGAACAAATGCAACGCGTCGCGGAGACCAACTCGAACAGCCTCGGCTTCGGAGCTTTGGGCTCAGCCCTAGTTTCCCTCTGGATTTCCAAGAAGGGCGTCGAGGCGATCATCGACGCAACCCACATCTCCTACGATGAAGAGGACGAGCGGAGCCTCGTGCGTCGCACCCTGGTAGCGCTCGGCCTGACCGTGGTCTCCGCCGTGGTGTTCGTGCTGACCGTCGGCTTGGCACTCCTGGTTCCCCTAGCGCTTGCTCAGCTCGGAATTGCTACGGCCTCTGCGACGCTGTTCAGCGTCCTGCGCTGGCCTCTGCTCGGGGGAATCGTGTTTAGCGCCCTGTGCGTGTTGTACCGCCTGACCCCGCGGCGGGTGACGAGGTGGCGCGAAGTGCTGCCTGGGGCGTCGATTGCAGCCCTGGCTTGGCTGGTGCTTTCAGCAGCGTTTTCTTTGTACGCGTCGGAGTTCGCGAACTACCAGCGGATCTACGGCTCCCTTGGCGCCGTGGTGGCTCTGTTGCTTTGGCTTTGGCTGAGTTCGTACATCGTCCTCGTCGGGGCGGAGCTGAACTCTGAGGTGTACCCGAGCGCCCAGTCAGCGGACTAGGCGTGCCCAGTGTTTAGGCGTGGGAACTAGTATGGCTCAGCCGAGGCAGTGTGCCGCTGACCTGTCTGCGCCGCTGCGGCGTTCTCCAGCAGGAACTCACCCACCCAAGCGGCCGACTGTGTGGCGCAGTCATTGCTAGTTTGGTCGCGCTCCTTCGTTGGAGAGCTCTGGAGGTCTGAAATGTCTACGATCTACGATGAAATCAAGAACGACCATCGCACCCTGGAGAAGCTCATGGACGCACTCACCGAAACCCACGGCGAGAGTGAGGAGCGCGCCGCGTTGTTCGAAGAGTTTCGCAAGCTCCTCGAGGTGCATTCCCACGCGGAAGAGCGAGCATTCTACGCCGCTATCCTTCCAAGCGCAGACGCGCGAGAAAAGACGGCTCACGGTATGAAGGAGCATTGCGAAGCCGCTGAGCTGCTCGACGAGCTCGAGCACCTCAGCCAGGGCAGCGGAGGATGGCTCCCGAAGATGCGAAAGCTCCGCGAGGCAGTACGCCATCACATCAAAGAAGAGGAACAAGAGGTCTTCGCCAAGGCACGCAAGGTCTTGCCCGCCAAGACAGCCGAGCAAATCGCGAAGCGCTTCTTGGACTTCAAGCAGGACGAGTCGTAACCGGGGCTCGGAGCAGCAGGTATCGCGATGCAGCTGTTCAACTGTGAATGTGACTCCCTGGTGTTCTTCGAGAACACCCAATGCACGGACTGCGGTCGGACCGTCGGCTTCGACCCAATCTCCCGCTCGATGCTGGCGCTGGAAGCGGCCCCGGCCGCAGAGCTCCTCTCCCCCCAAACAGGTAATGCGTACAGGCGCTGCGCCAACTGGCTGGAGTATGACGCCTGCAACTGGCTGGTTCCGGTGGAGGAGAGGGACGCCCGCTACTGCAAGGCTTGTCGCCTAAATGATTGCGTGCCCGATCTCTCCAACGAGACGCACCTAGCACTCTGGAAGCGCATGGAGGCAGCCAAACGGCGCCTGCTGTACACCTTGTTGACCCTCGGCTTACCCCTCGCGTCCCAGGCGGAGGCTGAGAACGGACTCGCATTTCGTTTCCTTGCGGATCATAGGCTGGGTACCAACCCCGACGGTCCTCAGGTGATGACCGGACATGCCTCAGGGGTGATCACCATCAACCTGGCGGAAGCCGACGAGGTCGAGCGCATCCAGACAAGACAACAAATGGGGGAAGCGTATCGAACGCTACTCGGCCACTTCCGCCACGAGATCGGGCACTACTATTGGGATGTCCTGGTCCGCGACTCACCACACCTGACCGGATTTCGAGAGCTGTTCGGAGATGAACGCATCGACTACGCCCACGCCCTCGAACAGCACTACGCCGCGCCTCCGGACCCAAACTACGCCGACCACTATGTCAGCGCGTACGCCGCGAGCCACCCCTGGGAAGATTGGGCGGAGAGCTGGGCGCACTACCTCCATCTCGTGGACGGGCTCGAGACCGCGAGCACCTTGGGTATTCAGACCCACAAGCACGCGCGCAGACTGGTTGAGCCGACGTGGACGCCAATTGGCAGCTCTGCAGAGCTCACGTCTGGGCAGTTCGAACAAACACCGCGTTTCGAACAATCACTGCAGTTCGAGCAATCACTGCGAGCCTGGACCTGGCTGTCCCTCGCGATGAACGAGCTAAATCGCAGCCTCGGTATGCGGGACTGCTATCCGTTCGCGCTCAGCGCTCCCGTGATGCGCAAGCTCGAGTTGGTTCACGGGGTAGTGACCTCGAGCGCACCTGGAGAGCATTCGTGAGTTCGTCACTGGACCGTGCACTGCGGCTGAATCGTCACTTCTCGCAAGGCTACGCCCAGGCAAAGACCAAGGCAGTCAGTCGGGCGCTGATGGCATCGAACCCCACCATCATCCGCGTCGAGTCGGCCTTGGTGTTGCTGCGCTCCGGCACGCGCGAACGCGCGGAAATCCTGGGTGACGACTACCACGCATACAAATCCGTTGCGCATGTGCCGGCTACGCTCACGCTAGCGCTGACTCAGCCGACGCCACCGCCAACCCCCCAGCTCGAGTCGTTGCTCGAGGATTTGCGGGCGTTGCTGGGTTGTTCGAACCTCGATTCCCGCCTGCGCGCCGCCGCAACGCCTTGCAAGTCACTGGTCGAGACTTGGCTGAAGGAGCGCCGCAACGCGGCGGACGCGGCGCCACCGGACAACCGAGTTACGGAGTTCAAGCTGAATGCACAGCGGGCGATCGGGCCATGCATGGTCGCCGCCGCCCGCGCAGAACTTGACCGACTCCACCAGGTCGTTTCCGCGTGGACTAAATCCTTCGACGAGGATGACTGGCGCAGCTTGAAGGTGGTGATCTGCGCGAGCCATCAGGCGCGCTACCGGGAATCGACGAAGCTCTACTTCACAAGGCTGCTGGCCGATGCGCTTGGGCGCAAAGAGCAGTCAAAGAGCCATGCTGCGGATGAACACCAGGTAATTTACGCAGAGAACTGCAACACCGAGGACGACGCGCTCCATTTGCTCGCAATGCATCACGTCGATCGAAACCTCGCGAGCTGGCTACTGGGCGACGAGAGCAGCCTTCAACAGGACGTGATAGGCGACACCTTCGCGCAGCTGCTCGACGAGTTGTTCGACTGAAGTCGCTTCGAGCGATCGCCTTCGCTCTCGGCGTACTCCAGACACCGAGAGCGAAGTGACGTGGTCAGTGCCCAAGTAGCTCTGGAGCGTAGCGCCTGGCGAGCGCCGACGCGACGCCGGGCAGCACGGCGGTCATCAGCAAGCGCTGCCCTTGTTCCAACATGGGATGTGGCGCGGAGGCCGTTGGTTGCTTCTGCTGCCTAGCCTTCTTCGGCTTCGGCATGCTCACGAGCATGGCTTGGACCTGCGGCTGCTTACGTCCGAGTAGCATGCCGATCCCAACAGCGCCGGCGATCAGCACCCACGGACGCTTCTTCATCTGATGGTCGAAGCTCAGGGCTTGTTTGCCCTTCTTTGCCGCGTTGACTGCGCGATCCTCGAGGCGTTCGAGCTTGTCCTCGATGTCGGCCTTCTTGGCCTCAATCTCACGTTCGACTTGGTCGACGGTAGTAGTCATGAGTGCTTCTTCACCTTTCGAGTCTTGGCATAGAGAGCCACGGCGGCGAGCGTTGGCACGCTGGCGATCACCAACATCGAGAGCTCCAGTGGCAAGTGGGAGGCGCGGGACAGTCCTAGCGCCGATGCGAACGCGAGCATGGCGACGACGATCAGCGCCATGCCGAGTGCACCCAAACCAAGAAAGACGCGACGCACCACGTCTTTGAGTTCGTCGCGTGCTTGAAGTTTGCTGACCTCGAGTTCCTTGAGGGCGAGGTCCTTCATATCGAGCAGGAGCTCACGCACCAGCGCTGGTGTGCTCTCACTCGGGAGCGGGGCGTTCATGACGTGAGACGACCGATCAGGTAGCCAAGGCCGACCCCCGCCAGGATCGCGGGGATGGGGTGGCGCTTCACCACAGCAGTGACATCCTCGACCAGCTGATCGTAGTCAGCGCCTTCGAGGTAGCTCCCCACGTTCTCGAGGCTGCCAGCGGTGCGTTCCGTCAAGTCAGCGTGGCGCACTTGCTCCGCGGCCGCCTGCGCCGATTGCCCCACGGAAGTGGTTACCTCGTCGACACGATGGTTGACCTTGTCACGAATGGATTGGTTACGGTTGGTGGTTAGGTGTTTTCCATGACCGCTCAGATGCACGCAACGTGCCCATGCGAACTGCCGGAGTTCTCCCTCGCTGGCTTTGCCAACACGCGCTCCGTCGCCCCGGCCATGGCGCATTTGCTGCTCGCCAAACGTCCCCAATCGACGGGACTGGTACTGCGCGCTACTTATTGGCCGCCGCCCACGGAAACTCACACGTCTCACCATTGCTGATGGCGTTCTTGCTCCGGCTCCAGCCGATCGCCGGCGCGGGCACCACCTTGGCGGCGACGTTGACCGTCAGGGCGCCTTCATAAACGGTGCACTGAACGACGTCCTTCTTCTGAATGGGCTCGAACTCGTGCTTCTCCATCAAGCGCTGCCCCTTGAGCTTGAGGATCCCTCGGGCGTCCAAGCTGAAGGAGATGTACTCCTCCCCGCTGCTCACGCCACCAGCGAACCCAGGTTCGTCGTAGTTCCCCACTCGCGCGACGTCGATCTTACGTTTGAGCTCCCCCGCGTCGCCAAAGGCGAAGAGTGTGAGGCCGAAGGGATCGATCATCAGCAGATAGGTCCCGCCTTTGACGCCATTGATTCGCGCTCCGTACCGGTAGAGGCGGTCCGGTTGCAGCGTCCAGTCGAGCCCGACGTTTTGAATCAATGGCAGGTACTTCGTTTCAACCCGCGGCCCGACGTCGACCTTGGTTTCCAGAGTCACCTCGGCTGGCGCTTCGAGCACCTTGAACCGGTCCGCAAACTCGCTCAGCAGCGCCGTTCGCGCCGCCTTCGCCGCCTTGCGCCCATCAGCGGTGGGAGCCCACGCAGGGTGAGACTTCCAATACTCGAAGCCTGGAATGGTTGCGCCGTCACAAGTCCAGTACCCCGTCTCGTCCGCAGCGCACGCCCACTTTTCCGTGATGGCGAGGTCAGAGAACTTACCCTTCAGCCCAACTTCCGACTTATCGCAAGCGATTGAGCCTTCGGCATCGAGCCAGCAGAGTCGCTTCCCCGCGGCAACAAGCTTCTTGACGGCACCTGGTACTTCCCGGGCGCTGCAAGTCGCCTTCTCGCCTTCGAGGGCGCACACGAAGTCCTTGCCTGCGACCAGTCTGCTGAAGTTCCCTTTGGCGCCCAGAGTGGGTGCGTTGGTCCCCCAGCAGCGAACGCCGCCGTCGCTCGTAGCGCAAGCGAAGCAGTCACCCCCCAACGCGATCTGCCCGGCGCTCAAACCCGCAGGCGGTGTGAGGTCGCAGGTCGCGTTGTTGCTCCAACAATGCGTGGCGCCGCTTTGCTCGACGGCGCACGCGTTCTCTCCCGATGCCGCGACGGCGCGGAACTTCGCATCAGGAGCAACGGCCTCGCCGCCCGCGTCGGCTCCAGCGTCGGAGGCTTCTGCAGTCCCCAACTTCAGCGGGGCATCCCCAACGACGACTAGCTTGAGCCCACCGCCGATCCCAATCACGAAGCCGTCCCCCATGGCGGCGCTGGTCCACCCTGCAGCTGTCTTCCCAGACAACCCACCAGAGAAGCAATTCAGGCTGCCTGAGTGAGTCACCCCACATAAGGAATCTCTGCTGCTGTAGATCGCCTTGAAGGGCAGCTGCGGATCGCGAATCTTCTCCGCGTCGCGAGGCAGATCTGGCGAGTCCTTAGGCAGCTCGGCCAGCCTCACGCGGAAGTCCTTCAGCGCAATCTGAGTGAAGCGCTCGGCAAAGGGCTTGTCTGCCTGAGGTGCTGCGGAGGCAGACGGCGCCTCGGCCGCGCTCGGCTGGGCGCTGGCTGATGCGGCGCCAACCGGCGCGGGCTCCTCTGATTTTCCGCAGCCTGCGAGGGCCAGAATTGCCCCAAGGAAATAACAGTATCTCACGGCGGCGAGAGTCTAACCCCAGGTGCTGATCTTGCCCCAGACGCGGTCGGCCTGATCTTGCTGGATGCGCACGCGGCTGGCGTGGAACATCACCCGCATCACCTTGGAGGTGACGCTCAGCTTCACTCGATTGCTGCTCTCGGTCTTCTGGAACACGGCTTCGGAACCGGGAGCTGGCAACGGGAAGGAGAGTTCGCTCTTGTCGTGGTTACGTCCCCCGGCACAGCGAGCCCCGATGAAGGGGTGCTCTTTGTTCGCGATGCCGGTGGCGAGATCGATGACCTCGATACAGCGCATCCCGGAGTCGAGGATGTACACGCGATTCTTGGTCCAGATCTCGTAGACGCGCCGAATGCTCGCGAGCGCCGACGGACCATTTACCGTACGGATATCTAGCTCGACGTCAGGGCGCTCCATCGGACCTGGAGGCGGCGGAGAGGGCTCCGGCTCTGCAAACTGGATGCGTGTTGCCGCACCGGCTTTGGGCATATCGTCTTCTTCAACGACCCACTCCGGCGGCGACCACACAACGGTGGGCTCGTCATCCCATTGATTCGACACGTTGGCTCCTCGATGAATCGGTTCAGAACATCGGGGAGAGGTCGCCCGCCTTGATCCAGCCGACGATGCCCTTCTCCAAAACAGAGTACTGCTCAACGGAGAAACCCAGTGCCGCGCGGTAAGCCTCGAGGCGCTCGGCCTCCTCCTTGCTGATCTTGCCGTCGGCCATGGCAAGCATCACTGCGCACTGCATGGCGAGCGTCTTGAGAGCAGGATCCTCACCCAGAGCAACCGCCAACTCCGCGGGAGTGATCGCCGGAACCTTAGACGGCTCCTCGAGACCAAGGTCCTCATCCAACCCCTGAACCAGCTCGGTGATCATCGCGAGCTCTTCTTCGTGCATGCCGTCGCTCTCGGCGATGTCACGCAACGCGCCGGCGATGGCCAAAGCCTCGTGGCTGCTGATCGGGATCTCGGAGAAGAGCGGATTCAGGTCGGTCATACGGGCATCCTACAGTGCCAGGCGGCCGCTTTGAACAGCTGCTTTCACGCGGCATTGAGCGCGATGCGCAGCCGCTCCGCAGCCGGTGCGAAGGCGACCCGCATCACCTGATCCATGTGCCAAAAGTTCACGAGCCGATCCTGCTCATACAGGTGGGTGATGGCGATCAAGAACAAATCCGGGGAGCTACCCGGATCGCGCCAGTCACCGCCCTGGCCCTCCAGACCATTCTCGAGCTCTGCGGCGATCAACGTCAGCTGCAGCATGGCGCGGCGGTACAAGGTGGAAGGCACCGTCTCCGCGCCCACTTTCGCCACGGCGTTGTTCGATGAACCCGATGCGGTGTCGGGTTTGGGGTGAGGTTCGCCGTCCAGCCAACCTGCGTCGGTGAGAGCTCGCTGCTCAGCAGGGGTTCCAGCGCCTGCCACAAAGTCACGCCCACGCGCTGCGCCGCCGGGAGCGCGTGCGCCGTGGAAACCCGGCAGCGATCAGCGCATCCGCGAAGTGCTGCTGTGCCTCGGCTCCGTCGCGAGGCGCCGATACGGCTTCGCGAGGCGCTTGATCTGCCGCCCAATGTCCGAGAGCGATAGGTCGATCTTCAAGTGCGCCACGTCGATCAACGACGACGTGGGCAACGCCTCGTCAGGTACCAGGCGCGCAAACTTCGACTCCATGAAGTCCGCCAACATCTCGCTCAGGGCGATGCTCGTCGCGACGCCGAACCGCCCGAGCACGTCTTGCTTCGCAATTTCGAGCAGCGCCGCTTCGTCGACCTCCAGCGCATCATTTTCCACACGCAAACATGAGCCGAGGGTCGCCACGTCACCACCGAAAGCCGGTCCGGTGTCAGGAGTCAAGTCGTCCGCCAGCTCGAGCACCCGCGCGTACTCCCACTCGAACTCACTCAGCGCTTCTTGCCAAGTATGGCCCCAGGAGTCGTGTACCACGTACTGGTCGACCTGGTGCGTCGGCACGATCATCACCATCGTCTCGAGGGTCTCGAGCAACACCTCTTCGCTCACGCCACAGGCCGCAACCAAGCGGCCCCAGAGCGGCTCCGCAGGTCGATTGGGTGCCAGGCCGAACGCGGGGAAGCGCAAGGTGTTGGCTGTGTTGGCCTTGCGGAGCTTGACCATGAAGGCGCCGATCACCGCTTGCTCTTCCGCGCTGCGCTCGTCCCAGTCGTCCTTCAAGAGCTGGTCCTTCTTGCGCGGCACGCAAGGGACGATGCTGGTGCCCGTGATGACCCAGTCGATGTCCCCGACGCGCCAAGGCAGCTCGCCGTAGAGCACATCCATCAGCACCAGACGTGGGTCTCGGGAACCAGATTTCTGTTCCTCGAGGAACTGCGTCACGCAAGCGGTGATCTTCAGCTTGATGTCCAGGTTGCTCGTCAGGTGCGCGACCTTTGCCTCGAGCTCCCGCATCTCGGCGTCGCTCCACCCAAACGCCCCTTGTACGGCGCGCCGCATCGCCGCTCGCGCGCCCGCGTCCACTGGAAAGTCGACAGGGAACTTCGCCAAGGTGCGCGTGCCAGCGGTGTCGACCAAGGGCGCAGAGCTGGTCTCCGCGTAACGCATCCAGAGCAGCACCGCCTCGGAGAACCAGCGCCGAAAATTCGGTGCTTCGACGGACAGGGACTCCGGGATCGGCTCCCGGTAGGCCCAAGCTTGCTCGAGGAGCTTTGCGTAGAGCGCGCGTGCTTCGGTCTGACGGGCGCCGAGCTCCGTTTCCTCTTCAGTGAGCTTCTGGATGCGTGCCAGCGCTTCCAGGGCGGGGGCCCAAGCGTCTGGCAAGAAGGGGCTTAGGGCGTGTTGTCGGCTGAGAATCGTCATCGCGTTTCCGTAAGGTTTCTAGGCGGCGCTCCTCACCCCCAAACCCGCCTGAAGCTCGAGAAGGCCGCGCGTCACTCAGGCATAGCCGACGAGGCGCTGCAACTCTTCCCGTTCGCGACTCAAACCAGCAGCGTCATCGCGCAGCCGCGAGCGCCAGGGCTCTGGCAGGTACTCGAGGTGGTTCGTGTAGAGCACGGCCTCGATGGTCTGGAGCAGGAGCTTCGTCTGGTTGCCTTCCGGAACGTAACAGCGCGCTTGGTGCTCGAAGGTCGTGATGGGCACCGGCAGCAAGCCCTTGTCGTCAGGCTCCACCCCGGCCTGGCGTGCGGCGCGGCGGGCGCGATTGCAGATTAGCTCGAGGGCAGCCGGGGTCACGAAGCCAAGCGCCTCGAACACCTTGTCGAGGGACTCCGAGCTAGGCTCGTCGCCTTCCTCATCCAGGCGGATCTTGCGGCTGCGGCAGATGGCGTTCAGCACCGCGAGTTTTTCTTCGGGCGTCTCTGGGGCGAGGATCGGTACGTGCTCTTCCACGCGCCCAGGGCGGCCCGTGTCCGGCGCGAGATTGAAGGGGCGCGCGGTGAGCAACAGCCAGAAGATGCGCCCGCGGTACTCCGGATCGCCCATGAAGGCGGTGAAGGCGCCGAACACGCGCTCGTCGACCTTGTTGCCAGGCGATGACTGCTCATTGCCCAGCATCTTGTCGGCTTCGTCGATGATCACGATGTTCGGCGTCATCGATTTCAGGATGCTGAAGATGATGTCGAGGTTGCTCTCGGTCTGACCGACGTACATACCGCGGAAGTTCTTCAGGGAGACGCAGTTGAGCCCACTGTCTCGCGCGAAGGCTTTGGCGATGAAGGTCTTACCGACGCCGTTTGGACCGGGGCACACCACGCCGACGGGCACGTCATCGATGCCAATCGCCAGGTCCTTTGCCGTACGGATAAAGAAGTCCTTGATGGCGTCGTTGCCACCCACGGCGTTCATGCCATGCTTGGGCATCATGATTTCCAGCATGCCACGGCTGTCGCGCTCGATCAGCTCACGCTTGCGCTCCATCACGAAGCTGGAGGAGAGCTTGCGCTCTTCGGAGTGCATCGCGCGCCAGAACAAGTGACGAATGCCCGTCAGCGTGAGCCCTGCGGTCTGCTCCACCAAGCCCTCTTCGCTCACATCCATGGTCACCGGCGGCTTGCCCTCCACCACGAACTTTGCCTGCTGCCATTTGATGTAGCGGCGGCGCGCTTCTTCATCTGGGCGCGGCACGCTGATCTCATGCACCACCTCCTGGCGCACGATGTCCGGGTGCATCGCGTGCAAGTTCGGCGTGATCAAGAAGCACACGGCGTCACGCGCGTCGGGCTGCTGCAAACGTTCGTAGAACAGCCGCGCAAAGCGCTGCAAGGTGACCGCGTTGATACGGTCGCCTTCACTCATGTGCTGGGGGTCGCCGTTCGGCGCGACGTGCTCCGCGTACTCCAAGATCACCGCCACCGGGCGCTTGCTCGCCTCGATGCCGACGATGAACGCCTCGATGAAAGCCAGCGCCTTGGTTGGTTCCCTCGGGAAATCGTAGATGCTCTGAATGATGCGCTCTTTGCCGCTGCGATTCTGATTGGCAAGCTGCAAGAACTGCTGCGCCTCTTTGTCATCGACGAAGCGCATGCCCCGAGAGACATCGTAGTTGATGGCGATGTAGTCGCCACGCTTGAGCATCGCCTCGAGATAGGTCCGCAGGGAAACGTAGTCACCCTCGAGCGGAAAGACGTCTTCGATGTTGTCGTGGAGCACGAACATCGCCGACTCACGGCGATTGTACGCCTCGCGAAACTCTTCGGCCCAGGGCAAGTACTGCTCGCTCTCGCTCATGCTCCCCCGACACTCCCTCACGCATGCGCCAAACTAGCGCAAATAAACTAGACCTCAGTAGCTCGAGATGCGCCGATTTCGGCGCTCTCCCATGATGCTGGTGCGCCCAACCAACTCATCACAAGCGCGGCCAGCCGCGATCAAGCGCTGCTGCAGCTCGCCCACGTTGTGGCCCTGATTCGCGCCCATCGCCGCGTCCGCCTTGCGCAGCTCCATCGCGAGCTTGAACTCCTGCAAGTTCGACTCGATGACGGTGAGCACGCTGCGGATCTGGTGCTGCTTCTCGAGAGCCTGGGTCCACTGCTTGAGCGTACGCTCCGTCGACTCGTGAGCCGCGACCAGCGCGTCCCGCACGGGGCCTTCTGGCGTGCGCGCCATCTCGCGCTCCATGCGGGCCAGCTCATTCTTGAGGTAACCCACGTCGCTCTGGGCGATCACCGCCGAAAGCCGCCGGTGCAGGTTCACCAGGCCAAGGGCTCGATCCCGCAGGCCCTTGATGTCGTCTCGCGAGCTCTCGAGCACTGCCTCGACGGTGTCGCTCGCGCCGTCGGCGTAAACCGATTCGATGTTGTTGTAGTAGTAGAGGATGCGCTCGAGTACGGGGCGCAGCGCGGGCTCCGCGTTGTAGACCGCGTTCTGCAGCTCCTGAAACTCGCTCGCGACGCCTTCTTCTTTGGCTTCGTCGATCAGCTGTTGGTTCAGCTTCTTGTCGAAACCAGAGGTGACGAAGTAGCCGTAGAGCGCCGTCCCCACGCCCATCACCAGCATGCCAAGCCCAGGCGCCGCGTCCGGCGTGAGCATCGCGCTCGTCGCAACAGCAGCCGCTGCTCCCGCCGCCGCCGGCACACCGAAGACGTGGAGCAACCGATGGCGCCAGCTAAAGCACGCCTTGAGTCGATCTTTCCAGGTGGGTAGTAGCGGAGTGACGGGAGCCACGTTTTCGTTCGATCTACTGCAGAGCCAACAAAAGCCAAGCCCCGCGATCAACGCGAGGGCTTGGCCCGGGCCAGCTCAGTTGCAGTTGAAGAGCTTGAACTCCGTGCGTCGGCTGGCGTTCTTGTCCTCCACGCCATCTTTCATCACGGGCTTCTCCGAGCCAAAGCCGCGCACATCGAAGCGCGAGGCCGGGAACGAAGACGCGTCTTTCTTCTGCAGGTAGGCGACGATCGACTTGGCGCGCTGCTCGCTGAGCGCCTTGTTCGAGGTCGCGTTGCCCACGCTGTTGGTGTGACCCCAGACGTGGACGCACAGCGCCGGGAAGCTCTTCAGCTTGTCACCGATGCCGTCCACGACGCTCTCGGCGTTGGGATCGAGAGCGGACTTGCCCTCTTGGAAGTAGATGCTCGGCAGATTGAGCGTGCCGATGGTCGAGGAGGTGTCGTCCTTCGTCTTGTCCGCAGCGTAGGTGTACTCCTTCTCGCTAGCCTGGAGCTTGGCCTCGGCCTCTTTCGAGTCCTTGCCAGCCACTTCGGCCGCAAGCTTCGCCTTCATATCCATTGCGGATTTGATGGTGAGCAAGAAGGAGTCGTTCAGCACGTCCGCCGGCTTCGGCATGTCCGCCGCAGAGAGCTTGTTCTTCGCTTGCAGCAAGCGCCCCGTGCGTGAGATGCGATCCACCATCTTTGCAGGCTTTCCGCACTGGCCCCACCAGAGACACATGTTCTCCTGGTAGTCGAGGAAGTCGATGCCCTTGAGCACCGCGGTGCCCAAGCCCTGATCGCCGTTGCAGTCCGGGCCGCAGTCCGCCGTGATGAACTTACCGTGGGCGGCAGGATCTTTGATGTAGCCGTCAATCACCTTGAAATAGGCCTGGGTCAGCTTCTCGATCGCGCCCTTGTTCTTGATCACGTAGTCGCGATTGGCGACCGCGACGTCGACGATCACGTCATCCGCCTGACCACCCGTGGCGAAGACCTTCGGGTAGCCCTCCTTCTCGGCGATGGCGGTGAACGGCTGCCA
This sequence comes from Polyangiaceae bacterium, assembly GCA_041389805.1. GTDB lineage: Bacteria > Myxococcota_A > Polyangia > Polyangiales > Polyangiaceae > JAHBVY01. Next base: position 28,912 of record JAWKRD010000015.1, on the reverse strand, counting down.
CAACACGGCGACCTGCACCTCACCCTTCTTGAGCTTCTCCCAGCAGTCCTTTGCGACAACGCCTGGATCTGCCTTCACGTTCTCGAGGGCGGTGAAGGAGAGGCTCGCAAAGTCCCACAAGTGCTCGCTGGGCGTGCCGGCGGAGTAGCAGACTTTATCGCTGGGCTTCACGTCGTCGAAGCTCTTCTTGTCCTTGGACAGAAAGATGGCGTCGCCGCCGTTGCTCTCGTCGATGCCCCAGATGATGACGCCGGGATACAGGCCGTCTTTCTTGTGCTTGGCGCCGTGCTGCAGGAACGCATCCACGGTGGTCAGCACCACATCGAGATCGCCGGCTGCGAGCGCCTTCATGCGCTCGTTCTGATCGTAGTACTTCTCGTCGTCGAAGTAGGCGACGCCGATGTCGCTCTTCGCCAGCTCCTGCTCAAGCTGCGGTTCCTTACGGAAAGTGCTGTAGCCCGACCACGGGTCGCCAGCCATCTTGATCATCGTGCCGTATTGCTTGCCGGACAGCGACGTCGACTTGCCGAGCTTTTCTTCCTTGGCCTTGGAGTCTTTCTCCTCCATCGCCGGTTTGATGAACTTCGTGTAACCGAAGTAGCCACCTGCCGCGAGGATCACCAGCGGGATGCCGACGGTGAGCGCGGGACCTGGTTTGCCAGCAGCCATCAGCCGATCCCGCCCTTCTCGGTTTGCTTGGCTCCGCCAGGACCGCCGCCCGCCGATGCTTTACGCGCCTCGAGCATCTCCTGGAACTTGCTCTTGCTCGCACGCTCTCGAGCCGCGTTCCTCAGCGCCTTACGCTTGGACTCGCGGGTCGCGCCGCTCATCTCATCGGAGATGTCGGCCTGGGCCGCAACGCCTTCGATGTACTTGTCGATATCTCCCACCGCTGCTTCCTCGGCGCTGGTGCTCATGCCGCTCATCATGTCGCCGAAGGCCTTGCGCGCCTGCGCGCTCTGCAGCTTGGCGATCATGGCGTCCTTCTTGGACTCCATTGCCTTGGTCTTGCTCTCGAGGTCCCTGAGCTTGCTCAGGTACTCGGTGACCATGGTCTCGCTGCGTGAGAGTTCTTCCCGCACGGTACCGATCTCGGCCTCGAGCGCTTCCTTCTCGTTGAGCAGGTCTTCACCCAGCTCCGCGGCTTCCGGGTTGCCGGCCTCGGCTTCACCCAGCGCACCTTCGAGGTCGCGCTCGATCTCCGCGAGCTGCGAGGTCTTGTTTTGAATCAGGGCCCGCAGGCGATTGCGCTCGGCAGCGAGCTTGCCCACCGCCCTGTGCATCTCCTGGTAGTTCACCTTCATCTTCTGGATGGCCATCATGTAGACGGCCTCGGGGTTCGCCTGCTCGAGGCTGCGTTGTCCCTGCCAGAAGAGGCCCTTAACGAAGTTCCAGAAGCGTCCTGCAACACTCATCGGTTTCTAACTTTCTCTATCCGTCGCGCCCATTTCGGAGCGCGAGCCCTGAGGTCCTGCTCGGCGAACCGAGCCAAAAGATGATCGTGGGTTTTGGGGGGTGAGGCGCGCTGTTCGCCTCTCTGTTCAGCCTTGAACCGGTGCTTGAACGTGCCCAAAGAAGACGCGCGCAGCCTGCAAGCGCCCCTCTTCCACACGGCAACAATGGCGCACGCCTTCGAGCTCCGCCTGCATCGCCTGGATGCGCTGGCGGCGCTCTTCGATTTGCGCGTTGAGCTGGTCGATCTCGCCTTGAATGGTCTGAACGCTGCCGTGAGCCTCGTGCTCTTTGGCCTGCAGGATGCCGTGTACCGTGCGGATCTTCCGCTCAGCGTCCCTCAGCACGTCGTCCTTGCTCTTGCCAATGGCACCCAGGAACGCCTGCGCGGCAGCGAGCCTTGAAGTCTGGGGAAGCGACGAATCGAGCCCCGACAAGAACTTCTCGAGCTGCTCGACCTCGTCGGTGTCGGGGATCCCGGCTTCGTCGTATTGATCTTGGAAGTCGATCTCGACGCCGTTGGCACCGGTCGTCACCTGAACGCTGCCGACCTGCACCACAGGCTGGTCGGTCACGGAGAACTCGTCGGCCTGCAGGAACGCCGCGAAGTCTTCGTCGGACATCTCCTCCGGGTTGACCTCTGGCGGGGGCGCCTCTCCGCCCTCGGACTGCCAGAACAAGTTCTTCATTTTCTTCCAAGATGACATCGAGGCTCCTTAGGTGAACCCGGCTCGAAGGGGCTGTAGTCCGCGAAAGATACTAATCGGGTCGGGGTGACGTTGGGGTGGCATCCCACCAGCGCGAGCGCTGATGTTCCAACTCGCGCCTCGGAGGCGCGAACGAGCAACCAGGCGACCACGCCGCGGACTCCCCAATCGAATCGCCAGCTTGCCGAGGGCCCTCCCCGCAGTCAACGCGAGTCGCCTTCGGATGTGCTCACGCCCGAGCGTGGAAATACGCAGGTTTCTGCGACCATCGCGGCGCCGAGGGCAGCACGGCCTCGCGCCCGGGCAGGACGAAACATTCCTGAAGCATTCTGCACGCCGCAGCGCGGCACGCGGAGGGCTGGTGAACCAGGAAATCGCGGCGAATTCTAGGGTCAGCGCCGCGAAAGCGCGGCAGGCTCCGCCGCCATGCGGGTGCTTTGGGCAATCCTCTTCGGCTACACGGCCTTTGCCCTCGGTGCGCTGCTCTACCTGCGGGTCAGCTACTGGGCGATGGGCTCCCACGTGGACCGGCGCTCCCCGCTGGACTCCCTCAAGAGCCTGCTCTTCGAGTGGCTGTGCGTGCTGTGGGTCCAGCCGCTGCTCCCGTTCTACTTCCTGGTGGGCCGTCGCTTGGGTCCGGCGCCGGTGCCCACCGGGGCCCAGGCGCCGCGTCCAATCGTGTGCGTCCACGGCTACGGCCAAAACCGCGTGGATTTTATCTGGCTGGCGCGCCGACTCGCCGCCGCCGGCCTCGGGCCTTGTTTTGGGATCAACTATTCGTTTCTGTCCAGCGTGCGCGACAGCTCCCTGCGCCTCGAGACCTTCTGCGAACGTGTCCTCGAGGAAACCCGCGCGCCACAGGTAGATCTCGTGTGTCATAGCCTCGGAGGCTTGGTCGCGATGGATCTCGCGGCGCGGCGACCTGAGTTCATCGGTCGCATCGTTACCATCGGTTCGCCTCACGCCGGAGTGTTGTTTCGCGGTCCGATCCTCGGCGCATCGGGCGGCGACCTGAAGGCGGGCTCCGCGCTGCTCAAGGAACAAGCGGCGCTCAAGGCTGGCGTGCCGGTGCTGAGCATCTACTCGAGCCACGACAACGTGGTGCACCCGAAGAGCACCTCGTTCTTGTCGGCGCGCGGAGGAGAAGACATCGAGGTGCCCCACCTTGGGCACTTCGGGCTGCTGTTCTCACGCAGCGTAGCCGACCCTGCTATCGCGTTCTTGAAGCGCGATCTCGCGCAGGCCTAGCGCGTTTCGACCGCACGGAAACACACTTGACGCCCCACGGCGGTCGCCCTAGCGAAGGTTGTGCTCTACATCATCCTGGTCTTGGTGGTCTGGCTGTTCGTCTGGCGGATCATCAAGTCGGCCGACGCAGAACGGGAAGCCAAGCACCGGCTCAACCACCGCATGCGCCTGCGACGCATGGCCAAGCGCCGCCCGACGTCACCAGCGGCTGATGACGGTCAAGGGTCAGACGACGACGAGAGCGATGAAGGCGACGAGCGCAACGAGGAAGACACCTGACGTCGCTTGCCATGGCCGCGCGGCGTCGCTAAGTGCTGCGAGAGATGAGCAGCGTCACGCTCGTGAAGCGCATTGACTGGGCCCCGGGCCTCTCGACCTTTCGCTTGAACAGAAGCGCCAAGTTCGAGCCGGGCCAGTTCTTCAACTTCGGGGTGGAGACCCCCGCCGGCTTGGTGCGCCGCTCTTATTCCGCGGCTTCGGCGCCCGGCGAGCCGCTGGAGTTCCTCGTGACGGAGGTGCTCGGGGGCGCCCTCACCCCCAGCCTGTTCGAGATCGCCGCAGGCAGCCCCATCGACCTGAATCCCCACGCTCAAGGCTTCTTCACCCTCAAGCACGTGCCCACCACACGCGACGGTTGGTTGGTCGCCACAGGGACGGGTCTCGGACCGTTCATCTCGATGTTGCGCAGCGGACAGCTGTGGGACCACTTCGAGCGCTTGTTCGTGGTGCATGGCGTGCGCGAGCGGGCTCATTTCGCCTACGCCGACGAGCTGCGGGAGCTCGAGGCAAAGCACAGCAACTTCCGCTACTTGCGCTGCGTGAGTCGAGAGCCTGCAGCCCCTGGGGAGATCTCCGGACGGATCCCTGCGGCCCTGGCGGATGGGCGCATCCAGGCGCTCGCAGGCGCCGAACTCGAACCTGAGCATTGCCATGTGCTTTTGTGCGGCAATCCTCAGATGATCGATGATACCCACGAGGCGCTCAAACCCCTCGGCTTGGTCAAGCATCGCGTGCGCAAGCCAGGGCACATTTCCGTAGAGAAATACTGGTAGGCACTCGTGGCGCTGACGCGACACGGGTCATTGGAAGGACCCGATCGTGGGAAGCGTTCAGTCACATACGTTGCTAGCCCTGGTACGCGCCGAAGAGCTCGGCCTCACTGACGCGACGCACCTCGCCGTCTCGAATATCGACCCGCTGCTTCGGGGGCGGGTGAGGCGCAATATGGGGAAGGCGCTCGCGACGGCACGTGCGGACCTACTAGAGGCGACCCCCGAGCACGTGCTCCAGGCCGCCTTCCTGCAAATACATCCGCGCGGCAAAGACGTAAACATCCAGGACGCGGTCGCAGTCAGCAACGCGTTCGCGGAGCTCCGAAGCTCGGCGGAGGTACCCAAGTCTTCCACCCGCGCGCCCAGCTTGGTGGTGTTCGTCGGTCTCGCGTTGCTAGTGCTCACGACCGCAGGCATCGTCATCTACAAGAAGTACAACCCGACGCCGGAAGATGCGTTTCTTGCGACGCCGCTCGGCAAGGCGCTCGACAAGCCACTCACCGGCTTCGTGGTCGCCATCGACAAAGCGCAGGACACCAAGCCCTTCACCGACGAGCTACTGAGCCCCGCGGTGCAGAAGCAAACGGGCGATGATGCGTACAACCGCCTCTCTGATGTGGTGAGCGCGAGCATCGCCATGAGCAAGACCAAGCCGACCGAGGAACTCTACCTCGACTACAACAAGAAGCTGAACGCGCTGAACCTAGCGTTTACGGACGCCAAGGTGCCCGCCTTCATGTACGCCTACTTGGAGACCACCAACGACGGTCTGAGCTCCAACTGGCTCATGGCCTATGTGGTGCGGCGGCGCTTCTCGGTGAAGATCGGCTCCCAAGAGCTGAAGGTGATGTGGGGCAAGCGCATCGATCGTCTCAACTTCAACATGACTGCTACCGGGCTCTTGTCCCCGGGGCATGACTTCGTGATGCTGCCCATCGAGTACAACGAGTACTACTTCTTGGACCGCCTGCTCTTGCCGTCCGGAACCAACGGCACACTCGGGCTCGACATTGGGCGGGACAACAACGAGGCGGTGCTTGCCGCTGGGCGCAAGGTGGCGCCACTCGTCTTCGAGGAGATCGTCAACAACTCCGAGTTCTCGAAGGACGACGCAGAGTTCGTCGCAAACGAACTCAAGCGCCGCGACCTCGGCATCCAAGCGCTGCGCCGCAAGAACTACCGCCTGCGGGGTGACGTGACCCTACGCATGCCGGAAGCCTTGGTGGAGCAGCTCGACGAAATCAACGACCCGGACGCGCAACAGATCGTCAAGGCCGCGGATCGACTCGAGGGCTACCAGCGCCAAGTCGACAGCGCGCTGACGCACATCTTGGAGCTGCAAGAGCGGGAGTTCGTCGTCGAGCAGCTGGAAAAGAAGCGCCTCGACCCCGACCAGTTCGCGCTGCCTGAAGGCGCCGGCAAGGACGGCATCGACAAGCGAGCATTCGTTTCCTCGCGGCTACTTCTGCTGATGCGGGAGCAACCCTGTCCGCGCATCGCCCTGTGGCGCGTCGCCGCCTCCGGCCTCAGCGACGTCACCAGCCTCCCCAGAGCCCACGGCGGCGCCTTCGTGCTGTCGCTCTTGGGCCATGAGCTTGGGCTGCTACCGAAAGACCAATGGCTCAGCGCCCTGCGCCGGCAGCGAACTCAGCTGGCGCAGCTCACCGAAAAGCTCTTCGACAAGTCCCCAGCGGAAATCCAAAAGGCCGCGGCCGCAGCCTACGACCAAGTCTTCAAGTCGAAGCCCCCAGAGGTCGTGGTTACGGAGCTAGGGAAATGAGTCGCTCTTCACCGAGCGAGCCAGGGACGACTCAGTCGGGTTCCTCACGGCACAACCAGGCAAAGAAGCGCGCTTCTAGCTCCTCCTCGGAGGCGTCCGGATGGCGTGTGCGAAGCTTGGCGCGCTGGAGGCGAAAGCCAGCGTCCATTAGCTCCAGCGCTTGGCGTAGCTTCTCCGCCGGGGGGGTCTCCCTACTGCGTTTGATGGCGTCCTCGTCCAACGCGTCCACGAGGTCCAGCATAGCGCACTCCTCACCCGTCGCTCGCTGAGTTTCGCGTACACTTACTGAATGCGGCGCCCGGGTTCCCCAGAGGTCGTGGTCACGGAGCTAGGGAAGTGACGCGCCCTCGCAAACGCCGGGGCTTCCGGCGCATCACGGTGGAGGGGCGTGAGTACTGGTAGCGCCTGCAACCGGGCTACGACTCGAGCGAGCTGCGCGTGAGCGGTTCTGATTCCTCGGGGCAACGCTTGGTGATCAAGCTCAAGGACTGGCGGGACCCCTGGCTGAACCTGTGCGGGTTCGAGGAGCGCAACGGGATGCTCCACTTGCACAGCTCGGCGCGCAACACCCCCGCGCTCATCACGCCAGCCTTCGTTGCTCCGTTGATCCGGCGTGCACTCGCAGAAGGCTGGTCACCCGAACGCCGCCTGCCCACGTTTCGCCTCGAGCACACGGCGACGCCTAGCGTAGACTCGCCCCATGGGTGACTGGGGACCAGGACCGTTTCAAAACGACCACGCGATGGATCTGTTGAGCCTCGAGACGGAGCGCTGGCGCGAGGCACTCACGGTGCTCGACGATGAAGAGACGCTGTGGGACGACGTCCAGGGACTGCTTGCCTACGTAGCGCTGCTCGGCTTCGCCGCGAAGGAAGCGAGTGCCTTTGGCTTGCTCGTAGACAATGCGAAGCCTGAATCGAGTCGAGAAGTCGCCAAGCGCTGGAAGGCGCGCTTTCTCGAAATCGAAGACCAGGTGAAAGCAGAGCCCGACTTCGAGATGAGCGACGCCTTCAAGGCGCGCCGCAAGGCCGTGACCAAGACCTTTGATGCCTTGATTCGGGCCCTGGATGAAGACGACGCGCCTCCCCCCCAAAAGCCGAAGCAGCGCGCAACGAAGGTCCAGAAGCAGTAGCTAATCCGCGCGGAAGAGCGCCACCAAATGCTGCGTAACGCGCTCCGCTGCCTTCTCGGCGCTGTGAGGCTTACCGTCTGGAGTGCGCAGCTTCAGCCATCCGTCCCGTCGTCCCTCGCACCGGCACCGTCTGCGCGGTCGTGGCTCTTGGCATCCGTAGAACCGGCTAAACCATCGTCGATTTACTCCCCACGGGATTCGTTGCCGGGGAGACAGGCTTCCGAGCAACCGCTGGGCCCGTCGATGCCAGGGTCGACCTCTGGGCAGTTGTCGGTGGAAGCCGCGGAGGCCTGCCATCCTTGGCTCCCCGGATCCGGCCACGGGTCCCCATCGCCAACTGACGCGGAAGAGCGAACCTCCGGCTCAGGCCACTCGTCGCCAGCTCTGTTGCCTAGGCTCTCTGGATCTGGCCAGGGATCATCCTTTTGAGAAGACAGCGAAGTGCCGGCACACTTTGGATTGGGCAATGAGTTGACGCCTGGATCAGGCCACGGGTCCTCTCGCTTCAGCGTCCTTTCAGGCACCAGGTTCGTTGGATCTGGAAAGGGGTCTTCCTCCCTCGCCGAAGCGCCAAGGCACTTTGGATCGGGAAAGGGGTCTTCCTCTCTCGCCGGCGCGCCAAGGCGCTTTGGATCGGGAAAGGGGTCGACCTCCCTGGCCGAAGTGCCAACGTTTCGTGGGTCCGGAAAAGGATCGCCCTTGGTCAGCGAATCGCTGAGTGGGTCACCGGCAGGGTCACCGCTATCAATATCCGCGCTGCACGCGCCTCCGAAAAGCATCAAGCCAATGAGTAGATACTTCAGCATATCACGCCTTTGTTCGCTTATCGTCGAGTTCCCGTAGTGCCGCCCGGCGAGCTCGCAGGACATCAACACTACTGTGCTTAGATAGCACGCAGGAGTTTACGTTTCCCGCCACCAAACTGAACAAGCACGCCATATTTCTGCGTTCAGCTTTCGGACCCGACACTGGCGATGATACCTTGTGTGGCTCGCTCCCGTCGCACTCAACGTCTACATCACAGGCCTGGCGTGTGTCGCGCTCAGTGAGCGGAATGCAACACTACATCACCGGCTGGGCGCGTCACCTAGCCAGCCAAGGCAAGCGCCCCGCGCCAACCCGTGCCGCGGGGCGCCGCCCTCAGAGCTTCAATTACAGGCTCCGTCACCCACCCAGTTGCTGCCATCGCAGTAGAGCACCGTCCAAGTCGAGGCATCGTCGCAGAAGTAGCCACAGTCCGCATCGTTCGGAGTGCACGGGTCGCCTTCGGCCGGCCGGGACTCAGGGCAGGCGGCGACCAGGTTGACGGTTCCCCAGAATCGCCAGTAGCCGTCTCCGCAGGACACCGTGAGGTCTCCGCATCGATCTGATGGGTACTCGCACGCCTGCGGTGTCATCACCCACTGATCCTGATCGTCGCACTGGAAGTGAAAGGAGTGAACCTCCCCGCTGTTGCAAGGGGCGCTGTAAGTGCAGCCATCGGGGTTCACGCCAGCCGGGCAGGGTTGATAGGACGCGGGCGCGTCGGGAGGACAGGCTGGCCCGTTCTGAACGCCACCAGTGCCTTGCCCAGAGTGTCCTCCCGCTCCCTGACCCCCGCTGCTCTCGCCGGCGGTGGCACCACTTCCGTGTCCTGCACCACCCCCAGTTCCACCAGCCCCCCCGCTGGAGTGCACGGCGCCCGAGCCCGAGCCTCGGTCATCGCCGCCGTTGCCGCACGCGGGCGTCAGCAACACCAGTAGGGCGGTTAGAAGCGAGTTCGTTGATGTCGGAACCAAAAAATGTGTTTTTCTCATGGCAATCTTCTAAGCAAGTTTTGGGCCTCCGGAAACAGCACGAAATTGGCTAAGAGTTGATTGTGCCATTCTGTGTCGGCGATTCGGATACCTGCTGAACACAACAATGCAAGCGAGTTCCGACCCGTAGTGATCTCAAGAGATCCGTAGTAGCGCGCCACGGAACAGAACCAGGACGCCAAAGTCGGCGTCCCCGGGATCCGTTTTGGCGGTCTTCTGCTAGTGCCCGTGTAAAGCCTGGTCGACCACATCATATATATCTCCTACTAGCCTCTGCGCTTCATTGGGCCCCACGAGAGGGCCAGGCACGCTGAGCACCGCACTAAGCACTCCCGATTCCGAGCACGTGATAACTGAGAGACTCAGAAGTGGCCCATGATAGTGATTCCCCTGAAAGATCCATACCCGCGCGGAACCGATATCCGTCACCCGGCCCAGGTTTGAAACCTCCAAAGTTGCTGTCCGGCCGTTTGGGTGACTGCGGGCAATGGTCCGGCTTAGAGCCGTTAGATCACCTGCATAGCGGAGCATGCCAAGTCGCAATGGGGCAGCTGACCTACCCGCACTGAGGTCGCGTGCGTACTCCCGCGCGAACTCCCAGAATGAGTGTCTACCGCACTCGAAGTCCCCCTCGTGGGCGCAGACGAAGACACCCAGACCTCCGGCCGGCGGCGATACCTCTGCACGAAGTGAGATCGGCGTGGACACCCGAACCTTCGGGGCCGCTGTTTGGCGTCTCAACGCCCCGATGCACCCGGCGACCAACGCAGCTTGAACACTAGTTCGCTCACGTCGAGCCCGTTCCGCAAGCTGATTGGTAAACACCGATGGCCACTGGAATCGGTACAGGCACGAGTGGAGTACACCCAGATTGCTCTCGCGTCCTGCGTAATACTGAGTCTCCCGCTGACGAATACTCCCAGCCACTTCCCGCCAGAACACTGAAGGTGTCGGTCTCATGTCTAGCCCTCGATCCAGTGTGAAGCGCGCAGCGGGCGGCGCGAGCGCCTTCCCGTTGAGCAGCGCAAGCAGCTCCCGGACGAAGATCGAAAGGGCGACGCCGTCTCCGATGACATGATGAAACAACACGACGATCTCGCGTTCCGAGGTCACGCGTACCCGCCACAGGAGTCCTTCTCCGAAAGGGACTGAAAGCTCCCGAGCAGCGCACGAAAAGGACGCTTCGCGAACTTGCTCGAGCGGGAGGCCGCGGTCGCGTAAGCGCGCGAAACGCCAGCCTTTGCGAGCTCGTGTGAGCCCGGCGTCCAAGGACCACGGGTACCGCTCGCGCAGAGTACTCAATGCCCGCTCGAGACCTTCATCACTCCAAGCTCCAAAGGGTTTGACAACGCACCCGCCAACCCGGGTCTGGGCTTGCGCAGCGTACCAACTCTCCAGCAGTCCAAGCTCCTCGGTAGGCGAGGCTGCGTTCGCTCGACGACCGATCCTAATTTGGGGTATGCGAAACACGATTTGTTCCCTGCTAGCTAGGTGAGATGGTCGGTTGGGCGGAGAACAGACCGCCCCTGGTATTCTCAAGAAGGTCTAGCGTGTTCGGTTCACATACGCCGCTCATGGCGTCCGGGTTCGGCTGAATGGCGCCCCGGATCCCGGAAGGTCGGCTAGTGATAGATGCGGGGCGCGTGAGCCCGCAAAACCCATGTACTTTGAGCGAGGGCTGGCGCACTGGTGTTCAGGCGCAGCGACGCCCGTTCACCCTCGAGGCACTGTTGATGCGCTGGATTATCACGAACGTCGATCAGGTCGTCGTCGTCCACATGACGAGCAACAAGGTGAACAAGCAGAACGAGGAGTTCTTCGCGGACCTTCACGATGCGTTCGATCGGGTCGAAGCAGTTGCGGAGCCAGCCGCAATTGTCTTGCGGGGACAGGGCAGGGTGTTCTCAGCGGGTCTGGACTTTCACCACGTCTTTCCCCTCTTCGGGCGGGGCGACCCGGCCGAGGTCGGAAGCTGGTTCGGCCGCTTCAGCCAGGCACTCTTGCGCGTGTTCAACTACCGCTATCCGACCGTCGCCGCGATAAACGGACACGCCATAGCTGGCGGGCTAATCCTGGCGCTCTGTTGCGACCATCGGGTCGCCGCTGCGGGGCCGTTCACGTACGGTCTCAACGAGGTCCCCATCGGAATACCCATGCCGAGCCTGTTCGCAGAACTCCTGCGCTTCCGGCTGGGCTCGGCGGTGGCTACCCGCGTTGCCCTCACTGGTGAACTCTACACCGGGAAACGCGCCTTGGAATTGGGGTTCTTCGAAGAGCTGGTTGATCAACACAACTTGATGAGCCGAGCGTGCGCCGCTGCCATTCGCACCCCCGTCTCTGCGATGGACGCCTACGCTCACTCCAAAAGGATGCTGCAAGCGCCGGTCACTAGATACATCGATTATGAGTCTAGAGCGCTCGATGCGGAGACGTTCAGAGTGGTTAGCTCTGATCGATCCAAGTGCGCAAGAGCACTGGCAGTCAAACGCCTGAAACCTCAATCCTAGGGTGCCGAGCGGCAAGCCCACGGCGCCCGTTCATTGGCGCACAGGTTCCGCTCGAGGACACGTTTGGGGGCGTCGCAGTTGCTACGTTCCACGGCTACGAAGGCGCTGACGAATCGGGAGGTTAGAGTATGAGACCAGTACTATTGGGCGCGATCCTTCTCTTCGCCGCCTGCGGTCGGACCAGTGAAACGGCACCGGCGCGTCCAGGGGGCGAGGGTGCGGATGGCGGAACAGGCGCATCAGCAGGTGCCGCTGGAAGTGCCGGAGTTGGGGGCGATGGTGGCGTGGCGGGCAGCGGCGGCTTAGGAGGGGGCGGTCCAGATGCGGGAGGTGATTGTATGGTTCAGCCCGGAGCGGAGCATCCTCCTGTGTGTGATGACCTCGATAGGCTAACGCTGTCTGATCCGCAACTCACTCCTGCAGTCGGAATAGCCAGTGGTTCCGATGGTGTATTCTTCATCGAACTCCGAGACGTGAGCGGGTTTGGCTTCGGCTCGCAGTTCAATTCCTACCCTGCATCGCACTATCCACTGATACCTCGGGCGTCACGGTCGATGGCCAATACTTCGCAGGCATCGCGCCTTGCGGCAGCGTATTCGCACTGGCCCCGGTCAAGGTCGATTCTTCGGTTGCCCGGGGAACAAGTGTAACAATCACGGCCGAGGTGGCATTGTCTGACAGTCATTGTGCAGGCGGCCGCACGCTCCAATTTGTTTTCGATGTCCAGTGACCAAACTTCGCGCGACAAGATCTTGCCTGAGCGCGCTAGACACCTTCTAGCGATGCACGTCACTCCCCTGCCATGGGTTACGTCGGTTACCCTTGAGCCAACGAACGAATCTCACCTATATCGATATGATGTGTGTTGAACCCTGACGAGTTCGCGCTCTAGCCCCCAGCTTGCTTCCTACGCCGATACTCAGCTGGAGACACCCCCTCGGCGACATGGACCATCTTGTTTAAGCCACGCTCGGAGACTCCCACTCGGTCGGCCACCGAGGCGACTTTTAGACTTGTCGTGCGAAGAAGCTCTAGGGCTTTGCGCACGCGATACCTTTGCTGCAGCTCGCGGAACGAATCTCCCGCTTCCGTGAGCTTGCGCTGAAGCGTACGCTTGGACACGTGCAGTTTCCGTGCGGCTTCAGCAATTGAGGAACTCCCGCCGGTTCGTTCCATCAACTGGTGAAGCGTCCCCAAGACTGGGTCGACCTGACGCGCTTCGCAAACCAGGTTCGAGACCTGGTCTGCTAGGGCGCGCCCAAGGCCCGGAGCGACGAGGTCAAATGCGGGCCCCGGCTCGTTAAACACGAGGAAAGGATGGATCCCTCCGAGCAGCGGCAGGATCCCAGTCAGCACCAGCGCGGTCACGCCGGTCCCCACGATGCCCGCCTGGATGCGAATCCTAGATTTGAGCTTGTTGCGGTTCGTGTTGAGCCAAGTAGCCAAGGCTTCGAAGGCATCCATGTTCACATGGAGCTGTCGTGCATCGATCACTAGTCCGATTTGGCTCGCCATTTCTGGGTGCTTGAACGCGTCAAACACCCGAAGAATCTGGAGTACGCTGTCCGCGTCTGGACAGCCAAATAGAGTGGCTCCACACAGGCTAGGCGATTGACACCAACCGACCATGTGCTCGCTCCTCACCCACCTCCCGAGCGGGTTTCGCAAGAAGTCGTCAGTATCGTGAGCCTGCGTCATCGGCTGCAGCATGGGGTTCGTCTGGCTCCCCATCACACCTCTGTTCCAATTGAGCGCGGCGGCGCCGAACGCGGATGTGGCATGCGCGAGCATGTCGGAAGATCGAGCTGAATCGGTCATCACTTTCCCTCGAGTGCAAGTGGGCACGCCGCTGCGAGCAACCTGCTTTTCCACGTGTGGCGTGCCTTGGCTAGCTGCGAATCGGCCGCCTGGACGTGCGCATTCGCCAGACAGTACGGTTCTGAGGCGCGACACTACGCGCCCCAGAACGCTAAACCCTCAACTCAAGGGCAAGTCAGCGGACGCAGCAGTTTGCCGGCAATATCAGTGCCTGAGACAGCGCCTGAATAGTCCGTTGTCAAACACGCACCAGAGCCACACGAAAACGCCAGCCCGTCGCCAGCCGAACTTGCGATCATCACATTTTGCATTGGGGGACCTGCATAAGATGCGGACAGCCCTCCGCGCATACGGATGGCGCCAGCCACGGTGTCTTGGCACCATTGGATCGAGGTTCCCGAGTCCTCACCGGCATTCTCCACTCGCAAGTAGGCAACGTCGGTTTCCGGCCCCATCGACCTGACTTGGAATACCAATCCCGCCCACTGCCCGGGCGCCGGGTTTTGATCCGCACTCGTCAAAACCACGGGGTTTCCAGCGGTGCCCTTCGCGACCAGGCTCCCATCGACATCTGTGGATGACGGCGTACCCACGACCAACTCACCACCGTCGAAGTGCACCCGAGTACCGGCCTCAAGCGTGAGTACGGCGATTGGGTCACTGCTGCTCGTACGGCGAACTTCTACGCTGCCCTTGGTGGCAAAGTCGGCTCCAAGATCAGGACTCAAGGTGAGACTCTTCGAGATGTATCCGTCAGCTAGGCGGATCCGCCGAAACTGATCGTCAATGGTGGACTCGATTTTGAGATTGGAGGGAGTGAGAGAGGAGATCGCCGCGGGGGCGACGTCCGCGATTGGTTCCGTGCCACCCGCCCGGCGGGACGAGATGCTCAAACTGGAGTCAGGCGAGAGTCCTGCTGGGTTGCGCATGACCAATGCGGCTTCGGCGAAGTCTTCGATACTCACGTTACGCGCGACCAGCGCGCCATGATCCTGGGCAACACGAATCACTCCTAGCCCATTAGTGCCGCCTCCGACGATGCGTACATTGTTCAGGTCGGACTGTGACCAGCTGTTGAGGCTTATCCCCGTGTAGCGTTCACCGGGAGCCATCGAGCTGAAAATCACAGGACTCTCTACGGTACCGTTGATGATCAACTTGCCAGGCTTTGTACTATCACCGGCCATGCTCAGGATCGCGGGCGACGCGTCACCCTCGCCCAAACAAACGCGTGCGCCCGCTTCGATAGTGAGTGTGCAAGATTGAAAGTCAGCGCTGCCCATAACGAAGTAGGTGTGGCCCGCGGACCAAGTCTCGTCATCGTAATAGTTCTGACGTCCAACCGCCGCGCCGTAGCCGTGATGGGTCGCGTCGCCTGGATTGTACTCCGGACACGGTGGTACCCCGCCCCCCGTGCCTCCAGTCCCTCCCGCACCGCTTCCGCCTGTCCCAGCCCCTCCAGTACCTCCGGCGGTGGCGCCGCCAGACGTCGCCCCTCCGCCTCCAACACCCGCGGTGCCAGCGGCGCCGCTAGCTCCGCCGCCACCAGCACCCGCGCCTGCGGCCCCGCCAGCATTGGTCCCCGCGTGACCAGCCGCGCCTCCGCTCGCTGGGTCCTCGTTGTTTGGTACAACGCAGCCAACCGCCGATGCTGACAAGCACAGCGCGATGGCTGCTAGCTGCATATGGGATCGATCAAGGTAGTTCATCGCATTCTCACTCAAAGGGCCACTCGCGGACAGCAGCTCGACTGTCGTGCTGATGCCTGGTGGCCGACCGCTGAAGTGAGTGGCCAGCTCAGCGTGGTCCCGTGGGGTGGTTTGCGATTTTTCTTGTTTCTGTCACCGCGCACAAACGACGCGCGGTTCCACGCTGCCGGGCGGCTCGCGTCCTAGCTGGCCGACGTCGTTCAACCCAAAACAGATCACGGCGGCATCGCCGGACCGGATCCCGCAAGTGAATCCGTTTCCCGCGGAAACAGCGGAGTAGGTAATCCCAGGAGTCGCCTCCTCCATCTCTGTGCGCGGAGGGGAGGGGGCGCTTCCGAGTTGCCCCCAGGAGTTGTCGCCGATGCAGTACATGCGACCGTCGCGCTGCAACGCGCAAAGATGCTTTTCCCCCGCGGAAACTTCAATCCAATCGTGTTCGGCGCCTACCTTCTGGGCTTCTTTGGAGGTTTCCGGAGCCCCCGAAACGTAACCTGGGGCGTTTCCGCCCCAGCAATACAGATAGCCGTCGGTGGATACCCCGCAGCTGCGATCCGTCGACAACGATAGACTCGAAAACGGCAACGTGGAATCGATCGGCATGAAGAACGCGTGGCCCGCGTCCGCAGTACCTAGCTGTTGAGTCGAATTGTCGCCGGCACATAAGACTCTTCCCAGCGAGCCCAACAAACACGAGTGGTGAGTCGTTGCCGCCAACCCAAGCACCTCAACATTGCCTCGCGGAAGCATCACCTCAGAGACGCCCGCCAGCAGGCTATTGACCCCGGCTGGCCCAAGCCCTGTCTCACCCAGTTCATCTCGCCCCCACGCGACGAGAGCGCCTGTTTCGAGCAGGGCGAGCACGTGGTGGTCGCCTGCTGCGAACCGGGCCACGCCTCCCACGACTTCAACCGGGGTGCTACTGTACCCAAGATTCGAATCCGCAAGGATCCAGTCCGAGTTATCTCCCCAGCACAGGACGTTTTTACCACTGGCAGCACAGGTCGCTTCCCTCAGCGTCTGGATGTCCCCGAATGGCACGGCACTATTGACCCGAACTGGAAACGCCGAGTTGTGGTTGCGCCCATCGCCGAGCTGTCCGCGGACGCCTGCACCCCAGCAAAACGCATCCCCAGAGGCCTGGGTCATGCACGTGTGGGCTGACCCCGTAGCGATGCCGGTTGCCGGGAACGCGAGTTCACAGGCCGGGAGACCTTGGGGGCCGCCACTCCCGCTTCCTCCGGCTCCGCCAGCATCTGACTCCGTCCCCCCAACGCCGCCGGTGGCCAACTCGCTTCCCCCCACGCCCATTGGCCCACCCGACCCGGCTCCGCCGCTCACACCCCCTGCCCCGCCACCACTCGGCGTCGAAAAGCTCGAGACGACCAGAGGCGACTCGCAGGCGGTAAGTGCAACCAGCGAAGCTAGCACGCATGTCCTTGTCATCGAGAACCCCCGCAGGCGCGCTCCAGATCCGCGTGATTGGACGACTTGGGCAGGCGCTGCAGCGCAGCGCGCCCTTCCTCACTGCGGCCAAGCCGACACAACGCCCGGATCCTTCCGATCGTACTCTCATGGCGGAGCAATCCTCGGGGATAGAGCTTGAGGTGTCGCTCGTAGAGGACGAGGGCTTGGGCGGCGTTACCAGCCCGTAGCTGCGCCCCAGCTGTGGCAACCAGCAGGGCCTCCTCTTGGGGCGCGCTCGGAATTCCTGCGCTTGAGGAGTCTTGTGGTTTCGGAACCGGGCGCCGCTTGTGGGCAGCTGGCCGGGGGACGGCGCTAGCCACCGGCCCGGCGCTCAAGGCCAGGGGAGGGTTCGCGGCGACGATAGGGTGTGGTGGCAGCGAGTGAACCGGCGGGGGCGGCGATTGTGGTGCGGGCACACGGGCATTTCGCTGACTTGCAAGGTACCCCCCGACACCAATACCCATCGTCAGAAAGCCCACCAACATGCCCTTCGCGATCGCAGACATTCCGCTGGTGCCCGCCACTCCAGGCAGGGGGTGAGACCCGATCTCAACGGGAGGGGCACGGCCGAGCGCAGCGTACACTGGCCCTGCGAGCCGAGCGACTTCCTCTGGAGTCGCGTCGTCCAGAGAGGACTCTCGAGCTATCAACTCCAGCGCCTCCTTGGATAGGCGGGTCATGGCTCGGCCTCCCCTTGACGAAACCGCACGACGATGCCGTTGAACTCCGCGCGCGCCGCTCGCAGCCTTGAGTAGAGAGTGTTCGGATTGAGCACCAGCAGTTTCGCGACTTCGCTTGCCGCCATCTGTTCGAGTTCGACGAGGACAAGGACCTCTCGATGCTCGTCCCTCATTTCCTCGAGGACACGGTGAAGCAGACGCACCTGGTCCGCTCGTACGGCTTGCTGTTCCGGAGTCACTGTGCGCGGTGCAACCTCGCGACCAAGCGCTGATAGGCGGCGCTCAGCCCTTCGTGCCGTGCGTCGATGGTCGGACGCGACCCTCACGGCGATCCCGATGACCCAGGTCTTGAGCGTAGATCGGGACTCGAAGTCCTCTAGACGCCGCGCGACTGTGAGGAAAACATCCTGGAAAGCGTCCTCCACCAGATGAGTCGGCACGAGGCGACGCAGGGTGCGAACGACGACGGGAGCGGTCTCCTGATAAACCTCGTCGAAGCGGATCTCCTCCGTCGCCTCGCGCGCGTGCAACGCGTGAAGTTCCAAGGGGGGAAGGTCGCGTGAAATCGTCATAGATCCCTACGGCAGCGCGAGCGCGACGCCGAGCAGAGCCGCGCCGCCCAGGGAAGGAGTGCGTTGAAGGGTGGCGCCGTCCGCGCGGATGAATACGGGTCGATTCATCCGAACATCGAGATCAACCCCTCCCCAGAGCCGGACGTCTGTTCCCCATTCAATATAGGCTGCGGTGGCAGCAGCCGCCCACAGGGCCTCATCGGCGACGCCACCATCCGCCGAAACAGCGCCCAACTCCGCGCGGACGCAGGCGCCAGCTCGCAGGTTCTGGAATGCGTGCACCGCGCATGCTTCCGGCCCCACTGCGAGCAGCCACCAATGGGCGTCGAGCGAACCACTTGGGTTCACCACGTGGCCCCGCTCGGCTCTCCCTCTCCCCCCCAATGAGAGGAACCCCACGGAGGGAACCTGGACGAGCACGTCCGCACGCTGACTTGGCCCATCCCCAAGGCCCGTTCCTGCGCCCAGCGCGGCGACGACGCTCGCTTGGCGGTGACGGGTCGAGGTTCGAACACCAACGTCCCTAACAGGACTCGATCGTGGAACGAGGCGAGGAACAACGACCTCCGGATCGGACTGAGTCGGTGTGCTGGGGGATGCGGGCTCCGCCTCGGCGAGCTGAGGTGCGGTTTCTTCGGCTAGCTCGACGCTCAAAACCACCACCGCGGAGCGAGCAAGTTCCGCGCAGTTGGTGCTTTCGAGCTGCCTTTCCGACGCAGGCTTCCCCACTATCGATATCCGAGCGCGATAGAGATCACCCGTGACCTCAATCTCCACGGTCGCCCGCCTGCCAGCGTCGGCACGCTCGGCCGTGACCGCGTCGAGCCAGGACTCCACTTCAGCCCACCCCGGACACTCCTCAGGCGCGGTCCAATCCACCACCGGCTCCGAGGCCGTCGCACCCGACGCAACGAGCAACACCAAGCAAGCACACCACGCGGCTACGCCTGGCCGTTGCGGGGTTATGGAGTGCAACACCACAAGTCGATGTTGTACTGCCCGTTCCAGCGTCGCAAGTCGGCCTGTGCTCGCGTCATCAAACGGCTAATGTATCAGCGCTCGCTGGCCGGCCTTAGACTGGCGCGCCCGTTCCTGAAGCTGACGCCGGGCGGCCCGATGCAGGTGCTAGATGCGTCCAATGTCTCATCTCACGCACGTCATCGAGCCTTCGGCGTCTCCTTCGCCCGGGCGCCCCAGCGCAGGAATGGGGCGAAAACGCCGCAAACTCCAGCTTCGGCAGATCACGGGAGTCAGCACCGCACTCTTCCTCTTAGCAAGTCCTCTCGCCGCCGCAGCGCAGAAGCCTGCAGCCAAGGTGCCCACTCACGTCTTGCGGTCGGTTGAAGCGCCGTTTTTCCCCGCGACGATGGGAAGCCTCGCCACCGGAGGCGAGCCACCGCAACTGCTCGTAGAGCTGGATCGAGCGCCAAGCTCCGACGCCGAGTTGCAACGCATCGTATCGAATCTTGAGGCGACGGGAGTGCGCGTCGAGCGTGTGCAAGGAAAACCCCTCGCATATCAACGGTTCGTCGTGGTGACCGCCGATTCAGACTCTCTTCGCAGAGTGGCTCGCCTGACTTCGGTAAGTCGGGTCCTGCCAGCACTACACCCTGGCGTGCCGAGCCTAGACCGATCCGCAGCGTTGCTCGGCATACCAAGCGTGAGGGGGTCACGACCAGGGGTGGGAGATCTGACGGGTAGCGGCGTCGTCCTCGCCGATGTCGACAGCCTCGCCGACATTTTCCACCCCGACTTTTTCCGTGGGGATGCGGGCTACTTCGACTGGATCGACGTTGACCAGGACGGCTCCTTCGAAGTTGGTATCGATGCCGTGGACCTCAACCGCGACGGAGAAGCCGATGCCAGCGAGATCGCGCGACTCCTGAGAGCAACTCCCAAGAGCACTCGATCCAACAAAGCGTACGTTGGGGTACGCAGCGACGGATTCGACCCCAGCATAGACTGGGTCTACTTGGACGAGGATGGGAACGGGGAGCGAAATCACGGTTCCGGCTTCGCCGAGGACATCCCCGCCTTTGGTGAACCGCTTTTTGTTCCGGACGACGTGAACGGCGACGGCGTAATCGGCCCCGCAGAGCGATTCGTGCGGCTTGGGAGCAGCAAATTTCGCAAGGTGTTCGCCCAGGTCAACTACCTGAATATCAAGCACAACCACGTCTACGAGCGCGGCGTAGACTTAAGCAAAACGCCGGTCGACATCACCCACGGCGTCTACACCTACTCAGACGCCTATCACGCTACCGCCGTGCTGTCGATCGCTGCAGGCGGCGTACCGCTCCCGAGCCGCCGCTGGGTGGGGATAGCCCCCAACGCAGACCTCCTGTTGGCATTCGGACTCTCGAACTCGGTGACGGCCCCGGTCGTCTGGGCCCTTTCAGAGAACCCCGATGTGGTCCTCCACGAGCAATCGACGTGGACCAGTGTGCCGATGGACGGAAGTGACGGCTGGTCGAAGCTCATCGACACGTCGAGCGGCGATGGGGTCATCAACGTCTGTCCCACCGGCAACCTCGGTGGGGCACGGAAACATGCCTCAATCCAGGTCGCCAAAAACACCACGGGGGAGATGAAGTTCAACATACCCGCGGATACACAGACGATCGACGTAACGATGCACGTACGCGGGGGGCTGACCGCAACGCTCAGCCTGCGGGAGCCGGACGGCACTCTCCACCCGCTCACCGGGGCCGCCACGCTTAGCGCTGGAGGACAGCTCCTCAGTAGCGGACACGACGTCACGGATGGAGGCACACATGTGTACTACAACCACCTGCGCAGCCCTGCCGCGGGGGACTACGCCATCGACGTAAAGGGCGATCCTGCAGCAACCGCGTTGGTGCACGGCTTTGTTGCAGACGAGGCCGGCTTCGCCGTGAAAACCGCGTGGGATCCGAGCATCGCGACCGATGCCAATACGGCCGCCGTGCCCTCTGTCGCGTCAACCTGCGTCGGTGTGGGCGCAGTGCCCAGCCATCTGTCAAGCGAAGGAATTTTCGCCGATGTAGGCGATGAGGCGCAAGGCGAGCTCCGCGCATACTCGGGTCGTGGGCCTCGCATCGACGGCGCACCGGTACTTGACCTAGTAGCGCCTGACAATCCCTGGGTGTCGGCCCCCGAAGGCGAACTCTACCCTGACTACCCCGGCTATTCGGTATTTCCCCACGGCAGTATCATGATCTTCGGTGGTACCAGCGGGGCAGCACCGCACGCTGCGGGGCTCGCGGTGCTGCTCGCCCAGGCTGGACAACCCGGCGCTGCGGCGATCGAGGCACTACGAACTGGCGCGGTGGAGGACAAGTTCACGGGCACCGTACCCAACGCAGACTACGGATACGGCAGGCTCAGTGCAGCTGGAAGCTTCGGAGTTCCCCTCGACGGGGCCTCACCAACCATTGAGCTGCGAGCGGATCCGGCGGGCGCCGCGCCAGGAGAGAGCGTCTTGGTCACTCCCATCGCCACCGATAATCAGATCAGAGTCCGGTGGGACGAAGGCTACGATGGCGTGTGGGACTCCGAACTTTCCGACCTGGGCGGGCGTGAGTTCACTCAGGGAAACGAACCGCTGAGGCTCAAGGTCCAGGCATGGAGTGGCAATGGCCGCATCGCGGAGGCGGCGCTCCTCGTACCGTTGCAGCCAACCAGTGGCGTAGGCGGTTCTGGTGGTAGCGGCGCTGGTGGTGAAGCGACCGGCGGCGCGGCAGGTAACAGCAACGCTTCCGGCGGGGCGAGCGGAAACGACGACGACAGCGGATGCGGCTGCGTGGTGCCTGGGCGGCGCGGAGCTAAAGGCGCTGGGTGGATAGCACTGGCCGGACTTGCCTTGCTCGTGGGTCGGCGCCGCAAGAGCTAGCGCCCAACGGAGCAGCCCGACCACCTTCCGTTTCCACGCGGCAAACCACATGGCATACTAGGACGGGGCGTTGAGCGCGTCATGAACCTTCATTCCGCTGCACTGGCCGTCATCCATAGACGCGCAGGACTGGCCGACACACATTGGCACAATCACTTTTTGGCCTCTCTGATGCTGCCTGGGGAGGCCCAGATCTTGCTTGGACTATGGCCATGAAAAGCGCACAGCCTTTGGTTCCGATTACGGCGTGTTTAGTCGCTACCGCTATTCTCACGCTCCTGGTTCCGGCGTGCAGTGGCACGGCCAGCGACGCGGGGGGGGCTGGAGGTCAGAACGGTGCAAGCTGTCCTGAAGAGGCACCCGCTTCCTACCAACCCTGCCCTGCCGGGGTGAACCCACGTGGCTGCACCTACAGCGCCCCGTGCAACAGCGGGGAGGTTCACTCTTTTCACTTCCAGTGTGACGACCAGGATCGTTGGGTGATGACACCTCAGGCCTGCGAGCACCCGTCGGACCGGTGTGGGGCACTCACCGTCTCTTGCGCAGACGGCAGTTGGTACTACTGGCAAACAGTCAACTTGGTTAATTCGTGTCCGGAGTCTCGTCCGGCTGAAGGTGACCCGTGCACGCCAAACGATGCGGATTGTGGCTACTTCTGCAGCGACGCTTCGACCTGGACTGTGTTGCAGTGCGACGGGAGCAAGTGGATGGGGGATGGGGCGTGTGACTGAAGCTGAACATGGGCGCCCCCACCGCTTCCGACGGGCGCTCTCCGCCTCTGAGGACGCGCCGTGCCGGGCGTGTCAGCCCACAACGGCGAACTTGGCAACGGCGAACTTGGCAACTGAGACAGCCCGCGCCAACGAACGAGCCGCCGTTGGCGTTGCCGGGGGGAAGCTGCCTGCGGCTTAGTTGCGCTCGCTCGCGGACAGCACCGTGAACTGCGTACCCGAGAGCCGGAATACGACGTCCACTTCATGCTGCTGGTCAGCTCTGTCACGCAGTGTGACGCTGATGTCGGTGTCTTCCGGCAACAACCGGATCTCCGCTTCGCTCGAGAGCTCACCCGCGGAGTAGCTGACCCACTCCCAGGTGAAGGTGAGCGCAGAGTAGATATGTAGGGCCCCATTGTTCGAGGTAGCGCGCAGGATGGATATGAGGACGTCCCTCGGGTTCCCTTCAATGACACGGCAGCTCGCAGGAGAGAAGTATTGGAAGCTCGCAGCCTCGACCTGCGGGGCGAACTCGCCCAGCTCGACGGAAAGCGGAAGTTCGCAGGTGGTCGGGAGCCCACCCACGCCGCCGTTGCTAGCGCCCGCGCCACCCCCGAAGCTGCTGCCACCGGAGCCGTTTCCGCCAACCGACAAGCCGCCGCCACCGCCCTGGGGACCGCCGGCACTGCCGCCGCCCGTACCGCCGCTTGTGTCATCACCACCACAGCCGACGATACTCAAGCCCGAAACCAGCAAGGCAAACAGACACGTACGGAACACATTCATCATGTAGTGGATATACGCTGCGGCCGGTGCAGCTTCGCTCCGGAATCCCAAACGCGAACTCAAGGTGCAGACACGGAGAGGTCCTGCACTCCCTCGTTCAAGTCAACCGCCTCGATCAGATCGCCCACCGCGGAGTAGCGCTCATAGTGCCCTCCGCGCGTGTCGCGATTGAAATCCACGACGATGCTTTCGC
The DNA here is from genome assembly GCA_041389805.1 of Polyangiaceae bacterium. Classification (GTDB taxonomy): domain Bacteria; phylum Myxococcota_A; class Polyangia; order Polyangiales; family Polyangiaceae; genus JAHBVY01. The sequence continues at coordinate 5,432 of JAWKRD010000015.1, read as the reverse complement.
CAGTACTCAACCCGATCTGGACGCCGAGGGAGTCGGCAGTCGAACGAGGGGTCGTTGCAGCTAGTTGCCCCCGGGAAAGCAGCGTCAAGAAGCGTGAACTACTGGCGTCGTTCCTGGCCAACTCGAGACGATACCCTGAGGCAATGTCCGAATCGATCGAGTTCCAGGCCTGACTTCGGGAAACCGTATCTGTGGGGTGGACCCCACGTACGTGAAGGACGCCTGAAACGAACCCGCTATTGACACCGTTGAATGGGCTTGGCGAGTTGATCTGCCAGACGTGGTTTGCGGCGGCGGCGGTCTCAACCCGGTCGAACACCACCAATAGGTCGGGCTTTGCGAACACCATCTCCCGTTCGAGTCGGTTCACGCCACTCGATCCGCCGTAGCCCTGACTCACATCACATCCCGCGTAGGCAAAGGCAGGTGTGTCGCGAAGCGCAAAGAGCTGTCCCGCATTCTCATGTAAGCGCATCGAGGCGCTGGAACCATTTTGGTCAATGCGTACGAGGTTGTGCATGGCCACCTCTTGGCGGATTCCGGAAATAGTGCCGACGTTGGCGTCGTATGCGAGCCAACCTCCTCCGTAGAACATCAACGACCCTTGGTCCTGGTGGGCGTGACTCTCCGTGTAGGGTCCGGCGATGAGGTGAACCCACGTCGCATCATTCGCCCAACTCGACCGCAGATACAGCTGGCCAGTTCCTCGGGCGTAGTAGGCGGTGTTCAGCTCGGATAAGGGCCGCTCCGCAACGTCAGTCGAGTGATAGAGAAAGTCGTATACGAACATGAAGCGCTGGTTCATTCGCGTAACAGACGAATGCGCGAGCAGCCACTGGGCATTCCCAGCAACCGGTTCGTCATGGAACAAGCGAATGAGCAACTGCAGGTAGTTGCGATGATAATCGAACAGAGCCCCAGTGCTGTCGCGTGAGTGATCGCCCACCGGCGCTACTCGGTCCAGCGTAGGCACGATCGTATGCATCATGTGCACCAAGGAGTCCCGAGCGTGGGGGGAGAGGTCCGCCAAACGCTCACCGGTCGTCTCCTGCCAGAGCTCGTATAGCTCGAACAACCTCATCATGGCGACCCGTATCCTGTCCCACTCCCGAGAGCCACCACCACTCAAGTCGGCGGCGAACGTCGGGACGAGCTGACCCCCAATTTTTTCCTCTCGGAATTTATTCACCCACCCATCCGCCGCGGAGTTCTCTCCGCGCGAGGCTAGGCCCAGCAGCATTGTGGCCCGCAGGAACGAGTAGTAGTAGTTGTTCGAAGGGTTGTCGACGGACCAACCGCTCCACGGTTGTGGGGTCCCGCCCATGTCGCTCCATCCGGATCCCAGACGTTTGCAACGGCCCGATTTGCGTACTCCAGCCAGCGCTGACGCTGATCCTCGGTTAGCCGATCGAAGCACCAGTCGTAGACCAACGCGAGGCTTCCCACGTAGTCACCGACGTTCAGGTAACTATCGTAGGCAACTTCAGGCCGCTCGCCCGCATCGATCAATGCTTGTTCACTCTGAACCCATGCGTCCATGGTCGTAATTGCATGGTCCGAATATCGAGTCTCGCCGGAGAGCACGTAAAGCAGCGCGGAATACCACGCTTCATAGCCATAGCTGTTTGCCCCTTCGAGTTCGGCGTCAGCTAGGTCCCGGAAGCGCACCGCCTCCGGCGTATTGGACGCCAGAGCCGCGTTGAGCCGCGCGCGGGTTGCATCGTTCAAATAGACGCGCGGGTGCTTGTCTGGGAACACCGGAGTTCCGCTGCTACCGCCGGAGCCACCTCCGCCAACGGATCCACCTGCACCACCGGCAACTCCCCCGCTGGCCCCAACCGCCCCGCCATCCGCTTGTCCTGCCGACCCGCCTTTCCCAGACGCTCCGCCGTGGTCGGGGCGCGCGCTGCTTGGAGAGTCTTCGCCGCAGGCCGCAACGGCTATGCATGCGCTAGATATGACGGCCGCTAGAGTCCAGCCATGAGACAATCGTCCGAAGTGGTTCATCTCGCTCCCGCTCAGTGAGGGCCGTGGGACGAAGAGTACGAAACCACAGCCTTCTTACCAGACCCACGGCGATGATAGGGCGCTCGAGCGGCAGTGTTGCGCCACCGACCGGAACTGTCGCGCCAATGATCGAGAAGCAGAATCTCTTCTCGCTCGCTACGGTGACAAACTGACTAGTGGAACGTGCCGGTGAAAACCACGCCCCCCGAGGTCCAGCTGTGGGTGACCCTGCCAATCACCAATTCGTCGACCAGCATAGCCGAAAATAACCGTGCGGCAACGCCAACGCCCCACTCCGCGGCAACCCACCACTCGTAGCCGATGAAGAACTCCCCCCCACCACCGACGGCGTCACTGTTCACCTCGTCGCCGGTGCCGTCCTTGGTGTTTAACGCAGCGGCGCCAATCATGCCTCCCAGGTGAAAGCCGCCGTTAGGGTCGGGGTACCAGTCGATCATCGGTCCCCACGTGAAGAGCGTACCGAGGCTGTAGTCTTCACTGACGTCGACCCCGTCAATCTCCACCTTCGGATTCGCGACGCGCTCTAGCGAACCCCCACCACCGACGACGAGTCCCTTGGCGACGGTGCCTCCCAACATCACCTCCAACAGGCCCGAGCTGCCTTGGCCAATGCCCTCGGCATCGCCGCCGAAGAACCCGGTGTACTCGAACTTGTCGCGCGCGTAGCCGCCACCGATCGAGAGGCGCAGGTAAAGGCCATCGTGCGTTTCCGGCGTTGACTCCGCCCGGGCCTGCCCTGCGCTCAACCCAGTCCCCAATGCCACCAGCCCTAGCGCCAGCCCTAGCTTCGCTTTCAACTGCGCCACCTTCTCCCGAGCCGCGAGAGCCCATGACCGACAGGCGTCTTATGAGCGGGGTGCTCAGGTATTTCCCGCGCAGAAAGCGCTATGCAGGGAATGATAGGGCCGTGAAGCGGCAGTGATGCGCCACAGACCGGCAGTGTCGCGCCAATGAGCGATGAACGGGATCTACGGAGCGGTTGCATGCAACTCGCCGCGTGGTTGCAGCACCTATTTCTGAGCCGTGAAAGCGCGAAAATCGAGCTTTCACGGCGCGGCATGCGGCTTGCCTCAGCGACCGCATGGATTACCCGAGATCAGTCGATGGACCGGGGCGGCAACGGCTTCTGTTGATCACCGGAGGAGCCGCGGGCCTCGCGTTTGCGGCGTTGCGTGGAGTGGCGTGGATTATGCCAGACAATGTAGCGGCCCCATGGGCGCTGTGTGCTCTTGCGCTGTCGATCTTCGCTCCAGCTTACGTCACATTTTCTGCTCATCTGGACCGAGACCCCCTGGAAGCGGGTGAGCCACCCAAGCCCAAGAGAGAACTCGGCATGGTCGTCAGTGTTTGCTTGGCCTTGGCGTGGGGGCAGGCGCTCCTTCGATACGCGATGCAGGGAGACCCGCCTTTCTGGCTCAAGCTGATGCAGCGTGAATTTGTGCCCTGGAATATCGCAATCTTGATCCCGATAGCCGCTTTCACTGGCCGAGGCGCCACGCTGCTGCGGGCCTTGGGGTTGGCCGCAGGGGCGATGGCTTGCCTGAGCATGACGGTCAGTGGCGTGCTCCGCACGCAGATCGAGGCGGTCGCGGTCGGTCTCGGAGCCCTTTGGGTCGCGGGAGCGGGCGTGTTCATGTGTTTGTACAAGACCGACGAAGCGACTTGAGCGGGGCTCACAGTACGCGAGTCTTGAATGCCGCACGGAATTAGCTAGCATCGGAGCACGCCAGAGCACGAGTCGCGCCGGTAACTGTTGGGATAGTGAATACTCCACAACATGCATCGGAGCAGCGGCCTGACCCCTGCTTGGGATCGACCTTCGTGTCTTTGCGTTGATCAGTCGGCCGCTGTCTTCGATGCATCCTTGCTGAATCCGGCTGGGGTGCGTGGCCCGATAGGAGCCTGTTGCGTAGAACCCATCACTGTCCTGCCCGTGGCCCGGTTCGGACCCAGCTCTATTCACGAAAGGAGTGGCCAGATGAGCGAGACGCAGAGGCAGCATTCGCGCGTGACGGGCGGAGTCGATACACACAAGGATACCCACACAGCGGCTGTTCTCGACGAGACGGGTAGGCTGTTGGGAACGGAGACCTTTCCGGCAGTTGGCCAAGGCTACGCAAAGCTGCTTGCTTGGCTGACTGGCTTCGGCGCTCTGGGGTGCATCGGTGTGGAAGGTACGGGCTCATACGGGTCGGGATTGGTGAGCCATCTTCGCGCCGCATCCGTGTCCGTCGTTGAGGTGAACCGGCCAAACAGACAGGCCCGTCGACGGCATGGAAAGTCGGACGAGGCGGACGCTGTGGCTGCCGCCCGGGCAACACTGGCTGGCGACGCGATGGGCGCACCGAAGGCCCAAAACGGCCCTGTGGAAGCGATTCGTATTCTCCGCGTAGAACGGCGGTTGGCGATACATGCCCGGAGGCAAGCTGCAAACCAGCTGCATGCCCTCATTTCTACCGCCCCCGAAGAACTCCGTGCGGAACTACGCGAGCTCACGTTAAAGCGGCTCGTGCTCCGAGCCAGCAGGTTTCGACGTGTCCAAGCGACTGACGCGCACTCGGCGACGATGCGGCGGCTGAAGATGTCGGTGACGAGGTAGAGGTAGTAGAACATGCCGCTGATTGGCGACTTCAGGTACGTAATGTCCCAACAGTAGACCTGGTTCGGTGCGTCGGCGACGAGTTCATCGGGCTTCTTGTGGCGACGAGGGCGGGTGTTCTCGCGATGGTGTTGAAGCTTGTACGCGCGCAGCAAGCGATATGCGGTCGCCTCGCTGGCGATGTACTCGCCCCGCTCCGCGAGGGCCGGAATCACCTGCCGAGGCGACAGGTCGCGGAATTCGGGCGAGGTCAGCACCGCGAGCAGGCGCTTCTCCTCTCCCGGAGTCAGCTTGTTCCTCGGCACGGTGTTGGGACCGTGGCGCCCATCCTCACCACCGCCAACTCGTTGCCAGCGCTGCAGGGTGCGTAGGCTCAGGCCGACTACCTGAGCGCAGCGCCTCAGCGTCGCCCCTTTCGCTTGCGCTTCTTCAACGGCGCCGAGGAGGGCGTGTCGCTCATCGGCCTCGTGTCGGCGCCCTTTTCCGCCCACAAGGCCTTCACTTTTCCCTGGAGCACTAGGAGCGCAGCGGTCTCCGCGAGCGCCTTCTCCTTGCGCTGAAGCTCCTTCTCGAGCCTCTGAATCTCTTTCCGCGCGGCTGCCTCCTGAGTGGTGGCGCGACGAGGCTTGGAGAACCCTTCACGCATCATTGCGCGCCACTGTCGCAAGTGCTCCTCCTTCAAGCCCTTGCGGCGTAACCACACTCCGAGGTCAGCGTCATCAACCGCCGCCGCCTCGACCACTGCGTTGAACTTCTCTTCCGCCGTCCAGTCTTCAGGACGACGCTCAGGCTCTGGTTGCTCTGT
>JAWKRD010000014.1:0-167418 GCA_041389805.1 Polyangiaceae bacterium | reverse complement strand
GGAGCGCATCGAGGCAGATCAGTTCGATGAGCTGCCGGGAGAGGTGTTCGTGCGAGGCTTTTTGAAGTCCTACGCGCGTGCCCTCGACCTCGAGCCGGACGACGTGCTGGCGCGCTACACCGCGAGTCGCAAGGTGGCGTGGGTCACGCCGCTGCCGCTCACCAGCCCCGGCGGTTCCGGGAGGAGTCGTCGCTTCGGGGTCGCGATCGCATTCGTGCTGCTCCTGATTCTGTTCACCCTTGCTCTGAGCATCGTGCTGAAGCCTCGCGAGCATGATGTCCCGCAAGAGCTGTCGCTGCACTCGGCTGTCACTGGGCGAGTAGCGCTCCTGCTTGCTCCGAGCGCCAAAGCTAAAAATCTGCAAGAAACCGCGGCAAATCTGCGGGTTTCTCCTGCTTGAAGCGCGCTGGGCTGGCCTCCCGAGGCGGCTGGATGGTCCCCTGCTCATGGACCCGTAGTCGGGTGCCCCATATCCTCTCGGATGCGGGCGGGGGCTGCCTCAGCTCGCGAGACGTCGCTCGGGTCACGCTCAGTTCGCGTCGAGGGCGGATCGCGGAGGGGAGGGGGTTTCGTTTTCGGCGGAGTGGCACCACAGATCCGGCGGTGCGCGTTTCGATCGGAGCGTCTGGGTTCTTTTCTCGCGGAAACGTGGCTGGGCTCCCGCGCGTCGTGGAGGCCGGTTGATGGCGCTCAGGAGCGCACGCGGCCGCAGCGCACGGCGCTCACCGGCACTCCTTCTGCACTCGCGGGTGCTCGGCGAGGCCGACCTGATCCTTCAGTTCTTCACCCGGGACTATGGTCGTATCAGTGTGATCGCCCGCTCGGCGCGCAAGAGCCGCAAGCGCTTCGGCGGTGCACTCGAGCCGTTTCACCAACTCAGCCTGGAGTTCGACGACCGAGGGCCCGACGTGGAGCTGAGCGTGCTGCGGGAAGCGAGCGTGCAACTGCCGCGTGTCGGGATCGTGAAGCACCTCGAGAACTTGGAGCTCGCGGGGCGAGCGCTCGGCTGGGTGCGTCACAGCCTGCCGCAACGCACCCCTGAGCCCGACGTGTGGCGAGCGTGCGCTGGCCTGCTGGACGCCCTGGACCAAGTCTCCCCCGAGGCTGCGCCCGGGGTGCTCGCCGAGTTTGGCTTCGCCCTCTGCGAATGCCTCGGCTGGGCGCCAGACCTCGACGCGTGCGTCGTGTGTCGCAAGGCGTGCCCCGACGCTCAGAGCGCCGGAATCAGTCCGGCTCGGGGTGGGGTGGTTTGTCGCCAGTGTGGCGGCGCCCAGCGAGTGTTGCGTGGGCCAACCCGGATGCGGCTGATCGGCCTAGCGGCGGGCGGGCAGCTCGAAGCAGAGGACGCCGAGCCAGTGATCGCCTTGGTCGAGGACGTTCTGCGCGCGCACGCCGGCCTGGATTGAACCCAGACGGGGCCCCCGGAACTTATCCAAGAAGTCGACCTCGGAGGGATGAGCGCGCTATGGCAGGGCGTGCCATCGCTCCCGTCCGACTCCAGCCCCGAGGCTACTGGCGCACCTGCTGAGGGCGCCGAAGGCGAGGCGAAAGACGAGACTGGCGCGGCAAATCCGGCGCTCGATGTGAAGCCAGAGACCGAGACCTCGGGCGATGAAGAGCGCCGCCAGATCACGGGCCGCGCCGGTGTGGTTGCTGCAGGCACGCTGGCCAGCCGCGGCCTTGGGCTGGTGCGCGATCAGGTGCTGGCCGGCATTTTTACCCGCGCGGAAACAGACGCGTTCTTCGTCGCTTTCTTGCTCCCCAACGTGCTGAGGCAGCTGCTCGCAGAGGGCGCCGTACAAACCGCCGTGCTCCCGGTACTGGCGGAGACGCGCGAGAAGCATGGCGAAGCAGAAGCGAAGCGCTTCTTCCGGGCCATGCGCGGTCTCTCGCTGACGATTCTACTGATCGTGAGCGTTGCAGGCGTCGTCGGGGCGCCCTACCTCGTGGAGTTGTTCGCCGGGGGTTATCATCAGTATCCCGGTCAGTTCGAGCGCACGGTCAGCCTCGCGCGCTGGGTGTTTCCGTACATCTTCTTCATGGGGACGGCGGCCCTCGGCGTTGCGGCGCTGAACACCTACCGGCGCTTCGTCGCTACGAGCTTCGCACCGGCTTTGCTCAACGTGGCGTTCATCGTGTTTGCGTTGGCCTTGCCGGGCTGGCTCGGGGCGCGCGGCTACGAGCGCATCCTCGCGATGGCGTTCGGTGCGCTGATTGGTGGTGTGTTGCAGGTCGTGGCCCAGTGGCCGAGCCTGCGCGCGATCGGTTACCTCGAGCGGCCGAGCTTCGACTTCAGGCACCCGGGTGTGCGCCAGGCGCTCAAGCGCATGGGCCCGGTGCTGATCGGTGTCGGGGTCTACTATGTGGACGTGATCTTGGCGCGTCGGTTCCTCTCGGAACTAGATTTGGGCGCGCAGTCCTACTTCGCGTACGCGCTCAGGTTGTGCGATTTTCCTCAGGGGATCTTCGTGATGGCGCTGCAAACCGCGACGCTCCCGAGCTTGGCTTTGTTGTTTGCCCGTGGAGAACGCGAAGAGGTCGCCAAGACCTTCGCTTATGGCATGCGCTTGGCGCTGTTCGTCGGCTTTGCGGCGACGGCGGGCGTCGTCGGGCTGGCTGAGCCGCTCGTGGTGTTGATCTTCCAGCGCGGCGAGTTTGACGCCCAGAGCGCCCACGAGACGGCGCGCTCACTGATGGCCCTGGGACTCCACATCTGGATGGTTGCTGCCGTGCGGCAACTAGTCTCGGTGTTCTACGCGATGGGGGACACACGAACTCCCGTGATTGTCGCGGCCCTCGATCTGGCGGCGTTCGTCGTGCTGGCGCTGCTGCTCCGCGGTCCTTTCGGGCACGTCGGGGTGAGCCTGGCGGTGGCGGGCTCGTCGGGCGTGCAGATGGTGCTGCTCTGGTATTGGCTCGGAAAGCGCCTCGGGCACCTCGGCAACTTCGAGATCTTGAAGAGCGCGGCGCGGTCGGCGCTCGCGGCGCTGCTTGCAGCGGGTGCGGGCTATTGGCTCGCCAGCTTGGTGAAGAGCGGCGTCGGGGGTGATTGGTTCTCGCGCTTGCTCCCCGGCTTGGCTGGCACCACGGCGTTCTGTGCGGTGTTCCTGGTGGTTGCGCGTCTGATCGGAAGTGAAGAGCTGACCGCGATTGGGCGCCCGTTGCTGCGGCGGCTGCGGCGTCGTGGGTAGGCACCTGGCTGGTCTCTCCCCCCAAAAAATAGCTCGTCCCCCAAGCCCAGATCGGCTCCTTTGGCATCTGCCCGGAAACAAAACCCGAGGCGGATCATGCGTCTTGGCTCAATGTGAGCTAGAGCCGCGGGGTGACTGCAACTCCCTCCAAGGCGCGAGCGCTACCTCGCATCACTGACGCGCGCTTCGTGGCAGGAGCGACTCATGAGAGCCAGCTGCCGCCGCCCACCGGGATCGAGATCGCCTTCGCTGGGCGTTCCAACGTGGGCAAGAGCAGCCTGATGAATCACCTGATGGGGCGGAAGAACCTGGTTCGCACCAGCTCCACCCCCGGCTGCACACGGCAGATTTCCTTCTTCGAGGTGAGCTTCACCGACACCTCGCTCGTGACGTTGGTCGACTTGCCCGGCTACGGCTACGCGCGGCGCTCCAAGAGCGAGCGCAAGCTCTGGGGGGAGCTCATCGAGGGCTACTTGCTCGCGCGGCCGACGCTCAGCGTGGTGTGCCTGCTCGTTGATTTTCGGCGCGGCCTGGAGCCCGATGACGAGGATCTGTTGAAGATGCTCGCGGAGGAGCCGCGAGTGGCGCGTCCGAAGCTGCAGACCTTGCTCGTCGCTACCAAGCTCGACAAGGTGGCTCAGGCCCAGCGCAAGCCGGCGATGCTGAAGGTCGGCAAGGCCATCGGGGGCAAGGTGCTGCCCTTCTCGGTCAAGGACCAGGACATGGCGGACGGACTGTGGGCGGAGCTCAGGCGCCGCACCGGGCTGGGTATCCCTACGGAACCGAGCCTACCTCATCCAGGCCCTTGAGTTCGCGCTCGCAGTCGCCGTAGAGACTGAAGCGGTGGCGAGTGCCAGGGATGCGGAAGCGCCATGCCGGGCCTGCCTTCGCGCGGTAGTACTCGAGCTGCGCGGGCTTATCCTTGGGGATACTCGCGGCGACGGCGTGTGCCCAGACTTCCTTGGGACCACAGCGCGGCTCGGGCAGCGGCTCGAAGCCCTTGCTCGAGCACGAGTATTTGGTCTCGTCTTCGTCTTCCTGCAGGCCCTCAGCCTTCACCTTCACGACTTGCTTGCCGCAGTACGGGCGGTTTGGGCGGCCTTCAGGATCGCGGGGCGGCTGAGGTCCTTCGCCAGGGCGGCTCTGGAACACGTAGCGCACCTCGGAGCCCTTCTCTGTGATGTCGACCGTGCCGTCGCTCTTCACGCCGCGCAGCACGATCCCACGCAGCACGTCACGCGGCGTGCGCTTGCGAGCGTTGGGGAGCGTGGCGACGGCGTCGATGGCTTTGGGGAAGCCGACGACGGCGCTCTCGTCTGGTTCCGCCGGTGGCTCCGCCGGCACCGGCGTGTTCTTCCATTTGGCCCACCAGGCCAGGCACAGCGTGGCCAAGAACGTCACGAACACGATCAGCATGCCGCGCAGGCGGTCGCTCCGACCCTCGGGGCTGAGCTTCGGTGCGCTGGGCGCTGGACTCGCGGCCGGCTCAGGGGACGGCGCGGGGGCGTTGGGGGAGACGCTGCTCGGATCCTCGGCTGACATCGGCCGCGCTCTATATCACGAGGGGCCGGCCCGTCCCCCTCATGCGTCGATTTTCTGCAGAGAGTGGATTGCCCAAGCTCGGAATCGAGGCTATGAAGCTCGTCCTCCTTCGAGAGGCTTGCGGAGTTCGCTCCGCTCGGGCGCATAACTCAGCGGTAGAGTGCAACCTTCACACGGTTGAAGTCACAGGTTCAAATCCTGTTGCGCCCACTCGATCCAGGGCGAGGTCTGCTTAAGGGACCTTGCCCTTTTCGCGTTTGTGGCTCTCGTCATTTCTCTCAGCGCGGGCGCCCGCAGGCCCGCGCTGGGCTTTGGCTCGCCCTTCGGGCTTCGCGTCGCTTTCGTTGGCTAGGTTGTACCGAGCCTGTTGGGGCTTGAGAGACTCCAAGTGACTTGAGGCTCGCTGCGCGCTTCGCGCGTTCGCTTCTCGGTACGTTGCCCTTTATTGGCTGCAGTGGCCCGCGCTGGGCTTTGGCTCGCCCTTCGGGCTTTCGCGTCGCTTTCGGTTGTTGGTTTGTGTCGGGTCTGTTGGGTTTGAGCGGCTTCAAGCGACTTGAGGATCGCTGCGCGCTTCGCGCGTTCGCTTTTGGGTGGGCTTCGCCTTTTTCGCGTTTGTCGGTCTCGCCATTTTTTTCAGCGCGGGGGCGCTTGTTGACTTTGACTGCAGTGGCCCGCGCTGGGCTTTGGCTCGCCCTTCGGGCTTCGCGTCGCTTCGGCTGTTGGGTTGTTTCGGTCTGTCGGGTTCTCAAGCCTTCAAGTGGACTTGAGGATCGCTGCGCGCTTCGCGCGTTCGCTCATGCAGGCTTCGCCATTTTCGCGTTTGTCGGTCTCGTCATTTCTCTCAGCGCGGGCGCGCTCGTTGGCTTTGACCGCAGTGGCCCGCGCTGGGCTTTGGCTCGCCCTTCGGGCTTCGCGTCGCTTTCGGTTGTTGGGTTGTGTCGGGTCTGTTGGGTGTTGAGCCATCACGTGACTGGAGGCTCGCTGCGCGCCTTTGGCGCGTTCGCTTTTGGGTGGGTGGTCCTTTGAAGTGACTGGGGGATCGCTGCGCGCCTTTGGCGCGTTCGCTTTTGGGTGGGGGTTCGCGTGGTGTTGCTCTGTCGGCTTTCAGGACGGTGCGGAGGCTCGCCGCGACGCAGACGCCGTCGTCAGTCCGCTGCGATTCCCGGTGGATGCGCCGATGGGCGGCTCGCCGCGCGCCAACGTCTTTCGGGGCTGCTGAGCACGGCTTCCGAAATGCGAGCACGCGGAGGGAGTGCGCTGCTCCCGCTGGATCGGGGCGAAAGCCAGGGAGTCGCTGGGATGTTTCCTCGCGGTCCCGGGGCTTTGATTCTGCCACTTGTCGAAGCGCGGGAGGGAGCCTATCCCTCGGCTATGTGGTTTCGACACGCTTTGCTTTTTGGTGTTCTTGGTGCTCTTGGTTCGGTTGGCCTAGGAGGTTGCGAGGCCGACGCGGGGTCGGACCCTGAGAAGACAGCGAGTGCCATTGAGAGCTCGTTTGCTGCTGACTTCGCCAGGGGAGTCTGCGCCGGTTATGCAGCTTGTGGGTGCGGTGAGCTTGGAGGCGCCGCTGCCCCCTTCGGGAACCAAGCCGAGTGCGAGAGCCAAGTCAGGCAGCGCGTCGAGGCGTGGCAGGCCGAGGAGGTCGAGGCCGGCAAGCACTTCAACGCCTCCTGCGCTGTTCAGCGCCTCGAGAGATTCGCTGGGGACGTGTGTCACGACGAGGCGCACCCGGACGCCACCTGCGGCCCGTGCGACGTGTATGCTGGCACGGAGGGCCTCGGTTCTGCGTGCCTTCCAGGTCAGTGTGAGAGCGGTCTGAAGTGCGTTGCCGGAGCGTGCGTTGATCCGTGTCAGCCTCAGGCGCGGGGCGAGGGGTGCATCTCGAACGTTACGCGGTGCCAGACGGGGCTGCGTTGCAGCAGCGAGGGCCACTGTGTCGACGCGGCTGTCGAAGGCGAGCCATGCAGCGAAGAATCGCCCTGCGGAAAAGACCTGCTCTGTGTAGACGGGGCCTGCGCTTGGGCGGCACTCCCTGGAGAAGCTTGCAGTGGAGACAGTTCGTGTGGGTACTCGCCCTGTATCGACGGCACCTGCTCGCAGTTCACCGCTACCCCGCGTGTGTGCAGCTTGAACTAGCCCTGAGTCGGCGCGCCTTCGCGCGCCGGCACCCACAACGGACCGACGGCTAGCAGCAACACCAGCACATTGAAGAGCGCGTTCGAGGGGTTGCCCGAGGCGATGGAGCCGGAGGAGTCGAGGCAGAACCAGGCCACCAGGCCAGCGACTACGGTTTTCCGTACGGAGTCAGGCGCGAGGTCATAGAGCTTGCCAGAAAGCGTCCAGATGGTGACGCCCCAGCCAAGCAGGAAGCCGCCGGTCAGCGCCGAGAGAAAGCGCGTGTCCGGGCTGCTCCACGTGGTGGCGCCGTCTACGGGCCAGCTCAGCACATCCATAGTGAAGCGGGCGGGTTCGGCCGTACCTGACATGGTTCCAAGGAAGAACACCGGCGCGAACGAACCGACGACGATCGCCGCGACTTTGAGCCAGAATTTATGAGTTGCGTGGGTCATGGGCGCTCCTGGTGAGTGATGCCTGGGAGCTTGGGCTGAACGTCCGCGGGCTCAATGACCTGAGAGGTAAAGTTCTGCTCAGCCCTGGTGTTCTTACCAGATTCGTGGGAGCCGACGCGGACCTGGCGCTCTGAGCAGGACGTATGTCCGTGCGGAAAAAAAGCGTTGGGTGGTCTGTTGCGCTCGCGGGATCTGACGATCGCTCACCATTGGGTGGCCGTGCGTATCCTCATGGGAAAGCATTGCCGTGCCCTCGCTCGCCACCTAACATGGCGCTATGGCTTTCAGGACTTGGCTCTGGGCAGGAGCGATTGCGGTGGGAGTGCTCGCGGGGTGCTCCAGTGACGGTGGCAGTGGCAGCGGCTCGGGAGCAACGGGTGGCGCGGGCGCATCAGGGGGCGCGGGTGCAGCAGGGGGCGCGGGTGCGTCAGGAGGCGCGGCGGGGTCAGCCACCGGTGGCACTGCAACGGGCGGCAGCGCGACTGGCGGCGGCTCAGTTGGTGGCAGCGCAGGGAGTTCTAGCGGTGCTGGTGGTGTCGGCGGGGCCGGCGGAAGTGGCAGCTCCACGACTCCGATCAAGGTCGTGGTGCTTGGTTCCTCGACTGCTGCGGCCAAGAACCTCGACCAACCAGCGTATGGCGGGGACCCGAGCTACAAGGGCTGGGTCGCGCTCTACACCGACGCCCTGACCGCAGCGCGCCCCGGCTCTCAGGTGGTGAGCTTCGCCAAAGCCGGAGCCTCGACCTACGAGGCGCTGCCTACTGGCACGCCAGATACCGCCAATCGCCCCCCAGTGGATCCGCAGAGAAACATTACAAGAGCACTGGCGGAGAGCCCCGACGCGATCCTGATGAACTACCCGTCGGGGGGAGATCTGGAGGTGGGCGGCTACAGCGCGAAGGAAATCGTGGACAACCTGCACACCATCGCCAACGTCGCGCAGGCAGCGAATGTCCCGCTCTGGATCTCGACTTCCCAGCCACGCAATTTGCAGACCACGACGCCAGAGACGATCGCGCTCTCGCGCTCGCTCAGCTTGGCGGTGAAGAGTGACTTTGGTGCGCGCGCGCTGGACTTCTGGACGCCGCTCACGAACAGCGATGGGACCGCCAACACGCAATATCAACTGACCGATGGCGTGCACCCGAATCAGCAAGGGCATCAGCTGCTGTTCCAGGTGGTGCAAGCCGCCAACGTGCCCGGCGTGGTCGCACCGTAGCTCGCGAGTTCGTTTGCGGCCTCAAGGATGCGTGTAGCCGAGCATCCAGCTGTAGATGTCGTGACCCGCGCTCAGGTCGTAGGTGCGGGTCCACGAGTCGTGCTTCACACCGGGGTAGATCGTCAACTTTGCGTCGACGGGGGCGGGTGAGGTGCAGGCCTGCAGGTTGGTCATCGGCTCGATGGAGCCCACGGGCAAGACAGTGGGATCCATATCCCCGTGGAAAGCCCAGATCGGTACCTTGCCCAGGGCGCAACCTGACTTGTTCCAAGCGTTGCGACCGTCCCCAGCGATCACGACGATCGCTGCGATTTGCTGGTCGATGTAGTTGCCGAAGTAGTTCCAGCTGCCAATCGCGCCGCAGCTGAGGCCGGTCAAGTAGACCCGTTTGGTGTCGACCTTGTACGCGCCGATCGCGAACGTGATGAAGTCGTGTATTTCGTTCGCGCTCGGGCAATTGCCGTTGCCCGTGTGTTGGGGGGAGAGCACGATGAACGGGCGCGAGTTAGGCCACTGATCCTTGTCGATCAGCTTGGGTGGGCCGTTCTTGATCACCTTGTCCAAGTCGGCGTCTCCGCCGTCGCCGTTCTCACCCACGCCGTGCCAGAACACCATCAACGGGTGCTTTGCTAGCTGGTCGTAGTCTGGCGGCAGATACTCCCAGTAGCCGTTGCCTGCGTACTTGGTCCCTTTCGGGCGCTTCACCTGGCGATCGGAAGAGGGTCCAGCGTTGCTCGCGCCTGCCGCGCCGCCGGTGCCACCTGTGCCTGAGCCCGCGCTACCGGCCGCCCCACCGCTTCCGCCGGCTCCAGCGGTCGAGCCACCTGCGCCGCCACTCGATGCTCCTGCGCTTCCTCCGGTTGCGGCGCCTGCGCTGCCGCCGGTCGCTCCGGCCCCTGCACTGCCGCCGGTGCTCGAGCTTCCACCGCTTGTTGAACCAGCGCTTCCGCCAGTTGCTGAACCCGCGTTTCCGCCATTGGTCGAGCCTGCGCTTCCGCCGCTACCCCCGCCGGCGGTGCCTGCTGATGCGCCGGTTCCGCCGCTGGAGCTAGCGTCTCCGTCATCGCCGCACCCGGTGAACATCAAGAGGCTACTCAAGACCAGCGAACCTATCCGGCCGTTGCGTGAAACCCGAAGCTTCGTCATCCCCTGAACTCCCATACGGGAATGCTAGGCGCGGGGGCTCAGGAGCGGGGCGAGGTTAATCGCGCGCCGTGCGATTGCGGGTCGTGGCGTATCGCCGCACTTCAGTGAACGCGGCCGGATTCGCTCGGCTTTCTGGCGTGCCCCGGCTCAGGGCTTGGACTTCGGGAGGGTGTACTCGAACTGCGCGCGGCTGTAGCCCGTGTCCTTGAAAATCTGCACGGAAAGCTTCTCGCCGGTACTGCTGTCATAGCCAGAGTACAGGTCGTTGCGAAACACTTCGCGCCAGCCCTTGGCCTCCAGGTGCTTGGTGATCTTGAGGTAAGCCTCAGCCTTGGTTCCTGGAACGTAGACGTTTGCCGCGTCGTAACGCCGATATCCCTCGTCCACGTCCTTGCGGATCCCATTGGCGCAGAGGATCGCGTCAGGAGGCAACAAGTCGGCGTGTCCCGTCCAGTTCTCGGCGCGGGGCGTTCCTCGGCAGGGATCCCGCTTCTTGCAGCCGACGAGCCCGCTGCTCAGCAGTAGGGCCACGGTGATGGTGAATGCTCGAAGTGCTGTATCTGAAGGGGATGGACGCGGAACTCTGAACACGAAACCTCCTCGGCGCAAGCTAACGCGTATTAGGCACCCGGTTCGTTCGCAATTGTGAGAAGGCGACTCGCAGATCCGAGAACAGGGCTACACTCGCAGCGATGAGGTGTGTCGGCGGCTTGATGGTGCTGCTCGGTGTGGTCGGGTGTGCCTCTCCCCCAAAAAATCCGCCCGAGCTTGCGGCGGATACCGAGCTTGCTTGCGCTCGCTCAGATGCCGCTGCTTGGACCCAGATCATGTTCCGTACGGATACGTGGCGTGAGCTGGCACAGCGGGCAGATGCTGGCGACGCCGCCGCCTTCGGGGAGATCGCGGACCACATGCAGGCGGCGATCGACGCGGGAGACACCGCCTGCAACCCCACGCGAGTCGAACGCTTACGTGAGACCGCTGAGCGATTGCGTGAAGCGCCTCGTCCAAGCCTGCCTCCCGCGGCAGGCCTGCCCCCCAAGACGGATCCGGACCCGGGTGAGGTGCGCCGGGATGACGAGGGCGAAGCCGAGCCCGCGTCGGACTACGTGGAGCCCGACGCCGACTTCGCGGAGGCTCCAGCAAAGCCTCCGGGGAGCGCCTCTCGGGTCCCCACGGTTCGCCAGACGGATGGCCGCGTCGCGGTCTACCGGCGCGTGATGCGTCAGGCGCAGACGCGCTTTCGGGGTTGCTACCAGGGCGCGTTGAATCGCCAGGAGACGATCAAGGCCGCCGTCATCGAGTTCGTGGTTGCCCCTGACGGCCACGTGGAAAAGACGAGCTTCGAGGGCGGGACCCGCTACTTCGACCGCTGCATGGACACCACCTTCAAGAGCCTGCGGTTCCCCGAGGAGGCGGGTCGCATGATCATTCGTTACCCGCTCAACGAGCTACCACGCTGAGCCGCAGGCGAGCACCAGACCGCGCGGTCGCTGAAAACAGTCGACGCGTGGTGTCTTCCGAAGTACGGGGCGCAAATGAGGTCGATTCCTGCCCTGGTCGCGGTAACGGTAGTCTCCACTTTCATCGTCGCTGCGTGCAGCAGCTCGGACGGAGCTGGCGGAGGCGGTGTCGCCAGCGTCTCCGAAGAGCAGTACGCCGAGCTGTACGCGAAGGGAGTATGCGGCGGCTTCTACAAGTGCGATTGCCCCCCAAGTCCCGTGTACGACTTTGCCGACCAAGCAGAGTGTGAGGTGCTGTTCACCACCTCGGTAGCAGACTCGCAGGACGCCTCACGCAACGAGGGTTTAACGTTCGATCCAGAGTGTGCGGCGAAGCGCGTCAACAGTTTTGCTGGAAACGTGTGCGTGGACGAGCTGTGGGACTACACCCGTTGCGGCGTGTGCCAGATTTATCACGGCGATACCCCGAAGGGTGGCAGCTGCACGGACAACGAGTGCGATCGGGGGCTCGAGTGCTTCGACGGAGTCTGCCTCGATCCATGTGATCGTATCGCCGAGGGCGGCTCCTGCGTCGACACGGTGAACAAGTGCGAGGCGGGGTTGTTCTGTGAAGGGGGAACCAGCGGCTACGGCGTCTGCGTCGCTGGTCGCGGAGAGGGTGCGAGCTGCGACGACTCCACACCCTGTGGCGCGGACTTCGGCTGTCAAAACGGAACCTGCGTGAAGGCAGCCTTGCCAGGGGAGAGTTGCTTCGACCGGCCCTGCCTAACCACGCAGTGTGTAGAAGGTCGCTGCGCCACGACTCCGCTCGGTAACCCGAACGTCTGCGATTTGTACTGATTCCGCAGGGTGAGCTGCCGCGCGTGGACACCGGTTGGACCGAGTTGCCCGCCGCAGAGCGACTTTTTTCAAGCTTCGGTTTGCTGACCGGGGGCTTTGCGAGTAGTACTCCGCTCCCTCAAGGGACGCGGCGCCTTCCGGCGTGCCACGCGTCCCACTGGCCTGAGCGCCTTCCTGGCGCGCAGAGCATCGCCGCTCCTCTGGTTTTTCGTCGCTCACGCTCGTGTGAGCCACACGCGGCAAGGCTCCGCAGGCTCGTGTGAAAGCGCGAAAAGCGCAGGAACGGCGTACCTCTACATGTCCCAATCTCTTCCCGAAACGACCTTCGACGACGTCGAGGGCCTCGAAGACGACGCACCCGTGTCTTCTCCTCTGAGTGGTGTGCCCGTGCGGGATCCGCTCGATGGCGTGCCCGAGCCGCTGCGTGCGGCGTTCGAGCAGCGTGGCTACGCCTCACTGACCGAGGTTCAGCGCGCCGTGCTCGACGCGGACTCTCCCGGGCGAAACCTGCGCATCTCATCCCAGACGGGCTCCGGCAAGACCGTTGCGCTCGGTATGGTGCTGGCGAAGGAACTGCTCGAACCGGCGCCCGGCCGCAGCGGACCCGAAGCGCTGGTGATCACGCCCACCCGTGAGTTGGCGAACCAAGTTGCCGAGGAGCTCAGCTGGCTCTTCAGCGGCGTGCGCGGCGTGGACGTGGCGTGCGTCACCGGTGGCACCGAAGTCTGGAAAGACAAGAAGCCCCTCGCGAAGAAGCCCCGCATCCTCGTGGGCACCCCCGGGCGCCTCAACGACCACCTCAACACCGGCGTGCTCAGCGCCGACAGCGTGCGTCACGTGGTGCTCGACGAGGCCGACCAGATGCTCGACATGGGCTTCAAGGACGACCTCGACGCCATCGTGGGCGCGATGCCCGAGGAGCGTCGCAGCCACCTCGTTTCCGCGACCTTCCCGCCAGCCGTCAAGTCGCTGGCTGACCGCTTTCAGAAGAATGCGCTCCACGTCGCTGGCACGGAGCTTGGCCAGGCGAACCAAGACATCGAGCACATCGCTCACTTGGTGCGCCGTGGCGAGAGCTACAACTGCCTCGTCAACTTGCTCCTGATGACTCAGGGCGAGCGCACGCTGATCTTCGTCGAGCGCCGCGTGGACGCTCAAGAGCTCGCTGAGATGCTTGGCGGTGACGGCTTCGCTGCACTGCACTTGAGCGGTGACCTGGCTCAAGCCCAGCGCACCCGCACGCTGAACGCCTTCAAAGCCGGCGTCATCAGCACCCTCATCTGCACTGACGTCGCGGCGCGTGGCATCGACGTGCCCGACATCGCGCGTGTCATCCACATGGGGCTCTCCAACGATTCCGATGTCTACACCCACCGCAGCGGCCGCACCGGGCGCGCCGGGCGCAAGGGACAGAGCATCCTGATCGTCCCGACCACTGCGGAGCGTCGCATTCGTCGCTTGCTGCAGACCGCGGGAGTCAACTGCAACTGGCGTCCGGGCCCTGGTCCCGACAAGGTGCAGAAGGCCGTAACCAAGCAGACTCGGACGCGCATGTTCGAGCTCTTGCAGGCGGATGTCGGGGAGGGGGAGAGGTACAACGAGGCCGAGCTGGAGTACGCTCGTGGACTGCTCTCGGACCGAGATCCGGCGGAGCTGGTCGCCACGCTGATCAAGCTCGCAGAGCCGGTGCTGCCGCGGGAGCCGTTTCCTCTGGGCAAAGCAGAGGTGAGGGCTGGCGGCTTCGTGGAGCGTGAACGCACGCCCCGCGCCCAGAGCTACGTGCCCTTCTTCATCAACTGGGGCGAGCGTGGTGGCGCGAACCCCGCACGTTTGATCGCCCACGTGTGTCGCCGTGGTGGGATCCGTGGTCAGTCCATCGGCGCCGTGCGCGTCGAGGCCCGCATGAGCGTCTTCGAGGTCGCGAGTGACGTCGCGCCGGCGTTCGAAATTGCCGCGCGGAAGCCTGATGCTCGTGAGCCAGGGCTGCGCATCGACCGCTTCAAGGGCACCATCCCCAGCGCGCCAGAGCGGCACGCCGGGCCCCCGGCGTTCGCCAAGCGGCGCGCTCCAGGGCCCCGCGACGGCTTGGATCCCAAGCCGTTCAAGTCGCGCAAGCGCACTGGCACCCGTCACCACTGAGCCGACTCACCGCTCACGCATCCGGGCACGTTTCCCGCCGTCCAGAGATTGTGACGGTCCGGTGACGTGCCCGTAGCTTTTTGCGAGGCGAGGCACCCAAGCGCCCGCAATTGTGCTCATGTTCGCGCCGCTGCTGGCCACTAGGACGACGCTTCACCGGTGACCCAGAGAGTCTCCGGGATACGGACCAGCGGCTCGGAGTGACGTGAAAATCCATTGGCCGCTGCTTGCTGCTTGTTCGCTAACCCTACTCTCCACTCCAGCTCTGGCGCAGACGCTCGAGCGCCCACCAGAGGTCGAGCCTCCTCCCTCGGAACCGTTGCCGCAAGGCAAGGACGAGGAGGACGGGGGCGCTCAGATCAAGATCGCGAATCTATCGCTGACCCTGGGCGGGTACATCCAGCCGGGCTTCGTCTCCCAGGTCGACACACCGTTCAACCAGGATGACTCCCACGACGGCTTCGAGTTCGCGAACGCGCGCCTCACGGCGAAGGGCAAGCAAGAGCTGAACGAGCTCTTCTTCATGGGCATGGAGTTCGGCTTCGACGTTGCCACTGGCAACTTCGACCCCAAGGACGTGTTTGGCACGCTGGGGTTGAACAGCAAGCTCCTGATGCTCGACGTCGGGCAGATGAAGCAGCCCTTCGGGCTCGCTCAGATGCAGTCCGAAGCCCAGCTCCAGTTTCCGCTGGCTGCGCGCGTGCGGGAGCTGGCGTTTGGTCGCGACCAGGGCGCGCGCCTGCGCGGCGAAGTGGATGTCGACCCGGTTTGGATTGGCTGGGGCGCGATGATCGCCAACGGCGAAGGCGGATTTCGCTCGCGCCGTAACCTCGACGACAAGTTCACCTACAGCGGCCGCCTGGAGGTCAGCCTGCACGAACCGATCAAGAGCGAGTCCGACCTGTGGGACACGGATCTGCAGGTCACTGCCGGCGGCTCCATCGGCTACACGCCGTCCCTCGGGAAAGGCTTCGGCATCGACGACGTGGGCCTCGCTGAGACGCGCTACGGCGCGGACCTCCGAGCTGTTTTCCACGGGGCAACAGCACGCGCCGAGTACATCGGCGGCAAGCGCGATGGCCGTGAAGGAGGCAAGGCCGTGAAGCGTCGCGCCGTTGCCCTCCAGGCTGGCTACGTGCTGCCGTTGCCCTTCATGCGCCCTCAGATCGAGCCCGTCGCGCGCCTGGAGATCTCGGACGTGAACCAGAACGAAGACGGCTTCCCCGCGGGGCAGGACCCTGTGGTTGACAATACGGAGCGCCGCACCCTCGAGTTCGGCGCGAACCTGTACCTCGAGGAGCACCACGCGAAGCTGCAGGTCGCGTATCGCCTGACGGATTTGCTGGAGGGTCCCAAGACGGACAGCCAGGGCAACCCGCTGATCGGCGACGAGGTCCTCGTGTTCATGCAGATCGGTTGGTTTTGAGGCAGATTGATCGGCGCGCGGCGATCTCGAATGCCAGCGCTGCTTACTTGAGAGTGGCTAGCCCACGATTGGAGAGCATCATGATTACTTCGAAGCGAGCGGTGGCGGTGTTGGCGTTGGTGGCAGCAGTCCCTGCCTGTCGCGGTGGTGGCACCGACGACGGCGGCAATGGCGGGAACGGTGGCGCCGGCGGCGGTGGCGGTAACCAGAGCGGCTTGCAGTGCCCGAACCCCGCCAGCCTGCCCTTCACGACCGAGAGCAGCAGCTTTGAGAACGCCGACTCAGCCGACACGGAGAGCCTCGAGCGGAACAAGGACGCGGCATCGGACATCCTGGGTAATCCAGGCGGCAAATATGCTTACACGACCATGCCTGTCGAGGACTCCCCCACCAACTCACCGTACATCTTCGAGGGTGAGAAGGCGCGCACCGTCAACGGGTCTGGCCTGAACTTCACCGGTTTCATCGAGGAGTACGTGAGCTTCTGGGTGGAGGACGGCAACTCCTGGAAGAGCCTCGGCCGGCAGAAGACCGACATGGACGGGAAGTACTCGTTCTCTCTGAGCGACTTCGCCGGCGGCCAGCCGCCCCGCATCAGCTACGCCATCCTCGAGGGTGATGGCAGCTGCGCCGCGCACTACTCCTTCCTGCTGGAGCCGGGCGCCAAGGTCGTGGTCACCGACATCGACGGCACCATGACCTCGAGCGACGACGAGCTGTCCAAGCAGATCGCCGACGGCAAGTACGACCCCCAGGAGAACCAGTCCGCCTCGGTGATGATGAACCACTGGGCCAACAAGGGCTATCAGGTGGTGTACCTCACGGCTCGTCCCCATTTCTTCCGTGCGGAGACGCGCGCGTGGATGATCGAGCACGGTTTCCCCGATGGGCCGATGATCACCGCCAACCAGCTGGTGTTCGGCGACTCCGCGCGCACCTACAAGCGCACCTGGGTGAACCGCATCACCACCGACTTCGGCTGGAAGGTGGCTGCGGCCTACGGCAACGCAGGCTCCGATATCGACGCCTACGAGGACGCCATGATCCCCAAGGAAATCACCTTCATCATCGGAGAGAACGCGGGCCAGAACGGCACCGTCGCGATCGCGAACAACGACTACACGGCGCACATCGCCGAGTTCGTCGACACCCAGCCCGACGCCAACTGAGAGATCTCGCATGAGAAACGGCCAGGGGCGTAAGCCACTGGCCGTTTTCTTTTGGGGGTGAGGGCAGTCTCCTCAGGGCTTCGTCACCGTACGCGTGAAGAGCTGGGTGCCGTCCTCGTCGTAGAACCAGCCGGAGAAGCTCTTGCCGCTGATTTCGACGAGCAAGAAACCGCCCTTCGCATCGGTTTCGAAGAAGGTGGGAGTGCCGCGCCCCTCGAGGCCCGTCGTCTTCGCGCCGGAGCCCGACACGATGAACTCCGTCCCGCACTTGGGCTGCAGCCACTGCATGTTGTGGTCGTGACCGCAGATGTAGACGTCGATCTTCCCGCAGACCGTGTCCTCCATGAAGTCCTTCACGTTGCCACCGCTGATGACGGGAATGAGCGGGATCCCCTCGTAGGTGCCGGCGTTGCCGTGCTTACCGTTGGAGATGTAGGGGTGATGGCCAAAGGCGATCTTCCACTCCGCTAGGCTCTGCTGGACGGCGTTGCCGAACCATGTGCGCTGCGGTGAGTCGCCGTTCAGGAAGATGACGTTGCTATCCAGCGCGAAGAAGTCCACGCCGGGGTGCTGCACCACGTAGTAACGATCCGGGTAGTACCACTTGGCGGAGGCGTTTCCGTACGAGATGTAGTAGTTTGCCTTGTTGAGCTCGAGCCCTGCACCGCCTGAGCCGTAGTCATGGTTCCCCAGGGTAATGTAGAAGGGGAAGCTCAGGTTCGCATACGGCATCTCGAACTTGGTCTGGAACTGCGAGTCCATGTCGCTGCTCACACCGACGTCGTAGAAGTTGTCGCCCAGGTAGAGCGCGAAGTCGCAGCCTCCACGGGTGTCGCACTCGGCTTTGATCGCGTCGGCTACCTTGTACTGCGTTGGGTTGCCTTCGCCGGCGTCGCCCATGGCGACGAAGCGCACCGTGGTCGGGCTGCCTCCAGTACCTCCGCTGCCAGCCGTCCCCGCGCTGCCGCCCGTTGCGACACCACCACTGCCGCCCACGGCACCACCGGTTCCGCCGTCGGCCCCGCTGCCACCAGCGGCGCTGCCGCCTTGAGCACCGCTGCCGCCTTGAGCACCGCTGCCGCCTGCACCGCTGCCTCCCTGGGCGCCGCTGCCACCTTGAGCGCCGCTGCCACCCTCAGCGCCGCTGCCGCCGGTCTCGCTGCCGCCACTGGCGCCGCTGCCGCCGGAGGCGTCTGTCGAGCCCGAAGAACCACAGCCGACGCTCAGAACGCCGACCAAACCCATCAAAAGCCAAGAGCGCGTCATCGGCCAGGAAGCCTAACGGTGGTTTGGCAATCTGTCGACCTCGAGCAAAGCCACGGAGTCAAAGTCCGCGCGTTCGTCGCGGGACCACACTCCCTGTTGTTGGCTCGGTACTTAAGCGACGCGGCCGTCGCGCGCGAGACACGGAGCGAACGCCAGATGCAAAGCAGCCCCTGAGCGTGCTCCGATCGCTCGGGCCGCGCAGGGGCTTGAACCGGTCAACCGTGGGGAAACGGCGCCGAACGGAACGCTCAGTTCGGAGCGTTCTGCACCACGTCGAGCTGCCTGCCCGGCGGCTCTTCGGGGATGGTGTAGAACTGCTGACACCAGCGGCGGTACTGGGCGATGGGGCCGTCGCCGTCGCACAGCATGGGCTTCTCCCACTGGATCTTGTTCTCCCAGATCGGGATGTCTTGCCCGAGCTGACGCTCGATCTCGGCGATGAACGCCTTGCCGACGCCCTTGGTCACGTCCGCGCCGCCGATCTTCTTCACCTGGAAGGCGAAGAACACATCGACGTACTCCGAGTCGATGGGGCTCACCGAGTTGATGAGCAGCGTCTCCACGATGCCCTTGAAGCGCACCGTCGCGAAGCCGAAGCCGTGAGACATGCTCTCGACGGAGCCGTCGACCTTTCCCCGAGGCGTCTCCATACCGGTATCGGAGAAGACGCGCATCGTGTGATCTTTGAACTCTGCCTGGCTCTGAGGCATGTTCTTCGCCCCGTGCACGTAGTGGAAGTGCGCGGAGTCGACGGCGTTCTCAGCCATCTCCTGGTTGCGCGTCTTGATCTTCCAGTAACGGCGCTCTTGGCTCGTCCACTCCTCGTCGCCGAACTCGGGAACTTCCGGGAGTTCCCACTGGGGCGGCAGGCCACCAGCGTGGTGCCACACCATCACCATGCCCGCGACTTCGTGCACCGGCCAGCAGGCGAGGTTCGCCTTGGGCGGGATGCGCTTGGCGTAAGGAACCTCGGCGCATTTGCCGTTCGGGTCGAACTTCCAGGCGTGGAAGGGGCACTCGATGTTGTCGCCGACGACCTTGCCGCCATAGCCGAGGTGCGCTCCAAGGTGGGGGCAGTGGGCGTCCAGCACCGTCAGCTTCCCGCCTTCCGTGCGGAAGATGACCAGGTCCTTGCCGAAGTAGCGGAGCGGCTTCACTTCGCCCGGCGCGATCTCGTCAGCGTAGGCAACCATGAACCAGCCGTTGGGAATTGGGGCGGTGTAGTAGCGACTCATGGCGCAAGAATAGAACATGTTCTATTTTTCACCATGGGCTTTTTCAATACGCAGCGTATTGGTGCTTGACCGCGCGGTGACGTAACGACACTGCGCGCGAACGGAGCGACGGAGGGGGCCAGAAGCGCGCAAACACTGCGGATCTGCGCCCAATGCTGGCGGATGACCGCAGCGAAAACCAGCGCGCCTCACCCCCCAAACCCGGGGGCAGGGGCTTGAAACGCCGAGGCGCAAGGCGAGTCAGGAGCTCCGAGCGACGGCTCTGGGCGTCAGACGTCGAGGTCTTCGGCTTCCTCGGCGCGGTCCATGATGAAGTGGAAACGCGCCCCCGGATCCTTGCCCATCAGATCGCTGACGATGCGGTCCGTCTCGAGGGCGTCGGCGATGTTGATCTGGAGCAAGCGCCGCGTGGCGGGGTTCAGGGTCGTCTCCCACAGCGTGTTGGGCATCATCTCGCCGAGGCCCTTGAAGCGGGTGATCTCGACCTTGGCGTTGCCCTTCTTGTACTGCTCGAGGATGCGCTTCTTGTCGTCCTCGTCGGCGGCCCAGTAGGTGTCACTTGCCAATATCCATGCGGTAAAGCGGCGGCACGGCGACGAACACCTTGCCGTTCTCGATCAGCTGCCGCAGGTGGCGGTAGAAGAAGGTGAGCAGCAGCGTCGTGATGTGGTGGCCGTCGCTGTCGGCATCGGCGAGCAGGATGATGCGGTCGTAGCGCAGCTTGCTGGGGTCGAAGGTCTGGCCCACGCCGCAGCCCATGGCGGTGACCAGGTCGCTGAGCTCCTTGTTCTCCAGCACCTTGGCGAGGCTCGTGGCCTCGGTGTTCAGGACCTTGCCGCGTAGCGGCGGGATGGCCTGCAACTGACGGTCGCGGCCTTGCTTCGCGGAACCGCCTGCGGAGTCACCCTCGACGATGAACAGCTCGGTGCCCACGCGGTTCTTCGCGATGCAGTCGCTGAGCTTTGCCCGGTAGCGTGAGCTTGCCGCTGGTCGCCGTCTTGCGGCTGACGGCTGCGGACGCGGCACGCGAAGCCCTCGCAGGCACGCGATGCTTGAACGATGCGGTAGACGATCTGATCCGCGATGCTGCGGTTCGAGTTGAGCCAGCCCTCGAGGGTGGGGCGCACGGCGCCGTCGACGCTGCTCTGCACCTCGGGGTTGTTCAGGCGATCCTTGGTCTGGCCCTGGAACTGCGGCTCCTCGATGAACACGCTGAGGATCCCAACCACGCCTTCGCGGATGTCGTCGCCCGTGATGTTGACTCCGCGCGGAGTCAGCTTGTGGGTCTCGATGAAGTTCTTGACGGCCTTGGTGATGCCGGCGCGCATGCCGTTTCATGGGTGCCGCCGGAGCCCGTCGGGATGCCGTTGACGTAGGACAGGATGCGTTCGTCGGTCGCCTCGGTCCACTGGAAGACCATCTCGACGCGGGCGCCGTTCTCCTTGAACAGCGTGAAGGCCTCGTGAATTGGCCGATCGCCGCGAGCCTTCGTGATCTTCTTCAGGTAGTCGGCGATGCCTTCGTCGTGCTTGAAGGTCTGGTTGGTGCCGGCCTTCTCGTCGACGAAGATCACCTTGAGCCCCTTGTGCAGGTAGCTCGCGACCTCCAGGCGCTCGCGGATCGTGTCCGGGTTGAAGTCGATGCGGGGAAGATGCGCGGATCGGGTGGAAATAAACGGTGGTGCCCGTGCCGCGGGCCTTGCCGAGCTTCTTCAGCTTGCCCTGGGTGACGCCCTGGGCGAAGCGCATCTCGTACTCGGCGCCGTCACGCTTCACCCTCGCGATCAGCTCGGAGGAGAGCGCGTTGACCACGCTCGCGCCGACGCCGTGGAGGCCGCCGGAGGTCTTGTAGTTCTGCCCCTCGAATTTTCCGCCGGCGTGCAGCGTGGAGAAGATGATCTCCACCGCGGGCTTCTTGAACTTCGGGTGCATGTCGACGGGCATGCCGCGACCGTTGTCGCTGACGGTGACGCTCTTGCCGTCCTTGTGCAGGGTGACGTGGATCTCCGTCGCGTGGCCGTTCATCGCCTCGTCGACGGAGTTGTCGACGATCTCCCACACCAGGTGATGGAGCCCCGCGGAACCGACGCCGCCGATGTACATGCCGGGGCGCTTGCGTACCGGGTCGAGGCCTTCGAGTACCGTGATGTCTTTTGCGCTGTAGCTCATCTCTCGTCCTATTCCTTAGCGCTGGTCTCAGAGCCTCGGGGCTCAGGCCTCCACCGGGGCAAACTCTGGAGGCGCCGCGGGCACCTCGCGCACCACGCCGATCAGCTGGCCGCGCTTGATCACCTCGCGGCCCTTGCCGCCGCGCCCGGTGAGCTCATAACGATTCAGGTTCACGCGCTGTTCGCCGCCGAGGCTCGTCTTGAGCGTCAGCGTGTCCGCGTCGTTCTTTGCCGCGAGGAACCCGATCAGCTCGTCGTCCTTGCCGAGCTTCATCAGCATCACGCCCTTGCCAGCGCCGGACAGGTAGTTCACCTCGGTCACTGCGCAGAGCAGCGCACGGCGGCCCTTGGAGGCGGCGATCAGCGTCTCGGTGCCGTTCACGGTCGCGACGTTGAGCATGCGGTGTCCCTTGGCCGGCTTGGCGTAGCGGCGCCCGGAGCGCGTGCTCGGCTCGGCGAACGGCGCGAGGCCGAAGCACAGGCCGTAGCCGTCCGTCGACGCGGCGACGCCGAAGGTCTCCGGGTAGTGCTCTTCGCTGCCTTCGAGCTCGCCGATCAGGCGCGGGTCGAAAGCTCATGGCGCTGACGATCGCCTCACCGTCCTTCAGCTTGAACAGCTTCTGGATGGGCTCGCCGTAGCCAGTCGTCGCCGGGATGTCGATGATGCGGCGGGTGTACGCAGTGCCGAAGTTCGAGAAGAAGCACACCGTCGCGCGGGTCGAGCCAGCGATCCAGCTCAAGATCTGATCGCCTTCCCGCAGGCGCACCTTGCTGATGTCCTTGATCTCGCGCTGACGCTTCACCCAGCCGTCGCTGGTGAGCAGCACCTGAGAGTCTTCCGCGACGATCAGATCCTCTGCGGAGAACTCGGGCTCGTCTTCCACCGCCTCGATCAGCGTGCGGCGGCGTCCAGCGGCGCCCAGGCTGCGGCCGACGTCGATCAGCTCGTCCTTCACCACCGCCCAGCGCCCCGCGGGGCCGCTCAACAGCTTCTTGATCTCGGAGGCGCGCTTCTTTTTGTTCTTGAGCTCGTCCTGGATGATCAAGATCTCGAGGCGCGCCAGGCGATACAAGCGCAGCTCGAGGATCGCGTCCGTCTGCTCCTCATCCAGGCGGAAACGCTGGATGATCTTTTTCGCCGCGTCAGCCTTGCCGTCGCTCTTGCGGATGATGCTGATGATCTCCGTGAGCGCGTCGAAGACCTTCACGAAGCCTTCGAGGATGTGCATGCGGCGCTCGAGTTGCCCGAGCTCGTGCTGCAGGCGGCGCGTCACCACTTCCAGGCGGAACTGGAGGAAGTGCCAGAGGATGCTCTGCAGGTCGAGGCGCTCGGGGCGACCCACCTCCGGGTTCTCCGTCGGCACGAGGCACGTCAGGTTGACGTTGAAGTTCTGCTGCAGCGGCGTGTTCTTGTAGAGGTACGCCAGCACCTTGGCTTCTTCGGCGTCGCTCTTCAGCTCGAGCTCGATGGCGACGTCTTCACCGGAGATGTCCCGCACATCCAGGATGAGCGGCATCTTGCGGCTGGTCACCACCTCGGCGATGCGCTCCACCAAGGTGCTCTTGTTCACCGCGAAGGGATGCTGTCGATGATGATGGTCTTGGAGTTCTTGCCGGTGCTGCCAGGCCTCCAGGTGCCGCGCAGCTTGATCGCGCCCTGGCCTGTCTCGTAGACCTGCTTTATCTCCTCCGTGGTCGAGACAGTTGCCCGCCCGTCGGGGAAGTCCGGCCCCTTTACCGTGCGGCAAAGCTCGCGGCTGCTGAGCTCCTTGCCCTCCAGCAGCGCATCCAGCAGGCGCGCCGCGGCGGCGCAGATTTCTTCCCAGGTTGTGGGGCGGGATGTTCGTCGCCATGCCCACGGCGATGCCCGTCGACCCGTTGATCAACAGGTTCGGCAGCTTCGCCGGGAGCACGACAGGCTCTTCCTTGGTGCCGTCGTAGTTCGGACGGAAGTGCACCGTGTCCTGGCTGAGCTCGGTCAAGAGCTCCGTCGCCGGAGTCGCCAGGCGACACTCCGTGTAGCGCATGGCCGCAGCGGGGTCGCCGTCGAGGCTACCGAAGTTGCCGGAGCCTTCGACCAGCGGCACGCGCAAGCTGAAGGGCTGCGCGATGGCACCAGCGCGTCGTAGATCGCGGAGTCGCCGTGAGGGTGATAGTTACCCATCACATCGCCGACCACCTTGGCGCACTTACGGTGCTTCGCCGTGGGGAGCAGGCGTTGCTCCCACATGGTGAACAGGATGCGGCGCTGAACCGGCTTCAGGCCGTCGCGCACATCGGGCAGCGCGCGGCTGGTGATGACGCTCAGGGCATAGTTCAGGTAGCGAGTCTGCGCGATCTCGTGCAGCGGCGGTAGGCGGGGAGGCGGCGCCTCCTCGGCTTTGGCTTTAGCCTTGCCTTTACCTTTGCCTCCGCCGCCGCTGGACGCCTTGGGGGCGCTCTTCTTGGCGGTGGTCGGGGACTTCGTCTTGCTCGTGGTCTTACGGCTGGTGGCCAAGTTCGCTTACCTGCTGTGGGAAGCGCAGCTGGGAGCTGCGCGGAAAGCTGCGGCGCCGGATGGCGACTTATTGAAGGTGCCTCGGTAGCGGGTTTGGCCTCAGAGGGCAAATAAGCTGCAATGCTCCCTGACACTCGGCTGGCCTCCGGACCATGTCGAAAAAAAGTTCATTGTTACGAACGGTTAGGTTGCAGAAGCAGGGCCAATCTGGGGCCAAGAATCGCCCCAACGCGGTAACGCGGCGCGGCAATTGCCTTGGTGAGATCCCCAAGTGTCGTCCCGGAGTCAGCGCTCTTAGCTGCGGGTTTGGGGGGGAGGGTCCTGTCCCTGAGAGTCGCCATATGCCCGCTTGGTTACCGTAAGGAAACGCTGCTGGGCGTTGCTCGGTCTGAATGACTCAGTGCGGCACGCTGTAAGGGGGGCCAAGCTGTGCGCAGCGCGCCACGGTTTTTGCGTGTAGAAACTGCCAGTGAAGATCTTTTCCAGATGGTTGAAACGCAAACCAATCGGTCGAGGTCGCGATTGTTTCGCTGCAGTGTCTGGCGTTACGCTTCCGCCACTTGGGGAGGCGTCCGTTGCGGGCGTCGCATTGCGGGAGTCTTGCGCCCGGGAGGCGCGGGGAGGTTGCCATGGCACAGAAGCGAAGCTTGGGTCTCGGAAACATTGGAGTGGGGATCGCGGCGTTGAGCTGCGCAGCGCTGCTGATCACGGCGTGTGGCTCGGACTCCGGCAGTGACACCGGCACCAACGCGAGCGGCGGCTCGGGTGCCGACGGCGGCTCGGGTGCCAACGGCGGCTCGGGTGCGAACGGTGGCAACGGAGGAACCGGCGGCGCTAACGGCGGCAACGGTGGGACCGATGGCGGCAGCGGCGGCGTGGGGGCTCAGGGTGGCTCTGCGGGGGCCGGAGCGAACGGTGGCGCGGCAGGCAGCGGCGCGAACGGCGGCAACGGCGGCAGTGGCGCGGTTACCAGCAACGAGTGCTTCGCGGACATCCAGGACGGTTTGATCGTCTGGGACTACGACGTGCTCGGGATCAGCACTGGCAGCCACTGCCACGGCACCAATCATCAAGACATCCAGGGCATCGAGCGCATCGTGTACCTCGGGGATTCGATCATGAACGGCACGCCGCCGACGCCCTCGGGTCAGTTCGTGCGCACGCAGCTGGATACCCAGCTCAAGGCGCTATTCCCCGGCGTACAGACCAAATCGTGTGCGGTGAATGGCGCGCGCAACGATGACCTGATGAAGTCGCAAATCCCGAACTGCTTCGGCGACGCGAACACGCGCAACGTGAAGACGCTGACGCTGGTGATTTCCGGCGGAAACGACATCGCCGCCATCGCCCGCGACAAACCGGACCTCGCGACGTCTCAGGCCGAGGCCGCGGGCTACGTGGACGAGATGCGCAGCGCCATCGAGTACCTCAAGGACTCGACGAATTTCCCCATGGGGAACGACGTCGTGTTCGCAAACATCTACGAGTACACGGACACCAGCGCGGACTTGAGCTCCTGTCCCGCCGCCGGCTTCGCCGGCTTGAGCGGCACCTGGCTCAACGGTGCGCAGGTGCTCGTGGGCATGAACGAGGGCTACGCGAAGATCGCCGTCGACACCGGCGCCGACATGGTCTTCATGATGGAGCAGTTCTGCGGCCACGGTTACCGCAGGGATCGCATGGACCTGCAGTGCTACCGCGGTGCCAACACCGAGCAGTGGTTCGACATCTCCTGCATCCACCCCACGCCCGCTGGTCATACCGCGCTGGCCGGGTTCTTCATGGATGTCATCCAGGAGTAGGTCGCGGAGGGCGGCGCGTCAGTTCGAGGCGCGCCGCGCCTCAAGGATGCGAGTCTGGCCTAGCGTCCCAAAACGGCGGTTGCAGTGAGGCGCCGCCGCCTGGACGGTGAAACTGCGAGTCGTACAGGGTGCGGCCACCGGGCCCTTCTTGACTGACGTGCAAGATCTCATCGTTCTTGATGTCGTAGTGCGCGTGCACCATGCAAGGACCGATATCCGAGCCAGCCCACCACGATTCCTCGTTCCAACTTGCGACCTCCCACTGCTGAAGCTCCGGACAGATCAGCTGTACGAACATCACGTGGGAACCCCCCTCGTAGCGCCGCAAGTAGCCGTCCAAGCTCGGGATGTCCAACTCACTGAGCCGCTGCTCGAAGCGCTCCAGTAGTTCTTGAGACGCGCCCCACTCACGTCGGCCGCCAAAGGTGCCTTTGGGCACCAAGTACCCACGGTGACCCCGCACGGAAACGCGTTGGAGCGTATATCGCTCCGGCTCGACCCGGGCTTGCTCAACGTAGTCTTCATCCGGCGGCTCACGCAGCGTCACGAGACCCACGACGCTGACCAGCGCGAGCAGGACGAGGAGCCAAAATAGACGGTTCATGATGCAGGGCGGACTCCGAGGCTGCCACGTTGCTAGCCTTTAGGCTGCTTGCTTTCTCGCGCCGACGGTTTTCGAGCGGCACCGCGCCCGTGCGGATCCTTCTCGTGGTCGTGGTCGCTCTGCTCTGGCGCGCGGAAGCGGCGGGTGGCACCCACTTGCTGCCGCGGATCTCAGAATAGATGCAAAGGGTCGTTCGGTCGCGCCGATGCAGCCTTTCTGGCTCTTGCGAGGGGTCGTCAATGCCGTGGTGGCTTCCGTTCTTGTGATTCCATGCGGTAATATAGTGCCGCTTCGAGTGCTTGGCTCGCGAGCTCACGGGCGACCTTGGCTGCTGCTCTGAGGTCCTGGCGACGTACCTGATAGCTCGACTCATCCAGCTCGTCAGGGCACATATGGGCGGGGTTGTTCTCTGCGACGCTCAGGGAGTCGATGACGAAGTGAGCCCCAGCGTGATGCCCCCAGCCTTCGATGTAGAACCCGCGGTCGAGCTTGAGCGCTCCGAGTTGCTTCCACGTCAGGGTGAGGGTGCGCTGAACCCCACACACGTAGAGCTCGGGTTTGGGCATGCAGTTGAACGGGTAGCCCAGCCATGAAATCCAGCCGGTGAAGGGCTGAGAAGTCTTGCTGCGCTCGAACGCTTTCGCGCGCTCTTCGAGAGCTTCCAGCGAGCGCTCCACGGCCAGCAGCTCGACTTCGGCGCGCTCGGCCTCGAGGATGTGGCCCGTTGCGCGCTCGTCTGCTTCCCATGCCAGCTGGTCGAGATCCGTTACCGAGGCTTCTCGCGCCGCAGTGCGGGCACGCCGCAGCTGCGTGAGGAGTGACGAGCGCGTGGAAACGTCCGGGGGGGAGAGGGGAGCCTGGGGGCGGATCTCTGGGCCGTCGACATGAGCTGGAGCGACTCGCCATCCCGGGCCGGAAGCGCAGCTACTCACACCGAGCAACCAGATGGCGAGCGCAGGACGGAGCACGTTGCTTTGACCCCCCGAGCGGTGGATCCCTTGGAAGGCTGCGCCCTACCACGGGAGCAGCGCGGTCGCCTATTCGGTGCGCTCACCCCCCCCCTCAAAAAGAAACGAAAGAAACTGCAAGATCCACACGGCAGCGCACGCTCACTTCTTGGGCGGCGGGATCCAGTAGCTGGCGATGGCGCTCTCGAACGTGGCGCACTCGCCCAGGGACGCGCAGCGCTCCGCGGCGGACTGGATCGCGCGGGAGGCCAGCGACTCGGGCAAGGGCCACTCGGCGCCTGGGTCGCCGACGAAGACTGCGCTGGAGAGAATGCCCAGATACTCGTCCGGTGTTGACTGCAACGGGTCCCCCCAGCGCTCGACACTGGATCCGCTCCAGGCCGTGAAGGCTCGAGATGGGATGGAGCGCTTCAGCACATGTCCCTTGGGGCCGACGACCGGGAGCATGGGGAAGGGGATACGACTCGAACCTGAGGGCCTAGAGGCTTCCAGAGCGTGCCGAGCCTTGCTGAACCAGAGCAGCTCCTGAATCGCATCGCAAGCGACGCTCCAGGCCGAGGGGCCGTCAGGTGCGGCGGTGCTTATCGCCATACAATGCCGCGAGGAAATTACCGTGAAGTGCTCACTCGGGGTGAGCAACAGGACGAAGCCGTCGACTACTGCTGGCAGAGCCACGAACCTCCAGAACACGCTCCGCTGGCGATCCTCGCACTGGTACCAGGTGGTGAAGCGCGTCTCCGCGTTGTCTCTCGCGGCTTCAGAAGAACAAGCCTCGCCGCCTACGCTCATATCCTCGACCCACTCCAATGTGCTGCGCGCTCTCGATGCCCAGCGGAACACCCGGTCCGCGTCCCCCGGCGCGACCGCTTCTTCGTCGTCGATTGGATGAGCTGCCGTGAGAACCGTCCGTGGAAAGCTAATTCCACCCTCTCCGGTTCGGACGCTTTCCTGCATGGACGGGTCGCACGCGCTCCGCTCAGGTGTGCCCTCGAGCAATGCTGACGCGCGAGGGCACGTGAGAGCCCTGTATTCTCCCGCAGCAGCAAGCTTGGTTGGCGCGGACTGCGCCTCTGGTTGGGCGCCGCAGCTGGTGACCAGAAGCAAGCTACCAGCGGCGAGAAGTGCGGTTCTCATGCTTTTTTCCCCTGACGAAGCGCGACATGGAGCGGCCTTGGACAGCAAGCCGCCCTGGAGGTTCGCTGCGTTGGTTCTTCTCCGCCCCAAACTTGGAGAGGGAAGCCATGCGGATCCGCGCGGTTCGAAACCACGTGTTTGGGACCAATTCTTCAATCACAAACGCAAAACGCGGCAGCCCCCTTCGGGAGCTGCCGCGCTGCTTTGCAAGAGGTGGCTGCTACTTCAAGACACGCACGATGTCGGTCGTGCCGGTACCTTTCTGCAGGTAGACCGAGTCCGCGTCTTGATGCAGGAAGCGCACGCCGCCGGTGTTCGCGATCTGCACGAACGCGCCGCCAGTGAGGGGCGCCTTGTAGACGGCGTTCGCGTTCAGCACGATGAAGTAGACCGACGTCGCGTCCACCACGAAGTCCGCGATGCTGTCGCGAGTCACGATCTGGGTGCCTGGCCCAGAGTCACCCTGTGTCCAGTGGTAGATCCCGTTGGCGAACGATGTGCCTTCAGCACGCTGGTAGTACAAGTCGTTGCCGACCGGAAACAGTCGGACGCGGTCGTTGGCGTAGCCGGAGGCGATGATGCCCGTGGGCACCACGGTCGGCGTGCCGCCACTGAGCGGCGTGGTGCGGATTTCGCCCGGCGTTGACTGCGCGGTGTACCAGTAGAGCGCGTTGTCGCTCACCACGAAGGCGAACACGGCGTTGTGGGTGCCTTGGTCGACTGACATGATGCGCGTGCCCGGATCGTTGGAAGGCGCCGTCACGCTCCGGGTGTAGATCCAGCCACCCGGATCACTCGCCTGGTAGTCCCCACTAAACCAGTAGTAGGCCGTGCCTTTTTGCTGCAAGAAATACGGCTGATACTGAGGGGTGAAGACGATCTGCGGTAGATCAGACTCGGCGGCGGTGTGAGCCTTCTTGAGCACGACACTCGGCGTACCGCGTTGAGTCCAGATCACCTCGTTTGCGTTCACGACCAGGCTGCGACGCCCAGCGTGGTTCGTCGCGGCGGTCCAGATGTTGCTGAAGGGCGAGCCATCAAGGGGCACCTTGCGTAGCGTGTACGCGTAGTAGCCGACTTGATACAGCGCCCCGTTGCCGAAGGCCCACGTCGCGCCGTTGGAGTTGTCGGTGCTGATGGGGAGCGCGCTCTGCACGGTCACGGGTGCACACATGTTCGTGCTGCAGGTAGACCCCGCAGCCGCGCAGTCTCTACCGCACACGCCGCAGTGCTGGTCGTTGTTGACTAGGTTCTGCTCGCAGCCGTTGCTCTCGTCGCCATCGCAGTCGCCGTAGTTGGTGTCGCACGCGGTGATCACGCACGTGCCCGACTGGCATTCGACGCTGCCGTTGGCACCGTTGCAGGTCTTGGTGCAGGAGCCACAACTGGTCACCAGGCTGAGATCCGTCTCGCAGTCCGTGGGGTTGCTGTCGCAGTCGGCGTAGCCCGTTGGGCAGCTTCCGCCGGTACCGCCTGTAGCGCCCGCGCTGCCTCCGGTGCCTGCGCCGCTCGCGCCACCGCTGCTCGTTCCGCCCGCACTGCTGCCGCCAGCACTCGTCCCACCAGCACTCGTCCCACCAGCACTCGTCCCACCAGCACTCGTTCCTGCAGTGCTCCCTCCGGCTCCGCTGGTGCCGCCAGCGCCAGCGCCGCCGGTGTTCCCCCCGGAACCGCCCAGGCCGCCGTCACCGGCCATCGCGCCTGTTCCGCCGTTGCCTGCGACCGCGCCTGTTCCGCCGTCGCCGCCGGAGCCCTTGCCCTTCTTTGGATTCTGTTTCGTGTCTTCGTCACTGCAAGCCGCAGTCGCGAGCAACAATCCAATACCAAGACCACCCAGAAGCAGACGTAACCGCATGTAAACGTATTAGACGGGCCGCGCCGCGACGGCCAGGCGCGCAGAACGGCGCTTTGAACTGTGCGGAACCTCTGGCGGGTTCGTTTGCGGAAAAAGCACAGCTCCGGAGAGCTGCCGCGGTGGCGCATCCAAGCTGAGTTTTCGCGACCACCGTGGACCTGGAAAAACCGCTCCCCGGTCGACATGGTTGCTACTGAGCCGCAGCCATTCAACGCTTGCTCGGTGGGGAAACCTCCTCGAGTTCAACGGAGCCTGCTGTGCGCGGTCCTCGCCACCAGCGCGCTCTGCTTCAGTGTCGCTTGTAGCGAAGGCGACACGGCGCAGAACGGTTTGGACCTCTCGGGGGGAGCGGGAGGCAGTGGCGGCGGAGGCAGCGGCGCAGGCAACGCGGGAGCCGGCGGTACCAGCGGATCGAGCGGTGGCGGCGCAACGCCCGATGCCGGCAGCGACGCGGCGGCCGACGCTCCAAGCGACGCGCCCCCTGATGTCGCGACTGCGCCGTGCCCCGCTGACATGGAGCTGATCGACGACCCGAGCCTGCCGGCGCCGGTGTGCATGGATCGCTACGAGGCGCCCAACGTCGAGGGCGAGCTGCCGCTCGTGATGTTCAACTTCGACGAAGCTGATGCTTGGTGCACCCGTCACCAGAAGCGCCTGTGCTACGACGACGAGTGGGCCTTCACCTGTGGTGGCCCGAACGCCTACAAGTATCCGTACGGAGACACACGCCAGCCCGGCGTCTGTAACGATGCGAAGACCTGGAAGGTCTACAACCAAACGCTGCTCAACGGTTGGCCGTACACGTTCGATGGCTCCAGCTACGAAACGCTGGAAGCTCTATTCAACGGCGTGAGTCAGATGTCTGCGAGCGCCAAGGCTGCGGCAGACCATGTGCGAGAACTGTATCAAGCGGAAGCGGCGGGGAGCTATCCCAGCTGCTTTGGAGTCGCTGGCGTGCGTGACCTCACCGGCAGCGTCGAAGAGTGGACGCGTCGCCGCGACGGCGGGCAGAGCCAGTTTCATGGCAACCTAAAGGGCCGCTACTGGGCTGACACGCGGACGTGCCAGAACGACATCACGACCCATGGGGATGGGTTCCGCTTCTACGAAATTGGCTTTCGCTGCTGCCAGGAGCCGCAACAATGACTGTTCCAGAGTTACCGCGCGGCAATGTTGATTTTACTGACTTCGCGGCGCGCGAAGACGAAGATCTGGATCTGCTCACCGGAGCGCTCTTGATCGCCCGAGATGCGCGGCCGACGCTAGACTTCGGGGTCGTAGAGGCCAAGCTCGACGAACTCTCCGCGCCGCTCTGCGCGTTTGCAGACGCGCGCCTGAGCGACCAAGCCGAGGCGCTGGCCCTCGAACTGTCCGAGCGCTTTGGCTTGAGCGGCAACAAGGTGGACTACTACGACCCGGACAACTCCTTCATCGATCAAGTGCTGGCGCGCCGCGTGGGGATCCCCATCAGCCTCTCGCTGGTCTACGTCGAGGTCGCGCAGCGCGCGGGCTTGCGCGCCAGCGGCATCGGCTTCCCGGGGCACTTCCTGGTTCGCCTCGACGGCGACGAAGAACACCTGATCCTCGATCCGTTCGCCGGCGGCCGGGTACTCGACACCCGCGACTTGGAGGCACGTCTCGATCAAGTCGGTTGGCCTCGCAAGGTGTTGCAACAGGGGCTGCTCGACCCGAGTCCGTTGCGACTCATTCTGGCGCGCATGCTGACGAACTTGCGGAGTATCTACCTCAAGCGCGGAGAGCTGCCGCGGCTCTTGGTCGTGCTCGATCGCTTGGTGGCGTTGATCCCGGCTTCCAAGGACGCCCTCCGAGATCGGGGGATCTTGAACGCCGAGCTCGGCGCGCCCGAAGCTGCGCGCTCCGATTTGAACGAGTACTTGGAGCGCTGGCCCGATGCGGACGACGGGGATGCGGTACGTCGGGTGCTAGACCGCTTGGGCAAGCTGAAGACGCGAGATCTCAACTGACCAGGGCTGCCGTGCGGCAATGCGTCAGGACATCATTCAAGATGGCGCGAGCTCGTTGCTCGCGCTCCGGGCCGGGAGTGAGGTAGGAGAGGCGCACCTGACAGCGTCCGCTGGTCAGCACAATCACGAACTCGTCGCCGCTCGCGTTGGTGAACCTTCTAAGCTGAGCGAGGGGGGCGCTTTCGACATAACCGAGCTCAGTCAGGCTCACCAAGAAGCCTGGGAGGGCCGCCAGGTTGGCGTGGCACTCCCAGGTCAGGTTCTTGATGCACCCGTTTGCCGGGCGCAGCTCGAGTTCCTCCTCCGCGCCCATGCATCAGTCTTTGGCGCTAATGATGACTTCACTTACGTCGTCGCCGCAGGCGATGCACGAGGTTTGCTTCAATGTCCAGGGCACACCTTTGCGGAACAGCTCGTCGTAGTATTCCGAAGTCAGCTCCGGGCGTGAGCGCCAGGAGACGCGGTGTGCAAGTTGCATGATCGCAAGCGCGGCGCCCTGGAAAAAGTACTCATTGGGGCTAGTCGCCGTGCCGTAGCGGGTGAGGTAGTCAGCCGATTCGTAGGTGCTGGAGGTGCGCACCACGAGGCGTTTCCCTGGGGCAAATTCTGCGAGGGTCCAGTGGCCGAAGCCTAGTGCTCGCGCAATCGCGAGACAGCCCACCACGACTTGCTCGGGATCTTCCCCTGGCGCGCCGACCATCGCCTCCCACTCAGGTGAGAGCAGGATGCCTCCGAAAGTACGGAACACGCACACGTGGCCCGACTCGCGCAGCAGGTCCTCCAAGACTCCTACGGACTGAGGAGCAACACGCTGAATCTCCTTCACAGCGTCGTATGAGATTCGGTTGTAATAGCCCGTGAGGTGCATCGTGACCAACACGCCAAAGGCTTGCACCAGTCCCCGCTCATCTCCTGCGACTCCAGCGGTGAACTGCTTGAGCCCGTCCGCGATTTCGGTGATTTGCGTCTCATGCTTGCCGCCAAAGGAGCGGCGGGTGTTGGCTAAGTACTCCTCAGCTTCGACGGGGGCGCGTGCGGCGCACTCCACGCCGGTTGCCGCGGGGATTATCTTGAACTCGCAGTGCGGGGCTCTCAGAGCGATGCAGCTGGTTTCTTTGGAGACCAAGCTCCCGCAAGGCAGGTTGGCGGAGACTTCCGCCGCAGCGGCCGCGTAGCCCGCGG
This sequence comes from Polyangiaceae bacterium, assembly GCA_041389805.1. Taxonomy (GTDB): domain Bacteria; phylum Myxococcota_A; class Polyangia; order Polyangiales; family Polyangiaceae; genus JAHBVY01. Next base: position 134,018 of record JAWKRD010000014.1, on the reverse strand, counting down.
CGAATCCATCCACCGGATGTAGGCGCCGAACGCGCTCGCCGTACTTCTCTCTCCAGGCGTAGCCGTAGTGGAGGTGGTGACCGAGTGCTTGGCCACCTGTTGCTGTGGCGTCCGCTTGTAGTGTGCCGTGACCCATTACCGAGAAGAGGCGCTCGGCGATGTGCGCTCGCTCGGCGGGGGTGCTAGCGCCAAACGCAGCGCACACGCTCTTGATCAGTGGGTAGGCTGCTTCGTGGGCCGCGCGCAGGCGCAGCTCCGCGCCATCCGTCGGCCCGAGGGCGTCGTCGATCGTTTGATCGAGGAACAGATTGAAGTGCTGGCAGTGATACACTACCGGGGTTTTGCCCAGTAGCATGAGATCCTGTTCCGGGAGGTAATGACGTAGCTTTGCAAAGTCCATGGGTGCCTCCTCAGATGTTGAGCGCTTCGAGACCGAGGATGTCGCGCACAGCGGTTTCGAGCAGCGCCACCTGCTCCGTAGAGAGATCTGCGGGTTGTTCCAGCGTTGCGATGGGGATGCCGGTTCGGAGCGCCACACGGCGCATCGCGGCGTGGGAATCTGGCGCGTAGCGCATCAGGAACTCCGTGACCCGCACGCCGCGCGGCCGGTCCTCGGGCGCGACCTTCGGCAGGTAGTCGAGCAAGGAGTCCGCGAGGCGCTTGACGTGGAGTCGAATCATGCCGAGCGGCGCGTTCCGCTCGAACGCAAGCGCCACGACGAAGTCCGTTGCTAGCTCGCGCAGGACGAGCAGGATGTTCCCGGACTCGATAGTGACCTGCATTTCCGACGACCACGCGCCGAGGCTCTTGAGTCCCTCGCGGTTGGCGCGAACCAAGTCGCCGAAGTAGGAGGCGACGTCTTCGCCGATCCACTCTTCTTCGGGGCGGCACCAAGAGTCGTAGAGCAGGCAGTCCGGCATTGCGGTGACGAACACCCCGCGGAGCGAGGGGATCCCGGTGACGATATCGGCTAGCTGTGTTGTCATGGCGTTTGGGGTTGCGAGAGTTGAGTGGTGCAGGTGTCCATCGCTTGCCGAAGCGAGCGTAGTGAGAGGTTGTTGAGCGGCTGGGTGAGAACCAAACCGAGCATCCAGACCTGTCCGCCGTTCGACGGCAGCACCTGGAGGACCTCGCGCTCGAACGCGAGAGATATCGGCGCCCGTTCTGCTTCCGGGAGGTACGTGGAGATCGAGCGGGTTTGCGCCAGGAGTTCGCCCGCAAGCGCCAAGAATGAGTCTGGGGTGCCTCGATTGGCGATCGTCAGCCCCTCAGCGTCTGCGATAAAGAGGCTACTCGCCTGAGTGGTCCGAGCGCACCAGTCGAGAAAAGCCTCGAATAGCGGTTCGGGTGCGGTCTCCGCGCTGCTGAATGGCTCCGTGTTGGGTCTGGGGGGGAGAGGAGCGGCGGGCGGCGCCGGTTGTTGCGTATTCCCGACGCCGCGCGTGCGATTCAGCAGCGCAGACAGCGTCGCCGAATCAGGCAAATAGGCTGAGTGGTTCGTCGTCCGCTTCATCAGTACCTACTCCGAGTCGTTCGAGAACCTCGCTCGCCAGCGCATCGAATAGCGACGCGAGCGGCGGCGGTGGCCGACGCAGCAAGCCGAGAGGAACACCGGCGCTGCTTGCCTTGAGGAACACGGTGTCGCGCGGAATCGTGGTTTCGAGCACCAACTCTGCGGGCAGCCGGGTCCACACCTCCTCAGCGACGCCCAGGGACTCCCCGATGCGTTGTTGGAGCATACTGAGCACGATACCGACCATGCGCGTGGGTGTACCTTGCTCGCTGAGGTCGCCCACCACTTGGAGCAGCTGCGGCAACGAGCGCAACCCGATGGGTTCCGCCTGAAGGGGTACGATCAGGTTCGACGTTGCGCGCATTGCACCGAGCGTGATGCCGCCGAACCCAGGTGGGGTGTCCACGACCACGACGTCGAAACGGGACTCGAGGCCACCGAGCAGCGCGTTCATCTGGCTGCCGTCTTCCAGTGATGCGGCGAGCTGAGGAGTCGCGGTGATCGCGACATCGCCGATTGGGCAGAGCACCAACTCCGGCATGCGCGTTGTCAGCAAGCACTCGTCTACCGGTGCACCTTCCAGTAGCCCGGTGAGTCCCCGCGCGGCGCCATGGCCGTTGAGAGAGAGGCCAACCCCGCCTTGGGGATCGACGTCGAGGAGCAGCGTTCGCACCCCGCTTTTCGCGAGGGCGTATGCCAAATTCAGGCTGAGGGTGGTCTTGCCCACTCCGCCTTTCTGACTGACGACGGCTAGTCGCTTCATTTGCGTGCCCTGCTTTGCACGCGTTCCAAATTGTGCAGCACTCGTGAATCTCCTGGTCGCAGTTGTCGGCACGCTTCGAAGAGTCGAAGTGCCCGTTCATAATCCCGGCGGATATACGCCTCGGTCGCTTGGTGAAAGAGTGCATCGAAGCTCGGCGCTGGCGCCTCGGGAGGAGGCGCGGGCGTCTCTGCTGGGGTGACCGGTTCCGGAGCTATCTGGTTCATCGGCTCTGCCGTCGAAGGCGGCGCCGCGGGAGCCGTAAAGTGGTCTGATTGCACGATGCCGGTCGCCACGGGTGTCGAGCGATGAACCGGGGGAGGCAAGCTAGACTCCGCCGGCGGTTCGAGCTGAATCAGGTTCGAGTTCAGCAGGCGATGCAGCGAGCGATAGGTGTTGAACTTACCGATCGTGGAGCTGCGGATGACGTCGCCGAGACTGGCGATCCCATCGACCAAGCGCAGCACAATCATCTCTTCCGAGTCGAGGCTGGCCCGAACGCCGGTTGGCGCTGGTACTTGCTCCAAGTCGCCGAGCCGGCGCACGTAGGCCAGGATCAAGCGATCCTTGATCACGCGGATCCCACGCGAAATCGAGGCATCAGTCGGGCTCTGGTTGCGGGCGCGATACAACAGGTCGAGTGCCTCTTCATAACGCTTGCCCGCGAGGAGTTGCTCGAGCCCGACCACATCCGTCTTGGCGGGCTGGGTTGCGCTGGGGCTAACCGCGGGCATGCCCTGCGCGGGGGTGAGGATGCGGCGTGCCGCAGCCAAGTCAATCACCTGCGCCACGGCCTGAGCCGCTGTCCGACTGGCTTCGTACCCCGCGGAATCGAGGTAGTCGCGAGCACTAGTGTTGCTGGGATCGAGCTCCAACGCTTGACGCCAGCAGTCAACCGATTCGGAGACCTCGTTGCGACCGTAGTGATCCAAACCCCGTTGCAGGAGCTGCTCCACGTTTGAGTTTCGCTTGGTGTCGGTCACTCTCTGCTCCGAACTGGGTGGGGTGCAGATCATCTCGCCCCTTCGCGTTGTGTACACGCTCAAGCGGCGAGTAAGACGCCGCAGTGGGAGTGTCGAGTGGTGGGGGCGCACGCACTCGATTCCTCACGCCCGTCGCAGAGTATTAACTGTACGGAAACGCTTCAGAGCGTATCTCGCAAATCACAGGCGACCAAGGGCGAATTCGCTTCGTTCATGGTGTTCTGATTTGAGTCAGGTCCGCTAGTCGACGCACTGCGTGGTTCTCAAGCGCGCGTCCAGCGCAGCTGAAACGAGATTTCGTCGCAAGACGGGATGCGCTGCCGTCGACTGTTTGGGCGCTCGGCAAATTCCGCGATGTTGTCAGGATGAGAGCTCTTGAGCACGTTGCCGCGAGGAACTGGATTCGGCCTAGGAGGTGCGGAACCGTAGGTTGTAGGCGGCGCGCAGAACCGCCACGAGCATGGACTCTGTACCAGGGTACGGGTATCGCGTTTCTGTGCGGAAGCTCTCCCCGGAGTCTGTTGCTCACCAGCTAGCTGACTCAGCCACCGAGCGGTTGGGCCGCTCTCCCTCCACCAGTCCCCGCACGCTCACTTATCATTGCATTGGTCTAGGGATCCATATGGAGTCCACGTTCCAAGAGGTGGATGACGACCCGCCGAACGCCGCGTCGAATCCACGTAAGCAATAAGTTATTGGGAGACCTGACCTCTGGATTTTTGTAGCTATTTTGTACTCATCAGGAGAAGCGGGAGGCGCGCTCCAGCTTGTGGTAGGTGCATCGCCCCTCCCGGTCGGCGCGCACATCGAACCCCTCCGGCGCCGGCCCAGTTTCCGGGCTACCCATGCGACTCGCAGTCATCCTCGCTTCGAACTACGACCAGAACCCTCGCTGCACTCCCCGCCCCAGCTGCGCTCTGGACGGGGACCTGATGGAAGACCGCCTCGCCGAGCCGGACGCTCGGTTTGCGCTCGAACGCGTGATCCCTCGGCGCAAGCTGAAGGGTCGCCTCGAACGCGCGTTCGCAGGCACTGAGCAGGGCGACACGCTGCTCTATTTCTCGGGCTACGCGCGGCTCAGCGACGGGGAGGCAAAGCTGGTCCTCGACGACCCACGCGGCGGAGTTTTTTCCGTGGGGAAGCTTTGCGATGTGCTGGGCGCGCGCAACGGTAGCCGCTTGCTCGTGCTCGAGCTGCTCTACGAGGAAGACGACGAGAACCCCACGCTGGGCATTGATCTCGTCGATGCCGTACGGCAAAATCTGGCGGAAGGTCCAGAGCTGAGCCTGTTGATTTCGGCGCGGCCCGCCGTCGCTGGCCCGCCGCAGCCGAGCCTCCTGACGCGGCTCTTCTTGCTCACCCTCGAGCGCGCAGAGAACGAGCGTCGCGCGCTGGACGCGACCGCGCTCTATCAGCGCATGCGCGAGGACCCGGCGTTTGCCGAGCTGAAAGTGGTCGGCTTCTTCCCGGCCAAACAGCAGGTGATTCAGGTCCTGCTCGAGCCGCGGAACTCCGAGCGGCCTCCCGCGAGCGCCAGCGACATCGCGCCGATCAGCGAGGCACCGAAGAGCTCCGGGCGCCTCGGAAAACCACCACCGAAGCCAACCGGCCGCAGCAACCCGGGCATGGCTGCCGTGTCGGGGCCCTCTAGCTCCCAAGCTCCGCGCTCGGTACCCCCGGGCTCGGTACCTCCGGGCTCGGCACCCCCCAGCGCTGCCCCACTCTCCGTGCGCCCCAGTGCACCGCCCCCGCCGGACCCCGCAGAGCTCCTTGCCGCGGGGCAATACGATGCCGCGCTGGTCGAGTACAAGAAGCAGCTACTCAAGCTCGGCAGCAAGCGAGTCCCCGAACACGCGCAGGTCTACATCGGCATGGCTCGCGCGAAAGCCGGGCAAGGGAAGGGCGACGAGGCGCTGCACAACTACGACAAGGCGCTCGCCATCACGCCGCTGGACTCGGTGGCCTTCGCGGAGGCCAAATCACTCGTGCTCGCCGGCGGCGATATTCAGCGCCTGAGCGAGTGGGTGCGTCGCCGCGCAGAACAGACCGACGATCCTCACATCAAGAGCATGAGCCTGGTCGAGCTTGGGAAGATCTGGCTCGAACACCAGGACCCACGCAAGGCCGTGACGGCGCTCGAGTCGGCGTGTGCGGCGGACGCCGCGAACGCCTCAGCGTATCTCGAGCTGGCAGGGGCGTTCAGCCAGCTGGAGCGCCCGGCGCAAGCCATTCGCGCGCTGACCACCGCAGGCGAGGTGACCCTCGATCACGAGGAACAGGCGCGCATCTGGATCCGTGCGGCAAAGCTTGCGGATGACCAGCTGGAGGGTGGTGAAGAGGTCCTCGAGCTGTGCCGGCGCGCCCTGGAGGCCGATCCGTCCGCTCTCGAGGCCTTGGAGCTCACGAGCAAGGTGCTCGCGGGCAGGCGTCGCTTTGGCGACCTGGCGAAGGCCTATGAAGCCAGCCTCGAGCGCATGCCCCGTGGGCCGGTGAGCTTCGAGCTCGCGAAGCGCCTCGGCCTCTTGTATCGAGACAATCTCGACGAACTCGAAGGCGCGAAGCGTAGCTTTCAGCGCGCCCTGGAGTGCGACCCGACGGCGCTTGATCTGTACTACTTCGTGAGTGAACTCTACGAAGCGGAGCAGCAGTACGTCCCGGCGGCGCGCCAGTTCCAGCTTGCCGCGCGTCACCATCCTCGCAACCCTGACATTTACCGCCGCGCGCTCTGGCTCTTCGAGAAGGCTGGGGACGTGGACGCGGCGTGGAATGCCGCGGTTGCTCTCGAGACGCTTGGTGAGGCAGACATCAATGAATCGCTGCTCGCTACGGAACATCGGCCTGAGGGTGCCATCACACCAAACCGCGGCCTGACTCCCTCGCGTTGGCAGAATACCGCGCTCGGCTCTGCAAGCGTCGAAGCGGCGCAGACGAAGCTCGACGCGGTTTTCGCGAACCTCGAGTCTGCGGCGCTGCGCCTGGCGACCGAGCACAGCATGCGGATGCCGTGGCTCGACGGCGCCACGAAGCAAGATCCCGAGAGCACCGCGACCCTCGTTCGCGCCCTTGGCTGGGCAGCGCGCCTACTTGGAGTCGAGCCGCCGGAGCTTTGGATCCGCGCGGATTGGGAGCAGAGCTTTGGCTCGGAAATCGGTGTGCGCATCCTGCCAAGTGCAAAGGGCGTCGAAGGCGCCCTCGGTCAGCCCCGGGTGTTGGCCGCTCAGAAGCTCGGTTCAGGGCTCGGGCCCGCGGAGCTCGGCTTCGTCTGGGGCCGCACGCTGGCTGGGCTCGTGAGTCCCTTCGAGCTCGCCGAGGTGTACGCGAGCGACTCGGAGCTCGCGCACCTGCTCCTGGCAGGTCTCAACCTCGGTGGCGCGACGGGGATCGAGGTCGACGATCAGACCGAGGCGTTCGGAGAGCGCCTGGAAGAGCTGCTGGACGACGACGCGGTCGCCGACTTGGAGGCGGCCGTTTCCGAGCTGCCGCTGAAGCAGGTGAGCCGCTTGCTCGCCGACTGGCGCCGGCGCTTGGCCTTTGGGCGCAGCCGCGTTGGGCTCTTGCTCGGCGGCGATCTCGAGACGATTCAAGGCTTGGTGGAGCGCCTGCCGCTGCCCGGTGCGTCCAGCGAGGAGATCCTCGACGACTTGCGCGCCTTCTCGATTTCCGAGCCGTACCTGAGCCTGCGTCAGGACCTGGGCATCGCGGTGGAGTGAGCCGCCCTGCTTGCTAGAGAGTCAGCGCTCTGCGGGCGACATGTTCTGGCACTCGTAGGCACCGAGCAGCACGAACTGCCGCGAACATTTGATTTCGATCAGGCGCTGGCTCTGCCGTGACTCCTGAAAACCGTAGCTCTGGGAGAACGGCGTGCGCTCTTCCTTGACGACGTGCACGGTGCAGCCGGGCTTGCCGCACACGAGCTCCATCGCCTGCTGCTTCACGGCAGTGTTGTCGCCAAACACGTTGAGCATGCCGAGCACGGTCACGCCGATCACCAGCGCTAGAAAAACCATGCGGAATATGACGCGGGCGCGGCTGCTCATGCTTCAGGCTACTTCGTGGTGGCGCACATCTCGAGCTCGAAGAATGGCCAGGCGATGTCCTTTGGCCAGTAGAGGCCGCAGCCGACATGCACCAAGTGCTTCTGCAGGATGCCGCGGTAGTAGGAGCCGTTGCGGATGTAGATGTCGTGGTCCGTGCGATCCTTGTCGCACTGCTCCCGGAGGTCGGCGCGGGTCGTGATCTCGAGGTAAATCAAGCCGCCAGCCATCGCTGCCAGGTTTGCAATCGCGGGGGCGACGTCAGGATCCGGGAGGTACTGCAGCACACCTTGGCAAATCACCAGGTCGTGGCGCTTGCGGTCGCGCCAGCGCGCGATGTCGCGGTTCTGCCAGCCGTGCTGCTTGCACATCGCCTGGCTCACTTCGGTGCCTATGTATTTGATGCCCTTCTTGTTCTTCTCGATCCACTGCTTCCAGTGACCAACCCCGGCGCCGATATCCAGCACCGACTTCACCTTGAGGTTGTTGTAGTCAGCGAACGAGAACACGAAGCTCGCCAGGTTGGCGTGCTCCTCCGCGGAGACGACGCGCGTCTTCGGATCCTCGTAGAAGCGATGGTAGTACGCTTCGTCGAAGCGACGGAATTGGTCCATGGGCTTAGTCTAGCCCGACCAAGCGGCCATTCTTCTACCCCCGAAAGCCAAAAAAGCGCCGCCGCGAAAGGCTGAGGCTCGGTAGCCTGCCTTGCGCGGCGGAAACGCTTGTGATGGGCCTGCCGTGGGCGACGGCGCGCCGCTTTGAACTGCGGCCCGCTGGAGCTGACGCGGGCCGTTGGAACTGATGCGGCTTGCTAGAATTGATAGTCGGCGTTGATGTTCAGCACGCCGATCGCTTGGCTGTACTTGCCGCCAGCGTCTGGTCCCTTGGATGGCGGGTTCTTGCCCGCCAGCACCGACTTCCCCGTCGTGTCGCGGGAGAAGTAGATGACCTGGGTGTACGACGTCGCGATGGCGAAGCTGTCGCCGACCTTGAAGCGCACACCAGCCACGGGCGTGAGCGCGTCGAAGTCCATCAGCGCGGGCTCGAGGTACTCATCGGGGATCGCGTTGGACGCGTAGCCGATGCCCGCGAACAGCTCTGGGCCGGCTCCTCCATCAAGGAAATAGCTGGCGCCAGCGCGAACGCCCCACGTGTCGTCCCAGTGGCGGGGTTGGTTCACTGTTCCGACGCCGTTGGCGTCGGTCCCGTCGTCTTGGATGTCGCAGGTGCCGCCCGGCGTGACCACGCAGTGATCCTTCAGCGCGCTCCAGGTCTGGTAGTCGCCGAACAGGCGCAGCGTGATCGTTGGGTCTAGCTTGTGCTCCACACCGCCTCGGAACACGTTGGGCAGGTTGCTGGTGAAGTCAGTGTCGCCGGTGCTGCCTCCCGCCAACGCGTCTTCGGGTCCGTACACGTTGGTCAGCGTGCCTTCGAAGCGCATCTTGCCGTTGATGTTCGGTGCCGATTGCCAGGACACGCCGATCGCTGTGTTGTCATCGGGAGCCCAGCGTGCCCCCAAGCCGATTGACCAATCGAGGCTCGTTGCGTCCAGGTAGGTGCGGCCCTCGCGCTGGATGTTGTCGCTACCGTCGGCGTTACGTGCGCGCAGCGTCTGCACGAGGCTGATCAGCACGTTGCCAGCGACGCCGATGGACAGCCCCGCGTCGGGGAAATTGTAGCCAACGCCGAGGCTCAGGTACGAGGTGCGCAGCTGACCGTCGATCGTGTACCAGCGCTGCCCTCCATCGTAGAGGCCTTGGTACTTAGCGTCGTCTTTGAAGTCGTCGTTCTTGCCCCACTTGGCGGCTCCCCCGAAGGGCGTGAAGAAGCCGAGCGCCAAGCCGAGATCGCCGAGCTTCGTAGTGACGAACGCTGAAGGCGAGGGGATCACGTTGAACAGCGAGGCCTTCTGAGTGTTGGCCTCCCGCGCGGTGTCCGCGTCCGTCGCGCCTGCTTGCTCGGAGTAGTCCGAAGGGGCGACGGTGTGTTGGTAGCTCGCGGAGCGCCAAGCAGCGGTGATGTCGATGAACACGTGGGTGCCGTCGCTCGCCGCAAAGCCGCCCGGGTTGTAGTAGAGGCTGGTCCCGTTCGTGGTCATCGGGGTGCCGTGCTCGCCGCCAAAGCGCGCGACGGAGTAACCCGAGGCGTGGGCGGCACCGGCGCTTAGCAGTACTCCGCTCCCGAGCGCCATCGCTGCGCCACTCTTCAGGCACTTGCTCCGCCAACCCTGTCCCCGTCGCTGACTCATGCTGTCGACCCTTTCCAGACGGCTTTTTCGTGTCGCGTCGGGCGTACCGACGGACTCAGACGTTGCTGCTCACGCTCCAACCCGACGTGAACTCGGAGGCGGTGCATTGCCACACTGCCCTCGATGGACCTCTTTTACCTAGATGTCGCGGAAACCTCCATGGGGTTTCGCGGGCGCGGCCCTTGAGAGACACCGGACGCATCACGGGACTTCAACTCAGGGTCGCAGTCTGGCAGAGTCAGCGTGTGACACGTCTCGTTAGGGGTTCGATGGTCGCGCTGCTCAGCGTGGCAGGTGCGCTGTTGGCGGTGAGTTGTGCTGATCCCGAAGGGGAACTCCAGGCCTTCGCCGATCGCTGCAAGGATCAGATTAACAAGGGCGACTTTGCCGGTGGCACGACCTGCGATCCGGTAAAGGGCGCCTGCGACTTCACCTGCGACAACCCCATGTCGGGGGTGGTGGACGGCACCTACTTCTTCACGCTCTCGGCCTCGATCGCCGTCGATATTCCGCTGGTGTTCTTGACCACGGTGACCACGACGGACAACGGCGGCGAGCTCAGTATGAGCTGGGAGATGCAGCCGCTCAACAAGGACGACCGCAAGACGCCGGTTGGATCCTCGCTCACGGTAGGTCCGTTCCCCATCACTGGCGGCTCGATGACCTACATCGCAAGCTCGCTGGCGGTCGACGGCGCGGCCAATCCGATCAGCGGTAGCCCCATCGAAGCCAACGATTTGACCATCCTCTCTTGCCCCGCGGAGACGCGCTCCGAACCCGGTGGCTTCTGTGAGATGGCGGACTTCTACTGCGGTACCATCCCGGTCGGCAGCGTCACCAAGCCAGCGGCGCTCGACATCGGCGGCTCCACCTGGACCCTGGTGCGCGTCAGCGGGACGGGCACCGATGACTACCCCGAGCCGCCTCCCATCAACTGCGCCAAGGACCCGGCCAAGTCGGTGAATGACCTATGACCCCCGAGGAAAAGAACATCGTTCGTTCGTTGATCGCGGTCGCCTGGGCTGACGGCGAGGTCGCGGCGCCTGAAGAGGGCGTGATCGACGGCTTCCTCGGGTTGTATGACGCCAGCGACGAAGAAGAGGCGGAGCTGAAGGAGTTTGCCAAGGAGCGCAAAACCTTGGACGACGTGCCCTTCGACGCGCTCGACGATGAGGGCAAAGAGATCCTGCTGAGCAACGCTGCGTTACTCAGCGCCGCGGATGGCAAGACCTCCGAGAGCGAGCAAAAGCTGCTCGACGAGCTGGTCAAGCGCCTCGAGCTGGACGCCGCGGAAGCCAAGCGCATCATCGCGAGCGCCCGAGACGGTGCTATTGCCGTCGGCAATCGCCTGCTCGAAGACGCCGACTGAGTTGTCTCGCGCCGCCCACGTCGCGTGGATCGCGATATGGCTCCTGGGAGGCTGCGCGTCAGCGCAGCCTGAGCCACAGAGCCCTGCGCCCATCACCATCGGCGAGGTCGACACTGCGGACGAGTCGGATACGGAGTATTCGGCTAGACCCCACGCCGGCAGCATCCAAGCGCCGCGCGATGACGGCTTGGTGATCGAGGACCTCGAGGTCGGCTCTGGGGATGAGGTCGTGAGCGGCAGCACGGTCGTCGTCCACTACGTGGGTGCGCTGACCGACGGCAGCGTCTTCGACTCATCACGGGAACGCTCGAGAGCGTTCTCGGTTACCATAGGGAAAAACCGCGTGATCCGCGGCTGGGAGGAGGGCCTGCTCGGCATGCGAGTCGGCGGCGTGCGGCGTCTCACCATCCCTCCCGAGCTCGGCTACGGCGCCTCCGGGCACCCGCCGAAGATCCCGCCAAGCTCCACGCTGGTCTTCGAGATCGAGCTGCTCGGCGTCGAATAGCGCCGTGAGCAGCGCCTCGGGCGCATCAGAGTTTGTCGGGAGTGCCACCTCGGGCTAAGAGGCGGCCATGTCGACTCTGTTAATTCCTGGCCGCCTGCGACTCATCGGCGGCTTGAGCCTGGCCCTGGGTGTGTTCCTGACGACGGCGTGCGACGACAAAGTGCCGGAGCCGTCGACCGTCGAGCGCAAGACGGCGCTCACCGCCACCGCGCCACCCAAAGACGTGACTGGCGGGATCACCGAGCTCAAGAAAGAGGACATCAAGGAGGGCACCGGCCCCGAGGTCAAGGACGGGGACACGGTGAGCGTGCACTACACGGGCACCCTGCTGGATGGCACCAAGTTCGACTCCTCGAAGGACCGCAACGAGCCCTTTGAATTTACTGTAGGGAAAAGCAGCGTGATCAAGGGCTGGCACGAAGGCCTGGTCGGCATGAAGAAGGGCGGCACGCGCAAGCTGACCATTCCCGCTTCCAAGGGCTACGGCAAGGCCGGCAGTCCGCCCACGATCCCGCCGAACGCGACGTTGGTGTTCGAGATCGAGCTACTCGAGATCAAGTAGTGGCCTGGCGCTGTCCTCGCGGCGCGGCGTGCTAGCTCGCGCTGCGAGGGTAGCTCCCAAGCACCTTCAGCATGGCGGCGCGTTCACTCAGCGTCGCGATGGCTTGCTTGACGTTCGCGTCGTTGCGGTGGCCCTCGAGGTCGACGAAGAACACGTACTCCCAGAGCTTGCCAGCCGGCCGAGACTCGATGCGGGAGAGATTGATGCCCGCGTCGTCGAAGATCTCGAGGCTCCTGCGTAGAGCGCCTTGTTCATGCGGGGCCGAGAACACGATGCTCGTGCGATCCGTGCCGGTTCGTGGGGCGTCCTGTTCGCCGATGACCAGGAAGCGCGTCGCGTTGTGCTGCTTGTCCTGAATATCCGCGCGGAGAATCGAAAGGCCATGAAGCTCCGCGGCCAGGCGGGAGGAGATCGCAGCACTGCCTGGTTCCTCCGCGGCGAGGCGCGCGGCGGCAGCCGTAGACGAACTCAGCACGATTTCTGCGTGGGGTAAGTTGGTGTTGAGCCACGCCCGGCACTGGCCGAGGGGTTGGGGGTGAGTGAACACCTTGCGTACGGTGGCCAGCTCCGGCGAGCGCGATAGCAGGCAGTGCGCGACCTCGATCACGATTTCCTGGCGGATGCGCACGTCGGACTCGATCAAGCTATCGAGAGTAAATGTCACGCCACCTTCGGTGCTGTTCTCGATTGGCACCACGCCGTAGGTGACTTCCTTGCGCATCACCGCGTCGAACACGCCTGCGATGGTCGAGGTGTCGACGTAGCGCATGGCGACGCCGAAGGCGGCTTTGGCCGCCATGTGACTGAAGGTGCCTGGCGGCCCGAGGTAAGCGACCGAGAGCGGCTGCTCTAGCGCTAGGCACGCACTAATTACCTCGCGGAAAACGGGCCTGACGGACCGTTTGGGGAACACCGCGGCGGGTAGCTCAGCCAGGGCGCGCTCGAGGCGTTCGAAGACCCTGGATTCGCGCTCTGGATCGTGAATGGCTTTACCGCTGCTGCGCTTCAGCTCGCCCGCGCGGAGCGCGAGCTTCGCGCGGGTGTCGAGCAGCGTGAGCAGCTGAAGATCCAAAGCGTCGATGCGTTCTCGCACTTCGCCCACGTCTAGGGCGCCGCTCGGCGACTGATCCGCGTCAGTGGATGAATCCTCGGGACCCGACATGGGTGGGTAGTTATCACCCCCGAGGCGCTGCTTCAGCCTTCTTGCCTTTGATGCTCTTCAATCGCGGTGCGAATCGCTTCCGCAGCATGCAGACGAGCCGCGTCGGACCAACCCAAGAGCGCGGCTGTCGCGTCGACCACAGCGACCCAGGGGTCCGCCTCGGTGTAGAGCTGGCGCACGATTTCCAGAACGGCTTCGAACGGCGTCACCTGTCGCAGCCGGGTGGAGAGGCCGCCGTACAAGATCTCGGCGCAGTCGCGGATCGCGGGCTCGAGCACGGGCCGTTGGGTCTCGCGAATGGCGCGATGGGCACGCCGCACGAGGTGGGCCACGCGCACGATGCGCGCGTTCGCGTTCTCGAGCGCCGAGTACGCGAGGTTAGCGCGTTGAATGCGGAGCTGGACGGTCCTGCTGGCTCGCCCCTTAGCGATGGCACGCTCGAGTCGGACGGAGAGCTGCCGCGCTTGCAGCATCCAATCCGGCGCGTCGATAGGCAAACGGGGCAACGCGTGGACGCCATCGAAGTCGTCGTTGGGAACCGAGATCGGATCCTCCGACGGTGGAGCGATGGGTGTTTCCGTGCGTTGCGAGAGCTGCAGGAGCTCTTCGTCGGGACGGGTGAACGCGGTCTCGAGCAACGAGCGGCCGGACTCCCGCTCGTCGTCCTCCTCGCCGAACATGCGCGCGGTGTCGAATAGGTGTGGGCGGGGAGTGTCCATGGTTGCGACCTGAGACGACCAGGCAGCGTTCACCATAACCTGAAAAAGGTCGCCTATCTCAGGCCAATCTCTGGCGTGGAAGAGCTAGGCGGGTGATCGAGCACCGCGATGCGGATGGCTTGAGCTGCGTGCGCCCGCGACGTGTCGGTCCAGCCGAGCAGTGAGCAGGTTGCATCCAGAACCGCCGTCCATGGATCCGCTTCGGCTTTCATGCCGCGCACGACCTCTACAACCTGCTCAAACGTCGCACTTCGCAGCACATGCGCAGGCAACGCGTTCCACAGGACTTCCGCGCAGTCGTTGACGGCTTCGGCGAGCTCGGCGCGCGGCGTGTTGCGGATCGCGGCGTGGGCCCGCTGGGCGATGTGGCTGACGTGCGCGATCTCGGCGTCACTCGAACCGTTCAACTCCCACGCGGACCAGGCGCGCTCGATGCATGCCTCGGTGGTGTCGCTGATGCTCTGCGCCTGGATCGCGGCTTCGAGTGCGAGCGCCATACGCCGCGCACGGCGCATCCATCCGGGCGCGTTGCGCGGAAGATCTCCCCCGAAATCGGGCGCCTTGAGCGGCCTCGCCGGGGTGCGTCGACCAGGCGGTGGTTCCGCCGCGTCCAGCGCGTCTGCGGCGGGTGGGAAGGCGGCACCAACCACCTGCACCTCCGGTCTCTTGCCGTCGGGCAACGCGGCGAGGTCCTGGGCCGACACCTCGGTGCGCGCCGAGGTGCGTCGGCGCTTCTTGGGTGCCTTGGCGTCCTCTGGCTCGAGCCGGACGGTTTCGAACTTGCCTTCGGGTCGGTTGAACTGCGGTGGTGTTTTGTGAGCCACGGAGTGGGCTCAGGATACACGAGAGCGCCCGGTCGCTGGGTGCCGAGCGACGCGTCTCAGCCCGAATCACCCTCGTGTTGAGCGGGCGGGCCACTCCGCTCTGACTCAGCGGCTGCCACAAAGCGCGGCGAGCCTTCACCGGTCTCGGTGAAGGCTCGCGAGCCTTGGCGTCGGTCGCTCAGAGTCCGACGCTTGGCCGGTTCTACTTGAGCATCTCGGTGAACTTCTGGAGCTTCATCGCGAGGCCCATGTCGCCTTCGATCTTGAGCTTGCCCGTGAAGAACAGCTGCTGGCCGTTGGCCTTGCCCTCAACCATGTCGACGTAGTCGCTGGCTTCCATCTTGATGGTGCACATCGCGTCGCCCTCGCCCTCGGTCACACCGGGGTTGTCCTTGAGGTTGATGATCCAGGTGCCGCCGCCGTCGCCCGCCAGGACGAACTTGTACGTCGCGCCGATCTCGCTGGCCTTCTCCTTGTTCGCGCCAATCTTCTCGCCGGCATCGGCCATCTTCTCTGCTGCAGTTGCCATGGTATCTCCCTACTGTCTCGGTCGCGCCGACTGGCGCGATTGCTTGCTTGCTTGTTTGCGCCGCGAGGGCGCGGAGTTTGGATCGCGGCCGAAGCCACGAACCGTTCCACCGGCGACACGCACCGGAAGAGTCACTGGGCGCCGTTCATTTCTCGCACGGCCTCGGCGAACCGCTGATGGCGGCTGGTCCAAATCCACTGCACCAGCGAGCGGGCCCGATCCGCGTCTCCGGCGCGGATTGCAGCCACTACATGAACGTATCCGTCGCCGATGGAGCTTGGAGAAACCCAAAGAGTTTCCAGTAGATGAGAGTACTTCTTGAGTAATCCCCTGACGCTGTTCATGAGCAGACGGGGCACCAGATTTTTCGCTGCCCCGGCCAGTGCCCAGTGAAAATCGAAGTCGAGCCAGAGCAGGCGGCTCAGGGTGCTCTCCCCCCGCATCTTGGACACCACGCTGTCGAGCACGCGCAGATCCGTTTCCGTGCGGCGATCCGCTGCGAGCGCCGCCAAGTCCGCGCTGAGCATCAACGCCGTCTCCAGCAGGTTGTCCAGCACGGCGGTGTTCACCACGCCGTCTTCGCTCAGCACCAGGTACTCGATGACGTCCACCGAGGCGTTCTGGGAGTAGTCGAGCACCAGGGTCCCAGCCCCAGGGCGCCGCTCGATGAGGCGCAGCTGCTCCAGCTGGTGCATGGCTTCCCGCACGGTAAAGCGATTGACGCCTAGCTCCTCCGCCAAGGTGAGCTCGGGCTTCAGCTTGTCCCCCGGGGCGTACGCGCCGCTCAGGATCTCTCGCTTGAGCTGCTCAGCGACCTGCTCTGCGAGGGTGCCACCGGATTTGCCATCCCGACGACCGCCTCCACGCTTGACCTCTCGGCCTCGCGTCGCTCCCCGTGCGACTGCTGCCACACCGGCCGTTTAGCGACGAATTGTCCAACAATCAACCAACTTTGTTGGACAATCTCAGCGTCGCGGACGAACTGCTGAATTTTATAGACTATTTGGGCGGGTCCGGCATCGCGGGCCGGCGATCGGCGCAGCTCACCATGGACTGCGGAACCCCAAATTGAGCGAGGCCGCTGTTCGCGGCCTCAGCACTCTGCTTCGAAATAGAGCTGGCTCAGGTCCCGCTCGGAGCCGGGGTCGGCGCGGGGGCGGGGCGGGAGCCGAAGCCCTTGCCGCCGGTCGACGTGGCCGTCGCGGTCGGGTCGGCGGTGGCCGTCGCGGTCGGGTCGACCGTGGCCGTCGTGGTCGGATCGGCGGTTGCCGTCGCGGTCGCGGTGTCCGTGGCCGTAGCCGTTGCGGCCGCTGGCGCGCTGTTAGCGGGCGTGTTCTCGATGATGCACCCGGCCAGGCCAACGCTCGCGGCCAATCCAATACACAGAAGCTGAATTCTCATGAAAGTTTCCCCTTCGCACCCGCACGTTGCGGTTTGAGCACGCCGTGAGACGAGCCGGAGCATATCAGTATTCGGAGTCTTGGCGGGTTCGCAGGCGGACCAAAGCGCACTTCAGTACTTGGCGGTGTTCTTGGGCAACTCGGAATGCCGCGAACCCCTGCGGCTTGGCCGTGTTCGGTTGAACTTGGTAGCTCCTCGGGTGTGAGGCGGATCGCCATCGGAATCAGCTTGATTGCCCTGAGCTGCGGCGGGGGGGAGGCTCGCTTGGGTACGCCGACGCACGCGTCGACTGCGCCTGACCCCGTGAGCACCTGGAGCGCCTCACCCCCCGAGAAAAAAACGCCCGCTCCTGCGATGGAGCACGCGGCGGACGCGCCTGCGGTTGCGAGCGCGTCGGGTCCGAGGTTCCTGAAGGGCCAGCTACACGTTCACAGCGCGGGCTCCTATGACGCGCGGGAGCCAGCGGAGGAGGTGCTCAAGTTCTACGCCGAGCATGGGTACCGCTTCGTCTCCATAACGGATCACAACCGGGTGACGATCGCTCCGTCTCCGACCCAGGACATGCTCGTGTTCCCAGGCGCCGAGCTGACTCAAAATGCGACGCAGTGCGAGCCGGCGCCGTCACCGGGCTTTCGCTGTCTTTTCCACACGGGTGCGGTGTTTCTGCACGGAGTCAGCGACGGGCAGGAGCTGAAGCTGCCCTTCCAGGCCGGGCGCTTCGCTGCGTACGATGCGCAGCTCGGTTTGGCCGAGAAGCTCGGCGGGATCGGCATGATCATGCACCCGAACTTTCACTTCGCGGTGGACGCCAGACTCCTCGCGCGACTGGTGCGACGGGGAGCGAAGTTCTTCGAGGTGTCGAACGCCGCCCTCGACTCCCAGCATCCGGGAGGCCACGAACGCGCCGAAGCGCACGCGGAGTCGCTCTGGGACGGCGTGCTCGCTGAGGGACTGGTGGTGTATGGAGTCGCGACCGATGACGCGCATCACTTCTCCGAGGCAGAGTCGCGCAGAAAGCAGATGAAGAGCGCGTACACGGGAGACCGCGGCTGGGTGCAGGTCTACGCGGAACCGAACGAGGCGAGCATTCGCCGCGCGCTCGAGCAGGGCGAGTTCTACGCGTCGAGCGGCGTGGAGCTGAGTTCGCTGACGCGTGAACCACGGCATTGGCGCGTGGAAATCCAAGCGGCGGAGGGCGAGCAGTACGAGACGCGCTTCATCGGCCGCGGCGGCAAAGAGCTCGCGAAGCACACGGGCCCGATCGCCGAGTACGATCCCCGGGGAGACGAAGGCTACGTGCGTGCCGTCGTGCGAGACTCCCAGGGGCACAAGGCCTGGATTCAGCCGCAGAGGCTTCGATGAAGTTGTTCGTCTACGGATCCTTGAAAAGTGGCTACCAGCACGCGGGCGAAATGCGCGGTGCGCACCTCCTGGGTGCGGCGCACACCCTCGACCCAGCGTGGTTGTTTCAGGTCGACGACTATCCAGCTCTGGTCTACCCGTCCGCGCAGCCGGGGTGGCTCGCGACGCCGGACTCCAGCGCCGGGCCCGGCCCGATTTCCGGGGAAGTGTACGAAATTGGCGAGGTGCTACTCGCTCACCTCGACCGCTTCGAAGACGCCCCGCAGCTCTATCAGCGGCGCAGCATCTCGGTCGTGCTCGACGTGACGGACGTGGCTCTGACGACCGATACGTATGTGATGCGCGCCGAGCAGATCGAGGAATTCAGCCGTCGCGGGCGCGCGACACGTTTGCCCCGTCGCTGCTGGTAGTCGGGAACAGGCCAAGCTTCGGCGCGCCGGTGTACGATGTCGGACTGGTGAAGCCGCCTTTTGATCGAGACCGCAACTCCGCGGGGTTCAGCGATGATGCCGTCACGGTGGTGAAGGACGTCGACACCTGGAAGTCGTCCCCGACGCTGCGGACCGAGGTGAATCCGGTAGACCCCAACCCGGAGCCCCCAACAGACGAAGGTTTCGAGGAGCGCTACGAGCTCGTCGACGTGCTTGGTGAAGGCGGCATGGGCGTGGTGCACCTGTGCAGCGACCACCGCATCGGTCGCGATGTCGCCATGAAGGTGATCCGCGAGGATATGGGGCAGCGGGCGAGTCTCAGGGCGCGCTTCTTTCGCGAGGCACGCGTCCAGGGGCAGCTCGAGCATCCCAGTATCGTTCCCGTCTACGACCTCGGGAGCACCGGGACGACCGCGTACTTCACCATGAAGCGCGTCAATGGGCTCACCTTGGAGCGCATCCTGGCAGGGATCCGCTCCGGGGACCCCGAGATGATCGAGCGCTACTCTCGGCGCCGCCTGCTCACCGCCTTCAGCAGCGTGTGTCTGGCGGTGGCGTATGCGCACTCCCGCGGCGTCGTGCATCGCGACCTCAAGCCGGCGAACATCATGCTCGGTGACTTCGGTGAGGTCATCGTGCTCGATTGGGGGCTCGCGAAGCTGCCGGAGGTGGAGGAGCCGACCGGCGGCCGCGTGCTCTTGCCGGCCTCCGACGACCCGCAGACCAAAGCGGGGAGTGTGCTTGGTAGCCCGGGCTACATGCCGCCCGAGCAGATCCGCGGCGCCGGCTCCGTCGACTTCAAGGCGGACATCTACGCGCTGGGGGCGATCCTGTTCGAGCTGGTCACCTTCCAGCAGATGCATCGTGGGCACACCATCGACGAGATCTTTACCTCGACGTTGATGGGCACGGCGGGGCGACCCAGCGCGCGGGCTCCCAACCGTAAGATCCCCAGGGAATTAGACGATATCTGCCAGCGCACGACCGCCCTCGACCCAGCGGAGCGCCCCGAAGCCCGTGAGCTGCATGAAGCCATCGAGCATTTCCTCGACGGCGCGCGCGACGATGAGCGGCGCACGGCGCTGGCGAACGTACACGCTCAGGCGGCGCAGGTGGCGCTCACCAAGAGCGCCTTGGAGGATGACGCCGAGCGCGGTTCCGCGGAGCGTTCCCGGGCGCTACGTGAGGTGAACGCGGCGCTTGCTTTGCAGCCCACCCACCAGGGCGCGCTGGCCACGCTCATCAGCTTGCTAGCGGATCCTCCCCGGCACATGCCGCCCGAGGCACAGGCAGAGATCGATCAGATCTTGCAACGGGATCGAAGGCATTCCGCGCGGAATACGGCGATGGCCTATGGTGGCTGGCTCTTGGTGTTGCCGTTCCTGCTCTACTCGGGCGTGAAGAGCTGGCTCGCCGTGGCCATCCTGATGGGAACGATGGCCGTGTCCGTCGGCTGGTCCGTGTTCATGGCCCGGCGACCGCGCCTCGACACATGGCACGGGGTGGTCGGGTTGACCCTGACGTTCCTGTCGATCTCCGCCACGAGTGTGCTCTTTGGTCCGTTCGTTGTCCTCCCGACCCTGGGGATGATGGCCTTTCTCGTCTACCTGATGTCTCTGCGCTCCGACGCGACGTTGCGCTGGGTCGTGCTGATGCTCGCCGTCGCGGCCGTGCTGGTTCCCGTCGCTCTGGAGTTTTCAGGGGTGCTGCCGCGCTCCGTGACGCTCGACGCCCATGGCCTCCACATCACCCCCTGGGCGGTGGAGATGAGTGGCGGGCTCGTGGTGTTCGGCCTGGTGGTGTTTCACGTGTTCGTGATGGTCGTGGCTTACCAGCTGGCCCTGCGCAGCGTGGATGCGTTCGTCGCCGCCGAGCGCAGCCTGTTTCTCCACGCCTGGCAGCTGAGGCAGCTGATCCCCGACGAAGCCCGGGACGCGCGCGTCTCCCATATCGAGCACCGGCCTGACCCGGTGTCGTCCCGCTGATCCTAGAACTCGGCTCAAAACTTCAGTTTTTTGGCCCAAATCGTCGGGGTTGTGCATGTGGACCCCATGAGCCGAGTGAATACCCACGTGCGCTACCTCGCCCCAATCCTCGCCAGCGCGGCGCTCTTCGCCTGCAGCGGTCCGGATTTTTTCGGGGGGGGAGGGAGCGACGGAAAGCAGGACCCGGGGCTCAGCAAGGTCAAAGCAGAGAATGGCGGCGCTGAGCTACCCGCGGAAGAAGACTGGTCCCAGGTGCCAGTGCCAGCCGCGGACAATCCCAAGCTAGCGCCGATCGCGATGCTGACGCCGGTCTACGCCAAGCCGAGTCGCAGCTCGACCGCGATTGGCTACTTGCGGGCAGGCGCAAGGGTCGCGCGCTCGAAGGAACCCGTGACCAAGCGAGACTGCAAGGGCGGCTGGTACGCCGTGCGTCCCGTCGGATTCGTGTGCGCGGACAAAGACTCCGCGACGACCAACCTCGAGCATCCCATCGCGCGCGCTCTGCAGATCGAGCCGAACCAGAAGCGCCCGATGCCGTACGCCTACGCGTTCCTGCGATCGATCGCGCCGAACTACCTGCGGGTCCCGAGCAAGGAGCAGATGTTCGAGTACGAGATGCGCCTGGCGCGCCACTTGCGCAGCTATCGCAAGCTGCACGAGAAGTGGGACGCTCTCGACGTGGGGGCGAACGACGTACCCCTGGACGAACGTGGAATTGCTATCGGGGCGATCCCCGACCACGCGACGCCAATGGACATGAGCGAGCGCTACGGCGGAGACGGCCACGATCAGGCCCCGTGGTGGCTGCAGGGCGACCGCAAGATCCCCAACATCAGCCACTTCAAGGCGCCTGACTACGCGGTGATCGCCGATCGCGCCAAGCGTCACGCCGGCGTGGCTTTGATCGGCACCTTCGTCGCTGGCCAAGGTGACACCGAGCGCCGCTACGCCATCAGCACCGACGCCCGCTTGATCCCCGCGGATAAGCTCAAGGCAGACAGCGGATCACCTTTCCACGGCTACGACATCTCGAACGTCGGGCTCCCAGTCGCCTTCGCCCGCAAGGCAGGGGCGACGTGGTGGGACGTGAAGGGCGGCAAGCTCGAGCGCGGAGAGCGCCTCGGCTGGCGCGAGTACATCGCGCTCAGCGGCAAGGTCGAGCGCATCCAGGGCGTGCGCATGGTGGAAGCGCGCAACGGGCGCTGGCTGCGCAGCGAAGACCTGAAGACAGCCGCAAAGCCGCGCAGCTTGCCCAGCTGGGCGCGCAAAGGGCGCAAGTGGATCGATATCTCGATCGTGAGTCAGACGCTGGTGCTCTGGGAGGGCGACAAGCCGATCTACGCGACTCTGGTCTCCACTGGACGCGACGGCTTGGGCGATCCGAAAAAGACCCTCAGCACACCTCGCGGCACCTTCAACATCTATCAAAAGCACGTGACCACGACGATGGACTCCAACGTCGCAGACCATGAGTTCGAGCTCCGCGATGTGCCGTGGGTCATGTACTTCAAGGGCGGCTACGCGATCCACGGCGCCTACTGGCACGACGACTTCGGTCGCTCCCGATCCCACGGTTGTGTCAACGTAGCCCCCGTCGACGCGCGCTACGTCTTCCAGTGGGCGACACCGAAGGTGCCCGAGCACTGGCACGCGGCGTACGCCGGTGAGTCCTTCGAGGACGGCACGTTGGTGCACATTCACAAGTGACTCGCGCCTAGCCGATAGTCATTGCCGCGAGAGCCTTCGCCCCGACCCCTGGCGGTTCCTGGCGCAGCTGTTAGGCTGCGGGCGCAGAATGGCCCAAGTGCGAGCGAGCTGGCCGAAACTCACCATGGCCCACGCAAAGCAGCTGCCCGATGCGCAGCGTGCGGCGGTCTGGGCTGAGGTGGGGGACACTCGTCGCGTGGTGCGGGAAGCGCCACTGCTGGCTTGGATCGACGCAGAGGTGCAGGTCGCAGTGGCTGAAGCGCTGCTGTCAGCGCTCGGCAGCGCAGCTGCTCAGCAGTTTTGGCGCTCCTTCATGCTGGAGGCGTTCGGACGTGCGCTGCTCAAGCCGGTGCGCCTCGGGGCACGCGCGCTCTACGGTGGCGGTACATTGGGGTACATGCGCATGGCGCCCCGCGTCCATGACCTGGTGACTCGCGGCTGCGGAGAAATGACGGTCGAGGGAGCTGAAGTCGACGCTCGAGGTAGCGCGATCATTGCTGTGCGGAAAATGCCTGTTGTGCTAGGCAAGAGTGAGGCGTTTTCTCTCGCCTGGTGGGGCGCTGCGGCAGCCGTGTTCGATATCTCGGAGGTGCGCGGGGAGGCGCGGCTGGACATCGGTGAGCTCAGCAAGGGGCGGATCCGCCTCGACGTCGAGTGGAGTCCTCGGCGCTAGCCGCAGCGCTCCATTGCCAGCATCACGCGGCGTGGTCGCGCTGCGCCGCTGCACCGCGCTGCGCCGCTGCACCGCGCTGCGCCCCATCACCGCGCTGTGCCACATCACCGTGCACGGCGAACCAGCTCTCCGGCATGCTGTTCAGCAACAGGTCAGCTACGCTCACCATCTCGAAGCCGCTCTCCAGGGAGACCTCCTCCGCGAACAGCGACGCTCGGAAGCTGCGCGCGACCACCAGCGCGCTCGGCCAGCGCTGCTTGAGCCAAATCGCAGCCCGCAAGTTCGTGGCGTCGTCGCCTGAGCCGACGATGATCACGGGTTGGCACAGCGAGAGCTGATGGCTCTCCTCGAGGCCGCGCCAGAGCCGCGGATCTTTGATGTCTCCTTCGACCACTGAGCGCTCGTAACAGTCACTGAAGCCCACCTGCTCCGCGAACTCGCTACAGGCGCGTTCGGCGTTGGTGTCGACAATCAGGCAGCGATCGAAGCTCTTCGGCGCGCGCAGCTGGAGCTCTTCGAGCACCGTTTGGCCGAAGCGACCAAAGCCGGCCAGCACGACGCGGTCACGCGGAAGCGTCTGCTTGAAGTGTTGCAGCATCCGCGTCTCCACCAGGTGTCTCGCCGCGATCTGATGAGCGTTGAACGTCGCACACGTCCGCGCGACCAGGGTGTGCGCCATGCCCAGCATGAAGCGCAGGTCCGAGACGTGGACGATGATCCTGCCTTCGAGTCCCGGCGCGAGGTTCAGCACTCGCGTCGCGGCGTCCAAGTTCGAGAAGTCGTTGTCACTGAGCAGCACGACCCGCGCCGCGCGATCCAGACGGATGCGCGCGAGGATGGCACTGCTCGAGATGTCGCCCTGTACAATTTCCGCGCGGTATATCTCGCGGGCCTGATCGGACAGGGACTCCCCGATGCGCGGATCGACGACCACGACAGGCACTCTTGGCTCCAGTTGACGTAGTCGCTTCAGGTAGAGCATCGCAAGCCGGCTCGAGCCGCTGATCACGACGTGCCCCCGCAGGCGCCGAAGCCGCCAAGACTGGGGTTCGAGCACCTTGAGCACGCCTTCGATCACGGCGCTGGCCGTGATCGCGGGCGCCACGAAGTAGACCAGCCACAAGAGATCCTTGCCCCAAGCGGGTCCGCCGCGAGGCATACCGAGGTCGAGCCCGCCCAAGACGAACAGCCCGATGGCGTAGTAGAGCCGGGTCAAGACGCCCGCAGTGGAGACGCCGGGGCGGTCCGTGAGTTCGACACCGCTCGAGAGCGCGATGAAGCCGGCGACGAAGGTCAGGAGCAAGAGGCCCCCACGCCAGCCCATCGGCTTGCTCGCCCTCAGGCGGTCGAACCAAGAGCTGCGCACGAGTTGCCGGAGCTTCGGCGACGTCCGGGAGCTCGCGGGGGCCGAGCGTGAGCTGGGAGGCGCGACGGGCAGCGCACCAGTGCCCAGCGCCCCGCCGGTTGCGCTGGAGAACTCTCCCGCCACGGGGAGCTCTGTTGCCGGTCCGCTCCTTCCGGCGCTGGGATCGCTGCCTGGCATCGCACGGATACTATCGCACACCAGCGCAGATTGCCGTCGTCGCTGCACCTCGCGCCCAGCGGCAGCGCATCCGGAGCGAGCGCCCGACAGCGCGCGGGCTGAGAAAGCGCACGCCTGTGGGGATCGCGATGAAAGTCTGCGCGGCTGTCCCCACTCACCATCGCGGATGGAGGAGTGCGCGTGATAAAAGAACAGGTTCCGATGCGCAGCACCGGGGGACACAGCAACTGGGACCGCAGTGGGCAGACGGTAGGGGACCGCTACCGCCTGCTCAGCGTGCTTGGCCGTGGTGGGCAGGGCGTCGTGTACGAAGCGCAAGACCAGCGCTATGGCGACTTGGTCGCCATCAAGGTGCTCAACGACTCGCTGACCAAGGACCCGGATTTCCGCGAGCGAATGTTCCGTGAAGGCCGAGCGATGACCCAGCTCACCGGAACCGCCGCGGTGCGCGTGCTGGACCAGGTGTGGTCCTCGGACGGCGCGCTGTGCCTGGTGATGGAGCGCCTGTACGGACTCGAGCTCGACGACCTCCTCGCGCAGCTAGAACAGCGCGGACAGCGCATGCCGGCCCAGGCGCTCGTCGACATGCTAGGGCCCGTCGTGTCGACCCTCGAGCGCGCCCATCAGCTCGGCATCGTGCATCGTGACCTAAAGCCCGGAAACATCTTCCTGATCGACGACGAGCACGGGGGCGGCGTGCGCGTGCTGGACTTCGGGTTCGCCAAGTTCGTCCGCATGCGGGGCTTCACGGCTGACGGCACGATCGCCGGCTCGCCGACCTACATCGCGCCCGAGACCTGGAAAGGCGGCAAGATCGACGGGCGAGTCGACGTCTACGCGCTCGGCGCCATCGTGTTTCGCTGTCTCGCGGGCCAACCGCCCTTCGACAGCAAGAACCTCGGGGCGCTGCTCGTGGCAGTGACGGAGGGCGAACGCCCGAGCCTGCACAAGCTCCGCACGGATCTAAACCCCGGCATCGACTTCTGGGTTCAACAAGCGTTGGCTGCCAATCCCGACGAGCGGTTTTTGGGGGTGAGGGCGCTCTTCAACTCACTGAAGAGCGTGCTCGCCGCCTGAGCCCATTGACCCGCCGGTAGCGCGCCCGCCGATCCCGGCCCCCGGCTGCGTTTGGGCGGGGAAAGTCGCGGCGAACTTACGCCAGCTATTCGACGCTGAAAGTCTTCGAGACCGTCTTCGGTCCGCCTGAAAACGCAGGCACCGTTGCCCCGCGGAACACCCGTGCGATGCACCCGCCCACCGTCGTGCCTGCGAAGGCACCAGTGATCACCGCGGACGTGACGCGCCCGCTTGGCGCGAAGGTCACGATTGCACGGCCTTGGCCGGTGGGACCGTCGGGCTTCTTGCAGCTGGCTGCCGACCCCGCGGCGGACGCGAGCGCGTTACGTGCGGCCACCTCGTCGAAGGGCGGTCCGGCGGTGTCGGTCTGCTCGTCGGCCTTCTCATCCGGCTTCTCGTCGGCCTTCTCATCCGGCTTCTCGTCGGTCTTTTCCGCAGCCTTCTCGTCGGTCTTCTCGTCGGTCTTCTCGCTGACCTTCTCATCCGGCTTCTTCTCGAGCTTCTCCGGCTTCCCCTGAGCGGTCGCGGGGGCTTCTGCGCTGTTGCCGGGGGCTTCAGCCGCAGAGTCGCTCGGGGCCGCCGTATCGCTCGTCTCCGCGGTCGGCGTCGAGTCGCTGGTGGGCTGGCCCGCTGGTGCCAGTGTTCCCGTGTCCGTTGGTGCTGCCGTCGAGACCGGCTTCGCGAACGGGCCGAGACCCTGGGTGTAGGCGTAGGCTGCGCCGCCACCGAGCAACAGCAGCAAGAGCAGCAGGGCGATCCACACGCCGCCGCCCGACTTCTTCGGGACGCTGATTTCGGAGATGGGGCCAGCGCTCACCGGCGGCGAGAGCATCGGGTCGGGACCGTCCAGGCTGGCGGTGAGCTCCGGGCCTGCCCCGTACAGATCCGGCGAGCTCGGGCCGCCCCCTGGGCTTGCGCCCAGGTCCGGCGAGCTGCCTAGGCCAGCAGAGGCGCCTAGGCCAGCAGCGGCGCCTAGGCCCGGTGCGCCCGCACTGCCGAGATCGGGAGAACTGCCGAGGTCGGGGGAACTGCCGGAGATCCCCGCGGAAAGGCCGCCGGGAGCCTCCGCAGTCTCGATACCGGGGTTCGATAGGTGCGCCGGCCGCGGAGGCGGTGGGGGCGCCATGCCGAGCAGGGTCGACTTCATCTTCGCCGGCTTCGGCTTGGCTTGTTCTGCGTTCGGACCGATCGCGTCGAGGGAGAACAGGACCGAGGTCTCGTTCCGTTCCCCGGTCTTCGCGTCGTCCGCCGCGTCTCCGGCTGACTGCGCCGAGCCGCCGAGCAGGTCGTCGACGTCGTCAACCTCTACGCTCACGGGCATGGCCGAGTCCGGCATCGCGCTGTCAGCTTCGGAGTCGGCGGAGTCGGGACTAGCTGCCGCGCGCGGAATCAGGGGACTCGCCGGGGCGACGATGGGGACAACCGGGGAAACCGCGCCCGCCTGAGCGGGGCTCGGTGCGGGCGACGCTGGCGGCGACATCGCGGGGCTCGGCACCGGCGAGACCACTGGGGGCTTCGGTGATGCGACGGGGCTCGGCACCGGCGACGTGGGCACAGGCGCTGCCGTGGAGATCCTCGGTTCGACGGGAGGCGGTGCGTATGGCGTGCCCGCCGCGGGGGCAGGGGGCGGCACCGTCTTCAGACCCTCCTTGAGCCGCGCTTCCGCGCGGATTTGTTCGAGGAGCGGTGACTCGCCCTGAATCGTGAGGTCCTCCTCCTCTTCCTGTTTCTTCGCCAGCAGGTCTCGGCTCTCCTGGAGCAGCTGGCGGCTCTGTGGCGCTGCCATCGCGACGGTCACGTCGTCGAAAGCTAGATCCATTCCAGGCGCTGCCATCGGCTTCCAGTCCCCGGGTTCCTTCCAGACCCCTTGGGTTTCGCCGGGCTTGGGCGTGGGCTCAGCGGCGGGCTTCCTGTCAATCGGGGACGGACCCACGCGGGTGGCGTCGTCGAACGCCATGGGGTTTTCACCCTTTGGCCGCTGACCCGCCTTGCGCAGTGCCGCCGCGATACCGGGGACTTCAAACGGCGTGAGCCAGTCGTCCATCCCCTCTTTCCAGATGAACGTATCCTCGTCGATGTTTCCCTGCGTAAACGCCTGAACCACCTCGTCCGTGTTCATCTCGTAGTGGTCTTCGTCGGTCACGGCGACGGTCCACTCGCGCTCTCCCTCGGAGGCGCTCGGCGGGAGGTCCCGCGGTGAAGGTGCAGCGCCGAACGCAGGGCTGAGCCCGCCCATCAACGTCTGTTTGACTGCGGCTTTCGAGGCGATCGGTGTCGCGGGTCGGGGTGCTGTCACACCCCCGAGCATCGTGCGCTGAGCCGGCTTGGGGCCGAGCCCGCCCAGCGGCTTGGGAGCCCCAGCTGCGGGACTTCCCGGAGCCCCGAGACCACCAAGCATCGTGGACTTGGCGGTGGGGGGTTTGGTCACCGCCGTCGCGATCGCGGTGGGTGGTGTCTCCGGGCGCACCGGCTTCGGCGCGGCGGTCGCGGGCTTGGGCGAGAGCACCGGCTTGGCTGGTTCGACCTTGGGCTTGGCGTCGACCTTTGCCGCTGGCTTGAGTTCGACCGGTTTTGCAGCTGCCGGTTTTGCAGCTGCCGGTTGCGCAGCTGCCGGTTGGGCAGCCGCGGGTTTCTCTGCGGATTTTCCTGCTGCCAGGTCCCTCCCGTCGACGACGATTGGGGCTCCGCACCGCTTGCAGGTGATGCGGACCTTGCGGCCTTTGACTTTGGAGTCAGGCACCGCGTACTTGGCAGAGCACTTTTCGCAGGCAACGTTCATCGTTCGCTGGGGAGTTTGGGCAGATGAGCTGTGGGTGGAGTCTGGGAGCTCACGGGAGAACTCAGTGTCGGGCTGGCGCGCCGGGGTTCGTGGCGATCAAACCCACGATCCCTAAACGACACTGTACAGGTGGTTGCCGCTTTTGGTCGCGTATTACGCAAGGCTTTCTGGCGAAGAAAGGCGGTTTTCGGTGACGCCACGGGTTCGAGACACCGCGTCCGTCGAGACACGACGAGGGTCGAGACACGACGCGGGTCGAGCAGCTGGAACTCGAGGTGGGATACAGGACCCTCCCATCGCTTCCGTTCACTGGGCTCTCGCCAGAGTGCAGTCCTGCGCAATACTCTGAATGTACTACACTCACGACGATCCTCGACCCGCAAAGGCAGGTGAATTGGCCGGCCGAAGCAGGAGATAGGATTTCGAGCCTCGTATCTCAGCTGCACGGGCCGTTTCGCTTGCTTGGCTGGTGAATCGCCCGCGCGTGAGTAGTAGTCCCAGGACCGTCGTGATGAGAGTGGCGTCGCGCAGCCAGAGGTCGTGGGGCCGGTGAGCCACGCTGAGCCAAGCCACTACACTCGCTGTCCTGCTCGCTGTTGCGTGCGCAGCTGCCGTTGCGTGTGCAGCTGCTGTTGCGTGCGCAGCTGCTGTTGCGTGCTGTCGCTGTGCGCCTCAGCCGATGCCGTCGCCGGGCCTCCGTCGGGCGCGGGTTCAAGGCTCGAGGCATGAACCCTGCACACATCGCGGGATGGCGGAAGTGCGAACATCGGAGCTGCCTTGAGATACCCCGCGCTTCGCATTCGACCTCGGATCCGCTACGCACCTCCTGGGCGGCGCGACCGCCGCTCCGGTGGAGGTGCGTTCAGAGGGGGTTTCAGCCGGGAGAATGCGCAAACGCTGCGGAGATGGCTGAGCCCGCGTTGAAACAATTCGCACCCACCAACAACCCTGCCTTGACTAGAGTGCCCGTGCTCAAATGACCGACTCGACCGATCGAGATTCCGACGCCCCGAGCGAAGACCGCGACCTGGATGATGCGGAGAGCGTTGCTGACGCCAAAGCCGCGCGGGCCTCGGAGCCGGGCGATGCCCCGGTTCGGCGCAAGAAGCGTCGCAAGAAGCGTCCGAAGGACGCTGCAGCGTCCCATGAGGATGACTCTCCTACCGACGAGGCAGGGCACACCGACGTCGCGGAAAGCGCCGGGTCAGAGGCCAAGCTAGACAAGAAGAAGGAGGCGTCACCCGGCTGGTTTGCGGAGCATTACCTCAAGGCTGACCCCAGGTGGCTGGGTGTGTTCCGCATCGTGCTGGGCGTGATCCTGTGCGTCGACCTGCTTCGTCGCTGGGCCAACGCAGGGGCGTTCTACACGAACGACGGCATCTACCCGAACCACTACTCGCTGTTCGCCCCGATGGGGCGTCACGTGTTCTCGATCTATCACGCGTTCAGCAGCTACGGAGAGGTCAGCGTGGCGTTCGGGATCACCCTGTGCGTCTTCCTGTGCTTTCTGTTCGGCTACCGCACGAAGCTCTTCCACGTCCTGTCCGCGATCTGCATTACTAGCCTAAACGCACGGAACCTGTTCGTGGAGAACGGCGGTACAGTGGTGGTCAACATCATCACGATTTGGACGCTCTTCTTGCCGCTCGGAAACCGGCTGTCCTTGGATGCCGTCCGCAAGTCGATGAAGCGTTTCAAGGAGCGCAGCGCGGCGGAACTCAACGATCGCAGCGCGGACGAGGGAATCGACCTCCCGGTGTACCGACTGGCCATCTTCGCGCTGATCCTGCAGTGGAGCGTGATCTACTTCTTCAACACCGTGCACAAGAGCGGGCATGGCTGGCAGGACGGTTCCGCGCTGCACTGGTTCGTCTACCAGGATCGCATCATCACTGCGTTCGGGGTTTGGGTGAGGAACAACGTGCCGTTCGGCGTGCTGCGGTTCTTGACCTACGCCACCCTTGTGGTCGAAGGCACGTTGGCCGGAATTCTGCTTATCCCATTCGGTCAGAAGTGGTTCCGCCGCCTAGCGTTCGTGCTGGCCTTTGGCCTGCACGGAAATATCGCGGCGATGTCTCGTCTCGGCCCGTTCTCCTACGTCATGGTGAGCTTCTTCGTCCTGATGCTCGGGGGCGCAGACTGGGCCGCCGTGGGGCGCTACTTCGGCAAGGAGAAGCGCCGGCGAACGGTGATCTACGACGCCGACTGTGGCATCTGCTTGCTCACTTGCCGCATCTTGAAGCGGCTTGACCCATTCCAGCGCCTGACCTTCGTTGAGAACTGGGATCTAGAGAAGCTACCGGAGGGGCTCGACCCTGCGGTTACCGAGCAGAGCGTGGTCGCGGTGATGCCTGATGGTAGTTACCGTACGGAATCGAACGCGGTGTTCGAGATCATCCGCGCGCTACCCTTCGGTATCGCGCTCGTCTGGTGGCTGAAGGTGCCGCCGTTTTCGTCCCTGGGGATGTGGCTCTACCGAAAGATCGCCAGTAATCGCATCCAGATCTCGGTGTGGCTGGGCCTAGGGGCCTGCGGCGTCGCGCGCCATGCCGCGGCCAACGTGCCCGACGAGCCCAAGCCCTGGCGGGAGAGCCTGAGCCGGTTCGGGGGAGCCCTGCGTGAGCTGGGAACCCTGTTCCTGCTGGTGATTCTGGGCAGCCAGGTGATGGTCGACAATTCGTGGGTCACCAGCAAGATCCGCATCAAACGCCCGCAGTGGGTCGAAGAGCTCGTGGACTATCCGCGGCTATACCAGGGCTGGCGCATGTTCGCGCCGGAGCCGCCCTATGACGATGGCACCGTCGTCGTCGACGCGCGCACGGTGGACGGTCGCAAGATCGATCCGCTGACCGGCAAGGAGCCTGACTTCAATCCGGACACGCCAACCGGCTGGGGACATAACCAGTTTTGGTGCGACTACGAGAACAAGATCCGCTTTGGCGGCAACGCGCACCACCGCAAGAACCTCGAAGACTACTTGATGAAGTACTCCGAACGGACGGGGAACCCGAAGGACAAGATCGTGGCCTTCGATGTGTGGTGGATCGAAGACAAGTCGCCCCCGCCTGGGCAGAAGCACGGCATCCCCCGGCGTCCCCAGAAGCTGATTTCCCATGGCGTGGTGAAGGACAGCCTGGCGACGCCTTGGCTCAAGCAGGGTGGACCGTGAGCGAGCGAGGGGACAGCGACGCCCAGGTTGAGCTGGAGGACGAGGAGGCCACGGGCACCGACGACGCCAGCACCGACGACGCCAGCACCGACGACGCCGCCACCGACGACGCCAGCACCGACGACGCCGCCACCGAAGACGCCGGTTCCGCAGACGAGAGGGCTGAGGCGCCGTCCGCTGAAAGCGTGGCAGGCGAGCCGGCAACGGTATCCGAGCCAGTCGTTTCGGCGTGGCGCCGCTTCGGTCGGGCGGTTGCAGAGCGATACGCCACCGTCGATCCGCGCTCGCTGGGGCTCTTCCGCTGGATCCTTGGCACGTTGCTGCTCGTCGACCTGCTGCGTCGATACCCGGATCTAGTCGACCATTTCACGAACGAAGGCTGGCTGCCGAATCACTTCGCGTTGTTCCGGCCCATGAGCAACCACCTCTGGTCGATCTACCACGCGTTCAGCACGCCGGGTGAGGTCAAGGTGTTGTTCTGGATCCACGTCGCGGTGTACTTCTGCCTCTGGATTGGCTGGCGCACGCGGCTCATGCACGTCCTGTCCGCGCTGCTCCTGTGCAGCATCAGTAGCCGCAGCATCCTGATGGAGAACGGCGGCTACGTCGTGCTCATCCTGCTCACCGTGTGGAGCATGTTCCTGCCCCTGGGGCGCCGCTTCTCCGTGGACTCCATGCTCACTTCCCTGAGGCAACGACGCGAGCCATCCGTGGAGGCTTTGAATGACCGCGCGAGCCCGCGTCTCGACACGCGGCCGGTCGTCAATTTGGCTGCCACCGCTCTGCTCTTTCAGTGGGCGGTGATCTACTACTTCAACGCCGTCCACAAGAACGGGCCGCCCTGGAAGGACGGCACCGCGGTCTACTACTTCCTGCAGCAGGACCGCATGATCTCGCCCTTTGGAGGCTGGATCCGCCATCACCTTCCGCTTTGGGCGATCAAGGGCATGAGCTGGAGCGCGCTCGCGATCGAGTTCGTACTGCCAGCGCTGATCCTTACCCCGATCTTCTTCCGTCGCGCCCGGCTCCTGGCGTGGGCGCTGATCCTGGCGCTCCACCTCGGCATCGACTCGATGGTTCAGCTCGGCCCGTTTTCGTGGGCGATGATGGCCATGATGTCGATCTTCGTGCATGCAGACTTCTGGTCGACTCTTGCCGCGCGGCAGCGAAAGAAGCGCAGCACGCGCAGGGTCCTCTTGGACTCCGACAACGGCCTCGCTCTGACTCTGGGGCGTCTGATCAAGCGCTTCGATGGGCAAGGCCTCGTCCACTTCGTGAGTCTCCCGGGCTACGCCCAAGGCTTCGGCGTGCTGGAAGAGAGCGCGAGCGAATCCACCGCTCTCAGCGGGGTCGCGGGTCTGCGGTCGCTGACCCACGCGCTGAGCACACCGCGCTTCGTCTGGTTCTGGCTGTACTTGCCAGGGATCAGCCACGGGATCGACGGGTGGCTGACGCGCGCGATGAAGGATCGCGAGGCGGCGGCGAAGCGCCTGGGTGTCGCGACCCTCCCGACCCTACCGGACGAGGTAGCGCCGGCGGAGAGCGGAGCCCAGCGCGCTCTCAGGCGTCTGGGATTCGGCCTCAGCCAGCTCGTGGTCGCCTACCTGATGCTGGCTGCCGTGAGCCAAGTGCTCGTCGAGAATCGCGCGGTCCCTGACAGCATGAAGCCCAAGCATCGGCCGGAGTGGCTGGAAGCCACCATCGTCTACCCGCGGATGTTCCAGGGCTGGTCGATGTTCGCCCCCCAGCCACCTAACGACGACGGTGTGATCGTCGTGGATGCGGTGACTGAAGACGGGCGTCATATCGATCCACTGACTGGCAAGCCTCCAACGTTCGAGATGAGTCCTGAGACGGGATATCACCTGAATCAGATCTGGTGTGACTGGATGCGCCGCATGTCCGAGGGGCGTTTCCGCGCGTATCTGCCGGGCGTCAAAGACTACCTGCTCAAGTATCACGAGCGCACTGGTAACCCCCACGATCGCATCGTCGCATTCGACATGTGGTCACTGCACGAACGGGTGCCACCCCCTGGGGCGCCACACCCGACGCCAACCCGCACGCGCTTGATCAGCCACGGGTTGGTAAAGGACCCGCTGCCCTGGGCGTGGCCAGAACAAGGTCGCAGCGTGCCCCAGGCGCCCCCCATCAAGCGCGGTCGGCCTGGCAACAAGCCCGCGTTGGCGCCGCTCCCGTCGTCGAGCAAGCTCAGACCAGGTGGGCCGCTCTTCCAACACCCAGGCGGCCCATCGAAACCGACGCAGTGACCTGGCGGGTGGCGGGGCGATGGATATCCGCCTGGCATGACCGCGTGGCACGTGTTTGGCTTCTGGCGGAATGACCTGGAAGCACATGATTCACGCTGGGCTCGTGACCTGTCGGGCTGGACTGCCGACGATTGCAGACAGCCTGCTTGGACGCGCCGAGCGGTCGGTGTGTGACGCTCGCTTGGATCGCTGGTCCCGTGCCTTGGTAGATGCCGCGCGGATAAACATCGAAGTGCGCGGGAAGCAGCACATGCTCGGCGAGGAGACCTTCGTGGTGATCAGCAATCATCAGTCGCACTACGACATCCCGGTGCTGTTTCAGAGCTACGACAAGCCGATTCGCATGGTCGCGAAGCGCGAGCTCTTTCGCATCCCCGTGATGGGCCCCGCCATGCGCGCCGCCGGGTTCCCTGCGCTTGACCGGGCGCGGAGAGAGCGTGCAATCGCCACGTTGAGCGCCGCCACCCAAGCGCTCCGTTCCGGCATGAGTATCTGGATAGCTCCAGAGGGCACTCGCAGCCCCGACGGCCGCCTGGGGGTGTTCAAGAAGGGGGGATTCCGCATGGCCATCGATGCCGGCGTGTGGATCTTGCCGGTGACGATCGATGGCACGCGGCGTACTTTGGTGGCAAAGGGAAGGACAGTGACGGAAGGTCAGACCGTTCGCGTCACGTTCAGCGAGCCAGTCGACACATCCGCGTTCGATCGCGAGCACTTGCCAGAGCTAATCGAACAGGTGCGTGCGGCCATCTCGCAGCACCTTCCGGCTTGATCCTCCCCCGAAAATCCTAAGGGAAAATTACCATGGCTTCGTCCTCCCCCAGAATGTCCGCTCCGCCAACCAAGCGCTCCCGAGCGATCGGGCGCGGGTTGAGTAGCAGCGCGTTGATCGCGACAGCCGCCTTCGCCATCGGTGGTTGCCAGGGCGCTGGATTCGGCGGCCTTGGTGCCGCTTGTCCAAGCTGGAACTCCGGTGACCCCCTCACCGCCAACTTCAGCGCTGACGCCCGTGCGAACGCCAAGATCCGCGCCTTCGTTTCGGCATCGAAAGACCTGATGCAGCTGTCGCTGCAGATGGAGGCGATGACCGTCGAGGCTTGCTCGCGCATGGCGCTCGACATGGGCGCGACGCAGGCGGAGCTTCAGCCGCTCGACGACAAGCCGGGGTCAGCAGCCAAGGCTGCGTGTGGAGCATTTTCCGCGCGGATGGATGCCGTGTTCGCTCAGGGTGTGGGTGTGCGCGTCCAGGCGACGCTACCGCAGTGTCAAGCAGACCTCCAAGCGAAGGCGCGCTGTGAAGGCGCATGTGACGTCAGCGTGGACCCTGGGCAGGTGATCGCGAGCTGTGAGCCAGCCAAGCTGTCCGGGTACTGCCAAGGCCGCTGTGTTGGACGCTGCGAGGGACGGTGTACCGGACAGTGTAACGGTCAGTGCTCTCAGGTTGACGCCACCGGGCAGTGCATCGGGCAGTGCAACGGAGACTGCAATGGCAGCTGCGATGCGACCTGCCACGTGGGCTGTCAGGGGCAATGGCAGGCACCTCAGTGCGAGGGCACGGTGCGTCCTCCGAGCGCGGACGCGGAGTGCAACGCGAGCTGCTCGGCTCAGGCGAATTTCCGCGCGAGTTGTACTCCCGCGGAGGTCTTCGTACAGGCCTGGCCAGATGGGCAGAGCGCAGCCATGTTGTCCGCGACGCTGCAAGCCAACCTGCCGAAGCTGCTCCAAGCCGAGTTCGCGCTGGGCAAGCGCCTGATCAACGACGCCCAGGTCGTGGTTCAAGTTGGAGGTCAGCTGCCGAAGATCATCGGGCAGGCGGGGCTCCAGGCGCTGGCGTGCGTTGGCGCCGCTGCTGATGCGAGCGTGAAGGCGTCCGTGCGTGTGCAGGTCAGCGTGGAGGCAAGCGCCTCCGTGAGCGGTCGGGCCGGCGTTCAGGGTTGAACCTCCAGGTCAACGGAGGCTGGTGAGTTCAACCCGAGGCGAGCTCACCAGCACGCTAGCGCGTGAGCTCGGCGAACTCCGGGCCGGTCGGGATGGCCATCAAGTCCGCGAGTAGCTCGGGCACGCTGCCGCCTTCATGCAGCAGGCGATGGATGGCCCCGGCGATTGGCAGATCGATGTGATGCTGAGTGGCGAACTCCCTCACCGCCAGCGAGGTCTTGACGCCTTCGGCGACCATCTTCATTTCTGCCTGGATTTGGGGGAGAGTTTCCCCCGCAGCCAGCCTGGACCCAACCTGGAAATTGCGGCTCAGGCTCGATGAGCACGTCGCGATCAAGTCGCCGATGCCTGCCATGCCTCCAAAGGTGACGAGGCTACCGCCCATGGCCGTGCCGAGGCGCGCCATCTCGCTGAGGCCACGAGTCATCAACAAGGAGCGGGAGTTCTCGCCAAATCCCAAGCCGCTCAGCACTCCAGCAGCGAGCGCGACCACGTTCTTGAATGCGCCACCCACCTCGGCGCCGACGACGTCGTGTCCCCAGTAGACACGGAAGTAGTGATTGCCAAACGCAGCGTGTCCCTTGCGGAAGACTTCGTCGTAGTGGCTAGCGACCAGCGTGCCAGCGGGCCCGCACTGCGCGAGCTCCCGTGCCAAGTTGGGGCCAGCGATGACGCCGATCTTGCGCAAGCACGTTTCCTCGCGGATGACTTCGCTCATGCGACGGTGGGTCGCTTGTTCGAGGCCCTTGGTGGCGTGAACCAAGCACTGGCTCCCGTCGACGAACTCTCCCAGCTGCCGCGCGATCTCCCGCAGGCCGTGGCTCGGAACTACCAGCACCAAGAGATCGCTGAACTCGGCGATGCGCTGTAGATCTGCGGTCGTCTCGAGGTTGAGTGGGAGCTCGATGTTGGGCAGGTACTCGGCGTTGCACCGCTCCTCGGCGATGCGAGCAGCCTGCTCCTCACGTCGCGCCCAGAGCAGCGTCGGGTGGCCGTTCTCTGCGCTTATCTTCGCCAGCGTGGTGCCCCAGCTTCCGGCGCCGATCACGCCTACTCTCAAGGTCTCGCTCATCTCGGCTCTCCAGAAGATTGCTGCGCTCCAGGAGACTGAACCTCTCGCGAAGCTTGCGGTTCGCCAGACGAGCGCCTGGCTCCCCGCAGCTCCAGGTCATACCCCGACAGGCGGTTCGCGTAGTAGAGGAGCAGATTTCGATCCTCGTGGAAAACGCGATCGCCGCGGCGTTCCGCAACGGGGTGCGTGTGATAGCTCTTGAAATGACGGAGCGCATCATCCACGGCCGCGAGCGCCGTTGCCGAGCGCACTTCGTCGGCGAGCCTCGGCTGCTCAGCGGCCTTCACCAGCTCGATGGTGGCGGCTGTCTCCCGTACTACGTCGCCGTGGGGAAACGACGGCGTGCTGCCTCCGGTGCGCAGTAGGCGATACAAATCCATGCCGGGGTTCTTGAGCTTGAGCATGCGCATCAGGGTGTAAGCGACGATGTTCGTGCTCATCACCACGTTGTTCTCGCGCAGTCCCTTGACCACCGCGTCGGCGATTTCTTGGGTGTACTCTTGGTCGCGCTGATGGTCGTGTTCAGGCACGCCGTTCTTCAGCACGTAGCTCTTGGTGTCCACCACGCGGCCTCGCGGGTCGAGGCTTCGCCCTTCCTGGTCGACGAAGTTGCCGACGATGTCCAAGGGCCGCCCGAAGGTGACAGCGATTCGTCCGTCGAGTGAGGCGATTTCGCTCATGAAGTTGAGGATCCGCCGCGGCTTGCTGAACTCGTCGTCTTCGATGATGTAGCGACTCTTTCCCACCTCTTTCAGGTAGTCGTCGATCAGCGTCTCGGCCTCCAGCACCAGATCATAGCTGATGGTGCAGGGGACGATGTACACGTTGGGCCGCATGCGCTCGTGCTTGAGGTTGTTGATGTATGCGGTGACCGCGGTGCCTAGCAGGCCCTTCTTGAGTTTGCTCTCGACGGCTCCTGAGCGACTTCGGGTTCCGCCGGGAAAGAACAGATTGTGGTAGCCCATCTCCATGGCCACCGTCGCGTATTCCTTGAGCACTTCCTTGTAGATGCTCGCGGTCTTCTTGCGATCGACTCGATAAGCCCCGAGGTTGTTCATGAAGAACGAGATCAGCGGATTCGTGAACAGGTTGAGCCCAGCCCCGTACAATAGCGGCGGTAGCTCCATGAGGTGGGCGGCGTACCCGAGCACAATCGAGTCCAGATGCGACGAGTGGGTGGGTACCACCATCAGCGTGCCTTTGCCGAGCAGGCGCTTGACGTGGTCCACTTCGCCCTGGAGTTCGATGTGGTCGCGCACGACGCTGATCCCGTCCAGAGACAGTAGATCTCGAGGACCCGCGGCGCTCGATGCCTTCAGCAGCAGCGATAGGCCGGTAGGGACGACGCTGGTCGACAAGCGGTAAACCCGCTCGTCGAAGTTGCCGACCACTTCCGCAACGAAACGGCGCAGCATCTCCTCGAGCATGTGCTTCAGCTCGACTTGCGAGGCCTTCGGCAGGCGCTTGGCGAGGCCAGCGTAGAAGCTCGCCTCGTCGCCCTTGGGTGGGTCCCGTTCGAGTCGCCGGCGCTCGTTGTAGATCGTGTCGTTGATCAGTGTTTCGAGGTAGTCAGGGCCGCTGGCGGAGCGCGCCATGTGGCGCTCCAGTACGCGACTCGTTACCTCTAGCTGAATGCGTTCGCGGTCTTCCGGCCTCATTCACGGGGAAGGGTACTACGCTTCACGCAGCGCCGGGCGTCTGGCGGCGCGTTTCGAGACCCGCGTCGAGATCGGCCAAATCTTCCGCGTTTCGCGGCGCGTTATCTCGAGCCGCGACATGCGCTGGAGGGTCAGTCCGAAGCCACGCGACACCAGACGCGCAAGATCACGGTGCCCTTCTCGGTCCACGGCGTGACGTCGACGCGTTCGATGTCATCCGGGCTCTCGATTGGCAGCCGGTGCATCAGCTTTTCCGCAACGAAATCCTTGCGACTGCGCATCGACGAGAGACGGCCGGCGTCGTTCGCTCTGACGACGAAGGTGATCATCTCGAACACCTCCATCTTTTGCGTGATACGTGGCGCGCTCAGCGAGGCATGGGATTGGGCGGTGCGTCTTGGAGGCTCGGATACGCGCAAGCCACGGCCCAGTGCATCCGCCACTGCATCGCGCTCGAGGTCTTCCATCGTGCTGCGCCCGATGGGTGCCTCACTGATCGTGATCACCTCGGGCGATGAGCTGTCACGGCGCGGCCGCTCTTCGAAGCTCATCGTGGTCATCTTGGGGCGCACGGAGCTACGGGCTTCCTCGCCCTCTTCACCGTTCCACCCGCGATCTCTGGCGATCTGCGCGGCCTCGCGCTGCACCTCTTCGGCGATTGCCGCCAGGGTCTCATGACCGGCGGTACTCTGACCGATCTCGATCTCCGGCATGGACTCGAAACGCGCCGGCGCTGTCTGCATCAGCTCCGATGCGATGGCGGCCAGCGTGTCTCTGCCCGCTGGCCCATGAGTCACGCGGATCTCGGGGCCAGAGACGAGGGGGTGTCTGGGAGGGTTGGCGCTTTTGCTTCGGCGACGACGAGCCACTAGCGCGAGTGTACCGCGGGTACGGGTGCGGAAGCGAGCGCTCGCCCAAAAGCATCGACTGGCCAAAACCGCCAGGGTTGACCCCGAGAGATACGCGCCCGGTTGTTTCCGCGACCTTGGACAGGCGGAGATCGACGGGGATAGCCCGTGTTCGCTGCCCGCCTGGTTGCGAACACGGGGGTCACGTCGCTCAATGCCAGTCGACGACCGCCAATTTCCGGCGCAAAAACCCCAGACTTGCCCCCGCCGCAGTTGCCGTCGAGCTGGCGGTGACTGTAGTCAGGGGTGGGGGTGAGGGAGCAGCGACTTGCAGCGCGCGGCCGCATCGCCTCCCGCCAAGCGTGCTTAGCGAAGTCGCCCTGCGCGCCCCGGCTGGCTGAGCGCCGTCTCACCGCTGAGATAGCGATCGATGGCCTGGGCGGCGCGCCGTCCGTCCGCGATCGCCCACACAACGAGACTCTGACCTCGCTGCATATCCCCAGCGGAAAACACCCCGGCGACGTTGGTCATCATCTGCCCGTCGACCTGGACGTTTCCGCGCTGATTCAGCGCTACTCCGAGTTGGTCGAGCACTCCGCCGTGCTCTGGGTGCACGAAACCCATCGCGAGCAACACCAGGTCCGCCTTCACCTCGAACTGAGAGCCGGCGACCGGCTCGAAGCGGCCGTTTTGCGGCCGCACCCGCACGCACTTCAGCGCCTGCACGTTGCCTGAGCCATCGCTGACGAACGCCTCCGTCGAAACTGCCCAGTCACGTTCCCCGCCTTCCTCGTGAGAGCTGCTCGTGCGCATCTTCAGGGGCCAGAGCGGCCAAGGCGTGCTGCTCGCCGGCGCGTCCGGGGGGCGCGGCATGATCTCGAAGCTGGTGACGCTGGCGGCACCCTGGCGATGCGATGTGCCGATGCAGTCGGAGCCCGTGTCGCCACCGCCGAGGACGACGACGTGTTTCCCTGTGGCAAGAATATCCGCGCCAGAGATGGGCGCATTCGCGACGCGGCGATTCTGCTGTTCAAGAAAGTCCATCGCGAAGTGGATGCCAGCAAGTTCGCGCCCGGGAACCGGTAGGTCCCTTGGTTTACGCGAGCCATGACACAGGCAAATCGCATCGAACTTTTCTCGTAGCTCTGTGCCGGTGACATCGTAGCCGACGTTGACGCTCGTCTTGAAGATCACGCCCTCGGCGGTCATCTGCTCCACGCGCCGTTGCACGAGCCACTTCTCGAGTTTGAAGTCGGGGATGCCGTAGGTCAGCAGGCCGCCGATGCGATCGTCGCGCTCGAACAGCGTCACGTCGTGACCTGCACGCGCCAGCTGTTGAGCGGCAGCCATTCCCGCCGGTCCAGAGCCGACCACCGCGACCTTCTTACCCGTGCGATGGCTAGCCGGCTCGGGGCGGACCAGCTCCTCATTCCAGGCGCGGTCAGCAATGGAGCGCTCGATGAGCTTGATGTTCACCGGGTCGTCGTTGATCCCGAGTACGCACGCAGCTTCACACGGCGCGGGGCACACTCTGCCCGTGAACTCGGGGAAGTTGTTGGTGGCGTGCAGAGCGAGGCTCGCCCGCTCCGGTTGATTGGTGAAGACGTGGTCGTTCCAGTCTGGGATCAAGTTGCCCAGCGGACATCCCGTGTTGCAGAAGGGGACTCCGCAGTCCATGCAACGCGCGGCTTGCTGCTGGAGCTCCTGTCCCACGACGGGGAGTTCGAACTCGCGATAGTCCTTTACCCGCTCACTCGTTGGGCGCTTCTCGGCGGACTGCCGCCGATACTCCATGAATCCCGTTACCTTGCCCATGGCTCAGTCCACCTCCGCGCTGCGCGGTCCGCCAACGATTGCTTCCGGTTGAGGCTCGTATTCGGGCGGAATGCTGTTGTTTTGCGCCTCCGCCGCGCGCTTTTCTTCTTGCTCCGCGAGCACGCGCTTGTATTCCAGCGGGAAAACCTTGATGAAACGGCTCAACGTCGTCTCCCAGGTCCCGAGAAGGTTCTTTGCCTTGGTGGAGCCGGTCTGAAGTTGGTGGCGCTCAAGTAGCTCTGCAAGCAGCGAAGAGTCTTCCATGCTGAGCGCCTCCAGGCTCACGAGCTCCCGGTTGCACTGCTCGGAGAAGTGCCCGTCCTCGTCGTAGACGTAGGCGATGCCTCCGCTCATGCCAGCGCCGAAGTTACGCCCGGTGGCTCCGAGCACCACCACCAGGCCGCCGGTCATGTACTCGCAGCCGTGGTCTCCCACGCCCTCGACCACCGCGGTGGCCCCGCTATTCCGCACTGCGAAGCGCTCACCGGCGCGGCCGCAGAAGAACGCCGCTCCGCCGGTGGCGCCGTAGAGCGCCGTGTTGCCCACGATCACATTCTCATCCGCGCGGAAACTGCTGCCGCGCGGGGGCCGAACGCTCAGGATGCCGCCCGCCAGACCCTTGCCGATGTAGTCGTTGGAGTCGCCTTCGAGGTGCATCTCCATGCCTTGCACGGCAAACGCCCCGAAGCTCTGACCGGCGGAGCCTGTGAAATTCAGCACGATGCAGCCGGGGGGTAGCGCCTCGTTGCCGTGACGCCTGGCGACCTCACCTGCCAGCATGCTGCCCACGGTGCGGTGCACGTTGCGGATCGGCAGGTCGAGGCGCACCGGCTCTTTGCGCTCGAGGGCGGGGGCGCAGAGCGGGATGAAATGGTGGTCGTAGGCCTTCTCGAGGCCATGCTCCTGCTCGACGCTCTTCGAGAGCGCGACTCCCGGCTTGGCCGACGCCGGCATCAGCACGTCGGAAAAGTCGAGGCGCGAAGCCTTCCAGTGGTGGGACACGTCGCGTGTCCGCAAGCAGTCGACCCGGCCCACCATCTCGCTGAGCTTGCGGAAGCCCAGGCTCGCCATGTGCGCGCGCAGCTCCTCGGCGACGAAGAACATGAAATTGATCACGTGCTCCGGCTGCCCAGTGAACTTCTTGCGTAGCTCTGGGTCCTGCGTCGCGATACCCACCGGACAGGTGTTGAGGTGGCACTTGCGCATCATGATGCAACCAGATGCCACCAGCGGCGCCGTGGCGAAGCCAAACTCCTCGGCGCCGAGCAG
Organism: Polyangiaceae bacterium; assembly: GCA_041389805.1. Classification (GTDB taxonomy): domain Bacteria; phylum Myxococcota_A; class Polyangia; order Polyangiales; family Polyangiaceae; genus JAHBVY01. The sequence continues at coordinate 91,813 of JAWKRD010000014.1, read as the reverse complement.
CGCGGCGATCGCGACGTCTCGCCCGGTGCGCAGCTGCCCATCTGCTTGCAAGATCACGCGACCGCGTAGGTCGTTCTTGACCAGCACTTGCTGCGTTTCCGCGAGGCCAAGCTCCCAGGGGACGCCTGCGTGCTTGATCGAGGTCAGCGGTGACGCGCCGGTGCCGCCGTCATGTCCCGAGATCAGGATCACGTCTGCGTGCGCCTTGGCGACGCCCGCGGCGACGGTACCGACACCCGCCTCAGCGACCAGCTTCACGCTGATGCGCGCCCGTGGGTTGACCATCTTCAGATCGAAGATCAGCTGAGCCAGATCCTCGATCGAGTAGATGTCGTGATGGGGAGGGGGGGAGATCAGCGACACACCAGGCGTGGAGAAGCGCGTCTTGGCGATGATCGCGTCTACTTTGTGCCCCGGCAGCTGCCCGCCTTCGCCGGGCTTGGCACCCTGAGCGATCTTGATTTGAAGCTCGTCGGCGCTGACCATGTAGTGGGTGGTGACACCGAAGCGGCCTGAAGCGACTTGCTTGATGGCGCTGCGACGCTCATCAGCGAAGCGCTCGGGCTTTTCGCCGCCTTCGCCGGTGTTGCTCTTGCCCCCGATGCGGTTCATCGCCATCGCGAGGTTTTCGTGGGCCTCGGCGCTGATGGACCCGAAGCTCATCGCTCCGGTCGCAAAGCGCTTCACCAGCTCCACTGCAGGCTCGACTTCAGAGATGTCGATCGCATTACCTCGGGGATTCAGCTCCCACATGCCACGCAGCGTGATCAAGCCCTCGGTCTGCTTGTTGATCAGCTCCGAGTACTCCTGATAGCTCTTGACGTCCTCTTGGCGCACGGCGCGTTGAAGCGATGCGATGGTACGCGGGCTCCACAAGTGCCGTTCGCCCTGGGCGCGATAGTGATACTGGCCGCCGACCGACAGCTCCGGCACGCCGCCGTCCCTGCGGGGGAATGCGCGCTGGTGGCGCATGCGGCCCTCCTCCGCGATCACGCCGAGGTCGATGCCGCTGATGCGACTCGCGGTGCCCGTGAAGTAGCGGTCGATCACCTCTTCGTTCAAGCCCAGCGCCTCGAAGATTTGCGCGCCTTGATAGCTCTGCAAGGTGCTGATCCCCATCTTGCTCATCACCTTGAGCAGGCCCTTGCACACCGCCTTGATGTACTTTTCCTTCGCGACGGTCGGATCCGTCAACCCGGGGATCTGACCGTCTCGACACAGCTGTTCGATGGACTCCATCGCGAGGTACGGGTTCACGCCGCCCGCGCCATAGCCGCAGAGCAACGCAAAGTGGTTCACCTCACGGGCCTCGCCCGTTTCCACGAGGATTCCGACTTTGACGCGGGTGCCATTGCGGGTCAGGTGGTGATGGACCGCGCCGGTTGCCAGCAGGGCGGGGATCGGCGCCATGTGCGCCGTGCATCCGCGGTCACTGAGGATGATCAAGCTGTGCCCGTTCAGCACCGCGACGGACGCCTGTCGGCATAGCTCATCGAGGGACGCCTTGAGCCCAGCCGCGCCGTCCGAAACCGGATACAGCATGGGCAAAGTCGCTGGCATGCGCAGCTGGATCATGTGTGTATGACGCAGCTTGACCATGTCCTCGTTGCTCAGCACCGGGTGCGGGAGCTCGAGCATTTGCGCCTGATCGGGCAGCTCGAAGAGCAGGTTGCCTTCGCCGCCGATGTAGCTCTTGAGGCTCATCACCAACTCCTCGCGGATTGGATCGATCGGCGGATTCGTGACCTGAGCGAAGTGCTGCTTGAAGTAGTTGAAGAGCGGCTGAGGCTCGTCGCTGAGGACGGCGAGTGGCGTGTCGGTGCCCATGGAGCCGACCGCTTCGGCGCCGGTCTTGGCCATTGGCGCGATCAAGAGGCGCAGGTCCTCCTGGGTGTACCCGAAGGCTTGCTGCCGCTCGATCAGCGTGTGCCGCTCGGTTGGGCGCGTGGAGGGAACCGTCTCGATGTCTCGCAGGTTGATCTTGTTGTCTCGCAGCCACTTGCCATAGGGCTGACGCGTGCAGATGTCCTGCTTGATCTCCTCGTCTTGGACGATGCGGCCCTGTTCGAGGTCGACCATGAACATCGTGCCGGGTTCGAGGCGGCCTTTGCGTTCCACTCGTTCCGCGGGGAACTCGAGGACGCCCGTTTCGGAGCCCATGACGACGATCCCGTCGTGGGTGAGCATCCAGCGCGCAGGCCTCAGGCCGTTGCGGTCCAGCATGGCGCCGATCTGTCGACCGTTGGTGAAGGCGAGGGCGGCCGGACCGTCCCACGGCTCCATCAAGCACGAGTGGTACTCGTAGAAGTCGCGCTTGTGTTGCGGCATGGCGGGATCGTTCTGCCAGGCCTCGGGCACCAACATCATCATCACGTGGGGCAGCGGGCGACCGCCGTGCACGAGCATCTCGACTACGTTGTCGAGGGTGGCGGAGTCGCTTCCACGGGGAGTTACGACCGGGAGGATGTGCCGCACGTCCTCGCCAAAGATCTCGCCAGCGAAGAGCGTCTCGCGGGCCTTCATCCAGGCAATGTTGCCCCGCACGGTGTTGATCTCGCCGTTGTGCGCCAGCGTGCGAAACGGCTGTGCGAGCTGCCAGGTTGGGAACGTATTGGTGCTGAAACGCTGGTGCACCATGGCCAGCGCGCTGACCATGCTCGGGTCGTTCAAGTCGGAATAGAAGACCGACAGCTGTTCCGCGAGGAGTAGACCCTTATAGATGAGCGTGCGTGAGGAGAGGCTGGGGACGTAGAAGGTCTTCTTCGCGCGATTCGGCAGGTCGCTTTCTCTGACGGTGCGTTCGATCCACTTGCGGATCACGAACAGCTTGCGTTCGAAGACCGTCTGGTCATTCACCGTGGAACCAACGATCACCTGACGAATGATGGGAGCGCTCTCCCGAGCGAGTGGACCACACGCGTCCACGTCGACGGGCACGTCGCGCCATCCCAGCAGCCGCTGACCGGTGCCGCCGATCTTGTCCTCGACGATCTGCATGCATCGGCGCCGCTCTTCGCGTGACTGCGGGAGAAACACCGTACCCACGCCATAGCGGCCCCGAGCGGGCAGCGTGATGCCGAGCTTCGCGCACTCTTGCTCGAAGAACGCGTGAGGCAGCTGGATCAGGATGCCAGCTCCGTCGCCTGTCAGCGGGTCGCTGCCCGCGGCACCGCGGTGCACCAGGTTCAGCAAGATCTGCACGCCCTGGCGCACAATCTCGTGGGACGCGACCCCCTTGATATTCGCCACGAAGCCAACGCCACAGGCGTCGTGCTCGAACTGGGGATCGTAGAGTCCAGATTTCTCGGGGAGACTCATGCTCGCGGCCTCCAAAGGGGGTTCGCTGGTGGGCACTGGCGCGCTCGCGCACAGCAGGTTCTTGCTTGCATCAAGCACGGCTGACCGGGGAGGGGGGACGGCAAGCTTCGCTCGGTGCTTCCCCGCGCGAGCGCGCGGGTGGTTCACGTCAGGTTGGCGGGAACCAAGCAGTACTGATCGAAAGCGGACGAGAGATCTCGCACGCTTGAGCTTATTGGGCCACGCATTAACGCGCCGCGCAAGCGTCGACGCGTCAATCCAGGAGCCACACCCAACTCCGGCGCGCAGGGGGTAGCCCTGGGGGAGCACCGAGAGCGGATTGCACGGGTTTCAGTGCGGTTCGACTCGCGGCGGAAGGGCCAAACGCCGCCTGTCCGGTGGTTCAGGAGGCGGCGTCGACCTTGGGTGCTGGAACAGCTCATCGCTGTCCGAACGCAGGCTAACCGCCGAAGGTTTCCGGAGTGTTTCGGGTCCCTCGCGCGGACGGACTTGGGTTCTCCAAGGCGTGTCTGATATCTCCAGAAACCATGGTTGGGTATGTCGCGCGCCGAGTTTTGCACCTGACCCAGGCGACGGGTGTCGGGCTTGCCCTGCTCGCCCTGAGCTTGTCGGGCTGCGAGAAGGACCCGCCGCCCGCTCCCGTGGACTCCACTCCAAGCGCCGCCCCGGCGGGACCGTGCGCGGACGGTAAGAGCGATGACCCGCCGAACAGCGAGTTCAAGCCGGCGCAGAACGCGTTTCGGGACAAGGACTATCCAAAGGCCAAGCGACTGCTGGAGGCGCTGGCCAAGAAGCACGATCACAGCGCGAGCGTTCGCGTCTGGCAAGGCGACGCGGCCCTGTTCGACAGCAAGACGCCGCTAGCGGAGGCCGCCGACGAGAGTCTCGTGTTCTACAAGCAAGCTCTCAAGCTCCATGATCAGGGCTGCGGGCTGCCCGAGTACGAGCGCTACTACCTGCGTATGGGCTTCGGCTACGCCTACCTCCGCAAGAAGGACGGCAAGAACGCGCTGCTGCACTTGAAAGCGGCCGAGAAGGAGTTCAACAACTCGTCTGGATTGTTCTACAACATCGCGAGAGCATATTGCCGCGAGGATAATGTTGACGAGTGTGTGGCCTACTTCGAGAAGACGCTCGTCAACGCGAAGGCACTAAAGAAGCCTGATTTCCTCCGGAGCCACTACTCGCTGGCCTCCTGGGTGAGCCGATCACGCACGCAGAGCGAGTTCGTCAAGCTGCGTCGGGACAAGCGCTACCAGCAGCTGCTCGCGAAATACAAGGGCGACTGAGCTACTTGCCCTGCCATACCTGGGCGTAGACCTTGGTCTTGCCCTTATCCATGTGGATAATTACCCGGTACTGGCCCGGGCTCGATACACAAATCGGCCCATCAGCGTTGAGTACTGCGTAGGCGCGCCCGAGCTTCGCCTCTGCCACCTTGGAGTCATCCCGCGCTTTCAGTTCGAGGTGGAGCTCAGCGTCTCCCTCGGCAGCGGCAGCGGCCCTCAAGCATTTCCCGGTGTCGATCACGGTGACGGGGATCTCGCGACGACCATTGGGTTCGAGCTCCACCTCCAAGACTTGTGGCAGAAGCGCGGTCATCCCCGCCGCACAGGCAGCCTCTAGCTTGCTGAGCGCGGCGCTCCCGGTTTCTCCCTGGATCTCGTCGTAGCATCCGGGAGGCAACGGGGCGGGCTCTGCGGATGCGCTCGGCTGGGCGGAAGGAGCGCTCGCAACGACCGACGGCGCGGCACTTGGTTGTGCGGCGCCGTCCTGGGTCTGTGTCTCGGTACTTGGGGTCTTGCTGCATCCACCACACGCCACGAGCAGCGACGTGAAGGCGAGGTACGAGAAGCGATGCATGGGGGCCGGAGTAGACGGCCCCTTGCATGCGCGTCAAGTCAGTGCTTCTTGCGCTTCTTGCGACGGCGCAGCTTTTCAGCGCGCTTTGCGGACCCGCTCACGGCTTCATCGGCGGCGTACGCGACTTCACCGGTGACGACCGAGCCCGGAACGGGCAGCTTGGGCACGATCAACAGCTCGCAGTTCAGCTGCGTGTACTCGTCGTCGATGGGCTCGATGCGCCAGTCGGCATCCAGGCGCTTCACGTTGCCCTTCACCATGCTGCCGCTCAGGATGCGAACGTCTCCGTCTTTCTGCACGGGCTTGAACTTCACGACTGCCCAGATCTTGCCGGCGCCATGGAGGATGGGCACGGAGAGGTACACCAGGGTGTTGTCACCCTCCTTGCCAACCACGCGCGCCTTCTTGAACTTCGAGATGAAGCGCGCGTAGTTCTTGAAGTCCGTCACCACGTCTTCGACCGTGTCGGGGTTCGCCTTGATCGCGATCCGCGCACAGCCCGCCTTGACGTCGCTCTTGTCGGTCTTCTTCTCGTAGCGCTCCGAGTCTTTCTTCTTCTTCAGGCGTTCGCCTTCGCTCTCCGCCCAGGCGGGGAGGCTGAACGAGACGCCGATGGCACCGGTGCTCAACAAGAGGCTGCGACGAGAAAGCTGCATTCGGATGTTCTCCTGGGGGAGGCTGGAGGTCGGGATGCGGACAGCTCGCGGTTGGGCGAGCTAGCGATTGAGTTGCACAGTGCGTGCCGAGATCACGAAGAGAGTCGCTGGAGGGGCAGGAGTTGGACGGGCGATTCTCAGGTTTCTTGCGGTTTTTTTGGGGGTTAGGTCCGTTGGTCTCGCTTCGCCACTGACGCTGGCCGTGCTTTCCTGGTTTCGCCTGCGGAAACGCTCAACGCTCTCGCGGCGAAGCTCCGTTCACGGTCAGTGACGCAACAGGGACACATGCTCCCGGCTTACGAAGTGTTAGTGCGAACCTTCCCCGGCCCTTAGGCCGGTAGGCCGACCCCAATTTCCGGGCCTGGGGCCCTCAGTCGCTCTCAGGCTCGACCGGAGCCATGGTGCAGGAGCCGCTAAACTGCACCCCTTGTCCATGAAGATTTCCGGCGCCTGGAGGCTGCCCGTCACTTGGGCCGGCACATACAGCTCGATCGCCCGCTCTGCGAGCACCCGCGCGTCCACGCGGCCTCCGCGGATGATCACGGTCGCCACGCGGATTTCCCCCTCCACGTCCGCTCCCTCGCCCACGATCAGCACGTCATCGCTGCGGATCTCTCCGCGGAACGTGCCGTCGATGCGCACCCGACCGGTGAAGTGAAGCTTGCCTTCGAACCGGGTGCCGCGTCCCAGCAGCGCCGTGATCTCGCTGGCAGGAAGCGCCGTTTGATCGGTCATGAGAGCCGAGGAGCTATCACAGCCGGCCAGGGTTGCAAACTGGCTCGCCGCGGAGTTTCCGCGGGTGTGGGCGGCGCCCATATGGCCCAGGCAGCTGGCCGCAGAACCACTGCACGTGTGTGCGTTAGGTTCGCGACGCAGCGGGCTGGGGCCTCAGCCGTGTATGGACTAACACCCCTCACCCCCGAACGAAAATACATTAGAAAAACAACGGGTTGACGCCGTGAGACAAAGCGGAACAGATCGTGCTTGTACCCGCCCGGCAGAGTCCATCGATCCCGGGTACGAGTCTGATTGACACGAGCCTACAGCGTGTGACAGTCCGGCACTGTTTTCGGGTTGGCAAACACGAGCGGAAGGGGCAGAACGCCACTTCACTCTTACTGGAATGAACGGGCCACTCTCCCGGCCTCACCGCGCGCCCTGGCGGCGCGCGAACGCAACACAACGGAGCCGCCAAGATATGAAGCGCCGAATCTTAGGAGCCACTTTCGCTTTCGCGAGCTTGATCACCGCCTCTGCGTTCGCGCAGCCCGCCGAGCCGGCGCCCGCGCCTGCCGCGCCTGGTCCCGAGGCCCCCGGAGCGGCTCCGGCTGCGCAGCCCGCCGGTCAAGCGTCAGGTGGCTTCCAGCTTGGTTTGGGAGGCAGTGGCGACGCGATCTCCGACACGGGACCAAGCGACGAACCGAACGAGCCGGGCAAGCCCAAGCCCCTGCCGTGGAGTCTTCAGCTCATCTGGGATCAGAGCGCCACGACGGACACCGTGGGCATCGGCCAGGATCGCCAGTCGGAGGACCCGACCTACGACATGACGTTTACGCTCAAGCCGGCGTACAAGATTATTTCCAAGGAGAAATGGAGCTTCTCGGTCGCTGGCGAGATCGGGGCTCTACGCGAGTTCACGAACAGCGACATCACCACCAAGCGTGGTGAGTGGACGCTGACCGATGCGAAGCTCTTCACGGCCTACAACCGCGTGCTGGCGAGCGACGGCGACATGGCGACCACCGTCGGGTTGAGCCTGCCGGTTCTGACGTTCCCCACCTCGAAGATCAGCGCCAACACGGGACGCATCCTGGGGCTCGGTGGCTCGGTCTCACTCGGCCAAACGGTGCCGATTCTGGGCAGCGGTGCGGACGCGCTGCAGACCTTCACCCTCACTGGGCTTGCGGGCTACAACCACACGTTCACCGAGGCGACGACGCCAGTGAATGGTGACTTCGAGCGCAGCCGTATCACCCCGAGTGGTCAGACCGAAGTCTCCGACCAGCTCTCGACCGGCTACCTCGCGAAGCACCAGGCCTCGCTGACGCTCGCGGGCACCATCGGCGTGACGAAGACCATCAGCTGGACCAACAGCTTCAGCTGGCGTCCCACCTGGAAGTACGACTCCGTGGAGGCCGACTGCGTACAGACCGTCACGGGTTGCACGGACGTCACTTCCGCGGAGAAAAACCCCACGAACTTCAGCGTGGTGACGATCTTCGCATCGGAGCTGGGGATGCAGGTGCTTCCGGAGTTCAGCTTTGCGGTGGGTTACGCGAACGGCACGCTCCAGCTGGGTGAAGACGGCGCTCGCCGTAACATCCTCTACAGCCCGGACGCCCGCGTGTACTTGAGCCTGGTGGGTCACATCGACGCGATCTACGACAGCCTGTCGGGGCGCAGCGAGAGCAGCCAAACCGCGCACAAGAAGTCGGTCCAGACCGCGAGCCGCTGAAGCGTTCAAGCCGAGAGAAGCCTCGCGCCCACCACCACATCGAGGGAGGGAGCGAGGCTTCTTGGCGTTTGTCGGCCGTCATGCTCGAGTCATGCAAGTGCTTACGGAAGCCTGCGCGCTGTCGAACGGGTGGCCGCGTGAGCCGCCTGGCCTTGAGCAGTGCTTCATGCGATCCTCAGCTTCATGTCACGTCGCTTGCTGCCGTGGGCCGTTGCGCTGCTGGGGTTCGGACTTGCCACCACGAGCTCTGCCGAGGAGAAGGTCACCAAGACCGACGACGGCGGCTACAAGGTCGAAATCAAGCGCGACGCGCAGCCTAAGGCCCAACCCAAGGCGGACTCGAGTGGTGACAAAGCGAGCGACAAGGGGAGTGGCGAGGGTGATGGCAAGGAGGCCAAGGCGAGCCGAACCGGTGGCTACAGCTGGACGGACAAACCACGGCGTCGCTATCGTCCCGTCAAGATCGATCCCAAATGGGCCATCGCGACGTTTCCGGGTTTCCGCATGCTGCAGGATGGCAGCAGCGAAGTCAGTGTGTGGCTGAGCAAGAAGGTCAGCGTCGACGTGCGCAAGGCGGAGCGCAGCGTGACGCTGGTGCTGAGCGACACCTACGTGCGCTGGACGACCAACACGTATCCGCTGATCACGACGCACTTCAACACACCGCTGTCGAGCGCGCGACTCAAGCGCGGCAAGAAGGGCGAGACGCTGCTGGTGCTCAACTTGCGAGAGGCGGCGGACCTCAAGTCTCGCCTCGAAGTCGGGCCGCGAGGCACGTCGATTCTGCGAGTCAGCATCCCTGCGCCGCGCCAGGAGTTCGTGAAGGCCGAGCAGCGGGTGCCGCTCGCCGTGCTGCCGTCGCAGCGTCAATAGCTCGGCAGCGCGACTTTGGCGCCGGAGCCGACGCGCTGAAGCACCGCGACGAGGGGCGCTGAGTGCGTTTTTGCAGTGTGGGCTGGGGGACGGCGTGTCTCTTGCTGTCCATTCCCGTGCGCGCTCAGTCGGTTGAATTTACCGCGCGGAAAGCAGAGGTGGATCTCGAGCAACACTGCGCGGAGCTCGAAGGCGACGTGGAGGTGCGGCGGGGACCGCTCCGCTTGCGCGCGCCGCGGCTGCGCGTTCAGGAGACGGCCGATGGAGCTCGCGTCGAAGGACCTGGAAAGCTCAGCGGCTGCAGCTGTGCGGCGCCACCACTTGAGCTCGCGTTCGACAGCGCAGACATCAGTCGCGACGGAGATGTGGACGTCGCTGGTCCGCGGCTCGTGAGCGGCGACACGACGTTGTTCTACCTGCCTCACCTGATGCTGCGGGGGCCAGACAGCGCTGGCATCCTGCCGCCGAAGTTGGCGTACTCCGGGCGAGACGGCGCGTTCTTCGGAGTCGCTGCAGAGACTCCTATCCCTGGTGCCTCGGGGAAAAAGCGGCCACGCCTGCGCGTCGGGGGTGGCGTCTATTCGCGCCTCGAGCGGGCCGTCGACGGGGGACGTGTCGAAGTGGACCTCTCCGAGTCCGGGGGCAGGACCCGGGTCGCCTATGAGACGCTCGACGAAGGCATGCTCGACATCGATGCGTTCTCGGCTCATTCCGGGGGGGACGCAGCGGTCGCACTTCGGGTCGATGCCGCCCGCGGGCGCCGCGCGCTGGTTGCACCGCTGGCGTTTGAGCGAGTGATCGCGCCCCAGGACCGCGCGCGTGTTGCGGTGATGAGCTGGGAACCCGGTGTCCAAGCCTATGGGCAGATCCGCGGGGATAGCTTGCGGAGCGCGCCGGGAGTCGACGCAACCGCCTGGGGAGGAGCGTCGGGGTTCGCCTTGCGACTCTTCGAGAGCGACGCTTGGCGCATGGAGTGGGACGCCGACGTGCTCGGATTGAATCGTCAGGGACGTCCCACGCTTGGAGTGTTGCATCAAGCGGTTGCGCTCGATGGTGGGGCGGCACTCGGACCCTTCGCCGTTAGCGCCGGCGCGCGCGGTGTGCTGACTTCCTGGCAGGGTGAGCCGCTCCTGGTCGACCAGCCTGACGCCCGCCTGGAGACTCCCAGAACTGGAGCCGGCGTGCAGCTGAGCTCCGGCGTCGGGTTCCCTCTGAGTCGCCAGTTCGTCGGCTGGCGTCACTGGGTCGAGCCGAAGCTCTCGGTGTCCGCACAGTTCGCAGAGGCGCGCTGGGTTCAAGCGGAGGCTGGTGTCGAACAGCGCTTCGGAGGCTCCTCCAAGGGGCAGGTTGAAGCGCAACTCGAGCTCGGGGCGGGCACCTTGGTCGGGGACTTCGCATCCGAGACAGGGGGAAACTATATCCGAGCGGATATGGGCGCGAGCGGCCGCTGGTTGGGCCTGAGCGCCGTGCTCGTGGGGCTCGCCTCCGCGGCTGACGAGCCCCCACGGCTGGTGCACTCCGAGCGCGCGCGTTTGGGGCGCGATTCCGGCATGCACCTGAACGTCGCCTTCGATCAAGCGCTGGGTCGGTCCTGGCGGTTGCGAGAGCCAGGGGCAGATGCCTTCGCTAGCGGGTCGATCGCTCAGCTGAGTGTCGCCCCGTGGGCGAGCCCTTACGCTGGCGTGGGGGCGACGGCGGGGGGCGAGGTCTGGTTGCCTCTTGGCCAACGCTTCGCCACGAGTGTTGCGTCCGTGTTCGACCTGGATGCGTCCAGCGCAGGTGGCCAGGCACCGATGTGGCTCTTCGGGACTTGGGGTGGCGCCTTCCGTCACCCCTGTGGGTGTCTCGCAGTCCAGACACTGCTTTCCCATCGCCTAGGCCGCCACTCTGCGATCGAGCAGCCTCTGCAGGCATTCGACTTCTCGGTGTCGGTCGAGCTTTTCGAGTCCGCGGACTGACATCGAGAACGCCTGTGGGCAGGCGTTGGCGCTTCAGGTACTCTTGCCGTGGTGTCGAGGGATCCGACAACGGGAGGGGCGCCGAACTCGAGCAGTGTGGACTCCATCACTGCTGAGGCGCTCGCGGGATCGCGCATCGTCGTGGCAGACGATGATCGCATCACTCGCGATCTGCTGGCTAGCATCCTCAGCTCCCACGGATTCAAGGTCGAGACCGTCGTGGATGGCCAAGAGGCGGTCGAGCGGGTGGCGCGCGGCGGCGTCGATCTCGTGCTGCTCGACATCATGATGCCCCGGCTGTCGGGGCTCGAGGCGTGCCGTCTGTTGAAAGGCATGACCAGCGACACGTTCCTCCCGGTCGTGCTGGTCACCGTGAAAACGGACACGGCGAGTCGAGTAGAGGGCCTGAAAATTGGCGCGGATGACTACGTCTGCAAGCCCTTCGATGATCAGGAGTTGATTGCGCGCGTCGAGGCCATGTTGCGCATCAAGAAGCTCCACGATCATGTCGCCAAGGCCAGAGCCCGGCTCGCGGAACTCTCGATCCACGACGAGCTGACCGGGCTCTACAATTATCGCTATCTTCACGAGCGGCTCAGCGAAGAGTTCAAGCGAGCGGAGCGCTATCACGATCCTTTGTCGTGCATCGTGATGGATATCGATCGCCTGCAGAGCCTGAACGCAGTCGGCGGACGTGGCCTCGGTGACACCATCATCAAGGGCGTCGCCAAGGCCATCACCAACTCCGTTCGTGAGGTGGACGTCGTCTCCAGGTTTGGGGGGGAGGAGTTCCTGATCGTCCTCCCGAGCACCCACTTCGCCGGAGCGGTGACCGTCGCGGAAAGGATCTGGCGCGAGGTGGGCGCGGCGCGCTTCGAAGACTCCGCCCACCGCGCGACCATCTCCGTTGGCGTCGCTCTGTATCCATCTCGGGATGTGCGCACGAAGGACGCCCTGCTCAGGGCTGCAGACACCGCGCTCGCGCAAGCGAAGCGCGATGGCGGCAATCGCATCTGCGTTTTTCAGCAGGAAGGTTACCTCTACACTCCAGCTACCGGTGCCTCCGAGGCGCCAGCACGCAGCGAGCGCACCACGGAGCGGGCCAGCGCGGAGAAGCATGACGGAGAGGCGTGATGAGCGTGGGGCTGGACGAACAAGCGCCCCGTGCGAGTGGCGCCAGCCTTAGCCGCGCGGAAACGCGCGACCCGGCAACAGGCTCCAGTGACCGCCCAACCAGCGTCCTAGTCGCTGACGACGAACCCAGCCTCCGCCGCACGTTGGCTCGCATGCTTTCCGCACGCGGCATGCAAGTTCACACTGCGGAGGACGGCCAGGCAGCGCTGGCGATCCTGCAGACCCAGCCCATCGACGTGGCGCTCGTGGACCTCATGATGCCCAAGCTCGGAGGCTTCGAGTTGCTCGAGCACCTCCGGAGCCAGAGCATCGAGGTCGAGGTCATCATCATGACCGCCTACGGGGACGTCGAAACCGCGGTCAAGGCGGTGCAGGCTGGCGCCTACAACTTCCTCACGAAGCCTTTTCGCTCCAACGACGAAATCGCGCTGCAGATTGGCAAGGCCGCTGAGCGCCGCCGGCTGCTTGCGCGCGCTGCGACGCTCGAGAAGGCGCTCGAGGAGCGAGACAAGTTTGGCGGTCTGATCGGCAACTCCAGCGGCATGCGTAGCGTGTATCAGCTGGCGATGGGGGTCGCGAGCACCTCCTCCACAGTATTGATCCTCGGGGAAAGCGGCACCGGTAAGGAGCTCACCGCGCGCGCGGTCCATCAGCACTCGGCCCGGGCGAATCGGCCTTTCGTGGCGCTCAACTGCTCGGCCATTCCTGAGAACCTGATCGAGAGCGAGCTGTTGGACACGTGAAGGAGCCTTCACCGGAGCGACGACGACGCGCCAGGGTCTGTTCGAGGCGGCGGACCGGGGCACGATTTTTCTCGACGAAATTGGTGACCTACCGCTGTTGGCCCAGGTGAAGCTGCTGCGTACGTTGCAAGAGGGCGAGATCAAGCCCGTCGGTTCGGATGCGACGCGCTCGGTGGACGTACGTGTCGTCGCCGCGACCAATGTCGACCTGCGCTCGCTCATCTCCAAGGGGCGTTTCCGGGAGGATTTGTATTACCGGCTCAATGTGATCGTGATCCAGCTGCCAGCGCTGCGCGAACGCATCGAGGACATCCCGTTGCTCGCCTACCACTTCCTGAAGAAGTCCGCGACGCGCATCGGGCGGGATGTTCGGCGGATCTCTCCAGATGCGATCGAGGCACTGTGTGCTCAGCCTTGGCCCGGGAACGTTCGAGAGCTCGAAAACGCGATCGAGCACGCCGTGGTGTTTTGCAAGGACGACACGATCACTCCGACGTGCCTGCCCTTCGCTCGTCAGGAGCCGAGCCGAGCGCTGGCGGCGCCGTCTGTCTCCGGGGCTGGGGCGCCCGCTCTGGAACCACCGCCGAGCTTCTTCGATCTCACTTATCGCGACGCCAAGAGCCAAGCTCTCGAGCAGTTTGAACGCGCATACTTCTCCCACCTGCTTCAGCGCACGGGGGGGAACGTGTCCGAGGCGGCACGCCAAGCGGGGCTCGACCGCTCGAACTTCCGGCGCGCTGCGAAGCGTGCAGTGGGCAGCCTGAAATAGCCGCGCCGCCACTGGGCATGCTCGAGTTGGGCACCTAGAGACGAGTCAGGTTGGGGTGGCTTACACTGGGCCTTCGGCGTAGGTTCCCGGTCCTCGCGTCTCAGGTTTCCGCTTTGGTTAGAATCCGCAAGAACTCGACCCTAGGCTCCGCGCCGAGCGTGCGCCGTTCGATCGCTGCCTCGCTGTGCGCGCTCCTGCTCGCCCCCTGCGTACTGGCGGAGCCGAGTCACGTGCCCAACGCTGCTCGGCGCTTCCAGCCTGCTGGCGCCAAGGCCGCGGCACCCAAGCGAACCTACAGCCTCAAGCGTTGCCTGGAGCTGGCTGAGATCAACTACCCGAAGGTGATCGCTGCCAAGGCCAAGCTGAAGAAATACGAGGCGCAGCTCAGCGAAGCTCACACTGCGCCGTTTAGTCAGTGGACGGTCAAAGGCGGTGTCGCGTTGGCGCCGACCGTGTCCGGTACGCCAATCTACAGTCCCAACACCGACACGTCATTGTCGGAAGATATGGGGCTGGCTTGGCAGATCGGCATCGAAGGTGTGATTCCGCTCTGGACGTTCGGCAAGATCACGAACCTGTGGGACGCTGCAGACGCGCAGATCGACGTCGGTAAGCACGAGATTCAGAAGGAACGCCAGGCAGTGCGCAAGCTGGTCTACGAGGCGTACTTCGGCCTCAAGCTGGCGCGAGACAGCCTAGCCCTGGTGCGCGACGCGGCTTCGCGCATCGACAAGTACATCGGCCCGCTGCAGAAGAAGGTCGACGACGGTGACGGCGACACCATCGAGCTCTTGAAGCTGAAGATGAACCGCGCGGATCTCGATGGCCGCGAGAGCGAAGCCGAGGAAAAGTCTCAGGAGGCGCTCAGCGCCCTGCGCTTCTTGACGGGGGTCAAATCGCTGGACGTCGCGGACACTCCGCTCAAGCCGGTCGACCATCGCCTGGCTCCACTGCCTCGCTACCTGTCGGCTGCGCGATTATTCCGGCCGGAAATTAATATGGCGCGGGCCGGGGTCAGAGCCCGCCAGGCGCAGGTCAGGTTGCAGCGGGCCAAGTACTTTCCCGACCTCGGGCTCGGACTGTCCGCGAAGTACACCCGCGCGCCGGAAGTCACCGATCAGCAGAACCCATTCGTCTACGATCAGGCGAACTCTCTGGCGTACGGAGCGGCGCTGGTACTGCGCTGGAACCTCGACCTGCTGCCGAATCACGCTCGCGTGGCTCAGACAGAAGCAGACCTCGAGGAAATGCGCGCCACGGAGCAGTACGCAATCGGTGGCGTCGCCCATGAGGTCGAGAAGGCGTACAACGGCGCCCGGGCCGCGTCGAAGCGTCTCGAGGCTTACTCCAAGGCTTCGCTCTACGCGAAGCAGTGGCTGATCCAGGTCCAGCAGGGCATCGATCTCGGCACGATGGACGAGGAAGACATCGTCGATCCCGCCAAGGAATACGCGCTGAAGCGCTTCGCGAAGATGAGCGCCATCTACGCCTACAACATGGCAATCGTCCAGCTAGCGACTGCCACCGGTTGGGAAGCGGCGATGCCAAGCGAGGGGCCCGCAGCAGGCCCCTGATGGTCGGCTGACTGGCTCCGCGCCTAGTGGATGCGCTGGCCCGGCTTCGCCCCGCTATCGGGGGATAGTAGGAACACTTCGGTCTTGCCCGGACCCGCGGCAGCGACCATGCCTTCACTCAGGCCAAATTTCATCTGGCGTGGTTTTAGGTTCGCGACCATCACCACCAAGCGGCCCACCAGAGCTTCTGGTTCGTAGGCCTCCTTGATGCCCGCGAAGACCGTGCGTCGCTCCTCTCCCCCCAAACTAAGCGTGAGCTTCAGGAGTTTCTTCGCCTCCTTCACCTGCTCGGCAGACACGACGCGCGCCACCCGCAGATCGATCTTCATGAAATCGTCGATCGTGCACTCCGCGCTCAGCGGTTCGTCCACGAGCGTTTGCCCATCGTCTACGGCGTCTCCGCCGGTCGCCGTCTCACGGGTCGCCTGGGCCTCCGCGGCGGCGCTGGAGGTCGCTTCGAGCACCTTCTTGACAGCGTCTGGATCTACCCGCTGCATCAAGTGCGCGAACTTCGGTAGCTGCTTACCGACGATCGGCGTTTCCGCATGGCTCCAGTGGGCCACGGGCTCGCCAAAGTAGCTGGCAGAGTCGCTCGCCAGCTTGGGCAGGATCGGCGCAAGGTAGGTAACCAGCTGCTTGTAGATGTTGAGACCCACCGTGCCGACTGCAGCAGCCTCGGTCAGCTTGCCTTGCTTCTTCAGGTTCCAGGGCGCCTGCTCATCGAAGTACGCGTTGGCCTTGTCGGCGTGGCTCATGATCAGGCGCGTCGCTGTCGCGTAGTCGCAGCGCTCGTAGGCCTCTGCGATCTGCTTCCCCAGCTCAACACCCGCTTGGAACATGCCACCGTCCTCAGGGTAGCTAGCGCTCAACCCATCTTTGACGAAACCGGCAGAGCGCGCGGCGAGGTTCACGACCTTGTTCACGAGGTCGCTGTTTACCTTCGTCACGAATTCGTTGAGGTCGAGATCCAGGTCGTCGACCTTGTCCGACAGGCGGGTCGCGTAGAAGTAGCGCAGATACGCCGGGTCGAGGTGATCGAGATAGGTGCGCGCCTGGATGAACGTGCCTCGCGCTTTGCTCATCTTCTCGCCGTTCACCTGCAGGAAGCCGTGGACCTGCACGCGTCGAGGCAACGAGTAGCCCGAAGCCTTGAGCATACCGGGCCAAAATAGCGCATGGAAATACGTGATGTCCTTGCCGATGAAGTGATAGATGTCCGTGTCGGCGCTCCGCCACCAATCGTCGAAGTTTTCGCCTTCGCGCTGGCACCACTCCTCGGTCGCCGCCATGTAGCCGATCGGAGCGTCGAACCAGACGTACCAGTAGTTCCCGGGGCTATCGGGGATCTCGAAGCCGAAGTAGGGGGCAGGACGCGAGATGTCCCAATCTCTCAGCTCCTTTGACAGGAACTGCCCCTTCAAATAGGTCGCGATACTTGGCTGCAGGTGACCATCCGCCTGGGTCCATTCCTCGAGGAAACTGTGGAGGCTCTCGATCTGAATGAACAGATGCTTCGCCGTGCGCATTTCAGGCGTGGCGCCGCTCAGCGTGCTGAACGGCTCGATCAGCTCCGAGGCTGAGTAGGTCGCTCCACACTTCTCGCAGCTGTCCCCATACTGGTCTGGCGACTTGCAGTTGGGGCACTTGCCCTTGACGAATCGGTCTGCGAGGAAGAGCTGCTTCTCCGGATCGAAGAGCTGCGTGACGTCTTTTTCCGTGACCAAATTGGCCTCGCGCAGCTTTCCCCAGATGTCTGCGCAGCGCCGCCTGTTGGTGTCGGAGTTGGTCGACCCGTAGTAGTCGTGACCGACCTGAAAGTCCTGGAAATCGCGCTGATGTGCCTGGTTCATGTCCGCGATCAGGGCTTCCGGCGAACGCCCTTCTTGTTCCGCGCGGATCATGATGCTGGTGCCATGAGTGTCATCGGCGCAGAAGTAGCGAACCTGGTGCCCTTGCATACGCATGAATCGCACCCAGATATCCGTCTGGATGTACTCCACCATGTGCCCCAGGTGGATGTGGCCGTTTGCGTAAGGGAGGGCGCTCGTCACGAGGATGCGCCGCGGCTTGGTGTCACTCGACATGGCCGGCATCCTGCCACGCCTCACGATGGCTACCAGACCCGAGCGAGCATTTCTCGCCTCAAACCGCCACGGGATGGCGCGGGAGTCCGTTGTGGGACTCCCCGCCAGAGCTCATGGACTCAGGCCCTGAACGAGCGCTTGCGCGTCTCGTATTCGTCGAGCTTCTTCTCGATGGATTGGAAGCCGTTGGTGATCGAGTCGTTCACCATGCGGACGATGATGCTGAGGTTGCCCTTGAGAGCCTCGTAGTAGCGCTGCCGCTCAGCCGCGTGAATTATCGCGGGCGGGTACCCGGACTTCAGGAGGATCAAGTTCATGAGCAGGCGCGCCACCTTCCCGCTGTCGTTGGGGAAGGGGAACACTCGCAGGAGCTCGTAGTGGGCACGGGCAGCCACCCTCACCGGATTTCGCAGCTTCTTCGGCTCAGGGCCGTTCAGCCAGTCGATGATCTGGCGAACCTTGTATGCGATCTTGTCCGGCGGCGCGTACTCGTGGAAGTACAAGCGGTGCTGCGGAATATCCTTGCGGTATTTTACCGTCTTGAGGTCGCCCTCTTCCGGGTGCAGCGTGAGATAGATGCGCTTCACGTGGTCGAGAGTGACCGGGGCGCGCTTCTTTTCCGCCATTTCGTAGACCAGGTCGATCGCCTGCTTGTGCCGGCGGATCTCCTCGCACACGGGCTGGAGACTTGAGTCCGGGACGATCGTGATACTGGGATCGATCGCCGTTTGGAGCTCCTGGAAGGTGTAGACCACGCCCTCGAGCGCGCTGTCGTGGTGGATCCACGACATCTCGAACTTTTCCCTGTAGTCCCTGCGGAACTCTTCGGACGTGTCCGCGAGCCGCGCCTCGATCGCTGAGTGCCGTTCGTCCAGGCGCTCCGGCGGGGGCGGGGGAGGGGGAGCTACCGTCGGCGGACGATAGGGTTGAATCTCTTCGCCCTCGGTGCGCGGGAGCTGGTCGGGCTGCCTGAGGTTGGCAAACTTCGACGCGTTGGCCAGCGAACCGTCTGGGTTGCGAGAGGTGCCGGACTGGTTCGGGATCGCGTCTGCTCGGTAGGCGCGAGCCGCCAGCGCTGGGCGTGAGCCACCCCGGCTGCGCCCGGTCTGGCGAGCGATCTTGACTTCGAGCGCACGGCGCTGAGCTTCTTTTTCCGCGCGGATGCGGGCCTGCTCAGCCTCCTTGGCCTTGCGATAGGCTTCGCGTTCGGCCTCTTTCTGACGTCGCTCTTCTTCTTTCTGACGTCGCAGCTCTTCCTTGATGCGCTCTTTTTCTTCCTTGATGCGCTGGCGCTCTTCCTCGCGTCGCTTGCGCTCTTCTTCGCGCTCGCGCTCGCGCTCGGCCTTCAGGCGCGCCTTCTCCTCCTCGCGTCGCTTGCGCTCCTCTTCCTTCTGCCGTTCGCGGTCCGCCTTCAGGCGCTCGCGCTCGGCTTCCTTGGCGGCTTTCTGCTGATCCCGAAGCTTTTGCTGCTCGAGCTTCTTTTGGTCGCGCTCCTTGGCAAGGCGCTCCTTCTCCTTCGCCTTCTCCTTGGCGAGGCGCTCCTTCTCCTTGAGCTTGGCAAGGCGCTCTTTCTCCTTGTCCTTCTCCTTGGCGAGGCGCTCCTTCTCCTTGAGCTTGGCAAGGCGCTCTTTCTCCTTGTCCTTCTCCTTGGCGAGGCGCTCCTTCTCTTTCTGCTTCAGCGCAAGCTCGGCGGCTTTGCGCTTGGCAGCGTCCTGGCGCTCTTTCTCCTTGAGCAGACGCTGCTTTTCCTTCTCCTTCTCGCGGAGGAGGAGAAGCTTCTCTTTCTCCTTCGCCTGCAGCGCGCGGACCTTTTCCTTTTCCTTGGCTGCTAGGAGTTTCGCCTGGTCTCGCTGAGCCTTGGCGAGCTCTGCCTCTTTTTGCTTCGCGAGGCGCTCCGCCTCCTTCTGCTTGGCAAGGCGTTCCTTTTCACGAGCCTGAAGCTTCTTCAGCTTCTCGCGTTCGGCGAGTAGCGCCTCCTTGACCTTGGCCTTTTCCTTGAGCAGCCGATCGCGCTCCTTGGCCTTCGCCTTGCGTTCTTGTTCGCGGACCTTGTCCGCGGCGGCCTTGGCTTTCGCCTTCACCAGCGCGTCCGCCTTGGCCTTTGCCGCTTTTTCCTTCGCGGCTAGCGCCTTGGCGGCCTTCGCCTCCTGGGCCTTGGCCTTCGCCGCCGCGCGCGCCTGCTCTTTCGCAAGCTTCGCCTTCTCAGCCTTCAGCTTAGCCTTGGCTTTGGCGTCGGCTTTGCGGGCCTTGTCGGCGCTGACTTTGGTCGCCTTCGCCTTGCTCGCTGTGACCTTCGCCTTGCTGGCGGCTTTGGAAGCCTTGGGCGCGGCCTTGGTCGCGGACTTCGTCGGCGCCTTGGCCTTGCCCGCGGAAGGCTTGCTCGCGGAAGGCTTGCCCGCCGAAGGCTTGCTCGCCGAGGGCTTGCTCGCCGAAGGCTTGGCGGCCTTGGGCGTCTTGCTCTTGGTCGGCGCCTTGGCCTTGGCCTTCGCTGCCGCCTTCTTGGCGGGTTTCGGTTTCGCCTTCGCCGCAGCTGAAGTCTTCGCTTTCGCCTGAGCCTTGGCGGGCTTGGGCTTGGCGGTCTTGGCTTGGGCTTTGGGCTTTGCGGCCTTGCTCTTCACGGCCTTGGCGGCCTTCGAGTTGGTCTTCGCCTGCCCGGTGACCTTGGGCCTCGGAGCGCCCTTTTTGCTGGTTCGTGCGGCCATCTGTGAACGAATTGTGGTCTTTGCGCGCGATCTGCGGCGCTCAACTCGGTTAGTGCGCCAAAGTAGCGCGAGACTTTCTGTTCGGATTCGCGCCCTTCCGGCGCGAGCTTAGCTCATCCGTTGCGCTCTCATGAGCGCGAAATTCTTAGACTTTATCTTGTGGCGGGACGGTCTGCGCCCAGCCTCCGGGACCGGTGGGCGAACTCGTAGCGGATCGCCCCCAATGCGCCGCGAATAGACCATGCCGTACCCCGATTAGGCGAGGGAATTGTTGCGGGTTCGCGCCGCGAAGCGCGCGAATTGTCGTCCAGGAAGCGGCCGCCAGCGTGCGTTCGGTTCCGTGACGTTGCTTCCCCCAACTTGAGTTCCCACGGCATCGCTCACGCAGCCAGTGGCAGCCCGGGGACAACACCGGATTGCACTGAAACTGAACGGTTTTTCCGAGGCCGCAAACTAGTGGTTCCGCGGCCGATTCGTCAAGAGCGGCCGCGCTTGTCCCAGTAGTCGGGGAACTGTTCGCTGTTCACCAATGGCTCCCAGCGGGCGGTCAGGACCTCTACACCGGTTTCCGTCACCAGCACCGTGTGCTCGAACTGTGCGGAGAGCTCGCCGTCGATGGTGACCGCGGTCCAGTCGTCGTCCAGGATGTCGACCTCTTTGCTGCCGAGGTTGATCATGGGCTCGATCGTAAACGTCATCCCTGGCCTGAGCCGTGCCCCGCGGCCACGTGTCCCGACATGGGAGACCTTGGGTTCATCGTGGAATTTTCGACCAATCCCGTGACCAACGAAGGCTTCGACCACGGAGCAACCCAGGGGCTCGGCGAACTCTTGAATCGCCGCTCCAAGGTCACCGAGGCGAGCGCCGGGTTTCACTTCGGCGATGGCTAGCTCTAGGGAGCGCCTGGACACCTCGGTCACTAGTTTCGCCCGTTCGCTGACCTCGCCCACGTAGAACGTCGCGGAGGTGTCGCCGTGAAAGCCCTCGTAAATGTGGGTCACGTCAACGTTGATGATGTCGCCCTCACGCAGTCGCTGCTTCGGGGTGGGGATGCCGTGACACACGACCTCATTGACCGAGGTACACACGGACTTTGGAAACCCGTGATAGTCCAGCGGCGCCGGGATCGCGCCTTTGGCTAGGGTGTCCTCATGGACGAAGGTGTTGATTTCTTCCGTGGTAATTCCTGGGCGGATCATCGGCCCGACGCGCATGAGGGTGTCCGCCGCCAGCCGGCAGACCTCCCGCATGGCCTCGATCTCCCTGGCGGACTTGATTTCAACTGAGTTGTTTTTGAAACGCATCTGGGTTCTCTTCAGTTTCGTTACGACGCGTTTAGCTCGTCCAGCGCCATCATCTTGCGGATTTGCTCGGCGTTTTCGGGAGTCGCTGACTCTCCTCGGAAGTGGTTGGTCACGGCGCCGGCCTCATCGAAGCGTTTCAGTAAGAGCAGGAGCTGACGGCCGATCAGCCGCGTATCCTCCGAGCGAACTAACGCGAATGAAGGGCTGGTGGGGCCCACCTCTACCTCGATGGAGCCGTCTAGTTCACCTTTTAGCGGTGCCGCCACCGGGGCCAGGCTGAGATTGTAGCGCACACTTTCGCCCGTCCCATCTCGAGTTACGGTGCCAACTCGAACCTGGACGATGAGATCCGCCTCCGTCACTCGTCCGTAGAGGCGACGCCGCTGCTGCGCGGGTGTTTGCTCTGCGGACGGCATGTCGAAGATCTCGCTCGCCAGCGTGTCGTCGAACAGACCCGCTGCGGTAGCCGTGTACGCGGGGAGTCCGACGGGTTTCTGAGTGGTGGTCGGTCCACACGCCGTGATCAGCAGCGATGCGGCGAAGAGTAGTCGATAGGTCATCACGATCGGGGCAGAGCTACTTAGTACGCTCGTCGGTTGAGCACCAGGTCAGCGTCGTGGTCCGTCCCGCGCCGATGTGCCAAGCTTGAAGAGTTCGGGGCGAGGAGATTCGATGCTCAGGCAACCGCGCCTTGGGTCCATCGATTCCTCATGTGCCGCGTCTAAAGCGAGATCCCACTGCATGGGATCCGCTGGGGCTGCTCGATTCTGCCTCTGCGGTGCCTCGGGTCGTTGGTGCACCGAGGTACCCGAGCCTAGCTGACAGGCTCGGTGCTTTTTGCGGTGCTTCTGCGGAGCGCACTGCTTGTTTCTGGGTTCACTGCGGTGGTAGATCGACCACGTTCTTGGAGGAGTAGCAACGATGATCATCAAGGCTAGCCGCGCGACTCAGCTCGCCACTCTGCTGTCGGTCGCTGTAAGCTTGGCACCTGCCTCGCGCAGGATGCTGGAGCCAAGTCTCCTCGGTGCTTGGCGCACCCAAGGCCAAGGCGAAGGCCCCGGCGAAGGATGCGAAGAAGAAGGAACCACCGGCCAAGCTAGGCAGAGCTCCGAAAGAAGATCCGCCTCTCCCAGGGGCTGCGCTTCGGGATGAGCAACGAGCAGATAGCGAAGCTCTACGACAAGGTGTTCGAGCAGGAGTTCGTGCCGCTGTACAAGCGCGTGAGCCCGGACCTCGCATGGCGGCTCTCGATGCGGAACTCGAGAACAAGAAGGGGCGGCTCCGGCGCAGCGTCATCGACTTTGGAAAGACCGCCACGGGCATCGACGAAACCCCTTTGGCAGGTGAATACACCTACCAAAACAAGGAATCGATGTCTCGCATCACGCTGCGCAGCGGGACCACTCGACACTTCTTCTTCTTCAGCGATCGGCTCTGGAAGATTTACGACGAGCGCCCGCTGCGCAAGGGCAGCCAGCTCGGCAAAGACTTCAAGACCGCCGTTGAGAGGCTCACGAAGACCATGGGCGTCGGCCCCATCATGCTCGAGCCGAACGCGGACGAAGGCCGGCGCTTCGATGAGGCGGTGTGGATGAACGACGAGATCATCATTCGCCTGGTAAATCGTGAGTTCCAGAACGTGGTGGGCCTGGTTTACGTCTCGAAGGACGTGCAGTCGAACATCGCTTCCTACCGGAAGCACAAGAAAGAAGATCCCACCAAGCTCTCCAAGGACATCAAGATGGTGACCCGGGCGAGCGGTGCGTCTGACGAGCCTCCTCCGCAGAATCCTGCGGACAAGGCCCCGAAAAAGAAGGGCAAATAAGCCCTAGCTGAGGCTCCGACGCCCTCCAACCCGGAGGGCGTCGTCGCTCCATCAGTTCCTCTTGCGCCGGGCTCTAGAGCCGCTGTGCGTTCTTTGGAATGATCGCACCCGACGTGACACTCACTCGGGCGTTTGGCGCGGCCTTGTGAATGAGCGGCTCGATCACCCTGCGCGTTGCGAGGGTATTACCGGGACACCCCGCGAAGCGGCCAGCCAGATGCAGCTGGACATCGTCAGCTGCTGCGCTGACGACGTACAGCTCACCTCCGTCAGCGCTGACCATCGGCAGCAGCACCTCTTTGATGACCTTGAGTACTGGCTCGCTCATGGGAGACGGCGAGACTAGCACGCTGGGTTTGCCCGAACCCAGGTTCCGCACGCAACAAGCGCTCCCCGTCACGTGCTTTCCGCCTTGACCGGGGGGGCCACGTTCTTTACGGTCCCGCCCCCCAAGCCAGGGCACCGCCTCGGCTGGCGCACCGCTCGCCGGGTGCTAGTGTTTTCGATGCGGCCTCCGTGGCCTCGGTCGTGGGGCCCTTTCTTCGGGCCGCAGTACCTCTCACGCTCGCTTCATGGCGGGATTGTGGGCGGGCGAACGGGGAAGAAGGGGACCGGTTCAGGTTGTACGTGTGCGCCGAAAACGGGCGCGAACCAATACTCACCACGGGCTTCGCCCGCTTCAGCGATCCGCGGAAACCGTCCGCAGTCAGAGGAAAGAAATGGCCGTTCACATCCGCCTTGCTCGTCACGGCGCCAAGAAGTCCCCGTTCTACCGCGTCGTGGTCACTGACCACCGTAACCCCCGCGACGGGCGGTTCATCGAGACGGTTGGGACCTACAACCCCACCGCTAAGCCGGAACAGCTCAAGCTCGACCAGGGTCGCATCGACTACTGGAAGGGTCAGGGTGCCAAGGCTTCGGACACCGTTGAGCGGCTGCTGAAGAAGGCCGGGACCGCGGCCCAGGCCTGATTTCCAGCTCAGGCACCGCCCGGCTCGCGCTTGTTCGTGAGTGAGCGCGTCGTGGTTCCTGGCTGGCTTACTGCTTGATACCTCGGGCTCCCGACCTTCCAAGGGAGGGAGCCAGCGACAGCGGAGTCCCCCAATGCCACTCAAGGAATTGATCGCGACCATCGCCCAGGCCCTCGTCGACGACCCCGACAGTGTCGAAGTGTCGGAGATCGAAGGCGATCATAACTCATTGATCGAGCTGAAGGTCGCCAAGGGCGACATCGGCAAGGTCATTGGAAAGGACGGTCGCACCGCTCAGTCGATGCGGACCATCCTCACCGCGGCGTCCACGAAGCTGGGTCGTCGCGCGCACCTCGACATCGTCGACTGACGCGTGTCCAAATCCCCGCGTGAAGAGCCGGGCGCTCGCTCCACCAGCTCGAGCGCCGTCGCGCCCGAGGAGATGATCGGCCTCGGCAAGATCACGCGCCCCCACGGTATCCGTGGGGAATTGCGGATTGCACCTTACTGGGTCGAGGGCGATACGCTCGAGACCGCCGAGCGTCTCTGGCTGCGCACCAAGGATGGGCTGCGGGAGGTCTCGGTTCGGGGGGTGAGGCGCTCCAACAAGGCGCTGCTCATGGACCTGGGGTGCGACGACAGGAACGCCGCTGAGCTACTCAGAGGAGCGGAACTCTGTGTCCCCCGCACCGCGCTGCCCGAGCTCGAGCCCGGAGAGTACTACCTGGTCGACTTGCTCGGTGCTCGGGTGGAGTGCGAGGGCGAGGAAGTCGGTGAAGTGGTCGAGCTGCGGACACATCCCAGCGTCGACGCTGTGGTGATTCGCCTGAAGAGCGGCAAGCTCCGCGAACAGGTCCTCGCTGAACCATGGCTAGCCGAGGTTGATACCGCAGGGAAACGACTGGTGCTGTCGAGCCTGGACGGGCTGATTTGAGAGCGGGGTTCGCTTGCAGCTCGGTGTAGTCACGCTTTTTCCCGAGCTCTTCGCGTCGTTCGCGGAGACGAGCTTCGTGGGGCGCGCCCAGAGCCAGGGTGCGCTGAACTTGCAGTTCGAGTGGCTGCGGGAGCATGGTCTAGGCAAGCATCGCAGCGTGGACGACACGCCCTACGGCGGTGGTTCAGGGATGGTGCTGCGCGTGGACTGTGTGGTGGGCGCGATCGAGGCGCTCGAGCAGCGCTTGGGAGGCCGGGCGCACCGCGTGTTGATGACGCCTCAGGGGAGCCCATTTCGTCAGGTGACAGCTTGGCGCTACGCTTCGCTTGAACGCCTGGTGCTGATCTGCGGCCGATACGAAGGATTCGACGAGCGCGTCCGCGACCACGTCGACGAAGAGGTGTCTCTAGGGGACTTCGTGCTGACCGGTGGAGAGGTACCCGCGATGGCCATCATTGAAGCGAGCGTGCGGCTAATCCCGGGTGTTTTGGGCAACGCCGACTCGATCCGTGAGGAATCATTCGCGGAGGAGAACGCCGGCGGGCTGGAGTACCCCAGTACACGCGGCCCGAAGAGTTCCGCGGGGGTGAAAGTTCCGGACATCCTCGAGGGGGCGACCATGGAAAGATCCGGCGTGGCGTCCGCGATATGGCCGCCGAGCGGACCAGAGCGCGGCGACCCGATCTGCTGAAGGAGGACGCGGAGTGAGTAGCCGAAGGCGCGTCGCGGCGGCGTTGGTGCACTACCCAGTGCTCGACCGTCAGGGGGGCATCGTCACAACGGCGATCACCAACCTAGACATCCATGACATCTCGCGGAGCGCCCACACGTTCGGCTTGAGTGACTACTTTCTCGTGCACCCGGTGGCTGCGCAACGGCAGCTCGCCGAGCGAGTGCGCGACCATTGGCTCCACGGTCCAGGCGGAAAACGCATCCCGGATCGCCAGCCGCCGATGCGCGACGTCCGCATCGTGGAGTCGCTCGAGCAAGCTCTCGAAGCTCTCGGGCCGGATACGGAACTGTGGACGACGAGCGCCAAGGTAAGACCGGAGAATACGACCTACGATTCCGCGCGGCGGCTAATCGCGGAGGGTGGGGCGCCGGTGCTGCTTGCGTTTGGAACCGGCTGGGGACTGCCGAAGAGCGTCGAGGAGCGCGCCTCCTGCGCGCTGGAACCGATCACCTCGCCGCGGGAAGATGGCTTCAACCACCTCAGCGTGCGTGCGGCCGCAGCCATCACCTTTTGGCGCCTGTTGTCCGTCTGACTCCCTGGGCATCAGCACAAAAAGCCTAGGGCCTCGTGACACGTGTCGCGAGGCCCCATGCGCGATCAGCGCTGGTCGTGAGCGCTCACTGGAACGGACGTCGGCCGCGGAACGTGACGCTCGTCACGGCGTCGGCGTAGATGCGGACGTCGTAGTAGCCGAGGGTGACGAGCGTCTGCGTCCCCTCGATGTCCATGAGCCCAGTAGCAGCCACCCGTGCGACGCCGGGTTCGACGTTCAAGGCAGACCAGATTGCCGTGCGTCCAGTGCCGACTTCGTTGCGGCCGGATTCCGGCAACGGGTTGTACTCGTCGTCGTTGAAGTAGCTGACCGCGGCGCGCGTGCGGTTGATGTCGACGCGCGCGTTCTGGATGCGGATATTGTCGCAGTCGTGGACTTCACCACCGATTGCACCATTCCCCGCGGAAATTGGTGAGCCTAGTGCGACCGTCGGGATCAGCTGGAAGTCGCTGTCCGCGAGCGCGCGTTGGTCGCGGGTGTAGGTGTTGCTGCCCGCGTCGAAGTCCGGATCGTCTTCCGTGATGTACAGGTTGTAGGTGTAGAGCGTGCGCCAGAGGGGCGCCCCGCCGGCGCCACTCTCGTCAGAGCTCTTCGTGATGACCATCAGCTCGGTGTAGGTCGGCACGTCGGCGTAGACGTAGTTCCGGTTGTCGACCAGCTCGTCGGGGCAATCGTCGTCCGCCTCTTGAACCACCTCGAAATCATCGGTCACGACCGGCGTGCCGATCAGCTCGAGCTTGTCGCGATAGGTGGCGGAGTTCGGATCGTTGTCCACTGTGTAGACCTCGATCTTCACGTTGCTGAGATCGCAACCGTTGCTGAAGGCCTCGACGATGCCCTTCATCGTCACGAGCTTGCTGGCCTTGGTCACTGGCGGGTCACCTGCGAAGCAGGACAGGTTCGGAGGCGCGCCGGTCGGGTCCGAATAGTCGACGGTGTCCGTGGTGCGCACGATGTTTGGCGAAGTGCCCTTCCCTGGCTCCCCAACGAGCACGCAGCAGGAGTCGACAGGACGCTGGGACGCTCGCTTGCAGTCATCGATGGTGCAATCCGCGTGGCAGAAGTCGTCGTTCGCCGCGCGCCACGACCCATTGCACGCGCCAGGACCATTCGTCGCATAGGACGGCTCGGCGCCCGCGCCGCCCGTCCCGCCACCCGCGGTGCCGCCGTTGCCGCCGTTGCCGCTACCACCGTTGTTGCCTCCGGAGTCGCCCCCGTCACTGCCGCAGGCCACCGCGACGCAGAGCGCGGGAGCCAGCCAGAGAAAGCCAAAGCGCATGAGATTCACCTTCGGTTCGTGTTCGAGATTTCGTTGCGCGAGCGCGCAAAAAGCCGGCCCACGTCGGTCGCGGACCCGGATTCAGAACTTACCCCAAAGCTGCCGCGGCTCGCATGAACATTTGGTTGGTTTAAGCGAGGAGAGCCAGACAATTCAACGCGGCGTTCCCTCGTCTCGAAGACCGCCCGAACTCTCTCGGCAAGTCGAACGGCGAGTGAACTCTCCTGTGGAACCACGGAGGCCGTTTGCGCGCTGCGTTAGTGATCACCTGAGCCTGGCATGCCTGACTCGTGAGTGGTCTGAAACCATACGGGATCTCAAGCGGTGGCTCTCGCGATCGATCGTTTTTGTTTGGGGGAGGGGCCTCCTGCGATCGCTGGCTTGCCGGGCGCCGCTCCTGGGCGAAACGTGTTCGAGAAGCACGTGGGTCGCTCCGCTCGCGGCGTTCGCGTTCGTCAGCGTCCTCTCGGGCCCTCCCAACGCAGCGCGTGAGGAGGGCGGCTCCAAGGCGGGCCCGGCTCTCGACTCGCGAAGCACGAGTTTGGGGGAGCCCGCTCTGTGGGTCTCCAGCTCGCTTCTGCGAGGCCGCGAGGGTTCGGGACGACGAGGGAGATTGGGTCCGGGTTCGCTCTCTCAGCAGGTTGGTGTCGCCGGGCCGGGGGGACGTCTGGCGTTGGAAGACGTGTTTCCGCGGGGACTGGAGGTCTCTCTTCAATGGCAGGCTCCACCGAGCGGTGAAACCGGAGGCGGCTACGCAGCTGGCACCCACGCAGCTGGCACGCGCGGGACCCAGCGCGGTGAGGTCGATGCGTCGGGCTGCTGCTCTGGCTGCTCTGGCTGCTCTGGCTGCTCTGGCTGCTCTGGCTGCTGCTCTGGCTGACGGTGGCTGGCCGCAGGTGCGCACGGCATTTTTCAGTGCCACACGCGGAGCGCTGACAACTCACCTCGGCGACTACCGAAAGGCGCCGCGCAACGTGCCGGTGAGCGCACGGAACCCGGCTCAACAAATCCGGACGGTCGGCGCACGAAGGGTAGTGAAACAGGAGCGCCTTTGGCAAAGTGATGATTCTCTGGGTGTGCTGCGTCCAAAGAATGCCCCCGCCGCACAGAAGCAGCCTGTGGAGCCCTTATGCGTACTTCTTCCCACCCCCGCTATCTACTCGCGAGCCTGCTCGCGCTCGCCTTCGCTGCGGGGGGTGCAGCCTCGGCTGGCCCAGCAAGGGCGCAGGCCAAGCAGCTCTGGTCATACAGCCAAAAAGACCTGAAAGACGCAGCAAAGACGCCGCCCAAGGACCCACAGAAGGCACTGGAGCTGGGGATCGCTCTACGGCGAGCCGGGCTGTTCAACGAATCCTATCAAGTGCTCCGCAAGGCCTACCTCCGCCCTTCGCCAAGCAGCGACGCGCTGCGCTTGGAGGCTGCACGCAGCCTCCAATCTCAGGGCGCCTACAAGCGGGCGCTGAAGGAGTGCGCGGGACTCAAGGCCACTGAGGTCACTTTTCGGGTTTGCCGCGCGGAAGCGCAGCTGATGTGGAAGCGCGCGAGCTTGGCCCTTGAAGAAGCTGAGAAGGCCGTTGCGGCCGATGCTGGAAGCTACGACGCCAAGGTGGCGCTAGGTCGCGCGCAGAAGTTGTCGGGTAAGCCGGACGAGGCCGAGACGACTCTGAATGGAGCAATTTCCGCCAACGCCTCTCGCTACGAGGCGCACTACGAGCTCGGGCAGCTCTACGTCAAGGAGAACAAGCCCAGAGCCAAGGCGGTGGCGGCTTTCCGTGCGGCAATGAAAGCGGATGGCGACGTGCCCGAGGTGTTGGTTGAGCTTGGCGAGGTGCTCGAGCCGGGCAGCGAAGCCGAGGCGCTGTTCGCGGCGGCGCTCAAGATTCGGCCCGAGTACGGGGACGCGCTTGCGGGGCGAGGCGTCTCGTTGCTTGCATTGAATAAGCTCGATGACGCACAGAAGAGCCTGACCGAGGCTCTGAAACTCGACGCCAAGCGTAGCGACTGGCGGGTGGCGCTCGGGCGGGTCGAACTGGCGAAAGGCGAGCACCAAGCCGCGCTCAAGTCGGCGCAAGCTGCTCAGAAGCTCGTGAAGAACGACGCGGGCGCGAAGTTGCTCGAGGCGGACGCCCTGGCCGCGCTAGGCGATATCGATGTGGCGATCGAGGCCTACGAGCTGGCCTACGGCTACGCGCATGAAGATCCTTCGCCCCTGGTACACGCGGCCAAGGCCTGCTTGGAGCACGACCGACCGACCACGGGACGGGCGTTCGCTGAGCGCGCGACCCAGGAGTACCCGAAGTGGGGACCAGCCTGGGTGATCGCGGGAGACATCGCGGTCGCGCAGAAGGACAAAGGACCCGCGCGCGCTGCCTACAAGCGCGCGCTGAGTGCCCAAGGACCTGTCGACAAGGCCGAGGTCAAGCGCAAGCTGGCAGCGTTGAAGTAGGAGCCACGCGATACGGAACTCGGCGCGCGATCATTCGGGTGTCGTACTGGGGTTCGAGCGCGCTGGTCAGTTCGCCGCGCTGGTCAGCTCAGTGCCCTTCGGCTATTGCTCCGGCGCTCCTCTCCCCCAAAAATCCGCGCCCGATGAGGTGTGGAGCAGACGCTGCTTTTTCTTGGTCTACGCCGACTCACTCAGCCTGCGCCGCTTGGCGCTCTTGGGGGCCCGTCATGGTCCGGACTGGTGGCTTCGCTACAGCCCGCCGTTGATCGGACTCACGTTTGCGGCGCTGATGCCCGAGCAGCGCAAACACGTGGCTGCGAATCTCAAGCGTCTGGGGCTGCCATCCAGGCTCGCGACGTTGCGCACGTTCGCAAGCTACGCCGCGTGCCTGGCCGAGGGCATGGCGCTGGCTGCGGGGCGCGACGTGAGTCCTCACGTCGAGGTGGACGGCGCTGAGCACCTGGACACCGCGCTGGCAGATGGGCGAGGCGTGATTCTCGCGACCGCGCACGTCGGACCGTGGGATGCGGCCGCGCCGCTCCTCGCACGGCGTCGAGATCTCGAGGTCAGCATCGTGATGCGACGGGAGCGAGACGGCGCCGCGCGCGCGTTCCACGATGGACTGCGCGAAGGTGGCGGGGTTCAAGTGCTGCATGTGGGGGGAGATCCGCTCGAAGCGCTGAGCTTGCGGCGCGCGCTTGGGCCGGGCCGCGCTCTGGCGTTTCAGCTCGATCGCTGGCGGAGTTCGGGGCTGCCGAGCAGCGTTCCAGAAGGTCCGTTTCGCCTGGCCGCGCTGACGGGCGCGCCGCTCGTCGGAGTGTTCGCGGCGCGCTGCGGAGTGTTCGACTACCAACTGCGGATCGAGCCTCCAAAGCGCTTTGCGAGGCGTGCCTCGCGCGCGGAGCTGGCCACGGCTCAGCAGGAGTTGCTCGGCGTGCTGATCGAGTGGATCCGCCGCTACCCCACCCAGTGGTTCGATTTCGCCGGGTTGGATTTGCCGACCGCGGGTGAAAAGGGCGGCTCCGAGCTGGCGTAGCGGGGGAGTCTTTGGCACAACTCGCGACCTTATGCGGCTATGCATCGGTCAAGCGGCCCTGATGGGCAAGCTCGCGCGCTACGCGCAGAGCTTCAACCTGCTGGAGCTGCGCGCCGACGTCGGCACCCTCCCGCGTCCCCCGCGCCTGCGTGAATGGAAGGTGTCGGTGCCAGAAGACTTCGTGTTCAGCGTCCTGTCGCCGAAAGCGTTGCTCGGGCTCGAGCCCGGTGAGGAGCTCGACAAGGCGCGGGGATACACCCAGCGCGCGATCGCTTCGCTCGAAGCGGAGTGGTTCGTGCTCCAGACGGGCCCCGGAGTGACGCCCAGCGCGCGTGGCCGGGAGCGGCTGCTGGCCCTGGTGGAGGAAGCCAAGTCGTGGGGTGTGCGGGTCGCCTGGGAGCCTCGTGGGCCGTGGGCACCGGCGCAAGCCGCGGAGTTCTGCGTGGAGCACGGCATGACGCTGGTCGCGGACCTGAGCCTCGAGCCTGCAGCCTCGAGCGATGTGATCTACTCCCGCGTACGCGCGATCGGAGCAGGTGGGCGCATCACGAGCGGTGTCACCGATCGCATCGCAGAGCGCCTTGCTGACGCCGAGCAAGCGTTCGTGGTGGTGGAAGGCGCTAGCGCGAAGAGCCTCGCCCGGGGCCTGCGCCACGAGCTCTTGAGCGACGCCGGGGCGTGGGCCGAGTTCGACGGCGTCGAAGTGGAAGATGAAGATGAAGACGAAGCCGGGGAGGAAGAGTGAGTCGTCGCTCACTCTCCTGCGCGAACGACGCGCTGGTTGATGAGATAGCGGCGGAGGCGTTGAGCGCCGGCCAGAGCGCCCTAGGGGCTTGCCTGGCGGGCTTCTTCGCCGCCGCGGCGATGAGCGAAGACGGCCTGTTTTCGCCTATTTCCATCATTCTTGGCGGGGTGGGTACCGGCGGCCGCGCGTTTGACGGACGGCTCCGTCAGCCCGGGCTCGGAGTGAAGCGGCCTCGCGGCTTCATGCATGAAGCAGAGGTGCCTGTTGCCGCGCGGATCGCCATCCCGTGCGGGCTTGCGGCCGCCGCCGTCGCTTGTGCTTACCAGGCGGGCACCAGCATGAGCACCGTGCTGCGACCCGCACTTCAGATTGCGAAGAAAGTGGGCGCGCGTGTGGAGGTGCTCGAGCGAGTGAAGCAGCTCGGCGGAAATGCGCTGCGCGATCCGTTGTTCGCGCGCCCCTTCACCTTGCTCGCTGGGCCGACTGAAGGGGGCGTGGTGTCGATCGAAGACTTGGTGCCCCAGCAGGGGCTAGACGTGCCACTTGGGGTGCGTGATGCCGAGTGCGGTCGCATCCAAGAGCCGCCGTGGGTGAGCGATGGAGAGACGGCGCCGCCCAGCGAGAACACCCGTGTCGTGCTCGCCATCGATGTCCACGGCGGGTTCGCGGCGCTCAGCTTTCAGCGTGCCCTTGGACCGACGCTCGAGGGACTCGACCTCAGGGCTCCCCTCGGTGCTCAGCCGGTGATGCGCGGCGTACCCCGCGAGAAGCCGGGGAGCGCTCTGGCGGCGCCAGCACCGATCGGTCTCTTGCTTGGGGAAACCGGCGCTGTCACGGCGGTGGTTGCGCAGCCGGCGGCGGCGCGCGTCGATGTGCCGAGCCTGATGTTGACGCGAGACGCTGGCACCCGCCGCGTGGACCGAGTGAAGTAGGGCCGCGAGGCTCCTCACCCCCAAACCCAAAGCCAGCTGATGCTCCGAGTTGAGCGGTGCGCGCCTACGGCTGTGGCTAGCATGCTGCGCGCGGTTTCCCGCGGAAACACGAAAAGCGGCTCACTCCGCGAACGGGAGTGGCCGCTCCATGCTTCAGCTGTCGCGTCGCTTCAGTCGCTCAGGCGATCTTGACGCCGTGACGCTTCGCGTACTCGAGCACGCCGATCTTGTCGATCGTGCGTAGATCGCTGGTGGTCAGCTTGAGCGTGATAAAGCGCCCGAGCTCGGCCACCCACAGCCGACGGCGCTGCACGTTCACGTGCTGCCAGCGGGGCGTCTTGATGTTGGAGTGCGAAACGTTGCGAGCGCGCATCCGCCGCTTGCCGGTAAAATCACTTCTAGCCATTGGAGGGCGCGGAACCTAGCTCAAGGTTTTCGGCTGTTCAAGCGCGCCCACACAAAAATTGTTCAGTGGGTCTGACGCAAGGCTTTGGGCGTGTCCTCCGCCCGCGTCGCGTGGGGATGAGGCGCCCCCAGCTCAGCGTCCGGCTTGGGACCGGCAGGTGGCACGGGGGTCAGCTTCGTCGGCTGTGGCAGGCTCGTGTCCCGGGCGTGGGGGCCAAATCGCGCGGCGACCACCTGGAACAGGCCTAGCGCCGCGAGCATCGACGCACACTGCACTCCCAGGGCCGTCGCCGGGTAGAGCAGGTAGCCCGTCTCTGCGTCTGCCAGGGGCGTGAACTGTCGCAAACCGATTTCCACCGGCACTAGAAACAGCACGAACATCGCCCACCACGAGCCGCCACCGCTGGTCGCCGAGCTAGTGAAGCCAAATAGGCTGCACACGACGACCAGCACGTTCACCCCCGCGGCGATGCGTGTGACCCACTCCGCGGACTGATTGAACAGCAAGAGGCCTTCGGTGACCACGAAGGGCAACGTCAGCAGGAGCGCGGTCGCCAGCATGTAACGCGCCCGGCGATACGCCCGATAATGGGCGCGAAACAAGAGAGCAGCTGGCAGCAGCGTCAGGGTGATGAGTCGCGTGAGATCGCGCAGCAGGCCACCGTCGACCGCGATGCCGCTGAGCGGTCCACTGCCTCTCAGCCCCATTGCCATCAGCCCGATGCCGATCACGAAGCCGACTGCGGCTCGCAGCCCATATCCGAACGGGAGGACCGCCGTCGCGATCAGCGCCCCAGCCGCGGAGAACGAGACGGTTGAGGCTTGCCAGCGCAGCTCGGGGTTCCCGATGCCGTGCCGGAAGGCGAAGCCCAGGCCAACCAGCGCCAGCGCGATGCCGACCAACCAGAAGCGGAACTGCCGCTTGCCAGGCTCCGACGGTGCGAGATCTTCGCGCAACGCCTCGGAAGCCAACATAGGCTTCTCGCGAGCTTTGGCTGCGCTGTGGATCCCCGAGGTGGGGCCCCGCTTTGGAGCTGGATTGGTGACTGCCATGGCGGCGGCGCAAAACGACTCAAACCACGCTGCGAACTCAGACCACGCTGCGACTCAGACGACGCTGTGTGGCGACTCCCAAGGGGTCTGGGGTGACATCAGCTAAGCGCGCTCCGTGGCTTCACACAAGGACTTCGCGCGCTGGCGACAGCTCAAGTCAGCCGAAGCTCGCCCAAACGCCGCACCAAGGTGTGGCAGAAGTTGCGTGTGGCCGCGAAATCATTGTGTTTTCTGGTGAGAGTGCGCTCATCCATGTAGAGCCGTCGCGCCAGCTCAATCTGCAAGGCATGGACGTTCACAGCCGGCCGACCGTAGTGCGCGGTGGAGAAGCCTCCGCGATACGGATCGTCATGAGCAACGCTGTAGCCCTGGGCGCGCGCGATCTGTTCGGCCAGATCGATCACGCCTGGGTGCGCACTCGTGCCGCCGCGACTGCCTGGAACCACGTCAGCGCGGTCGGGCGCTCTGCCAAGCGCGTCAGGCCGACCACGACTTGGCATCGAGTGGCCACACAGCAAGATCGCGTAGCCGAACTGGGCGCGCTTGCGCTCGAGGAGCCGCCCCAACGCGTCGTGGTAGGGCCGGTAGATGGCGTCCAGGCGAACCTCCAACTCTTCTGCGCTGAGCGGCCGCAACAGCGCTGGCGCCCCTTCGGTCGTGCTGCGCCACACCAACCCGTGCGGCGCCGCCGGTGCACGGCCTCCGACGACGGCCAGGGCATCGATGTCTTGGGGTGCGCGGTTGAGGTCGCAGATGTAGCGGCTCACGTGGGAGTAAATCAGCGTCGCGCCGGCGCTTGGCGCGTCGGCGTACAGCTCGTCCACGTATAGGTCTGCGTCGCGCGCCAGCGCGCCTGCGGGCGCCACCAGGGTGTTGAGTTCTTCGGCGGTTGCTTGCAGCCCGGCGTGAGGCACCTCCACCACGACGGGTGTCTCGGTGGTGGTGGGTTCCTCCACACAGAAGCGGGCGATGAGCGACGACACAGAGCTTGGATCCTTAGCCGAGGGGCACTCGCCCTACCACTCCCCAACTCGAGAGTTGAAGCCTTTCTGGAGTTCAGCCGCGAGGGTGGCTGCGCCGATGCGCTTCACGCACGTGATCACGAGTGACCTGGGTGTAGATCTCGGTGGTCGAGACATCGGCGTGACCGAGCAGCGTCTGCACGCTCCGTAGGTCGGCGCCGCCGCGCAGCAGATGGGTCGCGAAGGAGTGGCGCAGCTGATGGGGATGAACGCGCTGACTGAGCCCTGCGGAAAGCGCCTGACGGCGCACGATCTTCCAGAACGCCTGGCGGGTGAGCGCGCCGCCGCGAGGTGACACGAAGACCCAGTCCCCATCGCGCGGGCGCGCCTTGCGCTGCGCCAGGTACTCGCCGAGGCGCTGGAGCGCGAGATCAGCAATGGGAACCAGGCGCCGCTTGTTGCCCTTGCCCAAGGCGCTGACGACGCCGCGCTGCAGATCCAGGTCGCCCAGGCGGAGATTCACCAGCTCCGACACGCGCAGCCCAGCGGCGTAGGCCAGGGCAAGCATGGCGCGATCCCGCAGCCCACTCGGAGTCCCCGCATCGGGCGCGTCGAGCAGCTCCAGCGTCTCACTCTCCGTCAGCGGGTGGGGCAGGGGGCGAGGTACTTTGGGCCGCGTCGCGAGCGCCGTGAAATCGTGCTGCAGCACTCCCTCTCGGATGGCGAAGCGAGCCATCCCACGCAGCGCCGAAAGGTGCCGCGCGCTGCTGCGCGGCCCGAGGCCGCTCAGGTGCAGGGTGCGCTGCCACTCGGCGACGAGCTTCAAGTCGCCTTGCTCGGCTTCGTCGTGGCCCTGCTCGGCCGCGAAAGTGCACCACTTCGTCAGATCGCGAGCGTACGCCGCCACCGTGTGGCGACTGAGCGCGCGTTCCACCCGCAAGTGGTCCAAGTAGAGATCCGTGAGCGCGTCCCAGCGCATTCACGCAGCATAGCCCGAGGAGCCGCTACTTCGCGAACTAGCCGCAGGCGGTCAGCCGTCTGCCGCGTTGCGCATGGCACCAAGCAGCGCGCCTGGATCCGCTTGACGCATCAGCGCTTCGCCGATCAGCGCAGCGTCGGCGCGACCTTGGGCGACGCCACGCACGTCGTCCGCGCTGCGCAAGCCAGACAGCTGGGCCGCCACGACGTGACTCGGCAGCGTGTCGATCAGCCGCGCTGCGCGTCCCACGTCGATGTTCAGCTTGTCCAGGTCGCGGGAATTGACTCCGATGAAGTCAGCGCCCGCTTCGAGGGCGATGCGGCGCTCTGCCTCGTCGACGATCTCCACCAGCGCTTTCAAGCCACGCACGCGCGCTGCATCCAGCAGACTCGCGGTTCGCTCCCCGAGGCAACGCACAATCAAGAGCACCGCGTCGGCGCCCGCGTGGCGTGCGTAGTCGAGCTGGATCTCGTCGAGGATGAACTCCTTGCACAAGATCGGAATCTCGGGAATCGCCGCGCGGATTTGCTCGATGTGGGCGAATGAGCCGCCGAAGAAGCGCTCGTCGGTGAGCACGCTGAGCATGTCGGCGCCGCTCGCGGCGTAACGCGCTGCTCGGTCGACGACGGAGAGCGTCTGGTCTAGCTCTCCTGCAGACGGGGAGCGGCGCTTGATCTCGCAGATCAGTCGCAGCGGACCGCCGTTCCGCGCGAGCTCGATCGGTCGTGGCGCCGGGCCTGGCTCAGGCTTCGGCGCTGCGTGCATGCGCGCGATCTCTTCACGCTTTTGCGCGAGGATGCCGTCCAGCACTCCAGGCTCAGCCATGACCGGCGACCTTGGACAGCGACTGCCAGCTCTCGAGGAGTTTCCGCGCGGCTCCGGAGTCGAGGGTCGCGCGGGCTGCGCTGGTCGCGGCGCGCGGCTCGAGCCCCAGCGCCACCACGAGTGAAGCAGCGGCGTTCAGCAGGAACGCGTCGCGGGAAGGGTGCGCCTCCCCCCCAATCACGCGCCTCAGCACGTCGGCGTTGAAGCTCGCGTCGCCGCCGTCGATGGCGCCTGGAGCGCTCTTCTCCAGGCCAAAGTCCTCAGGAGAGACGCTGAACTCGCGCAATTTGCCTTGTTCGAGCGCCACGACCCGGGTCGCTGCGAATGGGCTGAGCTCATCCAAGCCGTCCTGGCTGCGCACCACCCAGGCGCGCTCGGAGCCGAGGCTGTTCAGCGTTTCCGCGAGGATGGGCAAGAGCTCGTCGGCGTAGGCGCCGAGCAGCTGATGGGTCGCGCGCGCTGGGTTTGCGAGGGGACCCAGTGAGTTGAACAGCGTGCGCACACCGAGCTCGCGGCGCACGGGAGCGGCGAAGCGCATCGCGGGGTGGTGATTCGGCGCCATCAAGAAGGCGATGCCCACTTCGTCGAGGAGCTTCGTTGCGATCTCGTCGCCAGCGCCCAGGTCGATACCTAGCGACTCGAGCACGTCCGCGCTGCCGGAGCGGCTCGAGACCGCGCGATTGCCGTGCTTCGCCACCACGAAGCGCCCCGTCTCGCGACCGTGGGCTGCGGCGATGATCGCGGCGCCGGTCGAGATGTTCAGCGTCGCCTGGCCGTCGCCGCCCGTGCCGCAGGTGTCGAGCACCACGCGGTGACCGTGACTTACCGGCACCATCGCCTTGCGCATGGCGCGCGCCGCTTCGGCGATGGTCTGCGCTGATTCCTTGCGGAGACGCAGCGCGATGATGTAGCCCGCGATCTGCGCGGGCGTCCAGGCGCCGGCCAGGATCGCCGAGAAGACGCCCTCCACGCTGCCTGGCGCGGGTTCACCGCGCTCCAGTTCCTGAAACGCCTCTGCGAAGCGCACGTGCTGTTCGGCGTTCAAAGCGACCTCAGCCAGTTGTCGACGAGCTTCATGCCGTGTTCCGTGAGGATCGACTCGGGGTGAAACTGCACGCCTTCGATGGGCAGCGTCTTGTGGCGGAGGCCCATGATTTCTCCCTCTGCCGTCTTCGCCGTCACTTCGAGGACGTCGGGAAGGCTGGAAGGCTCGACCAGCAGCGAGTGGTAGCGCGTTGCCTCGAACGGATTGGGCAGGTCCTTGAACACGCCGACTCCGGTGTGCTCGATGGGAGAGGTTTTCCCGTGCATCAGGCGACTCGCGCGCACGACGTCGCCGCCGAAGTGCTGGCCGATCGACTGGTGCCCGAGGCACACACCGAAGAGCGGCTTCTTTCCGCCGACCTGCGCGATCACGTCCAGGGTGACCCCGGCGTCGTCGGGCGTGCCCGGCCCTGGCGAGAGCAAGACGCCGCGCGCTTCGTGGGCCAGCACCTCCTCGACGCTGATGCGGTCATTGAGTCGCACGTCGCAGCTCGCGCCGAGCGTCTCCAGGTACTGCACCAGGTTGTAGGTAAAGGAGTCGTAGTTGTCGATCACCAGGATGGCGGTCACGCGCGGAGCCTCGCACCCGCCGCGCAGCTGGTCAACGCGCCTAGCTCCGCTGCGTCTTGGTGTGCGGGGGCGGACCGACGCGCAATTTCTCAATCCTCTCCCGCCTCCGATACGATCGCGTTCATGTCGGAGTCACTCTCGCAGTCTGAACGCCGCGCGGCCGAGCGGCGGCCGTTCGACGTCTATTTCAACAAGTACCTCGAGGGGCAGCCTTACCTCTGCAGGTCGGTCGACCTCTCGCGAACGGGCATGAAGGTGCTGCGGCTCTCGGAGCCGTCGAGCGCCGTGGATGCGTTCCCGGTCGAGCTTCAGCTCCCCGGAGACCCCGAGAGCGTGTGGATCTGGGCGCGCGCCGTGCGCAGCGAGCAAGCGGACCAAGCCCTGGAGTTCGTGGGCATCGACGACGCCGATCGAGCGCGTATCGAGCGCTACCTCGCGGCTTGATTTTCGGGGGAGGGAAGCGCTTGGGCGTGCCTGCCAGAGACGTTGGAGAAACCTGGTTGACGCGCGGTACGGGGCAGATGCGATGCTCCTCCACTTCGAGCGCACCCAAGCCTTCTTGCCCTTCGATTGTCGCTTCAAACGCCCGCTTACGCGTCCCACTGGAGCGCGCTTCTGCGCGCGCATTCAATCTTGCCGAGCTGTAATGTGGCCTGTACTGTGGCGCCCCCGAGCCGCCGTAGGTCGGACGCTCGGGCCCAGTCCTTCGTACTCCCCAACCCACTCCGCACCCCCCGTGCTCGCGCAGTAGCTCTCTGACTGGCGAGGAGCCCAAATGGCCGAAGAAAAGAAGCCGAAAATCGACCTCAAGGCCCGCCTTGGAAAAAAGACCATGGTTGGAGGCAGCGCGTCGAGCGCAGTGCCGCCTCCCGTCGGGATCCCGAAGCCCGTAGGCGTTCCCGCGCCTCCTTTCGCGGCCCCATCGTCGGCGCCGTCGAGGCCCGCTCCGCGCGTCGATGCGTCGGACCCGTACGCGGCGATCGAGGCAGACCAAGCCCCGGTGCGCGCCGAGCCCCAGGCGATCAAAGTCGAGATGAGCGAGGAGGTCGTCGCTGCCCAGAAGAAGGGCAAGGTCGTCCTCGTGGTGATCGGCATCGTGGGTGCGGTGGTCGGCGGCACGCTGGGTTACGCCATCGGTGGCGGCAGGGCCCGCTCCGCCATCGATCAGGTGGCCATCAGCGACGCGGCACGTCTCGCCAAGGAGATCGACGACGCCAACGCTCAGGCGAACGAGCTAGCCGACGTGCTCCAGGCAGCCGGTACGCAGCTTGGCTCCAACAAGTTCCCCGACAAGGAAGTGGCGAAGCTCGGTGAGCTGCGCATCAACTTCAGCGGCGCGAACCTCGCAAGCTCCAACATCGGCCGCTTCAAGCCCCAGGTAGTGACCCAGCTCGTCGAGTACTCGAGCCGCACCCAAGAGGCCAACGACCAGAAGGAGAGCCTCCAGGCGATCCTGGGTGGCAGCAAGAAGGTGATCTCCGAGCTGCTCGCCGAGAAGACCGACCCCAAGGTGCGCTGGAGCGTCTACATGGGCAACGGCGGCCGCGGGCCCTGGGCCGTGATGCAGCCACTGCCTGCGTCCTTCGCGGTCAACGAACCGAAGAACAAAGACTACGCTTGGCCGAAGGAGTTCGAGATCAAGCAAGACGGGAAGGCGTACAAGCTCAAGCGCTACACCGGCGGCGATCCCACCAAGGGCGGCGGCGATCCCCAGATCATTCCGGTCGATCCTGGCAGCCAAGGCGATGTGTGTCCCAACGACACCATGACCAAGCTGCGCCGTGAGGTCGCTGGCATGCAGGAGATCCTCAAGGGGCGTACCGGAGACGCCGACCAGGAGAAGCAGGGTCTGATCAGCTTGGGCGAAGCGCTCGTCGAACAGCTGAAAGCCATCGGCGCTCACGCCGAGTAGGCCTCACAGGCTCAAGAGCACCAACGGGAGCTGCCTCAAGGCAGCTCCCGTTTTGCTTTGTCTTCAGCTGAGCGAACATTACCGTGCGGATTCGTCGTTCACGTGCGCGACTCAAGGCACGCGGCCGAACGCGATGTCATCTGCCGCACACACGTCTCGGTAACCCGCGAGCTGCAGCGCCATGCAGCGCACCGCCAGGTGCACTCGCGCGCCGCGCTCGCGCTCGAAGAGCTTCGCCCACAGCCCGGACCGCTCGCGCTGGCCGCCAGTGACGCCAATCCAGGCGCCGCTCGGCAGGCTCGAGAGCTCCGGGAGCTGGCGCTGAATCACGGTGCACGAACCGATGCCATGACTTGGCCAGGTCTCATTGACCCGAGCCTGAACCAGCTGGCGCGCCGTCGCGCCAGGCTCCAGCGGAGGGCTCGCCATGGCTCAGGCGGCAGACTGACTGCGGCTGCTGCTGCGCGGCATCAACGAGTCTGGCGAAGGCGCCTCGCGGATGATCTCCACCTTCATCACGTGGCGCTCGTCGGCTTCGCGCACGATGAAGTCGAGCCCAAACTCGCTGACCATCGAGCCTTCACCGGGGACACGCCCGAGGCGGTCGATGATGAACCCACCGAGGGAGTGATAGTCGCCATCCTCGAACTCGACGCCCAGGTAGCGGCTCAGGTCGCCGATGGGCACGCTGGCGTTGACCATCAGACGGCCGTCGCCGAGGTCGACGATGGGCGCTTCTTCTTGATCGTGTTCGTCACGGATGTCGCCGACGATTTCCTCGATCAAGTCTTCCAGGGTCACGATGCCGCTCATGCCGCCGAACTCGTCGATCACCACGGCCATGTGGTGGCGCCCGGCGCGCATGTCGGCCAGCACGCTGGAGCAGGCTTGGCCTTCAGGCACGAACGCCACCGGCTTGCGCGTCACGTGCTCGACGCGAAAGTCGTCGGGGCTATTATCCGAGAGGAAACGAATCAGATCCTTGACGTGCAGCAAGCCCACCACGTTGTCCACGCGGTCTCGCACCACAGGGTAGCGGGAATGGCCTTTTTCCCCGACGATTCGCAGCACTTCCTCCAGGGGGCAGTCGATGGGCAGCGTGGTCACGCGGGTGCGCGGCACCATCACGTCGGCCGCCATCAAGTCGCTGAAGTCGAGCACGTTGCGGATCATCTCCGACTGCTCGTGTCCGAGCGAGCCGTTCTCCTCGCCCTCTTTGACGATGATCTCGACCTCGGTCTCGGTGACGCCTTCCTGCTGCGTTGGGCGGTCGACGCTGCCAGTCGCGATGCGCCCCAGCAGGTAGAAGGGTAAGGCGAGGGGCGTGATCAACAGCTCGATCGGCCGCAGAATGCGCAGCAGCAGCGGCGCGCTGCGCTCGGCGGTCCGCTCCGCCAGGCCGCGGAAAATCTCCGCTGGCACGCCGTACAGCGCCAGCGCGAGCAGCGTCGCGCCGAGGGTGAGCTTGGGTCCTTCGAGCGGCACCCAGCGCGCCGCCAGGATTGCCGTGGCGGCGATGCCCAGCACGCGACACACGAGCCAGCGCGAACGAATCGCAGAGCCGTGCGCGCGGTAGCGCAACAGTGCGGCTCCGCCTGCTCCTCCTAGCTTCTCGGCGAGCGCCCCAATGCGCGCCGTGGTCAACGCGTTCATACCTGCGGACGC
Organism: Polyangiaceae bacterium; assembly: GCA_041389805.1. Lineage (GTDB taxonomy): Bacteria > Myxococcota_A > Polyangia > Polyangiales > Polyangiaceae > JAHBVY01. The sequence continues at coordinate 49,511 of JAWKRD010000014.1, read as the reverse complement.
TGCGGAGAACACCGCGGCTGTGAGCGCAGGGATCAGAGTGAGAATGACGTCGACTAAACTGAGAGCCTGATGTGGTGGTGGAGCCGGGTCCAACGCGCTTCCGCCCCTTTCTTCGTTCGAAAATCTAGCGGACCCCAAACGACCGACGCAACCCACGCCGGACCGTTGCCGAAGGCGTTTGGTGACCGAGCCCACCACACGCGCCGCGAACCCCGCTCAGCGCACCCTCGAACCGGACCAGCGAACGACTCAGCCTTCAGGACAAAAGCGCAATGACTCCGGTGGCTTTGCCGCGCTGCTGCGCGCCGCCCTCGGTAGTCCGCCCAAACCCCCTCGGGGCGGAAGCCCCCAGCCTAAAAAAACCAGCACGACTCGCCCCAGCAGCGGCCATCAGGCGCCCAAAGGCGAACCCAACCACCAACTGATGGCCGCCGCGCGTGACGCGGCCCTGGGTGATGCGGCGGAGGAGCGTCCCCGACAGAAGCCAGCGCAGCACGCGACTGAGGCCTCACTCCGCGACCCGCTCGAGAGGAGCCTGGCCCAGGCGTACCCCATCAGCTTCAGCGCGCCTCCCCCCAATCCAGAAACCCCACGGAACCTGATGCAGCTCGATCCAAACCTCGCGGAAATGATCCGCAAGGTTGCCTGGGGCAAGAGCGACGGTCGGAGCACCCTCCGCCTCGAGCTAGGTGGCAGCATGCGCGGGGGCGTGCTGCTACTTGGAGCTGAGGGAGGCCGCGTCAGCGTGAGCCTCGAGCTGCCGGCCACCGAAGACGCCAGTGCCTGGCAAGCCCGCCTGCGTGAGCGCCTCGAGGCCCGAGGCCTCAGCCTGGAGGCTCTGGAGGTACGCTGAGCTCACCACACAGCTCTGAGTTGAAGCCTCTTACCACGCGGAAAAGTTCGCCTTCGGCGCGCCCCAGCGCCACCAGTCGCTGCCCGTAGTACCAAGCGATCGGCGGTTCAGCCGCGCTCGGCGTTTCTGGATGTGGGGGTGGGGGAGAGGTGAAACAGGTGCCATCGAGGCGTTTGCCGCAAGCGGCCCGCGCGTTGCCCTCGTCGTTCAAGTCGGCGACGGGCAGGCTCCGCCGTGCCGCCTCGGAGACACTCAGCAGCATCGGTGGCTCCTCGGGCGGCCAAGCCACCGCCTCCGCGATCCCAAACGGGCCGCTAGCAAGTCTCCGCAGCTCGCAGAGGTAGCCACACGTGTCGAGGCGCTGCGCGAGATCGCGCGCCAACGCGCGCACGTAGTAGCCCTTCGACACCGTCAGGCGGAGCTCCAGCTCGCGCTCGGTCGCGCTCAGTAGCTCGAGCTCTTGAACGCTCACGTCACGCGGAGAGAGCTCCGGAGCTTCACCCTTGCGGGTCAGCTCGTACGCTCGACGGCCGTCCACCTTGATTGCGCTGACACTCGGCGGAACCTGGCTCGTGCGCTCCTTCTCCGCGCCCAACGCGGCGCGCAGTTGTTCCTCACTTGGCTGCACACAAGGCACCTCGCGTAGCGTGCCCTGAGCGTCGAGGGTGTCGCTCTCAACGCCCAAGCGAACCCGAGTCTGATACCGCTTGCTCGCCAGGGTGAGCCAGGAGGAGAGCTTCGTCGCTTCGCCAACGAGCACCAGGAGGACGCCGCTCGCCATCGGATCGAGCGTCCCCGCGTGACCAACCGCGCGCGTCTTCAACACGCGGCGCGCGCCCGCGACCACATCATGTGACGTGGGTCCCGAAGGCTTGTCGACGATCAGCACCCCATGCGGTGACATAGGCAGCGCCTATAGCGCGTCGGTCCGGCTGTGCGGCCAACAATGCGCAGGCGGCCTAGCGGCAAACGAGCGCGGGCCGCCGACACTGAGCACAGAGACGACGAAGCGCACGCTACTGGCGCGTGTCCGCGCCTCGACGATAAGCCAAACAAGCGTCCGGTGCGCGCGCTTGGTGAGTGCTGAAGTGTCAGTTCTTCGCTGGATCCGACGCGATTGCGGCTTGAGCCTGGCTTCGCACGAGCCGGCGCGCGCGCTGCCGGCCCACGGTTCAGCCCGCGCTCCCTTCCGGTCTCGGGTCGCAGCTCCAAGGGTGCAGCTCCCAGGTTAGCTCGGAGGTGCAACACTGAGATTGAGTTTCCTCAGGGATCCAAGTTGCTGGGGGCAGCGTGCTGACAGTTAGCGTGTGAGAGTGTGCGCAGAGCGACCACAAACCTTAAACCATACCGCGATTATGGGTGCGCGCGCAACGCGCGTTCGGTACGCTATCTTGAGACAGGTTAGATTTAAGGGAAGCTCAAACCATTCAGCCGTCTCATCAGCGCCATTCCATCAGCGCGTCTCATCAGCGCCGTCCTTGGGCGCACCACGGGAGGTTGAAACTGGCGCCGCATGAAACTGGCGCCGCATGAAACCGACCTTTGGAGTTCGTCGGGTCGGTCGCAATCCGCGGGGATCACCCGCAGTCTGTAGCTAGCTTCGTCGTGTGGTCGCACGGCGACTAGACTCGTCCCACGTCGGCTCAGACCAACAGCAGGCGCAGCTCACAGCAGGCGCAGGTCACAGCAGGCGCAGCTCAAGAAACTCTAGGTCGCCTTTCGCTTCCCTGCCGCAGCCTCAAGATCGGCGGCAGCCCGAAGACCAACAGTAACCCAGCTACCTCGTATCCAAACCCATGGGTCAACCGCGTCCCTCACAGCCTCCCTCACTCGGTCCGGAGCCGCGCGATCGCGGAACCGACGGCTTTGCGGAGTTCGGTGTTCGCGGAGCCGACCTGCGTGGCGGAAGTGCTGGCATTGGGGAGCACGAGCGAGCCGGGGAGCCTCAGTCTGGAGCTTCTGCCTCTTCGTCTGCCGCAGCATCGCCTCAGTCTGTCGCGCAGCAGTCTGTGGCGCGGCAGTCGGTGGATTATGACAGGCTCGGTGAGTATCAGCTGCTCGAGCGACTCGGGGTTGGCGGCATGGCGGAGGTCTACGTCGCGACTCGCTCGGGGCCTCACGGCTTTGTGAAGCGTGTGGCGCTGAAGTGCATGCTTCCGGAGCTGCTCCAGGACACCCGCTTCGTGGAGATGTTCTGCGACGAGGCCCGCATCATGGCGTCGCTTCACCACCCGAACTTGGTTCAGGTGCTCGACTTTGGTGAGGTCGACGGGCGGCTCTTCATGGCGCTCGAGTACGTCGACGGGCTGTCTTGCGCGAAGCTCCTGAGAGCCGTTGCCGCGAAGGGAAAGCGATTTCCCCACGGAGCCGCCCTCTACATCGCGAGCGAAGTGTTGAGCGGCCTAGCGTATGCCCACGAGCACTGCGATGAGCAGGGACGCATGCTCGGCATCGTTCACCGCGACGTCTCCCCGGGTAACATCCTGATTGGTCGCACGGGTGAGGTGAAGCTGACGGACTTCGGCATCCTCAAGAGCGAAGTGCTCGATCGGCGTACGCTGCCGGGGGAGCTCAAAGGCAAGCTTGGGTACATGAGCCCCGAGCAGGTCATCGGCGGCGAGCTCGATGCTCGCAGCGACCTGTTCACCTTGGGTATCGTCCTCGCGGAAATGCTGCTGGCCAGGCCGCTGTTCCCGGGGCGCAACGAGCTCGACGTCCTGAGTCGGATCTATGACGGCGATCTCGGGGTGCTGGAACGCCACGGCTCCGCCTTGCCACCGGTGCTCCACGAACTGCTGCGGCGAGCCCTCGCGCGAGACCCGCGGGATCGCTTCGCCGGCGCACGAGAGTTCCGCGAGGAAGTGCACTCAGCGATGGCGCGGCTTGGGCTTGCGCCCAACGACACGGTCCTCCTGCCGTGGCTGCATGAGGCGCGAGTGTTGCCGAATCAGAGCGGAACTCGACCGAAAGTGTCCGCGGACGCCGCGCGAGTCCCTCGTCCGCGACTTCCGAGGCCGGAGCCCCTCGACCCAGACCTGACGCCGCTCGAGTTCGATCCTGCTGCGGCGCACGCCTCCGCGCGGCCCATGGCGCGACCCTCGACTCCGCCTGCCGGTTCAGCGCCGCGGTCGGACTCGTCGCCGCCGTCCGCGTCAGCCCCGCGGTGGTCAGCGTCGGACGCTGGCCGAAAGGCGCCGCCTGCCTCCGGACCACGCCCGAGCTTTCGCCCACTGGCCCCGTCGCTCCCACCGCGTGCCCGCCGCCAGCAGTCTGGGGAGCGTGAGGCCCGCTTGCCGCCGCCCCCGCCGCCGAGTTCTCGTCGGGAGTCCGCGCGCCCGACGTTGCCCGTGGGGGCTCTCGCCAAGCTGCGCCGCGAGCTCGGTTCGGTGGGTGAGGCTGCTGGGCGCCCGCCCGTACCCAGGCGCGTTGCAGACGCCTTGGGCCAACCAGCGCCAGCGTCGTCCGGAACCGTGCATCCTCGGCCGCCGCGCCCTGTGCGTGCGGGTGTGGGTCCGCCGCGGCTGAACCCTTCCGCGCTCAAGAGCCCGGAGCTCCGCCTGGCGCGCCCTGGGGAGTTGCCCGTTGGGCCCCTCAGCTTGCCGCAACTGCTAGGCATGGCCGCGACTGGTCACATTCCGCGCGGAAGCCGAGTGGCTTTCGACGGCGGCGCGTTTTCGCCGGTCGAGGCACAACCGTTGCTCGGGCGCATCGTCGGGCGCCGGGAGTATCGACTCGATCCGCCGCACGTGGCGCCGACTTGGTCGAGCGAGGTCTCCGGGGCGTCGTTGCTCGCCCGACTATTCGAAATCGCGGCGCTGAGGGCGTCGGGGTTGGTCGAACTGAGAGATGCCACCCGTGTGAAGCACATCTACTTCAAGCAAGGGCGCGCGGTGTGCGTGCTGGGTAATGCGCAGCGGGAGCTGCTCGGTGCCCGGCTCGTGGCTCAGGGGGATATCCGTGCGGAAGTCCTTGAGCAAGCGCTGCTGCGGTCCGCGCAGAGCGGGCGACGGCTGGGCGAGGGCTCGTCTTGATGGGGGCCGTTCGGCCTCCAACGTTGCTGCGTGCGGTGTCGATGCAGGTGGAGGAGCGCTTGCTCGATGCTGTTCGTTGGCGCAGCGGGCAGGCGGCGTTTTATGCTGGGACTCCCTTGTCGCCCGACCTTGTCGGGCAGGCGCCGGATGAATCGATCTGGTTGCGAGTCGTGCAGGAGTGCTTCAGCATGCACGAGATCCAGACGCTGCTCGCACCGTGGCTCGATCACCCCGTGGAGCGTAGCCATCACACTGGAGCCGAGCAGCTGCTACGTCAGACCCACAGCCCAGAGGCGCTGGTGCTGGAGTTCACGGATGCAGCTCCAAGCTTGCGCCAGCTTTTTCAAGGCCTTGCGCAGGACGGAGTGGCCCGGGGCGAGGAAGCGCTGCGGGCGGTGTTCTTGGGATTCGTGAGCGGTTGGCTGAAGCTCGCCGGCCGCCGCGCCTTCGAACTCTGAGACGTGAGAACTTCAGCAGCCTGCTGCGTACCGCTACAGGTGTTCTAGCCCTGGCTGTCGCGGCGAGAGCGGGGAGCGTCCTGTGGGCTTAGCGTGCGCACACTGGCCGCATCCATCGGGCAGCGTTCGATCAGCAGATCACGGAGCTGATTGATGTCGAGGGGCTTGTGCAGCGTTGGACAGCCAGAGCTGCGCAGGTACCCCGCTTGACTGGATGTCAGCGCACCCCCGGTGATGAAAACAAACCGCGCGGCAACGTCCGGCCGGCGCTCGGCCAGTCGTGCGTGGAGCTCGTCGCCGTTACTCCCGGGCAGGAAGATGTCGCACAGGACCAAGTCGGGCATGAACGACGGATCGAGCAACGCAATCTCCGCCTCCGATGCGCTGCTTGCCGTGCGAATGCTGTGAGGTTTCAGTGCGCGACGCATGGTGCGTGTGAAGACATCGTCGTCGTCGACTACCAACACTTCGGCGCGCCGTACGACGCGCACGGGCGAACTGTCTGGGACCTGAAAGACGCCGCTGTCCGTGCTCGCGGATGGGAGCAGCAGCGTCAAGATCACCGGATAACCGGGGCTCGCGCGCACCTCCAGGTGCCCAGCCAGTTCACGCACCACGTCGTGGACCACGCGGAGCTTTTGCAGCCAGGCGCGGTGTTCTCCCGAGGCCAGGCTGCGCTGCTCGTCCCGTGAGAGCCGAGAGCCATTGTCTCCCACACTGAACGCCACACCGCTCGGGGTCGTCGAGACGCTTACCTGCAGCTTCCCGCCGCCACCCGCGCAGCGCTCGGCTGCGTTGGTAAGTAGCGCTAGCGCCGCCTCTCTCAGGTCGTGACGTCGCCCGACTACCTCGCAGGCTTCGGAGAAGCTTGTGTCGCAGACGATCCCAGCTCGCTCGAGGTGGGGTCGGCGTTCGGCCAAGACGTCGCGCACCAGCTCACTCAAATCCAGGAGCTCGAGGGGGTTTTCCCGACGGGCGCTTCCGGCCCCGAGTTGGCCGACCACCTGGCGCAGGCGATTCATTACCGCGTGGATATCCCGCGTGAGGTCGTCGAGCTCGGCCAGTCCAGCGCCGAGCACGGTGTCGGCTGAGCCCGTCAAGGTCGCGAGCTCGCTGACCAAGCGAGTCTGTTCCTCGAGCTGCAAGGACAGCGCACCGACCGGACCCCGCAGCTCATGAGCGATCTGCGCGCTCACCAGAGCGCCGCTGCTCCCGCTGCTGGGCCGTGCGGTGCGGCTGCTCGCGCTGTCGCGCGCCATGGCGAGCCCAAGCACGTTCGCAACGCCGCGCGCGAAGTCGACCCCTCCTCGTCGATGGCGACCCCCTGCGGAAATAACGCGACCAGCACCGCGAGTCGCTCCCGCCGATGCATCACTGGCACTGCGATCACTGCTTGAAAGCCCTGAGCCGTGATCTCGCCGCTGTTCTCGAGCTTGGCGAGGGGAGAGCGCACGTCGTGCAGCGCTGCGGCCCGTCGCGAAGCCAGCACTTGTTCTGCGATGTGGGTCAGCACCCCGCGAGCGCCATGGCTGGCGCGAAACCCGCGCTCGCTGGCGAAGCGTGGGCGGCCTTCATCCACCTCGAACGCGACGCCCGCAGGGCTCCCGAGCCCAGTGAGCAGCACGCTGAGAGTGTCGGAGAGCAGACCGCCCGCGGACTCCGAGGCGAGCCGCACGGCTAGGCCAGACAGGAGATTGAGGCGCTTGAGGCGTTGAGCGTCATTCATTGAAACAATTCGACCCTTGAGTATCCGCGATCTGACGTCTCCAAGCCACCCGATGCCAGCGCTTCTCCGAGATCGCTCCCACGCTGTCCACCAATGTGTGTGTGGCGCGCGGTTCGAGTCTCCAAGCGTTTTCGGGCGTCGCCATTGTGTCGCCGCTGCTGCTAGCCAAGCGGCCTTTCGCCACGCAGAAACGGCGGGGCAGCGCATCCGGGCAGCGTATCCTGGCAGCGCGCTGCATGTTTCCGCGTCCTCTTGGGCGGGCTCGATGTGGGGAGCCGATTCCGCGGAGAAAGCCCTGCGGAAACCCTTCAGTGGTCCTCGCTGCGCGATATGCACTTCTGCTCTAGTTGCGAGTACTGGCACGTACGTGCGTGACCGTGTGCTGCAGGACCAACTCGCCACGTGCCTGGAGTCCCCAGAGCGCCTTCGGGTCCCCGGTGAGCCGAACTACAGCGCTAGGCGGAGCACGGGGTAGGGACCGAAGTCGTTCACCACCTCAAAGCCAAACTCACGCAGCAGCTCGAAGGGGCCGGTCCACAGCGCCTCAGGGCCGAGGCTCTCGTCTCTGCGCGGAAAAGCCTCTAGCGAGATCCCGTTCAGGGCGCGTGCCTCGGTGACGGCCCGTGTCAGCAGGGCCCGTGCAACACCCTGCCTCCGCTCGCTGGGATGTACCAGGAAGCAGCCAAGCGAGAACACCCCGCGGCGCTCGCCTTCGAAGCACGGAAGGCCACGATAGAGACGCTGTTCGTACAGCTTGGGGATCTGCTCAGCCGCACTCAGCCGCAGCCAGCCGACGATTTCTTCGCTGTCAGGGCGGCGCGCCACGATGCCTGGCAGTTCGCTGGACTGAACGGCCCGCAGCAGCTCGTCCCGGTTGACCTCTGGACGGTTGTAGCAGCGGTCCAGCCACTCATTCTTGTCGCCATGGAAGTCCCACCAGCGGCAGTGGCAGGGCGCCTTGGCGGCGGCGAAGAGCGCCGCCATCGCCTGGGCATCGGTGACTTGAAGCGGGTCGCAGTGGTACGTCTGGAGCACCCTAACCCCCAACCCCTCGAGCCACGTCCGAGTTCGTCAACATGGAGAGCGGAGATTGTGCACGAGCCGGGCACAGGCTGGTCTGAAGATCTGCGAGCAGCCCCTCGAGGGCTTTTGCTGCGCGGAAAAGTACGGGTTCCTGCATCGAATCGGCGATCAGCTGACACCCGATCGGCAACGCTGGGGCGTTCGCGGTCCCGGCGGTGAAGCCACACGGCAGCGAGATTGCGGGCAGCCCGGCCAGGGAGGCTGGCAGCGTGTACACGTCCGCGAGGTACATCGTGAGCGGGTCGTCGGTCTTTTCACCCAGCTTGAACGCCGGGGTGGGCGAGACTGGGGTGAGGAGCACGTCGACCTGTGCGAAAGCCGCTTGGAAATCTTGCACGATCAGCGCTCGGGCCTGCTGTGCGCGCTTGTAGTACGCATCGTAGTAGCCTGCGCTGAGAGCGTACGTCCCGAGCATGATGCGCCGCTTCACTTCGCGACCGAAGCCGTTTCCGCGGCTCTTTGCGTACAGCTGGGCCAGGTCGGAGCCGGGGGCCTCGACGCGCATCCCGAAGCGCACCCCGTCGAAGCGCGCCAGGTTGCTGGACGCTTCGGCAGTCGCAATCAAGTAGTACGTTGCGACGCCGTAGCGGGTGTGTGGGAGCGAGATGGGCACCAGCGAGGCGCCAGCTGCCTCGAGTCGCTGCGCGGCACGGCGAACCGCGGACTCGACCTGTGGATCGAGACCCGACTGAAAATATTCCGCGGGGATCCCCACGCGGAGCCCGCGAGGAACCTGTGATTCTACGTTGAAACAGGGAACGAGGGGGGCCGTCGTGCAGGTCGAGTCTCGGGCATCGGCGCCCGCGATCACGTCGAACAACAACGCCGCATCGGCGACGTCATTCGCGATGGGACCGATCACGTCGAGACTCGACGCGAAAGCGACCAGCCCGTAGCGCGACACCCGGCCGTAGCTCGGCTTCAGCCCCACCACTCCACAGAACGCTGCGGGTTGGCGGATCGAGCCCCCCGTGTCGGTTCCCAGTGCCAGACAGCTCGAGCCCGCGGCAACGCTCGCCGCTGAACCGCCGCTCGAACCGCCTGGAGCGTGTGCCGGGTCCCACGGGTTGTGAACCGGGAAGAACCCCGAGTTTTCGTTGGAGGAGCCCATCGCGAACTCATCCAGGTTCGTCTTGCCGATCAGGATCGCGTCCGCCGCGCGCAGGCGCTCGACCACCGTCGCGTCGTAGGGCGCACGCCAGCCGGTCTCGAGGCGGCCGTCGCGCGTGAGGATCTTGGAGGCGCAGGTAGTTGGCGCGTCGCGAGTGGCGAGCAGGTCCTTCACGGCGACGGGCACGCCCGCGAGCGCACCCAGGGGGACGCCGCTGCGCCGTCGCTCGTTCAACGCGTGCGCCTGAGCTAGCGCGCCCTCGCGATCGACATGCAGGAACGCGCCGAGCTCACGCTGACGTTCGATGCTGTCGAGGGCGGCGCGGGTGGCCACTGCCGCGTCCGCACCGCCGCGAACTTGAGCGGCTAAATCTCGCGCGGAAATCATCCTTCCTCCACGAACCGTGGTACGGCAAACGCGCCATCGCTGGCACGCGGTGCCTCGCGAAGGGCGATCTCCCGGGTCAAAGGCGGAACGACCTGGTCAGGTCGGGTGGGCAGCTCGGGAACTGCCAGGTGAGTCAGCGGTGCGACGCCAGTCGCGTCGAGCTCTCCAAGGGCCTCGACATACTCGAGGATGCGCGAGAGATCGCTGCGGAGCCCCTCGATTTCTTCTGGTTGGAGTTCCAAGCGGGCGAGCCGGGCTACGTGCTCGACCTGATCTTTGCTGATGGTCACGGCGGGCGGAGCTTAGCCGGAAGGGGGGGACCTGCCGAGGCTTGACCGTCGCGACCAGGCGCGGACGCTTGGCCGATTCGCGTTCGGCCGGTTCGCCTTTCGGTTATTCAGGTCTTGGCGGCCTCGACCCTCGCTTGTGCTAATGGTCAGGAATCCCTCGCAACCCAGCTGGGCCTCCTGCCGATGTGCTTTTTGCTGGGGCGTGGATGGGCCGCGGGCTCATGCAGCGAGAACGGTCGACGTGGCTAGGTCGGAGGAAGTCCTACGAGAGTTTGGCGATGGTCAGGTGGTGCCTGGCACTCGCTACCGTGTGCTCCGCTTGATTGGTGCTGGCGGCATGGGCTGCGTCTACGACGTCGAGCACACCGAGCTTGGCAAGCGCTTCGTGCTCAAGTCGTTGCTGCGCGAGCTCGCGTCGCGGGAAGACCTGGTTGCCCGTCTGCGGAATGAGTGGCGCGCGCTCGCGAAGCTCGAGCATCCGAACATCGTCAGCGTGACCGATGCGGGAACGAGTTCTTCCGGCGTGCCGTTCTATGTGATGGAGCGGCTCGAAGGGGAAACGCTGGCTGCCCGCGTGAAGCGTGAAGGACGTATCCATCCCGCGGAAGCTGCCCGTATCGCTGCCGAGATCCTCGAAGGCCTGACCGCCGCCCACGAAATCGGGATCGTGCACCGGGACGTGAAGCCGCCGAACATTTTCCTACTGCGCGACGGCAGCGTGAAGCTCCTCGATTTTGGCATCGCGAAGGTCCACTCCAGCGCGATGAACATCACGGGCCGAGGGGTCGCGGTTGGCACCCCTCGCTACATGTCGCCCGAACAAGCTCGCGGCGATCGCGTCGATGGTCGCGCGGATCTTTACGCCGTTGGCCTGATCCTCTTCGAGATGCTCGCGGGCGCCGGGCCTTTCGACAAGTTGGGCGAGGGAAACGACCTACCGTTGCCCACCTCACGCGCACGCCGCCGCAGGTATCTCAGCTCGCAAACTGGGTACCCATGATGTTGGACTCCTTGGTCGCAGCGTTGCTGGCGAAGGATCCCCGTCAGCGCCCCGCCAGCGCCCGGGGCGCCGCGCAGGAGCTCCGTCGTTTCCTTGCGGCACCCATGCCAGCACCGGTGGCTTCGCCGGTTGGCGCTGACTCCCAGTTGATGAAGGAGACGGTGAAGGCGACGCCTGCGCAGCTTGGTACACCGACCGCCCGCGATGGGCTCGCAGCGGGAAGCATGTCGTTTCACGCGCCGGTGTCGAGTCAGGTCCCCAGCTGGGCGACGCGCGGTGAACCCACGCACGTGGACGCGGCTCCGACACCGCCCGTGGCTGACCCCATGGGGCAGTCGCATCACACCCGCCCCGAGGCTCCCGCGTTCTCGGAGCGACCGAACTCCGCTCCTGGATCCGCTGCGAGCGTGGGCGGTGGAACCGCGCCGCTGGAGGCCGTACTGGGCAACCAGCCCTGGATCCGCACCCAGCGGCTCGACGAGCTACCCACCAACGACACGGCGGTGCCCCCCACGCGCACGGCGGTCAACGCGTTCGGTCCTCCGCTGCCGATGGGGACGCCGCCTCCAGCGGAAAACACGGTGGCGCCCGCTCCACGCAGTCCGAGCCGCTGGATTGCCGTGGGCGTGGGGATCTTGGGCTTGTTGGGCGCCCTGGCGCTGCTTGCCTGGCAACTGGGTGCTCACTCCCAAGACGCCGTGGAGCCCGTCACTTCCCCCGCGGGCGCCGCAGAGTCTGCCGGGGTGCCCGGGCACGGCGGTGCTCCCGCGGTGGCTGAATCCGCTCCAGTTCCAGAGGTGATGCCCGCTCCTGGCGACGCGACTGCTGAGGCGAATCCGCCATCAGCGGAAACCGCGTCCCAGCGTTCTCCGACGCGCGCGCCCGAGCCGCCCAAGCCGGCGCCCAGCGTCAGCGCTGCGGCTCCCGCTCCCGCCCCAACTCCCGCACAGTCCGCGGGCAAAGCCAGCAAGGGCGTGTCTGGGGGCGGACTGGATGTGGGAAGCGGCCTGTAGTCGGGCCCGTTGGCCCGCGGTCAAGGCGTCAGCGACCCGGTCGCGCGAAATTTCGCCACTGTCGCTTTACTGGGCACAGGTCATGCCGTAAGTTCCGCGCCCCGCTGGGCCTACAGGCCCGTGCGGAGGTGTCGTCCGGCACCCGAACCCACAACACACGTTTCGCGCGCGAACGGTCCGCCCCGGTGCCCTGAGGCTCACGCCCCTGGGTCGGTGGATCGGCGAGACGGAGGAAGCAACCGCAACAGGAGCGCAACATGAGCGAAGAGCAATCAGTCGAAGTCCAGCCCAACCAACCCGTAGACGAAGTCGCCGCGAGCATCCCGCTGCGCGACCCCACCGACCCGATGAGCGTCCGGGAGTTGTTCGAGGCGGGCGTGCACTTCGGCCACCAGACGAAGCGCTGGAACCCGAAGATGCGTCCGTACATCTACGGCGCGCGCAACGGCATCCACATCATTGACCTGGATCGCACCGTAAACCTTTTCCGCAAGGCATTTGAGTTCGTGCAGGAGACGGTGGCTCGCGGTGGTCACGTGCTCTTCGTCGGCACCAAGCGCCAGGCTCAAGACATCGTGCGTGAGGAAGCGTCTCGCGCCGGCATGTACTTCGTCACCAACCGCTGGCTCGGCGGCACGATGACCAACTTCCGCACCATCAAGGGCAACCTTGAGCGTCTGCGCACTCTGGAGCGCATGAAGGAAGACGGCACCTACGAGCAGCTGGTGAAGAAGGAGACCGTGCGTCTCGAGCGCGAGCGCGAGCGCCTGGAGAAGTACATCGGCGGCCTCAAGGGCATGGGATCCATCCCACAGGCGATGTTCGTCATCGACCCCGCCCAAGAGCAGATCGCCGTGAGCGAGGCGCGCAAGCTCAAGGTGCCCGTGATCGCGATCACCGACACCAACTGCAACCCGGACCAGGTCGACTACGTGATCCCTGGCAACGACGACGCCATCCGCTCGATCCGTCTGATCACCTCCGCGGTGGCAGATGCATGCGTGCACGGCGCGGCTCGTCGTCGTGACTATGGCAACCGCGGCGGCCAGGAGCGCAGCAACGCGCCCCGTGGTCCCGAGGTCATGGTCAGCCGCCGCGGCAGCTGAGTTCCGGCAAAGTAGATAGGGTCCGCGCTCCAGAGTGCGGACCCGCGCCGCGCAGGCGCTACCCCATCACAGAGACAAGAAGGCTAACGAGCGTGCGTCGTGCGCAGCTCGGACAGGCTCTAGCGTTCGAGGCGCAACCTGACTCGGACGCCCCCACCGACAACCCATGCGGACTCGCGGCGTCGAGTTCGTAGCCAAGAGAGAAGGCAAATCATGGCTCAGGTCACCATGCAGCTCGTCAAGGAGCTGCGCGATCGCACCCAGGCAGGACTGGCGGACTGCAAGTCCGCGCTCGGCGAGGCCGAGGGCGACATCGAGAAGGCAATCGAGATCATCCTGAAGAAGGGCTTGGCCAAGAGCGCCAAGCGCGCTGGCGCAGCAGCCGCCGAAGGCGAAGTCGTCGCCAAGGTTGCGGCTGATGGCAAGAGCGCCGTGCTGGTGGAGGTCAACATCCAGACTGACTTTGCCGCGCGGAACGACGACTTCAAGGCGTTCGTGGAGAAGGTGGTCGAGGTCGCGGAGGGCGCCGACGATGGCGCGGACATCGGCACGCTGCCTTACCCGGGTGGCGGCGGCTCCGTCGAGGAGGTGCGCAAGGCGCTCGTCGGCAAGCTGGGCGAGAACGTCGTGGTGCGCCGCTGGGCGCGTCTGCGGGTGGACGGCGCTGGCAAGGTGCACTCCTACGTGCACATGGGCGGTAAGGTCGGCGTGCTGCTCGCGGCCAAGCTGGGTGATGCCGCTGGCGAGGGCAAGCCGGAGCTCGAGAAGTTCCTCGACGACACCGCGATGCAGGCCGCTGTCATGGCGCCCATGTTCCTGAACAAGGACAAGGTCGACGCCGCAGTGGTTGCCAAGCAGAAGGAAATCTACGATGCGCAGCTCGTCGAAGAAGGCAAGCCCGAGGCAGCGCGCCCGAAGATCATCGAAGGCAAGATCGCCAAGTGGATGCGTGAAGTCTGCCTGGTGGAGCAAGCCAGCGTGATCGAGTCGGACAAGAGCGTTGATCAGCTCCGCGAGGAAGCGGCCAAGGCGCTCGGTACCACCCTGGAGCTTGTCGGCTTCGCCCGCTTCGAGCGGGGTGAAGGCGTCGAGAAGAAGGAAGACGACTTCGGTGCCGAGGTCGCGGCGATGGCCGGCGGCAAGAACTGAGCTGCTAGTTCAGTGAGGAGAAGGCGCCCGGCGAGCCAAGGCTCGGCGGGCGCTTTCGCTTTTGTTCGCCTAGTACTGGCGCTTGCTGATCCTGGGCGCCGCGAAGTCCGGTGTTGCCTGCTGTAGTCGTTCGTAGGCCTTCAGCATGGGGGCGAGCTTCGCCTCATCGCTCGACAAGTCGTGTTGCTCTCCCGGGTCCTGCGCCAGGTCGAAGAGCAGCGGTTGCTTGTCGGTCTCGGTGACGATCAGCTTCATGTCTCCGTGGATCAGCGCTCGTCTGCGGGGACTCTGATCCGTGTAGGGCATGTCGATCACGATGTCGCGCTGAGCTGGAGAGGCTTCGCCTTTGAGTTCTGGGACCAGGCTCGTGCCGTGCAGCCCATCAGGGGCCTTGACGCCGAGCAGCGCGAGTAGCGTTGGCGCGAGATCGATGTGGCTGCGGCGGGTGTCGATGCGCTGCGGTTTCACGCCTGGCACACGCAGCATGAGCGGTACGCGAGTCGTCACGTCGTAGAGCAGGAAGCCGTGCTCGAAGTAGCTCTTGTGCTCGCCGAACGCCTCGCCGTGATCTGCGGTGAGCACGACGGCCGTGTGTTTACTCCAGGGCTGCTTGTCGACGTAGTCGAGGAGTCTCCCGATTTGTTTATCCGTGTGGAGGACTTCACCGTCGTACTGGTTGCGTAGCCCTTGGCCCACGTCGCTGAGCTTGGTGCCCGGAGGAATTGGTTCCGCTCCGTCGCTGTACGGATCCCCCTTGAACGGCTCCTGCTCGGGGTGGCGTACATAGGAGAAGTGCGGATCCATGAAGTGCACCCAGGCGAAGAAGCGCTGATCGGGCTTGTCTTTGGCGTGCGCGCCAAGCTCCTCGATCAGCATGTCCGCGAGCTTCGGGTCGACGACGGCGCCTTCGCGCGCTGGATTCAGGACGATCCGGGGAAATACCTGCCAGTCGTCGAAGCCTTGGTTGATGCCAGTATCCCCGAGGAAGTAGACGTGGCCGTGCACGCCGATGCTGAACAGTCCGGCGTTGTGGATGTGCTCTGCGATGAAGTCAGCTTCCGGGAGGAAAGAGCTGGTGGCGCGCCCGTCCCGGGGGAGCTCGGACGGGTAGCGGCCCGCCATCAAGCCACCGAGGGACATGGAGGTGTAGCTGGAGAGCGCGTACGCGTGGCTGTACAGCACGCTCTGTTTGGAGAAGCGCGTGATGTTCGGGGCGGTGTTGCGCGGGTAGCCGATCCAGGGACCATCGGCGCGCAGCGTCGACGCTGATCAGGAGCACGTTCAGCAGGGGAGGGCGGTTGGCTTCGCCGCTTTCGGCGCCGCGGAATCGCTCGGTGGGCTGGAGCTTGCGGCCTTGATCTCCGCGGGCGCCGGGGGCTGCTTCCTGTCGCAGGCGGTCAGCGCAACGACGCAGACGAGGGGTAGAACGGCGGCCAGTCGTCGCGGCATGCGTCGTTCTACAATCAAGGCACCTGCTGGGGGAAAAACCCGGCAGAAATAGCGGATTGTTGGGCCGCAGCCGTGGGCCTGGCCGCGGTGGACCTCCCCCCAAAAAAGCGGCAGGAGGCAGGTCGTCCCTCGGTTCAGCCGCCGAGGGGCGTTGATCCGGAGAAGATGGGGTTCGAGACCGCGAAGGCCTTGCGACCCGGGTGAAGCGGAGCGAGGTCGTCGTCGCTCTTCGCGTGGAACACGACCCAGCTGCGACCAGCGTTCGCGTCGAAATCGACGTGGACCACGTTCACGTAGCGGTGGCCCGTGCCGCTGCCCATGGGGAGCAGGGTTTGTTCGTCGACGGTCACGCCGTTCACGATCACCTCCAGCGTGGTCGCGTCGTACCAGCTAGGGGACTGGACGCTGACCGTGAAGTCTGCGCTCGTTTCCGTGATGGTTTCTCCGGGTTTTGCCCCGCCGGGGCCGACGACGGTCATCAGCAGGCCGCCGCTGATCGTCATCTGGCCGCTCGCAACCGCGTCGCGCACCGTGTTGATCGTGAGCTGCTTCGGGTCGTCGTAGCCGAAGTCGATGCAGGTGCGTGGGTAGCCGACCGGGGAGGTGCGGATCTTGTGGCTGTCGGAGCTGCCTACGGCCCAGAAGGTGTGCCCGTGGTTCAAGAGCGCGAACCAGTCGCCCACGCTCTTGTCGCGGTTCTCGTCGAAGCTCGAGTCGTTGAACACCTCGATGGCGTCGAAGTTGGTGCTCCAGAGCTCCGTCTTTTGACCTTCGCCGCTGTCGCGATCGAAGCGCGCGCTGCTGAAGTAGGCTCCGAAACCGCCGCCGCTCGGGTGGTTGATGATGAAGACCGGATCCTCGGGGAGATTCTGGACGTTGTCGAACATCTGAGGCGGCTCGAGGCCTACCCATTCCACCGCGCCGTTGTTCACCTGATCTGGCTTCGGCAAGATCGGCACCACGCCAAAGTGGCCCCAGCTGAAGGTCGTGAGCTCCTCACTCGGCATGCCAAACGCCCAGTCGGTCATGCCCAGGCTCTCCACGACTGGCCCGAAGTCCACGATCCACTCGTGCTCGCTGGAGACCGGGATTTCCAGGCCATCGGCGATCGCGCTCTTCACCTTTTCGATGATCGGATCGTGGGAGTCCGCGCTCTGAGCGGAGTGGATGTGAAAGTCCGCGCACATGATCCCTGTGGAATCAACGCTGTGCTCGAGGCTCGCCGTCACCTGCGCCGTCTCGCCAGCGTTCACGGTCACCGTGGTGTCGGAGATCTCCCACTCGCCGCCATGGCTCACGACCACGCGGTGCTCCCCGGGAGGCACCAAGAGTGTCGCGTCGCCATTCATCGCGAAGTGCTGGTAGAGGCGCCCGTTCGCCTCGTCCGCGACACCAAAGCTCTCCGGCCAGGACGGCGGGGCGGTGGTCGGGATCACCTGGATGCGCACGGGCATCGGCGCGTTCTGAGCGGAGTCCGTGGCGACGATGTGGATGGAACCGGTGGGACCGAAGCTCAGATCCTGGCTGCCCGCCCCAGCGGCGACGTCGACACCGCTGGGTAACGCGTAGCCGAGTTTTTGGGGGGTGAGGGTCGCGCCGGTGTCCGGCGGGACGTGAATCGTATAGCTGCCGTCACTCCCGCTCCTGGTGCGGGAGAGGTAGCTGCCGTCGGCTGCCGTCGCGTGCACCCAGGCGTCTGCCACCGGGGCACCGCCGGAGTCCAGCACCTGGCCGCTGACCGCTTGCCACGGCGTGTCACCATCCACGCGACGGATGGCTTCGCGCAGGCCGTCGTAGTCCGGACCGCCGCCGATCACCTCGACGTGGTCGTTCCAGGTGATCCCGCACGCGTCTGCCGCGAAACCTGGTCCGGTGAAGTACTGGAAGCCGCTGATCTCGAGGTTGGTGCTGAGTTTTTTTCCGTGGGGCAAGCGCCAGGCGAAGTTGAAGGGCCCGCTGACGAACCCGGCCCAAGGGATCTCGCCGTTGGCCGAGGAAAAGCCGCTGCCTTCTGTCGCGAACTGGTTGTGATTCTGCTGGAAGAAGCCGTGCATCTCGTCGGTGACGCTGCCGATGGCGAACTCGATGGGATCCGTGGATGGGTTGGCGATGCCTAGCCGGATGTCGAGCTTCTCCGCGCCTGGTTCCAGGACGTAGTCGTACGCTGCGTTGACATCGTATCTGCGCGGAAACAACGCTGAGAGCGAGCCGTTCAAGAACGGGATCGCCTCCAGCGGGCCCGTCACCCGGACCACCGCAGCGTTGCCGTCGCTGCCGTCGTTGATGACGCTCACGCTGGTCGGGTTGATCATCTGGATCGAGAGCGCCATCAGCGTCTCGACGTAGTTGGAGCGGCCGAGGGGACGACCGTCGTCGCCAACCTGATCGACGGCCAAGATCTCTCCGCCGAAGCGCGCGTAGCCATCGCTCAGGCCCTTGTCCTCGATCGTCACTGCGATCTTGTCGTTGGCGAGGACGTAGTCGCCCACGTTGATGCGTTGCCTGCCGTGGGCAGGCTGGACGATCTGTGCGGCGTCGGTGATGCGGCCTGCGCGTGCTTGCCCTGCTGCCTTGGCGCCATAGACGTCCGCGTGGCCAGTGGGGTCGCCGACTTCGAAGGTAGCCGGACAATCGCCCGTGCCCCCGCTGCCTCCGCCACCGGCGGTGCCGCCCGCGCCGCCGGACGCTAGGGGCTGCTTCGTCTCTTCGGTGTCGCTACACGCCGAAACGACCACGCACGACGCGAGCAACCACGTCGCCAACCCCAAGCGATGTAAACGCATGGTGTCAATTGTGTCACAACTCTTAGAATTGTAACGTCCAAGTGACGCCACTCGTTGAGGGCTCAGCCCGCGGCCGCCGCTGCCAGCTCCTCGGTGAGGCTGATCCAGGTCCCGCCGAGCTGGCGTGAGCGATCACCTGCCTCGAGCACGCGAATGGCCGCGACACCATCGCTGCCATCCGAGCGGAACGGAAGCCGTCGGCGGAGGCAGTCCACGAAGTGGCTCAGCTCTGCCTTCAGGGGCGGGTCTGCCACCAGGTCGAACGACTCCTCGGCATCGGCCGTCGCGGAGTCGACTCGCAGGTCCGCTCGTCCGGGCTGTTCACGCAGCGTGGCGACTCCGCTCGACCCCTCAACCACGCAGTACCGGGAAGGATCGTGACGACGGCCTACTCTGATTTCGCAGCGAGCGCCGTCAGAGCACCTAAACTCGCCAACCACTTCGTCGCCTCGATCGAAGACTCGCACGTCGAGTACATCCCTTGCGTAAGCGACGCTCTTCGCGATCGTGAGGTCGTGAACGGCGAGCGCCCACCAGGGGTCTTCGGTGTCGTCGACGCTTCGAGGCCGCGCGTGCCGCACGGCGGAGATGCGCTTGATGCGCCCCAGGTGTCCCGACAGTGACTGGAGGCGCAGCAACGCCGGGTGGTAGCGCATGAGATGTCCAACCATCACTCGACGGCCGCGGCGGTCCGCGAAGTCGGTGATGAGCTGGGCCTCACTCAGGTCCATTGCTAGCGGTTTTTCGACGAACACGTCCCAACCTGCGTCGAGCCCGAACAACGCGAGTTCGGTGTGAGACGCGGGTGGCGAGGCGACGATCAACGCATCGAGACCCGTCTGGAGGAGCCCGCTTCGACTACTCGAAAACGGGACACCTGGCGGCAGGACGTTCTGCCTGCTCTCGTCTGGGTCGAACGTCGCAGCAACCTCGACTCCCGGCAAGGCCAGCGCAGTGTTTACCAGGTTCAGGCCCCAACGACCGACACCGGCGAATCCAAGCCTTGTCTTCACGTGGCGGGGAGCATCCTCAAGAGGGTGGCGGGTTGTCAAACTCAACCGCTGCGCGCGCCCATTTGAGGGGCGGCCGCAGCCGGCGCTTCTCGCCGCCGCGGAGCCGCGAGGACCAGTACGAGCGGCGCGAGCAGTGGCAGCATCGGGACGCGATATCGAGACAGCGTCCCGAGGTTCGTAGAACCAAGCCCAACGGCGACACCGAATACGAGAGTGAAGGCGACGGAGAACGAAATGATCGGGATGCTCGTCAACTCAGTCCGCAGCTCACGTCCGCTCCAGCGCCGAAAGGCGATGAACATCAGCGCCGTCAGCGTGGTGGTTTCCAAGGCATTCAAGAGCATCATCGAGTTCTGCACTTCGAATATTGCCGGGCGGAATACGGCGAACACGAGCGCGATTGGGGCGAACGCAAGCTGGCCTACGATTCCCCGGGAGGCGGGGTCGCCGAAGCTGTAGTTCGACCCGCCGTCGACGGTTTGGCCGACCTGTTGCATCCGCGCGGCTTCGTCGGCGATGTTCGCGGGTGAGAAGGATGGAAACACTGCCCCCAAGGCGACCAGACCCAGCGCAGCGACGATGAACCCAAGCACCAGGCGCCCGAAGGTCAATCCTCGACCGCCAGGGTTTCGCGCGGCGAGGAACCAGCCGCCGGCGCCGGCTGCGAACGCGAACAGGATGTATGGCTTCATCAGCGAGACGATGAAACCCGTGAGCACCATCACGGCGAAGCCAAGGGCCCAGCGCCCCCGAACGACCCAAGCGAGCGCGAGGATCATCCAGCCTAGCGCTGCCATCGCGAACGCCTCCTTCAGCAGCCCGGAAGTCCAGAAAACGACCGAAGGCATGCCCAACGTACCGATCAGGAGTCGAGTTCTGAGTCGTGGACCCAGCTGGTCCCGAAAGACCATGTACGTCGCAAGCGTGCCGGAGAAGCTCAGCCCGCCGATCGCGATGCAGCTGGCGTATTCTGAGCCACCGAAGAGCAGCAGACAGAACGCCGCGAGCGCCGACATCGACCCAGTGGAGCTGCCGGAACCTTCCACGTCGCGGGAGAAGACATTGTCTTGCTGGACGAGCAGCTTGAAAACCTCGCTGGTAGCGGAGCTCGGCCCGTTGCTCATCGCTGCCTCGAGGAAACGACCGGAGTCGAAGTAGAACATCATGTCCCCACCCCGGTAGTAGTAGTTGGTGATCCAAACCTGGCCAAACGCCGCCACTACGTGGAGTGCGAGGGCACCGACCACCCAGCTACGCTCACTTGGTGCGAAGCGTTTCAGCTGCGTCGACAGCACCAAGAACCCGAGCGCAATGACGACGAGCGGCGCCAATAGGTTCACGTGTGCTCTCCGGTCAGCTCGTCATACAGCTTAATGAGGTCGCGCCAAACGACGGGCTGCGCGAAGCGCTCCCGCACGTGTGCCGCGGCTGCACGCCCGTGTTTTCGCAGCAGCTCTGGGTCTGCGAGGTATTGCCTAAGTGCCTCGACGAACGCGGTCGGGGTGTTCTCCACGAGCCTGCCGGTGAGCTGGTCTTCGATCACATCGACGCAGCCGGTTACGCGCGACGCGATGCACGGAACCCCCAACGCGCCAGCCTCCAGCAACACATTGGGCGTCCCCTCCCTGTAGGTGGGCAGCAGCAGCGTATCCATTGCTGGGTAGACGTTCTCAACGTCACGCACGACGCCGGCCATGTGCACCCGGGCGTCAGACCGCAGAAGCTTGAGCGCCGCGGGGGCAACGGGGTCCCCCGGTTCCTCTGCGCCGACCACGAGCATCTCCAGGTTTGGGTGTTCGTCACGCAGGCGCTCCCACACACTGGCCAAAGTGGCAATGCCCTTGTCTCGGACTATGCGTCCTACGAAGCCGATTACGAACGAGTCGTCTGACAAGCCGAACCGTTGGCGCGCCTGCTGCCTCGCCTGGGGTTCTTGCATTTCAATGTTGAAACGGCTGGCAACGTCGACGCCGTTGCTGCTCCCATGCCCGAGCACCCTGGCTGGCGTCAGGCCAAACAGGTGATCTTTCCGTGCGGCTGTCAGGACGGAATGGCTGTTGACGACGACGACTTCTGAGAAGAGCACGGACGCGTGATCAAGCCCTTTGAACATGGCCCGCCGTAACCCACGAGAGGTCTCATACCGGAGTCCTCTTAGCTGGAAAACGCGGTGCTTGACTCCCGCCATACGGGCCGCCATGAGTCCCAGGAACGCCGCCTTGGGGGTCCCCGCGTGGACGATATCGGGTTGCAGTCTCTTGAGGAGCTGTACGAGTTCGAGGAGAGCGCGCAGGTCTGCGGCGGGAGTAACCGCCCGCGAAATAGCGACTTCGTGCACCGTCACGCCCTCGGCCTCGGCGAACCGCTCGTTGTCTGGCGAGGGGGACGTGACTGCGGAGAAGTCATATCCATGTTCCTTGAGGAAACGGCCTTGACCCCGGAGAAAAGACAATGACTCCGAAACCGTCGTGACATGAACGACCGACTTGGTCATGCTGCCTCGTGCAGTGCGAACGGCTTCACCCGGAGCCACGCCTGGAGCGCAAGTACGGTCCACAGGGCCGGTGCCCAGTCGTGGCTGCCCTCAAGGTGCTGCCGCCAGAGAACGCGAATGTTTGCCACGTCGAGTAGTCCGCTCGCTTTTAGGGAGTGGACGCTCAGCAAATCCTCCGCCCAGTCTCGTAGCTCATGTCGAAGCCAGGCTTCGATCGGTACCCCAAACCCCATCTTGGGTCGGTCGACGAGCGCGCGAGGAACGCGACGATACAGCAACTCACGGAGTGGCCACTTGCCGCGACCATCCTTGATCTTGAAGGAAGCGGGACAGCGCGCGGCGTGCTCGACGACGCGGTGATCCAGCAGCGGCACGCGCGTTTCCAAGCTGACTGCCATCGAAGCACGGTCCACTTTCGTGAGGATGTCGTCTGGTAGGTAGTTCGTCAGATCCCAGATCATCATCTGTTCGGCGAACGAGCCAGGTACGCGGGGTAGCGCGCGTGGACGCGGTGTCTGTTGGTGGAGGGTAAGCGGGCTGGTCGCGCACAGATCGTCGAACAGTTGCTCTCGTGTCTCGGAGTGCAACACTCGCGCAATCTTTCGGAGCTTTTGGCTCGGAATGCGTAGGCGATAGCGTGCCGGCAGCCGTCCGATCACAGTCTCGATCCCGTCAATCAGACGCGATCGCGTGAGGGCTTCGAGCTGGGTGGCAAGTGCCCGACTCGCGATACGAGGTAGGCGCCGCGAGACGTCCCACACCCGGGGTGCCCACACATGACGGTTGTAGCCTCCAAACACTTCATCCCCGCCGTCCCCGGTCAGGGCCACGGTGACGGACTTACGCGCCAAGCGGCTGACGAGGAAGGTCGGGACCTGGGATGAGTCAGCAAACGGCTCGTCGTACATGCGAGCCATCAGGGGAACGACCTGCTGGATATCTGGCGTCGAGAGATAAAGCTCGGTGTGGTCAGTCCCCAGATGCTGCGCTACGGCGCGGGCTTGCGCTGCTTCGTCGTAGAGGGCGCTCTGCATTCCGATCGAGAACGTCTTGATGCGCCCGGGCGCGACCGCCTGCATGTAGGCGGTCACGAGCGAAGAGTCTATCCCGCCACTCAGAAACGCTCCGACCGGGACGTCGGCAATCATGCGACGCGCGACGCTGTCCGCGAGCAACGCGTCGAGGCTATCGAGCAACGTCTTCTCGTCGGGCGCTAACTCCGGTTCGGCAAACGTCAGAGCAGACCAATACGCGGTCGCTCGCGGGGGTAGGTCGGGTGAGTTGAAGGTAAGGATCGTCCCCGGTGGGACCTTCCGACAGCGGTCGAAGATGGTGTCGTTGCCGGTGCTTGTCGAGTAGCGGAGGATCGACGCCACCGTTTCCGCGTTGATTCTCTCGTGGAAGTCGGGGTGTCGCCGGATAGCCCAGAGCTCCGACGCAAACGCCACGCCATGGCGGCCGAGTTCAGCGTAGAAGAGCGGCTTGATCCCCAGACGGTCACGACACAAGTGAAGCTTTCGCGTCGGTCGGTGCCACGCGGCAAAGGCGAACATCCCGATGAAACGCTGTACTGCAGCCTCCAGGCCCCACTGGTCGATGGCCTCCAGCATCACTTCAGTGTCGGAATGGCCGCGAAAGCGGGACCCGTCGGCCTCGAGCTCTCTACGTAGTTCCCGAAAATTGTAGACCTCGCCGTTGTAGGTGATGACCCAGTCCCCACTGCGGCTGACCATGGGCTGGTGGCCTTCGGGCGAAAGGTCCACGATCGACAGCCGTCGCTGTCCCAGCGCCGCTTCCCCTGCTTGAAGCCACGCGCCGTGGTCGTCAGGACCGCGATACCGGATCGCGTCGCACATCTCGGCGAGCACGCGCGCAGCGCTCTCCGAATGCCGTTCCTTTGAGTCCCACCAGCCAGCGATCCCACACATCTTCGGCCCTGCCTCTAGCGCGGCCAGGGGTCAGCTACCAGCGTCATCAGGTGCGGTCGAAACTGCCGGCATTCAAGCTTTTCGATGGCTTGACAGCCGGAGCAGCGCGCTCGTATGACCCGCGAACATGCAGGATCTGACGTTGCTGATTGCCACTGAGACGGCCAATCGCGAGCTCGACTTTCAGCTGATGCTCACCGCGCTTTCCAGGCCCGGACGCAGATTCTATGTGGGGCGGCGAGATGCCATTCTGCACGTCGCTCAGCAGCTGGACGGCGGCGTTTTTCTCGGGAAAGCGTTTGACCCGGCGTTCCCAGGTTCCGATCTTACGTTCTATCGAACCCTTCAGTCTCGCGGCTTTGGATGCGTGCACTTGGACGAAGAGGGCGGCGTCTACATCGGTGAAGAAGCGGACTGGCGCAAGATCTTGAACCGGCGCCTCGATCCGAAGGTGCTCGATCCACGGGACTTGCTATGCACATGGGGCGATTTTCAGGCCCAGCACTACCAAAAGGAGTGGGGTCACGATCGGGTGAGGGTTACGGGACATCCTCGGTTCGACCTCTACCAGCCAGAGTATCGCGAGTATTTCCGGGAGGAGGCAGAACGGATTCAGGCCAAACATGGCCAGGACTTCGTGCTTGTGAACACCAATATGTCCGTAGCCAATCACCTCGCAGGCCTGGGCATGGTCTTCTCGGGGAAGGGGGGATACGACACAGGCGGCAATGAAGGGCTTCTGAAACGCATGGACGTCTGGAGCTACTCGAGTTTGTCTCTCACATCCATGGCGCGAGCCGTGCTGCGCGCAGCTCTGGAATTTCCGCGAAGGAAGTTCATCGTTCGACCGCATCCGTCGGAGCGAGCGGAGACGTATCGCGAAATATTTCGCGGCGTACCTAGCGTTGAAGTGGTGCACTCGGGACCGGTCGCGCCTTGGCTGCTCGCTGCCAGCGTGGTGCTTCAGGATGGCTGCACGACCGCGGTGGAGGCCAGCCTCATGGGGAGAGACGTGCTGACCTATCGTCCTGTGTGCGATCCTCGTTTTGAGCGGGTTCTACCTGGGATGTTCGGGCGAGAGTGTCGGAACCCAGAGGAAGTGGTCGAAGCGCTCAAAAACCAGACCTCGAACGCCAGTACGGAGCGCGTTACAGATCTCGGTCGTTCGTTGCTCAATAACCTCACGGAACCGGCGTTCCCGAAGCTGCTTGAGGCAATCGATGAAGTTGGCTCCCAAAGCGCTTCAGGAACTCGCGCGGCCACCGAGTGGAGCTTGCGGAAGTTGCGTTGGACCGAGCGCGCCAAGGACACGGTGCGCCCGTTTTCGTCGCGTCGCGCCTTCATGAACCGCTATTCGCGAAACAAGTTCCCTGGGTTCACCTCGGAGGACATTGCTTCGCGGATGCGACGTATCGAGCGCGTCACGGGCCGCCGACTGAAGTGGGAGATCCACGCCACGACGTTGCTGTCGGTGCGTTCCTAGGCCTTCGGTCTCTCCTTACTTCGTGCCTCATGCGCCAATTGAGATGCACAAGTGCGGGTTGGTCTCCTGCTAGGTGCGACTTGCGATCAGCGGGCCGAGCACACGAGCGTAGGCGTCAGCGGCCGCCTTCAGATCGAAATGCTCCCGCGTTGCTAGGATGCCTTGTTGGGTCAGTGCTTCGCTCCGGCCGCCCTCGGCGATCTTTTTCGCTGCTCTCGCGAGGGACTCCTTGCTCAGATCTGGCAGGACCAGGCCCGTCCCTGCGTTCCTCACCCAGGCCGACACCTCGTCGTTGCAACCGAACTGCACTGGGCGGATCCCTGCGGCAAAAAACTCTGCGAGCTTCGTCGGCATGCTCGCGCGCTTTGCCCGACTCGTCTTCAGCAGCAGCAAGCCCCAGTCGATGAGCCGCAGCCAGCTCGGCATGTGTTCGTGGGGTACTGAGCGCACCACGGCCCAATCCCTCACCCCCGCCCGATCCAGGCGAGAGGAAAGCTCGTCCGTTTGTCGCGTCAGCCCTAGCAGCTTCGCGTCGGGTCTGAGATCTCGAAGGCGACGAAACAGCTCGATGCTCTCGTCGACCCGGTAGGAATCGTTCAGCGAACCAACAAAGCCAATGACCAGGCTATTGCCCAGAGCGTCGCGAACGTCCGACGGAACGAGAGCGCTGGAGGAGTCGGCGAACTCCGCGTAGTCGACTGCAGTGGGGATGACCGCGACCTCGCTGGTGGGGGCGCGCCCGGTGTGGGTGCCGTCCTGGATGTCGCGCGCGCCTGGTTCCGCCAGACACACCACGCGCGCGGCCGAGTGAAAGAGCAGAGCTTCCAATCGCCGCGCAAGGTCGAGGCGACTCGGCGTGTTGAACCAGCGCCCTTCCTCGGCACGCTCGTCGATCCAGAAGCCGCGGGTGTCGAAGACGTACGGCAGCCCGATCATGCGCCTGAGCGCGAAGGCGATCGCTGCAGGCTGGTAGCCGCGGGCGTGGAGCACTTTGGTGCCTCTGGCCGCTGACGCCGCTGCCAGTTGCGCGCCACGAACGAGGTTCGTCAGGACCGCCTTGCCGCCGCCAGATTCGTCGTAGACGTCGAACTTCCACTGCACGCCCTGGGCGGCCAGCTCCGCCTCAACTCGGTGGAGGCGCTCGCTATCCGCGAGATCTTGCTGGCGCTCAAGGCTCGCGATCTCGTACTCGAAGCCGCGCGCGGCGAGCTTCAATGTGGGGCGCAGGACTTGGGCATAGCCGAGGGGCTGCAGTACGCCGTCAAAGCTTAGATGAAGGATGCGCGGCATCTTCGAGATCACTTGCCGCGAGGATATGGCCCGCTGGCACGTCTTGGCTCAGGCGTCGGCCCAGCACCTCACCCTCGCGGCCGGCAGCCAGGCCACGACCGGGGCGCAACCAAACCAGGTCCGACCACGAGAGCACGTGGCCTTTGGGGAGGGCCCCACGGGTCGCAATGCTACGCCGAACCAAGGGCTCTAGCTCCCGCTCTCCCGGGCTTTGCTCCTTGTTTCCGCTACCGAGCGCAGCCTCCGCCCAGCGAATGCGCGAGACCAGGGAGGCGAGATCCGTCGGGTCAGCGGATAGCTGGTGGTCGCGGAAATCAGAGTAGGTCTTGCTGAGCGTGAAGTGCTTCTCCACGATGCGGGCGCCACAGGCGATGGAAAGCACGGCGGCCTCGATTCCGATCGTGTGGTCGGAGTAGCCGATTTCGCAGTCCAGCGCTTCACGCAGCGAGCGGATGGCTGCAAGGTTCGCATCAGCGTCTGCCACTGGGTAGGACGTGACGCAATGAAGAATCGCCAGCTCGCCAGGGAGCGCGTGACGACGCCAGACGTCGCGAACGAAGGCCTCGGCCAACCTCAGCTGGTGAATACCAGCGAGGCCCCCGGAGACGATCATCGGTTTGCCGGTGCGGGCGACTTGAGAGAGTAGCGGCCAGCAGTCGTTGTCGCTGGAGGCGATCTTATAAGCCGCCACGTGCGGTTCCAGGAACGCAGCGCTCTCTAGGTCGAGGGGGGTCGACATGAAGAGCACGCCTTCTTTGGTGCACAGCTCTGCCAGTCTCGCGAAGGCGTCGTAGCTCAGCTCAAATCCTTTTAGACGCTGAATCCGTGCGGCATCGTCCCCAGCAGTGAATTGCTCCGTCTTGAACGTCTGGAACTTCACGGCGTCGACGCCAGTGGCCGCTGCGCGCTTGACGAGCTCAGCGGCGACCTCTTCACTGCCTTCGTGGTTGTTGCCCACCTCAGCGATCACGAAGACGCGCTGATTGGTGTCGACTTTCCCGATTCTCATTCTGCGATCCAGTGGGCGTGTAGCACGTACTGAGAGGCGATCACGCGGAAGCCCATTGCTTCGTACAGACGCATGGATGGGATGTTGGCGACCTGTGTTCCCACGCGGATACGGTCGCCTGAGTAGAGGGACTCTCCCACAGACATCATTGCGCCAGCAGCGCCGGCACGCCGGGCGTCGGCGTCCACGGCGATGAGATCGATCACCTGGGCGTCCGGAGTGTGTAGCAGCTGGTTGAATCCAACGACGCGGCCGTCCAGCTCAGCCACTACCATTGCGTCGCCTCGCTTGCCCTTGAAGAAATTCGCCGCCCACTGACCCTTGATCTGGTTGGCGTGGGCTTGCTCGACCTGGGGGTCCAGGTGAAAGCGGGTGAAGCTAAACGAGGTGGCTGCGATGCGTTCCACAGCCTCGGCATCTTCTGGCCTAGCGACCCTCGCGGTTGCTCGCGCGGGCCGACGCTCCCCCCCGGTCTGCTTCTCGAACGTTACGTTGGTGTCTACCACTCGAAAGCCGAAGCTCTCGAGCAAGCTCACCTGCGCTACCTCCGAGGTCTTGACCTTGGTGTACAGCATGCAGGCTTGGCCCCGACCGCGGGCTTCCTGAGGGCTGACGCGCTGACGTCTGAAGCTACGCCGAACACCGGCTTGCCAAGCACCTCGCTGAGCCAGATATCTGGCCGAATCGGCGGGCCGCTCACGTTGCCTTCTGCGTGTAGAAGCTCTGGTACCAGTCGATGTACTTGTCGTAGCCGACTTCGAGCGGATTGGATGGGTTGTATCCGATCAGCTCCTTCGCCTTGTCCACACAAAGAGTGCCGCGCTCTGGCATCAGCGCCTCACGCTCCTTGTACTCAATCTTTACCTCGGGGAAACGCTTCTGGAGCGCTTGCGCTAGGTCGGCAATCGAGCGGCTGCTGCCATACGTGACGTTGAAGATCTCGTTTCGGCTCTTGGGGTGTTCAATCACCCGCGTGATGCCGTGGACCAGATCGTCGATGTAGGTGAAGTCCAAGCGATCTTCGCCCGTGCCGTTCACGAACACCGGCTGGTGATGCAGCGCATTTTCGATGAACACCTGACCGACGCGTCGGCTCACGCAGCGCTCGCCGTACAAAGCGGAGGGACGAATGATCGTGTAAGGAAGGTCGAACGTCTGCTGGTAGGCGATGACGAGCTTCTCTCCGGCGTACTTGAGCGCACCGTAAATTCCTAGCGGTTCACAGACGGCATCCTCGGTGACGCTCTCGGTCTTGAAGTTGCCGTACACCATGCTCGAGGAGAAGTAGACGAAGTGCTCCGCCTTGCCTCTCGCGTAATCGAGTGCGTTCTCCAGGGTGCGTAGGCTGTGGTCGAACGTCGTGTAGGGGTCCTTGTTCGAGCGGTTGGCGTGGGAGACAGCCGCTAGTTGGACGATGACCTGAGGATTGATCTGGGAGAGCACCTTGGACAGCGCGTGATAGTCGCGCGCATCCTGCACGTAGAGTGGGACGTTGGCGTCTTCGAGCAAGCGCAGGCGCTCGGAAAGCACCCTGCGGTAGAAGCGCGTGTTCGCTCCTTCAGAACCGCGACCGCTGAAGTAGAGCAGGTTATTCACCTCTAGGCCGTCGATGACGCTGACATCGGCGCCCATGGACTTGAGCTTCAGCGCTAGGTTGTGCCCAATGAATCCTGCACCGCCGACGAGTGCGACGCGGCGCCCTTTCATTTCGATCACGAGCTTTTCTCCTGGATGATGGCTTGCTTTAGCGCCGCGACGACGTAGTCGACGTCTTCCTCGTCGAGGTGCGGCCCTACGGGTAGCGCGATCGTCTGATTGGCGATGCGCTTGGCGTTTGGAAACTGGTCTTCGGAGAGAGCGTACTTGTCGCGGTAGTAGCGCATGCCTGGGACCGGGTGAGGATAGTAGACGCTGGTACCAACGCCTTGGGCCTTCATCGCTGCGATGATCTCAGGGCGCTTGCCAGCGAGACGATCGTCTAGCAGCACGCTGTGGCAGTAGTGGCTCGAGCGGGCATTGGGGGTGGTCCCCTCGAGCACCTGGACTTCGTCGATGTCCTTGAGTCCCGCCCACATGCGCGCGTGGTGCTTCGCCCGCGTCTCCAGGAAACCTGGTAGGCGCTTGAGCTGTTGGACACCTAGCGCGGCTTCGATCTCGCTCATTCGATAGTTGAACCCGAGCGCCACCACGTCATAAACGCCTGGGATCGCTCGCTCGCCGACGTGTCGATCCACGCCGAACGCGCGCTCGAGATGAAAGCCAGCTGACAGACTCTCGTGCCGAGTGATGGCGGCGCCTCCCTCAGCAGTGGTCATGTGCTTCACTGGGTAGAAGGAGAAACATCCCAGGTCACCCCAGAGGCCCACGTGCACGTCGTCGATGTACGCCCCGATCGCACGCGCGCAATCTTCGATCAGCTTGAGGTCATGTTGCCTGGCGATCTCCACCAGCGCTTTCATGTCGGCCGGAGCGCCCAGGTAGTGCACCACCGAGATGGCCTTAGTGGCGGGCGTGACGGCGGCGCGAACCGCGTCCACGTCGATGTTGCCCGAGGGCAGCGTGGCGTCGACGAAGATGGGCTTGGCACCGCTCAACTCGACCGCATGCGCGGTCGCCGTGTGGGTCATCGCCGGGACGATGACCTCTGCACCCGCACCAATTCGGTAGTGGAAATAGGCAAGGTGGAGGGCAGCGGTACACGACGCAACACCGACCGCATACGGAGCACCTGTGAACGACGCCAAGTCCGCCTCGAAGCGTTTGATCTGTTCGCCGTGAACGAGCATGCCGGAGTCGAGAACCGCCGCGACGGCCTCGTGCTCTGGCTTTCCAAGAATAGGCTTGCCGAAAGGAATGGAACGCATGTGCTGCCTCAGATGCACGGGGCCCCTGGAATGATCGAAGCCCCCGATCGGGCGCAGGCATACTAGTCTGCGAGAGCGATGACCAGCGTCCTCTCCTTCCCCCCAAGAGAGGAACTAAAATACTATAGATATCGAGGTGTTGAGGTCCTTCGCCCGCTCTACCGCCAAGGCCACCCGCATGCTGGAAAAGACGTCTTCCAGGCTGACCTCAGCAACGCCACGACCCAAGACTTGGTCGACGAAGCTCGCGATCAGGTCTCCCTTGTGAGTTCCGGGGTAAGGCGTGGAGATCGCTTGCGGAGCCACGGCCGGGTCACGTGATTCGTAGAGTCGCCCGTCAGGCCAACCGTTCTCGAACGTCCCCAACGTGCCGTAGACGCTGACGCGATGGAAGTGCGGCTTCACGCAGGCGAAGTTCGACGTCACCTTGAACAAGGTGCCGCGCTCCCCCCGGGCGATAGCGATCACGCAGTCTTGGAATCTAAAGCCAGAACCAGCACTGGCGATGGCGTTACCCATGGCCTCGACCTCGACGATTCGCTCTCCGGCGAGCCACATCAACAAGTCGATCACGTGAACACCACCGCCGTGGGTGATGGAGTAGAAGGGGAGCTTGCCTCGCCAGCCTTCGGTGATCTTGTGCAGGCGGCCGTAGTCGTAGTCGCCCTCCAGGTAGTACAGGCGCCCGAGCCGACCGTTTCGGATCCAATCGCGAAGCTCTCGGAATCGTGGGCTCATCCGCAGAATCAAGTTGGAAGACAGCTGTAGGGTCGGGCGCTCCAGGTGTAGCGCCCACAGCCGGTCGAGTTCCGTGGTATGCATGCAGAGCGGCTTCTCGACGAAGACATGCTTGCCGTGATTCCAGGCAAGTTCGACCTGTTCCGCGTGGTCGTCGTCGAACGTCGCGATGGCGACCACATCGATGTCTGGCGCTGACAACAGCTCGTCGGCGTGCCGGACGATACGCGCTCCATCGCAGCCGAGGCGACTCCTCACCTCGAGCGCCTTCTCTTGCGAATGATCGCAGAGCGCAACCACTTCGCAGTGGGGGTTGTGGAGGAACGCTTCCGCGTGCTTCTCTCCCACACCCAGTCCGACCACACCGACTTTCAGCATAGGCGAAGGGACTGATAGCACTTGACGATGTCGGCGAGGGGAGCCGATGTGGGGCTGGGTAGCGCCTGGAGCAACCGTTCCATACGCGAAAAGTCCTCCGGAGTGTCCACCACCAGCCGAATCCCGCTTAGGTCAGTGGGCGAGGAGAAGTTGCGAACGGAAAAATCGGGGCTGGAGTACAGGCGAGGGGTTACGTGCTCCCGCTCACTGGCCGCTTCCATCGTGGAATAGGCGCGCTCCAGGGCACTCCGAGAAAACACTTCAACTGATTGCCCTGGCGGGTAGGTACGCGGATTCACATTGGTCACCAAGTCTACGCTCTTTGCCTCGAATATTTCGATGGCCTCTCGCACCAAAGTTGGATCGAGCAGCGGGCTGTCCCCCGAGATCCGGGCGGCAGCGCGGTGGCCTCGTTGCGACATCACGGTCAAGAATCGCGCGGCGACGTCGTCCAGGGGACCGCGAACACAGTTCCGCCCGGTACTGCTGCAGTACTCCACGATGGGGTCGTCGCTGGGTGCATCAGAGGTCGCCACCCACACCAGCTCACCGAGCCCGGCCACTTCCAAGCGCTCCAACAACCACGCAATCAAGGGCTTACCAGCGATCGGGCGAAGTACCTTTCCTGGTAACCGTGAAGAACTCATGCGCGCCTGAATGATGATGGCTACTGACACGACGGCGCAGACCATCCCACGTCCCTTCTGGCTATTGCAACGCCGAGGGAAAAGTGGGACGTTCTACGAACGTCCGTTCGTGGCACCGAACCGCACGTAAAGGGGTTGAGGCAATGCGATCAAACAAACTTACTCATGGCTGCTTGGCGTCGTACTGGTAACGCCCGCGCTCGGACTCACGAGCTGTTCCGCTGGAGACGACGATGAACTCTTCGATGAAGAGTACACAGCAACGGAGTACGGCCTCTCGAAGTGTTCAGGCGGCACGAACGGCGACTTCGACTACTGCGGCGTCGGGTGTCCCTGTGCGGACGGGGAAGGCGACGACTCGACCGCCGAGTGTTCTGCTGGCCTGGTGTGTCGACCCAACGTGGGCGCGAAGTACGGCCTTGCGGGGAACGTCGATGTGCGTGCTGGCGCAGTGCACGAACGGCGTGTGGGATAGCAACGAGTGCGGTGTCGACTGTGGAGCTGGTGTCTGCGGCACCTGCGATCCCGTCCGCCCCAACAAGGTCCGACCTGTGGCGGTGTGAACGGTGATCCCCACTACTGTACTAACCCCAGCTTCCCGTGTGCTCATGGCGAGGGCGATTGCGACAGCGACGCGGAGTGTGAAGCCGGGACCGTGTGCAAAGCGGGGGTTGGTGCCCAGTTTGGTCTTCCCGCGGGGACGGACGTCTGCGTATCGACAGGCTGTGGCAACAAGGTTTGGGATGCCAATGAGTGCGGCGTGGACTGCGGTGGAACGTCGGGCTGCGGTACTTGTTCCATCGTTCGCCCCAACAAGGGTCCCAGCTGCGGTGGCGTGAACGGCGATCCCCACTACTGCACCAACCCGAACTTCCCTTGCGCCCATGGCGAAGGTGACTGCGACAGCGACGCGGAGTGTGAACCCGGAACCGTGTGCAAACCGGGGGTTGGTGCTCAGTTCGGTCTTCCCGCGGGGACGGACGTCTGTGTATCGACGGGCTGTAGCAACGGTCTGTGGGACGCGAACGAGTGCGGCGTGGACTGCGGCGGCACCTCTGGCTGCGGCGCGTGCAGCGTTCCCCGCCCCAACAAGGGTCCCAGCTGCGGTGGCGTGAACGGCGACCCCCACTACTGCACGAACCCGAACTTCCCTTGCGGTTCGGGTGAAGGAGACTGTGATAGCGACGCGGAGTGCGCGAGTGGGCTCGTATGCGGAAGCGGAAACGGCGTGAAATTCGGCTTGGGCGGGGTCGACGTGTGCGTGGCGTCGACCTGCTTGAATGGCGTGCTTGACGCGAATGAGGCGGGGGTGGACTGCGGGGGCACTTCTGGTTGCGGCCAGTGCGCAAACGCCGGGGCGCACGTTTTCTCGAAGATCTTCGGCGACAGCGGCGTGGATCAGCGTGCGCGAGGTGTGGCCCTCGATAGTGCTGGCAACATCATCGTCGTCGGGTACTTCAGCGGAACCATCAACTTCGGAGGCAGCGACTTGGTTAGCGCCGGTGGTCGCGACGTGTTCCTCGCGAAGTTTGACTCCTCGGGGAATCACCTCTGGAGCAAGCGCTTCGGGGGTACGAAGGACGCTTTTGGTCTCGGTGTAGCGGTGGATACCACCAACTCGATCATCATCACCGGCTACTTCTCAGGGACCGCGTCGTTTGGCGGAGCGAATCTCGTAGAGACGGGGAATCAGCAGGACGTCTTCCTCGCGAAGTACAACTCCGCCGGCGTACACCAATTCAGCAAACGCTTCGGCGACGCACCCGGCAGTCAGCAGGGGTGGTCCGTGGCGACGAATGCCGGCAACCAGATCTTCCTGACGGGGTTCTATCGGTCGACCATTGATTTCAGCAACGGCGCTCTGGCCACCTCCACTGAGTGGTCGACTTTCGTCGCGTCGTTCAACAGCAGTGGGTCGAACATTGCGGCTAAGTCGTTTGGCGACCTCACGAACGTGACCCAGGCGCGGTCTATCGCCGTCGATTCCGCGGGGAACTTGCTGTTGACAGGTCAGTTCAGCGGCTCAGCCAACTTCGGGGGGGGGACCCTCAGCACGAACGGTGGCTTCGACACTTTCGTGGTGAAGCTCTCGTCTTCGCTGGCGCATCGCTACAGCAAGCGCTTCGGAGATGGTTCCGCCGACCTCGGCCGCCGAATCGCCGCTGATGGGCTGGGGAACTCGTGGAGCACGGGGTACTTCCAGGGCACCATCGATTTTGGGTGTGGCGTGCTGAGCGCCGCAGGGGGCTATGATGGCTACCTCGTGAAGCTGGATTCGAATGGAGCCTGCTTGGTGAGTAAGCGTTTCGGGGACAGTGGAACTGACGCCCCCGACGCGATTGCGGTGGATGGGGCCGGGAACGTCGTGATCAGCGGCAGCTTCGACGGTGCTATCGACTTCGGAGGAGGCGCGATCATCTCGAACGGCGACCGAGATGCCTTCCTAGCGAAGTTCAGCCCGGATGGCTCGCACATCTACAGCGATGGCTTCGGAGGGACCGGTGCCGAGTTCGGCGAGGGCGTTGCGGCTTCGACGGCACGCGTCTTGTTGGTGGGGACCGTCGGGAGTTCAGCGGATTTCGGTGGGGGGACGCTGACCTCAGCTGGTGGGAACGACGCCTTCGTGGCAGCGTTCCTCCCGTGACTGGCTACCCAACTCTAAAGCGTGGGATAGACATCGTAGTTGCGGGGGCGGGGCTGGTCAGTTCCGCCCCGCTTCTCGTTCTGTTGGCCGGCCTGGGAGTGTGGGCGCATGGCTGGCCCCCATGGTTTACCCAGTCACGGCCCGGTCTGGACGCCAAGCTCTTTCGCATCATCAAACTGCGTTCGATGACTAACGCAAGGGATGGTGCGGGTCGCCTACTGCCGGACGCAGAGCGGTTGACGCGTTTCGGAAGGTTCCTGCGTGCCAGCAGCCTTGATGAACTTCCCGAGCTAATCAACGTTCTACGCGGAGAGATGAGTCTGGTAGGACCTCGGCCCTTACTCGTGTCGTACCTGGATCGGTACTCATCACGGCAGGCCAGGCGGCACGAAGTGCGACCAGGAATCACGGGTCTGGCCCAAGTGTCTGGGCGAAACGGGTTGGACTGGGTGGACCGGTTTGAGCTCGACGTTTTTTACGTCGAAAACATGAGCCTTCGCCTGGATCTGGAGATTCTGCTTCGCACGCTCGCCACGGTGGTCCGGCGAGAGGGCATCAACGAGGCAGGGCAGGCAACGCAAACCGAGTTCCAGCGCAGCCCGCCCTGAACAGCAATCATCTCCACCGCATCTGACGTCATCCCAGCAAGCCATTGTGCTGTCATGAAGCTGAGGTATGAACGGGATCCGGATGGCGTCGGTGATGAAACTGGTGGTCGTGGGGGCGGGGGGACAAGCGCGTGACATCCGCTACCTAATCAGCCAGCTGACCGAATTTTCCTTCGTCGGGTTCGTGGTCTCGGATGCCAGCGCAGCGGGCCAGTATGACTCTCCGATTCTCGGCGACTACGGCTGGCTAGAGTCGAACCTGGATCGTTTCGATGGCTTTGCCCTTGGGATTGGCTCGCCAGTGGCAAGGCTACGCGTCGCTGTGGAACTCAAGCGAGCGTTCTCATCCAAGGCTTGGCCGGCGTTGATTTCACCTCGGGCCGAGTTCGACTGGGGGAGCGCCACGATCGGGGAGGGGGTGAACATCTGTCGCTCCCTTGGCACCGTGGGTTGCGTGTTCGAGCCGTTCTCGCTGGTGAATCTCGGGGTAACGTTGGGTCACGAAGCTTCGATCGGGCCGGGCTGTGTTATCAATCACGGCGCGAACATCTCCGGTGGGGTAGTGCTGAAATCTTCGGTGCTAGTGGGGACCGGTGCCCAAATTCTGCAGTACCTGACCATCGGAGAGGGCGCGACGGTTGGGGCGGGAGCGGTGGTCACCCGCGACGTCAGGCCAGGAGTGACGGTGGTCGGAGTGCCTGCAAGACCGATACGAAAGGACATGTGAGGTGGAGCGAATCTACCTGTCTGTCCCTCATATGGAGGGCACCGAACTCAGCTTTGTCCAGCAAGCGTTCGACAGCAACTGGTTGTCGTCCGTCGGACCGAACCTGGATGCCTTTGAGGCGCAGTTTTCGGAGCTGGTGGGCAAGCCGTGCGTGGCCCTCGCCTCCGGAACCGCGGCGATTCACTTGGGGCTGCGTCTGCTAGGTGTCGGCCCTGGTGACGAAGTGGTTTGCCCGACGCTGACATTCGTAGCATCCGCAAGTCCGATTCGTTACCTCGGGGCAACGCCTGTCTTCGTTGACTCCGAAGCGACATCTTGGAACATGGATCCCGACCTGTTGCGTGAGCTTCTTACTCAGCGGGCATCCGCTGGGAAACTGCCTAGGGCTATCGTCGTGGTGCACCTGTTCGGGCAAATGGCGGATATGGACGCAATCCGCGCCGCAGCTGCAGAGTATGCTGTCCCCGTTCTAGAGGATGCAGCGGAGGCGCTGGGTGCGGACTACCGTGGCAGCCCCGCCGGATCGCTGGCGGAGGTTGGAGCCTTTTCCTTCAACGGCAACAAGATCATCACAACAACGGGAGGTGGGATGCTCTGCGTGCCGGACGAGGAGTGCGCCGCGCGCGTCCGCTTCTGGTCGACGCAAGCACGTGAGCCGGGTGTCGCGTACAGTCATCGACAGCTCGGGTACAACTACCGCATGAGTAATGTCTTGGCGGGAATTGGCAGGGGCCAGCTCTCCGTCTTGCCAGCACGAGTCGCCTCGAGACGGGCGGTCTTCCAGCGGTATGTGCACGCTTTCCGCAACCTAGCTGGAATGCGACCCATGCCGGAGGCTGACTGGGGTACCCACACTCGCTGGCTCAGTTGTTTCACCGTCGATCAGGCCCAACTTGGTTGCTCCCGCCAGCAACTCATCGACTTCCTCGCGGAATGTAGCATCGAAGCGCGTCCGGTGTGGAAACCCATGCATCAGCAGCCTCTCTTCGAAGGCGCCGAGTGCTGGCGAGGCGAAGTTGCCGACGGGCTGTTTCGAGATGGCATCTGCCTTCCGAGCTCATCGAATCTCGGCGCTGCCCAGGAGCGCGTGATCGAAGCGGTTCTGGATGCGGTGGCGGCACATCGAGACTTGGGGGCTTCATGCGTGCACGGCTGACACGGCTGACACAGCTTACGATTGATTGCCTCTCCCTCGCGCTCGCTCTAGCCATCGGCTTTCTCGTGCGCTTCGATGGGTCGCCTCCGGCCGACATGGTGGGTCGTCTCATGCTGGTTTGCCCCTACGTGGTGCTACTGGAGTACCTGTGCCTTGTGGCTTTTCGGGTGCCTCGCCGCTCCTGGCGTTACGTGGCGATTAGCGATGCTCTTCGTATCCTTGCTGCAATGGTTGTGGGGACGGGCGTCCTCGTCGCTACAAGATTTGGCTTCGAGTTCCTGAGTCACTCCTATCCCTATCTTCGTCACGGGATACTGCCGCTCGGTGTGATCGCCGTGAACGGAGCTGTCGGGTTCCTTGGGGTGAGCGGTGCCAGAGTGCTGCGTCGCGTGATCGGAGAAGCGCGGGAGTCGAGCGGTTACCGTGGGGATCAGCGGCCCCCTGTGCGCACCATCCTGGTCGGCGCAGGTCAGGGCGGGGTCCTTGTTGCAAAAGAAGTGACTGCTCGTCCCGACTTGGGGATCAAGGTGGTGGGGTTCCTAGACGACGACCCTGCCAAGCTCGGAGTCGTCATTCACGGGGCACGGGTGCTTGGGTCGACGGAGCAACTCCCTGCGGTTTGCGGCGAGTATCGTGCTGAACAGATCCTGATTACCATGGCGTCCGCACGGGGCGGCGTTGTGCGCCGAATCATGGGGCTAGCCGAAGCCGCGGGAGTTTCTGCAAAGATAATCCCGGGCCTCTATCAGATCGTCGGGGGTCGGGTGAACCTCTCACGCATGCGGCCGGTGGCGATCGAAGACTTGCTCCGCCGCGAGCCCGTTCAACTCGAGCACGCGCACATCGCTCACGGGATTCAGGACCGCGTCGTTGTTGTCACGGGTGCGGGAGGCAGTATTGGATCAGAGCTATGCAGGCAGATCGCGGAGTTCGCGCCCCGTCGGTTGGTCTTGATGGAGCGAAGTGAGAACGCGCTCTTCGAGATACACCGCGAACTCACCGCCAACTACCCCGGCTTGGAAGTGACGCCTCGCATCGCTGACGTCACAGATGAGCCGCGAGTGCGTCAAATCTTTCAGCACGAGCGTCCCGCTTTCGTTCTACACGCCGCCGCTCACAAGCACGTCCCAATGATGGAGTGGAACGTGGGCGAGGCTGTGAAGAACAACGTATTTGGGAGTCGTACGGTGGCGGACGCGGCCGCCGCCGCCGGTGTGGACGTGTTCGTGATGATCTCGACGGATAAAGGCTCTGAACCGACATCCGTCATGGGAGCGACCAAGCGCGCCGCGGAGGTCTATCTGCAAGCCCTGGCGCAGATGAGCGGGACGCGTTTCGTTACCGTGCGGTTTGGCAACGTGCTCGGGTCTACTGGAAGCGTTGTTCCGATTTTCCGCCAGCAGATCGCCAAGGGAGGACCCGTCACGATCACCCACCCCGACATGCGGCGCTACTTCATGACGATCCCGGAAGCTTGTCAGCTCGTGCTCCAAGCGAACTTGATGGGAGCGGGCGGGGAGATCTTCATCTTGGATATGGGGGACCCGGTTCGGATCGTGGACCTGGCCAAGGACCTGATCCGTCTCTCAGGCCTCCGGCTCGGTGAGGATATCGACATCGAGTTCACCGGAGTTCGCCCCGGAGAGAAACTGTTTGAGGAACTCTCGACCGACAGCGAGCAAGCTGACAAGACGCGGCACCCAAAGATCTTCGTGGGCCGAATCGCCCGCACACCGGCCAGCGAGGTTGAATCAGGCTTCGCGCGCATGCAGGCGGCGCTCGCGGAGGGGCGGGACCCATTGCCTGCTTTGAGGACACTCGTCCCAGAGTACTCCAGCGAGGCTCCGCCAAGTGTCGGTGAACATCGCAGGGAAGCAGAACCCTCCCGTTCCGTCGGCCTCGTCCCCCGCCTGACGTGATGGTCCGACGACTACAAGTCGGACGCAGGACGATGGGTCTCGCTATCATCGTTCTGGGCTCCATGCTCGCGCTCGGGGCCTACCATCCGGAGACGATGTCTTCGATCGCCTTGGTGAGTGCTGGCCTGTGGCTCTGGTTGCTCCGGGAGCGGCCCCTGCCGCGAGTGAACTACGTGTCGTTGGTACTCATGGCACTGGCCAGCTGGTGCCTACTTCAGCTGATTCCGATCCCAATT
This sequence comes from Polyangiaceae bacterium, assembly GCA_041389805.1. Lineage (GTDB taxonomy): Bacteria > Myxococcota_A > Polyangia > Polyangiales > Polyangiaceae > JAHBVY01. Next base: position 9,938 of record JAWKRD010000014.1, on the reverse strand, counting down.
GCGCTGATGGAGCACGTTGCTCCCCGAAACGCTGAGCTGTGGAAAAACTCGCTGGCGACCTTTGGAGCTGCCCCTCGCAGGTGGGCGCCACTGTCCCTAGACCCAGGGGCGACCTGGATTGAGGTCCTGCGTTGGTCCACCTACGCGGTCGTGGCAGAACTCGCGCACAGTGTGGTTCGACAACGAGGTTCCAGCGCGGTCGCCGGGATCATCTTTGCTTCGAGCCTGATCCTGGCGGTCACGACGATCGCGCACGGTCTGAGCGACGCGAGCAAGGTCTTCGGCATCTACTCGCCGCGATTTGGATCGGGTCGGTGGCACATGGGGCCCTTGCTCAACGCGAACCACCAGGCGGGATACATGACGCTCGGGGTGCTTTGTGGTCTGGGGTTGGTGATTGTTCGCGACCCGCCAGTCCCGCGTTGGGTGCCGGGCCTTGGCGTATCCGTGCTGGTTGCCTCGATTGTGTCGACTGGCTCCCGAGGCGGCGTGCTTGCGCTAGTCATCGGAGTCGTGGTTTTCGTGGCTGGAGCGCTGTGGTTCAAGCGTGGGGGGGCCAACGCCGTTGGTCTAGTAGGCCTCGTCGGTCTGGTCGGCGCGGTGCTGACTTGGCTAGGGTTGAGCAGAAACTCCCAGCAAGAACTCAGTGACCGCGGACTGGAGAAGCTTGCGCTGGCGAGAGACACCCTGCCGATGATCCGCGACTACGCCTGGCTCGGGGCTGGACGCGGGGCGTTTCAGAGCGTCTTCCCAAACTACGCTCTCGCGCCAGGAAACGCACTGTTCACCCACCCTGAGAATGTGCTTCTGCAGTGGGCGTCGGAGTGGGGGACCGTAGCGACGGCAGGCGCGCTGCTAGCGCTGCTCGTCGGAGCCTTCCGGTTGGGGCATCGGGGATTTCGTCGGAGTATTCCGCTTGCGGTCGCCTGCGCCGTTTTCGCTCTGGTTGTGCATGATCTCGTCGATTTCTCCATGGAAATGCCTGCTGTGGCGATTGCCGTCGCTGCGAGCCTCGGATCTCTCTCGCGCACACGCTCCGTTCCCCGACTAGTGCCCTGGATACCTGTCGTGCTGATCGCGATCGCCCTACCGTTTGGCCTGTCCGTAGGACGACAAACGCCTCAGCGCGATCGCGACAGCGTCTATGCGGTGTACGCTGGTCGCGAGCCCGATCGTGCGATGGTGGACAAGGTCAAGGTCGCCGCCAGAGAGGCAATGGAGCGACACCCCGCTGATCCGTACTTCTGTCGGGTTGTGGGTGAGGTCGAGTTGCGGGCAAGGCTTGCGCCCATGCCTTGGCTCGATGTGCGCTCGCTCGAGGACCCACTAGCGGCGCCACGCACCTGTTGCTTCCCACACCCTGCTGCGTCTCGGTCATCGAAGTCAGGCGCGCTTGAAGCGCGTCTAGCGGTAACGCACGATCCCAGCGTGGCGCCAATGGCCGCGGTCGTCATCGTTCGTGGGTCAGCGAGCGTGGAAGAAATCTGGAGTGCCATCCCCGATGGCCCCGCAGGAGTCCCACTGATCCTCGAGGTCTCTCGACTTATCAAACCCAAACCGGCTACGGCCCTGCTCGCCAGCGCTCTCGAAAGGAACCCCAGCTCCCTCAGCGCTGCCCAACAGCTACATCTGCGACTCGGGGAGCTGGTTCGCTCAGACCCATCAATGTGCAAGAAGGACCGATGTACCGAGCGAATGCTCTCCAACGCACGCGCGGCTCGTCAAACTCATCCAGATCGCTGGGTCCCGCTCGTGTGGGAGGCGGAAGCGCTGGCGTTGAGCGGAAAAGGGTTGGAAGGCTACGAACTTCTGAGCCAGTGCGGGGAGTTCTTGGACCACCGAGGCTGCTCCAAGGTGAGGTTGGAGTTAGCCAGGCAAACCGGTGATCAGGATGCAGTCTCCGTTGCGGCGACCGAGTTCGTACAAGCGTCCTGCCAGACCGAAAGATCCTGCGCCACCGCACGCGAAGCAGCGGGTGACATCCTAGCTGAGATGAAGGATTGGGGAGGAGCCGCGACCTACTATCGTGCGAGCGCCAGCGGCCAACCTTCAGCTAAAATCTGGCTAAAGCTAGCTGACGCGGAACTCAACGCGGGCGCAAGGGTCCGCGCCAGAGAGGCTCTGGAGGCTGCGCGTCGTCGCGGCGGAGATAGCGGCAAGATCGCGCGGATCGAGCGTTTGCTCCTCGCCCCCGACTAGGGGCAAGGCCAGCCAGGCGGCTGCGTCGAACTCCCGACAGAAGCAAGGGGTCGGGTCTCCGCGCGAGCCTAGTCGTCGAGGGCCGCGGTCACGAGGTGACCGTACTTTCGTTGGAGCAAAGGCACGCCACGAATGCGGGGAAAGACCCTTTGGCACTCCCGGCAGTCGAGGTTGTTTGAAGAGCGGGAGTCCGTGAAGGCTTGCCTGCAGTTCGGGCAGACGAGTTGCGGGCGCTGCCAAACGGCCTGAGGCTGATTCGTTACTATGCGGAAAACACCGGTGCGGTTGAAGGGCATCCCTACCCGCAACCACTCGAACGGAAGCACCTCGTGTGAGAGCTTGCTCAAGTAGCGCGGGATCCCGCGGACGTACCCCTGGGCTCGCATGCGGAGCTTCTGCGCCGGTTCGGCTTCCTCGTAGGCGGGCTCGAACAGCACCACGGCGTGCCGTGCGACCCGACACATCTCCTGAATTGCTTGCTTGTAGAGGAATGGGATATGTTCAAGGCAGTGTGAAGTGAAGACGACGTCGATTGATGCGTCCGGTAGCGGGATTCGCGTCGCGTCCCCTGCGATCGCGGTCACCGGTCGACTGGCTCGCTTGTCGTAGAAGCTTTGACCGTGCAACAGCCGATTCAGGGATAGCTCCAGTGCCCAATAGTCGACCTCCGCGCCGAGGCGTTCGGAGACCAGCGCGAGCGTCGTCAGCTCGCCCGCGCCGACCTCAAGCACGCTTCCTAAGGGGCCGAACCCGCTGAGGTGGCCCGCGTACGCGTTCATCCGAGCTTGTTCGAAAGACGCCTTCGTCATCTTCGTCGGGCGGCCCTCAAGCAGATACGTTCGCTCGTCGGCGAGGCGGTCTCCCATCATCGCCGCGACGTAGCTGCCCGCCAGTTGGTCATACTTGGACTCCACGCGCTCCGTCGTGAGGTCGGCGCTTCGCCCAACCAGCGACCGAATGGGGCGCTCAAGGAGAGTGACGCTGGAGCCAACAATAGATTCAATCTGCTCTGCCTTGAACGAACCGGCCTTTGCGCCGCTCGCCTTAAGGATGCCAAGCGCTAGCCCTCGGGTCAGCTGATCCCGCAGATCCTTCAATCCCATCGGCGAAAGCTGTCAGCGTGACCCATTGGCGTCAAGGGAGTTTGCATCAGTCGGCAGGTGTTGGATATTCCTTACGGAAAGATCTAGGGGTGGCGTTTGAGTATGATCTGAGGGATTGCGATGAGCTCGCGCACCGTCGCAATACGGGAGACGAGCAAGGCTAGGAGCGAGCCGCCGATGGCAATCAGCGCCTTGGCGGCAAACGCCCCAAGGGGATCCTTTAGAGGCAAGAAATTGGAGAGTAGGAACACGCCGACGGCGCAACCAAGCATGGTGAGCCCCTTCCGGAACTCCCAACGAATAGGGAAGACACGCCGCGCGACGAGCCCGTGTAGGAGCGTCATGCAGCAGTATCCGATTGCCGTGTTGATGGCCGCCGCCTGGACGCCAAAACGTGGAATCGAAAGCAGGTTGAGGCCAACGTTCAGCGCTGCTGCTACAGCCGTAACCGGGGCGATGAGACGAGTGCGCTTCGAGTAGTAGGTGCCAAGGCTCAGCACCGACTGACTTCCCCGCCAGAGTAGTCCCAGCGTGACCCAAGGCACGAGGGCGCCCGCCGAGTGGTAGGCGGGGGGGGTGACGAGGCGGATTAGTTCCGGCGCCAGCATAGCGATTCCGAGACCCAGGGTGACTAGGGCGCCGAAGTAGTAGCTACCGAGGGCTGGAACGGTTCCGGCTGAGTCTCCCGATTTGAGATGCCGTGTGAGCGCAGGGGTGAACGCCATCGACAGCGCAGCTGCCATTACGCTCATGATTGACCCGAAGCTGTAAGCAAGCGCGTAGACACCCAGGTCCGCGCGCGAGACGAACCGCTCCAACACCCAGCGGTCCCCCACGTTCAAAACGTAGTTCGCCATCAGGTGGGGCATCAGGGGGAGGCCGAACGATATTGCTGCACGGAAAAGAATGCGGTCAAAGCGGATGCCTGTCGTCCGCAAGACCAGGAAGGCAGCGAGGGTGCCGTTCAACCCGGTATAAACTGCGACCGCATGGACGTGCCCTAGGGCGCCCTGTCGGAGGATCACCACGAACGTCAGCATCGCCGTAATGGTGACGACGAGGCTCCACAGGTTGAACGCCGCGAGCTTCTTGGGACGTTCGCTCGCCTGGAAGATGTTGACCAGGACCGACGGAAAGGCGCCGAAGTAGGCGGCGATGATCGACCACTTCAAGTACGGCTCATAACCAATCGAACGAAACACGCCGTCGAGGCCGCCCAAGGCACCCACGGCATGAAGCGCCAAGCACACGAACCCCTGAAAGACCGCGAGCGCGATGACGATAGTGCTGTAAAGACGATTGCGCTCTTCCTGCGTGTCGAAGTCGAAGTGAAGCCGGGTGATGGAGGACTGCAGGCAGAGACTCATCGCGGTCGACAACAAGGGCCAAGCCGTGTTGGTCAGACCGATGATCCCGTAGTCGGCGGGCGTGAGCGCACGCGTGTACAGCGGGGTGAGTAGAAACGTCAGCCCCTGGGAAAGCAGGGAGGGAACGATGTAGATGAGGGAACTTTTCCCCAGCCGTCCGACCTCGGCTTTCGCGCCACCCATTTGCTGTCGCTCGTTCTTCTCAGGCCCACGCTAGCGCTGGCCACGAGCGGACGCGTACCACGCTGCTGCGCATCGGACGCAGGAAAAAAAAGCAGGCGCGCGACCTTTAGAAGGTCACGCGCCAGACAATTGGAGTCACGGTCATCAGGGGTAGAAGCGGGCGATCCAGATGTCCTGCCCCTCGCTCGCGGTCATCGGCCCGCTTCCGAAGTTGACCGTTTGCTCGAACGATCCAACAGCGATGACCCGACCCGTGTGGTCTGCGATCATGTCGTAGGCGCGCTGAGTGCCGCCAGCTCCATAGGCGTTGGACCACACGTGGCTTTGGGTGCTGGTCAGCTTCCCAATGTAGATGTCCCGACCACTGACGGCGATCAAGTCGCCACCACCCAAGTTCGTCACACCTTCGTACTCGCCTCCGAGCAGTGTGTTCCCCGCGTCATCCACCGCCAGGGCATCGCCCAGCTGGTCACCGGTGTTGCCGTAACGACGTTGGGCCTGGCAGCTCCCCGTGTTCGACAGGCGCACCAAGAAGGTGTCATAGCCTGCTGATGGCGTAATATTTCCACAGCCAAAATTCGTGCTGTTGTTGAAGTAGCCGAGCATCAGCGCATTGCCAGAGTTGTCGAAGGTAACCTTGCGCCCCATCTGGTAGTCATTTCCGGTGGCGATGTTTTGCCACAGGAAATCGCCATTTGATGCGAGTTTCACGGCGAACGCATCCCGACCATCGGCGGCGACTTGGCCACTCCCGAAGTCCACGTTTCCGACGAAGTGACCTCCTATGAGCACGCTCCCGTCGGTCTTGTTTACTGCAACGGTGCGTGAGTAGCTCTCGTCGGTGGCGGTTCCGCCGGTGAATCCCTTCGACCACACATGAGCGCCGTCCGCCGGGGCTAGCTTCGCGACGAACGCCGACCAGTTGCCTGCGGTTGGGAGATTTCCTCCACCGAAGTCGATTGTCCCGCGATAGTAGCCAGTGACCAGCACGTTGCTCGCGCTGTCGACCGCGACGCCGAAGCCTTCTTGGCTGGCGCCCGCGTCACCGAAGTTCTTCGACCAAAGGTGGTTCCCCGAACCGTCGAACTTGACGACGAATACGTCCTGTTGCCCCGCGGAAGCGAGCGGTCCGCCGCCGAAGTCCACCGAGCCCTCATAGTAGCCGGTCATGACCACGTTGTCCTGGGCATCCACTGCGAGGTCGAGCGCTATGTCCGTCACCGTGCTACCAAAGCGCTTGCTCCAGAGGTGCGTGCCGTCCACGCTGTACTTGGCGATAAAGCCGTCGGACCCGCCAGCTGAGGCCAGCGCCGTGCCCCCCAGGTTGATCGTTCCCGTGAAGGCGCCTGCGACGTAGAAGTTATTCTGTGAGTCGACCGCGACCGCTCGAGCGGTGTCGTCCCCGACGCCGCCACCAGCGATCATGGCCATGTCCAGACCCCCGGGCGGTCCACCAGCGGTCCCTCCGGTTCCTGCGGTGCCGGCGGTCCCTCCGGTTCCTGCGGTGCCGGCGGTCCCTCCGGTTCCTGCGGTGCCGGCGGTCCTCGGTTCCTGGGTGCCGGCGGTCCCCTCGGTTCCCGTTCCGGCGGCACCCGGCTCCCTCCGGTTCCTGCGGCACCGCTGTCCTCGGTTCCGGCGGCGCCCGCTGTCCCTCCCGGTTCCAGCGGCGCCAGCGGTCCCTCCAGTTCCTGCGGCACCCGTTCCGGCCGTCCCGCCACCACCCGTCGCGCCAGTTCCTGCCGTGCCACCCACGGCGGTTCCGCCTGTCGCTCAACTCCAGCGCTGGCGCCGACCCCACCGGAGCCGGCACTGCCCCCGTTCGCAGTGGTGCCTTCGTCGTCAGCACCACAGCCAACCGCGGCGAGGACCGACAGGTGAGGACACTCGCGTTTCGCATTCTGTTCGTCTTCATGAGCACTCCAAACGCACGGGGGTGATCGCTAACATCTAGCCTCAAAAGCGCTCGTTCGCAATCGGCACTGGGGAACACGAGCCGACACGGAGTCTTGGCTGGTTACACACGCTTCAGAAGTGCGACCAAAGGTGTCGCCCAGCAGCGTGACGCCCAGCGCCATGTTGACGCACTCCTTCGCACCGCTGAGTATGATTCGCGGCTATGCGTTGTCGTAGCGCTAGAGAGCACAAGCGATCTCGAACTTACTGTCGAGTCGGACTCTGGGGGCGATGCGGATGATCGGCTGCGGCGTAGGCGCCTCACAAGGTAGAGGCGCTTCCGGGCCAACATTTGCCGTGCGGATTTTCCGCGCGAAGCAGCGATACACGCCGGACAAGGTGCTCAAACGCCGGGGGTCGAAGTAGGAAATATTGCTGAGGATCGAGCGCGAACCAGTCTGCGCCCATGATGTGACGGCTCAGGGCGGAGAAGTTCGGCGTCGTCAAGTAGAGCACGCCGCCTCCGGTTCGAAGGCTGACCCGCGCGCTCCAGAAACTCTGAGGGTTGGGGACGTGCTCGATGGGCTCTGACATCACAATAATCATCGAAGCGCTCGGGGTTGAGCACGCTTGAGAAGAAGTCTACCTTGCGCGCCAGGACGCCAAACCGCTCACAGACCCGAATCGCCGGAGCAGACAGGTCTATCCCCTGTGCGTCCCAGCCGCGGTCGTTAGCCGTGCGTACGAGTTGCCCCGCGCCGCACCCGACGTCGAGAAGCCGCGCCTACCCGAGACCCGTCCTCCCAACCAAGACAACAGCTGTTGTTGACGCGCGGTGTTTACCGCTCGATAGACCTCCGCTTCGGGGCGTTCGAGGCGTAGTACTCGGTAGAGATCGTCGTCAAACTCCTGCGAGCGGTGCCGCAGGAAACCAAACCGCACTCCCTGCACCTGAGCGATCGCAGGGGAGTAGAGGAGAGTAGGATCTGGTCACCAGATGGGTTCCCGCAGGACACACGTCCACCCCCTGACTACCCGGCGTCGCGTTCGGCGTCGGCTTCGTCAGTCCATACCCCTCTTCTTGTAGTAATAGTACTGGTAGTAGCCGTGCTGGGCTTTCTCGAAGTCCACTCGGTTGAGTTCCGACCATACAGGCACCCGTTCCGTAAAGTTGCGCGCCGCTCACTGCGAGGTCGCGCGACGTCTGGAACGCGCGAACGATGATGATCGTGCCGTCGACCTTGGTGGACAGCACCGCGGCGTCCGTCACAGCGACGATGGGAGGGCTGTCGATGACGAGGCGAGCGTAGTTCGCCTGCAGCTGGGACAGCAGGCGCGTGAAGGCGGCCGAGTGGAGCAGCTCCGAAGGATTGGGCGGGATGGGACCAGTCGGCAGCACGAACAGGTTTGGTACTACTGTTGCGACGACAGACTGCTCCAGCGTCTCAGGTTCGAGCAAGGCGGTCGTGACGCCTCGCTGATTCGACAGGCCAAACACACGGTGCACCCGTGGTCTGCGCATGTCGCAGTCGATCAGCACCACCTTCTGGTCGGCCTGAGCCATCGCGATCGCGATGCTGGTGGAGACGGTCGTCTTGCCTTCTCCGGGGCCCGCGCTGGTGATCAGCAAGGTCTTGAAGGGGTTATCGGGCGCCATGAACAAGATGTTCGTGCGAATCGAGCGAGCTGCCTCAGCGACTCCGCTCGTGGGCCGATAGTGCACTGCAAGTTCCGGCGCGTGATCCAGGTCTTCGGTCGCATCCCGTCTCCTACGCCGCCGCGACTTCCTCTTGTCGTCCGGCTTGTGCTCGTCGCTCAACAGCGGCAGCAAACCCAGGAAGGCGAGCCCGAGGTTTTTCTCGGCATCGTCCGGTGTCTTGATGGTGCGGTCGAGCTGCTCCCGCGCGAAGGCGAGCGTCATGCCGAGCATGAGCCCGATGCCCAAGCCAGTGAGGATGTTCAGTGGCACGTTGGGAGAAATCGGACGGCTGGGCAGCTGCGGACGGTCCACCAAGCGGACGTTGTTGATGCGCAGCATCCGCGTCAGGTCGCCCTGCTTCGTGCGATCCAAGACGATGCCAAAAAGCTTTTCGTTGTTCTCCTTGGAACGCAGCAGCCGATTGTAATGGATCTCCAGCAAGTTCAGCTCGAGCGCTCGCTCCTTGGCTGACTTGTACAGACCGCTGAGCCCCGAGATCTCGCTACCCAGCGCGCTCAGGTCCCGTTTCATCGTGCCCTTGATGTTCTTGACCTCAGCCAGCAGCGCCGTCTTGGTGGTGCTGGCTCGCGCATCCGCAGCGGCGACGAGCGGATAGTTGATGTCCTTGCCCTCGCCGATCATTGCGTCGCGCTCCCGCTTCGCGTCGACGTAGTCCTCGCGTAGCTTCTGGAGCGTGGCGCTCTCGAGGAGCTCTCTCGCTGGAAGTGAGGTCGGGTCGTCGTCTTTGACTTTCCTCAGCTCTTTGTACCGCGAGGCAACGTGCTCGCGCTTGGTGCGAACGTCAGTCAACTGTGCGTTGAGCTGCTTCATTTCCTCGCGGAGCATGTTCGACTGGTCATCGAGCGAGAGCGAGAGGATGTCGTTCTTCTTCTTGTAGTTGTGAAGCTGCATCTCGCTGTCTTCGAGATCTGATTTCAGCGTCTTGAGTTGATCTCGGAGCCAGTCGGTGGCCATGTTGGAAGAGGCCAACGTGTCGTCGAGGTTGTTACGCACGTAGGTTTCCGTAAGCACGGTCAGAACTCGCTGTGCGCGCTCGGGATCGGTGTCCTGATACGTGACCCGCGCGAGCTGGCTGTCCTTCACCGGCTCGACGCTCAAGTGTCGGCGCAGCTTGCTTGCAGCAGCCTCGACGGATATCTCCTTCGGAGGGGCGTTGTGCCCCGGAGGCAAGTCATCGATGAACCCCGGGTCCTTGTGTAAGTTGAGCTCCCTCACGACGCTCTCCGAGACTCGCCGGGACTGGATCACCCAGTACTGGGTCTTATAATACTCCTTATTATTCCAGTAGTTACCCGACCCCATGTCCACGACGGCCTGGACTTCGTCTCCCAGGGGCCGCGGCGGCTTCGGATCGAACAGAATCGTCGCAGACGCCTCGTAAATCCGCGTCTCCCCAAGGGTGTAGAACGTAGCGACGAGGGTCGAGAGCACCGCCGCGGCGGCCACCCAGCCCCAGTTCTTCCGCAGCGCCGC
>JAWKRD010000013.1:0-167714 GCA_041389805.1 Polyangiaceae bacterium | reverse complement strand
GGCGGCGGCTTCATGAACTACAGCGCGCGCTACTCCTATACCGACCGCTGACCGCTGGGACAAAGCGAGAACGCCGAGCATCTCCTTGGGGAAACGCTCGGCGTGCGCCCAGGCGGCGTGGTGTTGCCGCGCGCTCAGGTCCAGTTCCGGCTCACTCGTCTTCGCCGCGCAGCTTCGCAATCACCGTCAAGTCTTCCAGGGTCGACATGTCGCCTTGCGTCTCGCGCCCGGCGGCTACGTCCTTCAGCAGGCGTCGCATGATCTTACCGCTACGCGTCTTCGGTAACGCATCCGCGAAGCGCACCTCCGCGGGGCGCGCGAATTTGCCGATCTCCTCACCGACGTGAGCCTTGAGCTGCGTGCCGAGCTCCGGGCTCGGTGTGTAGTCAGGCTTCAGGGTGACGAACACGACCAGCGCCTGTCCCGTCAAGTCGTCGGGGCGCGCCACGGCTGCCGCTTCGGCGACTGACGAGTGACTCACCAAGGCGCTCTCGATCTCCGCCGTGCCGATGCGGTGACCGCTCACGTTGAGGACATCGTCGATGCGACCGATCACCGTGAAGTAGTTGTCGTTGTCGCGGTTCGCGCCGTCGCCGGTGAAGTAACAACCTTGGATATCGCTCCAGTATTGCTTCACATAGCGTTCGTCGTCGCCCCACACCGTGCGCAGCATGCTCGGCCAGGGGCGCCGCACGACGAGTAAGCCTGAGCTCCCGGCAGGCACGTCTTCGTTCTCACGGGTCACCACGGCGGGCTCGACACCGAAGAACGGCAGCCCGCAAGAGCCGGGTTGCGCCGCTGCCGCTCCGGGCAGCGTCGTCATCATGATGCCGCCCGTCTCCGTCTGCCACCAGGTGTCGATGATGGGGCAGCGCTCCTTGCCCACTTCCTTGTGGTACCAAATCCACGCTTCGGGATTGATCGGTTCACCCACGGTGCCAAGCAGCCGCAAGCTGTCGAGCTTCGCCTTCCGCACCCAGTCGTCGCCCGCCTTGATGAACGCGCGGATGGCAGTGGGAGCGGTGTACAGGATCGTCACCTGGTGCTTGTCGATCAGCTGCCAGAAGCGGCCCCAGTCGGGCTGATTCGGCGCGCCTTCGTACATCACGCAGGTCGCACCGTTCGAGAGCGGACCGTACACGATGTAGCTGTGGCCGGTGATCCAGCCGACGTCGGCCGTGCACCAGTACACGTCGTCTTCCTGCAGGTCGAAGGCGTACTTCGTGGTGACGTAGGTGCCGGCGAGGTAACCCGCGGTGGTGTGGAGCACGCCCTTAGGTTTCCCCGTGGAACCAGAGGTGTAGAGGATGAAGAGCGGGTGCTCCGCCTCCACCTCGGTCGCCGCCGCGGCGCTCTTCGGATCCGCGGCCTTGACCGCCTCGTACCAGTCGACGTCGCGACCTTCGAGCATCTCGATCTCGCAGCGCTCTGGTAGCCGCCGATAGACCACCACGTGCTCGACCGATGGCGTCTGGTGCACCGCGTGGTCCACCGTCTCCTTCAAGGGCACCACGCTGCCACGGCGCAGAGCACCGTCCTGGGTCAGCACCACCTTGGCGCCGCAGTCGTTGATGCGATCCCGGAGTGCGTCCGCGGCGAAGCCACCGAACACCACGCTGTGGGGCGCGCCGATGCGCGCGCACGCCAGCATGCCCACGACGACCTCGGGCACCATACCCATGTAGATCGCGACGCGGTCGCCCTTCTCGACGCCGAGCTTCTTCAGCGCCGCGGCGAAGGCCACGACCTGAGCGTGCAGCTCCGCGTAGCTGATGGTCTTGGTCTCACCCGGCTCGCTCTCCCACACCAGCGCAGGCTTGTCTTTCCGCGGGGTATCGAGATGACGGTCGAGGCAGGTCTCGGTGATGTTCAGGGTCCCGTCGGAGAACCACTTGACGAACGGCGCGTCCCACTCGACGAGCTTCGTCCAGGGCTTCTTGAACACCAGCTCCGAGGTCTCACGGCGCCAGAACTTTTCCGGTTCGTCGAGGCTCTCGCGATACAGACGTTGGTAGTCTTCGAGGGACCCCACCCGCGCTTGCTTCTTGAATGCTTCCGGCGGCTCGAAGCGCCGGCTCTCTCCGGAGAACTTACCAATCGCGTCACTCATGGGGCTGGATGGTACCCGAGTTTCCCCCTGGTTTCTTACCCGGGTTGCCCCAGCCGTCGCTTGTTGCATTCTCGGACAAGTGGCTGTTTTTCAGGCGTTTCAGCCTCGGACAGCGCGCGACGGGTCGACGCAGAGCGTCACCGTGGACTCCCCAGCATTCACCGCTCGGATTTTGGGGTGAGGAGCGGCGTGTCGCGCGAGGTCTTGCGGCGCGTGAGCAACGTACCTCCCCCCAAAAAAACGCGAGTCGCCGCGCGAGGACCCTGTCACGCTGCGGAGCAAATTCTGCAAGGAAATATATGGCGGACCCGTACGCGCCGCAGGAGTTCAGTTCGGCTCCCAAGCGCTCCAGCCAACCCGGAAGCCGATGCCCCCCGTGATCAGGCCGTTCTGCTCGTAGACCTTTTGACCGTTGATGGTCTCGTCGTTGATGCCCGTGGTGCCGTTGAAATAGCCGAGGGCGGCGAGCCCGAACAGCCAGTGTCCGGCGTTGTACTGCGCGCCGAGCTCAATCATGAAGTAGGAGTCGAAGCCCGACGCGCTCGCGTTACCATAGGTCGGGTCGTCCTTGAGCTCCAGCGCCTGGCGCACCAGGCCGAAGCCGAGGGCGCCAGAGAAGCGCAGCTTCTGGCCGCTGCTGAACAGGCGTAGATTCGTTCCCACGCGGAAAGAATTGAGCGAATACTCTCGGGAGTTGTCGTCGCCCTGGGTGCAGTCTGGGCTGTCCTTCACGCACGTCTGGACGTTGTGACGCGCCCCTTCGATCAGGCCCTCGATGCCGATCGGGCTCCACACGCGGTAGCCGCCGTGGATGCCAAACGAGCCACCGCCAGCGTTGTCCGTGTTGGTGTCGAAGAGCGACGGGTTGGCGCTCAAACCCAGTGCGTTCAAGCTCACCAGGCCGTACCAGCCGCGCTGCTCGGGTGGAGGCGGCTTGCTCGGAGGCGCGTCCGGAGTGCTATCGACGATGACGTCCTTGGTCTTGCTGTCCCCCGGTCCGATGTCGGCGTCGATGCGCAGGGTACGACCCACCTCGATGTCGACGTATTTCTCGAAGGGCTTGTGACCTTCCTTGTACACCTGCACCAAGCGCTTGCCGGGCTCCACTGGGCCCGACCAGCTCTTGTAAGCCATCGGTTGACCGTCGATCGCGATCGCCGCGCCAGCGTCGCTGGCGACGATTTCCACGAAGCCCTTCACCGCGCGCAGCTCGAAGTTGTACGGCTTGGCTGCATCACCGCTCGCGATACGCACCGTTTGGTCCACGGGAGCATACCCAGGAGATTCCACGCGGATACGGTGCTCGCCGACGTTCAGGCGCACGGGCTCCGACAGCTGCTCCGGCGTCAACGTGCGGCCGTCGACGCTCACCTTGGCGCTGCTCGGGATCACGCTGATCGAGACGCGCCCGACGAGCCCTTCGAGCTCTTCCATGGTCTGACGCACGGACGTCTTTTCTTCTTCCGTGAGCTCGGAGCCATGGGTCTTGAGCAAGTCGGCGAGGGTTTCTGCGGCCTCGGAGTAGCGGAACAGCTGCTTCTGACAGAGCGCGATGTTCTGCAGCGTCGAGCCCGCGGGCTTCAGCTTGTAGGAAGCTTGGAACTCCGCGAGGGCTCCCACGAAGTTGCCGTCCTGGAAGAGCTTGATGCCTTTGCGAAAGTGGACGCGCGACGACTCGCGATCGCTGTCCGAGACGCTTTTGTCTTTAGGGGCAGCGAGAGCCACGCTGGGCGCCATGCAGGCAACCAGCAAACCGAGGACCACGAGCTTCCGACGCATCACCTGAGCAGTCGCTTCGTACCATGCGTTCAGCTTCGGTAATACCTCGGGATTACAGCCCGTGTTTGGCTCAAGGCTCTTCGGGATTCAGCTTCAGACCCGACGCCACACCGGAGGTGCCCTTTGGCGTCACGTTTGGGGGCTTCGTGCCTTGGACCGTCGTTGGGCGCGGCTTGCCGATTTTCACGGGGGGCTTGTCTGCAACGGGCTTCTGGGAGGCTTCCGGTGCCGGGTCTGCGCTGGCCGAAGGCGCCGCAGAAGCGGGAGCCTCCGGCTCGGGGGTGACTTCCGGCCTCCCCGCAGCGGCTGCGGCGGCTTCAGCTGCGACGGGCAGGGTTGAGCCCGGGGCCGGATGGGCGGGCTCCGCGTCGGCTTCGGGGCGGCTCCTGGCCATCAACAGCACGGTGATGGCGAACGCGCCGAGTGCAGCCACGAGGGCGGCGACCCAGGTCCGTCGAGTGGCGCGATCTTGGCGCGGGGTGGGCACCGCGGTGCCACCTGCCGTCACCACCGCCGTCTGCCCGGGCGCCACTTCAGGCCGTGAGCTCCGCAACACGACGGGTCCGCTGCGCACCAAATCTGGGCAAGCGTCGATCAGCGCGTCGAGGAACTCGCGAGCGTCCTGGTAGCGATCGGCGCGCTCCCGCGCGAGTGCCTTGGCGATCACCTTCGCGAACGCTTCGCTCGTCTCGGGCGCCTTGGTTCGTACGTCGGGCGCGTCCTGAGTGCACGCCTTGACCAGGATGGCTTCGTAGCTGCCACCGCTGTGGGGTGCGTCGCCAGTGAGCGCCTCGAAGCAGATGGCTCCCAAGCTGTAGAGATCCGCTCGGCCGTCGATGTCAGGGAAAGCCTGCGCTTGCTCCGGCGCCATGTAGTACGCCGTGCCGAGCACGGTCCCCCGACGGGTGAGCGTGTTGTTCGTCGCGCGCGTCTGCGTGACCTTCGAGATCCCGAAGTCCACCACCTTCACGAACAGCGGATCGTCGTCTCGAGAGTCGAGGAAGAGGTTATCCGGCTTGAGATCGCGGTGCACGATGCCGGCTTCGTGGGCGCGCACCAGCGCGCGCAGCGTCTGCATCGTGATGTGGATGACGTCGCTCTCCGGGAGCTTGCCCACGCGCTTCATGCGCTGGCGTAGATCCTCGCCGCGCAGGAGCTCCATCACCAGGTAGGGGCGATCGTCCTCCGTGGTGCCCGAGTCGAAGATCTGGACGATGTGGCCGCTCTCGACGGCGCTCGCTGCTTCCGCCTCGCGCTGAAAGCGCACCACTGCGTCGCGGTCGGCGGCGCCATCGCTCACCTCGAGGAACTTGAGCGCGACACGCTTGCCGATAGCGACGTTGGTCGCCTCATACACGGCACCCATTCCGCCGCGACCGATGCAGCGTTCGATCCGATATTTTCGGTCGATTAGGCTCCCGACCAGCGAGTCAGGCGGTGTGTCGTTCGCGTTCATCTGGCGCGTCTCGGTCTGAGCTCGGTGGGTCCACAGCGTAGCACGCTCCGCGAACTTCCAGCGAAATGGCTTACGGATTGCCGGGTTGGTGGATCTAGCGTCGCTGAGGCTTGCCATGAACCTCCGTGCGTCGCCGAGAGCGGGTCGTGAGAGCGCGCAGCGCGCGGGAGAATGCCATAGAGCCCGAAGGAGCTATCGGGTAGCGGCAGACGCGATGGGGGTGAGTGCCCGACGGGCGAAGGGCTGTTCAAAGCAAGCTTCGAAGTTGGACGGGAAAACTTTCGCGCCAGCTGCTCGTGTTCGTACCGCTGTGACTGGAATGGCCAACCGTCCCTGGCGCCTGGTTCAGCCTAGACTGCTTCTTCTTGGGGGGGAGGGCGATGCGGTGGGCCATGGCGCCAGGCGTCTATTGCCGCGCGGATAGCCGACACCCGGAGTGTGAACGCGCGGTGACCTGAGCCCTTCACGCTCCGCTACCGGAAACGCAAAAAGCCGACCCTTAACGGTCGGCTTCGCGATCGCGCCCCGCACAGAGGCGGTAGGCACGACTAGAAGTGGCTAACGATCAGCCGAGCTTCGCCAGCTGAGACTGCAGGCGGCTCGTGGTGCGCGAAGCGTTCTTCAGGTGGATGATGCCCTTGCTCGCGGCGCGCGCGAGGAAGCTGCTGGCGGCGAGCACCAACGGCTTCGCCTCGGCGGCTTGACCGGCCTCGATGGCGCTGCGCGCCTTCCTGACCGAGGTGCGAAGCGCACTGCGGAGCGCCTTGTTACGCTCGGTGCGCTTGATGGTCTGACGGTTGCGCTTTGCGGCTGATGCGTGATTTGCCATCTAGAATCTCACTCTGACTTGGCCGGCTTCGCATCCGGCTTTTTGGGGTCGTAACCCTCGGGATGAACGGAGAACGCGGGCGTGCCTGACTTTGCACGCGCCTTGGCGGTCTTGGTACCGGCCTTGCGAGCCCGAATGGAGCGTCGACGCTCGGTCTGCTGAGTCGCTGAAACCATGACTTTTTCCTGACTAGCGCCGCCCAAAACGTCGGGCCGGGCGCGAAGGGGCCGGGAATATGGGCGAAGAAGGGGGCCTTGTCAACGCGGCGCTTGCAATTTGCCTACGGGGGCGCGGTTCGATCACGGCGACGCTGAGTGTTCGCTCCTAGCTCCGCTGGGGTCCGGCTCGGGACCGACCAACGGAGCTTGCTCGACTAAGGGCGGATCGGGACCCGAACGGTGAACGCTGGCTTTGCGAACGGGGCCACACGAGCCCCCGAGAGCGCGTTCCGGATGCAACTCTCCGCTGCCGTGCCAGCAGCGGGACCGCTGATCCCAACCGACTGCACCTTGCCGTCTGATCCGAAGGTAATGGTCGCGTTGCTCGGACCCGAGTGGCCAGCGACGCAGGCTTTCGCGCCACCCATCACACGACCGACGGCCGCGAGCGCAGCGCCAGTCGATGGCTCGAGGGGCACGTTGCCCGCCTGGGAGGCTGGTACCAACCGCGGATCGTCTGGCTCTTCCTGCTCGGGAGCAGCCGCCGTGGCGGGTGGAGTTGGCGCAGCTGCGGCCGGCTTGGCGGCGGTCAGCGCGAGCTTGGGGGCCGCGGCGCTTGGCGCTTCGGGCTTGAGCTCTTCCACGGTGAGCGAGGGCGCGGCGACGTTCGACTGGGGCGCCATGGCGACTTCTTGCTCGCCAGGGCTTGCCTTTGCGGGTTCACCCTTCGTTTCCGCGGGGATGGTGATGGGCGGGGCGGCCGCCGTGGCTGGGGCGCTACCCTGGCTAGGACGGAATACGACGATCGCCGCGGCTGCAGCGATTCCCAGCACCGCCACCGCAAGGCCCCAGCGACCTCCGCCGCCGGTGCGGCGGCTTGCGGGGCTGGACTGGTGGCTCTCGAGCGAGACCACCTCCGCCTGAGGTGCGGCATTCTCCACCGGAACTGGCGGCCGCGGCGTTGCGCGGATTTCGCTTGTGCGTGGGACGTCGGGATACGACGGACGACTCACCCGCTCACGGTGCGCGTGACTGAACGCCAGCTGCGCGAGTTCACGAGCTTCTTCAGGGTCGTCGTCTTCCAAGCTCGCCTTCGCAATGTCGGTCAGGCTGAGCTCGTCGTCGTCCACGCTCGGTACCGCCGCGAGGCGGGGCTTGCTTGGTTCGCCTTCCTCTGGGTCGAGCGGCGGGGCTTCGAGCAAGTCGTCGGCGACGGGATGGTCGTCAGCGAACGCGTGGGTCACCGTCGCGTCTGCGAAGGCTTCCCAATCGAGTTCAGGTCGGTGCGCCACTGGCCAGGCGCTAAGCAGTGCTTCCATGGGATCCGGGAGTTTGGCGTCGTCTGACATCACTCCGCCTCCCGGGTGTGACCCCGTTTCTCGAGAAACGTTTGCAGCTTCTTGCGTGCTTCGTGCACGCGCCACGCGATGGTGCCCTCAGGGCACCCGAGGATTTCTGCGGCCTCGCCGTGACTTAGGCCGTCTACGGTGACCAAGATCAAGGTCACCCGGAGTGTTTCGCTGAGGCTGTCCAAGCCCTCTGCGAGCATCCGCGCGACCTGGCGATCGGACGTCAGCTCGGCGGGGTTACCGATCGTCACTCGGGTCTCGACCATGGCGCCCTCGACCCGCGGGTCATCGACGCTAGGCCCAGTGCGGCGGGTCTTGCGGGAGCGAATCGTGTTGAGTGAGAGGTTCACGGCAATGCGATAGAGCCAAGTGAACGGCTCGCTGCGACCGTCGAAACGGTCCAGCGCTCGATAGGCGCGAACGAACGCATCCTGGGTGACGTCTTCCGCCTCCGCAGCGTCTCGCAACATGTGGGCTGCGAGGCGATAGATGCGTTTCTGATGTCGCCGCACGAAGGTGCCGAACGCTTCTGCGTCGCCCTCCCTAGCTGCGTCGACAAGCTCGCGATCCGTCCTTTGGGGCATGCGTTTGTGCGCGAGATACATGCACGGTCACCGGCGAAGTTACAGGTTAAGCTGATCGGGATCGACCAACTGGACCTCGCTCGAGGCGCTGCGTGGCGCAAAGAGCGAGAGGCGATCTGGACTTGGCAACGATGGCCGCAGGGAGTGGGTGACCCCTGTCGTGGTCTCCCAACGGGTTGCGGCTGACGATAGTTGAGCACCAGCCGATTGGACAGAAGGCGTGGCGGAAAGCTTGGGAGAGATTTCGCGACTCGCTGAATTCCAGCTAGACTTGAAAAGTCGCCCGACTCGGCGGCGCATCCGAGCGCTCGTTTGGGGGAGCGGACGGCTAGAACTCTGCGACAGCGCGCAAGGCCTGCCCGTATCGGTGGCAGCTGGGCAGCGAGGCTCGACGAAGGCGGCGAACGCCGCGCGCGGATCCTCACGGTGCATGTTTGGGCGCAGCCAACAATGCGGAAAGGCGAGCAAATAAGCAGTGCCTCCAGAGAGAAGTAGTCGAGCGCGGGAAGCAAACTTCCGCGCTCGAGAGTTTCCGCGCTGGGCGTGGCTGCACGCCTGACCTAGCTATGGAGCGGGGCGACGATTCCGAGATGGAAGAACGATGAGCGTGAGTGAGACGACAGAGCCACAGGCCGCCGGCGGCACCGTGGACGAAACCGTGCGTGAGCTCGAGAAGGAACTGCGTGCTCAAGGGCTGAGGCGCTGGCTGAGGCGCGGCATCACTCTGTTCGCCGTGATCGCCTTGTTCGTAGGCTTTCGCGTGTACAAGTCGGTTGGCGCGCCGCCTCCCACACCGCGCTTCGAGCTGAAGGCGCTGGAGAAGCGCGACGTCGTCGAGCAGGTGCAGTCGACCGGGAACGTGAAGCCGCTGACGGAGGTGCAGGTCGGTGCCCAGGTCTCCGGGCGAGTGGTGAAGGTGCTGGTCGACTTCAATTCCAAGGTGGAAAAAGGCGACCTCCTCGCGGAAATAGACCCCCAGCTCTACGGGGCCCAGGTCAGCCAAAGCGGCGCGCAGCTCAAGGCGTCGAAGGCGGCGCTCCAGCGCTCGAAGGCGAGCCTCGCGACCGCGGAGGCGAACCTCAAGCGCGCGCAAAAGCTGTTTGACTCGGGGCTCTCGTCCCAGGCGGAGCTCGAGCAAGTCAAAGGCACCCGGGACGTCGCGAAGGCTGACGTCGCGGCGGCGCAAGCGCAGATTGGTCAGATCCGCGCGCAGCTGAGCAGCGCGCAGACCACGCTCGCCTATGCGAAGATCTACTCTCCCATCGACGGGGTCGTGATCAATCGCTCGGTAGACCCAGGCCAAACCGTCGCCGCGAGCTTCTCTGCGCCAGTGCTGTTCGTGATCGCGCAGGACCTGCGCAAGATGCAGGTGCTGGCGGAAATCGACGAAGCGGACGTCGGACGCCTCGAGGAGAAGATGAAGGCAGAGGTCGTCGTTGATGCTTTCCCTGGGGAAAAATTCAACGGCAAGGTGAGCCAGGTGCGCTTCAGCCCGAACAACGTGCAGGGCGTGGTCACCTATTCGGCGGTGATCGACGTCGACAACCCGGACCTGAAGCTACGGCCGGGCATGACGGCGACGGTGACGATTCGCACTCGGGAGGCGATGGGAGCGATCGCGATCCCCAATGCTGCGCTGCGCTTTCGTCCGCTGGAAGCCAGTGAGCCTGGGCAGCCTCCGAAGCCCGTGGTGCCGAAGACAACGCTGGAGGCGAAGCAGGGGCGCCTCTACTTGGTCGATGCCAGCGTTCCCGTGGGGCAAGAGACGTTCAAGGAACAAATCGTCGACATCGGGATCACTGACGGGGTGTGGACGGTGCTGAAGTCTGACCAGTTGCAGGCTGGGGCCGAAGTCATCGTCGAGCAGCGTGACGGAAAGCAGGAGAAGGGCTTCAAGCTCTTCTGAGCCGCGTATGGCGCTGATCGACATCCGCAGTGTGTGTAAGGACTACGCGACGGGACCCGAAGTGGTCCGCGCGCTCGATCGCGTCGACTTGAGCATCGGCGCTGGGGAATTCGTGGCGATCATCGGTGCGAGTGGCTCCGGCAAGAGCACCTTGATGAACATCTTGGGGTGCCTCGACCGCCCCACCCGGGGCAGCTACACCCTCGCCGGAGTCGACGTCGGACAACGCTCGGCGGATGCTCGAGCCATCGTGCGCAATCGGCTCATCGGCTTCGTCTTTCAAGGCTTCAACCTGCTGCCGCGCACTACCGCGCTAGAGAACGTCGAGCTGCCCTTGGTGTATCGCGGTGTTTCCGCGAGGGAGCGAAGGCGGCGTGCTATTGGGGCGCTGGCGAAGGTCGGTTTGGCGGACCGCCTGACCCACACGCCAGCGCAGCTCTCGGGTGGCCAGCAGCAACGCGTGGCGATCGCGCGTGCGCTGGTGACCGACCCGCCGCTGCTCCTGGCGGACGAGCCCACCGGCAACTTGGACACCCGCACGAGCTATGAGGTGCTCGCGCTGCTGCAGGAGCTGGTGAGCCTGCGTGGCCTGACGGTCGTGCTCGTCACTCACGAGCCAGACATCGCCGCCTGCGCGGGTCGAGTGGTCACCGTGCGCGACGGCCGCATCCAGTACGACAAGCGGAGCGAGGAGCCTGCGCGCGCCGCCCGCATGCTGCTGGAGTTGAACCAGGGCGTTGCGGCCGCGGAACAAGGAAGCTGATGCTACGCGCGTCGGTGAAGATCGCCTTCTCCGCGCTTTCGCGCAGCTGGCTGCGCTCGATCTTGACGACGCTGGGCGTGCTCATCGGCGTTGCGTCGGTGGTGGTGGTCACGGCGCTCGGGCGCGGAGCGCGCGAGCGTGTCGGTGACCAGATCGAGAGCCTGGGCTCGAACTTGCTGTTCGTCTGGAGCCAGCCGGTGGCCAAGAGCGGCGTGCGGACGGCTGCGGTTGGGCTGACCGATGCGGACGCTGTCGCGATCCGCAACGAAGCCACCGCCGTCGAGTTGGTGACCGTCTACTCGGACACGAAGGTTCAAGTAATTAGTCCGTACGGAAACGATCAGATCCAGGTGTGCGGCGTGGACACGAACTACCTCGGGGCGCGCAAGTTCGAAGTGCTCCAGGGCCGCATGTGGAACGCGAACGAGGAGCAGGTCAAGGCGAAGGTCGCGCTGATCGGGCAGACTGCGATCGACAAGCTGTTTCCTGGTCAGGATCCGATCGGCCACTATATCCGCCTCGGGAAGCACCCGTTCCGCATCATTGGCACGCTGAAGCCCAAGGGTCAGTCGCCGTTCGAAGATCAAGATGATCGCATCCTGATCCCAATCGGTTCCTGGCGCGCGCGCATCAACCCAACCCTCGGCAATCGCGTGCAGCTGATCATGGCGACTGCGAAGAGCGAGGCTCACACCGAAGCTGCGGTCCGCCAGGTCGAAGCCATCCTGCGTCAGCGCCACCGCATCGTCGAGGACGAAGAGAACGACTTCGAGGTGCGAACCCAGGACGCCTTCAAGCAGGGGCAAGAGGCGATCTACGGTGTGCTGACGTTGCTGCTCGTGACGGTCGCGGGAGTCAGCTTGTTCGTCGGCGGCGTGGGGGTGATGAACATCATGCTGGTCAGCGTCACGGAGCGCACGCGGGAGATTGGTATCCGCATGGCGATCGGGGCGAAGCGGCTGGATATTCAGGTGCAGTTCCTTGCGGAAGCAATTGCCCTGACGTTGCTCGGTGGTCTCGCAGGCATAGGCCTCGCAGTGGGCGTCATCGAGTTGATGAAGCGGAGCCTCGGCTGGAGCATGGTGCTGAGCGGAGACGCAGTGATCACCGCGATCGTGACCAGCCTGGTGATCGGTGTGGTGTTTGGCTTCCTGCCTGCGCGCCGTGCGTCGCGGCTCGACCCCATCGAGGCGCTACGACATGAGTAGGCGCAGCAGTACGCACAGGCGCAGCGCCATGCGCAAGCGGGGGCGGGGGTGAGGGGAGTCTCTTACCTCATCACGACGTTCAACCTGGCTGTCGGGGCTGTCAGGAAGAGTGGACTACGCGCAGTGCTCACCGCGTTCGGTATCCTGATCGGCGTAGCCGCGGTCACCATCGTCGTGGCGCTCGGGGAGGGAGCGACTCGCGCCGTGACCGGCGCGATCGACAGCCTGGGCGAGAACGCCTTTGCCGTGATCCCGAAGGAAACGATTCAGAGCGGCGCGCGAGGAACCTCTTTGCCGCCGCTGACTCAAGACGACGGCGAGGCACTCGTGCAGGAGGCGCCGAGTATCCTCTACTCGGCGCCGCTCCTGTCGAGCTTCAATCAGGTGAGCTTCCGCGACAACAACACCGCTGCACAGGTGATCGGCACCAATCAGAGCTTCTTCACCGTGCGCGCCTGGAAGGTGGCGGACGGCGCGCTGTGGGCACCGGAGCTCGACTCGATTGGTGGCAACGTGTGCTTGATCGGGAGTACCACCGCGAAGGAGCTGTTCGCCGACGGTGACCCAGTGGGGCAGGTGATTCGTCTCGGCCGCACGCCGCTGCGCATCGTCGGGGTGCTCGAGTCGAAAGGTCAGAGCCCCTTCGGCCAAGATCAGGACAACGTGGTGATCCTCCCCGTCGTCACCATGCGTGCGAAGTTCCTGCCAACACCTCCCGGTCAGGTGCAGCGCCTGCTCGTCGGCGCAGACCCCAAGGCGAACCCCGAGCGCGTGAAGCGTGAGGCCACGGCGATCTTGCGCCAGCGCCACCGACTCCAGGAAGGCGCAGAGAACGACTTTCGCATCCGCAGCCAAGAGGAGTTCCGCGAGATGCAGCAGAAGGTATTCGGGGTGCTCGAGGTGCTGTTGCTCAGCGTGGCCGCGGTGAGCCTGCTCGTCGGCGGAATTGGCGTGATGAACATCATGCTGGTGTCCGTCGCCGAGCGCACCCGTGAAATTGGGATCCGCATGGCGATAGGCGCGCGCGAGATCGACATCCTGGTGCAGTTCTTGATCGAAGCCGTCCTGTTGTGTTTGCTTGGCGGCATCGCGGGTGCGCTGCTGGCGGCGCTGGGCGTCTCTGCAGCTGGTCGGGCGCTGGACTGGGACATGCACGTCTCGCCGCGGGCCCTGGTGATCGCGCTCGGCACTAGCAGTGTCGTCGGGGTGCTGTTCGGCTTCCTGCCGGCGCGTCGAGCTGCGCGCTTGGATCCGATACAGGCCCTGCGTCGTGAGTAGCCTAACGAAGTACGGCGAAATGTGCTTCCGCGTGGAATGGGTCGTCGGAGTTCTTGTCGCCGAACCCAAAGTAGATCTTGTCCCGCGCAGCGACCCCGATGTTCGAGAGATGGTGGTCGCCGTTATCGAAGCGGAACGAAAATGCCTGCAGGACGTGGGTGTTGGGTAGGCGGCGACGCACCACGCGTAGTGTGTGCGTCGCGTTGTAGACCATTTCCGCGTACACCGCTGACTTGGGAAGCAACAAGTACTGGACGCGCGTCGTGTAGTCGAAGACGCCGTTATCGCGAAAGATCACTTTCACGCGCCCAGCTGCGAGCTCCGGGATCACCGCGAGTTGGCGCACGTTGGTGTCTTCCCCCCGACGATTCTTGACCTCGAACCCCGCGAGCACGAAGACCTTGTCCGTTTCCGCGTGGATTGGAATCGCGCAGGGGCCGCGGCAGTCGTTGCGTGCTGCCTGGTGGATTTCATCCGTGCTCAAGCGCTGATAGGAGCCGTTGAAGTGGAAGGGATCTTCCCCGCCTTGGTCCGCCAGGCCGACCACTGCCTTCCCTGGGTATTGCAGCACCCCGAGGCTGCGGATCTCGTGGTCGTCGGCGGAGCTGAACCGGAGCGTGAAGCCACTGAGCGCGGCGGGCTTGCTCAGCTCCTTGGTCACGATGGGCTGAGAGCCTCGTCCAGCGGTCTTGAGATCGAAGTGGCTTGCGAGCGCTTTCGCGCTGGCCGCGCTGAGCAACAACAGACTCAGGGCCGCGATGGCTTGGGGGATCAGTCGTTGGTACCTCGTGTTTGACATCGTGCTCGGTCTCCGCGCGGCGGTTCGGGTTTGCTACTCGGAGCATGCAGAGCGGCGGCTCTCGAAGCTTGAAGAGCGCCTGAGCAAAACCTGAAGAACGCCGCGCATCCGCACGCCCGGGAGCGCTTCGGCGCGCCTCACCCCCAAACCCGTGGAGAGATTTCTAGGCGGCTTCTCTGGCGCTCTCACGCCGACCAGGCAAAGGGCGCTGACAAAGGCAAACGGCGCTGACGAGGGCAAACGGCGCTGACAAAGGCAAAGAGCCACGCCTCGTACGAGGAGTGGCTCCAGTGTGTGGGGTGGAAGCGCGAAGGCTACTTCTGGTTCAGCGCCTTTTGCAGCAAGTCGCCGAGGGTGCCGAACTTGCTCTCCGCGGCGACCTTCTTGCGGTAGTCGCGGTGCGCCTGGCGCTCCTCGTCCTCGCTGAGCGCGCGGATGCTGAGCTTCGGTTCGCCACGGCGCGGATCCAGGTCGATGACCTTGGTGCGGATCTTCGACTTCGCGGGGAAGGCCTTGCGCAGGTCGGTGCCGCGCTCCGTGCCCGTGTGACCAGCGGGGACGAAGCCGCGCGCCGCGCGACCAGTGACACCGAGCACGCGCACCACGAGACCCGCCGACTCAGCCTTCACCACTTCGACGTCGAGCTTGGCGCCCTTCACGATCTTCTGGGGCTGCTCATCCGCCTGATCCGCGCTCGGCGCGGGGTGCAGGCCGAGCTTCTTGTGGCGGCGATCGAAGTTGTGGATCACGACCTCGATCTCCTGACCTTCGTTCAGCACCTCGTTCGGGTGAGAGACGCGGGTGAGGGACAGATCGGCCACGTGCATCAGGCCCTCGACGCCATCAGCCAGCTCGATGAAGGCACCGAAATCGGTGAGCTTGGTGACCTTGCCCGTGTGCTTGCTTCCGGGAGGAAACTTCTCCTTGGCCTCCGCCCAGGGGTCGCTGATCAGCGCCTTGCGGGAGAGCCAGATCTTGCCCTTCTCATCGATCTTGGTGATCTGGACTTCGACCTCTTCGCCCGCCTTGAGCAGCTCCTCCATGCGAGCGCGGGGATCGTGGCTGGCCTCGGAGATGTGCACCAGGCCCTCGAGGTTCTCCGCTTCGGGCAAAGCGACGAACGCGCCCCACTCGACGACGGTGCGCACGACACCCTTCATCACCTGACCTTCGGTCAGGGTCTCGAGCGCCTTCTTGCGACGCTCATGGGCCTCTTGCTCGAGCATCGGACGGCGAGTCACGACGACGTCGCGGCCAGCCTTCTCGAACTGCACGATCTTGAACTCGAGCACCTGACCCACGAGGCCGACGAAGTTTGCTCGCGTGGGGTGGAGATCCATGCCGCTCGCGGGCGCGAACGCGCGCAAGCCGCCGAGGCTCACTTCGACGCCGCCCTTGATCACGCCCGTGATCAGGCCCTTCACCAGGGTGCCTTCCTTGGCGGCGATCTCGAGGGAGGGCTTGACCTCTTCCTCACGCAGCGGCTTGCGTGTGAGCACCACGAGCCCACCGCGAGAACCGTCGTTGTGTACACGCGCGACGAAGCGATCGCCTACCTCGGGGACCAGGTCGTCGGTCTCCATCTCCGAGCGATCGAAGATGGCGAGCGCCTTGCCGGAGAGGTCGATCATGATCGCGGTCTCGAGCACGGCGGTCACCTTGCCAAAGACTTCCTCTCCCATGTGGAAAGGTGCGCGATCCGTCGCGGGCCGCTGGGTCGCCTCGGCGCCCTCGGGCTTCTTCTTCTTCTTGCGACGTCGACGACGCTTCTTCTTGTCGCCCTCTGCGCCATCCGCTGCTGCCGGAGAGCTACGCTCTGGAGAGCTGTGCTCGGCAGACGAAGCTTCAGCAGCTTCGGCGCCGCCTGCGTCAGGCGTTTCCGTGGCAGACGCTTCCGTGGCGGATGCTTCCGCTGCCGGCGCGGCTTCGGCTGCTGGCGCGGCTTCGGCTGCTGGCGCGGCTTCGGCTGCTGGCGCGGCTTCGGCTGCTGGCGCGGCTTCGGCTGCTGGCGCGGCAGAAGCCTGGCTCGTGTCTTCGGTTTGCCCAGCCGGAGCCGCCGCTTCTGCGGAGGTTGCGGTGGACGCGTCGGGAGCGCCAGCGCTCGGCTGCTGCTCCTGCTCTTGATTTGATTCTTCGGACGCCATGGCGAACCCAGAGGTAGATGCCGCCTATATCGCGCCTCTTGGCAGCTGCCAATCAGCCGGCGCGCTTCGCGGGATGGATAGACGCGTTTTTTGTAACCGAGCGCACTCCGCTAGCTGCATCTGCGTGCGAACGCTCGAGTCTTTTTCTCTAAGTAGCTCAGCGCGCGACAGGAAGGCGACGATTTTGACCACCTGAGCGATCAATCGTGAAGCCAGCACCAGCGCGGCCCTCGTGTGAGGCATCGACTGCTTGAACGAGCTGCTCCGCCACATCTTGGAACGCCTTTGCGATCGCCGAACCCGGTGATGCCTGTACGACTGGCGTGCCCGCATCGCCCCACTCGCGCACGCTCGGCTCCAGCGGGATCTGTCCGAGCAGCGGTGCCTCAGCGTGCTCTGCCACCTTCTGGCCGCCGCCGGAGCCGAAGATTTCGTGACGCTTGTCGCAGCCGTCGCACATGAAGTAGCTCTCGTTCTCGACTACGCCGAGCACCTTGATGCCCACCTTCTGCGCCATCGAGACGCTCTTGTAGACATCCATCAGGGCGACTTCTTGGGGCGTCGTTACGATCACTGCGCCCGTCGTCGAGACGCGTTGCGCGAGAGTGAGCGCGACATCGCCGGTACCCGGGGGCAGATCGAGCAACAGGTAGTCGAGGTTGCCCCAGGCGACGTCCTTGAGGAATTGGAGCAGCGCGCCGTGAAGCATCGGACCACGCCACACGACGGCGCTCTTCGGGTCGTCGAGCAAGAAGCCGATGCTCATCAGCTTCACGCCGAAGCGCTGCAGTGGCTCGATCCGCTGGCCGTCGCTCTGGGGGCGGCCGTTGATGCCGAACATGGTGGGTACGCTCGGCCCGTAGATGTCCGCGTCCAAGAGCCCGACGCGCGCGCCCATGCGCTTGAGGGCGAGCGCCAAGTTCGCGGCCACGGTGCTCTTACCCACGCCGCCCTTGCCGCTCATCACCAGGATCACGTTCTTGACGCCGGGAACTGGATCATCGGCGCTGATCTCGCGACCTTTGGCCTCGACCTGCCAGTCAATTTCCACATGGGTAACGCCGGCGAGGGCCTCGAGGGCGTGACGGATGGTTTCCGCCAGCTGCTCCTTGCCAGCGTACGCGGGATTCGAGAGCTTGAGCGGGACGATCAAGCGTCCGCTGTCGGCCCGCACGCGGCCGAGCATCCCGAGCTCACCGAGAGTGCGGTCGAGGGACGGCTCCTTGAGGTTCGCGAGCACTTCGAGGGCTTGTTCTTCCAGACTGGCCATGGCGGGGTGGACCGTAGTGCCAGCGGGGCCGGAAGCAACTGAGAAGCGCCGGAAATCGCCTGCATCGAGCTCGTCGCTGCACGCGTCACTCACCACGCCCTCAGCGGGTTTGGGGGTGAGGCGCGCTGATCAGCCGCTACAACTGACTGAGCAGCCAGCCGCACAGCGCGCCGAGGGTCACACCAGTCACGGCCAACCAGGCGACGGGAGATGGACGCTTGGCGCGCGCAGGCACCCACGTCGATGCTTGGCGTTGCGCCACATCGACCTCGAATTCTTCCTCCATGCCTGGATGGGGTAGGGCGTCTTCGACCAGCTGAGGCCACGACGGCGGCTTGGGGAAGCTTGGGTTCAGCAGCTGCTCGTCGCTCAAATCGCTGTTGCGCGCGCTACGCAGCGAGATGCGCACGCCGCTCTCGCGACTCTCCTCCGTGCGGCGCACGAGCGGGATGGGCTGCACGCTGGGGAGCGCGGAAGGCATCGCGAGCGAGAGGCGCGCGAACGGTTCGAGCTGACGTGCGAACTGTTCTGCGCTGGTTGGCCGGTCTTCGGGGTCGCGACTGAGCGCGCGCTCGATGCAAGCGACCAGCGTAGGGTGCAGCTCTGGCGCGCGTAGCGAGAGGGGCACCCAATCCGCTTGCGCAACACGCAGCATCAGGCCGCGCACATCGGGCGCGCTGTACGGAGGTTCGCCGCACAGCATTTCGTACAGCACGACCGCTGCAGCGTAGATATCCGCGCGGTTGTCGACTTCGCGCCCCATGGCTTGTTCGGGTGCCATGTAGAGCGGGGTGCCGAACACGAGTCCCCCATTGGCGTGAGCGTTGGCCAGAGGGTTCACACCTTGCGCGATACCGAAGTCGAGCACCTTCACCAGCGGGCGATCCGGTGCGGGGTGAGTGACGACGATGTTCGCTGGCTTGAGATCGCGATGCACGATGCCTTGGCGATGGGCAGCTCCAACGCCAGCGAGGACCTGCAGCATCAGCTCACACGCATAAGCCGGACTGAGCGCACCTCGGGTCCCGAGGATGTCCGTGAGGCTCTCTCCTTGAAGCAGCTCCATCACCATGTAGGCGCAGCCGTCTTCAGTCGTACCCAAGTCGTGGATGTCCACCACGTTGGGATGGGCAATGCGTGCGGCGGCTCGCGCTTCGGAGACGAAGTGAGTGCGCACGTCCGACCGCCGCGAGTGCTCCGCGTGGAGCAACTTCAAGGCGACACGTTTGCCGACAAGTAAGTTCTCCGCCTCGAACACTTCGGCTGCGGCGCCGGCACCCAGGCGCCGTAACAGCGCAAATTTGCCTCCAATCACGCTCCGAAAAGACGACCCGGAGTGTTCATGTGTCGCCTCGGACCCACGCTGGGACGACCCGGAGTGTTCAATTGGATGCTCACCCGACTCGACGACAGGGCCCGATGGGGAGCGGCTGATTCTCTCGACGGCAGACAACGGACACCTCCGTTGTTGCCGAACGGCTCCTCCCACCCAACCTTGAGCCGCTTCGAAAACGCACCCGGAGTGTCCACCTCGACGCGACTTGAAGAGCACCCGGAGTGTTCAGTCACCCCGAAATCAAAGGAGAAATGAGAAACGGCGCGCGCTGTCGAGCGCGCCGTTTCGACTCTGAGCCGGGGCTAGTGTCAGCCGCCGCTGCTCGCCTTGCCGCTTGCGCTGGCAGAGGCGTTCACGGACACGCTGACCGACGCGCTGGCCTTGAGCGAGGCAGACGCCTTCGCCGTCAGGCTGGCGCCGAACTTCGCCACGCAACCAGCCGCCTTGCCCACCTCGACGACGACCTCGCCGAACTTGACCGCCACGTCGCTAGCTGCCTCGACCGCCAGCTTACCCTTGGCGACCACGTTCAGCAGCGCTGGCAGGTTCGCTTCGAGCGCCGCCACGAAGGTCGCGTCGACGTCGCCGGTGAAGTTGAAGATCACCTTCGGCGGGGTGCACTCTGCCTTCAGGCTTGCCTGGCCTTCACAACCAGCCTGGCAGTCTGCGTCGAGGTTGCAGTCCGGGGGCTGCAGGTTGGCTTCGCACTTCGGGGCCGTCGCGGTGCCCTTGCACTCGCCTTTGCAGGAGACGTTGGCGCCGCAATCGACGTCGACGTTCGCGTCGAGCTTGCACTCGCCGGTGCACGTGCCCATGCACTTCGCGCTGGCGGAGGGCTTGGTGCAGCTACCGGTGCAAGTACCGTCGCACGTGCCCGCGCAGTTGCCCTGCCCGTCCATCGCGCTGCAGGTTCCTTCGCAGGTTCCTTCGCAGGTTCCCTCGCAGCCACCCTCGATGGTTCCCTCGCAGGTGCCGCTGCAGGAGCCTTCGCAGTTTGCGGCGACTTCCGCGGTGCCTTCGCACGTGGCGCCACCGGCACAGCTGCCTTCACACGAGACGCTGAGCTCGCCCGGCTCGCAGCGAGCTTCGACGCTGCCTGGGGTGCACTCGCCCTCGACGGAGCAGCTGGCTTCGCAGTTCAACTGAGCCTCGGCGGCGACTTCGCACTTTCCGCCTTCGATGGTGAGGCTCACGCTGCCCGCAGCGCTGAGGTTCGCCGTGATCGCCGCTTCCGCCTTACCGCAGACCGCCTGGAGATCCTCGTCCGACGACTCCGCGGTGATATCCGCACCGGGGTCTTCGCCACCAGCCATGGCGATGCCCTTACAGGCCGCGCCAACGGAGACCTTCATCTCCCCAGCAACCGATACCAACGCATCAGCGGCCGCTTGCAACGAGTCGACCCTCGCCTCCAGGTTCGCCGCGCAGCTGGTCGGATCGAGCGAGTCGCTCGAGCAACCGCCGGTCAGCGGAATCACCAAGCCCACGAGCAGTGCCGGCGCTGCTAGCCGGTGAAACCCACGAATCTTCTTCGACATCTAAGCACTCCTTGGTTCTCTAACTGAGGTCACCCGCGCTGAGCGGGCCCCATCCCCGTTCGTCGTATGACGGACGTACCCCAATGCGGATGCAAGGCTAACCCGCTTCTTTCGCCAGGGCCACGCTTGCGGCACACAGGGCGCGCACGCCCGCTGTCGCCTGGCTCAGCCTGTGACACTTTGCGCCGTCAGAAGCGCACCCGGAGTGCATGACCCCGCCGCCCAACGGGCTCCAAAAAAGCACCCGGAGTGTTCGCGCTGAGCGCCTGGAGGCGACGCCCAGCGTCTTAGAACGTAGCGATTTCGCTCAGTTGGGGTAGCAGCCCATCTGCGTCGACGAGAACGGCTGAGTGTTCGAGTTCGCGCCGTAGCACTTGTTGTTGATGGGGCTGGTCGGGTCGTTGAGGAACCCAAAGCAGTACATGTCGAGACCACCCGGAGTCTTCGGGCAGCCGCCGCCCTTGCAGGCCTGGGGGATATCCGACTTCGGCTCCCCGGTGCAGTCGCAGGTGACGCTCAGGTCGAGGCAGTACTTCTCGCCGGTGAAGCTGCTGTCGAGGCAGATGCCTTGGGGACCGCAGTCGTTGTCGTCGACGCAGGGCTCGCAGCCCTTACCGGTACCAGTGCACGCACCGAACTTGTGACCACACGTTGGGATGCCGCGGTCGGTGTCGAAGATATCGCACTCGGAGGCGGCGCCCCAGGGGCAGCTGTCGACCGTCGGGTCGCATGCCACGGTGCACTGCTTCTTGCCGTCGGGGCCCTTCGCGCAGATCTGGTTCGCTTCGCCGAGGCAGTCCTCATCGGTCTGGCACTCGGCGCAGTACTCGTTCTTGAGGCAGACGTTGCGCATCAAGTTGAGCGCGCCGCACTCGTACTTCTTGCCGTCGCCGATGTCCGTCGCCGGGACGCAGCCTGCAGCTGTATCCCCGAGGATACCCGTGCAGGTGTCCTCGCAGGGGGTGTCACCGACGCGCACGCGACCACAGTGGAAGCCGGTGCCGCAGTCGCTGTCCTGGGAGCAGTCGAACTCGGTGCAGTAGCTATAGACGTCGCCTTCGCCACGACTGAAACAGCGGAAGCCAGTCGCGCAGTCCGCTGCGCCGTTGGGGCAGGAGCTGCCATACTCACCGGGGCCGCGCTTTTCGCCTGCGGGCGCAGCCGCACAGTAGTTCAGGCTCTGGCCGTCGGCGTCGGTACCACCGGTCTTGCAGATCCCGCCTTCGCAGTTTCCGTGCTCGACACACTCCGCTTGCACGCACTCGCTGTCGATGCAGTGGTAGCCAGGCTGAATGTCGCAGTTCGCGTTGCTGGTGCAGGGGCCCGCGACGCAGGTGTTGATGGGTTCGTCGCTGTCTTCGGGGACAACACCCGTAGTGCACAGCTCGCCGTCGCCGCAGTCACCATGGCTCGCGCAGGTCGTCACACACGCGCCGGACACGCAGTGCTCGCCAGCGCCAAAGTCGCAGTCGCAGGGACCGGCGACACACGCCATCACGCTGCCCACCGCCTGGCAGAGCTCGCCCTTGCTGCAGTCCGCCGTGCCTTCGCACACCTTCTTGCAGGTGCCGTCCGCACACTCCCAACCCCGTCGGGTGTCACACTGGTCGTTCGTCGTGCACTCGTCGTTTTGGCCGGTCTTGCCGCCAAGCAGCGCGACACAGAAAAGGCCGCTGTCGGCCTCGCCAAAGGTGACATTCACGCAGTTGGTGCCAGCGGCGCAGTCATCCTGGATCCCGCAGGGGGGGACGCAGCCCTTGATTCCCGAAGTGAGGTCCGGCACGCAGCGGTTCCCCTCGACGCACTGGTCGTCCTTGCACTCCGCATAGCACTGGCCGTCGACCTCGACGCCACCGCACTTTTCCGTGCCGCTCGAGCAGCCAGAGGCGAGGCCCACGGCGCCAACGAAGGCGGCGATGGCGCTGAACTTAAGAGACGAGACCAAGCGGGAGAAGGCGTGCTGCATGAGTTCCTCGGGAGAGACGGGTTCCCGGAGGGAACGCGGGTCCAAGCGGTTCGCGGTACTACCGCGAGATGCGCGACATACCAAGCGTCAAGCGCCCCCAAAGCACAGGCGCTCGCTTGGGAAGCTTGATGGCTAAAGGAAATGCGCGCCCGCGATGGCGCGGAGAATCCAGCCCCTGGCCACCAGGCTTGTGTTTCGTTTCGTCGCAGGCGGGCTTACGAATCGTGAAAATGCCGTGTGCAATTCGGGTGATGCGCAATGCCGAGCAAGGGGGTTGGGGGGGAGGTCCAGCGTTTGAGACACTGTGAAACAACGCGCTGCTCCAACACCTTCCACCACCCTTCGGCCAGGCGCTGCGCTATGCTCCACGGCGGCCCAGCTTGACGGCCTGCGGCCCCCGAGTACTGTGCAATCAGGCTTGGTAACTCACTCACCTCTTTGGAGTGTCTCGATGCGCACGATTGGACTTCTGGTTTCGACCCTGGTGGCAGGCAGCCTGCTCGCGGCTTGCGGCGGTGAGGACACGATCAAGGACGGCACGCCGTTCGAGAAGGGCCAGCCCGGTCAAGTCTCGTCAGGTAACGGTGGAAGCGGTGGCGACAGCACCGGCGGAACCGGTGGTGAGGTCAGCACCCCTGACGTCCCCGACTACCTCGCCGACTACCCGGAAGGCCCTTACGGCACCGAGCTGCACTCCGTGCTCCCGAACTACCGCTTCAAGGGTTGGAGCAACCCGCAAGCTGCGGAGTACGACGTGGAGCAGATGGAGACGGTTCAGCTCTCCGACTTCTATGATCCCGACGGAAGCAAGAACATCAAGATCCTGCTGATCAACTCGTCGGCTCAGTGGTGCTCGCCCTGCAAGCAGGAGTACTCGCACTTCAAGACCAAAGGCACCTTCGCCGAGTACCGCGAGAAGGGCGTGATGTTCCTCGGCTC
The DNA here is from genome assembly GCA_041389805.1 of Polyangiaceae bacterium. GTDB lineage: Bacteria > Myxococcota_A > Polyangia > Polyangiales > Polyangiaceae > JAHBVY01. The sequence goes on along the minus strand of JAWKRD010000013.1, from coordinate 144,302 downwards.
GCTGATGGAGAACAACAACTACGACCCGCCGGTGCCAGCCAACGGGGCGGCCTGGGTGAAGTCGTTCGAGGTGGCCTTCCCCTTCGTGGTCGACACGTCCTTCAAGCTCGGCGGTCTGTTCTCAATCGACGCGATTCCGAACAACACACTGGTCAACGCGAAGACGATGGAAGTCATCCAGTTGTTGCCGGGCGGAGACACGGCCGGCCTGCTGGCGGCTATCGACTCTCAGCTCAAGAAGCTCTGAGTCGCACCTGAGTCCACACCGCCACCACGTCCTTCGGACCTGGTGGCGGTTGCTTTTTGTGTTTGGAGCTTTGGGGATAGCTGCTTACCGGAGGACGCGCGAGTGGACCCGAAGTGCGCTCACCCCCAAACAAACCCACTGATGGTCCGACAGAGCTTGCGGCCGCGAAATGATGCAGGCCTGCAACCAGAGGCAGTTTGTGGGCGTAAGCTCGAGACAAGTTGGCGATGAGTGGTCGCTCGATGTGGTAAGCCCGGGGCAGAAGGAGTCGGTATGATGAAGCGCTGGATTGGTGGGTTGAGCTTGGGACTGACGCTGGCTGCGTGTGGCGGTGCACAGCAAGCGCCGACGACGACGAGCGGGACGCCAGAGGCGCCTGCGACCGCTGGCGCTGCAGCGGACCCCAGTGACCCCACGGCCAAGGCGGAGCCGACCGGCGCGAAGCCTCCGGATTTCGAGCTGGAAACTCTCGATGGAAGCTCCGTGCGCTTGAGCGATCACCTGGGGAAGGACGTGATCCTCGTCGACTTCTGGGCGACCTTCTGTGACCCCTGCATGGCAGCGATGCCGCACTTGGACGAGCTCTACAAGAAGTACAAGTCCAAGGGGTTCGTGGTGTTCGGTGTGTCGATCGATGGCCCGGACGCGCTGTCATCGGTGCGTACGGAAGTGAGGAAGCTGGGGGTCACGTTCCCGATCCTGCTCGACAAGGAGACGCGCGTGGTCGCGCTCTACAACCCCAAGACGAGTGCCCCGTACAGCGTGTTGATTGGCCGTGACGGCCGAATCATCACCAAGAAGGAAGGCTACGTGACCGGGGACGCCAACACGCTCGAGAGGGACATCGAGGCGGCTCTGTCGCGCTGACGCCTGCTCGCTGACAACCGTCTGGGCTGCGCGTCTCCTCGTGGAAACGCGATGCGCCGCTCGGCCTTACGTGGGCGCCCATGCTGCGACTCAGAAGCGCAGCGTGGCGTCCAAGCGTGCGCCCTCAAACGGCGGAAAGACTCGGCAGACGCCGCCGACGCAACGCAAGCTGCCTCGACGCTGGCCGACGAAGAGGCTCACGCTGGACGCCGAATCGATGCGATAGGTTGCTTGGCCGTTGAAGTAGAGCGTGATGTCCGGCAGCGACTGTGGCGTGGCGGTGTCCGCTGCAGCGAACAGCTCGTTCGAGTTGTACTCGACGCCAAACGCGAGGGAGACGTGCGGGGCCCATTCAAAGCCCGTGAGGTGCTGTCCCTCCCACCAGCCACCTTCGGGGCCGCCCAAGGTCTGGCGTCGGCGACGATGCCAACCTTGGAACTGGAGTGAGTACGGGCCGTCGATCCAGCGGATCATGTCGTAGCGGACATAGCCCTCTTGATAGGCGATATCGGTCTGTTCTCCGCTAGCGGATTGCAGCTCTCGGTCGGCCACGTCGTGGCGCCCACCAACCGTGATGCTGGCGCGGCTCTTGTGCTGCTGGCTGGTGAACTCACCCCCGATCGCGGCGTCCATCACGCGGTTTCGCTTGCTGTCCGCGATCTCGCACTGGTCGTTGCTGGCGGACTCGCTCCACGTGTTGTAGTAGCCGAACCACATGAAGAGGTCTTCGTCTTTCCCCGCGTGGAAATCCGTCTTTGCTCTCCCTCCGGAAACGCACACGTTGAACGTCTCGAACTGCGTGTCGTTGTAGAAGATCTCCGTGGTGGGCGGAGCGTTGTACTGGACCAGGTTGAACTCCCGGGCGTGGTTCAAGTCCACGTTCGCGCTGAGCGGGAAGAACCGGCGATAGTGTTTGCCCTCGACCAGGATGGTGAACGGGTCGGCGTAAACGTTGAACGACGCATACAGCGCGTGTCCTGGGTCGATGTTTGCGGGACCGTCGAGGCTCTGGATGGCGGCTTCGATGTACGCCGAGCCGAAGTCTCCCACCTGAGGAATGTCCAGCGACTGCGACCCGACGAAGATCGTCTTGGCGGTGCGCACCGTGTCCGAGTTCAACGGATCCTGCCGGAACAGAACCACGCCCTGAGTGCCCAGCGTGAACTGATTGGGGCCAGCCTCCACCTGCGCGCCGACTATCCGATCGGGGGCGTAGGTGGGAGACGCCGTGGGGATGAAATCCGTCTCGACCTGTCGAGGCATCCCCGCTTCCGTTACCGTGAGGAAGCCAGGCGTCACGTCGCTGGTTACGCCGAGGTAGCGCCCGCTCGCTTCGTCCAGTCGGAGCGGGTTCATCTCCCCGCCAAGCAGGGTGAGCTTCATGCGCGCGTCTTCAATGTCGATACGACTCGTGGCGCGCACCCCGCGGATCGTGATGTCGCTCGAGAGCTCATCGAGCTTGCGGACGCTGAGCACCAAGCCGCGCCCGAACTGCGCGTAGAAGTCGCCTAGCGTGAGCTCGACATCTCGAGACGTGTACCCAACGTAGTATTTCGCGGGGTAGGTCCAGTTGATGTAGCGGTTCGAGAGCTCGCCTCCCGCTTCGAAGAAGCGCTGCCTGAAGTAGTCCGGCGGTGAAAGTGCACCCGGAGTGAGGGGCCGCGGCCGGGCGCGCTCGAGATCCGTAGCGATATCAACGGCATTGGGGCTCGTGTAGAACCAAGCGGTGTCGAGGCGCAGGCCAAGCTGCCATTTGCCGGTGGCCGCCTGAAGGTTGAGCCGATTGTAGAAGAGGCCCCAGTCATCGTTGGCGGCCCGCGTGACGTCGTTAGGCCGCGCGTCGCGGTTGTTGGCGTTGTACAGAACGCTTGCGGCATTGGTGACGTCGACCTGGACGGGTTCATCATCCAACGTTCCAGCCTCGAACGCTGCGACCGTTGAGGACGCGCAAAACACCACCAAACCACACGCTGCTGCACTCCGGGTCCGCGCGAGAGCGCTTGTCCCAGGGCAATAGGAGCGCGTGGCCACACTCCGAGTGCGTGCAGCGACGCTTTTCCTTCGGGGGCCGACAGCCGGCGCAGCACTCCGGGTGTGTTTCACGGAGTTGGGGGCTGTGCCCACGGGAGGCGCCACACTCTGCGTGCGAGTCTTCATCGCTGGGGGCTACCGACCGCGAGCGGAGAGCGTTTCGTCAACAAGTGGCCAGATGACTGAGCCGCCCTCGCCGGTGACCTTCTTGAGGATCTTCATGGTTCGGAGGTCGATCACCATGTTCAGAGGCGCCGTTTCGGCCCGCGCAAAGGCACCCATTTGATACTCCGGGTCTAGGAAGAATGGGAAAGCAACCTCGAATTGTTCGGCCCAGATTTGTAGGTGGACGGGCTGCGCTGGGTTGCTCTGCGCGTCCTGAAACAGGGTGCTGAAGATGACGAGCCCTCGGGAGCCAAACTCAGCCAGCTTGGTGTCCAGTTCCTCGTGCTCAATCCGGCACGCCTGGCACCAGAGGGCCGCCGTGTTCAACAGCATCACCTCGGGAAGGTTCGAATCACCGTCTGGATTGTAGAAATCCGCGAGTTCGATGGGTTCAGAGTCGAACTGGTCAACATCGTATGCGACAGCTTTGGGGTTGCTCCAGCCAGCTGAGAAGCTGAGGTTTTGGATGGTTCCCGCTTCTTCGCTTCCGTAAGGTCCCTCCGGGTAGCTCTGCGAAGTCCCCGTTCCCCCTGACCCGGAGAGGTACTCCGCGGGTATTTCTGGGGTGTTCGAGCCGCAGCCCAGTGGAACCGCCAACACGAGGGCGGCCAGCGCGCAAGCGATCCTCATGGCTTTAGACGCACACCAATGACGCTGAGGTGCGGGATGCCTTCGCCATCGTTGGTTACGATCTTGGTGCCGTCAGCCGAGACCTTGCCATCAGAGACCTTTGCCCAGCCGGCATACGGTGCCCATTCCTCCTCGATCGAGACGCCGTGCAGGAAGAACTCGACCTCAGCATCCGCGGCCCAACCCTTGGTGTTTGGAATGCTCAGCGTGGCCGGTGGGCAGAAAGCGGTCTCGATTGGAGTCGTCCCGATGAGGATCTCCAGGTTGAGGCTGGAATCGACCGCGTCAGGCGCGTCGGGCGGATCGAACGTCACCGCGCGGAATTGCTGCTCGTCGTCGGAGAGATACGTCAACTGGTCGATTGTGACCTTCGCGTCGGCAGCGAGCGTCAGGTCGATCCCATGTGACGTTACAGTCGCGCCGGGCGCGAATGCCTGTCCGGACCCTGGAGGATCCAAGGGGATGATCGTGAGCGTTCCGAGGTCAAACTGCGCGGAATTGGTCGGCAACGGATAGGCGAACTTCACGAAGTTCAGGCCTGAACCGTACTTGAACGCTGGATGAGTCAGATTCTGGCCTGGGTTGACACCCGGAGTGCAGATCTGACCGCCCGATTGACAGGTCACCACCATACCGTCAGCGTCAGTCTTTCCGTTCACGCAGATGTCGGTCCCACAGACCTGCACGAGGAGGTCCGCGGCCGGGGCACCCTCAGGATCCACGATCTTGGCGAGAACTTGGTCGACTCGAGTTGGGCTTGGGTTCGTCGCGTACCCCGGGCCCGCCGCGCACTGCGGACCAGACCCGCTAGCGCCGGCGGCGCCTCCAATCGCACCACCGCTCCCACCGGAGCCGCCAACTCCGGCGGAACCCCCCGACGAAACGCCAGCGGTAGCCCCGCTTCCGCCAGACCCACTCGTCCCGCCTGAAGACGCAGAACTCCCCCCATCGCTTGAGCAGCCAACAACTGCCCCTGCCATAAGCCAAACCAAGACGGTGACGCGATTCATCATTCCTCCTGACCACACACTCCTCCCGGAGTGCGCTTCACTCAACCGGATTGTGCCATACTCACGTCCCGGTGCCGGGTCGAGCCCCCAGACGGTCAGGGCCTGCATGCACCTGTCCAGTGTGACTCAGGGACGCCAAGCGGAGTACGGCGTGACGTGGATTTGGTTGCAGGTCGTTTGTCTGCTACCGCGGGAAAGCGGCCGGATTTCCACCGTCTACGGTGATCACTGTCCCGGTTGTGGCGTCCGCTTGACACAGGTACACGAAGGCATCCGCGACATCCGTCGCTAGTGTCTCTCGTCCCAATAGATTCTGTTGGAAGTACTCCTCGGGTGTGAGTCCCCGCGAAGCGGCGCGCTGCTCCAGGACGCCGCCGCTGAACAATCCAGTGCGAATTCGATCAGCGTTCACGGCGTTGGCGCGGATTCGGTACTGCCCGAGGTCGATCGCGTACTGCTTGGTGAGCGCAATCAGAGCGCTCTTTGCGACGGCGTATGGGCCAAACTTCGGGCCTGGGGCGAACGCGGACTTCGAGGCGTTGAACAACAAGCAGCCACCGGCCCCTTGTTCAACCAAACACCGAGCAGCCGCGCTGGCCACGTACTGATGCCCCAACAAGTTCACCCGGAGTGACTCATTGAGGTTGTTTTGACCGTCGGCCTCGTGGAGTAGGCCCGTCGGGGCGATGCCTGCGTTACTAATGACGTAGTCGAGGCCGCCGAACGTCTCGACGCACGTGGCTATCAAGTCGTCAGCGTCGGCAGGAGCGCCAACGTCGCAGATCTTGCTTTCGACGCGTTCGCCAAACTCTCCCCGTAGAGCCTCAAGAGCTTGGCCAAGCGTGTGTTCGTCCCGATCGCTGATTAGCACGTGGCAGCCGAGCTCGAGCAGCGATTCAGCCGTAGCGCGACCAATGCCGCCCGCGGCCCCAGTTACTATCGCAACGCGGCCCGCAAAGCGTGCTGCGGCGCGGTTGCCGAGCTTTGCCTGCTCCAGACTCCAGTACTCTAGCTCGAAAAGTTCACTCTCCGGGACTGGTTCGAACGACGCTACCGCGGCAACGTGGAGGATTGTCCTTGCTGTGTGCGAGTAGATGTCCGCTGTGATGCTGGCCTCCCGCAAACTTGAACCCAGGCAGTACGCTCCTTGCCCTGGGACAAGCACGACTCGCGGTACCGGCCGGATGCGTCGCAGGGGGCGCCCGCGGACGTGTGCTTCGAAGTATCGCGTGTACCGTTCCGCGTATTCCCCCACCGCAGCCTCCGCCTGAGCTCCTAGCGGCGCAGACTCGTCGAGGGACAGCCAGAGCGGCCAAGGCTTGGTTCGGATGACGTGATCGGGGGTGAGTGGCCCAACAGTAAGCTGGTTCCCCGCGGGGTGGTTTGCGAGAGCGATGGCGTCGCCTTCCGCTAGCCAGGTTCCAACAGTGGGGAAATCGGGATGCTGTTTGAGGATGGCGCCTCGAAGTGCGATTGCGATTCGACCGCGAACGTCCTTGCTTCCGCGCGGGAGCGGCTGGCTTACCGCGGCGATGGTCCTCCGTTCAGATTCCAGTTTGGCCTCGGCCTTAGAAACGGCCGCTATCATTCGTTCGTAGCTAGCCTGCGCCGTCGCGTCCCAGGTAAAGATTCCGTGCTTGTCTAGGATGAGACAGCCCGCGTTCGGCAAGCCGTCACGCTCCCGGAGTGCGCGCACTGCTCGAGCGAGAGCGAAGCCTGGCATGACATACTGCACCACTGGTACATCACTTCCCCAGACCTCTGCGGCGAGAAGGTGTCCGTTGGGCCTGTTCAGAATCGCGAGCACGGCATCGGCATGCGTGTGGTCGACGAAGCGACCCGGGATCAAGGCGTGGAGCAGCGCCTCGACGCTTGGGTTCGGACTGCCGGGGTCGAGCATCTGCGAGCGGAGAGCCTTGACCATGTCATCGTCGGACAGCTCGTCTAGTTCACAGAGCCGCAGCAGCGGATCGAGCCGGCACGCGGGGAAACCCTGAGGCTCGATCGTGGCGAGGTCCCATCCACTGCCTTTGATGAACAGCACATCGCAGTCCCGACCGTCTACTTCGCGGGCCTTCGCCTTGACACTGGTATTGCCCCCACCGTGGAGCACCAGGTCGGGGCGCCGCCCGAGCAAGTTCGAGGTGTAAACTCGCTCGGCGAGCTCAACAGGAACGCCCGCTGCAGCGTAGTGTTTGACACACGCAGCTTGGTCTTCCGCCGTCCAAAGAGATTCCATCGACGCCATCCTGCCGAAGCAGCACAGGAACGTCACCAGGAATCCGATCGATGTCTGCGATCGTCACCCCGAGCGCCCTCATGGCGAATGTTCCTTGCGGGAATGGGATGTCGATCGAACCCGCACGGAAACGTACTAGGGCACGAGCGTACTGTCTGCGAAATGCGCGATAACTGGCACGGATTCCGTTCAGTTTGACTTGGCTCGCGCCCAACGCGGAAAACTCCTGGGCGCGGGCTCGCCTCGGCTCTGGCCGGATCGAACGAGTCGTAATCGGCAACCTTCCACAGCGATGTGGGGTTCGGAATGATCCACCGATGCTCGCAACCCTTCGGCGGTTGCGACGCTCGGCCCGGTCTACAGCAAGCGCGAGCCGCCGTTTCGCTTGCTGTTCCCCATACGCGCGGATGAGCAGGTCTGGAAGCCATGATCGGAGCGTCGCGCGCTCCGGAAATCTACCCTTTCGCGGGAATACCTTTGGTCGGGCCTCGTCGCTGGGTTGCGATGTCGCCTCTAGCCAGAGGCCAGGCCAGGTCCGGGCCCTGGAAACCCCTCCCGATTCAACCGGGTTTGCCAGTGTGTACGCGATCTTATCTATGATGGACTCGAGGGTCAGGAGGCGTACCTGCATCGGCCGTTGCTCGAACACGCCGCCCTGCCAGCCGTGTAGCTCCTGCACCAGTAGGGCGACGGCTCGGTTGAAATCTCTGAGGAAATGGGGGCCACGTGCCTGACAGTCACGATAGACAAGGTGCACGTGTGAGGACATCACGCACGCTGCGTAGAGCTGTACGTGGTGCTTGTTTGCGTAGTGCGCGAGCAAAAACCGTATCCCTGCGGTTAGCCGTGGGTCTGGTCGAAGCAAGAACTGTCGTTGCACGCAACGCGCGGACACAAAGACGACATCTCCTTCGCGAACGATTCTTGGCGCGGTCACGAAGCAGGCTGCTTCCAATCGACGTGCCAATGAAAAACGGGGGCGAATCGCGAGTTGCGCTGGTGGCGGCCGTTGGCGAGTGACGGTGCTGTTACTCCCGGAGTCCCGCCGCGCTGCTTACTGCAGAAGCGAGGAAACTTGCTCCCGGAGAGTGTCCTCGTCGCCAGCGTTGAAGCCCACGTGAACGAACCGGACGATCCCGTTGCGATCCAGGATGTAGCTCGTGGGCATCGTGGACGGATCGTACTGGCTCGCCACCTGCTGTCCCTCGTCCCACGCAATGGGGAACGTCACACCGGTTTCGGCGACAAAGGCGGCGATCCCGTCTGGCTTCTCGTCCTCGCTAATCCCAAGCACCACGACCTCTCCGGGATGCTCTTTGGCGATGGCTTCGTACGCCGGGAAGGACTCCTTACAGGGTGCGCACCAAGTCGCCCAGAAGTCGATGATGGTGACCTTACCCCTTGAATCGCTCGGGCTAAGCGACTCCGTACCCTCGAACTTCTTCAGTTGAAACGCAGGGGCTTCAGAGCCGAGCAGGGGGTGATCGGGTGAAGCGGCGCCAGCACCCGCACCGCCTTTTACGCAGCCAAAGCCAGCAAGGGAAAGGCCCGCCAGTAGGACGACCACACGGTAATTCATGTCGAAAGCCTACTCCAACTCCACCCGGAGTGTGCGTCTGATGCTGCACCCGGAGTGCGTTCGGCGAAGCCCGGACCCGCGCTCTATCCAGCGAGCCCGGAGTGCTGCTCACGCGAGCGGCTACTTCTTCTTCTTATTATCCTTCTCCGGCACCTCGTCGGGGCAGCCGTCTTCATCCTGGAATCCGTTCTTCGTTTCCGGCTGGTCGACGCATTCGTCCGCGTTGTCAGGGACGCCATCGCCATCGTTGTCAGGGTCGGGGCACCCGTCGGTGTCCTGGAACCCGTCGGTGTCCTCAGGCTCGTTTGGACACTTGTCCTTGTCGTCTGGGACTCCATCGTTGTCGCGATCGGGAACGTCAGGACACCCGTCCTCGTCCTTATAGCCGTTCTTGGTTTCCGGCTCATTCGGGCAGCGGTCAGCATCGTCCTTGATGCCGTCCTTGTCGTTGTCGTCCTCAGGACAACCATCGGTGTCTTCGAATCCGTCGGGATCTTCCGCTTCCGTGGGGCACTTGTCTTGAGCATCCGCGATCGTGTCGCCGTCGTTGTCGCCGTCGGGACAGCCATCGCCGTCTTCCTTGCCATCTAGGTCTTCAGGCACGGTGGGACACACAACCACCACAACCCGAAAACCGACCCCATCTTTGTCGCTCATCTCATGGATGAAGGTAAACCCGAGAAACGCTCGCACAGTGGGAACGCCGATTCCCTGGATGACGCCGGTTCCTGCGCCCGCTGAGATGGCAATGTTCGAGGACAGAGGGGTCACCTGGATTCCGCCGTCGACTTCGAGCGAGTTCGTTCCGTTCTTAGCGCTGAACTTTGTGCCGCCGAAACCGTCAAGGACCACTCGCAACACTGGGCTCACTTTGAAGCCGCCCGCGATTCCATATCTAAACTCCGGCCCGAGCTCCGTAGACCCCACGCGCCCTGTCCCGCGGTACACGGCGGCCAGGTTCCCACCAAACGAGAACGGCCCCTCGGAGCCATCGAAGATCCCGCGGATTCCGACGGTCGGCGTGTTGTCCCCGATGTAATTTCCTTCGGCCGTGATGCTACCCGTGTTCACGGTGCCGAACAGCGAGGCGCCAACCACGAAGGGATCTTTCACTTCGCCGTAGGCTCGAGCCTTCGCCTCGATCTCCAGGTCCCCCATACCGACGGCGCTGATGCCATCTTTCGAGCCACCACCATTCGCGTCGATGCCTTGTCCTTTGACGTAGGTTACCGGCGCTCTAAGTCCGAGTTGGAGGCGGGGGATTGGGGTGAGGGTCCCCATGAAATCCGCCGTGAAGAGGTTCTCGACCACCTTCACATCGTCCCCTACGACGGCGTTCGGCGAGTCGCAGTCCGTTTCACTGCGGCAACTCCGAACTACGAAGGGCTGATATGCGTAGTTGGCGAACAGCCCCGCGCTCCACGCCATCTCGCCGTCGACGCGGGCGCCTCTAGTGGTGAAATAGTTTCTCGGGCCAGGCGCCGGATTGAATCGCTGAATCGAGAACTCGCCATCCGTCGCCTGTGCTCGGGCTTCAGTCGTGAACAGCGCGTTCGCGCCGAACAAGGCTGCGGCAAGCGCGATGTGCGACGTGATTTTCAGGCTGAAAGGGCGGGCGGCGGCGGGGGGAGCAGGGAGCAGGTCACGCATGTTCTAGAGATTCCGGCCAGAGGATATGATTCTAGTTAGAGACTAGGCTAGGCCAGTCCTCCATCCGGTAGCAACGCTCTTCTGAATTCATTCACAAAGCAGCGGCGGGGCTCTCTACTCGGACGAGCGCCGACCGGGTATCGTAGAGCGGTGGCTGTCTGCGCGAGGTGTCGGAGTGTGGTGGATGCGAACGGCCAGTTCTGCCCACACTGTGGTCTCGCGCTAACCAAGCCTGACACAGCGGGCCGCATCTCGAATGGAACCGAACTCGATTTGGGGTGGGGAAAGGCCATCGTAGGTGATCGCCTCGGCGAAGGCGGCATGGGCGTCGTTCATCGAGGGTGGCTCTACTACAACCCAGACGGGCCCCAAGGAGGCGCTCACCCACACCCGGTGGCGGTCAAGGCGCTGCATCCGATGCTCCGAGGGCGAGAGCGTCCCCGCCAGCTTTTCCTCGGGGAGGCGATGGCCCTCGAGCGCCTGAACCACCCCAACATCGTCCACTTCTTTGGCTTGGTCGACGATGGTCAACAGCTGGCCATCGTGATGGAGCTAGTGGAAGGTCAAGCGCTCAGCGAGATCATCGCGCGTCGGATGCTCAAAGATCGCGGATCCCGGTTGCCATGCCTGCCGTTCGCTCGAGCTTGGCACTACTTTTCGCAGCTGCTCGGCGCCCTGGCTAGCATTCACGAGATGGGGATCATCCACCGAGACGTCAAACCAGCGAACGTGCTGATCCGACGGGATGGGATGGTCAAGCTCACGGACTTCGGAATCGCGCGGGTTCCGGCAGACGAGGCAAGAAAGACCGGGGGCATGGCTCCCGGCACTGGTGCCTACATGCCGCCCGAACAAGTCACGGCAGGGGAAATCGACGCGCGCAGTGACCTCTACAGCGCGGGTATCGTGCTCTACGAAATGCTTACGGGAACGACGCCATTCGACCGGCCCGAGCGCAACGAGATCATGATCCGCACGGCTCAGCTCGAAGAGACGCCCGCCCCAATCTCTCAACATGTCACTTCCGCTCCACCGGTGCTCGACGTTTTGATGGCTCGAGCGCTGGCGAAGGACAAGACGTTGCGCTTCTCGTCCGCCATCGATCTTGGTGAGGCGTTCAGAGCCGCGCTCGGGCTCGACAACGCCGGGTGGGAAGTGCAGCAAGACTTTGCTCGCCACGCTCGCGCTCTTAGCAAACAGCTTGAGGCCACTCCGCCGGTCGAAGCACCGGCCCGGAACCGAGGACCAATGGGCACTCAGCCGCTACCCGCGACCGACGTAGCCGGAGCGCAGAGTGAGGAACTAAGGACTGCAATGTTCGCCGCCTACAAGTCGCCCAAATCGGAGCGGGGGGAAAAGCCCCCAGAATCGCCCGATTGAGTCCGACCTGAGTCAGCGAGCGCCGTTGATAAGCGCCGACCTCGTACCGCGAGATGCACCCGGAGTGTTCCAGTGCAGGATGCGTTGACACTCCGAGACTGTGCGTGCGATAGCCAGCTCCACCTCTTTTTTCCTGGAGATCCGCGTTGATCCACGCCCCGACGCACACAGTTTCTCGCCTCGGCAGAGCTCCGCTTTTGGCGCTCGTCGCAGCCCTCGGTTGGTTCGCCGTCGACGCCACCGTGTTTCCTGCAACGGCCTCTGCGCAACCCAAGCCCCCTGCGGCGGATGCACCCGACGGTGATGACGCTGACGACGACGCGGACGCGGATGCCGACGCCGATGCCAAGTCTGACGACGCGGATGACGCGGATGACACCACTGGGGATGAAGACGCAGGGCAGCCAGCCGCCCCCGCGCCATCACCTCTTTCGGTGTTTCCCCGCCCGCAGGGTGATGCGTCAGCGCTTCGCGCACAGGGCTCTCAGCGACCCGTTGCCAAGCCGAAGACCGCGCAGCCCAGTGGGCCGGACGGTGAAGAGGTGTATGCGGAAGATTGGTGGTCTCACGCCCGCCCAGTCTTGGAACTCCACGGCTACTATCGTTTACGTGCGGAATTGTTCCATAACTTCAGCCTCGGACGGATCGACCAGCCCAATTTCGCGATGTGGCCAATGCCCATCGACAACCACTACGTCACGACCTCCAACGAGTACGGTCCCTCGCTCTGCACAGCGGACGAGTCGCCCGAGAGTTCAGGGGGCACGAGCACGGATGCAACGTATCCCTGCAAGAACAAGACGCAGGCCGGCGCGAACATGAGGTTCAGATTGAATCCTGAACTTCACATCTCAGACAACTTGAGGATCATGAGCCAGGTGGACCTCCTGGACAACCTGGTGCTCGGCTCCACCCCGAACGGCTATGCGGTCGACTCTACGGGAGGCGTGTATCAACGGAGTGGGTACGCTCCTCTCGGAGCGTTCGACAACACTCAGGAACCCCCATCGGCAGGCGTGAACAGCCTGCGCGACTCGATTCGTGTGAAGCGAGTCTGGGGCGAGTACCTCACGCCAGTGGGCATGCTTCGCTTCGGTCGCATGCCCAGCCAATGGGGCCTTGGTATTCTCGCGAACGCGGGGGATGGGTACGACGACGACTATCAGTCGACCTCTGACCGCATCATGTTCCTCACGGGGCTGAAGTCCATCGACCTCTACCTCGCGGGTGCCTGGGACTTCACGAATGAGGGCGCCACGAGTGAGACCCTCGGTAACCCAGAAGGCCAGCCCTACGATTTGGGGCAGCTGGATGATGTGGACCAATACGTCTTCGTTTTGGTCAGAAAGACGAACCCCGAACTTCAAAAGTTGCAGCTAGCTCAGGGCAAGGTCGTGCTCAACGGTGGTGCCTATGTGGTGCACCGACGCCAGGTGCTGGCGAATGACTTGTCGGGCACGACTCCGAACGTCAACGGGCTCGACCGGTCTGCTGATGAGCGAGCTAACAGCGGCTACGTAAGGCGAGGCGCCATCGCGTGGATCCCCGACTTCTGGGTTCAGTTGCTCTACAAGAAGTTCAGGTTCGAGGGCGAGCTCGTAACCATTCAAGGGGACATCGACAGCAACCAAGCTGCTGATGGTGGTTCCGCGCAGAGCATCAACATGTGGGGTCTCGCGACGGAACTGGAGCAGCGGCTGGTCGAGGACCGCTTGCGGCTGCAGTTCAAGTTTGGTTGGGCCAGCGGCGACCCCGATGTGAAGGGGATCAGCCCGATCGCGAAGGGTCTTCAGCCGCAGTTCGGCGATGACACGATCAGCACGTTCCGCTTCCATCCCAACTACAAGATCGACCTGATCTTGAACCGCAATATCTTGAGCCGCGTCCAGGGCAGCTACTACTTCCGCCCGAGCGTGGACTACGACTTCATGCGTAAGCCGAGCGGACAGAAGCTCGGTGGCGGCGCCGCGGTGATTTGGACGCGAGCTAGTGAATTCGTCCAAACGCCAGGGCACGCCAGAGATCTAGGCGTCGAACTCGACCTAAGGCTCTATTTCCAGTCGAAAGACGGGGCGCTCAACGACGACCCAGACAAAATGGGTGGCTTCTACACGATGCTTGAGTGGGGCGTGCTCTTCCCGCTCGCGGGGTTGGGCTACCAAGAGCTTGAGGCGGACACACTGCGCGACAGTTTGCAAAACTCTGGCGCCGCAGACACGAGCACCGCTCAGGCGCTGCGTTGGTACATGGGTATCATGTTCTGAGCAACTGAGCCGAGAGAGGATGGGAGCCCTGGAGCGTACGCGCCCTGGGGCCTCTCAATTTGACGTGCGGAAATGGCAGTAAGGCGGTGTAGGTTCGCTGGTGACCTCCGCCGCTTACCGGAACCGGATCCCGGTGTACGAGAGTAGTGCAGCTGTGGGAGAAACTTGACCTGCGAACCGGGAAATTGCCTCGGGATTTGGGGAGGCAGAGCTTAGGCTTACGTAACCTGGGCTGAACCCATGGCGCCCCCTGCCGTTTAGGGAACCGTGAGCCCCCTGACCAAATCGCCGCACACAACGTTCGTGAAGTTCTTCCGTCTGCTCGCCCCGCTCCTGATGATTCTGAGCCTGAGTCTCTCGGCGCTCGCGGATGGGGACATCGATAGGCTCGCGGAGCGCCTCCACAACGGGACCGACTTTCGCGTGCGGGTTCAAGCAGCGCTCGAGTTGGGCAAGACCAAGAACAACGCGGCCCGGCCCCACCTGGAGGAGGCGCTGGATGACGGAAACGCGGCCGTGCGCGCAGCTGCTGCTGCGGCGCTCAAGGTGCTCGGCGACTCGGATGCCATTCCGGCGCTGACCAAGCACCAGAAGGACAAGTCAGCTGCGGTCAGAAGCGCCATCAAGGCTGCCATCGATGCTCTCCGGGATGCGAAGAAGGCGCGCGCGGACAAACCCCGCATGATGGTCAGCATCGGGAAGATGACCAACGGCAGTTCCGTGCGGTCGCGCTCTGTGATGAAGCAGCTCGATGCCGCCAGTCGCGAGAAGTTCGGTGCTCTACCCGGAGTGCTCTTGGAAGAGGATGGGGCGAAGAAATCCTCGAAGCTGCCTCAGGTTCTGGTGAGCGGGCGGCTTGCCACCATGAACAAGCACAACGAAGGATCGCAGGTCGTTGTGAGCGTTAAGGTCGAATACATAATGCACACCATGCCGGGGCGGTCGATCCGGGGAAAGATCTCCGGTAGCGCCACCGCGCGAGTCGCCGCGAGTGAGGTCAAGGGCAAGCGCGCTATGTCAAAGTTCCGCCGTGAGGTTCTGATGGCCGCGGTTGAAAGCGCGATGCGTAGAGCTCCCGAGGCCCTTGAGGCCGCCGCGAACGACTAGCACTCCGGGAGCACTACCGCACCGGCGAACGACTAGCACTCCGGGAGCACTACCGCACCGCGGGCCGCGGGTCGTTTGAACGCTTGGACAGCCGGGCTTCACTCGCTAGAAGACCCGCGTGCGCAAAGTTCTTTTCGTCTCGAAGCCGATCGCACCACCTTTCCACGACGGTACGAAGTGCCTGGTGCGGGACGTCTCAAGTCACCTTCAAGGCTTTCAGCCCATGGTGATGGGTCAACCCGGAGTGTACGAACGGCCGGGTGTGGTGACGGTCCCAGTGTACAGAGGCGCCGGGGGATTCTCGCCGCCGTTCGCGGACAACGCCCGCGCAGCGCTCCACCTGCTCACCCGGAGTGTTGCGGATGTGTGGCACTTCTTGTTCGCCCCCAACCCGCTAAGTAGCGGCGTCGGGCGTTTCGCTCGTCGGGTGCGTCGCGTCCCGACCGTGCAAACGGTGGCTTCTCCACCCCAGCGCTTTCGAGGCGCATCGGAGTGGCTGTTCGGCGATATCGTGGTCGCGCAGTCTGCTTGGACTGCCAGGCAACTGATGAGCCAACCCATGGCACCGCACGTTGAGGTGATCCCGCCCTGCGTTGGGGACGTTGAAGACGTTCCCTTGGAAGCTCAGGTGGCGATGAGAGAGTCGCTTGACGTGCGGCCTGACGCCCCGCTGTTTGTGTATCCCGGTGACTGGGAAACGAGCACTGGCGCGGAGGTCGTCGCCGAGGCGGCCGCGGGTGTGACCCGGAGTGTTCCTGGAGCGGTTGTTGTGTTTGCCTGCCGCCAGAAGTCAGCGGCGGCCAAGCACATCGAAGTCGCGATGAAACGACGATTGCGAACACTCCGGGTGCGTTTCGCTGGCGAACTGAAGTCGATTTTGCCCCTGATTGCTACGAGCTCAGCCGTCCTCTTCCCCGTCGATGACCTGAGAGGGAAGGTCGACCTTCCAATCGTGTTGCTGGAAGCCCTAGCGCTTGGAGCGCCCATTGTGGTCGCAAGCGGCGGTCCGCTCGATGATCTTCGAAGCGCTCATCGCGTGCCAGCTCGCGATCCGGAGGCGTTGGTGCAAGCTTGCATCACCCTGATGAATCACCCGGAGTGTCGCAACCAGTTGATTCGTGGGGGGAAAGCCGAGGTCGCGGAACGGTTCTCAGCAAGTCGGGTGGCTCACCAGTATGAGCTGCTGTACGAGCGCGCGCTGCGCTTGACGGGCTGAACCTGCCGAATAGGGTCGTATCAATGAGCGACGAGGGTGCCCCGGAAAGCCTGCAGAGCGCGCCTATCTCGAGCCCCGACTCTGGTGAGGCCATCGAGAGCTTCCGCGGCTCGTTCACGTCGTTCGACTCGGAACCCGAAGCTCAATCACTGATCGGCTCGATCGTCGCGGAGCGCTACCGCATCATCAAGCTGCTCGGCGAGGGAGGCATGGGCGCCGTGTACCTCGCGGAACACGTGCACATGAAGAAGCCGTTCGCGGTGAAAGTGCTGCACCGTGAGCTGACCGCCATCTCCGAAGTCGTTGCGCGCTTCGAGCGCGAGGCAGTCGCCGCGGGACTCATCGATCACCCAAACGTTGCGAAAGCCACCGACTTCGGGAGACTCGTCGACGGCAGCTTCTTCCTCGTGCTGGAGTACGTCGAGGGTCAGAGCCTTTCCAAAGCTCTGGAGCGTTACCGGCCGTTTCCCCAGGAACGCGCGCTCATTGTCGCGCGCCAGATCGTGGACGCGCTCGCGGCGGCACACTCTGCCGGTATCGTTCACCGCGATCTGAAGCCCGACAACGTGATGCTCATCGATCGCGGAACAGGCATCGACTCCGTGAAGGTGCTCGACTTCGGCATCGCCAAACTGGACACCGGCAAAGGTGGTCCCGCGCTGACCCAGCTCGGAACCGTGTTCGGCACGCCTCAGTACATGGCACCAGAGCAGGCCGCCGGGCAGACCGTTGACCGCCGTGCCGATCTCTACACCGTCGGCATGATGTTGTACGAGATGCTGAGTGGCACGCTGCCGTTCGATGGTGACGAGATCGGGGCGATCCTAGCAAAGCAGATCACCGTCGTTCCGGACCCGCTGCCCGCTCATATCGATCCCCAGCTGCGGGCGCTGGTTGCGCGGCAACTCGAGAAGAACGCTGACGACCGACTACAGACCGCCGAGGATTTCCTGACGGAAATAGACTCGATCTTGGGTCGCTTGGCGCAAGACCCGGGGTCTATGTTGCATGCGAGCGTGCCTCCGGTGTCTGCTTCTTTCTCGCTGATCCCGCCAGCGAGCGTGGCGGCGCACACTTCAGCGCAGACCGTCCTGAACCATCCTGTCGGTCGCCCAATGAGCCTCGTGGACCGAGTGCGCGGCATGCCCGGCGTGCGAGTCCCCTTCGTGGTTTTGGGGGTTGGGGGGTTAGGGTTGCTCTTTCTCGGCGCCTTCCTCGCAAGCATCGTGTTCCTCGCCGTGCGTCCCTCGGCTGACCCCGCCGTCGCTGGCGGTCCCGGTGGCGACGTCGATGCTGGCACCGCCGCGGCGACCACCAAAGTCGATCCCGACGTCAGGGTGTTGCTAGCCAGCGCCTCCACGGGAGACATCAACGCCATCAAGAAGCTGGAGGCGCGCCCAGCCGACGACCGCTCCGCCCAGGAGTGGTTAGCTCTCGGCCAAGGCTACACGGCGAATAACCGCGCGAAGGAAGGCCTCGAGGCCTACGATCGAGCCCTGAAGCTCGATAGCAAGCTCGCGAAGAACCGTTCGATCATTGGGCATGTGCGTGCCGGCGCAAACCACGCGGAAACTGGAAACCTCGCGATATCCATTGCTGAACGACATCTCGGCAGCGTCGGTGCCGACATGCTGTACGACATCTGGGTCGCGACCAAGGCGAAGAACGAACAAACGACGCTTGCGAAGTCGCTGCTCGAGAGCCCCGAGATGAAGGCCAAATTCTCCCCCGCACTGCGCGTGGCGATGTCTCTGCGTGATGCTCGCGCCTGCGCCGACTACAAGAAGCTCTTGCCGGAGGCGACGCTCCACGGCGACACGCGCTCGACTCGCGTGCTGCAGAAGCTCGCGGTGAAGAAGGGCTGCGGCTTCTTGAAGCTCGGAGATTGCTACCCGTGTCTGCGCTCTGGCAACGACCTCTCGGATGCATTGCAGTCCGTACAGAAGCGGCCGGAGCCTCGCTTCTGACCTCTCCCCCCCCAAAAAAAAATAGACAGAGTGACGTCGCTATTGCGTGAGCTGCGGTACGACGCTGCTGCGCCCAGTCAGCGCGCCTCGGAGTCTTGCGTAGTCTTCGGACAGGAAGAAGGTGATCAGTGCGGCGATGCGCACGGCCAGATCCTGATATGCCATGCTCCCGTCCTCGGTGCGGCGTCCGAGGACGTCAGCGAGACCATGCTGCTCGACACTGTTTAATTCTGCGCGGAAATCAGGGCGAACCAAAAACATTGCTCGGAGTGCCGCGCGCAAGTCGCCCGCTAGCACCAGGCCGGCGCGGTCCGCGGTCAGCTGCATCACGCGATGGGCGGCGACCAGCGCCTCGTTCGGCGCGGTGATGACCGAGGTGTCCACTTCCGGCTCAGGCGGCGGTGGCTTCCCCGTAACGTACGACGTGCGGAGGCGATCTACCGCGCGGGCGCCGCTGATAACCTTCTGCACGTCCTCCATCTGAAACCGCCTTGCTAGCTGGCCTATGCGACCCGCAACGCCGATTCCGCGAAGAAACGGGAGGACCCCGAGCGCTAGATCGAGGCTCTGCTTGCCCGCGTCTAGCGCCCCGGCCCAGAGCTCGCTGGAGGTAACCCGGGTATGCTCATAGCGAAGGTGGGCGACTTCAGCACCAAGTGCGAAGCGCAGCTCCAGCGGAGAGAGGCGAAACGCGGGGTCGGTTTCTAGGTGCCTGCCTCCGACCAACACGAAAGACGGGCTACCCTCGTAGGCCCGGGTGCCGATGCTCTTTTTTCCACGCGAGATGTAACCTTCGACACCAGCGGTCCCGAGTGCGGTCGCTGCTGCCTGAAGAGCGCGAGAAGCGTCCGTCTCCTTGCTGCTTATGCGTTCGCAGTAGTCACGAAGCACACCGAGATCCGGTACCTCCACTTGCGCGAGCAAAGACTGCAGGCGACTGACCAGGGCGCTGCCAGTACGGGCCAGGGGGTGAGGGAGCACGCCTTCAACCAAATGCCGAGGCAACGCAAGGACCTCGTCTGTTTCCGTGCGGTCTCCTGGCGCGAGGCCGCCGGGCCTCAAGCAGGCGAGGGCGGCGTTTGCGCGGGCTGCCAACGACGCTCCGGCGACGGCTGACAGGGCCTGAAGGCGGGCGGGAACCAGCGGCTGCAGCCGCGCGAGCTCGGCGATCGCGTCACCTGCTTCTGGCGTGTTTTCGCGTGCCCTTGCCAGGAGCTCGTAGAGACGAATGTGTACCATCTGGCCGCCCGCACCTCGGGTGAGGTCGGCGTCGGGCGCTGGCAGGAGATCGTCCAGCTCCTCGCTCGGGAGTCGCTCGAGTCGGGCCGCCAACAGCGCCTCCGCTTCTCGGCCTTCACCAGCGTCCAACAGATGCTGAGCGAGTTCCACGTCGGCCAGCGCCGGCGGGTCCTGGTCGTCCCGCGACTTGTGCGCTCTGAGCACGGCTCGGTGGACTTCTCGATGCAGCGCGAGTGCCCAAGGGGCGAGCCGGTCTTGTGACTGCTCGAGCTGGGCGAGCATCGCACGGGCACTCTCTACGCCGAAGTTCCACCCCCTCCAAATCCGCGCGGCAACTTCGAACTCGTCTGGCGCAGCCGTGAGCGCACCCGCGAGCTTGTTGATGTCGTACGGTCGATCGAGTGCGAGGTCGACGAATGCGAGGGCGACACGTGCTTCGAGAACGCCTGCACTTGAGTTCTGCGTCACGAGACGATTGAGCAGCCGCTCGCTGCGGGGGGCGTGCGCGCCGTTCGAGAGTTCCCATTCAGCCTGCGCAGCGCACAGGATGCGCTGGTCCCCTATGGCCTGGATCGCGCGCTCCAGCGCGACGTACTGACGCTTCTGCGAGCCAGGTGCCTTCCACTCGTTGTGCGCTGATCTCAGGGTCACATCCCGACCCTTGTCCAACACCTCGAGTCGGCCGCGTTCGATGTTCTCCAGCTTGATGTCGCCGACGCTCGAGATGGCGATCAGCGCAGAACGGTGATCCGTCAGCAAGAAGTGGGCGGTTCCCTCTGCGTCTTCCAACACTGGCGAACGAATCGCGATATTCGTTGCCGTGGGGAGCCACGCGAGGAGCTGCTCTTGAGGCTCCAACCGGCTCTGCAGCGCAAGCCGCTCATCCTCGCTCACGTTTGGGACGAGCTGACCCGGGGTAAAATCGAGCTCTACCGCAGGCGCGTCGTTCGCTTCTCGCCCGAGGCGCGCGAGCCGGATCTGCTCTCGTGTCTCCGCGCCGCGCCCCGATGGGATGCGAAACGCCAGCCCTCCAAGGTCCAGGTAGTCCGCGACGCGACCGACGCGGTAACTGAGGGCGCTGCGAGCGAGTACATCCAGGTAGCGCCCGTCCTTGCGGGAGCTGGCAGCCACCAACCAGAGACCCTTGGTCGTCCGGCACAGCACCACGCGTTTGGCCGATTGGTTTGGCTCCAGCTTGCCCTTCAACTCGACGCGGGCGAGGGGCCTACCCAGCTCCTGTTCGTCCAGGTAAGCCGCCACGACATCCGCCATCCCTGCACCTTATCCAAAACCGACCCGGTGTGTAAACACGACTCTAACTTCAGTAGTTTGCGAAGTCGGCGAAACCGACCCGGAGTGTTCGCAGCGCGGTGGGAATCGGGGGGGTGCACCATTGACGAGTGGTGTAGGAGCAGGTAGGAGCCGCCCTCCGCCGTTGGCGGCCACGTGAAGAGAGGCTTTGTTATGACCCGCGCGCTTACCTGCATGATCCCCCTGTTGCTGCTCTCCGTCGCCTGCTCGGAGAGCGAATCGGGCAGTGGAGGCGCGGGTGCTTCGGGTGGCGTCGGTGGCGCAGCGGGCAGTTCGTCAGGCGGCGCTGCGGGCAACGCCGGAACCGGAGCTATGGGCGGCAGCGCCGGGTCGGCTGCAGGGAATGGCGGAGTCGGTGGGGTTGCGGGCAGCGGCGCCGCTGCGGGTGCGTCCGCCGGCGGCACATCTGGCAGTGCAGGCTCAGCTGGCGCCTCTACCGGGGGAAGTTCCACGGGCGGCGTGTCTGCGGGTGGTGCAACCAGCGGGGGGGCCTCCGGAGCGGCCGCTGGAGGGACGTCAGCCGGCACTGCCGGCGCGGGCGGAACTGGCTTCGATCCCGGAAACCGTCCGAAAGGGCAGTGTACGAAGGACGCAGACTGCCCTGGCAACATCTGCAACCACGCGGTGCCAGGTGGTCAATGCCAGGGAGGCGGCTGTCCCGCCGGCTCGGTCAACGAGCCAGGGATTGGTTGCATCATCGAATGCTCCACGACGGACGATTGCCCGTGGGGCTTGGAGTGCGCAACCGGTACCGGGCGCTGCATCATCACGGCTTGCACTGGGGGCATGTGCCCGGTGCCTGTCTTTGCCTGTGGCGCGACCAATCGCTGCGCTCGCAAAGACTGCGGCGCGCAGAGCGACTGTCCGGCGAGCACGACCTGCACGGGTGGCCACTGCATCGAAGACTGGGCGCTCTAGTTCGCCCGGTCGTGTCCTCTGCATCACGACCCGGAGTGCGCAAGTCCCACCACCAAGGGCTGCAGGCGAACGCTGACGAACGGCGGCGAACGCCACGCCGAATACGACCCGGAGTGTTCGCCTGAGGCCGAGAGCCCGAATTCAGCCTCATCGCGCGAGGCCCTGAATGGACCCGGAGTGTAGTGCTCCAGGGCGGCGTGGCGTGCTAGAGAAGCCGGCCCATGTCTCAGACAGCCAGCGACATCCGGAAAGCGTTTTTGGACTTCTTCGCAGCGCGTGAGCATCGCGTCGTGGAGAGCGGGCCGCTCGTTCCGCCGAACGATCCTTCCTTGATGTTCGCCAACGCCGGCATGGTGCAGTTCAAGGATCTGTTCACCGGCAAGGAGGCGCGCGACTACACACGCGCGACCAGCGCTCAGAAGTGCATCCGCATCAGTGGAAAGCACAACGACCTGGAGGCCGTAGGCCCTTCGCCGCGGCACCACACGTTCTTCGAGATGTTGGGGAACTTCAGCTTTGGGGACTACTTCAAGGAAGAAGCAATCGTGTACGCCTGGGAGTTCCTCACCGGGACGCTCGGCCTGCCGAAAGACCGCTTGGTGTGTACCTACTTCGGCGGTGAAGATGGTATCCCTGCGGATACGGAGGCCCGCGACCTCTGGAAGAAGCTGACCGGCTTCGGCGACGATCGGGTGATCGGACTCGGCAAAGCCGACAACTTCTGGCAGGCCGGCGATACCGGTCCCTGCGGCCCGTCGAGCGAGATCCACATCTACCAGGGTGGCAGCGGCGACATCGACTTTGGCAGCTTCGGTGATGAGCAGACGCCTGAAGGCGTTGGCTGGATGGAGCTCTGGAATCTGGTGTTCATGCAGTACGACCGCCCGTCAAAGGACGCGGAGCTGCAGCCTCTGCCAAAGCCGAGCATCGATACCGGCGCTGGCCTCGAGCGCCTCGCCTGCGTCTTGCAGGGTAAGACGAACAACTACGACATCGACTTGCTGCGGGAGCTGGTCGAGTGTGCCGCTCAGATCTCCGGTAAGCCTTACGGACACACCATGGCGCCGGATGACGTGAGCATGCGCGTCATCGCCGATCATTCGCGCTTGACCGCGTTCCTCATTTCCGAGGGGATCCTCCCGGATCGAGATGGTCGGCCCTATGTGTTGCGCCGCGTGATGCGCCGCGCAATCCGTCATGGTCATCGTCTCGGGATCGAGCAGCCGTTCCTCCACCAGGTGGCGCTCAAGGTAGCTGAGCTGATGGGGGAGCAGTACCCTCAGCTCAATGAACGACGCGACTTGATCGCGAGCGTCGCGGAGCAGGAGGAGGTGCGCTTCCGCCGCACGATTCAGCGGGGCCTGGGCCTGTTGGACGAACGCTTCGCGGCGCTAGACGATGCTGAGCAAAAGACCCTCGCCGGAGACGACGCCTTCAAGCTGTACGACACCTTCGGTTTCCCCCTGGATTTGACTGAAGTTATCTGCGCTGAGCGCGGCTACGAGGTCGACAAGCAGGGCTACGAGGCCGCGCTGCAGAAGGCCAAGGAGCAGAGCCAGTGGGCCGGGCAAGAAAAAGCCATCACCGACGTCTACCGCGACGCGGCCAGCAAGCTGCCTGAAGGCGGCGTGCGCTTCACCGGCTACGAGCGCACCGAAGAGCGCTCAAAGCTGCTGGCGATCCTCAAGGACGGAGAACTGCTGGAGCAGCTCGAGGGCAGCGCACTCGAGGGTGTTGAGCTAGTGGTTTCGAGCACGCCGTTTTACGCGGAGAGTGGCGGTCAGGCGGGAGACAGCGGAGTCATCGTCGCTGAAGGTGTGCGCTTTGTGGTGCATGACACGCAGCGTCCCATCTCCGGCTTGGTCGTGCACAAGGGCACACTGGAACAAGGATCCCTCAAGCTGGGCGACGAGCTCGACCTCCAGGTTGATAGCGCCAAGCGAGACGCCACGCGGAAAAATCACTCAGCCACGCATCTATTGCACCTCGCTTTGCGTCGAGTGCTGGGAGAGCACGCGCAGCAAAAGGGTTCACTGGTTGGGCCTGACCGGTTGCGCTTCGACTTCACCCATGGTGAGCCGCTCACGCTCCAGCAGATCCGCGAGATCGAAGACCTCGTGAATGAGCGCGTGCAGTGGAGCGCCCCGATTCAGACCGAGGTGCTCAGCATGGAGCAAGCGAAGGAACGCGGCGCCATGATGATCTTCGAGGAGAAGTACGGGGACACCGTGCGGCTCCTCAGCATCGCCGACAGCCTTGAGCTGTGTGGCGGTACTCACGCGAAGAACACCGGCGACGTCGGCCTGTTCAAGATCTTGAGCGAATCGGGGGTTGCCGCTGGCGTGCGTCGTATCGAGGCAGCGACCGGCATGAACGCCGTGGCCCACGTGCGGGCCGTGGAAGATCAGCTCAGTCGCGCCGCAAAGGTCGCCAAGAGCGGCGGCGGGGACTTGGCCGAGAAGATCGAGCGCATCCTCGCCCACGACAAGCAGCTCGAGAAAAAGATCGAGGAGCTACAGCGCAAGCTCATGGAAGGCGGCGGCTCGGGAGGTATGGACGCGCTCCTGGCAAGCGCACGCGACGTTGGCGGCGCCAAGGTGCTGAGCGTTCAAACCGAGATCACCGACCGCGGCGCACTGCGTGAGCTAGCAGAAAAGCTGCGGGACCGCCTTGGCGACAGCGTCGTGCTGGTGGGGAGCGCGGCCGAGGGCAAAGCACAACTGGTGCTAACTGTGTCCAAGAGCCTGACCTCGCGTTTCCAGGCGGGAAATCTGATCAAGAGTGTCGCCGAGAAGGTCGGCGGCTCCGGCGGAGGTCGCCCAGACATGGCTCAGGCAGGAGGCACCGACGTGACCCAGCTGGGCGCGGCGATCGAGAGCCTCTACAGCGTCGTCGAGCAAACCACCTCGCCCTGAGCGACAGCAGCGTGTCAGCGTGGGGGTAAGCCGTCGTGCAGCTCGGCGAACCCCCAAAAGACCGGCTCAGGCACCAACCGCACACCCCAGAACGCCTCCACCGTCTCGCGCACTCGCCAGGCGAACCGCACCACGTCCGCTGCGCTCGCTCCGTCGTGCGCGACGATGGCCAGCGTGTGCTTCGTGGAGAGACCGACGTTGCCGTCCCGCGTTCCCTTTGCGAGCCCGGCGCGTTCGATCAACCACCCCGCCGACAGCTTGCTGGTTCCGTTGCCTTGAGGAAATGTAGGTGGCGTCCCATGCCCGAGTGATGCCGCTTTCTCGCTAACCCGCTGCGCAACCGCGTCAATCACGATTGGATTCGTGAAGAACGAGCCGCAGCTCCGTCGGTTCGGGTCCTTTGGGTCCAGGACCATGCTCTTGCCTCGCCGTAGCTTGATCACCAGCTCACGCACGGAATCCAGACTGATCGACTGCAGCTGCTCTGCGGCTCGCTTGAGCTCCGCATACTCGAGCTTTGGCGCCCCCCCGCGCTCGAGCTCGAAGGCCACGCGGGTAACCACCCAGCGCCCCGCTTCGCGGTGCTTGAAGCGACTCGACCGATAGGCAAACTCGCAGTCCGCTGCCGCGATCTTCTTGAAGCAGCCGTTCTCCAAGTCGAACGCTTCGACCCACTTGAGCGTGTCAGCCACTTCCTGACCGTACGCTCCAACGTTCTGTATCGGAGTGGCGCCCACCGACCCGGGGATGCCGCTCAGGCACTCGACGCCTGCCAGGTTCCGAGCACATACAGCAGCCACGAAGTCATCCCAGGATTCTCCGGCACCTGCGATGACCGTTTCCGTAGGGGACTGATCGTTTGGGGGGGAGGCACCAAAGGTCAAGCCGCGGATCCGTAGATCGACCACGCAGCCGTCGATCCCGGAGTCGGCGACGACCAGGTTGCTGCCCCCTCCCAGTACTAGAACGCGGAGCCCGGCGCGCTTCGCTTCTGCGACCGCCAGCTCTAACTCCCGATCGCTGGAGACGATGGTGTAGCTTTGCGGCTGGCCACCGACGCCGAGCGTGGTGAGTGCAGCAAGGGTTTCAGTCACCGCCCGCTCGTAGCATGTGCCGTTAGCGTCGTGGCCGCGTCTTGCGCGACTTCGGCGGCTCAATCCCCGATGAGCACGTGCGTATGCCGGGCTTACCCCGCTTGCGAGGGATGGGAGGCTGCATGAACTCAATCACCGGTACGCGCACCTCGCCTGCTTTGCGCTCTCGACCTGCCTTGCGAACGAGTCGCCATGCGGGCCCACCAAGTGTCAGCGGCGCCTCCGGGTAGCGGCTCAGGACCGCCGCTACCGTGTGGGCGCGCTCGTAGCTGGGCGCGCCCTGGTCCAGCAGGATGATCTGCTTGCCGCGCAGGCGGCACAGTGCCCCTGACACCGGGCCGCTACTCTGGAACCGCTCACTGCGGACCTCCAGGCCAAGCGACCGAGCGACGGCGACCAGCTCCTGAAAGAGCACTTCGTGCTCATCTGGCTCTGGCGTCGACGCAGCGCTCACAGCTCCAAGTCTAACCCTCCCCCTCGATCCACGCGAACACTCCGGGTCGTTGATCCAGGCGCAGCCTGATTTCGCTGCCCAAGCGCTAAGTACCTGAAAATACTGAGCTGCGAATACCTGCGCAGCGCCTCTACGTGCACTCCGGGAGCGTTTTGGGGGCGGCGCGGCACGCTTTGTGGACGCGGCGGCCGAGTGCCTGTGCTACCTCGCTCCCCAGAAGGACTCTGTCGTCCACTCGGGCTGCAACTCGCAAGGTGCGCTCTCCCGCGTCTTCCTACGCCGCGCGGCCCCGACCCGGAGCATGAAACAAGTCGCTCCCGACAAGGCCCTCTACGGGATTTTTCACACCTCTGCTTTTCTCGCTTCTGCGCTCTCGCGTTCTCGCTCCCATGCTCGAGTCACTGCCACCCGTCTGGCTTCGTCCCCTCAGGACGAACCCTGCGGAAACGTCCCGCGGCGTACAGCCCGCGCGACTCGTGGCGTGGCCGGCAGCGGCCGAATCCGGAGAGGCAAAGCAAGCAGTCGTCGAACTCATCAATTCAGGACGTACCTGGATTGGAAGTACCGAGTCGCGTGCGCCACATGCGCCGCCCTCGGGCTCACGCTCATCAGTAGTCAGCGAATCACCCTCTCTCCAGCTTGGTCAGGGCTCTGAGCCGCAGCGGTCCCCTCGAGGAGCCGCTCCGACTGAACCCAGAGCAGCCGGAAAAGAAGACGTGCGCTGGCGCCTGCAGGCTACGGAATTGATGTTCGCCATAGGTGGGAAGTCCCGGATCCACACGGAGACCAAAGGGTCTCGATTCGGCTGCGCTGGATCAGCGCGGCGGAGGAATGCATCCGATGACTTTCACAGAAGCCGCAGCCCAGGTGCTGCGCCTAGTTGGTAAGCCCCTTCATTACAAAGAGATCACGGACGTCGCGATCGAGAAGAACCTGCTGAGTCACGTGGGCAAGAGCCCCGAGGTGACCATGGGTGCGCGGCTTGCCGCCGTAGTGAAGAAGGAAGACGAAACCACCCCCCTCGTGCGGGTGAAGCCCGGAGTGTTTGCGCTGCGGGACTGGGACCAAGCCACCATCGATCGTGGCCTGGCCGATCGCACCCCGCTCTCGAGTACCTGTCCAAGCGGGAGACGAACGGTGAAGCCGATGACTCGGAGACGGTCCTCGCTTCGAGCCCCGTGGCGGTGTCCGATGAGGACGCCCCTCGCGACGCGGCGGAGCTGCAGCGCGCGGAGATGGCAGCCCACGCCCGTGAGTTCTTCGACGTTGAAGAGGATGACGACGAGCCAATCCTTGGCTCGGAAGAGGAAGCAGAGGAAGCGCCCGAGTCCGACGAAGATCCGCGCGGAGGCAGGGGACGCCGGCGCCGGCGCCGCCGAAACAGCAAGGGCTCCGAGTCGAACGGCGGAGACGATCTGCCGGGCTACACCGTGTCGGACGCTCCGCTCGACCTGGACCTCGGCCTCGAGGAGGAAGAAGAGCCCCGTGAGTCGCGCACCCGTGACCGCGGCGAACGCACCGAGCGCGGTGATCGAGATCGTGACCGGGGAGACCGCGACCGGGGAGACCGCGAGCGGGGAGACCGCGACCGGGGAGACCGCGAGCGCGATCGGGGCGACCGAGACCGCAGCGAGCGCGGCGAGCGCGATCGCGACCGCGGTGACCGAGATCGCAGCGAGCGCGGCGACCGCGAGCGTGGGGACCGCAGCGATCGAGATCGCGATCGCGACCGCGGTGATCGAGACCGTGACCGCGGTGATCGAGACCGCGACCGTGATCGTGGTGACCGCGGCCGGGAAAAGCGCCGCGGTGACGATGAGGGGGATGCGATCGAGGTGCTGGCCTCGATCATCACCAACCTCGATCGTCGTGGCGGCTTCGTCGCGATCAAGCAGGTCGCTGAAACTGCCTCACGGAAACACAATCTCGCGCAAGACGTCGGCCAAGCAATGGGGCTGGTCAACGCCATGCTCCGCGCGGACAACCTCAAGCGCGGCGCCCGCGGCGAGCGTCAGCGCTTCCGTTTCTCTTCGGGGCGCGTCGCGTGCACGGACGGGAGTCTCGACGGCGATTTGCGACGCCTCGAGGAGGAGATCCAGGGCAAGGTCGTGCGCTACCAGGAACAAGTACGGCGTCAGGTGCTGCGCCGCTTCCAGGACCTCCCGCAGCGCGCGCTGGCGGATCTGATCGCGCTGCTCTTCGAGCGCCTCGGGTACACGAACATCAGCCATGTCCGGCGGCCCGGTGGGAACGAAATCCACTTCTCCGCAAAGGCGCCCGACTTCGCCGGCGGGGTGCAGACTGCGATCGTTGTGCGCAAGGACGGCAAGGAGGTGGGGCGCGAGCGCGTCACCGAGTTGCGCGGCTCGCTGCATCACTACGGCCCAGCCCACGCGGGCTTCATGCTCACCACGGGCCAGGTGCTGAGCGGCGCCCGCGAAGAAGCGCAGGTCAGCGGCGCGGCCCCCGTGATGTTGCTCGACGGCTTCGGCCTGGCAGCGCTCTGCGAGCAGCATGGGATCGGCGTGCAACACACACGCATCACGCTGCCCGTCTTGGATCTCGAACTCTTCGATGCGTTGAAGGGTAGCTGAGCGGTGAAGGCGGTGAAGCGACTGGCGTGCGAACTCTTACCGCGCGGATCCTGGCTTGGGATCTCCGCGGCGACGCTCGCGGTTGCGTGCGGTGGTCCACCGCCTTCTCAGTTCCCCACCGCGGACGCAGCGCTCGAGCGCATGCGGGCCACCCAGGGCTGCAGTCGCGGTGTGCGCGCGGACGCCAAGATCGATTACTTTGGAGACGAAGGGCGGGTGCGCACGAGCGCCCTGTTCTTCGCCGTGCGCCCTGAGAACCTGCGCTTCGATGTGCTGGCGCCAAGCAACCTCGGCATGGCGCTCATCCTCACGTCGGATGGCGAGCGCTTCGCGCTGGCAGACAAGCTAAACGGCGTCTTTCTGAACGGGCCCGCTCGCACCTGCAACGTCGAGCGCTTCACCCAGGTGCCGGTACCGCCGCATGCCCTCGTGACCTTGATGGGGGGCGAAGCGCCTGTCTTGGTGCATGAGGCGGCGCAGGCCAGCATCGAATGGGACGGAGCCTTCCTGGGTGGCGGAGCGTACGAGATCAACATCCGCTCGAAGCACGAGGCGACCCAGATCATCCGTCTCGAACCCTACGATGCGGACTGGGAAAAGCCCTGGAAAGAGCAGCGGCTCCGCGTCGTCGAGGTGAAGGTGCAGCAGCGCGACTACGTGCTGTACGACGCCGTGCTCAAAGACTACGAGCCGGCGCACACGGCGAAGCCGTTCGTGGACCCCGATGGCCTGAGCGCGGACATCCCTCCCAGCGGCCCGAAGTGTGATGCGGAGCTACCCCGAAGCGTGCGCATCGAGGTGCCGGAGCAGGACAAGGACCTCACGATGCGCATCAAGTCCATCGAGCACAACCCACCGCTGCTCGCCGGGACGTTCATTCAGGCGCCTTCTGGTGGCATGAAGATCCAGCAGTCCTACTGCGAAGAGCGCTGACATCGCCTCTCGGCTTTCTTGGGGAGAGGTGCCCCTCTTCACTCCGAGGTGCGTGGCCGTCAGCCGTTCAGGCTCTGGCGTAGCTGACCGGGGCAATCGCTGATCAGCGCGTCGACACCCGCCGCGTCGAGGCGTCGGGCTTCGTCGCCGTCATTCACCGTCCACACGTTGACCACGCTGCCCTGGGAGTGCAGGGTGCTCACCAAGTCGACGTCCGTCATCTTTCCCTGGGGATGCACGGCGTTCAGGCCGAGCGCGGCGCGCGCTCCACGCCGTTTGACCGCCTGGAGCATGCGCGGCTGCCCCTCATGCACGAGCCATGCACCGGGCACCGCCGGAACCAGGCGACGCAGCAGTGCGACCAACAAGGGATTGAAGCTCGAGAACAGCACGAAGTCCCCGGGTGACTGCAGGTCCCGCACCAGCGCCGCGCAGCCTTGTACCAGGCGCAGGTGCTGCACGGCTTGAGCGCGTAGCTCGGGGTGCAAGTCGCTCTTCAGCTCCACGTTCACGCGCAGCGAGTGCTGCTGACAGAAGCTCAAGACGCGCCGCAAGTTTGGTACGCGTTCACCGCCTCCAACGTCGATCGCGTCGAGTTCCGCGCGGCTCAGCTGATCGACGCGTCGCGCGTCGCCAGCGACCGATACGCGCTCGAGTGTCGCGTCGTGAGCTACCACCACGTTTCCGTCTCGATCGAGCCGCACGTCGAGTTCGATGCCGTCCGCGCCTTCGTCCCGCGCCAGCTCGAACGCCGCGAGGGTGTTCTCTGGCGCAGCGTGCCTTGCACCGCGATGTCCCAAGATGAACGGCTGGCTACCGATGGTGCGCCGCCAGCTCGCGTAGACATCCACTGCGGCCGAGTCGCTCACTGGAGCTCCTCCACGATTTCTCGAGCCACCTCGCGGGCGCGCTCGAGCTCACTCGACGCAAAGGCGATCCCACCGACGACAGGATGTCCTCCCCCCCCGAACCTCGCGCAGATCTTCGAGATGTCCGTGTCGAGGCTGCGGCCCGACCAGGGATTGTAGCCGACGGAGATCTTCACTCCCGTCTTCAGTAGGCCGACGACCACCGAATAGGTGGAGTCGGGATACAGCGCGTAAGTCACGAACTTGCCAATCACCTCGAGTGGCTTGTCCGTCAAATCCACCAAGACGACTCGCCCTCGACGCTCCGCGCGGTGCTGCACGCGAGCCTGAAAGTCTTGTTGCCGGGAGGCAATGGGTGCGTAGAGGCGCTGGATGTCGGTGCTCTTCGCCACCTCTACGAGATCTTCGTTGAGCAGTCGCGGGACGAGTCGCTTCAGCATGCGGTCGTCGCCGTAGTGTTCGATCACGCTCACCATCTGCATCACGGGGCTCTCCCTGTCCACCGCTTGCTCGGCGGACTCGAAGCTCGCGGTGTCGACGCGATCGGCCCAATCAATCAGCGGCCTGAGGTGGCTCAAGTCGAGGCCGAAGCGCTTGCTGGCCGTGTCGGCGATGAGACGGGAGCACGACCCGGCTCGAGGATCGTAGTGCATGCGCTCGGCGTCGGCGACGACGCGGCGCTCGTAGTCTTGCCGTGCGGCAGCGGACTCGAAGGCCGTGGGGTGGTGGTCGAAGAACCACGTCAGGTGAGGGGAAGCGCTGTAGCGGTAGTCGAGGATCGCGCTGATGTCGGCGGCGCGGAGCGCGCCGTCTGGCCGCCGCTGGCCATGGCCATAGCCGCACGCCAGGTAGTTGAAGCGCAACTTCCCGCCCTCGATGGTGCTCAGTAGGTGCGTGAACAACGCCGCGCTCGCCAGGCCGTCGAAGCAGTGGCCGTGGGTCGCGACGAGGACCTTGGGGGAGGGGGCAACCACCTGGCCCCTGTAGCACGATGTCCCACATTGGTGCACCCACCCGAGACTCGCGTCCGCGCCCACCGCCTACTGACTCAAAACACTCCGGGTCTCGTCTGAAGAGGGGACACAATCCCCATTCGCTCTTGTAAGCTCGCGTACGTTCTCGGTTTCTAAAGCCCCAGTGGAGTCGGTTGCGTCCAGAACGCCCGGATCCGCGCTTCGGGGGGAGGCAATGGACCATGCGTCGGACAACGAAATTCTTGATGGCAGCGGTTGCGGTTTCTCTGATTCAGGTTGGGTGCCGCAAGAAGGAAGAAGAGAAGGACCCGCAGATGGGCTACCAGCAGCAGCAGCCTTACGGGCAGCAGCCTTATGGACAGCCGACGGCGCAGCCGACTGCGAGCGCCGCGCCGCAGCAACCAAACCCCCTCGGCGCGATCTTCAGCGACCCGAACGCCCTTCAAGGCATCTTGTCGGGAGCGCTGGCAGGCGGCCAAGCGACCCTCGGCGCGGTCACCGGTGGTGAACTCGGCCCGGTGCAGAGCGGCATTCAGATGAACGCTGGCACCTCTGCGAAGGGCGCCCGCGCGGACGGCGAGTTGATGAGCGCGAAGCTCCAGCAAGACGGACACGCCCAGGCGACGTTCACGCTCATGCCGGGCAAGTGCTACACGTTCATCGGCTTCGGTGGCCTCGGTGTGTTCGACTACCAAATCAACATCACCACCGCGCCGCCACTGCCGGCGCAGGTGCTCGCGCAGAGCGCGCCGGGCGCGGGAAACCAGCCCGTCGTTGGACCCAACGAGCAGTGTCTGCGGAGCCCGAGCCCCATCGCCATGCCTGTCACCGTGGACATGCACGTGATCAAGGGTCAGGGCATGGTCGGAGCTCAAGCCTACTCCAAGTGAGCGCGGCGCGAAGAACATGCAGCACTCAGAGTCCCAGAATACCCGCTTCCGCGGGGCAAAGCAGCTGTTGAGCCTTGGCGCTTGGCTAGGCATCGGCGCACTCGTGGTCGTGGGTTGTCGCAAGAAGGAGGAGGTGGAGTACCCGCCGCCGAATCCCAGCGCGACGGCCACTCAGACGGCGACCGCGCCTCCCACCAACACCGTGCCCACGGCCAGCGCAACTCCAAGTGCGGTGCCCACGGCGCCGCCGGAGCCCGTGGCGCTCGATCCGCTGACCCTCGAGGACCTCGGTAAATCGATCAAGAAGCGCGTCACCAAGCAGGCGCCGTACCCCATGAAGGCTGTGGATCAGCCGTTTGGCGCGGTGTTGGCCGAAGGGCAGACGTACGAAGTTCCGCTGATGGTCGCTGGCGGGAAGTGTTACTCGGTCATCGCCCAGGGCGGGCCGGGCATCACCGAGCTCGACATCGAGATCAAGCTCGAGCCGATCCCGAACCTGCCGCTGCCCATCAACCCCACGTTTGCCGTGGACAGCACTGGCGGCCCTGAAGCCGCGATCACGCCCTGCGTGAAGAACGTGCTGCCGAGCGGGATCCCCGGGAAGGTGATCCTCAAGGCAACGCGCGGTGCCGGCCCCGTCGCTGCGCAAGTCTTCATGAAGTAGCTGCGCTCCGGCACGGACAAAGCACGCAACCGCCCGCTGCTCATGCCGACAGCGGGCGGTGACGCGTCGTCTGTCTGCATCGCCCTCCCGTGTGCTCCAGGGCGCCTCGCTGCCGCCCCGCCTCCGCGACCTCGAGGATCCGCCGGAGCGCTTGTGGTTGCGAGGAGAGTTGCCGAGTGGACCCATGGTTGCTGTCGTCGGTACCCGCAAGCCCACGGCGCAGGGCAAGGAGTTCGCGCAGCGCTTGGTGCGCGACCTGGCGCGTCGCGGAGTAACCATCCTGAGCGGCGGTGCCGTGGGCATCGATCAGACGGCTCACGAGGCGACACTAGAAGCATCCGGGACGACGCTGGTGGTCGCTCCCGCGAGCCTCGAGCGCCCTTACCCTGAGACACACGCGGCGCTCTTCAAGCGTGTGCTGCGAGGCGGAGGAGGTTACCTGAGCGTAGTTCCCGACGGAAACGCTGCGGAGCAATGGGCCTTCTTTCGGCGCAATTCGTTGCTGGCGGCGCTCGCGCATGTCGTCGTTGCGATCGAGTCGACGGTGCGCAGTGGCACGCGCAACACCACGGCGCGTGCACGCAAGCTGGGGCGCCCGGTGTTTTGGCCTCCGGCGTCGCCCTGGGACACCAAGCGCGGGGGCTTCGCTGCCGAGTACCGCCTGGGTGGGGTCACGCCGCTCTTCGATGCGCGGGACGTGCTTGGGTGCCTGGCGGCCCAGCGTCTCTATGGCTTGCCCGGTGCCGCCGCCTCGCAGCTCGACTTCGAGAGCCTCTGGGATTTCGAGCTGCCCGACGTTGCTCCCTCACCCCCAAAACCTGGAGAGTCGAGCGAGGACTCGTCCAAGGCATGGGCTCACGCCGAGGTGTTTGGGGGGGAGGCGCCCTTCGAGTCCAGCGTGCGCCCGCTGGGGCGCGATGTCCCGCTTCAGAACCCTGCGCGGCTACTCACGGCGCTCGAGGGCGGCCCGCGCAGCGGGAGCGAGTTGGTCGAGGCGCTGGCGTGGTCACGGGATGTCGTCGAGCGCGCGTTGGTGCAGCTCACCCTGGAAGGCCGCATCGAACGCGACCGCCGCGGTCGCTTTCGCCTGGCTTGATCGCGATCTCGCGCGCTGACTTGCGACCGCCCGCGTCGAGTGCGATAGCCAGCCGGAAACATGGCAGACGTCACGATCATCGGCGCTGGATTGGCTGGTTCGGAGGCCGCGCTACAGCTCGCTCGGCGCGGCTTCACGGTGCGCCTGCTCGAGCAGAAGCCGCAGAAGCGGACCCCGGCGCAGAGCAGCGACTCCTTGTGCGAGCTGGTGTGCTCAAACTCGTTTCGTGGTGCACACCTGACGAACGCCGTCGGGCTGCTCAAAGAGGAGATGCGGCGCCTTGGCTCCGAAGTGATGCAGGCTGCAGAACTCTCCAAGGTGCCCGCCGGAGGGGCGCTGGCGGTCGATCGCGAACGATTCTCTGCGGAAATGACGCGGCGACTGCAGGCTGAACCCAGGATCGAGATCGTCCACGGGGAGGTCGCTGGGCTGCCGGAAGAGCGACCGCTGATCATCGCCACCGGGCCGCTGACGAGTGACGCGCTCGCGAGTTCCTGGAGGCGCTGCTCGGTGAGGGGAGCCTCGCCTACTACGACGCGATCGCGCCCATCATCAGCGCGGACACCATCGACTGGGACAAGGTCTTCATCGCGTCGCGCTGGGACAAGGGCGAGACCGAGGCTGACCAGAAGGCTTACGTCAACTGTCCGTTCAACAAGGAGCAATACGAGGCCTTCGTGGCTGAGATTGTTGCCGCGCGGAAGGTTGAGCCGAAGCAGTTCGAGAAGGTGCGCTATTTCGAGGGCTGCTTGCCCGTCGAGGTGATGGCAGAGCGCGGCATCAAGACCCTCGCCTTTGGGCCGATGAAGCCCGCTGGCCTGACCGACCCCCGCACCGGGCGCTGGCCCTACGCCGTGGTGCAGCTGCGCAAGGAGGACGAGGCTGGCACCGCCTACAACCTCGTCGGCTTCCAGTCGCGCATGGCCTGGCCCGAGCAAGAGCGGGTGTTTCGCATGATCCCCGGGCTCGAGCAGGCGGAGTTTCAGCGCTTTGGCGCGGTGCACCGCAACACCTTCATCTGCGCGCCGCGTTTCCTCGATGAAACGATGCAGCTGAACGGGCACCCCGGGATCTACTTCGCTGGTCAGATCAGCGGTACCGAGGGCTACGTGGAGAGCGCAGCCGGAGGCTGGCTCGCTGCGCATTTCATCGCGGAGCGCTTGCAGGGGCGCGAGCCCACGCTGCCTCCGGAGACCACGGCTCATGCTGGGCTCCTGACGCAGCTCCGGCGTAACCCCGAGGACTACCAGCCCTCGAACATCACGTTCAGCCACTTCGCTGCGTTCGAGGGGCGGGACGCCAAGGGGAAGCGCTTGAAGAAGCGCGATCGCTACCTGGCGATGGCGGAGCGGGCGCTGGACGACCTGCAAGCCTTCGTTCAAGCCCACGCGACGCCCTACGCGGGATCTGCTTCAGTCGAGTCGACCAGCGCGGAGTGAGCTCATGGCTCGCGCGCTGATGTTTCAGGGCACCGGCTCTGACGTGGGCAAGTCGCTGCTCGTCGCTGGGCTCTGCCGCGCGGCCAGCAACCGCGGCCTGCGCGTCGCGCCCTTCAAGCCTCAGAACATGTCGAACAACGCCGCGGTGTGCCTTGGAGGCGGCGAGATCGGCCGCGCTCAGGCGCTGCAAGCGCGCGCTGCGCGTGTCGAGCCGCACGTCGACATGAACCCGGTGTTGCTGAAGCCGCAGTCTGACGTGGGGGCGCAAGTGGTGGTGCAGGGCAAGGTGATCGGCAACGCAGCGGCTTCGGGCTACCAGGGCATGAAGTCGCGCTTGCTCGGCGCCGTGCTGGAGTCCTTCGAGCGCCTGTGTGGTGCGCACGACCTGGTGTTGGTGGAGGGCGCCGGCTCTCCGGCGGAGATCAACCTGCGAGCGGGCGACATCGCGAATATGGGCTTCGCGCTCCCACTGCGGGTGCCGGTCGCGCTGATCGGTGACATCGACCGGGGTGGGGTGATCGCAGCGCTCGTCGGCACGCACCAGCTCCTGCCCGCCGAGGAGCGGGAGCTGGTGGTGGGCTTCATCATCAATAAATTCCGGGGGGATATTAGTCTCTTCGACGGAGGCCTGCGGGCGATTGAAGCGCGCACGCGTTGGCCGAGCTTCGGTGTGGTGCCGTGGCTGCCCATGGCGGCGCGCCTCCCAGCGGAGGACGCCGTGGCCCTCGAGCGCATGCAGGCGTGGGGGCAGGGCTTGAAGATCGCCGTGCCGATGTTGAGTCGGATCGCGAACTTCGATGACTTCGATCCGTTGGCGCAGGAGCCCTCGGTGGACTTGGTCATGGTGCCGCCGGGGCAGGCGCTGCCAGGCGACGCGCGGCTCGTGATCTTGCCTGGCACCAAGGCGACGCTGGCGGATCTCGACTTCTTCAGAGCTCAAGGCTGGCACGTTGATCTCGAGGCGCACCTCAGGCGGGGCGGCGACGTGCTGGGGATTTGCGGTGGCTATCAGCTGCTGGGGCGAGAGCTGGCCGATCCTCTGGGAATCGAAGGCGCACGTCGCAGCGCTGAAGGTCTGGGCTGGCTCGACGTCTCGACCGAGCTGCTCCCCGACAAGACGCTGCGCGCAGTCGTCGGCACGCACCTGCCAACGCGGCAACCCATCAGCGGCTACGAGATGCACGTGGGGCACACCACTGGACCCGCCGCGGACGCGCCGCTCCTCTGCCTGCGCAGCGAAGGGGCTCGGGCGGAGCACCTGGATGGGGCGCGCTCTCCAAGCGGTCAGGTGAGCGGCTGCTACGTGCACGGCCTGTTCGCGGGCGATGCCTTCAGATCGCGATTCCTCGAGGAATTAGGGGCTGCGGGCGGTGGGTTCGCCTACGAGTCGCAGGTCGAGCAGGCGCTTGACGCGATCGCGAATGAACTCGAACGCTGCCTCGATGTGGATGGCTTGCTGGCCAGTGCAGCCCGAGTGCGCTGACACGGCTTCCGTGAAATATTGCCGTGCGGATTCTTTGTGGGTTGGTGTAGGTGCTCCTCTCCCCCGGCGAATGGGCATAAAACGCCGCACAAAGCTGCTTCGTTGCGTCGGCGGTCGCTCCACGTTGCGCTTTTCGCGATGGACCTAGAACGCGGTCCTCGGTAGCTATCCACTACGCGAAACTTCCGGCCGCGTTCGTCCCCCGAGCGAGGCCGCATCGAGTAGCCGCGTGGCTCACACGCGGCTCAGCCCACTGGCTGTTCGTTCGCGATCCCAGACGCGAAGAACTTTCCGCGCAGACGAGAACAGGTCCAAGTCCCCTGGGCCCAGGCGCTGCTTTGCCCAAAGCAACACCGATTCCCCGGGGAGCCGCAAGCCCACCAAACGAACGTTTTCGCGCGGAACAACAGCAAGGTTGATGGGGCAGCGCGTCACAGGCGGACGCGGCTGGGAGGGTTGCGTGCGCACAACGCTGTGCGCTGGTTCGTTCGTCCCCCGATCGCCCCTTCGAGCGCGGTCGACAACCAGGCGCGTCCAAGGCGCCACGAGCTCTGGCTCGTAGAGAAAGGTATCTCACCGTGAGGTTTCGAAACCCCAACCCCGTTCACTGGTTCACTCAGCGTGGAGCGTTGACCGCGTGCTTGCTGCTTGCGGCCTGCTCGGCTCATCCAGACTACGAGCAGCCCGAGGCACTCGGCGACACCAACGCGGGCGTGAGCTTCGAGGAGTTCCTCGCCAGCACCTACCACGAGGACTTCGAGGGAGGCGTCTACATCGTCAACGGCGACACGCCGATCGAGAACGAGAAGCAGCTCTACGAGTTCTGGCGAGACTACGTCGCCTCCGGCGAACGGCTGATCGTGCAGCGCAATGGCTCGACGGACGCCAAGTGGAACTCGACCCAGAAGAAGAACATCACCTACTGCGTCAGCAACAACTTTGGCTCCCGGAAGAGCCAGGTGGTGAGCGCCATGGAGCAAGCCACTGGCGCCTGGGAAGCCGTCGCGGACGTCGACTTCATCTACGTCTCGGCCCAAGACGCGAGCTGCAACAGCAGCAACGGGAACGTGGTGTTCGACGTGAGCCCGGTGAGCGGACAGGGCTACCTCGCGCGCGCGTTTTTCCCCGGCCAGAGCCGATCCTCGCGGAACGTGCTGATCGACAACAGCACCTGGAGCTCCGGCGTGAGCGCTGCGGGCGTGCTGCGCCACGAGCTGGGACATACGCTGGGCTTTCGCCACGAGCACACCCGCCCGGAGTCCGGAGCCTGCTTCGAGGACAACAACTGGCGTGAGCTGACGCCCTACGACCGCCAGAGCGTGATGCACTACCCGCAGTGCAACGGTGTGAACACCGGCTTCGCGATCACGAACTACGACGCCCAAGGCGCCGCGGCTCTGTACGGTGCGCCCGGTGGCTCGACTCCGCCGCCCAGCGGAGGCAGCAACCAGACCGACTCACAGAGCGGGAGCGTCGCGCAGAACGCGAGTGATGTGTACGGGCCCTACGCGGTGGCTCCGGGGACGCGCTTCGACGCGAACATCACCGGCACCGGGGACGCTGACCTGTACGTGCGGTTTGGCGGCCAGCCCACGACGACCGCCTACGACTGTCGCCCGTACTTGAACGGTTCCAACGAGAGCTGCTCGCTGGACGTCCCAGGCGGCGCGAGCCAGGCGTACGTCATGGTGCGCGGCTATCAAGCAGCGACGTACAACCTGAACGTAGCCTGGACTGGCAGTTCCGGAAGCGGTTCAGGTGGCTCGGGCGGCAGCGGTGGTTCAGGTGGCAGCGGCTCCGGCGGCAGCGGCGGTTCAGGCGGCAGCGGCGGCGGCACTTCGTCGCCCACCGTCGGTCAAGCGTCAGGTTCCGTGGGGCAAGGTCAGTCTCAGAGCTACCAGCTCTTGCCCGTCGCGTCGGGCACGCGCTTCCTGGTCGAGCTCTCTGGCAGTGGAGACGCAGACCTGTATGTGCGCTGGGACGCGTCGCCGACGCTCACGCAGTACGTGTGTCGGCCCTACCTCGATGGCTCGGCCGAGGTGTGCGACCTGACAGTTCCGCCCGGGGTGAGCCAGGCCGGGATCCTGGTCCATGGCTACGCCGCCTCGAACTTCAGCTTGAAGGTCACCTACTACGAGCCCTGACCCGGACTCAAGCGGGTGCTGCTGGCTTCAGTTGCCTAGACGTTCGAACCCCTGCTGATGGCTCGTCAAGTTGATGTAGGGGTTCGAGCGCCGGGCCGCTCGAGCGAATTCCTGACGAATGGCGGCGAGCACCACGCTCACGGCGCCGATCTCCGGCTCTGAGTCGTGTTTCCGCGGGGTGGGGCGGGGGACGCTTGGCCGGCTGCTGCTCGCCGGGGGCTCGCTCCGCACTCGCTGGCGAGCCAGATCGCTGGCTGACGCGCGCTGCACGGCATAGAGCGAAGTCGGTTCGCACAGCTCCAGCGGGATGCGGTGCAAGCTACCCGGCCCCGAATACACCTGAGCGACGAGATCTGGGAGCAAGCTGAGTAGCTCCCCCTCGGCGCAGATCCGCAGGGCAAGGTCCACGCGCTGGGTACGCATGGCGATCTGACGCTGATACTGCCGCGGCCAGTACTCTTCACGCGGATTGCTCGGGGCGACGAAGCCGTGATCGAGCAGCTTGTCCAGGGTCGGCTCTGGATCGCGATACAGCGGGTGTCCCTCGCCACAGTACACCCCGCGCGTGATCACCCCGAGGCAGGTGACGTGGAGGCCTGGCTCCTGGTCAGTCGCGTCCACGATCGCCAGGTCCAGGCCGCCGTTCAAGAGCGCCTCTCGCGTGGCCTCGTTGGAGAGCTCGATCAAGTCGGGCACGAGCCGCGGGTGTTGTTCGCGCACCTTCGCGAGGGCTGGGAGCACGAATGTCGCCATCAAGGGGCTCGGCGCAGAGAGCTTCAGCGTGCCTGAGAAGCAGTCGTCAGTTGCCAGGCGCACGCCTTCCTCCACGCGCTGCATCGCCTCCCGTACGGCGCGCAGCAGGTCTTCCCCTGCCGGGCTCAAGACCAGGGTGCGCCCGACGCGCTTGAACAGCTCCACGCCCAGCTCCTCTTCCAGCTGTTTTACCGAGCGAGAGAGCGCCGAGGGGCTCAGGTGCGCGTCCTTGCTCGCGCTGGGCAGGTGCTGGGTTTCAGCTACGGCGCGGAATGCCGGGAGCCAGTTCCAGAGCTGCGTGACGCGAGGGGGACGCTGCATTCGGCCACTATGACGAGCACCTTTGTCACTGCACAAGCAAACCTGCCCGCGATTTGCGTACGAGAACGCTGCTAGCGGAAGCCTGTCAGAAGCGCTGGAAATTCCCCTGGGTGCTTGCAGCCAGCGGATGTCTCAACCTGTTTCGTCCGACCGCGAGCGCGCGACACGCTGTGTCACCGAGGGCACACGGGCGTTTCCCCGTGAAACCGATTGTTTGGTGTTTCGTCACCAAACAACCAACTGTCAGCGCGTCTCGGCGCGTCGATCACTCGGGCCAGTCGATGGGCTCGACGCGTACTGACACCTTGAGCCGTTCCCCGCCGCCGCCCTTGTAGAGCGTGCCCGAGGTGGGCGTCGCGTCGCGGTAGTTGCGCCCGCAGGCGACGCGGATGTGGTCTGTACCAGCCAGGATACCGTTCGTGGGGTCGAAGCCGCGCCAGCCAGTCCAGGGCAGATACAGCTCTACCCAAGCGTGGGACGCCTCCGACTGGACCTGATTGGCGTAGTCGGCGCCAGTGTAGATGTAGCCAACTCGGTACCGTGCGGCAAATGTTCAGGAGCCGCGCGAGGCAGATGAACAGGTTCGCGAAGTCCTGACACACCCCGCGGCGCTTGGTGTAGACGTCGAACGGTGTGGTCTCGATGCTGGTCGAACCGGGCACGTAGGCGAAGTCGCGGTAGATGGTCTGGTTCATGTCGACCAACGTCTCCACCAGGTCGAAATCTTGCCGCTCTGCGAAGCTCATTGCGAACTCGGAGAGCTCTCTCAGCTGCGTCTCCGGTAGCTCCATCGGCAGCAGGTACGGCAGCATCATCTGGCGCTGCCATGGCATCCACAC
The DNA here is from genome assembly GCA_041389805.1 of Polyangiaceae bacterium. Lineage (GTDB taxonomy): Bacteria > Myxococcota_A > Polyangia > Polyangiales > Polyangiaceae > JAHBVY01. The sequence goes on along the minus strand of JAWKRD010000013.1, from coordinate 103,020 downwards.
GAGCGGGATGGTCATGCGGCGCTGCGGCGAGTGCAGCACGGGCGGCTGCTTCACTTGAATGATCGACTCACTCAGCACGCTGAGCTTGGTGTAGGGCTTCTCGAGGCGCATTCGCCTCGAGCGGTTGCCGAACACGTCCTCGAAGTCACTGCCTGGCGTCGTCGGTTCTACCTCGAGCCGGTGCTCGATGACTCGCTGCTCCGCGTCTTGCACCGGGCTCAGGCGCAGCACGTGAGAGCTGAGCTCCACTGGCTCTTCATAGCTGTAGGCGGTGAGGTGACGCACCCGCATGGTGACCCATTCGGGCCGAGGCGCGGGCACGGACGCAGGCGGCGTGCGCGGCGCGACCTCGGTTGGCTCCTCGGTGCTGCTGACGCGGTGCAGTCCGCTCGCGTCACGATCGCTCGCCTGCTCGCCGCTCGCACTCTCCGCCAACCGGGTTTGAGCCAGCTGGGGTGCACCGCCCGCCGCACCGCGCGGTCCAGGCGGGGGTTGCTGCATTGGACCGAAGCCGCGGCTCGGCCCGATGTGCTGCGCCGTTGCTTGTTCCTCGGGGAACTGCGAACTCTCGAACAGCACCACACCGCGCCGGACGACGATCAGCTCGCCCTTCGGTACCTGCTTCCAGCCTTTGTCCGACAGTGGTCGAGTGGCGACTACGGTCAACGTGCGGGAGGAGTCGAGGGGGTTGTCGATGTCGAGATCCAGCACGTGATTCGACAGCTCGATGTCTTCATGAGGCGGAAGGATGCGCGCATAGTGCGGGTTCTTGAAGCCCTTCACGTCAGCGTAGGCCAGGAGATCCATGCCGTCGGACAGCAGGAAGTTCGCGCTGCCGAGCTCGTTCAGATCACGCAGCCAGCGTCGCACTTCGAGCAGGTCGAGATCGCCGATGGTGCGGCAGCCTTGGGCTCGGATCTGCGTGAGCAACCAGCAGAACGCGCGCTCGGAGTCGCTCAAACCAACGGGCTCGAATACCGGGCGGAAACCCAGCGAGAGCGAGCGTAGCTCGCCTTGGTTCAGCGTACCCTGGTGGGCAAATAGCCAGTCGCGCCCGGCGTAGGTGCGCGAGAAGGGCTGCGCGTCCGCCTGGTTCACGCGCTTCGTCGTGCCGCGTAGGTGACACACGAAGGTCGCGGAGCGAAAGCGTTGCCAGCTGGCGATGAGCGAGCGAAAGGACTCTTCGTCTCGGGGCTCGGGCTCCTTGACGACGACGCCTGCCACCTCATCGGGTGGATACCAGCCAATGCCCCAGCCCGGCACCTGGAGCGCCTCCGCCTCTTCCTTGGGACGGTGCAGCTGGAGCCCGGGAGACGCAGGACTGTCGAAAGACAAGCCGAGGAGGTGTGTCGAGTGGGGCGAGTCGTCCATGCGAGCGACACGTTTAGCTTGCGTTGATGACACAAGCCAACGCCAGACAGGTTTCGCCAGCGCGCTTTTGGCGCCCGCGTGCCTGTTCGACGCTCCTCACCCCCAACCCGCGGGGCAGATCCGGCTGATCTACTGCTGACGCCGTGCGTCGAATGTGTAGGTGCGCGTAGGCCGTTTACTCGGCGGCTGGCGCCTCGGGCATGCTCGGATCGAAGTAGATCGAGTGCAGGAGGTTGCAGATTTCCGACGTTTCGTCGACTACGCGCGTCAGCGTGGCGTGGACACCGCCGCCGCTGAGGTCAGCCGTCTTGCCCGCGTTGAGGAAGTCCAGGACCTTCTGCACGCGCACCTCGCACTCCTCGCCTCGCCCAGGTGTTGCCGCGCGGATGCGCTGGAGATCGACCTGGGACGCCTTCAAGGAGTAAAGGATGGAGCGGGGGAAGGTGGGGTAGCGCAACAAGAAGTCGACGATCTCGAGCCCGTTGGGTGGGTTCCTGTGGCACTTGTAGTAGGGTTCGGTCGCCGAACAGGAGCGCAAGAGCGCGAGCCACTGGGCGGCTTCGAGGGGTGTCTCCCGGGTGCTCGTGGGCCCCAGCGTGTGGTACTTGATGTCGACGATGCGCGCGGTTTGCTGAGCGCGCTCGAGGTGCCAGCCGAGCTGCATGAAGGTGAGCGGCTCCTCGTGCAACATGGTGGCGCTCGCGACACCGTGAGTGAGGGCCGCCATCTCCTTGAAGCGGCTGTAGAACGCCTCGCGATCCGAGCGGTAGAGCCGCTTGCCGGGGCCGTCCATCAGCCAGCGCCAGAACTCGTTCAGGGCCTCCCACAGCTCCAGGCTGATCACCTCGCGGATGGTGCGCGCGTTTTCACGCGCCCAGTAGGCCGCGCTGACCAGGCTCACCGGGTTGTCCTGGTCCCAGGTCAAGTAGCGCTGGACCACTTCCCCGTCCAAGATCGCTTCCTCGGGGAAGCGCTCCTTGAAGCGAGGTAGCTCACCGCTCACGACCATGACCGGCTGCCAGCGCTGCGGGGGCTCCAGGTCGACGTCGAGCACGAAGGATTGATTGACCGACAAAAGGCGAGCCAGGTTCTCGGCGCGCTCGACCTGGCGGCCAAGCCAGAAACAGGTCTCCGCCACGCGGGAAATCATTGGTCACCTCCTGAGGAGCTGGGGCGGGACGCGAGGGGAGCGCTCTCGATGCGGTGCTTGCTGCTGGCCGCGTCGTTGTGATGTCCGAGCACCCAGGTGTCTTTCGAACCACCGCCCTGGCTGCTGTTGACCACGTAGCTGCCTTCCACCAGCGCCACACGGGTCAAGCCACCAGGGAGCACCCAGCTGCTCTTGCCGGTGAGGATGAAAGGTCGCAGATCCACTCGCCGCGGGCGAGCCTTGCCGTCGAGCCAGGTGGGGCAGGTGGAGAGCTCCACCACCGGCTGGGCGATGTATCCGCGCGGTTTACTCGTGATGCGCTCGCGGAACTCGCTGATCTGTTCTGCGGTGGACCGTGGTCCGATCAACATCCCGTAGCCACCCGAGGCATCCACGGCCTTGACCACCATCTTGCTCAGGTTCTCGAGCACGTGGCTGCGATGGCTCGCCTCGCCGCAAAAGTACGTCTCCACCTGGCCGAGGATTGGCTCTTCACTCAGGTAGAAGCGGATCATGTCCGGGACATAGGGGTACACCGCTTTGTCGTCGGCGACGCCGTTGCCGATCGCGTTGGCCAGCGTGACATTGCCCTTGGCGTAGGCGCGCACCAGGCCAGGCACGCCCAGCAGGCTATCCGGGCGGAATACTTCCGGGTCGATGAACTCGTCGTCGATGCGCCGATAGATCACGTCCACCGGCTCGGGTCCCCGAGTGGTCTTCACGTAGACGCGGTCGTCATGCACGAAGAGGTCGCTCGCCTGCACCAGGTCGACACCCATGCGCCGCGCCAGAAAGCCGTGCTCGAAGTAGGCTGAGTTGAAGGCGCCGGGGGTGAGCACGACGACGCGCGGCGAGTCACCGCGAGGAGGTGCGAGCTCGCTCAAGCGCTGACGCAGCTGCGTGGGGTACTCGTCCACGTTTCGCACGCTGGCTGTGCGGAACATCTTGGGGAGTACCTTCTTCAGCACGTTGCGGTTCGACAGCACGTACGAGACGCCCGAAGGGCAGCGCAGGTTGTCCTCGAGCACCAGGAAGCGACCTTGACCGTCGCGCACCAGGTCGATGCCTGCGATCTGCACGTACACGCCGCCGCGAGGGCGGATGCCGTGCACCTGCTTCAAGTATCCGGTGCCGCCGTGCACCAGCTCTGCCGGGACGACCTTCTCCTTGAGAATGCGGCCGTCGCCATACACATCCGCAAGGAAATGATTCAGCGCTGTCACTCGCTGCAGCAGGCCCCGCTCCACTTGCTCCCAGTCGTCAGCGGTGACAACCCGTGGGATCAGATCGAAGGGGAAGATGCGCTCGCCGCCTCGATTGTCGGAGTAGACCGAGAAGGTCACGCCGCCCTTGAGGAAGGTGTTGTCAGCGAGGCGCTGACGCCGCTCCATGCGCGCAGCGCCGAGGCCTTCTAGCCCGCCGATGATCGGCGAGATGGTAGGCCAGGGTTCACCGCGGGACTCGAAGAGCTCGTCATGAGCGCCGGGGAGGGGTTCGTAGTTTGAGAAGATGGGGACCTTCACCTCCTCTGCTTGTGCCATCGACTCACGTTTCATCCGAGTTTCCGCCGAGTTCCGGCTCCGCCTCCTGGTTTCAGACTACAGGGAACCCTTGCGAGTTTGAAGGGCGGCGATCGGGACAACACGGCGTGCTACCGAACCGTGCTCACGTAGTGAATTTTGCCACGCTCGACTGACAGCGAGCGCCCCTGGTCACATCGCGGGTTCGGGGGGAGAGAACAAACCACACGGAAACGCGTGGACTGAACGGACGATGCGTAGGCGCTAACCGCTGAAGGGCAACGACCAACCGCGCTTGCGATATAGTGCTTCCAAGACTTCCAGCGCCTCGGGTTCGTTCTCGGCGCTCAAGTGGCCGAGCAGGCCGCGCTCTGCTTCTGCTGGATTGTCGCTGGCGAGGGCGAGGTAGTCATCCAGGGACAGCAGCTCTGCGTTGGCCGGCGGGAGCCACGAGGTGAGGCGATCCGAGTCGAAGCGCGCCGAGTCGATATCACACTGGATGCCAAGCTCCGCCAGGGTGTTGCGGATGCGGTCCACGGGTGCTTGGTCGTCGAGGAAGTCTGCGCTGGCGAGTAGCCTGGCAAAGAACTCTTGAGTGCTGGTCGCGCGAGCGTAGAGCGTCCCATCCTCATGCTCCCAGAACACCCAGGGCGCGGCGGGTGTGGATTGCGCGTCGGCTTCCGACAGGGCGTCGGGGTGCAGGTAGAGGCCATACGCGCTGCCACCGCCGTTCATGGCGATCACCAGGAGCCAAGGGTTGTGGCAGTCGATCTCCATGGCGGGGAACGGGTCGACGTCGAACAGGATGCTCGCGAAGTCGCTGAACAGCTGTGGGTCCTCGTCACAACGCGCCAGCACTCGCCGCAGCTCCTCGTCGATGGCGACACCCAGCGCGTCGATGGCGTCGACGCTCGACGGCCGCGGCTTGGGTGCTGCCGCTGGTTCTGCACTATCGAGTTGCAACTTCGTCGCACGCTTGGCGCGGAATAGCCCGCCCTTGACTTCGAGCACCGTGATCCGCTGTCCGACTCGCGGCACGAACCGGCAACCCGACGCCGCAAAGCGCAGCTGACCGCCCCCATCCAAGGTGATCCAGCCGAGGCCATCGCTGTCCAGCGCTTCAATCGTTCCGGTTCGCCCGACTTCGCTCATCGGGGTGAGCCTAGTCGGCCCCTAGCGTGAACGCCAGCGTTGCTCCGGCGCCGATCTCCGAACGAACGGATCCGTGTGGATATACCTCTGGCTTGATGGTCAGCGCTGCCGACGCCATTGGCGCAGCGCCTGTGGCTTCACCAGCGCGGCGAGCAGGGTCTCTTCCAACCACTGAGCGTAACGTTTCGAACCCCAGCCGCTCTCGATTGCCAGCATCCGGCTCTATCGAAATGATCAAGCGCTCCGGTGGAGTGCCTGACGCGCAATTCTGCCGAACCTCCAACCTGTCGAGCGTCGGGGTTGTCGGCTTGCTTGCGTATCCTCGGGGATTCAGTCCTCTGGCGTGAGCTTGAAATCGGCGTGGATGATCTGATTGGGGCCAAACACGTTCCACCGGCGGCGATAGCCGCGAGCGCGCTCAAGCTCGTGAAGCATGGAGGCCGTACCAGTCAGAATCACTTCTCCGGTGAACTTGTCGACCAGGTATGACCGAGCCCCTACAAGGAAGGGATTCGAAACCGAGGGAGTCTGCGCGAGCTTTGCTCGCGTACCCGAGGTCAGAGAATCCCTGACAAACGAACAAAGGCCCCGAAGGGGCCTTTAGGTTCAATAGAGCGGGAGAAGGGATTCGAACCCTCGACGTCAACCTTGGCAAGGTTGCACTCTACCGCTGAGTTACTCCCGCAAGCGGTCCCTCGTTGAGGAGGGAGCGAACTTGTATTGGGCGGCGGGGGATCTGTCAAGGCGACTCGAAACATTTCTGTGAGTTACCGCTGGGGCGGGTGGCCGGCGCTGCACCGAGGGGTAACTTTGGGCTGTTCCTGGCGACTGTGCGCTGCGCCTCACCCCCAAACGCGGAGGCAGCCCGGACGGCAGGGCTACGTAAACTCAAGCATGCGCGCGCTGGGTTTCTTGATACTGACCGTGCCGGTGGTCGCTTGTCAGCAGACCCCGCAACCCGCGCCTGGTGCCACGGCCCCGGCTGCTTCAGCCTCGGCTGGCGCGTCTTGCGAGCAGATCCGACGGGACGTGCGCCGGGAGCAGGCTCGCCTGGCGAAGCTCCCACAAACCTGCAAGCGCGACGCGGACTGCGATTTGTACGGCGGGCATGAGTGTCCCAACGCGCTCGCTCGAACCTGCCCCGATGCGGTCTCGAAGTCCTCAGCGCAGGCCATGCGCCCCCTCGAGGCCGCGTGGGAATCGCACCACTGCGGCGAGGTGCTGTGGTCGCCGTTTCAGCGCGAAGCCGTGTGCGACGCGGGGGTGTGCGTTGGGCGCTGAAGACGAGTGAGAACGCGTGCTCACGCTGCACGCGGTGCCAGTATACTCGCGTGGGGAGGCGCTGGGCAGCGGCGCGTGAGGAGAGGGCATGAGCAAGAGCAAGCGCGGCATCACTCGACGAACGGTCCTGGCTGGTCTCGGTGCGACGGTCAGTGGCAGCGTGATCGGTTGCGGTTCCGACGGTGATTCGGACACTGGGAAGGCCTCTGCGGGGGGCAGCGGCGGGACCGCTGGCGGAGCTGCTGGCAGCGGTGGTGCTGGCGGAAGCGGCGGTGTTGCTGGGAGCGGCGTTACCGGCGGCACGAATCCCGGCGGAAACGGCGGAGGCGGCGCGGCCGGCGAAGCAGGGACTGGCGGTACCGCAGGAGAAGCCGGTGCAGGCGGCACGGGTGGGGAAGGGGGCGACCCCAGCTGCACTGCGACCAACGGGCTCACGCCCTCGCAGCTGCTCGCGAAGATCGAGCACGTGGTCGTGCTCTGCATGGAGAACCGCTCCTTCGATCACTACCTCGGCTCGCTGAAGTTCATCGAGGGCCTGAGTGTCGACGGGCTCACGGGCATGGAGACGAATCCAGCCCCGAACGGCGGCCAGGTGTTCGTCCACCAGCTGGACGACTTCACGCCTGAGGATCCACCCCACGGCTGGGACGCGTGTCACAACCAGTTCAATGGCGGCTTGAACGACGGCTTCGTGCGCGAGCACGCGGGCAGCTCCCAGGAGGACGTGATGGGTTACCACGTCCGCAGCCAGCTCCCGATCACCTACGCGCTCGCGGATGCCGGTGCGATCTGCGATCGCTACTACGCCTCGGTGATGGGCCCGACGTGGCCGAACCGCTTCTACTTGCACTGCGGATCGTCCAACGGCGGCAAATCGAACCTGCCGCAGTTGGGCCTGAATTCCAAGTCGATTTGGGCTCGCCTGAACGACGCGAACATCTCCAACGTCAACTACTATCACGATCTTGCCTGGGCCCTCGGTGGGCTTGGCAAGACATCGGGCAACGCCTCGATCTCGAAGTTCTTCGAGGCTTGCATGCTGGGGACGTTGCCCCAGTTCTCGCTGATCGATCCGCAGTTCTTCGGCGCCGGCGCCAACGACGATCATCCGGATCACGACGTCCAGCTCGGGCAAGCGTTGATCTCCACGATCGTCGCCGCCCTCGCGTCCAGTTCCCTGTGGAACAAGTGCCTGTTCGTGATCACCTACGACGAGCACGGCGGCTTCTACGATCACGTGCCACCGCCCCAGACCACGGACGAGCGATCGGAGTTTCAGCAGCTGGGCTTCCGCGTGCCGAGCCTGGTGCTCGGACCCCACGTCAGGCGCGGCTGCGTCGTGAGCGCCCAGCTCGAGCACGCTTCGCTCGCCAAGACGCTCTCCACGCGCTTTGGCATCCCTCATCTCAACGACCGCGTGGCAGCGGCCAACGACTTCTCGACCTGCATCGATCCGTACTACCTCGATAACCCCGCTCCGGCGCCGGTCTTGCCCCAGCTCTCGATCTCGCGCTCGCGCCTCTTGAGTCGTCCCCGACTCGGGGGAGAACACCCGGAGATGGCTGAGGTCGCACGTCGCCTGCCTCACTACGCCAAGCGCATTTCCCACGCTGGGCTGGGTGAAACCGAGCACGTGCTGCGTTGGGGCCAGGAGCTCGGTGCACTCCGGGTGCGCTGAAGGCGGCCAGGTTTCTCAAATATTTCAAGCACCTCCGGTTAGCAGAAGTCGCTAAACCGGCCACCCGGCCTCTGCTAGGATGGCGCGATGACCAAACGGTTGCTTGGCTTGCTGTACTTGACGTTGCTGGGGGCGTGTAGCGCGGCGTCTTCGAGCTCTCCGGGAGGGCAGGGCGGCTCCGGAGCGACGGCCGGAACCGGCGCGAACGCAGGCGCCGGAGGCTCCGTCGGTGGAGCGGGCGGGACGAGCGGGGTTGGGGGTGAGGGAAACTCTGGCGCGACCTATTCCTGCGAAGGGGTCACCTGCACGGTACCGCCCAAGAATCACTGCGACCCTGCGGACGCGAGCTACCTCATCACCTACGAGGTCCCTGGCACCTGCGACAACGGCGCCTGCAGCTACAGCGAGCAGCGTGTCCCGTGTACTGACGGCTGCGCAGCCGACGCGTGCGTGGGTGACCCGTGTGCTGGCGTTACGTGCAACACCCCCCCGCAAAACCAGTGCAGCGGAAGCGACTTGGTTGCCTATGATCCACAGGGAACCTGCAACGGCGGCAACTGCGAATACACCTCGATGACGTTGACCTGTGCTGACGGCTGCTCCGCCGGCGCCTGCGTCAACGATCCGTGTGCCGGGGTCAGCTGTGCGATGCCACCAGCGGACAGCTGCGCCTCGGCCAACGCGCTCAGACACTACAACGCGATGGGCACCTGCAGCGGAGGCAGCTGCAACTATGGCTACACCGACGAGACCTGTAGCTTTGGCTGCAGCGCCGCGCGTTGCCTCGATTGCTCTACCGATCAGAGCTGCGGCAGCGGGAACTACTGTGAGAGTGGGAGCTGCACGGTGTGCGATTCGGACACCCACTGCGGCGCGGCCTGCAGCAACTGCCAGGCGGGGGGCGAGTATTGCGACCCGTCCAGCTACACCTGCGTGGAATGCCTCACGAACGCTCAGTGCGGCAGCGGCAAGCGCTGCGTCTCCGGGAGCTGTCAAGCGTGCACCAGCAACGCCTACTGCGGCGCCTCTTGTATGCCGTGCGGAAGTAATCAGCAGTGCAGCGCGGGCGCCTGCCAGGTTTGCAAGTCGGATGCCGCTTGCGGTGCGAGCTGCAGCGCGTGCGGCGGTGGGACGCCCCATTGCAAGGACCTCGGGACCAGCTCGGCCTGCGTCGAGTGCCTCTCCACGAGCGACTGCAGCCCCGGCGACACGTGTGATGCCAGCGGCAGCTGCCGTCCACCTTGTCCGAGCACGCTGACGACGGTGTTCGCTGACGCGTTCTCCACGCCTTCATCCAGCAGCTACACCTCGGGCTTCGACGTTCCCATCAGCGGCAGCCCCTGGCGTGCGATCACGCGCTCTGGCTTCGGAGATCGCATCTACTCGGGCCGTTTCGAGGTCTTGAGTAGCCGCAGCAACCACGGACAGGGCTACGCTTATGTGACCACGGGGGGCAGCGGCGCCGCGTACGACACGTCGCTCTACAACTCGGTGTTGTCGGCCAACGCCGGACAGAACGTGGTCTGGAGCCTCAACTTCCAGCGCAGCAACCCGAGCGAAACGACCAGCGGCGGCTTCAGCTGCTCCAGCACCAGCAGTCAGAACGGGGTCACCGTCGGCCTCGCCTACGTGCTCGCGACGGACTCCGCCACGGGTCTCGACGCGAGTCACACCACCTGTAGCGCCAGCGCCACCTCCAAGGGCTACGCCGTGATCTTTGGACCGAGCGGCTCGGGCTCGCCGCGTGTGCAGCTCGTGCGCTTCGTCAACGGTCTGCGTAACGGCAGCATCACGAGCCTGATCCAGAGCGGGACCTTTGGATCTGAGACGTATCTCAGCGCTCGAGTCACTTACACCGCTGGGACGAACAGCTGGCGACTCGAAGCGCGTAGCGATGGCTCGAGCTTCGCGGATCCGAAGTCGGGTTCCTACGGGTTCTCGAGCACGGCGGTGGACGCGACGTACACAGCGGAGGCGTTGAACTACAGCGGACCGTACTTTCAGGCCGGCTGCATCGGAAACTGCAGTGGCCAGTACACTGGCCGCTTCGACAACGTGAGCGTCGGAGTGGTGTGCAGCCCCTGAGCAGGCTTATTCCGCGGGGATACAGTCCGCCGGTCGGCACGCTTCGGGCACGCAGATCTTGATCACGCCGCCGCCCTCGGCGGGTGCGCAGCACGTGGCGCCCCCACCGCCACAGTCCGCCGTTGCGGAGCAGCCGATCTTCAAGCAGAAACCGGGGGACCCGTCAGGCGTTTGGCCTTGATCGGACGAGCACACCTGACCGCTGGCACACTCACCGCCTCCCTTGCTGCACGTGCGCCCGATTCCGGTGGAGTTCTCCTGCTGTTCGCCGCAGATACCCGCGTCGGGGTCTGGCGGAACGCCACCGTCGAGATCGCCTCCGCCACCGAACGTCAGGCAGCCATCGAGGGATGTGCGATTCTTGGCGAAGCCCACCAGGAAGCACATCTCGTCGCTGGAACTCTCCCCGAACCCGATGTCCCCGGGCGTGCTGTTGTCGTAGTTGCACGTGACGCGCGTCTGATCACCGGCCTTGAGCTTCAGGGAGACGGGTTCGATGATCTGCGTGTCGAAGTTCCATGGATCCTTGCGGTAACGCTGCTCGAGGGCGGCGCCCGCCGAGGCGGTCTCGAAGACCAGGTTCTCCCCGAGGTAGTGCATGTGCGCGAGCAATCCGAAGAGCTCGACGTCCTCGCTCATCGTGCAGTCGTCTACCGCGGAGCCCTTCGCGTTGGGTTGCAGAGCGATCTTGTCGGTGCCGAACGCGTAGATCCCTGCAGGCATACGCGTCCTGTCTTGGGTCTTGTGCAGGGTGATCTTGGGGCGATCCGTGACGTCCTTGCTCGTGGTGTTCAAGAGGTGCAGCTGGAGCAGCACTTGAGTGCCCTTTGGCAGCACCACAGCGCTGTCGTCAGGCAGCTGGAGCTGCGCATCGCCCTTGCCCGCCCCGAACAACGGCAGCCAGCTGAAGCGGAACAAGACATCGCTGCAGTCGGTCAACCCTTCGGGTTCGGGCGTGAGAGTCTTCGCCAACAGGAAGTGGTGGACGATCGGTCGAGCGCTGTAATCGAAGCGATCCACGTACACGTCTTCGGTGAGCGTGTGCGCGTAGCACATGTAGCGCTCGCTTCCGGCTGGCACGGTCACCGCGTCCGACTGAACGACCAGCGTGTTCGGATCGCTCTCGGGGGAAGACTCGGAGCTGGAGCAAGAAGCGATCGCCAGAGCGGCGACCACGACGGCGAGCGTGGAGGAGAGGCGAGCCATGTGCGGAGCGTCGCCACTCTTCGTTCTAACCACAAGGAAATGACGCGAGGAGGTTTGGGTTTTCGCTCGCGGGTGGATGCGGACGACCATCGGATGATGAAGACATGGGCGCGCCGCGGACCCGTTTGCGCAACATGCTGCAGGGGAGCGTGGCGTTTGCCCGCACCGTCCCCCACGCGTGCGGTTCCCAGTCGAGGTGCTTTCGGGCGTTACGACGCAATGCGCTGGACCGGACTCGAGCCCGTCTTCAGACTGCGCACATGTTCGATCCGCGGCGCGTCACGAAACGTCTAGCAGGGCACTGTCTGGTGCTCGCTGTGCTGTTGGGGTGTTGTTCCTGTGATCGCACGGAGGAGTCGACGTCGACAAACCAACCTGCGGTGAGCAGTCAGACGAGCGCTGCCGTGGCTCCGAAGCCCATGCGCAGCGGTGTCCTCGCTCCGCGAGGCGAGTTGAAGATTGCTTGGGACGCGCCTACGCCCTGGGTCGCTCAGACGCTGCAGGCCCGGGACGTGCGCCGTGCGGCGTACACGTACCCAAAGCAGGCGGGGGACAGCGAAGACGCAGAGCTCGGGGTCTACTACTTCGGACCGAGTGTTGGCGGCGATGTGGACCCCAATCTGAAACGCTGGGCGGGTCAGTTTGGGAAGGCAGTGAGCGACGGCCAGGTGACGAAGAAGAGCGTGGGGGCGGTGGAGCTCACGCTGTTTGAAATCGAGGGCACGTACCAGCCGGGTCGACCCATGGCACCGAAGCCACCCAAGCCCGGCTTCGCGATGCTCGCAGCCATCGCTCAGCTCAAATCCTCGGGGAACTACTTCTTCAAGTTGACCGGGCCGAAGGCCAGTGTGGAGGCTGCGCGCGTCGATTTCATGAAGCTCCTCGATAGCCTGAAGGAGAAGTCCCCTGGCTGAATATACCCCGCTCGCCAACGAGCCTCCCGATGCGTTCCAGCTCTTGCTCGAGGCCGGCGCCTTGCTGGCTGGCGCGACGGACTTTCGCGCCACTCTCGGCAAGATCGTCCGCCTGGTAGTGCCCAGCCTCGGCGACTGGAGTGTCCTCGACCTGGTCGTCGATGGGGGAGCGCTCGAACGCGTCGTCGTGCATCACCGCGACCCTCGGGTCCAGCACCTTGCGGACGAGCTGATGCTGCACTGCCGCGAGGTGCCAGCCTGCATGAAGAGCGCCGAGGAAGTGGCGCGCAGCGGGGTGTCAGCGCTCACTGTCGAGGTGCCGCGCGAGGTTCTCGAGGCAGCCGCCGGCGACGTACAGCACTTGCAGCTCCTGAACGCCCTCGGCGTCGACTCCCTGGCGCGCGTGCCTCTGGTTTCTCACGGAAACGTGCTGGGGGTGCTCACCCTGGTCTACACGGGGTCCGACCGCCGTCACGGCCGGGGCACGCTGCGCGTCGCCGAAGAACTCGCGAGCCGCTGCGCGATGGCTCTGGACAACGCGCTCTTGTACGAGCGCCAACGCGCCGCGCGAGCGCGCAGTGAACACTTGGCGGAGCGCTTGCAGTTGGCGACGCTCGCGTCCGGCATTGGGATCTGGGACTACAACGTCTCGACCGAGGTCCTCAACTGGGACGCCCGTACGCGCGAGCTGTTCGGGCTCTCGAGTGACGCCGAGGTCAGCTACCCGCGCTTCTTGGAGCGCGTTCATCCTGATGACCGCGACCGGGTCGATGCTGCGGTTCAGGCGGCGCTTCAAGCCGGACAAGGCGGTGCCTACGACGTCGACTATCGCGCCTTCGGGCATGCTGGGCGCATCCATTGGCTCTCCGCCAGCGGGCGCGTCGTCAGTGACACGCCCCTTCGCTTCATCGGGACGGTGCTCGACGTCACTGAGCGCAAGCAGAGTGAAGCGGCGGCGGCGCTCGCAGGAGACGTCGGGGTAGCGCTATCGGAGTCGCTGACGCTGGAGTCCGCACTCACGGCGAGCTGTCGCGCGATCTTCAACCGCCTGGCTGCGCACGCGGTCGCGGTGTGGACCTTCGAGTCAGAGACCGAGTTGGTGTTGCAAGCGAGCTCCATTGCGCCTGACTCGAGCTGGGACGTACCGCGTCAGGTCAGCCTCGATGAGGAAGCGCTGAGGAGCGTGACAGAGCGTAGGCGACCCTTGCTCAACGCCAGCATCCGGTTTGCGGGCACGTCGATCCCCACCGCGTCCGTTTTCCCGCTCGCCGTCGAAGATCGCGCCGTCGGCGTGCTCCTGGTGTGGTCCGAGCAGGCGTTGCCCACTACCTCCCTCGAGACGCTGGTGCCGCTGGCGATTCAGCTCAGTGTTGGTGTGGAGCGCTTCTGGCTCGAAGAGGGCTCAGAGCATCAATTCCGTTTGCTCGCGGAAACGATTCCAAACCTGGTGTGGATGGCAGAACCAAACGGCGTCCACGACTACTTCAACCGGCGTTGGTACCAGTACACTGGCTACTCCGAAGATGCGCCAGTGGCGACCCAGTGGGCCGAGAGCCTGCACCCGGACCATCGCGAAAGCGCCGAGTGCCAGTGGAGAGCCTGCTACGCCAGCGGCCAGCCGTTTCAAATGGAGTACCTCAGGCGCCGCAAGGACGGCGTGTACCATTGGTTCCTGGCGCGTGCGGTTGCGGTCCGCGATTCGCGCGGACGCGTCGTCAAGTGGTTTGGCACCTGCACTGACATCGACGACCAGAAGCGCGCGGAGGAAGAGCGTAAGCAGCTGCTCGACCAAGCTCGCGCGAGCGAAGAGCAGTTTCGGGCGGTGGTGGAGAACGTGCCAGCGCTGGCTTGGTCCGCGTTGCCCGACGGATACATCGACTTCTACAATCGGCGGTTCTACGAGTACACAGGCAAGGACTTCGACGAGGTCGCCGGGTGGGGTTGGAAGGACTTACATCATCCGAGTCTCTTGGACGAGGCCGTCGCCCGTTGGAGCCGCTGTCTCGAGACGGGTGAGCCGTTCGAGATGGAGTTCATGCTCAAGGGAGCTGACGGGCAGTTTCGTTGGTTTCTCACTCGCGTCGCGCCTCTACGCGCGAACGACGGGCGCATCCTGCGCTGGTTCGGCACGAACACGAACATCGACGCTCAGAAGCGCCTTCAGGAAGAGCGTGATCGGTTGATCCGTCAGCTGGAGCACAAGAACCGTGAGCTCGACCAGTTTGCCTACGTCGTCAGCCATGACTTGAAGGCACCGCTGCGTGGGATCTCGATGCTCTCCGAGTGGATCGAGGAGGAGCACGGGGACGGAAACTACGCCAAGCTCGGGGAGCACCTCGACCTCATGAAGAAACGGGTGTCCCGGATGGAAGGTCTGATCAACGGCGTGCTCGACTTCAGTCGCGCGGGTCGGCAAACCCACGAACATCAGGCTATCAGCGTGTCACGGCTGATCAACGAAGTGTGCGAGATGGTTCCGTCGGGCAAGGGAGTCGAAGTGGACGCTCCCGCCGATATCGAGATCTCCGCCCAGCGAGTACCGCTCGAACAGGTCCTCCTGAACTTGATCAGCAACGCGATCAAGTTCGCTGACGAGTCCGCGCCACTGGTCAAGGTGAGCGCCACGCGCGAAGCGGATGAAGTCCATTTCGTGGTCAGCGACAATGGTCCGGGCATTGACCCGCGTCATCATGAGCGGATCTGGGTGATCTTCCAGACCCTCAAAGGCGATACCGAGGACGGGACCGGCATCGGCCTGGCGATCGTCAAGAAGCTGGTCGAGGGTGCAGGCGGCCGCGTCTGGATCGACTCGCAGCTGGGTCAGGGCGCGAAGTTCCAGTTCACCTGGCCCGTGGGCTAGTGGGCGCTCTGCCGCGGGGATCCATCGGGCCGCACAACGCTGCACGACTTGCACAAACCGTTGCACAACCGGCCTGGGCTACACCAGCTCGCGCGACCGAGCACGATTTGCAGCGGCGCGGGTCGTTAGGGGATTTTCGAGGCAGATAGCGGGGCGCCTTCCAAGCTGAGCAGCAACGGGTACTGGGAGCGCAGCAAGCGGTCGTGGTGGCGTTGTTGGCACTCAACCTGCAACCGGGCTGGCGATGGCCTTGGTTGTGCATTCTTGGAAGCGCGTTCGCAGCGCGGCGATTGGCTTGAGTCTCACGTTGCTCTCGGGAGCGATGCTCGGCGCATGCAGTGTGGGTTCTGAGCCTGCGCCGAGCAGCGCTACGCCGCAGCAAGCTGTGCGCGGGACGTCCCCGTTGGTGCCAATCTTCCAGCGCGTCGCGCAGCAGACCGGCGTGCCCGTGGAGTACCTCGTGGGCGTCGCATACGTGCAAACGCGATTTTCCACACGCCATTCCGAGGCATCCGCGTGGGGTGGGCATGGGGTGATGCAGCTCGTGGAGCGGCAGAGTCTATCCAGCGCCGCGCGACTGTCTGGGTTGTCCGAGTCCGAGCTGAGCGACGACACGGAGGCCAACATTTACGGTGCGGCGGTCGTGCTGAGCGACCTACGTGAGCGACATGGCTCGTGGGAAGCTGCGCTGCAGGCATTCGGACCTGGAGAGGTCAATCCGGAGGCCGGAGTGGAGTTTGCCCAGCGGGTCGTTCGCGTCGCGGTCGATGGCGTGCGCGGCACTGATAGCGATGGCCTGAGCATCGTGTTCGACGGCGCCTACTCTGGTGGTGAATCCGTGGGGCAACAAAGCACGGAGCTCAAGCCTGACTACAGCGGGGCTAGCTGGGTCGGTCCGGCGTGTAGTGGCAACTACAGCGCGTCCAATCGAGGCGCCTCGGACATCACCGACATCGTGATCCATACCTGCCAAGGCGGCTTCTCCGGCTGCTGGGGTTGGCTCAAGAACTGCGCGTCAGGAGTCAGCGCCCACTACGTCGTGTCTTCTGGGGGCGAGGTCGTACAGCTCGTCGAGGAGAACGACGTCGCGTATCACGATGCGTGCTTCAACACTCACTCCGTGGGGATCGAACACGAGGGGTTCATCGATGACCCCAATAAGTGGTTTACCGACGCCATGTACTGCTCGAGCGCGAAGCTCGTGAAGTCGATCTGCGACCGCAATAACATCCCCTGTGATCGTGCGCACATTCGCGGTCACGGGGAGACCCCTGACTGCTCGGATCACACCGATCCCGGTTCCGGATGGGACTGGAAGAAGTTCATGGAGTACGTGCAATGCGGTTGTGGCGGCTGTTGCAACGCAGCCACGGAGACATGCAACGGCAAGGACGACAACTGCAACGGGCAGATTGACGAAGGCGACGTCTGCGAAGTCGGCTTGCTGCAGAACGAACCCGGGGCCTACGCGCCGCCGTCTACCACCGACGTGAACGGTGACGGCAAGGCGGATGTGTGTGGTCGCGGCTACTCCGGGGTGTGGTGTCACTTCGCCGAAGACAACGGGTGGAGTGCAAAGACCGACACGAAACCAGGGTGGGGAAACGCTCAGGGTTGGGATGACGTGAGCAACTTCTCCACGTTCCGCATGGGCGATATCAACGGCGATGGCTTCGCCGATCTGTGTGCGCGCTCGAACGACGGCGTGGAGTGCTCCCTCGGATCAGCTGATGGTCTTGACGCACCGGGGAGTGGTCGCTGGTATGCGGGCATGGCTGACGCCGGCTCCTGGGATCGACCGAAGTTCTACACCACGCTGCGCCTCGCCGATGTGAACGGTGACGGCATGGAAGATCTTTGCGCTCGCTCGGCAACGAGCTTCGAGTGTCACTTGAGCGACGGCAAGGGCTTCGGGACGCAGTTTCCGGGACCTGCGCTCTCCGATGACAGCGGCTGGGACCACGCGCGCAACTACGGCACCATCCGCATGGGAGATCTGAACGGTGACGGCAAGAGCGACGTGTGCGCACGGGCCAACGCTGGAGTCGTGTGTTGGCTGGCGGCCGACGCGGGTTTCTCTACGGATAAGATCGATGGCCCCGCCTGGAGCAACGACCAGGGCTGGGACAAGCTCTCCGCCTGGTCGACGCTGCGCCTGGCCGACGTGAACGGTGACGGCAAGGCCGACCTGTGTGGCAAGAGCGCGACCGCGCTCCGCTGCGCGTTCTCCAACGGAAGCGGTTTCGACCCCGAGATCGAAGTGGCTGCCTACACCGACGACGCCGGATGGACCGATCCATCGAACTTCTCCACCTTGCGCGTGGGCGACGTCGACGGCGATGGTCGACAAGACCTATGTATCCGCGCGAACGCTGGAGTCCGCTGTCACGCCTTCCACAACGGCGCGTTCGAGAAGATCGACGGCCCGGCGTGGAGTGACGACGCCGAGTGGAAGGGCCAGGCGTACTACTCCAACTTCGCGCTCGCCGACGTCAACGGAGACGGCATGGCGGATTGGTGTGGGCGCGGCGTGCTTGGCTGGCGCTGCGGGCTCTCCACGGGGACTGGGTTCGACGGCGAGTGGACGCTGGATGAGTTCACCGACCAAGGCGGCTGGGACGCGCTCGAGTACCGGGCGACCCTGCTCAGCGCCGGTCCCGCTTCGGAAGCGGGAGGCTGTAGCGCCGAGATCTGTAACGGGATCGACGACGACTGCGACGGTCAAATCGACGAAGACTGCACGCCTGGGGGCTCCGGAGGCTCCAGCAGCAATGGCGGCGGCGCTGGTGGCCCCGCCGCGGGAGGCTCTGCTGGCAGCGACATGCTTGACGGGAGTGGCGTTGCTACCCGCGACTCCGGCTGCGGCTGCCGTACAGCGGGCGGCGGAAGGTCACCAGGTAGCGTCTGGATCCTTGCGGCAATGGGCGCGCTGATGCTGCGTCGCAGGCGACGCCAAGCGCGCGCTTGATTCTGCCGCCTACAGACTGCAGCCGATGCGTTCGCCGTCGATGGCCACTTCGTCGATCCAAACGTCGAAGTGGTCGGGGGTCGAGCCTCCCTGGTACATCCACCAGCCAACCCAAACCTCGTTGAAGTCCGGCAGCAAGTACTGTGCGCCCGAGTTTCCGCCGTGGGGCACTGCGGGGTAAGTCGCGAGCGACGGATGCTCCACGCCGTCCCAGAAGAAGTGCGTCTCGTCCTTCGAGCCGTCGTACTGCCACTCGATGCAGACCCACTCCTTTTCGGGGACTTCCTTCGCAGTTTGCTGAGTTGGATCCTTGTCGATGTTCGTCCAGTCGCCCGTCGGCCCACCATCGCTGCCAACGCCGAACTTGCGATACTGACCACCGACTCGCACGCGAGACGTGTCCCCCGTGCCTGTGCCCTCAATCAGTGTGACGTGGGCGTAGTCGGGTGTGACGGGGAGCGCGTCGATGTAGAAGAACATGCGGCCCCAGAAGCTGTTGTTCGCTGCGGGGAACGTCTTGGTCTCGCTGATGTACGCGAAGCCATTGCCCTCTGCATGGAAGTGCGCCGACTGACTCCCGCGCGCCGCCAGGGTGTTGTCGAGCGTGACGGTGCCGCGCGGGGTCCAAGTGTTCGTGTCGAGCGCGCCGGCTTCGAAGTCTTCGCACAGGTCGACGTCCAGATCGGCGCAGCGTGGCGCGCCGAAGAACTCGTTGCGGTCCGTCGAGTAATAGCCACGGCCGGCGCCGCTGCCCCCGGTGCCCCCGCTACCTGATTGCCCTGCGGAACCGCCAGAGCCTGCGGCAGAGCCGCCGCTGCCACCGCTCTGGTTGCCGCCGCTTGCGCCGCTGCCGCTCGTACCGCCCGACCCAGCGCTGCCGCCGGCCTGCTGTCCTCCTGCGCCGCCCGCAGCGCCGCTCCCACCGCCTCCGCCGGAGTCTTCGTCGCCGCAGGCGGTGAGGCCCGAGGTGGCGATGAGAGAGGTGACGCAGAGGAACACGAGCTGATTGGAAATCGTTCGGGAGCGCATGGGGGGAGTCTACACGATCTCCCATGGAAACGCGGCGGCCGCCGTGAAGAGCGCGCTGGCCTCACGCGCTGACTTGCAGCGCCTTGTCCCTCACCCCCCGCTCCTTCACACCAAGCCCCTTGGCAATGATCTGCATGTCGGAGTGATCGATTTCGAACAAACCCCGCCGGGCGAGTAACCCCCAGTTGCCTTGAGTGAATGCAAGTTCGCGACTCACTCGCGCCACTGGCAGTTCGTGAGCAATCGTCAGAAAGTCCAGACGCCTGCGAAACGGGACGCGACCGTCTGGCATCTGAAACGCAAAGATGTGGTCGTCCACGACACGACCGATGGCGGTGAAGGCGTGCACTGCCTCCCCACCTCCGAACATCTCGGTGCGGGGTGAGTAGTAGGTGATCAAGTCGCCCGGCTTGAGGCGCGCGAGGGGCGCCCGCTTGCCGCGGCACACCTGGGCGAAACCACCCTCGAGTGCGAGCATCACGTGGTTCTTCGAGACGACGCCAACCCAAGCCTTGGCCGCGCGCGGCAGGTCAACCAGAGGTGAGTCGGTGTGTGCATCGGTTGGGGGGAACAGCTGAGCCTGGTTCGAAGTCGCGGTTTTCATACTGCTATTCTAGGGACCCCCTGCTGACAACCTACTGTCAGCAGACTGTCAGCGGAGTGAATGTTTCTACGTTTGCTAGTCTCTTTCCATGCTTCGCGGGGCCTCACTCTCCACGAGCCGCACGTCGCTGCTGCTAGCGCTGCCGTTTGCATCGTTGCTGTTTGCGTGTTCCCGTGAGGAAAAGCAGGTCGATCCGGGGCCGCCCCCTCCCGTGAAGCCAGAGGTCGAGGAGAAGGCGGACCCGAAGCTGCTCCAGCTGGTCGCGGGTGACCACTGGCTCGCGCTGCGAAATTCTGCGCACCAAGTTTTCCTCGCGGATAGCAAGAAGCCGGACAAGCTGATCCAGCTCGACTTCGGCAACCTTGGTCCCGAACAGCCGTCGCGCATCGAGGACATGGCAGTGGGGGCGGACGATGGCGTGCTGGCCATCGCCTACCGTTCAGATCAGGGCAAAGGCTTCGTGGTGCTGTTCGACGTGGGCACCCACAGCATCATGCGTCACTTCGCCGCCGAGTACGCGGACGTCGCCCTTGGTGACTCGGGGCGCCTGCTGCTTGGAGTCGGGGAGGGCGCGGCCGAGGTGCGGCGGGTGAACGACGCCAGCTTGGTCAAGCGGCGAGAACAACCGGGGCTCGACGGTGGCGCGATGGCGTGGGAGGGCACGGACGCCCTGCTACATCACGCGATCGCCGGTGAGCAGGCGGGGGCCTTCGTGCGCTGGGAGCCCCTGAGAGACGGACACTCCAGCTTCGGAGACAACAACTGCGGCGTGCAGCTCGGCCTCAGCCATGACGGCAAGCGTTACCTCGCGGTATGCGGCGGTCAAGCGGTGCACATCGGCGGCGCCAAGGGCAAGGCCCAGGAGCTGAAGCTGCCCTTGTTCGCCTTTGCTCGTCTGTCTCCGGACGGCAAGCTCTTGGCAATCGCCCGTAGCAAGCAAGTCGAGGTCGCCAAGGCGGACTCCCAGGAGCAGCTGACCGAGTTCTCGGTTGCGGCGCCGATCACCGGCATCGCGTTCACCGGCGATGCCTCACGGATATGTGTGATCAGCGACCACTTGGAGTGCCGCTCGCTCATCTAGGCAGCTTCGAGTGTTTCTTGGGGGGGAGGAGCGCTAGCTCATACCCGTTCGACGCCGACGACGCCCTTCACTCGCTGCAGCGCCTTCATCACCCGCTTCAACTGTTCCAGATCGCCCACCATGAAGGTGAAGACGTTCTGAGCGCGGCCGTCATCCGTCGCGCGGCAGTTGGCCTCGCTGATGTTGATCTTCTGCGCGCTGAAGGTCTCGCTCACCGTCGCCAGAATGCCCGGCTCGTTCTGGGTCGTGACGCGAACCTGCACCGGACGCTGCACGCCGGTCCGCGTGTCCCAGCTGACGTCGATGCGGCGCTCGGGGTCGGTGTCGAACGCCTTGATGCAATCGCGGCGATGGATGGTCACGCCGCGGCCGCGGGTGATGAAGCCGATGATCGGATCACCGGCGACCGGGTTACAGCACTTGGCGTACCGGATCAGGATGTCGTCGATGCCGCTGACACGGATGCCCGTGGCGTCTCGGCGCGTGACCTTGCGCACCAAGTTCTCGACCATGCTGGTCTTGAACTCGCGAGGTGCCTCGACCACGCCCGGCTGGCGCGCCTTGATGTTCTGGACGACGTCGTAGGCTTGGATCTTCCCGTAGCCGATCGCGAGCAGCAACTCGTCCCGGTTGCCCATCTTGTAGTGATCGACGAGGCGCCGCACTTCCGGCTCGTTCTTCAGCAGCTTGGTCAGGCTCATCCCACCGGAGTGCAGTTCGGTCTCCAGCAGCTCACGCCCCAGAGCCAGGCTCCGAGTACGCTGCTCCGAGCGCAGGTAGCTGCGGATGCGCGTGCGAGCGCGGGTCGTGACGCAAGCGTCCAGCCAGTCCTTGCTCGGCTGCTGGGATGGCGACGTCATGATCTCCATCACATCGCCCGAACGCAGCTTGTAGCGAATCGGGACGATCTGGCCGTTGGCGCGCGCGCCAGAGATGTGGTGGCCGACCTCCGTGTGGATCGAGTAGGCGAAATCAATGGGCGTTGCTCCCCGAGGAAACACTTCGACATCGCCCTTGGGAGTGAAGACGTACACCTCGTCGGGGAAGAGGTCGATCTTGACGCTCTCGAGGAACTCCGCCGGATCCTTGAGGTTCCGCTGGTAGTCCGCGAGTTCGCGCAGCCAGCCGAACTTCGCCGCGTCCTTGGGATCGATGCCCCCCGACAGTCGCTCCTTGTACTGCCAGTGCGCAGCGACACCGAGCTCGGCGACGCGGTTCATCTCGTGGGTGCGGATCTGCACCTCGATGCGCTGCCTGCCGGGGCCGATCACCGTGGTGTGCAGCGACTGGTACATGTTCGGCTTGGGCAGCGCGATGTAGTCCTTGAAGCGACCGGGGATCGGGGTCCATTTCGAGTGGATCACACCCAAGGTCGCGTAGCAGTCCGCGACACTCTCGACGCAGATGCGGAACCCTATCAGGTCGTAGAGCTTGTCGAAGTCGCAGTTGTGCTGCTTGAGCTTGCGGTAGATCGAGTAGACGTGCTTCGCGCGGCCGCTCACGTCAGCGCCAAAGCCTTGCTCGGCCAAGCGCGATTGAATCGTGCGGCAGACGCCTTCGATGTAGCGCTCGCGCTCGCGCCGGCTCTTGTACAGCTTGCCCTTGATGTCGTCGAAGGCGACTGCTTCCGTGTAACGGAAGGAGAGGTCTTCAAGCTCGCTCTTGATGGCGTGCATACCGAGGCGGTTTGCCAGGGGCGCGTAGATCTCCATCGTTTCCCTGGCGATACGCTCCTGGCTCTCGGGCTTCATGTGCTCGAGCGTGCGCATGTTGTCCAGGCGGTCGCAAAGCTTCACCAGCAGCACGCGGATGTCTTTGGACATCGCGACCACCATCTTGCGGAAGTTCTCCGCTTGGCGGTCCTCCTTGGAGGTGAAGTTGATCTTGCCGAGCTTGGTGACGCCGTCGACGAGGTCGGCGACCTCATCCCCGAAATCCCGTGCAATTTCCGCGGTGGAAGTCTCTGTGTCCTCCACGACGTCGTGCAACAGTCCCGCGATGACGCTCGCCGTATCGAGACGTAGGTCCGCGATGATGCCAGCGACCGATGCAGGGTGGATGAAGTACGGGTCCCCACTCTTCCGGGTCTGGTCCCGGTGCGCCCATTGCGCGAAGTCATACGCGCGCCGAATCAGGTCGCTGTCGGCGTTGGGGTGGTAGTGAGTGACGCGTTCGACGAGGTCTTGTGCGGCTAGCACTGGGTTTTTGCCGGGGTGCCCCAGGCGGTCCGCCGGGGCGTTGGATGCGCCCGCAGGCGCGGTTCGATCGCAACAATTGCGCGAAGTCACAATCTAACACCGCCGTTCGAGCTGGCCAACTGGCCCGCCCCGCGGCGCTGATGCTACATGCGCCGCGTGTCTCCCCCTTTGGGCATCTACGTCCACTTTCCCTGGTGCCTGAAGAAGTGTCCGTACTGCGACTTCCTCAGCATCGCCGAGCCGGATCGCCGCGTGCTGCCCCACCAGGACTACGCAGATCAGGTGCTGCGGGAGCTCGATGCGCGGCTTGGGCAAGGCTTCGAGGCGCTGCAGGCGGGTACAGTCGGTTCGGTGTTCTTTGGTGGCGGGACGCCCTCGCTCTGGGATGCCGACGCGCTCGGGCGGGTGCTGAAGGGGATCCTGGCGCGATTTCCCGCGCACGACGGCTGCGAGATCACCGTCGAGTGCAACCCGACCAGCCTCGATCTGGAACACGCGAACCGTCTCGCTGACGTGGGTGTCAACCGTCTCAGCGTCGGGATCCAAGGCACGGATGATCAGCGTTTGAAGTTCCTCGGTCGGCTGCACGACGCCGAACGTGGGCTGTCCGCCCTCGCACAAGCCGTTGCCTCTCGCGTACCCCGGGTCAGCGGCGATCTGATCTTCGGGGTCGCCGGACAGTCTCCGGCAGAGGCCCGCGCCGAGGTCGCACGCGTGGCGGATCTGGGCGTCGAGCACCTGAGCGCCTACTCCCTGACTGTCGAACCCGGGACGCAGTTCGGCGCACTTGCCCGCAAGGGGCGCTTGCCCCAGCTGCCTGATGATGTGGTGGCGGAGGCGTACCTCGAGGTCGAGGCCGAGCTCGCAGAGCGGGGGTTCGTGCACTACGAAATCAGCAACTACGCCCGATCCGGCCGAGAGTCGCGCCACAACCTGGGCTACTGGCGGGGCCTAGCCTACCTGGGCCTTGGCTGCGGTGCTTGGGGGACGTTGGCGCTTGACCGTGAGCGGCTACCGCGTGGAAGCGAGTTCCCGGAGAGCGCGCGGGCGCTGAGGTATCGCAACCTTCCGTCAGCTGAGCGCTACCTCAAGAACGCGTTCGTGAACCCTTTTCAAGTGGGGGAGGGAGTCAGCGAGCTGGAGCCCTTGAGCGCGGAAACGCTGCTCTCAGAGCGTCTGATGCTCGGCTTACGGCTGCTAGAAGGGCTCGATCTGGAGGCGACGCGGAAGGAGCTCGGTCTGACCTTGGCGAGCGATCAAGGCCGAGCGCTCCAGCGAGCGCTGCAGCGGGGGCAGCTCGAGCGCTGGGTCGGCGAGCAGTGGGAAACGGCGAATAGCTCCATTCCAGTCAGCGTCGGGGACCTCGGTAGAGTGCGCATTCCCCCTGCCGAGTGGCTGCGCGCGGACGCCGTGATCACTCGACTGATGTGAGACGGCGCTCGAAAGAACGTTAGGCTGCGCGGCCGTGCGCTAACGCGGCGCTGGCGATTGTGCAGCGGTGGCCGGAGCCCTACGCTCAAGCTCGATGGTGGAGACACTCTCCCAACCAGCGCGCTCGACGCTACCCCCGCTACCGCGGATCCCGCTGCGCAATCGCGTGCCGAATGCCCCAACGGTATTCGCTGGGCGCGACGTCGAGCTGCGGCGGCTGGGTCAACGTCTCCTGACGTTCCCGTTCACGCTGCTGCTCGGGGCTCCAGGCATGGGCAAGACCGCACTCGTCTCCCGCGCGCTGCACGAGCAGCGTCCGACGCGGGGGCCCGTGATTTACGTGCCCGTTGCCGCCACGCGTCCGCCCGAAGACCTGCGCATCGTCCTGGGTAGCGCGTTTTTTCGCATGGGAATACTGGACGAGCAGACGTGGCGCAGCGCGCTCAATGACCTCGACGCCGTGAGTGCGGTGTTGCTCGACCTGACCGAGGCGTACGAGGTGTGCGTCGTGATCGACGATGCCCAGCGCGCGGAGCCCGGCTCCCTGCGCGAGTTTGGTCACCTGCTGCTGCGCTACGCGAGCCGCAGTCGCTGGATCCTGCTGCACGACGGTGCGGGCTTCGATGCCCGGCTGGGGGCGGAGACGATGCGGCTCCTCGAGTTGACCCGGCCAGAGCTCGAACAGATCCTGGAGCTGCGGGCTCCCACGCTGGAGGCGAGCGCGCGCGAACGACTGGTGTCCGCGGCTCAAGGTTCGCCTTGGCGGCTACAGCAAGAGCTGGTCGCGGCTCAAGAAGGGGTTGCCCTCGAGTCCGGCAGCAGCCTGGGTCAACTCGCAGGCGCGGATCGAGCGGTGCTGTTGGCGCTTTGCCGCGCGGCAGTGCCTTTGACGGACGCCCAGCTCGAGAGTATCGGCATCGATTGCACGGAGGAGAGCCTTTCGCGCCTCGAAGATCGCGGCATGCTCGAGCGGCAGGGCGATAGTTTCAGGGTCCACGAGCTGGTGCGAGAAGAGCTGCAGCGCTCTGAGGTTTGCGCCCCAGACTCCGCCTTCGACTGGCAGGTCGCAGCGGCGTTGATCGACGCCGAAGATCCCGAGGCAGCGCTGGCTGCCCTGCGCTTGATGAACGAGCTTGGGCTCGACGCGCGCATTGCGGGCGTGTTGGACCGACGGGGACAAACCTGGATCCAGCGCGGGTATGGTCGAAGTTTGTGGCAGCTGCTCGAGAGCGCGAGCAGTGCGCACCTCGAGCACTGGCGCCTGCGGGTAGCCTTGGAGGCTGCTTCCGCAAAGGAATTGGCTGTGTTGGCCCCGCCTGAGAGCCGCGCCGTGGAGGATCGCCTGCTCTGGGGCCGCATCCTGTTCCGCCGCGGTCAATTCGAGGAAGCGTTGAAAGATGCCGCGCTCGTGATGCAGGAACTCACGGGCTCGGCCGCGAGCGCCGAACAACGCGAAGAGCTTGGGTTCGAAGCCGCGCTGCTGCTGGCTGGCTGCTATGCCAACACCGCACAGTGGGCCCGCGCCGCCGAAGTCTTCCGGGACTTTCCAGGCCACGACGCGATCAGTCGCGCCAGGCGCTGCTTGTTGCTCGCGAAGAGCTGGACCCTGGCGGGGGAGCGTCACGCCGCGGAGGCCGAGCTCGAGGCGCTAGCGGAGCTGCTGCCGGCGTTGCCCGCCGAGCTTCAGGCGGAGACGAAGTGTGCGCTGGCGTCTGCCTTGTATGAGATCGGACGCGTTACCGAGGCCTCGAAGCTCCTGAACGAAGTCGACGAGGGGCCCGCCCCGGCGCTGTACAGCGAGCAAGGCAGGCAAGCCCTATTTGCCCGCGCGAACATCGAGCACGCACGAGGCGACCTGGACGGCTGTCGCGACATCCTCGCGATGCTTTGGCCGTTCGTGGGCAGCGTGAGCATGTTGCGTCCGCATATGTCGCTGCTCGACGCGCGCTGCAGGTATTTCCTTGGGGAACTTGATGGGCTTGACGACGTGCTGCGTGAGGTCAGCGCCTACGGCAAACGCGTCGGGGCAAGCAACTTGAGCTGCGTGGCGGAGAACTATCGCTTGCTGCTGGCCGTGGACTGCGGTGGGGCCGTCGAGGCGGTCAAGCGGGAGTGCCCCGTGTCGGACCCTCGCGGGCTCAACGCGCGCATGTTCTACCTCTACCGGTTGCGGGCCCAGATGCATGTGCCTGCGGGGGTCGACGACGCCGACGCCGCAGCGCTCCGCGTCGCTCCCGACGAGACGACCGTGGAAGACATCTTGCAGCGCGTGCAGCGAGCGGAGTTCCCCAAGGTCGGCGTCGTCAGCTTGGGGGTCGCCGCGGAAGCCGCGTTGCTCGCGGGGCGTGGTGAACGCGCCCTGGAGCTGGTGGATGAAGCCAACGAACTCGCGCTGGAGCTCGATCTCGGCGTGGCGCTCGGTTCAACGCGCGCCGGACGCTGCGAGGTGCTGTGCGTGCTCGGCAAGCGTAGCGAGCTCGCCCTCGAGGCGGATCGCCTGGGAGAGGTCGCTGACAGGCTTGGTTCGCCGCGCTCCGAGGCCGACGCGGAGTTTTTCGCGGGTATCGCCGCGGGCGATCAGCCTGACATTGCCCTCTGGGGCCGCTTGGCGAGTCAGTCATTGGTCTCACCCGCCACCAGTCGGCGGGTGCGCGCGCTGCTCGGTGCTCAGGTGGACCTAGATGCCTATGACGCCCTGGTCATCGACGCTGTGCGACGGCTGCAGCGAGTTGAGCGTATCCGTGTGGTTAGCGGAGGGGGCGACATCGACTGGCGACGCGCGTGGGCGATGCGCTCCGCTTCACTGATGCTGACGCTGCCGGATGGTCGCCCTGTGGATCTTGGCAAGCGTGAGCTCTTGGGGCGCCTCTTGATGGTGCTCGTCAACCACGCTGGTCGCGCGAGCAAAGAGCAGCTCGTGCTCGAGGCGTGGGGCGAGCGCGAGTATCACCCGTTGCGCCACGACAATCGCCTTCAAGCTGCGGTTCGCAAGCTGCGTCGCGCGATTGAGGACAACCCGAGCAAGCCGACACGCTTCATCACTACCGAGGACGGCTATTCCCTCGGCGATCCGCTGATCTGGCTGAGCTAGTCCGCGTTGCCGCTTGAAGCTGCGTTGGCTGCTTAAACCGTGCGGAAGTAAAGTGTCGCGCCGATGTGCGCGAGCATCGCGAACAAGCACAAGAGGCCCGCGCCAAATGCGAAATTCCTTAGCGGTTGAGTGGGCCGGAGCAGGCACACGGCGTGCAGCCAACGGCTCAGCACGTAGACACCGAAGTACAGCCAGGCGCCGCTCGGCCAGACCCCAGCGGCGACGTAGAGGCCCGCCGCCGCAAGAAAGAAGGGCTGACTCTCGCCGTCATTGCGCAGCACGCGCTGAGCGCGCACGACGCTCTCAGCCTCCTCGGCGACGAGCTCGCCTTTGAACGCTCGCGCGTCCTCGGGGTATTGGAAGCGCTTGCTCTTCAGACGTACCCACGCCTGCACCGAGATGGTCATGAAGAACTTCAGGACGAGCAGCATCACACAAACCAGGTAGGCAACTAGGGGGTCGCGAGCCATATTGGCTACATGGCAGGGACGCCTCTCGCTGGCTTGAACGTTTCCGGGGAGCGAGGCGTTGCGCGCATGGTCTCCCGCGGGGCGCTCCACCTGAGCACCGCCGAGCGAACCTCCGCGCACGCTCACTATGCCTGGAAGCTCCACCTGGGACTGGACGCGCCGATCTGGTTGGATAGCCCCGAGCTGAAGCTGCCGCCTTCGGCGGGGGTACGCGGGGTCTTGGTGCCCCCGAACGTCAGCCACTCCACGGGAGCGGTGGGCACATCGCTCGCCGTGTTCATCGCACCCGGCAGCCGCGGCGCCCCATGGCGGGACGATGGCCGACCACGCATCCTCGCAGCGCGGGTGGTCGACCGCTTGCTCAGCTTGCCGCTCAGCGCTAGCGAGGGGCCCCAGGGCGCGGATCTGGTCGAGCTGTGCGCGGAAGAACTGTTTCCTTGTGGAAGTGGTTTGGTGGACTCTCGAGTGGAGTTCTGCTTGCAGCGACTGCACGCGCACCCTGGTCAAGGACTTGGCTCGCTGGCGGCGAGCACGGGGTTGACTCTGGACCACCTGTCGCGCCTCGTGAGTCGCGAGACGGGTTTGGTGCTCAGGCGCCACGTGCTCTGGTCGAAGCTGCTGCGGGCGCTGACCCTGCGTGGCGGCAATTTGGCGAGCGTCGCTCAGGGGGCCGGTTTCGCGGACCACGCGCACCTCACCCGGACCTTTCGCGCGTTCCTGGGGCGCGCGCCGTCGGACTTTGCCTCACCACCGGAGATCATCGCTCCGTGGTGAAGACTGCTCGCTCCCGCAGACCTGGCGCGTGCTAGTCAGCGGCATGGATTGGAAGCTTCTCGGTTCGACGTTCGCCGCCGTCTTTCTGGCTGAGCTTGGGGATAAGACACAGCTCGCCACGATGGCGCTCGCCGGTGGTGGTCGCTCGCGCTGGGCCGTGTTTTTTGGTGCTGCGCTCGCCCTCGTGGCCACCAGTGCACTCGCGGTGCTGGCGGGGGATGTAGTCGCACGTTACGTCTCCCCGGTTTGGCTGCGTCGAGGCGCTGGGGTGCTGTTCGTCGTGCTGGGCGCGCTGTTCTTGCTGCGTCCAGAGGGTTGAGTCGACTGCAGCGTTGCTGTTCGCTCTAGAATTGCCGGGCGGAAAATGTGGCGCGCGCTAGTGGTGCTGAAGCACGCTGAAGAGCCACACAATTTGGATCACGCATACGGATGCGACCACGGCAAACTCGATCATCCTTCCGGCGCGACCCAGGCTCGCACGACGAGTCGCCTGCTCTGCACCGGCGTGACTCAGCTCGAACTCCGCGTGGATCCGCGCCCGCATCCTGGCGATGCTGGTCTGGGGCAAGTCGTAGGCTGGCAGCGTGGAGCACAGCGCGACCAAGGGATCCCCCGCCTCATCCACTGCGTCTTCCAGTGCCGCCAGGAAGCGTTCGTCTGCGAGCTCGAGATTCGCGGATTTCAGTTCGCCTTCGCTGCTCATGCCGTCTGCTCCAGTAGAGCCAAGAGCCGTGCTCTCGCGCGGCTCAGTCGCTTGCGCACGACCTCCGCGCTCAAGCCTAGTGTGCGCGCCAACTCGCTTGGCGTCGACCCTGATACGCCAACGCTCAACAATAGCTCCCGCTCGTCCTCGCTGAGTTGACCCAGCGCTTGCTCCACTCGGCGCTGGGTTTGGGAAAGGGCCACGCGAGCGAATGGAGTCTCCGGTTTCGCGAAGCTCTCACCCATGCTCGTGTCGCTGGTCAGCGCCCGGTGCATGCGCCGCCAGCGAAAGTGATCCAACGCCAGGTTCCGAGCGACGGTCATCAGCCACGCGTCGACCCGCGTGTCGGGCTGTAAGTTCGGTGCCGAGCGAGCGAGACGGATGAAGGCTTCTTGAGTGAGGTCTTCCGCGAGCGCCGAGTCCTTGGTCATGCGCACGAGCAGTGAAAACACCCGCGGACGATAGCTGTCGAAGGCACGGTCGAGTGCCTCTCGCTGCCCGCGCATGAGCCCAGCTACGAGGCTCCTCATTTCGTCGCTGGTCAGGTCGGGGGGCATCGGGTCGAAGCTCGGCTCGGGCGGTCGGTGGCCGAAGCAGACACCAGGAGCCGTGAAAAAGGTCCCGAAAAGTGCGTTCTTTCGCGGACCGCAAGAAAAGTCGGCGAACTCGGTCACGCTCCTCGGCCTGGTTCGTTTGGGGGAGAGGAAGCAGCGGACGCAGGCATCGCCAAGCGTCCGGGCACCGGGAACCGTCGCGCGGCTCGCGTGACTCAAACGACGATCAGGAGGCAGACATGGTGGACTTTTTCCGTGCGGGTGGCTGGGGCATGTGGGTGGTGCTGGCGTTGAGCGTCGCGGCGTTGGTCAACGCGGTGCTGTTCAGTGTCAATCCCTCGGAGCGGCGCATGGTGTTGGTCCGGGCCTTGAGCACCGCGACCTGTTTTGCCAGCGTCACCGCCATGGCGATGGACCTCTCCACGGTATTCTACTACGTGTCTGGTCTGAAGGACTGGGACGGTTCCTCGAGGATCCCCATGGAGGGCTACGGCGAGAGCCTGTCTCCGATTACCTTTGGAGCGGGGATGCTCACACTGGTTTGGCTCGTGGTCGCGGTGGGCGTGCGGCGTAGCCAGCGTGACGTGACGCCCGTGCCTGCCGAGTAACTTCGGTTGCACTCTCCCCCCCCAAAAAAAAGAACGCGCGAGGTACTCCCAAGGTACCTCGCGCGTCGTCGTTGTGGGTTGATGTTCAGACGCTGGCGCGTCGCAGCCGCAGCGCGTTCGTGATCACGCTGACCGAGCTGAGGCTCATCGCGGCGCCCGCCAGCATGGGCGATAGCAGCAGACCGAAGAATGGGAACAGGATGCCCGCTGCGAGCGGAACCCCGACGCTGTTGTAGCCAAAGGCGAACCACAGGTTCTGGCGAATGTTGCGGCGGGTAGCCTTGGAGAGCGCGATGGCCCGCTGGATTGCCGACAGGTCGCTCTTCACCAGGGTGACTCCGGCGCTCTCGATGGCGACGCCGGTTCCGGTCCCCATCGCGATCCCGACGTTGGCTTGCGCGAGGGCTGGTGCATCGTTGACACCATCACCTGCCATGGCAACCACGTGACCGTTGCGCTGGAGCTCCAAGACCACCCGTTGCTTGTCTTCGGGCCGCGCCTCAGCGTGAACCTCGGAGATACCCAACCGTGCGGCAACGGCCGCTGCGGTGCGCTGGTTGTCTCCTGTGAGCATCACCACGCGGACCCCGCGCTCTTGGAGTCCTCGCACGGCGTCCGCGGAGCTCTGCTTGATCGGATCCTCCACCAGCAGCACGCCGGCGGCTTGACCATCGACCGCCACGAACAGCGCGCCGCGGCCGTCTGCCTGCGTTTGCTCGGCGGCCTCGAGCAAGCTGCCTGGGTCGACGTCGCGCTCCCGCAAGAACTCAGCGCTGCCGACGAGCACGCTGCGCCCACCGACGCGACCAGACACGCCGCGGCCGAGCGTGGCCTCGAAATCCTCGGCGCTCGAGAGCTCGAGCTGGCGTTCCTCGGCACCAGCGAGCACCGCGCGGGACAGCGGGTGTTCGCTCTCTCGTTCGACGCTCGCGGCCCAGCGCAACACGTCGGCCTCAGTGAAGCCTTGGGCAACGTGAAGGTCCTTCAGCCGCGGCTTGCCCTCAGTCAGGGTACCCGTCTTGTCGACCACCAGGGTGTTGACCTGGGCGAGCGCCTCGAGGGACTCGGCGTTCTTGAACAGCACACCCAGGTGCGCGCCGCGGCCCATCGCAACCGTGATCGAGGTCGGGGTGGCCAGCCCGAGGGCGCACGGGCAGGCGATGATTAGCACCGCGACGGCGTTGACGATGGCGTGGGTGAAGTGGGGGTCTGGACCAAAGAAGAACCAGAGCACGAAGGTCGCGATGCTGACCGCAACGACGCCTGGAACAAACCACGCGGCAACGGAGTCGGCGAGCTTCTGACTGGGCGCGCGGCTGCGCTGCGCGTCGCCGACCAGCTGCACGATGCGGCTGAGCAACGTGTCGGAGCCAACCGCCGTCGCTTCGATGATCAGGGCACCTTGGCCGTTGAGCGTCCCGGCCACGACGCTGTCGCCAGCTGACTTGAGCACCGGAATAGGCTCACCCGTGAGCATCGATTCGTCGATTTGGCTCTTGCCGCTTTCAACCGTGCCGTCCACCGGGAGCTTCTCCCCCGGGCGCACTCTCAGGCGGTCGCCGTGGGTGATCTGGCTGATCTCCACTTCTTGGTCATCGCCGTTTGGCCCGATGCGGATCGCGGTGCTGGGAGCGAGCTCCACGAGCTCACGGATGGCGGCGCCGGTGCGCTGACGAGCACGTAGCTCGAGCACTTGACCGAGCAGCACCAGACTGATGATCACGGCCGCGGACTCGAAATAGACGGGCAACATGCCATGCTCGTCGCGTATCGAGTCGGGGAACAGCCCAGGAGCGACGGTACTCAGCGCGCTGAAAACGAAGGCCGCGCCCGTGCCGAGGGCGATCAGGGTGAACATGTTGAGGTGTCGCGAGCGCACGCTCTGCCAGCCACGCTGGAAGAACGGCGCACCCGCCCACAGCACGACGGGAGTGGCTAGCCCAAGCTGGATCCATGGGGAAAAGATGCTCGGGGCGCTGTGGGTTAGACTCGGCACCAGCATGGGCGCCATCGCGAGCACCAGGAGCGGGACCGAAAACACCAGGCTGAGCCAGAAGCGCCGGCGCATATCCACGAGCTCCGGATCCTCTTCGTCGCTCAGGCTGAAGGCGACCGGCTCGAGCGCCATCCCGCACTTGGGGCAGGTCCCTGGACCGATCTGTCGCACCTCGGGGTGCATGGGGCAGATGTGTTCGACGTCAGCGAGACGCGCGCGTTCTGCGGCGGACCTTGGTTTCTCCGGGGCGTCACCGTGGCAGCAGTGCCCCGCGGAAGCGTCCGGGGCTGGTTCAGCCGTCGCGTGGCAGCCCGGCTCTTGATGAGCGTGCTGCGCTCCCGCGTTTGGCTCGTGCTGATCGGATTCTGGCGAGTTCGCGCGGTGATGGCACTCACCAGCGCCGGAGTGGTGCTCTCCCTCGTGAGGCGCGCCGGCGCCAGGAGCTTTCGCCTCAGCAGCGCCAGGCTCGCCGGCGTGGTGCTGCTCGTGCGCGGCGCCCTGGCAGCAGGGCTTGGGATCCGCCTCAGGAGCCCTGGGCTCGGGATTGGCGGGCGGGTGGCAACACGAGTGCTTGGCGTTCATTTCCACGGATCCACTTGCGAGAAGTGCGCCGGAATGGCTGGCGCGATTTCGCGCCCAGACTGCGAGCAATAGCGGGTCGTTTCGGGCGCTGGGCAGCGACGCGTGAGCGGTTTCGCGCACGGCGTGCGGTACGCCGTTCAGCATGCATCAGCGATGCGCGCACACAATGCCTGCAAGAGCCCGTACGAAACAACGGGGTTCAACGATTTCTGGCCCAAGCCTGGGGTCCACTCCGGAGTTCGTCCGCTGGGCGGATTGCCCCGGATCGTCGCGCAAGCCGGCGGGGCGGTGTCACGGCGTGGCAACCTCGCCCGTTGACGAACGAGCTGATCCTCGCGAGGAAGCTGGCGATGGTGAGTCGACGAAAACTCCTCGTGAGTGGCGCCGCGGCGCTCGGTGGCGCTGCGCTGGTGAGCCGCGCGGCAAAGGCTTCACAGCTCGATGCGCGCGGCGGGGGTTGGGAGCGATCGTACAGCGGTGGCCCCGAACAGGCACAAGCTCCCGCGCAGCCAGGTAAGGACTACAAGCCGGTGGTTACCCCCAACGGGGCCGCGTTGCCTTGGACGGTGGTCGAAGGCGTGAAGGTCTTCCACCTGATAGCGGAAGAGGTAGAGCACGAGTTCGCGCCTGGGCTGAAAGCCAAGTGCTGGGGCTACAACGGCCGCGTGCACGGGCCGACGATTGAGGCCGTCGAGGGTGATCGGGTGCGTATCTACGTGACGAACAAGCTCTCGGCGCCGACCACGGCGCACTGGCACGGCGTCTACTTGCCGAACGGCATGGATGGCGTGGGTGGTTTGAATCAGGCGGCGATCAAGCCGGGAGAGACGTTTCGCTACGAGTGGACGTTCCGGCAGCACGGCACGTTCATGTATCACTCTCATCACGACGAGATGACGCAGATGGCGATGGGCATGGTCGGCATGATCGTGGTGCATCCGCGCAGGCCCAGCGTTGGTTACCGCGTGGATAGAGATTTCGCCATCATGCTCTCAGAGTGGGCGATCAAGCCGGGTCGCAAGCGACCGGATCCGAACGCGATGAGCGACTTCAACGTGCTCACGATGAATGCGCGTTGCTATCCCGGCACTCAGCCACTGGTCGTCAAGACGGGGGACCGCGTGCGGATCCGGTTCGGTAA
Organism: Polyangiaceae bacterium; assembly: GCA_041389805.1. Classification (GTDB taxonomy): domain Bacteria; phylum Myxococcota_A; class Polyangia; order Polyangiales; family Polyangiaceae; genus JAHBVY01. The sequence goes on along the minus strand of JAWKRD010000013.1, from coordinate 68,573 downwards.
CTTGAGCGCGATGGATCACCATCCGATCCACCTGCATGGCTTCCACTTCAAGGTCGTGGCAACCGATGGCGGTCAGATCCCGGTGGAAGCTCAGACACCCCAGACGACGGTGCTGGTGCCAACTGGCGCGACGCGGGACGTGGAGTTCATCGCCGACGCCCCAGGAGACTGGGCGATGCACTGCCACATGACCCATCACGTGATGAACCAGATGGGGCATGGCATTCCCAACATGGTCGGAGTGAAGATGGGCGACCTCGACAAGCGCGCCGGGGCTGTCGACCCTGGCTACATGACGATGGGCGAAGACGGCATGGGCGACATGGGGGCGATGGGGATGCCGGTGCCGAAGAACAGCATCCCGATGGTCGGCGGAAAAGGACCCTACGACTACATCACGATGGGTGGCATGTTCACGATCCTCAAGGTGAGGAACGAACTCGCGACATACGACCAGGACCCGGGTTGGTACTCGATGCCCATGGGTACCCAGGCGAGGCTCGCTACCGCCGACGAGCTCCGCCGGGACGGAGTCAAGAAATGATCCGCGGCAAGAATATCCAGGCGGTAATGATTGCGCTGCAGTGTCTGGCGGGATCGACCGCTCTGGGGTGTGCAAGCGCAACGCTGCCGGTGGCAGCAGGGGATGCTGCAGACCCCGGCGCCACAATCCGCGAGGAGCAGTCGCCGCCGAACGCACTGGGTGCTGATTTTGACCCGTTCGCGGCCTATCCAGAGCTGCGTGGTGGCGCTGGAGGAGGTCACGAGCAACACACGCACGCGCCCTCTGGGGCGGCCGAGGCAGCGCCTCAGGCAGGGGGTGAAATGCCGCCATCCGCAGATGGCGAGCCGCCCGCCAGCGAAGGGGGCAAGAAATGAAGCGCCGGTTGCTACTACTCGTGGGCTGCATGGCGCTGGTTGGCTGTGTATCGCAGCAGGCAGGCTACGCCGAGCTCAGGCAGGACGTGAAGAAGCGCGTCGACAAGGACGTACGCTGGTATCACGTCGACGGGACCCGGGAGGCTGAGCGCCGCATCCGCGAGCTCGTCAAGCGGCCACTCGATCAAGAAGCGGCAGTCCAGATCGCGCTCCTGAACAACCCGCGCATGCAGGCTGAGTTCGAGCGCATTGGGATGGCGCGCGCCGACCTGGTAGCCGCGTGGAAATTGCCGAATCCGCGACTGGGCGCGGACGCGACCTTCTACGGCAAAGACGGCGATCCTGAGCTGCGACTTGACATGACGCTGAGCTTGACCCGGTTGCTCACGCTCCCAGGCCGCACCGACGCCGCAGACGCCGGGCTGGAACGGGCGCGCCTGGAAGTGCTGGGAACGACGCTCGAGCTGAGCTTTGCGGTGCGCCGCGCGGTGCTCAAGTTCCAGGTCGAGCGCAGCGTCCTCGCGCTGTTGCGCAAGCAAACCGGCGCCAGCAACGCGAGCTACGAAGCGGCCAAGCGACTCCACGACGCCGGCAACTTCACTGAGCTGGAGCTGGCGACGGAGCAGGTTGGCTACGAGGAGGCGCGCTTGGCCGTCGCCGAGGCGGAGCTTGGCGAGCGCGGTGCGAAGCTCGAGCTGGGCCGCCTGCTCGGGTTCTGGCAGCTGGGTACCGATTTTCAGGTGCGGGGTGAGCTGCCTGAGTTGCCCGAGCCAAGTGCGGGGGAACGCCTGAGCGAAGCCGAAGCTCAGCAGGCTGCCATCAAGGCGAGCGTCGAGCTCGCCGTCGGGCGCGCGCGTTACGCCGAAGCGACCGGGAAATCGAACGCGGCTCGACTGGCCGGTGCGCTGCCTGATGTGAGCGCGGGCGTTGGCGTCGAGCGTCAGGATGACGAGTGGGGTGTTGGACCGGCGGTGCACCTGGAGATCCCGCTGTTCGACCAAGGGCAGGGGATGGTCGAAAGAGCCGAGAGCGAGCGGCGCCGCGCGCGTGCGGAGAGCGGCGCCAGCGCGGCCGATGTCCGTTCGGCGGTGCGCAGAGTGCGCGCGCAGCTGAAGCTCGCTCGTGAGCTGGCCGTCCACTATCAGGAGGTGGTGCTGCCTCTACGGCGCAAGATCTCCAGCGAGACCCTGCTGTCGTACAACGCAATGAGCGTGGGGATCTTCGAGCTGATGGCAGCACGCAAAGCCGAGTTTGCCGCTGGTGTGCGTGCGACGCGGGCGCTCGGTAGCTACTGGATGCTACGCTCTGAACTCGATCAGATGCTGGCTGGGGGGCTTCCGGCGGCGTCGCTCTCGCCCATGAACGCCGCCCCAGGAAATCCCAGCGACTCCTTGCCCCGCGACTCCGGTCACTGAACGATGAGTATTGCCACACGGAATCGGTTTACGGTGGTGACTTGCCTGTCAGTCGCGGCGGTCCTGGGCGCGTGCAGCGGAGGGGACGACTCGACAGGTTCCGGCGGCAGCAGCGGCGCGGGAGCTGGCACCAGCGGTAGCGCCGGGGTAGCTGGCGCTTCCGCCGCTGGCGGTATCGCGGGGGTAGGCGCCACCGGTGGGGCGAACGCAGCTGGGACGAGTGCCGGGGGCGCGGCTGGTGCAACCACCGCTGGCACAGGCGGCGTGTACGCAGGGCCGCAACGACTCTCGGAGACGGGCCTCTACAAGGACATCAGGAGCCGCGAGCTCGCGGACGGTGTCGTCACCTATGGCGTGCAGTACCCGCTGTGGTCCGATGGCAGCGTGAAGACTCGCTACTTCTTGTTGCCCCAGGGAACTGTCATCGACGTCAGCGATCCGGACCACTGGAGGTTCCCCGTCGGAGCCAGGGCCTGGAAGCAGTTCGAGCGCGAGGGCAAGTTGATCGAGACGCGTATCGTGAGGAAGACGGCTTCCGGCTTCGATGCGGTGGCCTACGTGTGGCGCGCGGATGGCAGTGACGCCGATGTCGCGCCTGACGGTCTCGAGGATGCCTCAGGCACCGCTCACGACGTGCCGTCAGAAGCTCAGTGCCTCGAGTGTCATCAGAACTCTCATGACTACTTCTTGGGACTGACTGCTGTGCAGCTCTCGACCGTCGAGGCGCAGAGTGAGCTCCAACGCTTCGCAGCCGCCGGCTGGCTCAGTGGACCGCCGCTCGCAGAGTTTCACGCCCCTGGAACTAGTGAGCAGAGTGCCGGTCTGGGCTATCTCCACGGAAACTGCGGTCACTGCCACCGCTTTGAGCACGCCATCGGACAGAAGCTCGGGCTGAGCCTAGGATTGAGGACCACCGACGCCGATTTTTCCCAGACCGGCTTCGCTGTCAGTGCCCCTGGCACGCTCGCGAAGCACACGATCGGCGGAACCACGGTGATCGTCGTTCCTGGGCAGCCCGCTCAGAGCCAGCTCTGGGTGCGCAGTGGGCTGCGTGACCTGGAGGGCATGCCCCCGGTCGGGACGGAACTCGTGAGCCAACCGGGGCAGGATGCGATCGCGCAGCTGATCGTCAGCTTGAGCCAGTGACCTCCACCGCGTGCGTGCGACTCGCGAGACACGCTCGATTGATGAGTGGCGAAAACGGCCACCTGCGTCTGTTCGTCGTTCGTTCGCGGCAGGCAGAGGGTCTTGAGTCAGGCGTGGCGGGTCGGTAACCGGAATAACTATACAAAGCTGAAATCCGCCGCGGCTCCGCTGCGGGCGCACCGAGTTCTGAGCCTTAATTCATGGGCTGTCGTGGCACGACGCCTTATGTTTGCGTCGCGCCTGTCCGATGCTCCGTAGTGGAGCCAGTCAGTGACCAGGCCAACGAATGAATCTGGAGGCTCTCTCGGTATGCTCGATGGTTAGTCGGATGGTTAGTCGGTCGAGGTGCAGGTTCAGTGGGCGAGACTCAGCCCCCCGGCTGTAGGTCTCCGCGCGGTAGCAGCACGACAATGGCAGTTGAGACCCCCCCGAGTACCCGTGATACGCTCGCAGATCCAAACACCATGGCTGTCGCACCGTCATCCACCGCTGAACACCCGGCGCAGTCCCAGAGCCGCGTGCGTGTCCAGGAGTCGGAGCGTAGCGGCTCGACGCGGGCGCAACGTTCCACGGTCCTGATCGTCGACGACAACCCCGGTGACCGCGAGCTGTACTCGGAGCTGATCGGGAGTCTCGCGTTGCGTATCCGCGAGGCAAGCACCGCTGACGAAGCACTGGCGGAATGCGCGCGTGAACTCCCGAGCTGCGCAATCATCGACTACGGGCTTCCCGGGATCGACGGCATCGAGCTCGTGCGCTTGCTGCGTGAGCGCTACGCAACCTGCGATTTGCCATTGGTGATTCTCACGGGGCGGGGCGACGAGGGCTTGGCCGTGTCGGCCATGAAAGCCGGCGCGTCGGACTACATCTCAAAGCAGCAGGCGCTGGTCGGGACGGAGCTAGCGCGGGTGATCGGTCTGGCGCTGGAGCGCGCGCACAGCCTTCGACTGGAGCAACGCCTCGAACAGTCGGAGCGCCTGGCAGCTCTGGGGCAGCTCGCAGCCGGCGTCGCCCACGAGATCAACAACCCTGCAAACTTCGTGCTGGTGAATCTGGGCCAACTCGAGGAGCGCCTGGCGGTCCAAGCGGATGACGAAGACGGGCGCGAGCTGCTCGCGCTGTGCAAGGACAGCCTGGAGGGCGTGCGGCGGATCGCGGACATCGTGCGGGAGATGCACCGGTTCTCCCGGATCCGCCCGCTGGACCCCCAGCCGGTGCAGCTGGATGAGGTCGTCAACGCCGCCATTCGTCTGTTGGCGGGGACGATGCGCCTCCACGCCAGCGTCGAGACGCGCTTCGAGGTGAAGCAGCGGGTGGTCGCCGATCGCAGCAAGCTGCTTCAGGTGCTGGTCAACCTGCTCGACAACGCCGCAAAGGCGATCGGTGCGCAAGGCGTCGTAAGGATTACCACGGGGAAATTGGACGGGCGAGTTCAGGTCAGGGTCGAAGACTCCGGGCCTGGCATCCCCCTCGACATGCGGGAGCGCGTGTTCGAGCCGTTTTTTACCTCCCGCACGGCGGGTCTCGGCTTAGGTCTGGCGCTCTGCAGAGAGTATGTTCGGCGCCACTCTGGTCAGCTTTGGGTCGAAGATTCGACCCTGGGTGGCGCGTGCTTCGTGATGGAGCTGCCGTTCGAGACGGGCCTCACGGTTGCTCGTTCCGAACCAGCCGAGCTCGCTCAGAGCGCCGAGGGGCGGCGGGTGCGGCTGTTGCTCGTCGACGACGAACCGCAAATCTTGAGAGCCTTCAAGCGTGCGTTGAGCCAGCACTGCGACATCGAGGTGGCCGCGAGCGTCGAGGCGGCGTTTGGTGTGCTGGAAGCGCATGAGTTCGATGCCGTGGTTTGTGACATCAGCATGCCAGGGCTTGGCGGAGTGGACCTCTATCGCTGGCTCGTAGAGCGGAAGCCCGAGCTCGCGTCGTGCGTGCTCTTCTGCAGCGGCGGCATCTTATCTGCTGATATCGAGCGCGAAGTCACTCACACGGAGCGTGTGTTGCTGCAAAAGCCCATTGAGCCGCTCGCGTTGCTGCACGCGGTGCGGGTCGCGATCGAGGCCGAGAAGAGCTAGCGCGTCAGGCCGTGTACCGGCGTCTTGGCGACTAGTGGCAAGCCATCACTCGCTTGCTCAGAGCGACGTGCTTGCAGGTGATGCCATTTGAGCGGCACTCACCCCAGTCCGCTTCGGTTCCGCAGGTGGGTGCGGTGACAGAGAAGCCTTGGCCGGAGCAGCCGGTGAGTGCGAGCAGACCGCAGTTGACCTCGTGATCCAGATCGGGGTCGCGCTCGATCTGCCCACTGCAGTTGAAGTCGAAGAGCACCTTGGGGTTGGTGGACGCCTCGGTGAAGTACTCTGTCTGCCCCTTGAAGACGAGCTTGTCGTTGTCGTCGCAGTCGTCTCCACCGCAGCTCGTGGCTTGCTGTCCGTCGTCGTCGCAGTCGCACGCTTGCACGCAGCCTGGGACGCCGCCGCCACCGCTGCCGCCCGCGCTTCCGCCCGTGGTTCCACCGGCGCCGGCGCCGGCACCGCCCGCCGCACCCTCACCCCCGATCCCACCCACGGCCGCAGAGCCAGCAGCGCCAGCAGCGCCAGCAGCGCCAGCAGATCCGCCAACGCCTGCGGTCCCACCGCTGGCGTCCGACTTGGCTGCTTCAGGGATGTCACCAACGACCAAAGAACAGGCGGGCGCCAGCACCACCAACGACAGCAACGACACAAGCAACGGGACGCGAGCCATGGTAGCTGTGAATATAGCTCTGATGGCGCCGCCCCGCCGGAAACCTGGCGCACTGCAGCCCCGGAGCCGCCAAGTTCGAGAACAGCCTAAGATGCAATCTCGCCACGCTCGCTTATCCTTCGTCTCCAATAGTGTGTTCTCTGGCGCCGTCGCCTTGGCTATTTGCGTCGCTCCACGCATGGCTTCCGCAGAGAGCAAACCTGCGAAGGAGCAAGCATTGGACGCAGCCGCAGCGGCCTACGACGAGGGTGTCGAGGCGTTTGACCGCGCCGAGTACAGGCGCGCCGCGTCAGCGTTCTTGCGCGCGGACTCCTTGATCCCAAGCGACGAAGCGCTGTCCAACGCGATCACCGCGGGGGTGCGTGGCGGGGAGCACTTGATGGTCACGCTGGCTGCCGAGCGCGCCATCGCGCGCAAGGGTGCCGACCCGAAGCTCGTCACGCGGGCGCGTCAAGCGCTGGCCTTCGCAGGGAGCAAGCTCGCCCAGCTCGAGCTGAGCTGCGAGCCATTGCCATGCGGAATCGCGCTCGACGGCGAAGTCGTGGCTTCGGGGAGCCGCTACGTGTTACCCGGCAACCACGAACTGGTAGCCATCGCGCGCGATGGTCAACGCAACGAAAAGCAGCTCGACCTGGTCGCCGGGACGACCTACCGCGTGTTGATCCGCACCACCGATGCGGCCGCCGGCGAGGAGCTACTGGAACTCTCCAGTAAGCAACGAGGCGCTGGCGCCAAGCCCGTGGAGGCTGGCACACTGGATCGCAGGAATCGCTTCGATCGTCAGCCAGACTCGGTGCAGCGTGGTCTTCCGCCTTGGACGTTCTATGCTGGAGCGGCGCTCAGCGTCGTGCTGGTTGGCGTGACCACTTGGAGCGGTCTGGACGCGTTGGCGGCCAAGAATGATCTTGGGACGGCCCCGCGTGAGGAGGACCGCCAGAGCGCGCTCGACAAGATCCACCGCACCGATATCTTGGTGGGAGCAACGGCGGTGAGCGTGGCGGCTACGCTCTACCTCGGGCTGTTCGCCGTAGACTGGGGCGACGCCGAAGCGAGTGCGGGCCTCGGTTGGGTCCAGTTCCGAGGGCGTTTTTAGGCGCGGTTTCCCCCGAGCCGCGCGGGCGTTCGAGCGCGCCGCCTGCCTGGGCTATGCTGCCGGGTAGTGCGTAGGAGCGAGGTGACATGACGGGTGCGGGATACCAGCACCTGTTCGAGCTGGGGCGGGGCGGCATGGGCTCCGCGCATCTCGCACGCGCCATCGGCGCCGAGGGTTTCGAGCGCCTGGTGGTGATCAAGCGCTTGCTACCGCACTTGATGGAGCATCCAGATGCGATTCGTCGGTTCCTGGGGGAAGCGAAGGTCGCAGCAGCCTTGCATCACTCGAACATCGTAGGTGTGCAGCACTCTGGCCGCGACGAGCAGGGCTACTACATCGTCTACGACTACGTCGAGGGAGCGGCGCTGGATGAACTGGTCGACCGGGTGGAGCTTCGCATGACGCAGCTGCCTATCCCGGTCATGTTGCGAGTGGCGCTCGACGCGCTCCACGGTCTGCATGCCGCGCACACAGCGCGCGACAACGCGGGAGCGCCTCTGGGTATCTTGCATCGCGATATTTCCCCAGAGAATTTGCTTGTTGGGCGAGACGGCGTGACCCGCGTGCTGGACTTCGGTATCGCCAAGAGCGCTATCGCCAGCGTCACCACCGACCAGAACTACCTGGTCGGCAAGCTGATGTTCATGGCGCCCGAGTACCTGGCGCGAGGTCCCACGACGGCCGCGCTAGATGTCTACGCACTGGGGGTGAGCTTGTGGGTCGCGCTCACGGGGGAGGCGCCATGGCCTGGCGCGACGGAGGCACAGCTGGTCACCGCGATCACGTTGAAGGGTGTGCCCGCGGTCTCCTCGAAGCGCCAGGTTCCGGGAGCCATCGACGAACTGATCGCGCGCGCGACCGCGTTGAAGCCAGCTGAGCGGTTCGCCGACGCGCTGCAGATGATTGAGGCGATCGAGAAGCTCGACCGCGCAACGGGCTGGCTCGCCACTCACCGGGAAGTCGCCGCACTGGTGGATGCTCACTGCGGAGTCGACCTCGAGCGGCGTCGCGAGCGCATCTCGGCTGCGAGTCGCGTCCCGGACCCGGTTTCGAGCGCGGGACCGGTGAGCCTGCCGGTGGCCGGCGCTGTCAACGGCAGCGTGGCGGTCGCGACCGAGCAAGCTCACCAAGAACAATTCCAAGCGGAATATTCTGCTCAGGTGGCGACAGCGCCTGTTCCGCTGGTTCAGCAGCGGCGAAGAGAAGTCGACGAGGACCCGCCGGAGCTACCGCTGAGCGGCGGACGCTGGTGGATTCCCGCGCTGCTTTTCAGTGTCATCGCAGTGGGTCTCGTCGCAGTGTTCTGGCTGCGCGGTGGAGGCGCCGCCAGCGCGGAGCCAACGCCTGACCCCTCCGCGCTGGCCGCAGCGTCGGCGTCCCGTGCCGGTCCTGAGGCGGGTGTGTCTGGGCCCGCCGCGAGCGTGCAGCCCGTGGCCGCTTCGACGGCAACTACCAGCACGTCGCCCGCAGGCACTCAGCGAGCGCTGCCCAATCCGCGAACGTCGCCTTCGGAGGCTGCGCCACCAGAGACCGCAGCCGCGCCCCAGGTCACTGCGCCAGCCGAAACCGCAGCCGCTCCTGTGGCGGCGCCCCCAAAGACCGGCACACCCGTGAGCACCGGCGAACCCGGGATCAACAAGCAGAATCCATACCGGCGTCCGTGAACCCGGGGTCGTAGGCTGCTGTCGCGAATAGTCGAGGAGACGCTCGCTAGAAGGTTCGCGGCAGGTACGCGCCGTCGATCTGCGCCACGTTGAGCAGTGCGTCTCCGCGATGCACCAGCGCCTGCTGGAGGCGTCCGATCACGATGCCTTCGAGCTTGCTCTTGACGCGGTGCTCCCGTTTCCCCGAGGCATCAAAGATCGTGGCTACGGGTTGATCCTTGTGGATGCGTTGCCCGAGCTCCACTTGGAGGTCGCAGAAGCCCGCCTGCCGCGCGCGGATCCAGCTGCTCTTGTAGGCCTCCACGGGCTCGAGGTGCAGATCCGGCAAGGCCTCCTCCAGCATGCCGAGGCTCGCGAAGACGCGCAGCACGCCCCGTGCCCCAACGTCGATGGCGGCGCGATCGAAGCGGTGCGCCTCACCGCCCTCGTAGAGCAGCACAGGTACACCTAGCTCGCGGCCCGCCGCTCGCAGCGAACCGTCGCGTAGCGACGCGTGCAGAATCACCGGGGCGCCAAACGCGCGGGCCAGGCGCCGCGTCTCCGGGTGTTCGAGGTCGCAGCGGATCTGCGGCAGGTTGGTTCGCCCGTCGGAGCCGGTGTGCAGATCGATACCCACGTTGGAGCGGCGCGCGACCTGTTCAATGAACAAGTGAGCGAGCTGACCTGCCAGCGGGCCGCGGGGTGAGCCTGGGAAGCTGCGGTTCAAGTCCCGGCGATCCGGGAGGTAACGCGAGGCGTTGATGATCCCGAACACGTTCACCACGCTCACGGCGATCAACGTGCCACGCAGAGCGCGCGGGTTGAGCTGGCGTAGGACGCTGCGGATCACTGCGAGGCCGTTGAGCTCGTCGCCATGGATCGCCGAACTCACCCACACCACGGGTCCGGGTTCGATGCCGTGGGCCACGGCGACGGGGAGTGAGAGCTGCGTCCCCGTCGGTAAGCGGGCGACTGGGAGCTCGAGGTGCTCCAGCGTTCCGGCGGCGATGGCGTGCTCGCCGAGCTCGAAAGGTGGGCGTTCGGGCCGTGGCGGGGGTGTGCTTGCAGACCTTGTGTTTCCGCGGGTTGGAGCGATGCTCGCCTTGGTAGGTGCCACGCTGGCTGTTGGCGAGGAGCGCCTCGGGCGGCTGCTCGGACGCGGGCTTGCGTCTGGAGACGACTTGTTGGAGGCGCTTTTTGAACTTCCCACGCGTGATTGGAGACACTGACACCATCCAAGGCGACAAGTCCAGTCGCTGGGGGTGTGCAAGTCCTGCGCGTCGCAGGATGCCGCAGGCGATGGCCATGCGCACCTCCGACCTCCCCGGGTGAGGAGTCCCCGAGGCTTGGCGGCCCAGCTGCTGTACTCTGCTCGGGCTTCAGCTCTGGACGGGCCGCGGCAGGTGGCGTTCTGCGAGAAGGCTCTCGAGCGCTTACCACCGTTGCTTCAGGTTCTGCTCATCCACTGGTTCGGCACGCGGGATGCTAGGCGCCAGAGCGATTCAGTCGGAGGCTTTTGAGGACACCGGTGCACATCAGACTCCCCGTCGGGATCCGGCGACAACCAAGCGACTCATCCTGTGGTGCGACCTGCTTGCACGCGGTCTATCACTACTTCGGCGATCCGTTGCCGCTGCGTCAGGTCGTGGAAGAAGTGCCTGAACTGCCGCTTGGAGGAACGCTAGCCGTTACTCTTGCACTGCACGCACTGCGACGCGGCTACAAGGCAAAGCTCTTCACCTACAACCTACAGGTGTTCGATCCCACGTGGTTTCAGCCCGGTGTGGATCTAGCGGAGAAGCTGCGTGCCCAGCGGGCCGCGAAGCGCAACGCCAAGCTGCGCGGGGCCACGGATCACTACCTCGAGTTCTTGGAGCTTGGGGGGGAGGTGCGCTTCGAAGAGCTGACGGGCTCGCTCCTGCGCCGCTACCTCAAGCGGGAGATCCCAGTGTTGACCGGGCTCAGCTCGACGTACCTGTATCGCTGCGCCAGGGAACTCGACTCCGGTGGCGTTGATGACGTCGCCGGGGGGCCCGTCGGTCACTTCGTGGTGCTCCACGGCTATCACGCGGACCAGCGGGAGGTTCACGTGGCGGATCCGTGGCATCCGAACCCTGTCTCACCCGACCCCAACTACTGGGTAGACATCGGGCGCGTGCTCAATTCCATCCTGTTGGGCATCGTGACCTATGACGCCAATCTACTGGTCCTGGAGCCACCCGCGGGCGCTCCGAAGAAGGTGCGCGAGAGCGAGCAAAGGCTCCCGGCAGCCGTTAAACGAGAGGATCCCAAGTGAAATCGTTGGTTGTGGTGGACCGCACCGAGAACTGGTCCTTTGATATCCCATCGGTCGATGTTGTTTCCGCGCGAGAATATATTACGCGCGCGGACCGCTTTGCGCAGCGTGGGCGACGGGTGTTCAACCTGTGTCGGTCATATCGCTATCAAAGCGCAGGGTATTACGTCTCGCTGCTCGCGGCTGCTCGGGGTCACAAGCCAGTGCCCAGCATGGCGACCATCCAGGACCTCAAGAGCAACGAGGTGGTGCGCATCCGCTCCGATGAGCTCGAGGACCTGATCCAGCAAGCGCTCAAGCCGATCCGCGCGACGGAGTTCGTGCTGTCGATCTACTTCGGGCGCAACCTGGCCAGGCGCTACGATCGTCTGGCGACGCATCTGTTTCGCGTGTTCCACACGCCTTTCATGCGCGCTCGCTTCGAGCGCACCGAGGAAGGAGAGTGGCGCCTGGTGCGCCTGTCCACCATCGCGGCCGCCGAGATACCCGAGGGGCACAAGGAGTTCGTCGAGCAGGCGGCGAAGGAATACTTCGGCTCGCCCAGGCGCCAGCGCAGCCGCAAGCCCGGCCGCTTCGATTTGGCGATCTTGGTGAACCCGGATGAAGCTGAGCCTCCGTCGAATCCTCGCGCGATCGAGAAGTTCATGCGTGCGGCGCGGCGCCACGACATCACCCCGTGGATCGTGCACCGTGATGATTACGCGAGCCTTGGCGAGTTCGATGCGCTGTTCATCCGCGAGACGACCAACGTCCACCATCACACGTTTCGCTTCGCGCTGCGTGCCCAGGCCGAAGGGCTGGTCGTGGTCGACGACCCCGAGTCGATCTTGCGTTGCACGAACAAGGTGTACCTCGCGGAACTGATGGACCGCGTTGGCGTCGCGACACCGCGCACCCTGGTGGTGCACAAGCAAAACATCAATGACGTGATCCCGCGGCTGGGGCTCCCGTGCATCCTCAAGCAGCCCGACAGCGCGTTCTGCCAGGGCGTCATGAAGGCTGAAACTGAAGGCGAATTTCGCGAGATAGCGGCTCGTCTGCTCGACAAGTCGGAGCTCATCGTGGCCCAGGAGTACACGCCGACGGAGTTCGACTGGCGCGTAGGGATCTTCGACGGGCAGCCGCTGTACGTCTGCAAGTACTTCATGGCGCCCAAGCACTGGCAGGTGACCGCGACGTTGAAGAGCGGACGCCGCCGCTCCGGTCGCGTCGTCTCGGTCCCCGTCGATGAGGCGCCTCCCGGCGTCGTGAAGACGGCGCTCAAGGCAGCGCGCGCCATTGGCGACGGGCTGTATGGTGTCGACCTGAAGCAGCTCGGTCGCCGCGTCGTCGTGATGGAGGTCAACGACAATCCGTCGATCGAGTCTCCGTACGAAGACAAGCTGCTCGGTGACGAACTCTACGATCGTATCATCGGAGTCTTCCTCAAGCGCCTGGAGGCGCGTCAGCGCGGAGTGCCCAGCGGGGCCGAGGACAATTCATGACCGAGTTTTCAGACCGCTCTCCGGGTCTTCACCTCTTCGAAGGCTTTGGTATCGAGCTGGAGTACATGATCGTTGACCGCGCGAACCTTGCGGTTCGCCCGATTTGCGATCGGCTCTTCGAAGCAGCCGCGGGGCACGCTGAAGTCGAAGTTGAGCGGGGTGAAATTAGCTGGTCGAATGAGCTCGCGCTGCATGTCGTTGAACTCAAGACGTCCCGACCCGTGGCCAGCCTGAGTGGCCTCGCCAATAAATTCCAGGAGGAAATTGGCGCGATGCAGGGGTTCCTGGCTCCGCTGGGCGCGCGCTTGATGCCGACGGCGATGCATCCCTGGATGGATCCGCTGAAGGAGACGAAGCTCTGGCCCCACGAACAGAACGATATCTATCGTGCGTTCGATCGCCTGTTCGGCTGCAAGGGTCATGGCTGGTCGAACCTGCAGAGCATGCACATCAACTTGCCGTTTCAGGGCGACGACGAGTTCGGTCGCTTGCACGCGGCGATTCGTGTCGTGTTGCCGCTCCTGCCGGCTCTCGCCGCCTCCTCCCCGGTGGTCGAGGCGAAGCTCACCGGCATCGCGGACAATCGCCTCGAGTTCTATCGCCGCAACGCCAGCAGCATCCGCTCCGTGACTGGACGCGTGATCCCGGAGCCGGTGTTCGACGAGGCGGCGTATCGTGAGCGCATCTTGGGGGTCATCGCCCGGGATCTGGCGGCGCAAAATGCCGACGAAGTGCTCGAGCCGGAGTGGGTGAACGCGCGCGGAGCAATTGCTCGCTTCGTGCGCGACAGCATCGAGATCCGCGTACTCGATCTCCAGGAGTGCCCCGCGCAGGACCTGGCAGTTGCCAGCCTGGTAACCGAGCTCGTACGCGCCATGGTGGAGGAACGCTGGTCGAGCTACGCCGAGCAGAAGTCTTGGGAGGCGCCAGCCCTGGAGGAGATCTTCCTGAGCTGCGCTGAACGCGGTTCCGAGGCCTACCTGGATCATGCGGAGTACCTCGAGCTGTTCGGTCTGCAGAGCCCGGCAATGACCGCGCGTCGGGTTTGGGGGAGGCTCGCCGAAACGCTCTCACCACCATCGGAAGTCGCTGCTGGAGTTGAGCTCCTCGTGGGGCAGGGGAGCCTGGCTGAGCGCATCGTCGCGCGTCTGCACGGAAACGCGACGCGCGCAGCGCTGGGTGACGTCTACCTCGAGCTGTGCGAATGTCTGCGCGAAGGACGGGCGTTTCGTTGAACAACGGCCGCGGGCTCCCGCTCGTTCTGAGCTGTGAGCACGCGAGCCACGCGGTGCCCAGGGATCTGCGCAAGGCGTTCCGAGAGGACCAGCAGGTGCTGCTCAGCCACCGCGGCTGGGACCCAGGCGCTCTCGCCGTAGCGCGGCGCCTGGAGCGGGCCTTTCGTGTTCCCCTGGTGGTCGGGCGCTGGTCACGTTTGGTGATCGATCTGAACCGCAGTCCGCATCATCCGCGGCTGTTCTCGACGTGGAGCAAAACCGCAAGCCCGGTTCGCAAGCAAGAGCTGCTCGCGCTTCACACTGAGCACTGGGCCGAAGTCGTGCGCCACCTGGAAGCGATCCTCGCTTGGAGCCCGCGCGTGGTGCATGTCGCGGTTCACTCCTTCACGCCTGAGCTGGATGGCGAAGTGAGAAACGCAGACGTCGGCCTGCTGTACGACCCAGGTCGCGTGCAGGAGCGTCAGCTCGCTCGTTCCCTCCAGCGGCGGCTCTCAACGGACTGCCGCGTGCGCTTGAATTACCCCTATCGCGGGATCGCGGATGGCCTCCCCACGGCGCTGCGCAAGCGGCTGGGCCCCGCCTACGCAGGCCTCGAGCTGGAGCTGAATCAGGCCTTCGTCGTCGCGCGCGGTGTGCCACGCCTCAGCGCCGCCCTCGAGCGCGCCCTCGGCGCCGCGCTGGCGGCGCCGTAGGACGGTGCACCCCGTGCGCGGCGTACGCTGAGCGCTGCGACGGTTTTGCGCGCTGGCTGCGGACAACCGGCGACTTCGCCGAATCTTCCTGGGGATCGGCAGCCGTTTACGGTCGGCACGCGAAGTGCTTAAGCGGGGCGAGCCTTCGACGCTCACTCTCGACATCAGCGCAGTGGCGTCGTCCACTGCCGCGGGGAAATCAGGCCCCGATCACAGCAAAGCTCAACGATATGAAGAATCTACTCCTTGCCACCACCCTAGGGCTGTTCGCGATGGCGTGCGGCTCCGACCCTCACCCGCCCGTGGCCCCCAGCGGCGGAACCGAGAGCGACGCCAAGTCGACTGACGTTGCCGGCCCCAAGGCCTCTGGCGAAGACGAAAGCGCGCCCACCCAGCTCGCGATTGACGACAAGATCCTCAAGGCCTGTGGGATCGCGTCGTCCGACGCGCACTTCGACTTCAACTCGGCGAACGTGAAGCAGGGGGACTACCCCGTACTCACGAAGCTCGCGAACTGCTTTTCCACGGGTCCGCTGAAGGGCAAGCAGATGCTGCTCGTCGGCCACGCCGATTCCCGCGGCGATGAGGAGTACAACATGACCCTCGGCGGCCGCCGTGCCGCTGGTGTGAAGAGCGTGCTCGTGGCTCGCAAGCTCAGTGGGAAGCAGGTCGCCACTTCTTCTCGAGGTGAGCTCGATGCAACCGGTAGCGACGAGTCCAGCTATGCAGCGGATCGTCGCGTCGACGTTCGCCTCGCTGACTGAGTCGCTTCGCGCGGGTGCAGAATGCCCCGCGCGGCGCGCAAAGTGCGGGGACGGAGCCGCGCAAGGTTCGTGCCTGCTGGCGCCGAATTGCCCATCGTAGTGACGTGCTTTGCAAACGCCGCGCACCTTCGAGGTTCGCGGCGTTTCGCGTTTGCTGAGCGGGGGACCTCACCCCAAACCTGCGTCGAAGGACGCCGGGTTGTTGGAACGAGGGCGCTCCAAAAAGTCCAGTCTTCTCTGTTACAGTTCCGGAACGTTTGGCATACGCGGTGCTACACCCGCGCCCACAGTGCCCACTCGCATGTCCGTCGATCTGTCTCATTCCTGGCCGAGCTGGTTCCGTAGCGCCCGCCGTTTGGTGGCGGCGAGCGCGCTTGCGGGGCTGTGCTTCGTGCTCGCCGACGTGTGGGCGCGCCACGATTGGCAGCAGGTCAACCTCGGCTGGCACCTGGGTGCATCGACTGCGCTCTACGTAGCGTGGGGCGTCGGAGTGGGCGTCGGGCTGCTGCTGCTGGAGCTGATTTCGTCCCAAGTTGCGAAGGGACTGCGCAAGACCCGCGCAGGGAACGCACTCAGGCTCTGGCGCTGGCTGCCCGTCGTGCTCCTCGTGCTGCTCGCGGGTTGGGGCGCGCATTCCCTGATCATGCCGCTCGTGAGCCACGGAAAGGCGGCGCGGCTCGCGCGTTTCGCCTGGCCTGTAGGCCTCCTGTTGGGGTCCTCCGTGGTGCTCGCGCGCTGGTTGATTCTGCGCGTGACTCGCAGCCTGAGCCCGCGCACGCCCCTCGTCTTCGCCGGCTTGCTGTTCGCGATCGCGCTGCTCGCGATGTGCCTGGATCTCACGGTCCTGATTTCGCTGTACGCCTCGCTGCACGCGCTGTTCGAGGCGACGGCGCTGCTCGCGCTCATCGGTTCCGCGTGGTGTCTGCTGACCGCGCTCGAGCGCGATGCGCGCCGCGTAGGGCAGGCGCTGAACGTGATCGCCGGCGTCGCGACGCTGAGCTTGTTGGCGTTTCCGTTCTGGCGCACCCGCTTGTTTGACGAGCTGCGCCCAGCCTGGCGTGAGCCGGTGTACGTCGGTCGGTTGATGGCGCGCGTGCAGACCGTCGAGGAAGACCTGCTGGGTGAAGAGTCGGCGGACGCCCCCGGAGTGAAGCGACTCAAGCGGACCTATGATCTGACCGTCACCACCGAGAAGCCTGAGTGGTCCTCTCCGCCGGCGCTGCCCAAGGCAACAGAAGCCGAGTTGGCTGAGTTGCGTCCCGATCCCGAGAAGCTGAACGTGCTCGTCTACTATGTGGACACGCTCCGCGCGGACATCGCGAGTGATCCCCAGGTGATGCCGAACTTCTCGCACTTCTGTGAGGAGTCGCTGTGCTTCGAGCGCGCTTATAGCCCCGCGAGCGACACGGTGAGCACGTTGCCGGTGGTGCTCGGGGGACGCTTCGATGGACCCAACAAGCAAGCACCGACCGTGTTGGGCCAGGCGGAGCACGCCGGCCGGGAGACGACGCTGATCATCCCGCGTAGCGCCGGGGAGTTCCTGGGGCGCGAGCTGCCAACGTTCAAGTTCAACCGTATGGAAACGGTGGCTGACTACAATCCGGGAGAGCAGGTCTGGGGCTATGGAGCGACCCAGCCGACCGCGGGCAAACTAGTCGATCGCGCGATTGCCACTTTGTTTGATGGTGAGGGCAAGGCTCCGCTTGGGTCTGCGGACCGCGCGCTCGGCGCCCCGCGAGTGCAAGATCTCAGGCGCCCTGGTGTGCCGAGCGTGCCGAACCTGAACCGCGAGGCGCTCGATCGCGCGGAGCAGCCGTTCTTTGGCTGGGTCTTCAACTTCGATGTCCACAACTGGCGTGAGCTCGATGAAGCGTACGTCAACGAGCGCGCGGCGACGCTGGGCGTTGGAGACAAAGAGGACCCGATCTGGCGCTACCGCGTGGTTGCGCGCGCTGTGGACGAAGAGTTCGGGCGCTTGATGCGTGAGCTCGACAAGCGAGGACTCAAGGACAACACGTTGGTTGTCATCATGGCTGACCACGGCGAGGCCTTGGGCCGCCACGGGTTCTGGGTGCACTCGACGTTCCTGTGGGAGGGCCTGGTGCACGTGCCCCTGGCCATTCGTATCCCCGGGGTAACTCCAAAGAAGGTGTCGCGACCGATCTCTCTGGCGGATCTGGCTCCAACGTTGGTGCGCTCCCTCGAGCCGTCGCGTTCGCTGGCTGGCTACCATGGTGAGGATCTGCTGGTTCATGCGCTGCCTCAACCGCCGGCGCGGCGGCTGCCGATCCTGATGGAGGCCTGGTACAAGACCGACCGCTTGCGGATCGGTGTCATCGATCCCGATCGTCGGCTGAAGCTCGTGGTGCCCCTCGAGAGTGGCGTGCCCGAAGTGCATCGCCTGGACGATGCGGACCCCGAAGCAACCGACGTATCGCAGGAGGAGAGCGCGGCGCTGCTCGGCATGCTCGACCACCTGGTGGGCAGTCCGTTGTTCCCGCGTCCCGCGCCTCCCGTGAAGCCCACCGTGGCGACGCGCTGAACGGCGAGTGCCGTACTAGAGCGGTTGAGCGGCTGCTACGTCGCCCGGTGTGACGTCCAGCTCTCGCACGACGTTCGCTTCCTTCAGGCCGAGCGTGATGCAGTGGATCACCCCACCGCGATCGACCATGGCGTCCGCTGGCACCGTCACTAGCTTACGGGGAGCAACGGCCTTGGAGAGCGCTTCGAGGGCCTTCTGCTCGAAGTCCAACGACAGCGTCCGGAAACTCGGCGCGAGGTAGCGATCCTTGAGCGGCGTGCCGTTGACGTAGGAGAAGTAGCGCTTGCCGTTGATGTGCATCGGGACGCGTACCACGGCCAAGGGCTTCGCGCGGCTCGCCGCGGCCTCGCGAAGCACCCGCACGGCCTCGTCGAGAACTGCGGCGTCGGTCGGATAGCGCTGGGCATCGACCTCGCTCACCATCACGCGATCCGGCGCGGTGAACTGCGCAATCACATCCGCGTGCCCTGTCGTTTCGTCGGTCAGGTTCGGGAGCACTGCCAAGGTGTCACAGCCCATGGTGTGCAGCAACGCATCCATGTCCGGGTCGTCAGCGCTCAAACCAGCGTCGCCCAGGCTCCGATCCGTGATGGCGCAGAGTCCGTCACCGTTGCCGATGACGGCCCCGCCATCCACCTCGAGGGGCATGCTCTCGACGATGGCGGAGAACCCGGGCGCGAGCAACTGGGGCAAGAGATCATCTCGCGCGCGCTCGAATGAATAGTGGGCGTCGAGCCAGCGCGCCTCTCCCGTTGCCGTATGGATTTGAAGCGGACCATAGTCACGCACCCACGGCGTATCCAGGTCGAGGTGAATCACGTTGGCTCCCAGAGCAAAGAGCTCCTTTTCGTAGCCAGAGTCCGGCACGTCTTCACCGAACAGCACATCCATCTGAACCTCGGTCGCGCCCGCTGCGACAATCGTCTCCACGGCCTCCGACCAGTCTGAGTCCCAGCCGATCAGCAGTGTGCTAGGCGCCTCCCAGTCGCCCCGCAACCGCGCAGGGTCGCGGCTCGCGGAGCGCTTCACGTAGCTAGGCTGCGAAGCCTCTACTGCGTCGGGCTCCGAGACGGGAGTCGAACGCACGGTGGGTGCGCAAGCGCACGCGCCAAGGACAACGAACCAGCACAGGCTCTTCTGCACGATCCGCGTAGTAGAGCAGCTTCCGTGCCACGCGCCAGAGGGCTTCGAACGACCCCTCGCCTCGAGCTTGTGCACCGTTTGCCCAAAACCCCGCGCAGGGTCTGCGCCCCAGGCGGGCGACGCGACTCCAGTGAGCAGGCGCCCGACGGAAGCGCCGCGCTTTTGTATCGGCCCTGGATGCGGGGAGGCTGCGGGGCAGGGGATGTCTCGCCGAGATGGCACGGTCTCTGCTCCTGGCCGAACGCCAAGCAAGGCCGGACCCCGGCCGTACGTCGAGCTCGGCGGACCCTCGAAAGCCAACACATATGTCCACTTGGGCCTTGAGCCTGCCCACGGTCATCGGCGGCGCCAGCAGTGTCTTGTTTGGACTCGGGGTGGTCGAGGTCCTGCTGCACCGTCGGAACCTCGCCCGCATTCCAATCCGCATCCACGTGAACGGGACTCGCGGTAAGTCCAGCGTGACGCGCTTGATTGCCGCGGCGTTGCGCGAGGGAGGGCTGCGCACGTTCGCGAAGACGACCGGCACCCTGGCTCGCGTGATTCTACCTGACGGCAGTGAGCTGCCAGTGTTCCGCCCGGCGGGCGCGAACATCATGGAGCAGAAGCGCATCGTGGCGACCGCGCTCGCTTACCGCGCGGATGCGCTCGTGATCGAGTGTATGGCGTTGCAGCCCGAGCTGCAGGTCTTGAGCGAGCGAGGCCTGGTTCGCGCCACTCACGGGGTGATCACCAATGCGCGGCCCGACCACCTGGATGTGATGGGGCCCGGCCCGCGAGACGTGGCCCTGGCTCTGGCCGGGATGACGCCGGTGAAAGGCAAGCTGTTTACCCGTGAGCAACAGAACCTGGACGTGCTCGAGCTGGCGGCAAAGGACCGCAAGACGGAGCTGGTCGCCGTCGACGATGCCGCCGTCGAACAGATCGCGGACGAGACACTCGCACAGTTCAGCTACACGGAGCACCGTGAGAACGTGGCGCTCGCCCTGAGCGTGGCGGAGTCCGTCGGGGTCAGCCGCGAGGTCGCGCTGCGGGGGATGACCAAGACGCAGCCAGACCCAGGTGCGTTGACGGTGCACGAGCTCGACTTTTTCGGGCGCCGGATCGTGTTCGTGAACGCGTTCGCCGCCAACGATCCGGTCAGCACTGGCCAGCTGTGGCACCTGATGGTGCAGCGTTTTCCCGACGTGGACACGCGCGTCGCCATCTTCAACTGTCGCTCTGACCGCGCGGATCGCTCGCTGCAACTCGCCGATGCGCTGCGTGACTGGACCGCGCCGGACCACCTGGTGCTGATGGGGAGCGGAACCTACCAGTTTGCGCGCGCGTTCGAGCGCCATGGCGACGCGGCCAAGGTCGTGTTCGTGGAGGGATACCGCACGGAAGAGATTTTCGAGCGGGTGATCGGCGTCGCGGGCCGGTCTGCGCTGATCGTCGGAATGGGCAACATCGGAGGTCAGGGGCTGCCGCTCGTTTCCTTCTTTGCCAATCGCGCGCCGCCTCAGGACGCGCTCATCGGAAACTAGTATGGAAGAATTTCTACCCCTCTCGATCGGGGTTGGTCTGTTCATCAGTCTGCTGCTTGCTGAGCTCTTCGGCATCGCTGCAGGTGGCATGATCGTGCCTGGCTACATCGCCCTGCACATCACGCGACCAGTCGACATCTTGCTCACGCTGGTCGCTGCGTTTGCCACCTACTTGGTGGTGCATACGGCGAGCGCGTTCGTGATGATTTTCGGACGCCGCCGCACCGTGACGATGATTCTGGTCGGCTTCCTGATGGGGCTCCTGGTCAGCCGTGTCGCGCCGCACTTGAACTTCGTGCATGGCATCGAAGGTCGCGCAGTGGGGTACATCATTCCCGGGCTGATCGCGATCTGGCTCGACCGCCAGGGGGTGGTCGAGACGCTCTCCGCCATGACCGTGGCCAGCGTGTTGGTGCGCATGACGTTGATCTTGCTTGGGCTGGAGCTGGGCACGTGAAGAAGATCTACTGGCGCCCGCCGAGCATCTCTCGCGCCGCATTGGCGCTGATCGCGGCGGTGGCGTTGATCGGGCTCAGCCTGGTCGAGACGTTTCCGCAGGAGCGAAAGCAGTCCTTCTACAAGGAAAAGATCGCGGCGGCTCAGCTCGCCCGCGTGGCGATGAATCGCATCAAGGAGGAGAAGCAGCGTCGTGGCATCACCATCGACGGCGAGTCGGATCCTCTCGGAACTGGCATGATCGGGCATTCCGTCACGCCAGTGACCTCCAACACGGGCTACATCGAGAGCAAGCAAACCAGCACCAATCCGAACTTCGCGGCGGTGGTCGTGCACCTGCTGAAGCGTGCTGGCGTGGAGAGCGGTGATGTGGTCGCGGTGGGGCTCAGCGGTTCGTTCCCTGGGCTCAACGCCTCGACCTACGCCGCCCTCGAGGTGCTGAAGGTCAAGCCCATCGTGATCGCCAGCGCGGCCTCTTCCGAGTGGGGAGCCAACGACGTCGAGCTGATGTGGCTCGACATGGAGCAGGTGCTGTTCGACTCCAAGCTCGTCAGTTTCCGCGCCTTTGCGGCTTCCAGAGGTGGCATCGATGACCGGGGATTTGGGTTGTCTCCGGAGGGGCGCCACCTGATCGATTCACTCATCGAGCGGCACGGACAGCGCAAGCTCACCCCCAAGAACCTCACCGACTCCGTGGATCAGCGCATGCAGATCTACCAGGAGCAAGCCGGCGACCGGCCCATCAAGGCGTACATCAACATCGGTGGCGGAGCCGCCTCCACAGGCACTCACGTGGGCAAGAAGCTCTTCAAGCCGGGCCTCAACACCGAGGTCCCCTACGGCGCCATCGATTCCGTGATGTTGCGCTTTGCCCAAGACGGCGTGCCGGTGATCCACCTCTCCAACATCAAGGTGATCGCCGAGCGCTATGGCTTGCCAGTCCCGCCCCAGGAGACACCTCAGGTGGGGGTTTCCAGGGTATTCGTCAGGGCCGAGTACGACGAGCGGCTGGTGATCGGGGTGATCGTGGCGGTTGGTCTCGCGATGTTCGCCTTCCTGCGCCTTGACGTGGGCGTGCGGATCCTCGGGCGTCGGCGCGAAAGCAGCCACGCCCACCCGCAACGAATGGTATGAACGTGGGAGTGACCGGCAAAGGCACTCTGAGATCGCGTCAACGCTTGGGTAAGTACCGCATCGAGCGCCAGCTCGCGGAGGGTGGCTTCGCGACGGTGTATCGAGCGATGGACACCGTCGAGGGGATCCGCGTGGCGCTCAGGTGCCGCGCGCGGAACTGGTCAGCGGGCGTGAGGCGCAGGTGACTCATGAGGGTTCGCCTCGCTGCGCGCCTGGATCACCCCAACGTGCTGCCGGTGAAGAACGCTCAGTCAATCGACGGTGTGTTCGTGATCGCCTATCCGTTGGGCGAAAAGACGCTCGGGGATCGCATGGCGAGCCGCCTCTCCGCCAAGCGAGCCCTGGAGTACTTCGAGCAGATGCTCGAGGCGGTGGCCCATGCCCACAAGAACAAGGTCATTCACTGCGACCTGAAGCCCGAGAACTTCATCCTCTTCCGCGGGGATCGCGTGCGTCTGACGGACTTCGGCATCGCGAAGATCGCGCTCGCCACCCGCTCTCTGAGCGGCTCGGGCACCATTGGTTACATCGCGCCGGAGCAAGCTCTTGGCCGACCCAGCCTACGCAGCGATGTCTTCTCGCTGGCGCTCATGGCCTACCGCATGTTCACCGGGGAGCTCCCCGAGTGGCCTTTCAACTGGCCACCTCCTGGTATCGGTAAGCTCCGTGCGACCATCCATCCAGACTTCGTCGAGCTCCTGCGGCGCTGCCTGGAAGTGGATGAGAAGAAGCGCCCCGCGGACGCGACCAAGGTGCTCGCTGCCTTCCGGCGCCTGCGCTCCCGCGCGCTCAAGCCAGGTGTAAAAAAGAAGCGCACGTCGAGCAAGCTGGCGTCGCCCAGCGCGTGGCGCACCGTGCGGCTCAAGGAGTTCATGCGGCGCTACGGCAAGCCGCTGATGACGCGAGCAAACTGCGAGCAGTGTCACGGACCAACCGCAGAAAGCATGCTGTGGTGTCCCTGGTGCGGCAAAGCGCGGCCGAAGTACGCAGGCCCGTCTGAATTCAAGGCGCGCTGTCAGCGCTGCGGTCGCGGTCGGAAGTCGGACTGGCGCTACTGCGCGTTCTGCTGGGGGCCCGCGTTCAAGAACGTTTCCGAAAGGAAATATTCCGACAAGCGTTACACCGCTCACTGCGAACACTGTGCCGGCGGCTTGATGCCGTTCATGCGCTATTGCCCGTGGTGCCATCGCAAGGTGGCCCAGCAGTGGGAGGTTCAGGCAGGTAACCGCTGCAAGGGCTGTGGGTGGGGCGTACTCGACGATTACTGGGATTTCTGCCCTTGGTGCGGGAGGAAACGCAGGTGACCACCCGCTGCCTCTACACCGCTGAGGTGTTGAAGGCCGTAGTGGGGTTCTCGCTCAGTCATGGCGTCGCGTGTGCCTTCACGCAGCCGAGTCCGGTACCCGCCGAGCGCGTGAATGAGGACAGCGTGCTGGTCTTCGACGACGAGACTGGCCCGGTGGTGCTCGCCGTGGCCGATGGTGCGGGGGGGCACCCGGGAGGCGCCGATGCCTCCAAGGCTGCGGTGCGTGCCCTCGCCAGCGCCCTCGAGAAGTCGCGGGAGGGGAATCGCCGCGACGCGATCCTGGACGGCTTTGAAGCCGCCAACCGCGCGGTAATGAATTTGGGCATAGGCGCCGCGACGACGCTTGCCGTGGCTGAAGTCGGCCGGGACTGGGTGCGCAGTTACCACGCCGGAGACTCCGGCGTGCTGGTCACTGGGCGCCTCGGCAAGCTGAAGCTGGTGACCCTCAGTCATGCGCCAGTCGCCTACGCGGTCGAGGCTGGATTCATCGACGAGGAAGACGCGCTGATCCATCGCGACCTCAACGTGGTCAACAACCTGATCGGGTTCGCGGATCTGCGTATCGAGATTGGACCGCGTCGTCCGTTGTTGCGGTTCGACACGGTGGTGGTCGCGAGCGACGGATTGTTCGACAACCTGCGGCAGCAAGAGGTCGCGAGCCACGTGCGCTCCGGAGCCCTAGGCAAGTGCGGCAATGCGCTGATCGAGCTGTGTGCCCAGCGCATGCAGGTCACGGATGCTGCGCTTCCAGGCAAGCCTGACGACCTGTCGTTCGTGTTGTTCCGTCGCGCAGGCAAAGCCTGAAGCGACCAGAGCAGGCACTGCGCACGCCGTGCGCGGGGTGCGCAACGCCGTGAGCCACGGGCGCTTTGGTGTGCTTCGCGGAGCCGCGTTTCCATGAATTGAGCACGGCTCCAGCTAGCGGCATGGAACCTGCTTGGGTCGTTCGAGGGGCTGCTTTTGGGGGGAGGACCTCTGAAGCCAGACCGAGGACCAACCCATGATCATCTCCCTGGACGTGGCGCAACGCATCCGCGCCGAACTCACGCGGGTCAAACGCTTGCGGGACGGCGTGCTCGACGCCGCGCGCGCGGGGGACCAACCGCGCACGCTCACCCGTGCCGAAGAGCTGGCGCGGGCGCTGGACAATACCCTGGGGTTGGTGGACGCGGTGCTGGAGGCAGTCGAGGAAGACCAGCCGTCCGGACTCGAGCCCCAGGCCGCGTTGCCGCGCGCACCGACGATTCGCGCGACGCGGCTCCGTGCGAGGCGTGGGAGCTGAACGTGGCCCTCGAAGAGCCTGCGGCAGAGCCTCCTTCGCAGCGAAATCAGCCTGAAAATACGAACTCGTGGTCATTTGCGACCCGCTCTCGGCATAGTGGGGATGAGATGAGTGCGATTCGTGTGGTCACCGTCGGGGCGTCCCCGGAGGTGACACAGAGCCTAGAGCCCCATGACGTGACGTCCCTCGAACGTGACGACCACCTCGCGACGGGCATCGAGCAACTGGATCCGGAGGTGCTGGTGATCGACCTCGGAGCCCTCGGAGACGCCGGGCTTCAGACGTTGCGCGCCGCGCGTCGCCGTTGCCCGGGCGCGGGCTTCGTGGCGCTGCTCTCCGACGGGATCCGCCCTCGCGCGGCGCTCGAAGCTGGAGCCGACGTGTTCCTTGATCGCGGAAACGCTGTCGAGTGTTTGGACTTTGTCGTGTCGCGTGCGTTCGACAAGGTGCGCGCCACGCGTCGCGCCGCGCGCTTCGAACGCGTCGCCCAGGAGACCCTCAGCCTCGCCTCCTTCGAACGCATCCTCGGCAATCACCCGTTGATCCAGCAGCTCCTGACCAAGGTGGCGCACGTCGCATCCACCCGTTCCACCGTGTTGATCCACGGGGAAAGTGGGACGGGGAAAGAGCTGATCGCTAGCGCTCTGCACTTCAACTCGCGCCGGCGTGAAGGACCTTTCGTGCGCCTCAACTGCGCCGCGCTCGCTGACTCCGTGCTCGAGAGCGAGCTCTTCGGTCACGAGAAAGGTGCGTTCACAGGCGCGATTGCGCGCCGAGAGGGTCGCTTCAAGCAGGCGGACAACGGCACGCTGTTCCTGGATGAGGTCAGCGAGATCCCGATGCCGCTCCAGGTCAAGTTGCTGCGCTTCCTGCAGGAACGAGAGTTCGAACGGGTGGGGGGCAACGAGACTCTCAAGGTGGACGTGCGCATCGTCGGCGCGACCAACCGCGACCTGAAGGCGCTCGTGAGCGACGGCAAATTCCGCGAGGATCTGTATTACCGCCTCAACGTGGTGCGCCTCGACGTGCCCCCGCTGCGCGCGCGGCCCAGCGATATCTTGCTACTGGCGGAGCACTTCCTGCGGCGCTTCGCCGAAGAAAACGAGCGCAACGTCTCAGCCTTCGATGAAGGCGCGCGGCGCTTGCTGGTGGACTACCCGTGGCCGGGCAACGTTCGCGAGCTCGAAAACGCCATCGAGCAAGCGGTGGTCCTCGCCGAGGGAGACACGCTGAGTGCGACAGATTTGCCCCTCAGCCTCCCGAACACCCAGGACAACGCGCTCAAGTTGATGATCCCCGGGGTGACGATGGCTGAGATCGAGCGCTACGCGATCCTCCAGACCCTGAAAGCCGTGGACGGATCCACGAGCCGCGCCGCTCGGGTGTTGGATATCAGCCGCCGCACGATACAGTACCGTCTCAAAGAATGGGGAATCGAGGACAAGGCCGGTGGGTACGAGAGCTCGCCAAGCGAGTTGGCCGAGGACTGAACCTCGGCGGCGGCGCGGAACCCGCCGAGACCAAGCGTGGGCTGCCACCGGGCACGATCGTCTACACCGGCGAGGAGCGCGACGAACCCGTTCGTGTGCGCATCTTCGAGTTCGACGACAAGCGCCACACCGAGCGCCAGGTCAGCCCCGAGGCGGTGAGCCGGCTGCGTCGCAGCCCCGACAAGGTGCTCTGGGTGGACGTGGAAGGGGTGCACGACGTGGAGCTCCTGCAGGAGATCGGCAAGTGCTTCGGCCTGCACGACCTGGTGCTGGAAGATATTGCTTCCGTAGGGCAACGTCCTAAGTTCGAGGGCTACGACGACTATGCGTACATCGTGCTTCGCATGCTCCATCAGCAGCCCGACGTCGGGGTGGTCGACGAACAGCTGTCCATCGTCTTGGGTCGCGGCTTCGTGCTCACCTTTCAAGAGCACCAGGGGGATGTCTTCGATGCGCTGAGGGAGCGTATTCGCACCGATCGCGGGCGCATTCGTCAGCACGGCGCGGACTACCTGGCGTACCGCCTCATCGACGTCACCGTTGATGGCTACTTTGATATCCTTGCGGATATGGATGACCAGATCGATCGGCTGGAAGAGACCGTGCAAAAGACTGCGACGGGCTCCTCGATCCAGAAGGTATACGCCATACGCCGCGAGCTCGTGACTCAGCGCCGCGTCGTGTGGCCGCTGCGCGAAGTAGCTGCAGCGCTGGCTCGCGACGAGGTCGACCTGATCGAGGACTCCCTCAATCCTTATTTGCGTGACCTGCAAGACCACGTCGCGCGCGTGCTCGACTTGATCGAGTCTCTGCGCGAGAACGCGGATGGTCTGGTGGAGCTAGGGCACAGCATCCAAGGCCAGCGGCTGAATGAAGTCATGAAGCTCCTGACCATCATCAGCACGGTGTTCATCCCGCTGTCGTTCATCGCCGGGCTCTACGGCATGAACTTCGACTACATGCCGGAGCTGCACTGGCGCTGGGGCTACTTCGCTGCGCTCGGCGCGATGCTCAGCGTCAGCCTCGGACTGCTGTACTACTTTCGCAGGCGGCACTGGCTCTGAGCGCCGCGTTCAACGAGGTCTCCAGGTCGGCGCGCTTCAGGTCTCGCCGTCGGGCGGCGGCGGCATGATCGATGCTGGCAGGTCTTGCTTGCGCAGCTTGCGCGAGCGTCGGCGCTTGCGCTTCGGCAATAACGCCCGCATCTCCTCGAGCTTGCCGAAGCACAGCAGTCGATCATGAGCGCGCAGTTCCCGACTGCCCTTCGGGTTCGGGATGATCTTGTCACGCCGCTCGAGCTTGAGAACGACGATGTCCTTCTCTCGCAGTCCGCAGTCCGAGATCGCCTTACCGACGAGCTCAGAGTCCTTCGGCACCATCAGCTCCGCGACGCCATAGCCTTTGGTGACGGTCAGTCGCTGTCGCAGGTCGAGCTCAGGGAACGCGACCTGGTCCTCGATGTACTGAATGATGCTGTCCGCGATGTCGAGGTTCGTTGCGGTCTCGATGCCTTGCAGTCCGGGGGATGAGTTCACCTCCATCACCTTCGGACCGTCGTTGGACTCCAGCATGTCCACGCCGGCCATCCTGAGCCCCATGATCTGCGCCGCGCGGACCGCCGTGCGCTCGTACTCCGGCTCGAGCTCGACCAGCTCTGCCTTCCCCCCGCGGTGAACATTGCTCCGGAACTCACCGCCCTGGGCCACGCGGCGCATGGCTGCCACGACCCGATCTCCGACGACGAACGCCCGGATGTCCTTGCCGCGGCTCTCGGAGACAAAGCCCTGGATCAACACGTTTTGCTTCGCGCTGTGGAGCGTCTCGATGATCGCTTCTGCGACCTTCATCGTTTCCGCAAGGATTACACCGACGCCCTGCGTGCCCTCGAGCAGCTTGATGATGACGGGCGCGCCGCCGACGCGCACGATGGCAGGCAGGATGTCGCTGCGATCGCGCACGAAAGTCGTCGGGGGGATCCCGATGTCGTGGCGGCTGAGCATCTGAAGCGACCGCAGCTTGTCGCGGCTGTTGCTGATGCCGTTGCTCGAATTTAGGCAAAACAAGCCCATTTGTTCGAACTGGCGCACGACCGCGGTACCGAAGTAGGTGATGCTCGCGCCGATACGCGGAATCACGGCGTCGTAGGTCGACAGGCGCTTGCTACGGAAATACAGCTCCGGGTGTTCTCGCTCGAGCGAGATGGCGAAGTTCGTCGTGTCGAGCACCAGCGTCTTGTGACCGCGCTGCTGCGCGGCGAACTTCAGCCGACGCGTGCTGTATGAGTCCTTGGCTCGAGAGAGGATGGCGATCTTCATCGCTGCTGACCTTGGCGGCGTTGGTGATGCGGACGGTTCTAGCAGCGCCGAGCGGCTGAACTCGTCGGCGCCGTAGCTGATGGTGGTTTGCTCGCGCCTCTATTGAGCACCGAGTTCCGATGCAGAAGCTAGGGAGCTTTTTTCTTTTGGGGGTGAGGGGCGCGCTTCATACCGCCCGGCTTGCCGCATAGGTAGCGTTTCGAGACGTCGACCAGAAAGTCGCGTTCGAGCGCCGTGCGGCCAATCAGCATGCGGCACAACATAATATCAGGGAACGAGGAAACAAATTTGCTTCGTCACATTTCCGACGAGAAGAAGTCAATCGACACCCGCGTGCCGGTGCTGGAGCTGGCCTGTGGACGGACGCACGCGACTCACGCAGACCGGGGTCGCTACGACGTGCTTGAACCGACCGCTGCGATCGAGCACCACGTCGAAGGCCAAGCGTCCGCGCTCGGCAGTTTCCCGGATGTTCTCGACGTGGGTGAGCTGGTGCGGGCGCCGGTGTCCACCTTGCCAGCACGCCGCCGATGTCCAGTCAGGAGAACGGCATGTTCGCGCCAGCCGACCAGCTGACTTTCGCGTCACTCCGAGCCATGGGTCCCCAACAACGACACTCCTATTCCAGCGCGTGCGCTTGCCCGCGCCGATGGCAGGGCGCGGGGTCACGCTAGTACCCATGGCTGGGCTTGTCGATCCATTCGATTGCTATCGGACGACCTGAGTCTGGGATGTCGAGAACGCCCAAACCGTAGGGTCGTACATTGCCTCGGCGCGAGCAGGCGGTCACGAAGTGTCGCTTCGGGTCGCTCGGCACAGGTGCTCCAGCGCCAGGTTCCCGCAGGCAGCCAGTCGGCAAAGAACGTGACGCGCTCGTCGTGGGCTCGCGCCAGTTCCAGACGTAGTCGCTGTCCGTACCCGCGCTCTGGGTCGCCGTTTTCAGCGCGTGTCGATCGCCTCGGAAACCAGCAGGAGCGCGTCCTGTGCCGCGGTGCGCGCGCGGCTCCAGGCTCGACACCGACAAGCGAACCTTCAGCAGCTGGCCTTGCTTCACCTCGGTGACGGGGAGTGACGTTTCGGCGTCGAGCAGGCTCCGGCTCACGGTCGATCGTGCTCTGCTTCCGGCTGCTTGCCAAGGTCGGTGTCCACGTAGCGCAAGGCGCTGTAGCGCAGGAGCCGCCACGACTCTCCGGGCGGAGCGCCAGCGACTTGCCGGGGCCGGGCAGGTCTTTCGCGCGTCAGATCTCCGAAGCGCTTGGTCGGATGCGCTGCGTCAAGCGTCGCGCTGCCGATGCGCTTGTCGCCGAGGAATACGGTCACCTGCCCGTAGCCGTCACTGGGATTTCTCCCGCGTAGCTGGTCAGCGCATAGAGCGCCACAGGTTGTTCGCCGTTGGTGCCCCAGCTGCCATCCGGCGCGCGCTGGCTCAGCACGCCAAGCACCAACGGCTCCGCCTCCTCTTGCCTGCCGGCGTCCACCAGCGCGCGCACGCTGATCGCCGTCGAGCGCAGGTCTTTCCCGTAGGAAAATGTGTCCAGATCCTTCAGCTCCGGGACAACCGCGCCTCCGCCGTCCAGCGGCTGCTTGGCCTGCTCGAGCGCTTTTGAGCAGGGTCGTACCCTCTGGCTTGCTCGTCAGCGCCGCACCCAGGAGCCCACTCGCGAAGCGAGAGAGGCCCTGGGTACCGCAGGCGCTTGCCGAAGTCGGCGTCTTCACGCGGGCGTCGGCGAGCACGAACGCGGCGAACGGCTTGGTCTCGAGACTCGAGCTTTGGCCGTGCATGTCATCACCATCCTCGACGTGTTGCTTCAGGTAGCTGAAGCCGCGTTCCACGCTGCCAGTGGGAACGGCGTAGCCATGACTCTTGGCCGTGGTCAGGCCCCACAGCGCGTAGGCGGTGAGGAAGCCTTCCGAGTCGAGTCTGGCCAGGAGTCCGGCCGCCATCGCTGTTCTGGTGCTCCAACGTGGGCGATCGCCGCGTCCATGCGGCGGTGGTGCACCGCTCCCGAGCCGTGGTCTCGGAGCGACGCATCAGCTCTTCGAGCATGACCAGCGGGATGAGGCGGAGGTGGTCTGCTCGACGCGGCCATGGGGATACTCGAGGAGTAGAGTCGATGCCGCCCTGGAGTGATGCCAGCACGGACGGAAGACAGCGACAGCTTCAAGCTTCCGACGCCTGCGCCGTATCCGGGAGCTTGAGCGCCACACTCGCCGACTTGTTGATGCGGCCGTCGCCGACCATGCGCTTCGTGTAGGGCAGCTTCGGGTGGACGGGCAGTGTGAGCTTGACCGCGTCGCAGTCGCTGCCCGCTTCCAGCTTGGCTTTCACCACCAGCTCGCCCGGCTCCTCGGCCTTGACCCGGAACTTGAGGGCCATCTGACCGTCGGGGGTCAGATCGAAATCGCGGTCCGCGTCGCCATCGATGCGCGCTGGTTGCTTGCCCTTGGCGGTCGACTCCAGGCTGACGTGCAGCTTCGCGTGGCGCCCCTTGCCCGTCTGTTCGTGCACGACGAACCCGAGGTCGACCGTGTCTCCTGCCGTGAGGAAACGGGGTAGGGCGGGGATGACTTGTACGGGCTTCTTCGTGGTGATGCTAGCTTCGCCCCGACCGAAGCGCTGACCAGCGTCAGCGACAGCGGCCATCAGCCTCCAGCGAGTCAGGTTGTCCGGCAGCGCGAGCTTGACCTGTGCCTTACCGCTGCGATCCGTCACGACGCCCTTCTTCGAGAAAAACGCGGTGCCCAGGAAGCGTGAGCGAAATGCGCTCTCGGCGCCGGGTGCCGAGTCCCCTCCGGTGGCATCCCAGTACAACGGGTCCGGTGACACGAAGCGCATCAGGCTGCTCGAGGTGCTGACGTCGATCACGTGCTTTGCGTAGAGAGGTGCGAAGGGGTCCGGTGTTTCGTAGCCGGTCAGCATCAGCACGCCTTCGTCAGCCGCCCATAGGGTGACCTCGGCAGCCGCTGGGCGACCGGATTGATCCTTGACCAGGACATCCACCAGGGCCTCCTGCCCGGGCTCATAGGTCTGTTTCCCCGGGCGGAGCTCCACTCTGAGGCGCCGCTCGGCCGGGCTCACTTCGAGGTTGGTATATCCCATGCGGAAAGGTGTGCCCGCCGAAGGGCCGCCTCGGTCGAGTCCGCTTGGCACCGTGGCGACCGAGACGAACACGTTGGGTAGGTGAGCGTCCGTGAGCGGCACCTCTACAGGACGTTCGGCGCCATCGAGCTCAGTCGTGTAGGCGCTGAGGATCCCCTCGCGCTCGAGGGTCACCAGCGCGGTGGACTTGGCATACGGCGAGGCCACGAAGAGCTTCGCCGTGTCACCCGGGTCGTAGCTCTGCTTGTCCGCGCGGAGGTCCATGCGCGGGTTGTTGTCAGCGGCGCCGTATGCGCCTCCGCCGTACGCCCAGACTCTCGCTTCAGAGTACGCCTGCTCGCCTTCGACGCGGGCTTCGATGCGGTATTCGCCTCCGGAAGGCAGGGCGAAGTGGACCCGCGATCCGCCCACTTGGGTGCTGACGCGCTTGGTCTCCACCTCGTCCTCTTCCCACCCACCGCGATAACGGCTGCCGTAGCTCGTCTCCTCGGTGTAGCTCTTCCAGTAGCGTCGGTGCAGCACGAGGTCGACGTTCCGGACGGCAGGCTTCCCGTCGGGGAGCTCCGCCATCACGTCGATGTCCCAGCCGCGACCGGGATCGACGGCCCAGCTCGTGTTGCGCAGTCCGACTGCTGCACTCGTCGTCGAGCGCGGCACCGCCGCCTGGGTGCTGATGCTATCGCCGCCGATGTCGCTGACGTCTGCGTTGACCATCAAGTCGACGGTTTGAGAACTCTGTTCCCCACGGATGAGGTCGGCGGTGACCTGGATCTTACCGTTGCCGTGCTCGTCGAGTTCGAGATCCGAGTCGATCCGATCGTAGGAACTCGTGCCGCGGCTGTTCCCAAAGTCGAAGCCGGCGTCGTTGTAAGCGCGGTGTGCCCGGGTGCTCACGGAGTAGTGCACCTTGCCGCGCTTGACCGGCGCGCCCCACAGGTAGTTGGCGCTGATCGGGATCACGAGGCCGCCGCCTTCTCCCTCTGTTACCGCGCTACCGAGCTTCACCTCGAAGCGCGCAGCGCGGTACTTGCCGACCTCGAAGCTGCTGCTCAAATCGCCTTTTCCGGAGGCGAGGCGCACTTGATAGCTCCCGAGGCGTGAGCTGGTGGGCAACTTGAGGTTGGAGCGCAGCGTTCCAAAACGCGTCGGCTGGAGCTTCTGGTTGAGCACTTCGTTTCCGTCAGGATCGCGGACGCTGAGTTGATAGCTGCCGCGAGCCACCTGAAGCTTGCCCTTCGCGTCGCGCTGACGTAGCACGCCGAGCAGATTCACGGTCTCACCGGGGCGGAAGATGCCGCGCTCCGCCGTGACGATGCCGCGCAGCCCATCTGCCGACTCGTAGTACGCGCTCGGTAGACCGTAGCTCCAGCTGTCGACGCCATCGTTCCAGCGCTCTGTCTGGAGAGCGAGAGCGCTGGAAGTTTCCGCGCGGAGAATCAAGGGCTCCTCGGAGTCCTTCGAGGCGCTGGGCAGATACAGCTTCGAACGTCCAGGTAGCTTCAGAATGCCTGAAGCGTCGGTGGTTCCGGAGAATCGCACAGCCGCACCTTGGGTCAACGTGACTCGCGCCGCCGCTTGAGGCTTGCCGTCGGTTGTCCGGGTGACCCAGGCGATGCCGCTCTCGGCACCCAGCTTGAGCAAACTCGCCAACCCCCCGCGTTGAATCACGCTGGCGCGGCTGTACGTTCCAGGCGTGTCGAGTACCACGAACAGGAGCTCGGGGCGTTTCCCGCCTGCCTGTTTGACCGCGACGAACGGGTCGAGCTCGATGCGGCTCTCGGTTGCTGGATCCTCAGGCGCGACGAAGCGTGTGGTCGCGCGCCCAGCGAAGCCATGCCCGACCTGCTCCAACACATCCTCGTCGGGGGGATGATAGCCCGCGTACTTGCTGGCGAGCGCGAACTCAGCGGGAGTGATGGGGATCACCCTCAGGCGCGCGCTCTCTACACCCTTGACCAGGATCGGAAGCTTGCCCGCAGGGCCGAGCACGACCTGACCGGTTGGCATGTTGATGCTCGGCGGCGGCAGCTTCTGCTCCAGACTCGTGCCTGGCAAGAGTTCGGTTTCTGCGGTGCTGAGCAGATCTTGCGACGGCTGGGTCTCGCAGCCGAGGAAACAGAGCGCGAGGCTCAGGGGCAACAATCGATGCGTTCTCATGCTCATGTTCCTTCCACGTGGAAATCATGGTCCTGGGAGCTTTCGACGATGCGTCCTCGATCGTCGAGCAACTCGACGCGAGCAACGTGATCGCCGGGAGTCAGTGGCCAGCTGGCGCGATAGCGGTCACCCGCGAGCGGCTTGCCGTCGACTTGGAAGCGCGCCCTGAGGCCAGGCAGAGGGGTGGCTCTCAGCTCGAGCGCGAGGGCGGTGCGAGGGAGCAGGGGATCGATGCGAAAGCGCGCACCCTGGCTGGGTTGCTCGAGCAAGGGACGACGCGCGAGTGCTGACCAGGTCGACGCCTTGAGCGGGGGAACTTCGCGCCAACGCGGCTCCCCGCCGCCGGGCAAGCTGAGCGCGATCGCGCGCGCGAGGGGGGCAGCGCCGTGCATTGCCAGCAGTCCATGGAGCGGCTCGCCGTCGAAGTTGCCCACCCAGACACCTACGCTGAAGCGCGGAGTCACGATGACCGTCCAGTTGTCACAGAACGACTGGGAGGTTCCCGTCTTACCAGCGAGCGGCACGTCGCTGCCGTCGTTGCCGAGGGGTGTCTCGACGCCAAACTCGAGCTCGCGAGTCTTGGAGTCGGAGAGCATCCCGAGCACGTTTCGCGCGTCTGCGGCGGAGAACACCCGTCGCGTCACGCCGGCGCGTTCACCGCGCAGCAAGGTCCAACGCCGGTGTTCGCCGTCTTGGGCGAGGGTGGCGTAGGCGTTGGTCAGATCGACTAGTCGCACGCTCGACCCACCGAGTGCGAGCGCCAGACTCGGCTCTGTATCCTCCGGGATCAGGTCCAGAGCTACCAGGCGTTGCTTGACGCGGTCGACCCCGACGCGCTCGGCCACCAGCACCGCTGGTGTATTCAGCGAACTGCCGAGCGCCTGATCGAGCCGCACCCAGCCGTGGTGATTCCCGGAGGCGCTGCGCGGCGCGTAGCCGTCGAAGTTCAAGGGAGCGTCGAGCAGCAACGTGTCTCGGTTCGCGCCACTCTCGAGGGCCAGCGCGTACACGAACGGCTTGAGCGTCGATCCGGGGGGGCGTGGGCTGAGCGCTCCGTTGACCGCCCCCGCGAGCTCCCGCTGCTCGTACTCGCGCGACCCGACCAGCGCTAGTACGTGGCGCGTCTCGTTCTCGATCACCACCACCGCGCCCTGGGTCGCTCCATCCGCCTCGAGGCGCTCCAGGTGTTGGCGGAGGCGTGTGTGGCTCCGTGCCTGAAGCTCCAAGTCCAGGGTGGTCTCGACCTCGTGCTGCTTCGCAGAGGTGCGCTGACTCAGGTAGTCGAGGGCGTGCGGCGCGTGGCGTTCTTTGCCCCGTGGAATTATTCTCAGCGGCTGGCTGGCAGCAAGTTCGGCGCTTGCGCGGCTGATCCAGCCACGAGCCGCCATGGTCGACAGGACGTACCGGCGCCGCTCGAGGGCGTGCCCGGGATGTCTGTCTGGGTCGTAGTAGCTCGGTGCTCGTGGCAACACCGCGAGCAGCGCGGCTTCGTCCAGCGTCAGAGCCTTTGCGGGCTTGCCGAAGAACTGATTGGCGGCGGCTTCCGCGCCATAGGCGAGGCGCCCGTAATAGGCGCGGTTCAGGTACTGCTCGAGGATTTCTCGCTTGGAGAGCCGGAGCTCCAGCCCAAACGCGTCGAGCGCTTCCGCGGCTTTGCCCGAGAAGGTGCGAGGGCGCGCCTCAAGCAATCCCGCGAGCTGTTGAGTGATCGTGGACCCACCAAAGGCGACGCGTCCTCGCTCCAGGTTGAGCCAGGCGGCTCGCGTGACCGCGACTGGGTCGACGCCGGGATGGCTCCAGAAGTAGCGGTCCTCGCTCGAGATGGTCGCCGACACGAGGTACGCGGACACCGCTTGAAGCGGCACCGGACGCTGGTAGCCGCCGCGCTCCGAGCGAGCTTCGTAGAGCAGCTGGCCATCGTTCGCTAGGTAGCGTGTCGACTCGAGCGCGCCGTAGTCGAGCCGTTCAGCGGGGTAGTTGAGGCGTTGGACGAGGAGCCAAGCAACCAGGCTCAGGAAACAGCAACGGACGCTCCAGCGCCAGACTCCATTCCCAGCCTTTTCACTCCCCCCAAGTGATGCGTTCCGCCCGCGTAGCACGCGGCCACTTAAACAAGCCGCGTGCCAGGTCAGATCCGTGCTGAAACACGCGAGTCCGCCTGCTGGGCGTGGTGCTCACACCCACAGCGCGTGTTGCGGCAGACACGCCAGGGTCGCCAGAAGAACGACCGCTCAGAACGGCAGCTTGAGTTGCTCCGCTTTGCGCTGGGCGGTGGGTAGCGTGACCGCAGCTTCTTCCGGGAGCTCGAACCCCCACAGCGCCTCGGACAAGCCTGAGGCACGCCGGATGCGCTGGGAGACGCCGGCTTCGAGGATCGCCCGCTGGCCTACCAATGTGACCTCGGCCTTGGCGCGAGTGACCGCGGTGTAGATCAGCTCGCGGGTGAGGATGGGCGAGGGTTTGGGGGGGAGGACGAGCGCCACTTGATCAAACTCAGACCCCTGACTCTTGTGCACGGTCATGGCGTACACCGTCTCGTGGGGTGGTAGGCGCGCCGGCAAGATCCCGCGCAAGCTCGGCGTCTCACCGCTGGTGGCGCTCCAGAACCACGCGCGCAGGCGGCCGTCTTCGCTGCGGGTGACGACCCCGATGTCGCCGTTGAAGAGTCCGAGCTGGTAGTCGTTTTGCGTGACGAGAATCGGCTGCCCGGGGTACCAGTTAGCGCGTTGCTCGAAGCCCGAGAACAGCCGAATCAGCCCAGCGTCGGCGAGGGCACGCTCACACACCTGGTTCAGCTGCTCAACACCGAGGCGGCCGCGACGGTGTGCGGTGAGCATACGAAAGCGGGAGAGTTCTTCCAATTTGCGTGCGGGATCGGTGGCCGCGAGATAGCCACGGTAGCCCTCGACGGCCAGCCGTCCCAGCTTGGGCTCCAGCTCGGCCGGCTCGCCCGCGATGAAGCTCACCCCGGATCTGCCCTGACAACTATCCCAGGCCGCCCGCGCATCGCCCGCGTTGATCGCGCGCGCCAGGGCGCCGATCCCACCCTGACTCGAGTAGCGGTAGCTCTTCGTTAGATGCACCATGCAGTCGGCGAGCGCAGCGCGCCCTCCAGCGCGCGCCCGCTTTGGCTTCGGGAGGCGATCCCCGCTGAGGCTTGCCACGCGGGTCACGAGCTCTGGGGAGTACCCCGCGAAGGTCGACGGATTGAACACGTCACCCAGGATCGCCCCAGTCTCGACGCTGGAGAGCTGATCTTTGTCCCCGATCAAGATCAGCTGAGCGTGTCTGGGTACGGCCTCGACGAGCTTCGTGAGCAACGCCAGGTCGACCATGCTGCTCTCGTCGACCAGCACGCAGTCCGCGGAGAGCGGCTCACTGGCGCCGTAGCGAAAGCGTGTCGGGGAGTGTGGCTGATAGCCGAGGGCTCGATGAATCGTGAGCGCTTCCGTAGGGATCGCCTCGCTCACCCAGCTTTCACAGGTTAGCTTGGACTTCTGCTCGGTGATCGCTTCCGCGAGGCGCTGTGACGCCTTCCCCGTGGGCGCCAGTAACAGGATACGTGGGGGATCCTTTCCGAGCGCCCGCGATTGCTCGATCAGGGTGGCGAGGATGCGCACGACGGTCGTGGTCTTACCCGTGCCGGGGCCGCCGCTGATCAGCGAGAACGCTGAACTCGCCGCTACCAGCGCTGCGACCCGCTGCAAGTCGGGGTCCTCACGACTGCCTGCGAAGAGCCGGGAAACACTGCGCGCGAGCACCTGCTCGTCCACCGCTACGTCACGGCCCAGCCGCTCGAGTAGATTGGCGGCGAGCCGAGTTTGATAGTCGTAGTAGCGCCAGAGGTAGACCCGACCTCGAGCATCGAGCACCAACGGGCGGTGGTCTGCGGCGGTGGGCTCGAGACAGGTGGCCGGGGTTGCCACCAGCGCGCTGTGGCTGAGTTCACGCAGCCAGCCACGCAGGCCAGGAAGTTCAACTTCGACAGGTTGCTCGTCCTGGTCGAGGAGTACGCGCTTGTCGAGCCCTCTCAGGTCGAGGCACACGTGGCCGCGTTGCACGGCTCGGCTAGTCAGAGCTGCGGCCAGCAGCACATTCGGAGCGCTCGGCTGGATCCGTTCCAACACCCGAGCGAACTCGACGTCCAGCGCGCCGAGCACTCCCGCGGCGTGCAGCTCTAGGACCGCCTGCGGTAGCGGGGCCATCAGGTGTCGACTCCGAGGGGCGGCGCCGAGTCATCGAGCGGCGGCCTTGATTGGGGCAGGCCCTCCATCACGACAGACAACGCCTGGATCCGCGAGAGCGGTGGTTTCTCGAAGAAGATCCCGCTCATGTTCCCGAGTTCAGGAGCCATTCCGCGGAGAAACAGGTAGAGCACCCCACCGAAGTCTGACTCATAGCGGTAGCCGGGCATACGCGACGAGAGGTAGCGATGTAGCGCCAGCGTATACAGGTGATACTGCAGGTAGTAGTGCCCGTGACTCATCGCGTCCTGGAGGCGCCGAGGGCCGTAGTGCACCGGCGAGTCCCCCAGAAAGTTCGTCTTGTAGTCGACCAGGTAGAAGCGCCGCGTGCCCTCGCTGTTCGGGTTCGGGCTGCGGAAGATCAGGTCGACGTACCCCTTGAGGAAGCCGGTCAGCGGGGCAAATCCCAGCTGCTGAATGCGGTCGGCGTAGCCGCTCGCGAGCGCGGGACTCGGATGTTCGCGGAAGGCTGCCGCTAGCCGACCCGAGTGCAGTCGTTCGGAGCCCGGTGTCATTGCTACAGGGAAATGAAACTCGAGCTCGTCCAGGCGGTCCTTGCGACCCAGGTGCATCAGGCAAAGATCGACATCTGGACCGGCGTCGACGCTCGGAGCCGGCGCGCGGCTGCGCCCTTCAGGGACGCGGAAGAGCGGCGTGGCAAGCGCCCGCTGGATTCCGCTCGTGGCGCCATCGCTCAGATCCAGAGCGTATCCGTGGGTCGCGAGCTTGCGCTTCACCAGCTCCTTCAAAGCGCCTTCGTCCCGAGTGAAATCGTGATGCTCGAGTACGTCGTGAAAGAAGTTTCCCGCCTTCGAACCCCGAGGGAAGGGCACGAGCTCGAGCTGTGGCGTCAAGAAGTCCACTTCGGCGTCGCTGAGGTCCCCGCCTTGATCGCGGTCGCGGCCTTCGTCGGGATCTAGCTCGAGCTTCTCCGCTTGGGCTGCGAGCCCTGAAAAGCTTGCCGTGCGGAAATATTGATCGATGCTGCGTTCGCGCGCCCGCGCGACCAGGGGGTGTTCACGCTCATTCCCGAGCACTGGTGCCCCAGGCATGGACTCATCCAGCCGACGCAAGCTGAGACCGGGGATATTGAGCGCTAGGTCCGCTACTTCGCGCAGCAAGTCGTCGCCCGTCTTGTCCTTGAAGTGGGCCTTGAGCCGATCCACGTCACACGCCATGCGGCCCTGATCGGGCGGGTGCAGCAGATAGCCAAGCGCGGAGTAGGCGTAGGGCTTCTGGTGCTTGTGACCAATCGGCCCCCAAAACACGTGGGTCAGGTGCTTGCCGCGGGTCAACGCCACGTACAGGAGCCGCAGAGCCTCTTCCAGGCTCTCGTTCACCGCTCGCTGCTTGTGGGGGTGCTTCGGGTCGTTTTCGAACAGCAGCGAAAGGGTGAGCTGACCGTCGTCATCGTGAAACACCGGCTGGCGGCTGTCATCTGGATGGATCCCGGAGCCGGCGTGAGCGTACGGACAGAAGACCACGGGATACTCGAGGCCCTTACTCTTGTGCACCGTGGTGATCTTGACGGCGCGCTCGTCACTCTCGAGACGGACTTGGACGTTCTCTACCCGCTGACTGTTGTCGAGCCGCTGCACGCTGAGCCAGGACAGGATCCCAGCGGGACCCAGGTGCAGACCACGCGCTGCCGCGTGGATCAGCTCGATCAGGTGCAGCACGTTCGTGAGCCGGCGCTCACCGTCGGTGAGAGCCAGCAGGTGTTCGAAGCTCCCGAGTTCTGCCAGCACTCGCTGAACCATTTGCACGAAGCCACGCTGCATCCAGAGCTGGTTCCAGGCTCGGAAGCGTGCGGTCCAGACGTCCCACTCGCGGTCGTCGCGCTCCAGCGCGTCGAGGCCGTTGGCGCTGACGCCGACTAGCTCCGTGGTCAGCGCGGCCTTGACGGCGCGCACCTGAGTCGGCTCTGCCAGCGCGCTCAAGAGTTGCCCCAGCTCGCGCGCTTCCGTCGAGAGGAACACGCTCTGATCACCGAGCACGACGCTCGGGATGCCGTGGCCGTTCAGGGCGTGTTGCACCTCGAAGGCTTGAGCGTTGGTACGCGTCAATACCGCGATATCCCCAGCAGTCAGTGTCTGATCGCCGATGCGCAGCTCCGACGCGAGGGTGTGGCGCACTTCACGGGCGCAGAGCTCAGCGATGCCGAGTGCCTGGCTCAACTCCGCGTCGACGAAGCCGAGGGTCAGACCGCCACGGGGCTCCCCGCTCGAGGTGCACAAGCGTTCGCTCGCGCCCGGCTTCGGCGACACTTGTGGAAAGCCGATCCCGGCGACGAGGAAGGGCACCTGGAGTCGCTGAGCGTCATACAGGCCGTTGAGCGCGCTCAGCAGTGCAGGGTCGGTGCGCCAGTTGGTGCCCATGGTGTAACGGCGCGCTTCGGCGGTGCCCTGGGCGGCGCGTAGGTACACACCAAGGTCTGCGCCGCGAAAGCTGTAGATGGCTTGCTTGGGATCGCCGATCACGAAGAGTGGACCCGCTCCGTCAGCGGAGTCAGTGGTTGGCGGTGACGCTGGCTCCACGTAGAGGCGCTGGAAGATGCGCCACTGGATGCTGTCCGTGTCCTGAAACTCGTCGATTAATGCCGCAGGGAAACGTTTGCGGATGCGGTCGGCGAGCTGTGGGCCACGGGGGCTCTTCAAGGCGGCATCCAGCTGCTGCAGCAGGTCGTCAAAGGAAATCAGTCCGCGCTCGAGCTTCCGCTTCGGGATCTCTCGCCGCGCGTAGTCGACCAGCCCAGTGACGAATGCTGCCAAGCGCCCCCGCCACGCGTCCGTCAGCGCAGCGTGTTCCTCGACCACCGTCTCCCAGCGCTCGAAGAACGCGTGGCGGGGGATCGGCTGTCCCTTGTTCATCGGGAAGCGTGACTGCGCCAGGTGGATCGAGCGCTCCGGCAGCGTGTCGGCCAGGGCGCCGCTTCGCCGCTCCCTCACCCCCAAAAAATCCTCCAGGTCGTCGAGCAGCTGATGCATGTTGCTCTGCTTGAGCTTCACCTGGTTTACGCCCTTGCGCTGCAAGATGCGGTCAACCTCGCCGCGATCGTAGACCTCCCGGGCGCGGTCCACGGCTCGCTCGAGCGCCTTGCGGTCGGGCATCGGCGCGTCCACGGTTCGGGGCAGCACGGCGAGCTCGGGGTTGGAAACCACGCGATCCGCCAGGCGCTGGCAGGCCTTCAAGTCGAGCTTGTGCGCCGCCAGCTGCTGCAGGAACTCCGCCGGTGCGGCGTGGGTCTCGAGCGTCCAGTAGTCGCGCACCACCTCGTCGCGCAGCACGCTCAAGTCTGGAACCAGCTCTGACTCGAACAGGCCCCCGCTCTCGAAGGCAATTTCCGTAAGGCAACGATGGCAGAAGCCGTGGATGGTCGAGATGGCTGCTTCGTCGAAGCGCCCCAGCGCGAGCTCGAGGCGTGACTTGAGCGCAGCGTCTGGCAGCAGCGACCGCATGCGCGCGAGCAGGTCGGTGTCCGCCTGATCGAGCCGCGGGACCCGCATCTCGAGGCTGCGCAAGAGCCGGCTCAGCCGTGCGCGCACACGATCGCGTAGCTCTGCAGCGGCCGCCTCCGTGAAGGTCACCACCAGGACGCGCTCGATGCCCAGATCCTGCTCGCAGATGAGGCGCGTCACGAGGCTGGTGATGGCGTGGGTCTTCCCGGTGCCCGCGCTCGCTTCCACCAGGTTGAAGCCTGCAAGCTCAACGTTGCTGGCGTCGAAAGCTCGCATCACGTCTCCTCCAGGTGCTGGAGCAGTGGCTGCCAGATGGTTTGGGCCAGCTCGTCAAAGCCCGGCGCGCGGCCATCGGGGATGCTTGGCAGAGCGCGCACGTCGACGCTGCCTCCGACAACTCGGCTGGCGTATGGATCGAAGCGGGTGTCGTCGGCGAGAGCGACGTTTGCGGCGCCATGGGGATGATCCTTGCCGCTCGCCAGCGCGTCGACGAACGCACGCGACGCCTCCGGGAAGAAGTACAAAGGCTCATCGAGCCCCAGCAGCATGAGCTGACACAACACGTCGAGCTCGCGCGTCGCGTCGTCGGGCGCCGCGAGCTCGTAGCGCGTGATGCGAGACTTGTCCGGCTGCGGACGCAAGAACACGTAGGACTTCGCCACCTCGCGGGGGAGCTCGCTGACCTGCCTGAGGCGTGAGCTGTCGGGAGCGCTCGCGCGTTGCTCGACGTGCGCACACCAAATCAGGTGCTCGGCCCACGCGCGCAGCTGGCGCTTTGGGCGTGGCCGCATGAAGTTGGCGCGGATCATTCGGCCGCCGTAGACGTCGTCGAGGTTGCCCTCCAGGTGTACCCCGCACGGCATCCGCAAGGAAATGTGATGGCTTTGCGCAGGGTGGCCAGCCATCGCGCCGAGCAGCGCTTGCTTCATCGCGTCGGTCTCTGCCTGGAGCACGTCTCGCGTCACAGAGCCGCTGGTGCCGAAGGGCAATTTCCCGCTCGCCCGCAGCACCATGAGGCTCTCGTCGTCGTCAACTCCTTCGAGGCCGAGCTGGAGCAAGAAGTTGCCCACCGAGTATTTCTCCAGCGCGGAGAGCTCGATCGGCTCGCGGTCCAAGAGCTCGGCGTTCTCTTCCCTGAGGAAGAGCCCTAGGCGCCGCTCGAACAAGTACTGCTGGGGAGCCGACACGAAGAGCAATAGATCGCGCAGGCCAAAGCGGGGCGGACCCTCGGCCGCGGGCAGGCGCCCCTCGAAGATGGGCGTGGGCTGACGGCGCGCGCTGCGTGCCGTCACGGCTCCTCGGCAGAGCTCCTCACGAAAGCTGAACAGCCGTGGCTCGCTGCTGTCGAAATAGCGCTGGCTGAAGGGCTGCAGGGGGTGCTCCGTGATCAGGCGCTCGCGCACATCGTTCACCTCGCCAG
The DNA here is from genome assembly GCA_041389805.1 of Polyangiaceae bacterium. Taxonomy (GTDB): domain Bacteria; phylum Myxococcota_A; class Polyangia; order Polyangiales; family Polyangiaceae; genus JAHBVY01. The sequence continues at coordinate 25,620 of JAWKRD010000013.1, read as the reverse complement.
CGCCATCTTTTGGCTCAGCTGCGGTTTGACGCTGCAGGTGATCGAGCAGCTCCTCGACGACGACGCTTGGCGGGCGCTTCGAGTTGTCGTGAATGCTCTGCCCGTTGAACGTCACGATCAGGCGGTCTCGCGCCGAGAGCAGCGCCTCGAGGAACAGGTAGCGATCGTCTTGGCTGCGCGAACGATCACCCGGGCGCGGCAAGGCGCTGGCGAGGTCGAAGTCAACGACGTTGTCCCGGCGTGGGAAGGCATCTTCGTCCATGCCCATCAGGCAGACCACGCGGAAAGGGATCGAGCGCATGGGGACCATCGCGCAAAACGTCACACCGCCGGTGAGGAAACTCTTCGCTGGCTGCGACTCGTCGAGCTGCTCGGCGAGCAGCGGCATCAAAACCTTGAGTCCGATCCTGGCGCTGAAGCCCACGCTCTCCGCGGCACTGCGGATCTGCTCGAGGGCGCTGAGCACCCGCTGGTGCTGCCAGGCGTAGTCGCCTTCGGTCGCGAACAACAGGCTCACCATGCGCGCGAGCGCCGCCTGCCACTCCGGTAGGCTCTTCGCTTCATCCAGGCTGTCCAAGCTCCTGAACAGCGTTTCCGCGAACGCTGCTAGCTTTCCCGCCAGCTCCGCAGCTTGGCCCTCGACCTCGTCGTAGGGTAAGCAGCCCTGGAAGCGATGTCGGTCTTGGCCCGGCAGCGCGTAGCCAACCAGCAAGCGATCCAGTCCAAAACGCCAGGTGTTCTGGCGGATCGCGGGCTGGCCGTGGCGGACACGATCCTGCTCGTCAATGGCCCAGCGGATCCCCGTCTCCCGCACCCACTCGGAGATCTCATCCAGCTCGGCGACTTGAATCTGGAAGCGCTCGGCGATCGGCGCCAGGTTCAGCAGGTCGAGCAGCTGGCTTGCGCTGTGGCGCCCACCAACCAGTGCGAGCACGCGGAAGAGCCCTTCCAGCACTGGCGCGTCGTGGCGCACGGAGCGATCGGCGATGCGGTAGGGGATGCCACCGCGACGGTCCCTTCGCCCCGCCGTCACTGCTTGCCGTGGGGATACGTCCGAGGGTCGATCGAAGACCGCCTCGATCAGGGGGGCATAGCGCTCGATGTCAGGCGCCATCACGATGATGTCTTGAGGGGCGAGGGTCGGATCGCGTTCGAGCAGGTCGAGTATGAGATCGTGCAACACCTCGACTTCGCGCATCGGGCCATGGCACGAATGCACCGCGATGGACTGATCGTCGTCCGGCAGGTTCGGTTCGAGCGCTTCGTCCAGCTCGAGCAGGCTCTTTTGCAGTCTTGCTAGCAGGCTTGGCTGTGCTGCTCCTGCAGTCGGGTCGCGGTAGAGTTCCTGCGACTCGTGGTAGCCAACCCCGATTTCTTCGAGCAGCTGCTGGAAGTGCGCCCCGGCGCCTCCGAGTGCAGCCAGGAGTTCATGAGGCTGTTCATACGCGTGCCCTTGCTCGAGCAGCTTGGCTCGCTGGCGCGGAGCGGCCTGATCGGCGAACCAACCTCGCGACGGCGAAAGCACGAACAGGTGGACGTCGATCAGATCGGCCAGACGCGCCACGCTGCGCAGATACAGCGGCGGGAGGCTCGAGAGCCCGAACAAGCACACGCGCTCCGGCAGCTGGTGTTGGCCTGCGGCGACGTCCGCTGGCAGCCCTGCGAGTTCGCTCACGCGCTCGTCGAACTCACGCTCGAGGTAAGCGAGGTGATGTTTTCGCAGCGCCTCGGGTAGGCGTCGCCACAGCGCTGCTTGCCATGCCGCTGGGCCCAACAGGCGCGCGGGGACATCGCCGGTTTGTCCACTTTCCCATGCGGCAATCAGTTCGGGGCGGAAGACCAGGTACCCATCGAAGGCTCGCGTCACCCTGGCAGCCAGCTGTTGCGTCTTGAGGTCGAGCGCGCCGCCCGTGAGGTAGCCCAGCACGCTCTCCAGGGCCTTGCGATCGGCGTTTGGCTCCAGCCCGGCGAACTCTTCGGGCAACGACGCAAGGCTTGAGTAGAGTCCCCAGAAGAGCCCTTCCCGGGAGTGGCTCGAGAGGTCAGGACGCGAGAACGTTTCCGCGAAGATCTGCGCCACGAAGTTCCGCGGGTAGAGAAACTCCCCGTTCGTGAACACTCCGAGCGCGAGGGCGAGCTCCTGACTCAACCAGGTCGCCATGCCTCGACCTTGCACGACCACCCGCTCGGCCCGCATGGGATCGGAGACGGGCACCCGCAACACGTCGGCCAGGCTCTTGACGAGCTGCTCCGCTTGATTGCTGCGGTAGACGTAAAGGCGGCGGGGCATGTGCGGGTCAGGGCGGCTTTTGGGGTGAGGAGCGGGGTGAGGGAGCGCTTAAACTACTGCGCGCGGAAAGCCCAGGTAGGACGAACAATAACACGGAAAAGGTGTTCAGTATTCGGCTCCGAGTCAGGGAGGCTATCGTCCGCCCATGTCTGATCGTTGGACCTGGCGAGTGGCGGAGCTTCCCTATCAGTACGCGGTGGAGATCCGCGGGGACCGGTTGGTGTGGATCTGGGACAGCGGACCTGGAATTCCTCCCACGGAGGAAGCTCAACCCCTGCAGGCATTGCTCCAGCAGGGGCGGGCGGCCGTGCCCTCCGCATGGCAGCAGATCCCGCCCCCAATCCTGGATCAAGTGCGTGCGCGCATCGGTCAACTGAGTGGCGGGGTGCCCGCTACCGACGCGACGGGGCCGACGCAGTTCGCTCCCGCGATCACCGCTCAGGTCGCGAGTCAGTCAGCAGGTGCTGCTGCTCCTCCGGTGCATCCTCAGGGAAACGCGCCGGCGGCACCCGTGGGCTGGGGACCACCTGGTGGTGGCGGCCAAGCTCCACCCCCCGGCTGGGGACCACCGCAAGCGGCAAGCGCGCCGCAGTCTGGTGGCGCTTCGCCCCAGGGGCCTCAAGCAGGTTTTGGTCCCCCGCAGGGGCCGCCGCCTGCTGCGCCGGTTTCAGCCAATCCCAGCTCAGCGGTGCCCACGACCCCCGGCGGCACCGCTCCCGGCCCGGGCGCGCTCCCGACGAGCGCCTCGCTGCCGACCGCCGCCCCGGTCGGCATGGCGCCACCCTCGGGTGATCCCAAAGCCCAGGTGCTGGCCATGCTGCGGGCCGGGGACAAACCGCGCGCGATCGAGCTGTACCGACAGCACTTCAAGGTGAACGCGATGCTTGCCAAGGAAGAGGTCGAATACCTCGCCCAGACGCTGAAAGACGAGTGAACAGAGTGCGCTAGGGCGCCGCCTGTTGCGCCCCGGGAGCGCCCGCGTTGGGAGCTGGCGCAGGCGCGCTTGCTTTTGGACTCCTCACGGTTGCGGAAGCTCTGGGGGCTGCGGAAGCCGCGGGCGAGCTCGGCTTGGCGGTCCCCGTGGGAGCCGGGGCGTCCGGCGTTCCGGTCGCCGCCGGCTCAGCTGCGGCCTCGTCCGGCCCGGGCTGCTTGCCGTCGTCGTCGGGCTCAGGCTGCTTGGCATCCTCCGCGGTCACCGGGTCATCCGTCTCGTCCTCGGCGTCCGTGTCGGCTTCGCTGTCCGTGTCCTCCGCCTGGGGTGTTCCGAGCTTCGGCGCCGGAGTGTTCTCCACGGAACGGTCCAGCGGCGGAGTTTTCCACGTGGATTCGAGAAGGTAGAGCGCCTCGGTGATGTGGGAGATATGCGAGCAGTGGGCGTACTCGCGGTGTCCGGCGTACGACAGCACGTGCAGGTTGCCCGAGTGCACCTCCCCCAACAATCCGAACTCCCCGTCGCCGGCGTCTCGCTTCTCGAGGCTCAATCCGAGCTGTTCCAGCAGCAGCGCCGTCGTGAGGCGCACCGACGGGTATCCGCCCTCTGGCTCGACCTGAGAGTGGGTCAGGTAGAAGATGCCGTGCCCCTCTTTTGCCCGCTTCGCGTAGTCGAAGATGGGCTGAATGAACGCCGGATCGACGTCGCTCGGTTTGGTGTGATGGGCGGCGCCGGGTTTCCAACCGCCGTGCAAACCATCCAGCAGCACCACAGCGTCCACTTTGTCGGCGCTATGCTTGAGGATGCGGTTGACCGCGCCATACCCAGCGCTCCATGCGGAAATGGCCAAGTGCCGGATGTGGGCGCGGGGGTCCTTGGAGTACGCTTGCAGGTTCTTTTGAATCGAGCGCAGGAGGCGCGGAAAGCGCTCTGGATCCTCGAAAGCCTTGGTGTAGGGACCACTGCCGGTGCCGCGGTCCACGCCCACGTAGGTGATGCCGTGGGCGACTTGAACCAGCGTTTTGCGAACTGGCTCATGGCCGTGGAAATGAATCAGCACGTCGTAGCCGAAGTCGTCGGTGTGACCGCCCTTCTGCGGAATGGCGATCTGTCCCATGCGCAGCTTGCGGTATGGCGAGTACGGCCCGAGACCGATCGGGTCCTGGGGGTTGCACTCGTGAAACCCCTTCATGCGCAGCTCGTCGTTCAGCGGCTGCGGCTTCAGGTGGGCGAGCTTCGGGGCTTGCACTGGCGGCGCGGCGGACGCCACCTCTGGGGCCTCAGGCTTCACGGGCTTCTTCGCGACACCGGGCCTGACTAGAGCAATCCCTGCGATAACTAGGGCGGAAATGCTCAGCAGACCCACAGGGCTCTGCAGCCGCTTCTGTAAGTGGTTCAGCATGGGGGGGCCCGTCCGGTAAAGCAGATCCACTGCGCCGGCGCTAGCGCAGGCCCTCGAAAGCGCGGATCCGCGGCCATTCTGGGGGTGAGCGGCACTTTGCTGCAGGGTCAGATCACCACGGAATCGCCAAACGCCCGTCTGGTTGGTGCGACTCCCCGAGTTGAATCTGCGCGGAAACCGTAGCGGCGCGCCACGCTTCGCGGTCGTCCGTTCGACTGACGAAGGGACGTTAGACGGGGGCTGGGCGCACTTCGCCCACGCAAACCGAGCATCCCGCGCATTTGTTCGCACCAGCGAGCGCACAGCCAAAATCGCCGCCCGACGCGCGCTTTGGAAACGAAATCACTCCCGATATCAGGGGGGGAAATCGTGGCTTCGGCGTATGTGGAGACAATTCGGCAACACTGCCGAGCTGCTTGTCCTGGCTCTGCTCATCCCAATCTCGATCCCCCAAAGCAGCGCCAGGCCTCCCAACGATTGATTGAATAACTAGGATGGGCCGCGCGTATTCCGCCGCCCCTCAAAGGAGCTAGTCATGAAGAAGCTGCTCGTGAGCGCCGCTGGCGCGGCAACTCTGCTTGGTCTGTTCACCTCCACCGCGATGGCTCAGGAGAAGCCAATCAGCCTTGGACTTCGCGCTGGCTACGGCATCCCCATGGGCAAGGTCCAGGACGACATCACGGTTCTCGGACAGACGACAGAGTTCAAGCTCTCCGACACCGTTTCGAACGCCTTCCCGGCCTTGCAGCTGGACGCTGGCTATTTCGTGACTCCGCAAATCATGCTGGGGGCCTACTTCGGATACGCGATCCTGAGCGTGGCGGATGACGGGTGCCCCGCGGGGGTGGACTGCAGCGCCAACCAGCTGCGCTACGGCATCCAGGCGCAGTACCATCTTTCCCGTGGGGAAAGTGTGGATCCCTGGTTCGGGCTTGGGTTTGGCTTCGAGGACATCTCGGTCACTCGCGAGGCGGGCGGCCAGTCACAAGACGCCAGCATCAGTGGTCTCGAGTTCCTGTCCTTGAACGGCGGTGCTGACTTCGAGGTCGCGGACGGCATCGGCGTCGGACCCTACGTGTCGTTTGCGCTTGGCCAGTACTCCAAGACGACCGACTCGGCGGGCAAGGACGCAGATATCGAGGAGACCGCGATGCACCAGTGGCTGACGCTGGGCGTGAAGGGCACCTTCGGCTTCTGAGCCCAGCCCCCGCTACAGCGGACCTTTGCGGCGGCGCGTCACCCGGGTGTGGCACGTCGCCGCTCTTTTTTTGTGGTGCGGCGGTTTTTCAAACCCGTGACGTAGCCATCTTGCGCGAGACGCGCGATATGGTTCGCCATGAAGCGCCGCTACTGGATCTTCCTCGGTGTGCTCGCCGTGGTCGCGCTGGCTCTGACGTTTGGAGCACGCACCATTCGGCGCGGGTTGGTGCGCGCCTTCGACACCGGCTATCAGCCTCCAACGGTCGACTCAGCGGGCGAGGCGAGTCGGGCGGCGTCAGGCATCGATCTGGTTCAGGTGGTGACTGGCCTCTCGGAGCCGACGGACATTCAGTTCGTGCCGGGCCAGCCGGATCACGCTGTGTTCCTCGGAAAAGGGGGCACCGCTCGCTACGTGAAGGTGCCCGAGTCCGGCGACGCCGTGGACGCGGAGAAGGCGCCAGTCGTCGTCAAGCTAGACGTCCGCACCAACTCCGAGATGGGCCTGCTCGGGCTTGCGTTTCACCCGAAGTACGCTGAAAACGGGCTGTTCTATCTGAACTACAACCCGAAGGCCGGCGAGATGCGCACGGTGATTTCCGAGTGGCATTTACCAGCAGCCGAGCTCGGCACGCGGCCAGCCAAGGAGACGCGCGTGCTACTCGAGTTCGAGCAGCCTTACGAGAACCACGACGGCGGGCAGCTAGCGTTCGGACCCGATGGCTACCTGTACATCGCGACGGGTGACGGCGGCTTCAAGAACGATCCCCACGGTAACGGTCAAAACCTCAAGACGCTGCTCGGAAAGCTCTTGCGGATCGACGTCGACCACAAGGATCAAGGGAAGGAGTACGCCATCCCCAAGGACAACCCCTTCCTGAGTCAGGCGAGCGCCCGCCCAGAGATCTGGGCCTACGGGCTCCGCAATCCCTGGCGCTTCAGCTTCGACCCCCAGGGCCGCGCCCTGGTCGCAGACGTCGGGCAAGACACCTGGGAGGAGGTCGACTACGTGCGCGCTGGCGACAATCTCGGCTGGAACACACGCGAGGGACGGCACTGCTTCGCGTCAGACGACGACTGCACCACCGCAGGCCTCGTCGATCCAATCACGGAGTACAACCACGAGCTCGGCAAGAGCATCACCGGCGGCTTCGTCTATCACGGAGAGAAGCTGCCCCAGCTCACGGGCCACTACGTGTTCGGAGACTTCGTGGACGGCCGTGTGTGGTCGGTGGCGCTGCCGAAGGAGCTCGATCCTGGCGAGCCAATGCTACCGCTCCAGGACATCGGGCAGTGGCCCTATCTGATCAGCACCTTCGGCCAGGACGCCAGAGGTGAGATCTATCTGGCTGACTACAGTCGCGGGGAGATCTACCGCTTCGAGGCGAAGCACTAGCCTACGCAAGATTCCTTGCGGATTTTTGGGGGAGAGGAGCGCCTGGCTAGTCGCCTTCGACGTAGTGCTTGATCGAGACCGTGATCGAGTAGAACAGGTTGCCCTGGAGGCGCAGCACGAGGCCGCCCTTGAACAGCAGGTCACCCGCCGAGATCCCGTCGAAGCGCGCAACCCGCGGGAAGCGCTCGACCAGGCGGCTGCCATCCAGAAACTCGACCTGGATGCCGTCGCGCAGGAGCTGCTCGGTCGTGACGATCTTCGCGCCGGTGTCGCCGGGGAACACCCCGAGGCGATAGCGACCGCGGTTGTCACTCACGCCCTTGCTGCCCTTCTCGAAGGGGAAGTTCGGCGTGCAATGCTTGTCTTGTCCCGTACCGGTGTTTGACAAGCAGATGCTGGTGTTGCACCGGCCGCCACACGAGCGCCCTTCGTAGACACGTACGGCGATCGGCGCGATCACCCACGTCTCGTTCGGCCCAAGCAAACACGAACCGCTCACGCAGCGCGTGCCCTCGAACTTGGCGCACTTGCCGCCGCAGTCGTCGGTGGGCGCGGCGGCCACCGGAGGCGGCGCTGGCGGGAGCGTTGCGACGGGCGCCGCCTGCGCGTTCAGGAAGTCACAGTTGGTGCGTCCCGCAGGTTTTAGCCCGAACTGATCGCTGGCGAAGGAGTTCCCGTTGGAGATCAGGCAAGCGTAAGTGATGTTGGGCGAGTCCCCGACGCAGCGACAGAAGTCTTCCTTTCCGTCACCGTTGGCGTCTTCCATGCGCCCGGTGCGGTTGTATCCGAGGTCCAGGTTGGCGATGGACTGAAAGGTGGAGGTCCCAGTGTCGCATTGCAGCGTGCGCGTCGAGCGGACGACCTGGCAGAAGTCGTTCTTCGCGCCGCGCCCGCTGACGTCGTAATAGCCGTAGGGAAATAGCGCTGGGTCGCCGGCAGTGGTGGAGCGGCCGCGTGGCACCCCTGTCGCGACCGGGGTGCCTGTTGGGACTGGGACGCCGTCACCGCCCACCGTGGGAGTTGCGGGTACTACGGGCGCTGCCGCCACGCAGGCACCGCTCACGCACGCCTGGCCGGCCGCGCACGGTGTGGACTCATCACAGGCTTGCTTGGACTTGCAAGCAAGGCTCACCAGGACCAACAACAGGGCTGCGCCAAGGGCGGAACCAGGACCAACGCGGGTGGCTGACATGGCTAGTGACTCTATCAAGAGTGCGCTTTTTGCCCGCTGACGAAGCGTAGCTCGAGTCTGATTTGCCGAGGCTCGGTGGGCACTTGAGGTGCGCGGGCGCGTTCACGCGTCCACCCTTTGGGCTAGCCCCAGCTCCCGCCCTCCGTCAGTCGACTGGTGTTTCGCCGTCGCGGCCCCAATTCGCACCCGGGAGGCGCGAACAAACGACGGTCTGTCCGTCAACTTACGGGTGCGTAGCGTTCGCGGGTCCGGCCTTCTTTGGTAGTGTCCGCGGCGCCAATGTCCTACCCCAAGCAAGAACTCCGACTGACCCCCGTTCGCTCCTTCGCTCGCGCTGCGACTCTCCAACGATTCGTGCGTGCGCCTCTGGCCGGCGCCCTCGTCGCCGCCTGCTTCGTCGCCTGTGGTGGAGGCGCTGCTACCGAGCCGCCACCGGACACGGCGCCGCCCGTGCCGCCCGAGCCGCCTGGCAAGCCCACGGTTCAGCGTTCCCTCGCGGAAGTGGGACTCGATGGGGAGGCGATGGATAAGAGCGTCGACCCGTGCACCGACTTCTACAGCTTCGCCTGCGGTGGATGGATCAAGAACACAGAGATCCCGTCGGACAAGGCCCGCTGGGTGCGCTCCTTCTCGGTGATTCACGACGAGAACGAAAAAGAGCTCCGTCGCATCCTGGAAGCGGCTGGCAAGGCCACCGACGCCGAGCCCGTCAAGCAGGCGCTTGGGTCCTACTACGCCGCGTGCATGGATGAGAAAGCGATCGAGGGCGAGGGCACGAAGCCGCTTCAGCCTTTGCTCAAGCAGATCCAGGGCGTGCGCGATCAGAAGACGCTAATCGCCGCGGTCACCAAGCTGCACCAGCATCGCATCTGGGCGCTCTTCGATATTTCCGCGCAGCAAGACTACGCCGACGCAACCAAGATGATCGGCTTCATGGACCAGAATGGTCTCGGCCTGCCGGATCGCGACTACTACATCCTGGAGCCCGCCGCCCCGCCGAAGCACACGAGCGACCCGGCGAAGCACCCCAGCGAAGCCAAGGCAGAGCCGCCCAGCAAAGAGGCTCAGGAAGCGCTCGAGAAGAAGAAGAAGCTGCTCGCCGACTACGAAGCGCACGTCGCACGCATGCTGGAGCTCGGCGGCATGAGAGCGCCTGTAGCCAAGGCCGCGGCCAAGGACGTGGTGAAGATCGAGACCGCGCTCGCCGAGGTGTCGAAGACCAAGGTCGAGCGCCGCGATCCGAAGAAGCTCTACAACAAGGTCGATCTGGAAGGCGTCGAGAAGACGGTGCCGCGCTTTGACTGGAAGAGCTACTTCGCTGCGATCGGCGCGCCGGACCTCAAGGACATCAGCATCACCAGCAAGGACTTCTTCGCTGGGGTGAACGACATCCTGCCCAAGTTCAAGCCTGCCCAGTGGAAGAGCTACCTGACCTGGCAGGTGCTTCACAACATGGCGCCGACCCTAGGCAAGGCCTTCGTGGACGAGAACTTCAAGCTCGACAAGCTGCTCACTGGTCAAGAGGAGATCGAAGCGCGCTGGAAGCGCTGCGTCGCATTCACCGACGATGCCCTCGGCGAGGCGCTGGCGCAGCCGTTCGTCGCGGAGCACTTTGGTGGCGAAAGCAAGACCGCTGCGGAGAGCTACGTCCACGCGATTGCTGCGGCTTTCGACAAGGCGGTCGACAACCTTGACTGGATGGACGCGACGACGCGTAAGCGGGCCAAACAGAAGCTGAAGGCGATGGCTTACCTGATCGGCTATCCAAGCAAGTGGAAGAAGTACGACTTCAGCGTCGGCAAGGACTTCGCTGCCAACGTGCTGGCGGCGGAGGAGTGGAAGCTGAAAGATGACCTGTCGCAGCTCGGCAAGCCGGTGGACCGCGAACGCTGGGAGATGAGCCCCCCGACGGTCAACGCCTACTACCATCCGAACAAGAACCACATGGTGTTTCCAGCTGGAATTCTTCAGCCGCCGTTCTACGACGTGAAGGCAGCCGTCGCGGTCAACCTCGGCGCCATGGGCATGGTGGTCGGCCACGAGCTCACCCATGGCTTCGACGATGAGGGCTCGCAGTTCGACAAGGACGGCAACCTGAAGAACTGGTGGGAGCCGCCGGTCGAGAAGACCTTCAAGGGCAAGACCTCGTGCGTCGCCGATCAGTACTCGAGCTATGAGGTGCTGCCCGGGGTGAAGATCAACGGCAAGCTCACCCTGGGCGAGAACATCGCCGACATGGGGGGCCTGAAGCTGGCGTTCGCAGCCTACCGTTCCTTGCGCAAGGACGCGGCGGAGCATGTTGAAGCGGATGGCTTCAGCGAAGACCAGCAGTTCTTCATCTCCAATGGTCAGATCTGGTGCGCGAAGTACCGCGAGGAAGCAGCTCGCATGCAGGTCGTCAACGATCCGCACTCGGCGCCGCGCTATCGGGTCAACGGGCCGCTCTCGAACCTGCCGGAGTTCGCCGAAGCCTTCCAGTGCAAGGCGGGGACACCGATGAACCCGGTGAATCGCTGCTCAGTCTGGTGAGCGAGGCGTCACCGAGTTTCCACAGCGGCGCGCCCTGCCTCCAAGTACTGGAGCGGCGCGCCCTTGACGTTTGTGGGAGCCGGGCCAATCAGCCGCGGTGATGAAACAGCACGGCCTGACGAACCACGCTCCTCCCCCCCAAATCCCGCGCACTCGCCTCGCGCTGACCGCGCTGCTCGCTGCAGCGTGCCTGGTCGGTTGTGGGGTGAACACCCGCGCCGCGATCAAGAACGGCGGGAGTGAGCCGATCAACGTGAAGCTCATGAGCGGCGAGGACCAAGTCGAATATGGCTCGGTGGCCCCGAACACCACGACGGAGTTCGAAAAGCTCGGCTTCGATAGCTATGGAAATGTGACCCTGGAGAGCAACGGGAAGCAGACCCCCGTGAAGATCCAGGCGGAAAAGGACAACACGGTCACTGTGAAGCCTGACGGAAGCACCGACGTCGAGGCGGTCTACAACGAAGACAACGAGTACTGGTGAGTCTTCAGGATTTGCTGAGGCGGCGCTCAAGCTAGCGCTGCCTCGTTCGCTCAAGCTCCAGGCTGCGAGACAGTCTCGCGCGATTGCCCGATCAAGCGCGGCATGGAGTGTTCTGAGCATGGCAATTTGGCGTCGGGAAACAAGGTGGCTGGTTGGGCTCGGCCTGGCAGCGTGTTTGATCCCTGGGCAGTCCGAGGCGGCTGCGCCGGCCGGGAGCGCCGTGGAAACTCCGCTCCCGGAGCAGCTGGAAGCACAGCCCATCGCTCGCATGCCGCTCGCCGTGCATCGTCGAGCGGCGCGCTACTTCGAGGCGATTCGGCTCACGTCGGACTCCAACTGGTTCGATGCCCACCTCGGTTCCCATGCGACGCCCATGCTGCGCCCTGGGGTGCGCGGTCCTGCGTACTGGGAGGTGGCGGTCGAGGGCTCTCGGGGAGAGCCGCTCGGCTATATCTTACTTTCCACAGGGGAACACGACTTCCCGGTGGTTGGAGCGGCGCGGGGTGGTGAGCCTCCGAGCGTCCAGCTCAGGCGCATGGCATCCCTGAGTGGTGCACAGGTCACGCGGATCTGGGCGCCCGCGCCCTTCGTCTTCGTGGCCGAGGACCGTGCAGGCGTCGAAGTTGCGCGACTCGGCTCGCTACCCGAGCGCATGGAAGGCGTGGACGCGTCGGCCCTGGACCTGCCGGACAGCGCGCGCCGCGGCACCAGCATCGTCGAGCCGGGCAAGGCGCCAGTGGTACACACTCCAGAAGCGCTCGCGGGGCTCCGCATGCAGCCGTTCGCCTCCTGGGACGAATACAAGCGGGTGATGGGCAGCGAGAGCCGCCTCGAGCAGGCCATCGTCGAGCGCAACGCCGCGCCGTTCTGGCGGAGCGAGCGACAGGTCGAGCGCACCGCTCAGGAACTCAGCTCGGACGATGCCGTGCGGATTCAGATTCTGCAGCGAGGCAAGGCCAGCTTCGAGGTCTCAGGTAGCGACGCGGAGCGTGTGGAGGTCACTCGAGAGAGCGGGCCGGCCGGGGAACAGTGGCTCCGGGTGCGAGCGCTGAGCGCGCCTGAGAGCGGCGTCGGCGACGCCAAGATCAGCTTGACCTACGCGAGCGGTGAGCGCGAAGTCCTGGGCTTCGCGATTGCTCCGGTGCTCGGTGCGCCGGGGCCGACCAAGGCGCTCTTGCCTGCGTCGTGCAAGACAGTGGCGCTCCGCACGTCCGTGAAAGGGAACTACCTGCGCGCCCTCGAGCGAAAGGGTGAAATCGACGCGCGCGCTGACAAGGTCGGCGTGTGGGAGACGTTTGAACTCACCCAAAAATCGGACGGCACCATCGCCCTCAGGGCGGGGCCTGCGAATCGCTACGTTGCCGCGCTCGAAGGCGGCGGCAAGTCGCTCGCGCTCCACGGCGACGCCGTCGGCGCCTGGGAGACGTTCAAGCTGGTCTCCCAGCCTGGCGGTACCTACGCTCTGAGAGCGAGTAACGGAAAGTACGTTTCCGCGAAGAACGGCGGCGGCGACATCGTCACCGTAGATCGCGCGGTGGCATCGACGTGGGAGCGCTTCCAGGTCGCGTGCAACCCGCCAGCCCCGCCGGTCTACTTCGCAGACTTCAAGGATGAGGCGACGGCCTGGAGCTATCAGCGCAAGTACAAGCAAATTGACGGGAAGACGTCGCCCAATCGTTCACCTTGCTCGAGCGGTTGCGGCGCCACGGCGTGGGCGATGTTGATCGGTTACGTTGACTACGCAGGTTCGCAAGGACTCTCCAAGTACAAGCCCTTCGATCGCATCTACCTGAGTCAAGGGGGCCGGGGCCGCTTCGCGGTGAACGCGTTGGCGCCGGAGTTCAACGATCGCGGAGTTCAGAACATGACCGTGGAGCTCCGCGACGCGATGAATGACTGGGGCGTCTCTGGGTGCGCGCCCAACGGCGAGCGCTTCACCCACCCGTCGATCATGGCCCAGTCGAACCAGTACTTCTGGGGGCGCGTGCCGGGGCGAGTGATCGCCGACTATGACGGACTCCTGGTCAGCACCAGCGCCGGCACGAACAAGGTGGTGCACACCCTGCGCACGCGACGTCTGCCGATCGCGATTGGCATGCACAATCACTACCCCGTTGGCTTCGGGATCCGCAGCGTGACCCCGCGGCGTTGGGATCCCAGCGGAAATAAGTGGGTGAGCGCAGGCTCAGCCGAGTGGATGATCGACGCCAACTGGGGCTGGGGCGAGAAGTTCAGTCGTTCGGTGCCGCTCTACTCCTTCCTCCAGGGCACGCTGGAGATGTCCCCGTACTCCCGCGTGACCGACGTCGCCAAGGCGTGCACGTTGCGCAGCCAGTCCGGGGGAGCCACGGGGCGGGTCGATCGGGACTACAAATGCACCACTCAGCTCAAGAACGACGAGCGCCACGTCGCCATGGAAGTGGCGGCCGACTTGGTGATGCGAGACGTCGTCCCCGGCTTGCGCAGCAAGAATCAGAAGGCGTGCTTGCTCAAGTCGACTGACGTCCAGTGCGCGCCTTGCAGCACGACCGACCGACTGATTGTCCGCATGGATATTCGAAGCAAGACTCAGGGCTGCCCCAGCGGGACCATCAACGAGCTGCGTTGAGGGTCAGCTGAAACAACTCGCCCAGGTAAGCCGCGCCGAGCCGCCACTGGCCGTCGCGGCTTGCCATGTCGAGTTGCCCTGCGGACATTGCGGCGTAGACGTCCATCAGGCGTGGCAACGTTTCCGCCGGCCAGTCCGGGGCGGGCGCTGCTGCCTGGCGCAGGAACTCGACGCCGTACCCGAGATAGACCCGTTGACGCGCGGCAAACAGCGCCGGTTCGCTTGGCAGCTTCCGCTGTGTGGAGTAGCCGTCGTACAGCGCTTGCGCCCGGGGCGGGTCGAGCACGAACAGGTTCACCACCGTTGCCAGGTCGAACGCGGGGTCACCGAGGCCGGCGGTCTCCCAGTCGATGAGGTGCACGCGTTCCCCGTCGAACATGAGGTTTGACGGGTTCAGGTCGAGATGGCAAACCGCGTCACCTGTCGCCGCTGGGATGCGCCTGGCTAGCGCCTCGGCCTTTCGGACGAAGGCTGGCGTTGCCTCGCCCAGCTCGGAGAACGCCCACAGAGTGCGTTCCGTGGGGCAACGCTTGCTGAGCTGCGGTGGAGCCGGCAGATCGTGCAGTCGACCCAGCTGCACGCCGATGTGTCTCAAGACGCCCGGACCTCCGGGACCCCGCAACGTGGGGAACATCGGCTGGTTCGGCACATACTCCGAGAGCACCGCGCGCGCTCGAGGGCAACTCGCGAGCACCCGCGGGGCGATGCGGATCTCGCCCGCCAGCAGCTGCAACGCCACCAGCTGCGTGAAGTGCTCCTCGAAGCGCTCCTGAGGTTGGAGCCGCAACACGAAGCGTCGCTCCCCGACGTCTACCTGAAAGGTGAGGGCGCCGGAGCGCCCGCCGTGGATAGGAGAAAGCTTGGGTTCGGCGTCGACGACGCCCGCCATTTCGAGCAGGTCGCGAGCGATGAGCGCGTGTTCTGTCATGGGGCCTCCAGGTCGGTCCGCTCCGCCAACGGGACCTCGAGGTTCTGCCATGAGAACGCTCAGCATTCTGACGGGGTGCGCTACGGCTTTCAGCGGATGAGGCGACCCCGAGCCGCCTGCCACCGCAGTATAGGCCGCGTTCGAGGGACGTCGAGTGGGGCGTCAGCTCAGAGGCTATTCAAGAATACCCAGAGCGCCGCCTCCTCCTCAGGGGAGTAGGGGGTGAGGCCGGCACCGCTATGCACGGCTGCGCTCCCTGGGCGCAGCTCGCGCACCAGCTGCCTGAGATTGCGCGCGCGTCCCGTCACGTAAAGCCGCGCGCGCCGCCCCACACCCCACAGCGGAGAGATGCGGTTGCCGTTGGGCGTGAAGCTCGCGCCGCTGCCCGTCTCCGCGAACGCAGCAGCGCCAAAGCTGAGTGGAGACCGTGTTGCACCCCCTCGTTCAAGCCACGTGCCCAACTCCACGATCTCGTTCGGTCGGCGCATCGATGCCGTGGGGAGATGACAGGCGGCGCAGTCTCGGGCGAACAGCGCGGCGCCGCGGGAGCGCTGGGGTGCCCACTCAGCGCCGTCTGCATAGGCGAGGGGACCGGGGCGCGCAGGCAGACTCATCAGGAAGGTCAACAGCGCCTCCCGCACTTCCAGCGGCGAGAGGCGGCGGGATCCAGCGCTGGTTTCGAGGGTCAGTGGCTGATCCCAGTAGCCTGTCGCGCCTTCGCTCCACATGCGTTCGTCGAGTCCGCGGATCAAACCCTCGAGGGCGCGTGAGAGAGACTTCGCTCCGCCGGTGCTGAAGATCGGACGCACGCCGCCGATCCCGGCGAGGCTCCGGGTGATCTCCCAGCGCCGCTCGAGAAAGCCCGGGTGACGGCGTCCGTCGCTCTCCGTCTCCCAGTGGCAGCTGTTGCACGTGTATGGGGCGCGTGAGCCGGCATTTTGACGCCACAACGCAGAACCGTAGAACAGCCGCTCCCCAAGGGACTCAGCGCTAGGCGCCGAGGGCGGACTCAGCGCGATTTCCACGCGTTTTTCGCCTGATGCTGCCGGGAGGTACCAGAGGCGGTCGTCCAGCCGACTCACGCCAACAAAGCCCCCGCGGTAGGCGACGACACTCCAAGGCGATCCAAGGACGGCTCGAACCTCGGGCGAGCGACTGCGCGCGCGATACAGCAACACCCGGTCGCTGCCCGCCAGGGTCACCGCGGTGACTCCTCGGTTTTGCGCTACGCTCGTTGGATCCGTGAGTCCCAGCTTGCCCAAATCGAGGTGCTGCATGGGCTCGAGTGCGCCGTTCGGGGTCAGCCGAGACACACGGAGCTCGTGGCTCAGGTGTTGGATAGGGCCGTCGTACCGCCTCACGACTGAGTCTTCCGGGCCCACGCTCCAGAACAGATCGCTGCCCCTGTCGAAGCTCGCGTTCCTCAGCGGTGCAACTCGCGGCGAGGCGAACAGCCGTACGCCAGCTGCCGAATAAGTGCTGACGTGCGGACGCGTCGCGCTCAGGACGAAGCTCCTGCCTTGCCCGAGACTCCCGACTCGGTGGCTCCCTGACGGGATGGAGCTGATGTGAGCGATCGAGCCGTCGGGGCCCAGGGAGACCAAGCGCTGCTCGACGTCGTCTATCACCAGGAGGCGATCGGCGCTCGCCTGAACCAGGTCGCGATATCCGGCTCTCGATTTCAGTGCCGCGAGGAAAGGCGCACCGGCGACTACCTTGAGCCCGCCGGGCTCACTTCGGCCAAGGCACAGCGTGCGTCCCGCGAAGTCACCGTGGCCCACGACGCAACCCACCGTCTCTCGCGGTCCGCTTCGCACGCCCGCGGGAATGAAACGTTCGGCGTCGAGCCTGAACCCGAGCTGCGACGGCTGCTCGGAGGAATACACCCAGACAACGTCGCCCTCCACGTACAGCCCAGTGGGGGAGAACCCACTCGTCGCGCGCTGGCTCTGCGGCGCTGCGCCGCCTAGGCGCCGCTCGAGCGCCTCCAGTTGGGGGAGGTAGGGAGACTCCACGTCCTGGACGCGTCCGGCGCAAGCGCCGCTGAGCAAGCCGAGCAGCGCGATTGCTAGAGCACCGGGGCGAGAAGCAACCACCATCCAGGCGGTTCTTTGGACCACTCTCCGACTGGCGCCAGGCCCCCGATGTCTTAGGGTCAGCAGGTGAAGTTATCGATCCTCGAGCTCGGCCGCGTGCGTGAAGGCTCTGACCGTCGCGGCGCCCTGAACGCCGCGCGAGATCTGGCGCGCCACGCCGAGGGCCTCGGCTTCGAGCGCTTCTGGGTGGCGGAGCATCACAACATGCGCGGCGTGAGCACCGCTGCGACGCCCGTGGTGATCGCTCACATCGCCGGCGGCACGCAGCGCATCCGCGTGGGCGCCGGGGGCGTGATGTTGCCCAACCACACGCCGTATGTGATCGCCGAGCAGTTCGGCACCCTTGCGGAGCTCTTTCCGGGGCGCATCGATCTCGGTCTGGGTCGGGCACCGGGCACCGACCAACTGACCCTCAAGGCGCTACGGCGGGACCCGCGCAGCGCCGATCGCTTCCCCGAGGATGTGCTCGAGCTGCAGCACTACCTGGCCCCGGTGCGTGAGGGGCAAGCCATCGAGGCGGTGCCAGGCTCCGGAACCGAGGTGCCTCTGTGGATCCTCGGCTCGAGCCTGTTCGGTGCCGAGCTGGCCGCGGAGCTGGGGCTGCCCTTCGGCTTCGCATCTCACTTCGCGCCCCAGCTCTTGATGGACGCGCTCGAGATCTACCGCAGCCGCTTCAAGCCTTCGACGACGCTGAGCGAACCCTACGCCATGGCAGGCATCGGCCTGATCGGCGCCGACACCAACGCCGAGGCGCGCCGCCTCGCGACGACTCAGCAGATGAGCGTCACGGACCTGATCCGCGGACAGCGCGGGCTCTCGCGGCCGCCCATCGACGACATCGAGTCCTACTGGACTCCTGCTGAGCGCGTGCACGTGATGCGCATGCTGAGCTGCAGCGTGGTCGGAGACGCCGACAAGCTGCGCGCCGGGATCGCTCAGTTCGTCGAGCGCACTCAGGTGCAGGAGCTGATGGTCGTCTCTGACGTGTTCGAGCCAGCCGCGCGGTTCCGCTCTCTCGAGATCATCGCCGAGAGCGCCCAGTCGCTGCGCTAGCCGCACCAGCGCACAAAACACCGACGCCCCGTTGGTCCTTCAGGGGAACCGACGGGGCGCCAATGTGGGGCGGTTATCAGGCTAGCTCGATGATGCCCGCCGCGCCCATGCCGCCACCGATGCACATGGTGACGATGCCGCGCTTGCCGCCGCGACGCTGGAGCTCCGGGATGATCGTCGCCACGAGCTTCGCGCCCGTGCACCCGAGGGGGTGACCCAGAGCGATCGCGCCACCGTTCGGGTTCAGCTTCTCGTCGGGGATGCCGAGCTGGCGCTGAACGTAGACGGACTGCGACGCGAACGCCTCGTTCAGCTCGACCACGTCGATGTCCTTCATCGACAGGCCAGTCTGCTTGAACAGCTTGTTCACGGCGGGCACGGGGCCAATGCCCATGATCGCCGGGTCGCAGCCCACGGTGGTGAAGTGGCGGAACCACGCCTTCGGCTTGAGACCCAGCTCTTCCGCCTTCTGCTTGGTCATCAGGATGGCCGCTGCGGCGCCGTCGCTGAGCGGCGAGCTGTTGCCCGCCGTCACGCTACCGGTGGTGCTGAACACCGGGCGCAGCGCCGCGAGGCCCTCCGCCGTGGTGCCCTCACGAATGAGCTCTTCCGTGCGGAAGTCGAACTCCTGGTGCTTGCCGTCCACGTAGCGCACGCCCTTGACCGTCACCACTTCGCTGTCGAAGCGGTTCGCCTTGACGGCGGCGACGGCCTTCTCGTGGCTCTTGGCCGCGAAGGCGTCCTGGTCCTCACGGCTGATCTCGAAGCGCTTGGCCACGTTTTCAGCTGTGATACCCATGGGCGTGTAGGTGGTGGGCATCGTCTCCATCACCCGCGGAGAGGCGCTGATCTTGAAGCCCGTCATGGGCACCATGCTCATGCTCTCCACGCCGCCCGCTACGACCACCTCGTAAGAGCCGATAGCCAGCGCGCCTGCCGCGAGCGCCATCGCCTGAAGGCCACTCGGTAAAAGCGGTTGATGGTGATGCCGCCGCTGTCGACGGACAAGGCCGACAGGCCGGCGGGGCGCGCCACGTTGAGCCCTTGCTCACCTTCCGGCATCGCCTGGCCCAAGATCGGGTCCTCCACGAGCTCCGGCGAGGCCGGGGTTCCGAGCGAGAGTCCGCGATGACTTCCCGGCGAGCTCGTCGGGGCGCTTGTTCGCGAGGGAGCCTTTGTGCGCGCGGCCAACCGCTGAGCGCACGGCATCGATGATTGCAATGTCTGCCATGGTCTTTGTGTCCTCTCGCTTAGTTCCGCAGGGGTTTGTTGTTCATCAGCATGTGCTGCATGCGCTCCTGGCTCTTCTGCTCGCCGCACAGGCTCGAGGAAGACCTCGCGCTCCAGGTCGAGCATCTGCTGCTCGGTGACGGGGCCGCTGCTCCGCCTGACCGCCGCACAGCACGTAGGCGAGCTTGCGTGCGATGAAACCGTCGTACTCGGTGGCGAAGCCACCGGCGACCAAGTGTCCGCAGCATACTGATGGTTGCGATGCCGCTCTCACCGAGCAGCTTGTGAGCGCGCGGCGCCGGCAGGTGGTAGCCCGTCTCAGCCAGCGCGATCGCCCGACGCTTGGCTTCGTAGAGCTGGCGCGCCCAGCCACGTGATGCCGTCTCCTGGCGGAAGTAGCCGTAGTGCTGCGCCATCATCGCGCTGGTCGCGACGTTGGCCATCGCGATGTTCTTGAACACCTGTGCGACCAGCGGATCGATGATCACGTCAGCACCCTCAGGGGCGTTCTCCAGCGCTCGCCAGGTGAGGTTCAAGCAACCGCCGCCGCCGGGGATGAGTCCGACGCCGACCTCCACCAAGCCCGCGCAGGTCTCGGCATAGACCTGCACGTCAGCACCCAGGCACACCTCGAGGCCGCCGACGGTCATTCCGTACGGAGCTGCGACGACAGGGATCTTGGCGTACTTGAGCTTCTGACAAGCCTGCTGGAAGCCGTGGATCATCTTGTCCAGGCTGTCCCACTGCTTCTGCTGAGCGGCCATCACGACGCCGAACAGGTTGGCTCCGACGGAGAAGTGATCGCTTTGATTGGTGATCACCAGCGCCCGAAATCCTTCTCGGCGCGCTCCGTGGCCTCGCCCAGCATCGCGATCACGTCGGGATCGACGCTGTTCGCTTTGCTGGTGTAGGTCAGGCCCAAGACGCCGTCGCCCAGGTCCCAGGCCTCGGCGCCGCTGTTGCGCAGCACCGCGGAGTTGCCTGGCGGACCTTCACGAGGGGCAGGGTGCGCTCGTCGGTGCCTTGGTCGACGTACTTGCCTTGAGTCAGCTCGAATACCTGCCCGTCCTTGTAGAACGAGGTGGCGCCGGCTGCCTTCATCTTCTTCACGCTCTCGGGGATGTCGAGGCCGTCTTTCTCCATACGGGAAGCACAGCGTCGAAGCCCATCGCGTCCAGGCCTCGAACGGGCCGAGCTCCAGTTGTGGCCCCAGCGCATCGCATCATCGATGGCGGTGATGCTGTCGCAGATCTCCCGGTCATGCGCGCCGCGTAGATCAGCGCACGGCTGTTCACCTTCCAGGCGAACTGACCCGCGGGGCGTCGTCCTCGAACAGCTTCTTCACGCGCTTCGCCGGATCTTCTTCCAGGCTGATGCTCTTGCGCGCTCTTGATGTCGGCGTTGCCGCCCTTCGCACAGTACTCCCCAGTGTAGAGGTCGCAGGTCTCGATGCGTCCTTGGTCTTCTTGTAGGAAAGCCTTTGGCGGTCTTGTTACCGAGCAGCTTCTTCTCGAGCATCCACGGACGTAGTCCGGGATCTTGAACACCTCGCGCTCGGGGTCGTTCTCCAGGGCCTTGTAGCAGTTGTCCGCCACGTGGACCAAGGTATCGAGACCGACCATGTCACGCCGTGCGAAACTCGCGCTGCGGGGGTGAGCCATCGGCGGCCCGGTGATCGCGTCGATGTCTTCCGGGGGCGAGCTTGTCGGCCACCATCTGCTGGATGCCGAGCATCATCGCGTGGGTGCCGATGCGGTTGCCGACGAAGTTCGGCGTGTCCTTAGCGATCACGATGCCCTTGCCGAGGCTCTCGGCGCCGAACTTCGCGATGCGATCCATGGTCGCAGGCGTGGGTCTCCAGGACCCGCCACCAGCTCGAGGAGCTTCATGTAGCGCACGGGGTTGAAGAAGTGCATCACGAGGAAGTTCTCTTTGAACCCCACGCTGCGGCCTTCGACCATGTCGTGGATGCATAGGCCGGACAGTGTTGCTGGCGACGACCGTCGTCGGCTTCACGACCTTCTCCAGGCGCTCGAACAGCAGGCGCTTGATGTCGAGGCGCTCGATGTCGCTTCAATGATCGAGTCACACTCACCGAGCTTGTCGAAGTCGTCCTCAGGTTGCCGGTGTCGACCAGCGCCGCGCGGCTCTTGTGGAAGAAGGCTGCCGGCTTGGCCTTGAGGGCGTTCTGCAAGCCCCCTTCGGAGAAGCGATTGCGTGCCTTGGGATCTTTCTTTTCCGCGTCGGAAAGGTTCGGCGGCACGATGTCGATCAGCAGCACACTCACGCCCGCGTTCGCGAGGTGAGCGGCGATGCCGCTGCCCATGACACCTGCGCCGATGACGCCTACGCGCCGGATCGGTTCACTCATGCATTCGTCCTTGGTTGGAGCCCGGTGAGAGCTCGGTTACTCGCTCGGTGAAGGCCCGAAGACCCTCGGTAGGTTGAAACAGTGGTGGTCGATGCTGGCCTGCGTTGGTCGCGTGCAGGCCCTTGGGTTTGGGGGAGAGGGCAGGACGCGCTGGCGTGGCGTCGTCGTCAAGGGGCGCCCTAGGAGCCCGCTGCTGCTTGGTGTGGTGCTCCCACTCCAGTGTTGAGTGCTACTACGTAAGGGGAGCATAACCTTCAGCAAACTCGGCGATTTCGCAAGGGGCGAGTGGACCGCGTTGGGCTCGAAGCGCGCCTCCCCCCAAAACCCTGAGTCAATCCGAGCATCTGCGACGACGGGAGGTGGTCGGTCGACGCGGACGGCTGACTCGCATTGGCTCGGGTCCGGGAAGGGGTGAACCAACGCTAGAGTATGTTTGCGCATGCTGCGTATCGGCCTTGGCTTGCTGTTCTTCGGAGGCGCGGTGGCCTGTGGGTCGGCTGATGGCTCGAGTTCGACGATCGGGAGCAGCGGCCAGGGCGGCGCTGGTGGCACCTCGGGCAACGCTGGTACTGCGCGCGCGACTCCAACTATCAAGGGATGGCTCCGGTGGAGTGTCCCAGTGGAGAGACGCACGTCTGGGGCATGGCGGGGACACGCGCGGTGGATTTCTCATTGCCGGGAGGAGGCGGTGGTGGCTCGAGTGTTGGCGGACAATGGCTCGATTACGCATCCATGTTCGGCCCCGGTGGCATCCTCGTCTTCGACGCGCCCGAAGGCATTGATGGCCCGAGGCGCGGTTTCATGCGCGCGGAGCTAGGCGGTGCTGCCCGGGTGCTGTGCGTCCAGAGCCTGGTGGACAGCTCTGAGGAGCACCTCGATCGCTTCACCCTGGAGGTCGTCGAGCTAGGGGCTTGCGATGCTGGTGCGTCGGTCTCCGGCGAAGTCACCGCTTGCCTCTGACGCGCGCTTGGCTCCCAGCGAAAGCCACGGGGTGCAGGCCCGCCACGCACCACGACGGGCCCTGCGTCGCGCGGAGAGCAGCGAGCGTCGGGGACAAGCGTGGTAGTCCCGAGTGGTGCATGGGAGTGAATCCATCCGTTCTGAAGTCAGTCGAGCTGTCCGGTGATCGAACACTGGGTTTCCAGCTACGGCTACTGGGCGGTGCTTGTCGGCACGTTGCTCGAGGGAGAGACGGTGCTGATCGTAGGGGCCTACTTTGCTCATCGGGGCTACCTCTCGCTGCCGCTCGTGATGCTGTGCGCCTTCGCTGGCAGTCTCCTCGGGGATCAAGCGGCCTTCTTCTTCGGGCGCCGTGTCGGGCGTGGCTGGATCGAGGGGCGCCCCCGCCTCAAGGCGCGGGCTGATCGGGTTTCGCAATTGCTCGAGAAGCGCCGCGCCGCGGTGCTGTTGGGTTTTCGGTTCGTGTATGGCGTACGCAGCGTCACGCCGCTCCTGGTCGGTGCGAGCGGGATCAAGCCTGCAGTCTTTGGGCGCTACAACGTCGCTGGCGCTGCGCTGTGGGCGCTCGTGGTTGGTGCGCTCGGCTACGCGTTCGGGCAGTCCCTCGAGCTGGTGTTCGCCGAAGCAAAGCGCTTCGAAGGCTGGGTGATCGCTGCGGCGTGCGGCGTGGTGCTCGTGGTTTGGGTGCTCCGCCTACGTGAGCGGCGTCAGGGCTGACTCAGCATGCGTCGTCATCGAAGGTCCAGGCGGTTTCTGGTGGGGATAGTGCCCCAAGGAAACGCTCGGCCGTGCTCAGTGTGGCCTGTTGCTCCTTCTGGGGTAGCTTGTCCCAGCTTGTGTACAGCGCCGCCAGGCGCGGGTTCTGGCTGAGACGCGCGCGGTGCGCGTGCATGAACGACCAGAAGAGCGAGTTGTAGGGGCACGCCTCGGGGCCGCTGCGTTGTTTCACGTCGTAGGGGCAAGCCTTGCAGTAGTCGCTCATCTTCGCGATGTAGTTCCCCGATGCGGCGTAGGGCTTGGTGGTGAAGGTGTCGTCGGCATGAACCGCCATTCCGACCACGTTCGGAAGCTCCACCCACTCATAGGCATCGACGAACGCCGCCCAGAACCAATGGGAAATCTGGATGGGGTCGACCCCCGCCAGCAAGGCGAAGTTGCCTTGCACCATCAGGCGCTGAATGTGGTGAGCGTAGCCGTGATCGCGCACCTGACCGATGCTCTGGCGCAGGCACTCGAGGTCCGTCTTCTCCGGCTCCCAGAAGAAGTTGGGCAGCGGACGGGTCGCGCCCAGTAGGTTCGCGCTCCGGAGATCGGGCATGCGCCGCCAGTAGACCCCGCGGATGAACTCGCGCCAGCCAAGCACCTGACGTAGCAGGCCTTCCGCGCTCTCGATGGGAAGCGAACCCTGGGTGTGCTCGCGCTGGATGCGCTCGCAGACTTCCTTCGGCGACAGCAAGCTCAGGTTGATGCTCGGCGCGATGAGCGAGTGCCAGAGGAAGGCTTCGCCTTGCAGCATGGCATCTTGATAGCGCCCGAAATTTTCCGCCCGGAAGTGAAAGAAGTGATCGAGCTCCGCTAGCGCTGCCTCGCGGGTTACGGGCCAGGCGAAACCCTCGACGCTGCCCCAGTGATTGGGCCACTTCGCCACGCGCCGCATCATTTGCCGCGTCAGGGCGTCGGGTGGGTGGCGAGGTACGCGGGGTGTTTGGGCGCCTCGCGCGTGTTGGCGGTTCTTGGCGTCGAATGACCACTGGCCGCCCACCGGCTGGTTGCCAGCCATCAGGTAGCCGGTGCGCTTGCGCATCCAGACATAGAAGTCGTGCATTCGGAGCTGCCGCCTGCCCTCAGCCCAGGCGCGGAACTCGTTGCGGGAGAGCAAGAAGTGGCTGCCCTCGCCGCCGTCGTCGAAGAGCTCCAGGCGCGCGCCGAGTGAATCTCGCGCCGCCTCGAGCGCGCGCTCGAGGCCCCACTCGCGTGGTCGTAGCGCGACCACGCGCTCCGCTTTGATCGCTTCCACTTCCGCACGGATAGCGGCTACTTAGCTCTCGGCGCGGGCTACACGTGCGTTGTACCCGTCCTCGCGCAGCGCCTTTGCGAAGTGATGCATCGCCGACAACACCAGCACCAGCTTTTGTCGGTGATACGGGAGCGCGCTGCCCTTCGCCTCGGACTCCACGAGCAGTACATGACCGTCGCCGGGCTTCCGAGGTACGCAAGGCAGCTCCCGGTTCAGGTCCCAAGGTCCGACGAAGAACAGAGTTCGCTTCACCGCGAGGGACGTAGGACCTAGGCTGCTTGGCGTCGAGGTTCCGCTCTTGGGCTAGCGCAGGTTACCCAAGCCCTCGAGGATCGAGCCGTCGGCGGTCAACGCGAGCACCACGCCGCCGCTTGCGTGGATGCTGGCGAACGGCGCGGTCCAAGCCGGATCGTGCCATGGACACTGCCAGCGGGCCCGCGGGCCAGGTGCCAAGTAGTACAGGCTTCCGGCCGTCGCGGTCCACGCCCCGCCGCTCGGGTCGAAGCAGGCGACCGAGAGCGGGGCTGGTGTCCCCATTCGTTCCGCGCGGATTTCATCCTCGTCGATGATTACGACGCAGCCCTGGGTTCCCACCACGATGCCGCGACCTTGGTCGGGGTTCGTCGCACACGCGAGGTAGGCGGTGTTGGCTGGGACCTCGACCCACTCCAGCTGCCCCGCCATCGGGTGGAAGATCGCGACCAAGCCCTGGCCGTGATGTCCGCGTCCGACGACGAGCCAGCGCATGGTGTCCAAGCGCGCGATGTCGTTCACGCACGCGAAGTGCTCCAGCGGAAACGGCTCGAGCATGCCGTGACGCGTGAGGCGGTGCAGGATCGGTGGCCCTGGAGGTGCGTAGCGCGAGCGCTCCTGACTCACCAACACGATCACCTGGCGCATCACTCCGCACAAGCGCTCATAGCGCTGGCCATCACC
>JAWKRD010000012.1:0-170367 GCA_041389805.1 Polyangiaceae bacterium | reverse complement strand
AGGCGGAGTTCGGCTGCGCCATCAACGAGGCGTTCGATGACTTCGAGAGCGAGCCCTTCGCTGCCGCGTCAATCGGGCAGGTGCACCGCGCGACTTACGCAGGGCAAGCGGTGGCTGTCAAAGTGCAGTACCCCGAGATCGAAGACGCGCTCAAGAGTGACCTCAAGACGGTTGGCTTTGCCACGACGCTCTCCACCTTGGGCATGCCCATCGATGGCAAGGCGCTGATCAGCGAGCTCTCCGAGCGGCTGATGGAGGAGTGCGACTACCAGAACGAGGCAGAAAACCAGCGCTTCTTCACGCGACTGCTGGCAGGCTACGCCCATGTCCACGTGCCTGAAATCGTCGCTGAACGCACCACCAAGCGCGTGCTGACGACGCACCTCGTCGATGGGCAACGCTTCTATCCATTTTGCGATAGTGCGCCTCAGGAGCTGAAGGACCGCGCCGCGGAGGCTATCTTCCGTGTGTCGTTCGACTGCATTTTCCGTCACGCGACGTACAACGCCGATCCGCATCCTGGTAACTACCTGTTCGGCGCAGACGGCGACGTGACGTTCCTGGACTACGGTTGCGTGCGGCGCTTTGAGCCGGAGATGATTGCCGCGTGGAAGCGAGTTGCCCTGAGCGTCTTGGACGACCGGCGGGCGGACTTCGAGCGCTACTTTCCCGATCTTGGTATGGTGCCGAAGCCGAAGCGCTTCGACTGGGACCACCAGTGGGCGGTCATGCGCTACCTCTACACTCCGTTCATCCAGCGCGCGCCGTACTTCACCTACACCCACGAGTACGTGCAGCAGAGCTACGCGCTCTTGCTGTTCGACAACCCGAACAAGCTCAAGACGGCGATGCCGCCTGAGTGGCTATTTCTCAACCGACTCCAGTGGGGCCTGAACTCGGTGCTCGCCTACCTTGACGCGACTGGACCTTGGCCCGAGATCTGGCGCGCGGCAGTCGAGTCCCCGACGCCCGGCGCCTAGCAGCGCCGAGCTGCCAAGCCCGCCGTCCCCTGGGCAGCCGTCGCGTGCTATCAACGCGCCGTGAGTGCCGCCGATCGCCAGAGCCGTGGAGTGCTGGCGGTGTTGCTGGCCGCGACGGGCTTCAGCTGGGGCTTCGTGCTCGCGAAAGCCATCGGGATGCCGGCGCCGACGATCGCCGTATGGCGGATGGCGCTCGGCGGCAGCCTGCTTGGCCTGGTGGCACTCAGTCGGCGCGTGCCTTGGCCGAAGCAGTGGGCAGGGGTGCTGCTCGCGGGGCTTTGTTTCGGTGTTCACCAGTTGCTCTACATCAGCGCGACCCAGCGCACGAACATCGCCATCGTCGCGCTGGTGTCCGCGCTCCAGCCGGTTGCGGTCGCGGCGGTGAGCCGTCGTGTGGTCGGTGAAGTCGTCCCGCGCAAGGTGCTAGGTTTCAGCGTGCTCGCGGTGCTGGGCGTGACACTGGTCGTACTCAGCAGCCTGAAGTCTCAAGAGCACGACTACCTCGGCGACGTCCTGTCGGTCCTGAACCTGTTTGCCGTCAGCGCGTACTTGCTGTTCGGCAAGCGCGCGCGACTCGAAGGCGCGCACACGCTGACCCTGACCGCGTCGGTGTTCTTCATTGGTTTCTGCGTTGCGCTGCCGTTCGCGCTGAGCGCGCCCGTGTCCGCGCCAGGAACCTCGAAGCAGTGGTTGCTCCTGGCGATCCTCGCGTTTGGTCCCGGCAATGGTCACTTGCTCGTGAACTGGGCTCACGGGCGGGTGAGCGCGGCGCTGGTGGCTATCGTGCTGACCGCCGTGCCGCTGCTGGCGAGCGTCTGGGCGGCGCTGGTGCTCGGCGAGAGTTACGGCATCGGACACGTCGTCGGCAGCCTGATTGTGGTGCTCGCGGTCGAGGGCGCGCGCCGCGCGGAAGCGAGCGCCGCGCGGGCTGCTCAGTGACTGCAGCGTTTTCTAGTGACTGCTCTGCGCGGGCTGGCTGCCCGCTGCGCCGGTTGCCGCAGCCGCGCTTGTTCCCTGATCGGCGCGCTGCGTCAGCCGCTCGCGTAGCTCCGCGAGCTTTGCTTTGCGAAAGCTCAAGTGACGAGAGTCGCCGTGCACGCCAAGTTGATCGAGCAGCGGTTGGTAGTCAAAGAAGCTGGTCGACTCCAGCGCCGGCTTTGCCAGTGACCACAGGGACACCTTGAGCTCAGTTTCCGCGCGGCTAATTAGTTCCTGGGCAGTGTACAGCTGATCATCCTCGCGGCCGTATCTCGCGAGGGTACGCATCAACTCGTCCAGGCTCTTGCCGGCCTTGGCGAGCTCGAGCTCCCATGCGAGCGCGATCGCGGCGCCAGACCAGTACACCCGCCAGTAGCTGTGATGCTCGTGCATCAGCTCGCTCTCTTGCTGGAGGGGCAGCTCGCCCGCCACTCGGCTTCCGCGCTCGAAGCCATCGACCAGCTCCCACCAGACGTCTTTGTTGCTCAGCGCACCGGCGCGTCCGCGCAGGATGGCGGTGTAGTAGGTCGTGACCCCTTCGCTGAACCACGCATCCTCCATGCGCACGTACGGCATCAGCAGATGGAACAGCTCGTGAGTCGCCGCCCAGTCCTGGGCGATGCTCCCGTCCTTTGCGCTGTTGGCAGCCCAAATCAGGCTCGACCGGCCGCCGCCGTGAAACGCAAAGCCGAAGGAATCGTCCCGACTCGGCTCGGGCGCCAGCACCACCAGCGCTGGCAAAATTGGATCCCCGCGGAATGGCAGGCTGGCGGCCCTGGCGGACGCGCTGAGCCACGCCATGTAGGGAGCTGGCGACTCGTCACCCAAGCCGGCGACTTCTAGCCGGAACTCTCCTGCCTGGAGCGATTGTATCTCGAGTGAGCCGATCGCCCCGACGGACTTCCAGCGGTGCGCGTTGACTGGGACGATGTAGCGCCGCGCACGCTTCTTCCACGGGAAGCTCGCGCTGATGCCGCGCGGCAAAGCGAACTCGAGCGGCAGCTCGGTCACGCGCTCCGCGTGCCACAACCAGTAGTCGGCGCACAGGAGCCAGTCGTCAGCGTACTGCTCCGTGCGGTTGGGTGCGCCGACGCCGCGCAGTTTGCTGAGCGGGATGCTGTACGCGACGCAGTCTCCGCGGCCGAGCCCGCTCGGGAGCGCGTAGCCGCTACCCGCGCGGGTGAGCTGTGAAACCTGTCCGGCGTGGAACAGCTGCATGCTATCGACGAGCGGCGCCGGAGCTGCGTCGTGAGGGAGCATCCGGCTCCCCGGGGCTTCCGCGAAGCACAACCGAACGTCGATCGATTCACTCCCCAGGGAAACGACGTACCCCGGTTCCGCGCGCGAGCGAGGCTTTGCCGTCGCGGCTACGGCGCTGGAGCTGACCGGTGGAGGCGAAGCCTGGGGAGTTGCGGTGCGATCGCAGCTGACCTCTCCCCCAAGAACCAGCAGGGCTACGAGGGCTTCAAGGCATCGCGATGGTGAACTCCTTCGAGCCCCATGCTTCGCCTTTGATCCCGGGTTGTGCGTCGTTGCCACCTTGTCCGCCAGGGCCGCCGACACCTGACGTCCCGCGGTCGATGATGACACCCTCGCCCTCGCTGACAACCGCCTTGCCGATCAACGCGATGGCGATCGACACACCGCCGTTGCCGCCTGCGCCGCCGCCACCCGCGCCGCCGTTGCCACCGTTGCCGCCATTGCCGCCACCGGCAGAGAAGTACGTGATCGCGCCGCACTGCTGCGAGCCGCCGTCATCACCGCCCACGCCCATCACCCCGGTGCCCCCCGTCGCGCCGTCGCCTCCGCGACCGCCCTTGCCTGCGACGCCGCCTGAGACGTAGGCCTTGTCGAGGCTGAGGTTCGAGTCGATCAGCACCACGCCAAACGCGCCACCACCGACGCCTCCCGCTTCGCCACCGCCGCCGCCGCAGCCAGCGTCGCCGCCTTTGCCGCCGGGGCCTCCGAGCAGGGTTCCGCAGCCAAAGCAGGCACGGAAGCGCTTCGTCCCGCCCGCGCCGCCGCCACCGCCGCCGGTGCCATGCTTGCCCCGCTCGCCAGCGCTACCCAGCGCGCCCTGCCAGGTGCCCATGGTGGTGAACACCCCAAGCGCATCCATTGAAATTCCGCCTGGTAATCCGTTCGCGCCGTTACCGCCATCGTCGCCGGTCGTCCCTCCGCTCACGCCGTCACCCCCGACCAGCGGACACGCGCTGGGGCAGTTGTCGGAGCCGTCGGGGCCGCCGCCGCCACCGCTGGTTGGATCGCCGTCGGCATCGCCCGGTTCTCCGGGGCCGGAGCTGCAGTCAGCGACGACGCCGCCAGCACCGCCCAGCGCGCTACAGGATACTTCGCCACCGGCCGCGCCATCGGCGCCCGCGGCAGCTTTTCCGCCCTCGACTCGCGCGTCGATGATGCTCAGCGCGTCACCGGAAGCGTGAACCCAGACTGCGTAGCTGCTGGAGCCGTCGGCGAGCTCGCTCAAGTCGGCTCCGCGTACGGTGAGCGATTCGAGGCTCGTTGCCCTCGTGAGCCCCTCGGCGACCACCGTCTTGGCTTCGGTGGAGGTGATGACGACGGGGTTCGCCGCAGTGTCCCGCGCTTTGAAGCCTGCAGCGTAGCCGCCGATGATGTGGATGCCGTCTGCGAGGGTGACTTGCTCCTCGTAGGTGCCCTTCATCACGTGGATGTCGCATGGCTTCGTTCCACAGCCAACGGCACGCTGGATGCCTTCGTTGATGGTCTGCACCGCGGAGTCTGGAGTCTTGCCGTCGGCATTGTCGTTTCCGAGCGGAGATACGTGGATGACCTGCGCCCCGCCGATCTCGCCGCCTTGCCCCCCGGAACCGGAGCTGCCCGACGCGCCTCCGGTGCCTCCGGTACCCGCAGTGCCTCCCCGGCCACCGGTTTGGTCGATCGCGCCGCCATCCGCACAGGCTGCAGACAGCGCTGCGCCCTGAGCCAGCACAGCAAACGACACCAGCCACGTTGCAAGTCCACCAGTTCGCACTCGCGCCTCCATCTGGCGGGCCAGGCCCACCCTAACCTTCGTCGGGGCACTCGCTCCCCAACTGAAACATGTTTCAGGTAGAACATGTTCTACTGGGATGCAAGAACGCGCGAAAATCTCGCGGAATCTGCTTCCAGACCCGCGGCCACCGCGCCTGGGCCTAGCTCCAGCTCGCGCTGGCGCGCATGAAATCCTGATTGTTCGCGCCGCCTTGCAGGCGCTGGATTTCAATCGACTTGGCGCCAGCGGCGTCGAGTAACGCCTCGCAGCCTCCGAGGATCTCCGTCCAGAGGTTAGCGTCGAAGCCACGGCAACCAGTCCACTCCACCAACCCGTAACCTTTGCGCGACTCGCTGACCGCGACCGCGCCTGTGTCGTAGTAGTTGCCGAACAAGCGGGGACTGATGCTGAGGACGGTGTGTGGAGCCAGGAGGCCCATGAACATCTTGTGAACGCTGCTGAGATCCGCCGCCGTCGACTCGCGCCCCAGCGCCCAGATGAGCTCGGGTCCTTCTCCGGTGACCTCACGAATCGTGCGCATCAACTGGCCATGCCACTCGAGGGGGTACCAGGTGCTGGCGAGGATCCCGCCCAGGCGTAGTAACTCGCTGAGTTGCTGAGTTCGCGCTGACTGCCCGAGACGCTCGACCACTGCGGTCCTGACCTCCGGGCCCTTCAAGGTTGCGAGCGCCTGAAACACCGAGCGAGTGGATAGGCCTTTGATCTGTGGCACTGCTGCCATGAACTTCGACTCTCTGCCGTCGCGCGTGCCTGATGGCGCGCGTGGGGTGGGCGGGATGCTAGCGG
The DNA here is from genome assembly GCA_041389805.1 of Polyangiaceae bacterium. GTDB lineage: Bacteria > Myxococcota_A > Polyangia > Polyangiales > Polyangiaceae > JAHBVY01. Next base: position 164,592 of record JAWKRD010000012.1, on the reverse strand, counting down.
AACTCGCCATGGACTCAGGTGGTTTGCCTCCACGGTACCTACGGTCTCTGAGCGCGGGCGCTAAAGGGGCCGTGACTCGCTCCAATCAGCGCGTATTCTCCCCCGCGCATGGCCTTCTACCTCAAGCCTCGCGGTAAACTGCTCGGCCACATCAGTCGCATTCACACTTGGCTGTATCGCAAGACCGACGGACGCGTCGGGCATGGGCTGATCGGGTTGCGCATCTTGCTGCTTGGCAGCACCGGCCGGAAATCCGGCGCGTTGCGTGTGGCGCCGCTGCCGTATTTCAAGGTCAACGGCTACCTCGTGGTGATCGCTTCCAACGCCGCCCAGGTGAAGCACCCGGCCTGGTACCACAACGTGAGAGCCAATCCGCGCGTGCAGCTGCAAGTGGGACGTGAGCAATACACGGCGCTTGCGCGCACGCTCAGTGGAGATGAGCGCGCGCGGGCCTGGCGTCTGGTGACGGAGAAGGAGCCCCGCTATGCTCACTACCAGGGGCTCGTGGAGCGCGAGATCCCCGTCGTCGCGCTCGAGCGAGAGCAGGGCTGAGCTTGCGTTCGCGCGGGGAAACGCAGTGCGCCTTGAGCGTGACTCGCACTTGGGACGGTGCACCCCTGGCATTGGCGAACCATGTGGAATTTGCCCTGGAGCACTCGGGAGACTTGTCTCTCACTGTGGACGCCCCGCTCTGGCCCGATCCGGCGCCAGACTGTGCACCCGGGCGTGTCCCCGAGCTCTGGCGATACAGCGTCGCCGAGCTATTCATTTGGGGGGGAGAGGAGCGCTATCTGGAACTCGAGCTGGCCCCACATGGCCACTGGTGGCTCCTCGAGCTCTTGACGTGGCGTAGCCGTTGCCGTGAGGATCTGGACTTGGACGTCTCCTTCCAGCGCGGTGTCGATCGCTGGCGGGCAACGGCCGTGATTCGCGCGGCGCTGCTCCCTCCCCGACCGTGGCGCCTCAGCGCGTGTGCGATCTGGGGTGAAGGCTCTGATCGTAGCCACGCGATGAGCCATCCGACGCTGGGCGCCATGCCTGATTTCCATCAGCCTTCAGCGTTCTCGCCGTCCTGGTGACGCTCCATCTCATGGCACCGGCTGCTGACGCCGCAGCTTGGCCTTGAACAGCACCACCGTGATCGGCTGTGGATCCAGCGGCAAATGCGCCAGGCTCGCGACCGCAGGCAACGTGATTTCCTTGAGAGGCGTCAGCTCGAGTCGTGATTCGATGCGTGCGCACAGGTCCCGACCGTCCGGAGTCGAGCAGATCGAGCTCCGATAATAGTAGAAGCTTGGAGTTGCGATCGTCTGGGCATCGTCCGCGAGTCTGGCGCTGCTCACCTCGGACTTGTCGTAGAACGGCAGTACCAGGACACGCCTCTTGGCGCGCGAAACGTACGCAACGTACGCACCAGCTCCGAGCTCGTGTTTCCAGGAATTAGCCGCGCGGATTTCTAGGGCGTCAGTGCTCAGCGTGAGGTAGTTGCTGCGGTTCTCCCAACCCCAGCCGAGTCCGGCGCCCACTGCGCAGGCGCAGCACACCACCCGAGCCAGCGAGCCGACCTGAGCGAGCCAGGCTGCGAAGCACGCAAGGGCGGCGGGGAGGTAGAGCCATGGCACGGCGTCAGCGATGCGCGGCGAGGCTCCCGCTACCGGGTGGCTGCCCGTCATGATGGCCAGCACCGAACAGAACCCGAGGGCAGGGAGCAATGCCTGACGACGTCTCGCGATCACCCAGAGGACACCGCACAGCGCCAGCGTCTTAGCCATGCGCTCCCAGCGGATCATTGACGTTGCGGGGAGGTAGCGCCGCCGAGCTCATCCGGTCGGCGCATGCGGCATGCTCGCTGGCAAGGGTGACCGACACACCAGCTGCCGCGATGACTCCCGCAGATAATTGCCGTGCGGATAAATATGCAGCGTGGGCCTGGCGCGCACAGCGGATGAAGCCGAGACACGCGAGGAAGTTCCGTCAATCGGGTGGATGCGTGCTGCTTGCGCGATCAGCACCGCCGCTGCCAGTGCCGCTGATGAATAGCCAGCGCCGGCGCGGTGTGCTCAGTTCGTGCATGCCCTGGACCGCCAGCACCGTCGCCAGGCAAGCGAGCATGCTCCAGACCGGAGATGGTGGCGTAGTAAAGACTCGCTGCCACCTTGCCAGCCGTGCTCCCAACGGATGGAGTGCCATGGCGCCGACGAGCGCCCACGCCGGCCCGCGGCTGAGGCCCAGACCGCGCGCCGAGGCGAAGGCGGCAGGCAGCGCGAGAGCGAACAGCGTCGCGTTGATCACGTAGACGGCCAGCTCGGGGTCGAGTCGCGTCGCCAGCCAGCCACAGACTTCGGTGTAGCCTGGGCCATAGACCTGCGGCGCATCGGGGCGATCGAGCGCCAGGAGCACCCAGAGCGGACCCTGGCCGTTCTGATGAAACATCGCAGGCGCTGCCAACTGCCAGCGCAGGAATGCGACGGCGAGCGCGAACGCGCACACGAGCAAGCTGCTCCGTGTGAGCTGTTTCCGCGAGGCTTTATCGAGCAGGCTGGCTCTCAGCCCGAGAGCACCACACAGCAACAACAAGCCGATCACAAGCAGGCGCGGGCTCCTCGGGCCCCGCGGCTCTGGCGCGCTCGCTTCGGGCGGGGGTGGTGGTCCCGCGCGCTTCACGCACGCGAGCATGGCTTCGAGTGCGTCCCGTTGTGACTTCGGCTGAGTGTTCCAATCGGCGAACTGACCGATGGGTTGGACGCCTGTCTCGCCCACACGGCGAAACGAGCCCTGGGTCGCAGGCTTGATCTCGATGGGTAGTTTGTCACCGCTGTTGATCCGTGCGGTACCAATGATCACACCATCTGGGCAGGCCTCGACTTCGAAGCTGAAGTTGCCGTCGTCACACTGCTTCGCCCACGCCACTTGCTCGGGGCAACCCGCCCAGGCGGTGGACGAAAGCACGCCGAGCGTGGCGAGGAGGCTCAAGAAGGCGACGCCGTGGCGCAGAGCCGACCGGTGTCCGGCCAGCTTGTGACCCGCTCCAGAGCGCGCCTTGAAGGCGAACCAAGCCGCGCGGCCAGTGGCGAGTGCGGCGCCGAAGGAGTGAAAGGGGGCCATCTGTTCAGCTTGAGCCGCTGGATCGCGTCTCGGCCTCGCGACGCGGGAGCCAGGGGATTTCCGCGGGATCATGCACGAGTGCCTGCAAGTTGGGGAGCCGGCCCGCGCAAACGGTAACAGGATCTCGCAGCTTGGCTTGACTCTGCGGCGTCGGCGGTGAATCAGAATGTGTTCCCTGACAGTGGGGAACCCCTGGCGCTTGTGCCAGCGGAGTTGCTGGGCGCTCTATCAACGGTTCTGGAAATTGGAGCCCAGCAAGACAGAGAGAGAGATGGCAAAGAAACTGTTTGTTGGCGGTCTGTCCTGGTCTACGGACGAGGCGAGTTTGCGTAGCGCGTTCGAGCGCTTTGGTGAGGTTCAAGAGGCAGTGGTCGTCAGCGACCGCGAGACGGGACGTTCGCGTGGCTTCGGCTTCGTGACGTTCGTGGATGACGCTTGTGGCGACACGGCGATCCAAGAGATGAATGACACTGTGCTCGATGGGCGCACCGTGGCCGTCAACGAGGCTCGTGAGCGTGCACCCCGCGGTGGTGGCGGCGGCTTCGGTGGTGGCGGCGGCGGCTACGGCGGCGGCGGTGGTCGTGGCGGTCGTAGTGGCGGCGGCGGCGGCGGCGGCTACGGCGGCGGCGGCGGCGGCGGCGGTTACGGCGGCGGCGGCGGCGGCGGTGGTCGCGGCGGTCGTGGCGGTGGTCGCGGCGGTGGCCGTGGACGCAGCCGCGATGACGGCGGTGGCCGCGACTGGTGATCAGAAGCCAACAGTAACAAACTGGCGGCGGCCTCTGGCCGCCTTTCCTCGTTTGTGGGGTCTGGTTACGAGCTCAGCCCTGACGCTACGCGATCGATTCGCCACCACGATCAACGGCACCAGCGCCGACATCGCGAGCAAAATTCCACGAGGCAATGATTCGTGGAGCAGCCAGCTCGCCAACGCCATGCTCAGCAGCGGCTGCAGCAGCTGGAGTTGACTTGCGCGGGCGATGCCCGCGCCCGCCAGTCCGGCGTACCAGACCACGAAAGCCAGGAACATGCTCACCACGCTGACGTAAGCGAAGCCGAGCCACGCGGAGAGCGGCACCACTCGTAACTCTGGTAGACCCGCGTAGGCCACCACAGCGACCAGGGGAAGCCAGGCGATGACCAGCGCCCAGGCGATCACCCGAAAGCCACCGAGCTCTCGCGAGAGCTTCGCCCCCTCCGCATAGCCATAGGCACAGATCAGCGCTCCGAGCAGGAGCCAGAGGTCAGCGTGGCTGAGTCGGCCGTCCCCGCTGTGTAGACAGAAACCCAGGACGACCAACGTGGCGCAGCCGCTCGCCGCCCAGAACCGCCGGGAAACGCGCTCGCCCGCGCGTAACACTGCCCAGCCAGCCGTGAGCAGTGGTGTGAGCCCAACCACCAGCGCAGCGTGGGAGGCGGGAACGCGCTCCAGCGCGCAGGCGCTCAGCAACGGAAAGCCAATCACCACCCCGAGCGCAACTTGCACCAGGCCCAACAGCTGCTGTCTGCTGGGGAGCGGCGAGCGCTTCCAGCTCAACACCAGCGCCGCCAGCAGTCCAGCGACGCAGGCTCGGCCCAGGCCAACCGTTATCGCCCCGAGGTGCGGAACCGCCGCGCGCGTCGCGGGAAGGCTGCCGCTGAAACCAAGAACACCCAGAAAACTCCAGAGTAGCGCTCCTCGCGGGGCGCTGATAACGTTATCGTATGTCTTCACGGATGAAGATAACAGATCGCGGTGGGCGTGCCAGCCGCGCGACGATCAGCGCGCCCCAGCGCGTCGAGCAGCTGCTACGCGAGCGTTGCGCGGTGGGTGAAGTCGGCCAGCGGCTGCCCAGCGTGCGCACGCTGATGCGGGAACTCGGGGCGAGCCCGGTGACGGTCTCCCGCGCGCTGAAGCAGCTCGAGGCGGAGGGGCTGCTAGACGCTCAGCCGGGAGCGGGCACCTTCATTGCCGCAAAGAAACGAGAGCAACCGCGCCTCGACCTGGCCTGGCAGTCCGTGGTGCTCGGCGCGGCGCCGCCGGCGGCTGCGTTGCATGCGTTGGTGAGTGAGGTGGCACCTGGCAGTATTCAGCTCGCCAGCGGATACGCTGACGTGAGCTTGATTCCCGTCAAGGAGCTGTCCAGGGCCGCTCGTAGCGCGCTCAACACGGGCAGCGGCTGGGACCGCGCGCCGCTCTCGGGGCTCCCGGAGCTGAGGAGCTGGTTCGCACGCAACGTTGGCGCGGACTACACGTCGGAGGATGTGCTCATCGTGCAGGGAGGCCAGGCGGCGATTCACAGCGTATTCCGGGCGGTAACGAAGCCGGGAGGCAGCTTGCTGGTGGAGAGCCCGACGTATGTCGGCGCCATCGAGGTCGCGCGGGCGCTCGGCGTGGAGCTCGTTCCAGTCCCATGTGATGAGCACGGTGTGGTGCCTGAGTTTCTGGACCGGGCGTTCGAGCAGAGCCGCACCGCCGCCTTCTACTGCCAGCCTCTGCATCAGAACCCGACGGGAGGTGTCCTGAGCCAAGGACGTCGGACTGAAGTGCTGGAGATCGCGAGGCGCCACGCTGCGTTCGTGATCGAAGATGACTACGCGCGCGGGCTGTCGTTCGGGACGGCGCCGCCAACGCTTGCCAGTCAGGCACCGGGGCAGGTCGTCTACATCCGCTCGCTCACCAAGTGCACGGCGCCGAGCCTACGGGTGGCGGCGATCTGCGGTAAGGGGCCAGTGCTCGAGCGAGTGGCTGCGGCGCGGGTACTGGAAGACTTCTTCGTGCCCCGGCTGCTCCAGGAGACTGCCCTTGGCTTGGTGACCAGCTCTGGATTCGAGCGGCACCTGGCGCGTGTCGGGCGCGTACTCGAAGAGCGCATGCAGGTGCTTCAGGCTGAACTCGCCGCGCGCCTGCCTGCGTGGCGAACCGTGGTGCAGCCGAGAGGCGGATTCCATTTGTGGCTCGAGCTCGGTAGCAGAGCTTCCGCTACGGAGCTCAGCAGGCGCGCGGCGAGCATGGGTGTGCGCGTCAACGCTGGCTCGAGCTGGTTCCCCGCGGAGCCAACGGCTCAGTATGTGCGCATCAGCGTCGCGGCGGCGACCTTGCCAGAGATCCGCCAGGGTGTGGAGCGGCTGGCGATGGCTGACGCAGCGAGCTAGGTGAGGCGAATCCGTCGGTGCGGGGGGCGGGCGAGTTTTGCAGCGATCGACGGAGACAGGACACGATTGACTCGCGGGTGAGCTGGGGCGCGAGACACGCCTAGACTAACCCCCAAAAATGCCTCAAAACGAGCCCAATGCCCAGGCTGGCGCCGTTCAGGAATAGCGACGTGGCGAACGCCCGCTGAAGGCCAAGGCCTCGCACACCGAAGAAGTAGACGCCTGCCTCCACGAATACGGCAAACAGTTCCGCGAGGATCATCGCTGGCATGTAGGGGAGGCCGATGAATGGGAACACGAACCATACGAACGGGTGCGTGATGCCGCTCGCGAGGAACAGCAGCGCCAGGCGCAAGCCGATGCTCGGCCGCGCCTCTGCCGGCGTGCTCAAGCCCAGCACGAAGACCCCGAAGCCGACCTCGACCAGCCAGGTGAACCCCAGGGCCTTGACCCAGGCGGTGATGTAGACCGCATCGATGTTCGCTAGCATGGGTTCGCTTGTTGCCGCGCGGAGATGCTTTGTGCGGGGAGCACGCCGCGCCGCAGCAGGAAGACCCACAGCGCTAGCTCCAGATAGGCGTGAAACCCGGCGACGGTGAGGTACAGCTGGCGCGCCCCATCCGCGTCGATGCTAGCCGCGAGCAGGAGTGCTAGCGTCGCGACGCAGAGCAGCGCGAGCGCGAAGCCACCGAAGTCGTTCTGCCAGCCCCTGAGCGTCATGCGAAAGGTGAGGCTGCCCTGGGCGCGGCTGTCGCTCTGCGGGATGCAGTACAGCCAGAGCGTGTAGTGCATCGACTGCAGCGCGGCATAGCAAAGCGTCAGCCCCAAGCTCCAGCGTACGGACTCGAACGGTGCGAGCCAGCGCGCTGTCTCCAGCACGTCGAAGCCCCAGAGCTGCAAGACGCCATAGTGCAGGGTCAAGCTCTGCACAGGCAGCCACAGAAGCGTCAGCACGCTGAGGCCGCAGAGCAGCGTGGGCACGATCACCCAGCGGCGCCCGCGACCCTGGCTCGCACCCGCCGCGAACAGCTGCACCCAGAGCAAGAGCGCGATGACGTTGTGCGCGTGGGCTAGGAACAGGCGGCTCGCATACGGCCAGGCTTGGCCGGCGAGGCTGAGGAGGATGACGAGAGCGGCGAGCGCCAGGCCGCTGCGCTGTGGCTCTGAGCTGGTCTGTTCTTGCTTGGCGTCGCCTCCGGCCCACCAGGCGACGATCAGCCACAGGCTCGCGACGCCCAGTTCGACGCGGCCGCTAAAGCCAGCGAACGCGTGCAGGCTCTCCAGGCTGCGCAAGGTGACGAGGCTCAGGCAGGCGACGATCACCACCAGCATGAATCCGCGAGGCAATGAGCGACGCAGGACCAGGTGGCGCACGTCGCTGGCGAGGTGGGGGACTCCAAGCGCCAACGGACCCACTAGCAAGAGCCAGGCAGGAGCCAGCACGCTCAAGGCGAGGGCGCCCAGGATGCCTGCACTGGCGATCAACGCGAGGCGCCGCTCACGGTGCACCAAGAGCGGGCCAACAGCGGTCTTGGCCAGCCAGCTGTAGAGCCTGCCCCGCACGCGATCCAACCACCACGCGCGCGCTCCGGGCGCTGGCCGATCGCGGCCGGTGAGTGAATCGGAGAGGTCGAGGCTAGCCACGCTCCAGGATCGGGCCCATTGCGGCGCGCGTCGTCAAGGCGTTGGCGATCTGACACCGGATGTTCGTGCCGAAAGCCATTCAAGGGGACGCGCCAGGTGACCGTATTGGTCAGTGTGCCGCGGGAGGTCGCCGTGGCGCTCCGCAAGACGCGAGGTTTCCCATGAGCAAGAAGTTCACCCAGCCAGCCGCAGCAAGCGCGCCCTCAAAGGCGAGCTTTCGCCTCTCCGAGCCGCCTTCCTTTCGCTGGTTTCGCGATTTGCCGGGGATGCAGCGCCCCCCGAGCGTGCCGCCGGAGGCGGACGCAGACGAGCGCAAGCGCCTCCAGGCGCAGGTGTGCAGCCTCGAGGAGCAGCTCGAGAGCCTGCAACGCGCTCACCTCGCAGCCATTGAAGCACTCGAGAACGACTACGAACGGCGTCTCGAGGACCGCACGCGCCACGCCGCGCTGCAGCTCTCGCGGGTGCAGTCGGAGCAACGCGAGCTGACCGCCGCGTACCAAGAGCTCGACCTCTACGCCGCGCGCCTCGAGGCCGATCGCGTTGGTGCGCGTCACGCCCAAGCGCAGCTGATCGGGGAGCGCGACCGCGCACGGCGCGACGTCGTGGAGCTGCGTCAGCTGCTCGAGCAATACGAGGGTGACCGTGTTTCGCTGGCGTTCAACCCATTCGACGACGTGCCCAAGTCAGCCGAGTACCCAGAGAGCGCGGTCCACCGAGTCAGCAGCGTGCGCCAGGTGCTCAGGCCTTCGCCTTCCATGAGCGACGAGCTGGAGCCCAGCGTCGTGACCCGTCGCGTCGGCTAGAACCGACACGCACCCACGCGCCGGAACTCCACACCTGACTCGAGCCGCGAGCTGCGCTAGCCCTCGCGGCTTCATGCTTTCTGGTTCCGTCGCGCTCGTCATCGCTCTGCTCAGCAGTCTGGGCTGGGCTCTGTTCGACGCGTCTCGGAAGGGGCTGGTGCGCCACGCCAGCCCGGCGAGCTTGGTCGTGATGTTCGGGGGCGGGCAGCTGCCCTGCTTCTTGCTGGGGATGCTGATTTGGGGTGCTCCCGAGCTCGACGCTGGCTACTTGCGCCCGGGGCTGACCTGCCTCGCCGCGAACGTGGCGGCGAACCTGATGTTTTTTCACGCGGTAAAGCTGTCGCCCATCAGCCGTACAGTGCCGCTGTTGGCGCTGACGCCGGTCTTTGCTGCACTGATCGGCTACTTGATGCTGGATGAGCATCCGTCGCTGCGCCAGTGGCTCGGCATTGGCGTGATCGTGCTTGGCGCCTGGACGCTCAACGCTGGACAGGGCCTGAAGGGCCTGGTCCTCGGTGTGCTGCGAGAGCGGGGCAGCGCTTACATGGCGCTAGTCGCCGGCGCGTGGGCCATTTCGGCCACCAACGACAAGCTCGCGTTGCCTCACGCGAACGTCGCGTTCCACGCCAGCGTGCAGACGGGCGGCGTGATGCTGGTTGCGTTGTGCTGGCTGATCATCAGCGGACGCCGCCACGAGCTGACCGAGGCACGTAAGCACTGGCCGGCGGTGCTGGCGGGTGTGGTGGTGAGCGTTGCCGCGCTCGGGCTACAGCTGATCGCCATTCAGACGCTGCTCGTGAGCTTGATGGAGGCCATCAAGCGCGCTCTGGGCGTGGTCGGCTCGGTCATCAGCGGGCGGCTGTTGTTCAAGGAGGCTGTGAACCGCAGCATGCTGATCGCCTGCGTGCTGCTCAGCCTGGGTGTTTTTCTGCTGATGTGAGCAGGCGCTCGATGAGGCGTGCCGGATCCGTGTCCCAGTGGAAGAGGTTCGAGTGCTCCGGCTTGACGAAACCCTCTGTTTCCGCGTGGCGAAGCCACTGGGCGAGGTGATGGTAGTAGTCGTCGACGTCGAGGATGCCGATTGGCTTTCTGTGGATGTTGAGCTGCGCCCAGGTGGCGACCTCGAACAGCTCCTCGAAGGTGCCTAATCCTCCCGGCAACGCGATGAACGCGTCTGCGAGGCTCGCCATCAGCGCCTTGCGCGCGTGCATGTCGACGGTCACGTGCAGCTGGGTCATCGCGGTGTGGGCTAGTTCACGATCCCGCAGCGCCTCGGGGATCACGCCGATGGCTTCGCCTCCGGCGGCCAGCACGGCGTCAGCGGTTGCCCCCATCAGACCGACGTGGCCTCCGCCGTTCACCAAACCGACGCCGCGCGCTGCGAGGGCGCGCCCGAGGTCCGCCGCGGCGGTCGCATAGCCCGGCTTGTTGCCCGCGCTGGATCCACAAAACACGCAAATTCGCTGCATGAGCCGCGCAATACCCTCCCAGGCAGCCGCTGCCAATCGCGCCCTATCGATTGGGTCGACGACGCGTAGCGCTCGCGGCACGCTATGCTTCCCGGATGCGAAGAGCGGTTTGCTTGGTTTCAGTGGCCCTGGCAATGCTGGGCTGTAGCTCCGACGACAGTGGAGGTGGTTCGAGTTCGGCTGGCTCCGCCTGTCCCAACGACGGCAGTGGGTACGATTCCGACGCGCAGCGCCTCGAGTGTGAGGTGCTGAGCTTGGTCAATCAGGCGCGAGCCCAGGGCGCCACCTGCGGTGGTGAGGTGATGCCGGCCGTGGGTGCGCTGACGATGAACGCGCCGCTGCGCACCGCGGCGCGCAAGCATGCGATCGACATGGCGAACCACAACTACTTCGACCACGACAGTCAGGACGGCACGACGGCGTTCGAGCGCATGAACGCCGTTGGCTACGAGTACTCCTCGGCGGGAGAAAACATCGCCGCCGGCAGCGCAACCGCTCAGGGCGTCATGGACCAGTGGATGAACAGCCCCGGGCACTGCAAGAACATCATGGCCGGTTCCTTCGTGGACTTCGGGATCGGCTACCACTTCAATCAGAACTCGGACTACCAGCACTACTGGGTCCAGGACTTCGGCTCCCCGCGGTAACACGCGGCTGCCCACTGGCGGGGCGTGAGCAAGAATGTCTCACTGCGATTCAAGGCGACTGCGCCTCTAGCTCACTGCGCCTGGAGGCGGCTGCGCAAGCGCTGTGCAGAGCTCGGCTCGTCAGCCGCCTACTGGCCACGTCGCAACAAAGCCCTGCAAAACCCCGGACTTAGGTCCGAAATTGCTGGCGCCGGCTGCTCGCGCGACACGTCGCGGTTCCGCTTTACAGGGCGTCAGGGCGCCTTATCCTTTACGGAGCCTCACGCTCCGCGGTGCTTCGGGTGCCGCTCGGAGGCTGGGGCCAGCAGGAACAGATCCTGCTTCTCATAGGTTCACTCTTTGGCTTTCGCGCTCATCTGGGCGCCGCCACTCACCAAGGTGCCGCAAGTCGCGCGAGCGATGCGGTGATCTGAAGCGGCGCCAGGCGCGCGAAACACCGAGCCTCACCCCCAAACACGAGGGAATCGCAAAATGAATCAATTCAACCCCTACCAATCTCCAGCGGCGCACGCGCGACCCGGTTTGGTCGAGGCGCGCGCCCAGTTCATCACCCGCACCTATGGCCACCTGTTCGGTGCCATCGCGGCGTTCACGGCGCTCGAGGTGTTCCTCTTCAAGTCGGGCATCGCGTACGCGCTGTTCCCGCTCTTCCGGAGCTGGATCCTGGTTCTCGGTGCCTTCATGGTCGGCAGCTGGGTGGCGACCCACTTCGCGCAGTCGGCGCGCTCAAAGGCTTCACAGTACTTTGGCCTCGCGCTCTACGTCGTCCTCCAGGCGGTCATCTTCATTCCCCTCCTGGCCATTGCTGAGAGCAAGGGCCCAGGCGTGATCGCCAGCGCGGCTGGAGTTACGTTGGCGGGCTTCGCGGGTCTCACGGCCGTGGCGTTCATCACACGCAAAGACTTCTCATTTCTCCGCGGATTTTTGCTGTGGGGTGGTGTCGTCGTGATGCTGCTGATCTTCGCGGCGTTGATCTTCGGCTTCCAGCTCGGGACGTTCTTCAGCGTCGCCATGGTCGCGTTTGCTGGCGCAGCAATCCTGTACGACACGTCCAACGTGCTTCACCACTACCCGACGGACCGCTACGTGGGAGCATCGCTCCACCTCTTCGCCAGCGTTGCCCTGATGTTCTGGTACGTGCTGCGCATCTTCAACTCCCGCAACTAACGCAACGATTCGGGAGTACGCTGGAGCCCGCTGCCTTTCGAGGTGGCGGGCTTCGACGCGTTGGGCCGGTGTTGCAACCTAGGACATTGCCTGACAGTCTCAACGCAAGCGGACTGAGCTAGAACGAAGCCGCATGCTGTCGTTCCTGCATATCCAAGGTTTGGCGGTGATTGATGAGCTCCAGCTCGAGTTGAGCTCTGGCCTCAACGTGCTCACGGGCGAAACCGGCGCTGGTAAGTCGATCATCGTAGGCGCGCTCTCCTTGCTGCGTGGAGGAAAGGGCAGCGCGCGTGCGGTGCGCGCCGAGTGTGAGCGCGCGCTGGTGCAGGCGCAGTTCGTCGTACCCGAGAGCGCGGCGGTGATGTCCGTGCTGGGAGAGTTCGAGCTACCCTGCGGCGAAGGCGACCGTCGGGAGGTGGTGCTCGAGCGCGTCGTGCCTCGCAGCGGTCGCGGTCGCGCGCTGGTTCAGGGGCAGCTGCGGCCCCAACCCCAGCTGGCGGAAATCGGCGAACGCCTGATCGACATCTGCGGTCAGCACCAGCAGCACTCCTTGGCGCGTCTCGGCAGGCACCTGGAGTTGCTCGACGAGCACGCGCTGAGCAGCAGCAAGCGCTTTGCGCAGTCTATGGACGCGTTCCAGCAGCGCTATGGCGAGCTGCGCAGCATCGAGAGAGAGCTGGAGCGGCTGCGCGATGTGCTCACTCAGGATCCCGCGCTGGGGGACTATCTGGAGCACCAACTCAAGGAGCTGCGCGAAGTGGATCCTCAGCCCGGGGAGTGGGAGGGGGTGAGAGAGCGCCTCGAGGCACTGCGCTGCCGTGAGGAAATAATGGAGGCTGCGCGCCTGGTCGACGCAGAACTTGACGAGTGCGAGGGCGCGGTGCTCTCGAGGCTGGGAGCGCTGGAGCGGCAGCTCCGAGCGACGCGCGCCGGAGAGCGCTTTGAACCGGTGATCGCCGCGCTGATCAACGCAGCAGCCAGCTGTGAAGAGGCGCTGGCTCACGCGCGCGGGATGCTGCGTGACGAGGACGACGGCGAGGAGTCGCTACAGCGCCTGGAAGAGCGTCAGCACCAGCTGGCGGTGCTGCGGCGCAAGCACGGTCCGGACCTCTTTGAAGCGCGAGCGCGCTTGGAGCAGCAAGTCGAAGAATGGCAGCAAGGCGCTGAGCGCGTCGCGGAGCTCGAGTCGGCACGGGAGCGCAGCTTGGCCCAGGCGCTGGAAGTCGCGCTCGAGCTGCACGCCCAGCGAGTTGTCGTTGCCGAGCAGCTCGCGCGGGCCGTGGAGGCGGAGCTCGAGTCACTCTGCATGCCCCTCGCGCGCATCGAAATCGCGGTGGAGCAGCTCCCGCCCGAGCGCATTCACGGGTTCGGGGTCGATCGCGTGGAGATCCGCGTAGCGGCGAACCCGGGCGAAGCAGCGGGCCCGCTGAGCGAGGTCGCGAGCGGCGGCGAGCTGTCGCGCATCCTGCTCGCGCTACAGTCCGTGAGCAACGCCCGCGGCGGAATAGCCACTTACGTCTTCGATGAGGTGGACGCCGGCGTTGGCGGCGCCGTGGCGGATGCGATTGGCCGGCGCTTGCTGCGCGCAGCGCGCAGCGCTCAGGGCGGCGCCGCTCAGGTGCTGTGCATCACTCACCTACCTCAAGTCGCCGCGTTCGCCGACGCACAGTTCCGTGTGGAAAAAGTTGTGGAGTCTGGGCGTACCCGTACGCGCGTCGTCCGTCTGACTGAGGAAGAGCGGGTGGAAGAGCTCGCCAGGATGCTGGGCGGCGCAGAAGTGACCGACAGCGCCCGGCACCACGCGCAGCGCCTGTTGGACGCCGCGCTCGGGCTGAAGAGCGGCAAGCGCGCGGCAACCCGGGGCAAACCCAAGGCGAAGAAGCGCCGCGCCGCCTGACGCGCGGTCTACTTCGCGTGGCGCCTGCGCCGACTGAGCCATCCTGCGGCGAGCCCCAAGCCGAGCAGCAGCCAGTTGCCGCTCGGTGTCGTGCTGCCTACCCGGCAACCGCAGCCTGAGTCGTCGCTCGAGCTCCCGTCGGCGGCGTTGCTGCCCCCGCTGGCCGCGCCACCGGAAGTACCCGCTGCGCTGCCGCCCTGGCTGCTGCCAGCGGTGGAGCTGCCGCCTTGGCTACTGCCGCCGGCCGCGCTGCCACCCTGCGAATTCCCCGCGGAACCGCCCGTCCCCATGCCACCGGAGCCGCCGCTAACGCCCGCGTCAGGGTCTGGCATCACGCTCGGGTCATGCCACTCGTAGGCGCCCACATCGACGCCACTGCCTTGGGGGCGCGCGATGCCTTCGATGTCGTGGCTCGGCGCGTTGTCAGGGGTGCCTTGATCGATGGCGGGCGAGTTGTCCAGCAGGTGGACGTCGTAGGCGGCGGGGTCGACGAAGAACTTCAGCGGGTCGTCGATGATCAGGTTGTGATCTTCGGTGACTCCGCTGGCGTTCGCGAGCGCTGTCGTCAGGTTGTTCGCGACCAGACAGTTCACGGGTGCGGTGCCGTCCTTGTGATTCTCGATCTTGATCCAAGGCGGCCCGGGGTCGCTGGTGTTGGGGTCGAGCACCGTGTTGTTCACGATGCGTGAGTTGCGCGCACCGTACAGGCTGATGCCATGCCAGTGATCGGTGATGATGACGTTGTTCTCCACCACCCAGTCAACGAACGTTCCGTCGAAGCAGCCGATGCCCTGAAGCGGCCCACGTAGCGGTTGATTGGGATCTTCATAGTTGATGATGGTGTTTCCGCGCAGAACGATGCCGGTGACCTCACCGGTGCCGACGCCGCCCGGGCCGGTGGACCATGACTGAAAGCCGTCGTCATGGTTGTCGTTCACGTCGTAGCAGTTCTTCACCAGGTTGTACTGGAACGTGGTGTAGTCGCCGAGGCCTCGCATGCCGTCGCCGGAGAACGAGTCGACCACGTTGTGCTCTACCAGGGAGTTACTGGCGCCGACGCTGAGGCCGAAGTTCACGTTCTTGAGCTGATTGCCGCGCAACGTGATGTGCGTGCCGTCGGCCTGGATGCCGTTCACGGCCTTCGTGTCCCAGTCGGTGGCCGTCCAGCTCGAAGCGTCGGCGACAGACTGCAGCTGGCAGTCTTCTACGATGATGTCCGAGACAGGCCCGCTGTAGCCATGGCTGTCGAGATCGATCATCGTGGTGCGCTCGTAGGTCGGCGCGTAGTCTGGGCTCAGCAGCAGACCACGCACCACCCAGTTCTTTGCCGCGCGGATTAACAGTGATGAGAGCTCCGGCGACTGACCGGGAGCTGCGGCGATGGTGATGTCGCTGGCGTTGTAGTAGCCGGTGATGTCCACCGCGCCGTGGTAGCCGCTCATCAGCCAGATGGTGTCGCCGGCCTTGACGGGTGCGCTGGCGTTCCTTGGCTGCAGCTGGGAGCTACTCGAGTCGTAGGGCAGGGTGTCCCAGTTTTGGCTGGCGATGAGGTTTGCGTCGACGACCTCTTGAAGCGTACGCCACGGGTTGCCCTGGGAGCCGTCGCCACTTGAGCTGCCGTTTGCGGGGTCGACGTAGAAGTCGGCCGCGAGAGCAGCGCTGCCAAAGCTCAGGACGCAGCCGAAAGCTGCCGCGCCCGCCCAGAGTCGCCGTGCCATGGGGCGATCCTAGCCTCCGGTGTGGCGGCCGACCCAGCGCTGAGTGGATTTTCCATTGGATAAATTTAGTGAATTATATCAGTGGGTTGCGAGAGGTTTGTGGAGAGTGTGAGCCCCATCGAAAGGTTGGTGGAGCGCGCTGACGCGGACGAGCTCGGGCCCAGAGCGAGGTTCGAAGCGGCTCCGGAGGCTCGCAGTGATCTCGCGCTTTGCTCACCCGCAGGCGTCGGGACGGCGCGCTATGCTGCGCCATGCCCTTCTTCAGCCTCTTGGTCAGCACGCTCCTGCTTGGGTGCTTCGCGCTCGGCTTGGCCTCACATCTCGTCCCACGAGGCGCCAATACTGTTTCCGTGCGGCGAAGGACGGCGCTGCTAGGTGTCATGCTTGCTCTGGGCGCGAGCTTCGCGAGCGCCGGTTGCTCCAAGCCTCAGCCTCCGACCATCACCCCGAAGAAGGGCACGATTCAGTCGGTGGGGCCGACGGGGGTCACGCTGCGTCTCGAGTTCGACGCCTACAACCCCAACGGCTTCGATCTCAACGTGCAGTCGGTGAAGGCGAAGGTGACCTTCGACAGCAGCATCAAGCTCAGTGAGGTGACTTCACCCACGGCGATCTCCCTGCCCTCAAAGGCGACGAGCCCGCTCACCGCCGACGTCACGATTCCCTTCAACAGCCTGCCCGCCTTGATGAGCCTCGCCGCCAGCAAGACGGAGGTGCCCTACGTCATCGAGGGCACTGTGACCGTCGGTGGAAAGAGCCTGAACGTGAACCTGCCCTTCACCATGAAGGGCGTCGTGACCCAGCAACAGCTTGTTACCGCGGGGATGAACAGTCTCCAGGGGCTGCCTGGACTGAAGGGCTTGATCCCCGGACAATGAACGCTTCCGTCGAGAACGTGCAGTTCACCGAGACCACGCCGCGCATCGCGTATCAGCTGCGTGGCGCGGACGCACCGGGCGCGCCGGTGCTCCTGATCATGGGCTTCGGTATGCCTGGGAGCATGTGGGAGCCTCAGCTCGAGGGCTTGAGTGGGCAGCACCCGGTAGCCTGCTACGATCACCCGGGGATCGGGGCGAGCGACTCCACCGTTCGTCGCGCATCCATGGGGAAGCTCGCCGCCGACGCGCAGCGCGTCCTCGACGCGTTGGGCTGGCAGCGCGCCCATGTGGTAGGCGTCTCCATGGGCGGCATGGTGGCTCAGCACCTCGCGCTGTCCGCGCCGGAGCGGCTGCTCAGCCTGAGCTTGATCGCGACCCACGCAGGCGGGCCCCTGGGGCTCGTCCCGACACTGGAAGGCCTGCGCTTGTTTGCCAAAGCCAACGTGTTGCCCGTCGAGAAGCGGCCTGCGGCGCTGATTGAGCTGCTGTATCCGCCGGAGTTCCGCGCCAGCGTGCGCTTGGAGGTGCTCTCCGAGCGCATGAACCGCGGCCTGAAGAACCGCGCCAACCCAAAGACGCTTCGCGGACAGTTGCTCGCCATCCTGAGGCATGACACGCGGCAGGCGCTGAAAGCGCTCCGGGTACCGAGCCTCGTGATCAAGCCGGCTCGGGACATCCTGGTGCGTCCGAGCCACAGTGATCTCTTGGCACGACGTATCCCTGGGGCAAAAAAAGTGACCCTGCAGGACGGCGGACACGGCGCTGTGTTTCAGTGCGCGGAGCGTGTGAACAGCGCCTTGCTAGAGCACTTCGCAGCGGCTGAAGCTGCTTCATGAGACCGCGCTGGGTTCAGCTTGGGCTGCTTGCCTGCGCGTGGGGCTGCGGCGAAGGCGCCGCGTCGCCCCCCGTCGACCCAGGGGTGATCGATGTCGCTGCGTTGCCGCTCTTGAGGGTGTATGGGCCGCCAGGCAGTGGTGAGCGTGGCACTCCCATCGCGGGCGGCAAGGATATCGACGGCGATGGCAATCCCGATTTCCTGGTTGCCTCGTTCCTCGGTACGCCGCCGGCGCGCGATGGCGTGGCGCGCACGTCTGCGGGCATCGTCGCGATCGTGTTCGGCGACGGCGGGCTGACGGGTGATGTGGACGCATCGGTGCCCGGTGGACGCGTGGTGCACGTCTACGGAGAGAACCTCGCGGAAACAGCTGGAAGCGAGATCTGGCTCGATGATGTCACCGGGGATGGTCTCGCGGATGTGCTCGTCGGGCGGCAAAACTTTACGCCCGATCTCGGGAGCGGTGCATTCCCCGGTGCGGTTAGCGTGATTGTCGGTGGCGCTGCGCTGCGCGGCTTGAGCGGCGGCGTGCTGGAGCTCGCCGCACCGGCGGTCAGCGTAACCACGCTGGTCGGGGACGCCGACGGAGACCGGCTTGGAGTCTGGTTTCGCAGCGGCGACATCGATGCGGACGGTGTGGCTGACCTGGTGCTCGGCGCGGACCAAGTTTCCCGTGCTAGCGTTTCGCACCAAGGGGCGGCCTATGCGGTGCGCGGCGGCTCCTGGCTCGCCACGGGGGGACGCATGCGCCTCGCCGAGCTCTCCAGCGAAAACTACGCGGAGCTGAGCGTTGAAAATATCCCTGCGGAAGCGCACCTTGGTGCGACCTGTCAGCTCGCAGACCTAGACGGCGATGGACTTGGAGATGCGATGGTCGCGGGGACCATCGAGCGTGCTGGAGCAGGGATCCCGCCTGACGGCGCCCATAGCAAGCTCACGCATCCGAGCGGTGGCGTCCCCCATGGAGCTGTTTGGTTCTTTTCAGGCGAGGCCATCGCCGAGGCTTGGCTGAGCGGCAGCCGCGCGACTCGAGCGAGCGGTTCGCTCGTCGGCGACGAGATGAATGTCCGCTTCGGCGAAGAGATACTCGGGCTCGGTGACTTGAACGGTGACGCCGAGCCCGACTTGTTCCTTGGTGACATCATCGGCAACGGCGCGGGCAAGGTGTTGCGCCCCCGCGCGGGCACGGCGCACGTGGTGTTTTCTGCCGGTGCGCTGCTGAACGGCGAGCACCAGCTCGCGACCCTGCGTGAGAGTGGCAGGCTGTTCGAGGTTGTGGGCGCTCAAGGGGGAGACATCACGGGGGACACCGCCGCAGCCGGAGATTTCGACGGAGACGGCGTGGCAGATGTCGCCATCGCATCGCCTCACGCCAGCCGCTCAGGGCGCAGCTACGCAGGCATGGTGCACGTGATCTTCGGTGGTCAGAGCTTGCCGGCGTTGCTCGACTTGGGCGCTGCCAGTCCACCAAAGGTCCGCTGGGAACAGCTGCTCGGCGCGCGCGGCAGCGATGCGCTGGGCCAGGGCGACATCTTGGGCTACAGCGCAGCCAGCGCCGACCTGGACGGCGACGGGACCACGGACTTGATGCTGAACGAAATGACGGGTGATGGACCCGCGGGAGTCGACACCGGCAACCTGGTGATCATCTCCGGGCGCGCCCTGCGATCCGATCCATGAGCGAAGCCAGCGCCAACCTCGCCGACCGGGATCAGCGCCTGATGGCGGCGATCACCGATAGGTTGTTGCTGCTGGTCACGTCCGCGGTCGGGCTCGCCGTGGCGTCGCACTTCATGGACCTGGACGTCGCCGACCCCGACGCAGACTTACAGATCCAGCTGATATTCTTGGTGTCCTCGATGCCAATGAACATCCTGCAGTGGTTCTTGGTAGCCAAGAGCGGCCAGACCATCGGCAAGAAGATGCAGCGCATCCGCATCGTGCGCATGGACGGCAAGCCGGTCGGCTTCGTTCACGGCGTGGTGATGCGCAGCTGGATTCTGGGCGCCGTGTCCTTCTTGATCTTCTGTCTGGGCGCCATCGACGCCTTGTACATTTTCCGCGAGGATCGACGCTGCCTTCACGACCATATCGCGGACACTCAGGTGATCAAGCTTCCACAGTGACGTCAGCGGGGGGCGTAGACGGCTTCGGCTGCCGCTTGTGCGCGGCTAGATCGAGGGGTGAAGTCTCACCCGCCAGGACTGCGACTCGCACCGCCTGGTGCGGGAACTGAGTATCGCCGGTCAGCGCCTCGACCACTTCACTGGTCTTGGCGGAGCCAGTGTTCGTGATCGCGATGGTGACGATCAGCGGAACCACGTCGCCGACGAAGCCCGCCTGATCCAGCGCTGCATACGCGGCCTCGCCGCCCAGAGTGAGCGCGAGGACGTACTTGCGAACATCGACCTTCTTGCCGATCCCCTTGATGGTGCGCATCACCACATGGCTCTCTGCCGCGTTGAAGTCGGCGATGCGTTGCTTCAGCCCAGGGACCCCGCCGAGCTCTTTGATGGCCGAGTGCGCCAGGGCGATCACGTAGCTCCCCGCGGTAATGACTCGAGAGAGCGCAGGGTCGTTGGTACCAAGCTTCGCTGCGCCGCTGAAGCGCAGCCCGCCGCCTGCAGCGGAGTTGAGGCGTGACAGCATCAGGTCGGTCTCGGGCGCGTCGATCAGCTTGAGATCGATGAACTCGTCCAGGGTCGGCACGCCGAGGCTAAGCGCCGGACCATACGAGAGCTCCGGCTTGGGGTTGAAGCCCGCCGAGTAGGACACGCGCAGCCCAGCGCGCTTGAGCACCCGTGCGAGCTCGCGCCCCATATCGAGGTGGCCGAGCAGCGCCGCGGGGCCCGTCTTGCTGAAGCGCAGGCGATAGCGCTCCGCTGGCCCACCGGCGCGCTCCGGGCGGAACGCCTCAGGGTTCTGCCTGCGACGCTTGCTCTCCGCGCGCGCCTCGTGAACCAGGGGCAACCGCGCCCGCTGCCCGGGCTCTGTCGCGCCCATTTTCGAGAGGAAGCCGATGCGCTCACTCCGCATCTTGCCCATGTCGCAGGCGACGCCGCAGTCGTAGCAAACCAGGCGCCGCTTGTCGGTCTCCGCCTCAGCCACGTTCGTGTGGTGGACGAACATCCCGACAGCTTTTCCGCACGGAGGCGAGAGGCGGCTCTTCAGCGCCTTGCGGTACTCCTTGGCGAGGAAGCCTTCTTCCAGGCCCACGTCGATGTGGTCCCAGGGCAGGCGCGCCGTGACGGGGATGGTGCCCAGGTACTTCTGAGTGTCGACGCCGAAGTGCTCGAATGCTTCTTGCCAGACTTCCATCTTCAGGTGGTTGTCCCAGCTGTCGAAGTGCGCGCCGTTCAGGTACGCGCGCTCGATCGCGTCCGCGAGACTGCGATCGCCGCGCGCCAGTACGCCCTCGAGCACGCTGGCTACGGAGTGATGCACGCGCAGGCCGAGCTGCCTGTCGGAGCGCGCTGCGTCTCTCAGCAGCTGCTGCTTGCGCGCGACCTCGTCCAGCGGGTCCATGGCGCACCACTGGAAGGGCGTGTGTGGCTTCGGCACGTGGGTGGAGACACTGACCGTCACCTTCGCGCGCCCCCGCGAGTAACGTCTCCCCACGGAAAGTGCGCTGAGGCCGACTTGCACGATGCCCGCGACGTCCTCGTCTTCCTCCGTCGGTAGCCCGATCATGAAGTAGAGCTTCATCTTGTCGAAGCCCTTGGCGAAGGTGCGCTCGGCGGTTTCCAGGAGTTGCGCCTCGGTGACGTTCTTGTTGATCACGTCACGCATGCGCTGGGTGCCCGCCTCTGGGGCAAACGTCAGTCCGCTGGCGCGCACCTTGCGCATGTCGTCGAGCAAGTCGTCTGCAAGGCCATAGGCGCGCAGCGACGCGACGCCGAGGCTGACGCGCTCAGGAGCAGTCTTTTCTACCAGCTGCTTGATCAGCGGGCTGATGCACGAGACGTCTGCGGTGGAGAGCGCGGTGAGGCTCACCTCGTCTTGCCCGCTCTTTTCCAGCGCTTTTACTACGGTGTCGATCACCTCTTGTGGGTCGCGTTCACGCACCGGGCGGTAGATCATGCCTGCCTGGCAGAAGCGGCAGCCCTCGGTGCAGCCGCGAGCCACCTCGATGCTCATGCGGTCGAAGATCGCTTCTGGTCCGCCGACTGGACTTTCCGCGGGGAAAGGAAAGTCGGCCAGGCTCTTGACCAGCCTGCGCTCCACGGGGAAAGGCAGCCCTGGGTCGCTGGGTTCGGCGACGACGTGAAAGCCCGTGTCGGCTTGCTCTTCCGTGCGGTACAAGCTTGGGATGTACACGCCGGGCAGCTTGGCTAGCTCGCGCAGGCGCTCTTCCCGTGACAGACCGCGCTTTTTGCCTTCGACCCAGCTCAGCGTGAGCTCCGTCGTCACTTCTTCGCCGTCGCCGATCACCACCGCGTCCACGAACGGCGCCATCGGCTCCATGTGGGTCGCCACGGGTCCGCCCACGACGATCAGCGGATCGGCGTCGCCGCGGTTCACGGAGCGCAGCGGGATGCCACCGAGATCGAGCATGCGCAGCACGTTGGTGTACGTCAGCTCGAACTGGAGACTGAAGCCAACCACATCGAAGTCGCACAGCGGCCGAGCGCTCTCCAGGCTCACCAGCATCTGCCCGTGGTCCAGGAGCTGCTGCTCGAGGTCGACCCACGGCGCGTAGCAACGTTCAGCCAGCGTGCGCGGATGGTCGTTCAAGATCTTGTACAGGATGCGGAAGCCCAGGTGGCTCATCCCGATGTCGTAGATTTCAGGGAACGCGAGACACACCTTCGCGTCCACTTCGCTCCAGGCTTGCTTCCGTGTGCCATGCTCGGCGCCGGTGTAACGGTTGGGCTTCTCCACCTGGTGGAGGAACGCGGCGTACGGATGATCGAAGAGCTGCATGGGGGATCTCGTGGTGGCTGCTTCTCAGCGTCGTTTCCAGCGCCTCCCCGTTTGGGGGTGAGGCGCGCTGGTTCTATCGACACCGACTTGAGAGCCGTGCGCGACGGACAGCGTGCCTAGCGCGCAAACGTACGCGATGCGACCGCCAAAGGTGACGCCGCGGAAGGTTTGAACACTCGCGTGCTCAAGTCAAACTCCCGGCAATCCAGCGGAACGGGGTCAGACGTTCAGCGGACCATGGTTGTGTCCAAGGTGGCTTCGTGGTTCGCGAAGAGTTCGAGGTGACCACACTCCGTGCAGCGGTAGGCCTCGATGGCCAACGGCTGCTCCCCGCGTACGTCGATACCCCCGCCGCGCATCGCCGCGAAGAAACCGCGACGAGCCTTCGCGATGCCTTTCACCCAGACCGCCGCCCACATCAGCGAAGCGCGCGGAGTGACGAGTTCTCCCGTGTCGGGGATGTAGCCCGTTTCGAGTTCGCCACCGCACGCGGTGCACTTTGCCTGTGTGTGAAGAGGCACGGGCCTTGAGCTACTTCTTCGTCGGGTCGACCTCGGGCATCAGCATCGTCCCGCCGAACTTACCTGGAGACGGCGGCGCAGGCGGTGCGGGCGGAGGCAGCGGTGGTGCCGGCTGAGCTGAAGCGGCGGTCGGCTGGAAGCTCGGCGGAGCGGCTGGAGCAGGCGGAGCGGCTGGACCCGGCGGAGCGCTTGGAGCTGGCGGAGCTGCCACGCCACTCGGAGCAGGTCCACCAAAGCCTGCCGGTGGTGGCCCATATGGATTGGAAGACACCGCAGCTGAAGCCGGCGGCGCTCCCGGAGAAGGTGCCGTTGGGACGCCGCTGTTCGGGTTTGCGTAGCCGTCTGGTTGATAGCCCTGCCCGCTGAACGCTGGCATTCCAGGTGGAGTCGCAGCGGGCTTCTTGCTGCGGGTCACGAAGCCACCGATGAAGCCGCCGACGCCAATCAAGCCGAGCAGGAAGCTGGTCCCCCACGCAACGTTGCGAATCATCGAGAGGTTGTCGCCCTTCTCGCGTAGCCGCGAGCCGATCGACGTGCCGGAGCCCAGGTACACGGTGGCTATCGCCTCCGCGCGGTAGGCTTTGTTGGCTTGATAGTGGAAGTATCCCCCAACTCCTCCAAGTACGAGGGAGAAGAGGAGCGCACCACCACCTGCGATGAACAGCAGGATGGGAAGCTTGCTCGATTTGGGTTGCGCTGGAGCGGCGGCAGGCATGGGAGGCTGCATTGCTCGCAGACTACCCCGTGCGAATGCCGCCTGGAATCATCAAACCGTCGCGGTCTCCGCTGGATTCGACTCGAGGCGGCTGAATAGCGCCTGGGCGGCAGGGATCACGATGTGCCGCAGCGCCGCACCCGCGACCAAGTGGCCACGTCGCTCGGACAAGACTCCCACGGCTTCGGCCTCGAGTGCGACTGTCTCCTCACCCGTTCGTTGTGTGTCCGCGAGCTGAGCTGCAAGGGTTTCCCGTAGTAGCCGACGCGTCGGCGCGACGAGCTCCGGGTGTTGCTCCAGCAGCCACGCAACGCTCCGCCACGCGAGCGCCGCGTGTTTCGTCTCGTCCTCTGCTATGCCGCTCAGCGCCTGGGCGAGCTCCGGATCTTCCGCCAGGAGAGACGCCTCGAGCATGCGCGCGGCGGCGACCGTCTCCCCAATGCAGCCTTCGAGCAGGGTTGTCTTGAGCGTGTCCCAGGCGCTGCGGTCGTCGAGCGCTCGGGTGATATCCAGGGCGCCCGGCTGGCGGTCGGCGCCGAAGCGTCCGGCGACAGCGAAGGCCAGCTTGGCGTGGCGGAGCTCGTCCGCCATTGCCGACTGGGCACCTTCGATCAGTGCTGCAGGTGCTCCAAGTCCAAGCAGCTGTAGCGTGAAGCGCGCGAACGCAGCGACCGAAGCGTGCTCCATCGCGGCCATCTCCAGGTAGTGGGTGCGCGCTGCTTCGCGCGCTCGGGCGCTGATTGCTGCTCGCGCCAGGCCCTCACAGACACCCTTTGCGCTCCAGTCGGATCCTGGACAGAGTATTGCCGTGCGGATTTGGTCAGCGACCAAGAACGGGCGCCCCTCCACACAGGTGTCCACGCCGCAGAAGCGCTTGGTGCCGTCGTAGAGGCACTGCTCTCCCGCGCCGCAGTCGGCGTCGACTGTGCAGCCATCCTTGTCGGTCACACACGCATAGCCCGTGCCTCCGCACTCCGTGCGGCGGTAGGCGCAGATGCTGCCAGGGCAGTCTGCGTCGGAGTGGCAGCCCTGAGTCGGTACACACGCCGAGACCGAACCCCGACACTCACACAGCTGGTCGGTACCGCAGTCTGCGTCGGTCTGGCAGGCGTACGAGCAGTAACAAGTCTGACCTGACGCACAGTACCCGTTCGGTGAATCCGTGCAGTCGCTGTCGGTATCGCAGCCGCCGTAAGGTTCGCCGCCACAGTGAACGTCGGGCCGCGGCAGGGACAGTTGGCAGCTCACGGCTTCCGGGCGGTGGGGCAAGCCGTTTTGACAGGTCGCAAAGCCTTGGTCCGGAGCTCCGGTGTCTTCACACTGGAACTCGTTTTCTGGACTGGTGGTCGCGCCGCACCCTAACCCCCAACCGAGCGAGAGAAGAAAGCTGGCGGAGAGAGCCGTGATTGGGAGCTTGAGCTGCATGAAGCATGGATACAGCAAGCCCCGTGCCTCTTGGTCTCGAGTTCGGTGCCGTCAGCCAGGCTGAGCTGATTCAGCGCTTTCCGCGCACGGAACTTCCCGGGGGCTGAGGCGGACGCCAAGCGCGAGGTCTGAAGACGGCGTCACCCGACGTGCCGGGTTGTGCCAGCTGGCTCAAGTTCTTTGGCGACGCCTTTCGCTGCTTGCCCAGCGCTGAATGCATTATGCAGGGGTATGCAGATTTCGGGGCGGCACGCGCTGGTTACGGGCGCTTCTTCGGGGATTGGGGAGGCGCTCGCGCTGGAGCTCGGCGCGCGGGGCGCCAAGGTGACGGTTGCTGCGCGGCGAGTGGAGAAGCTCGAGAGCGTCGTCAACGCGATTCGCGAACAGGGCGGCGAGGCCAATGCAATCCGTGCGGATTTGTCTCTGCCAGGCTCTGGACTCGAGCTGGCGCGCCGAGTGCGGGATGACTTCGGCCACGTCGACATCCTGGTCAACAACGCCGGTGTCAGCGGTGGCGTGAGTCAGTTCGTGGAGAAAAACCCTGCGGAAATTCGTGAGTGTATCGAGGTGAATTTCGCGCAGCCCATGGCCCTGACGCATCAGCTGATCCCAGGAATGGTAGAGCGAGGCTACGGCTGCCTGGTGTCGGTGGCGACCGCGTCGGTGTTTTTCCCGACGAATCTGGCGTCGGTCTACATTGCGACCAAGCGCGCCCTCGCGAGCATCGACGAGGTGCTACGCATCGAGCTCGCGGGCAGTGGCGTTCACGTGCTCACGGTGTACCCGGGGCCGGTCGACACCCCGATGTTGACCAAGCTGATGGCCACCGATCAGCGTGCCGCGATGGTGCTCGGGCCCTTCAAAGGCACCACGGACAAGCTCGCGAAGCTGACCGCCAAGGCCATCGAGCGCGAGCGGGACAGCATCGTGTATCCAATGCAGTTCGGCTTGGGTCGCTGGGTGTCGCCGATCATGGGCACGATCATGGCGCGCATCTCGGCGCCGCTCGGCTTGAACCGCTGAAACTGGGGAAGCTGGCGGAAACACAGCAGGGGATAGCGGCAGACTGACCTAGGCCATCCGCGGCGCTGAATCGTTTGTTTTGCGCGTGGTTTTTAACGGCGCAGATCGCCTCGGCGTGTTCCGTATTACTCACACGTGCTCAGGTTCGGGCACCTGGAACATGGTAGGTTTGTGGGATGACCAGACGACTCCGGTTGCGCGCTGAGCAGAACCTCCTGATTCGCCACTCCGTGAGGGGAGCTTCCGGGCTCATGACAGGTGCCTGCCTGAGCCTGTTCTTGGTCAGCGCTTGCACGATCCAGTCAGGGCGGAGCAGTCGACAGTCCCCGCAGCCGCCACCCGGCCAGTACGCGGTGCCAGCCCAAGCGCCGCCCCCGGCTGCGCCTCCACCGATTCGCGCTCAAGCACCTGCTGCGCCGCTGGGGTTCACGCTCCCCATCCCTGCGAACATCGCCGACCTGCCCCTGCCTCCAGGTTGGACCATGGTCAATGGCATCCCCATGCCGGTGGTGCCGGGCCTCACTCCGGGACAGCCGCCGCCACAGCCCGGTCAGCCGTCGTCGACTCAAGCGCTCTCCTCCTGTGGCTCGGTCAACGTCAGCGGTTCGCCCATCTTGCTCGACTGTGTGAGCCCCCAGTATGGCTTCGTTCCGACGGCGTCCAAGCCGCTGGTCAGCCGCAAGCGCTTCGACGCTGGCGCGAACTACGTTGGCGCCGAGCCGTTGCCGACCAGCGTCGACCATCGTTCCGCAGGGAAAGAAGGGCCAGTGCGCGATCAAGGCCCAGTCGGCGCGTGCACCGCGTTCAGCCTGGCGGCTTCGGTGGATCACGCCATCGCCCAATCTGGCGGTACTCCCGGCAACGTCTCCGTGATGCAGATCTGGGGTCGCTATCATTACCCGTCGATGCAGTCGGCGGCGGACGCAAACCGCAACCAGCCCTTGAGCATCGAGTCGAACTGGCGCTACAGCGCGAAGACCGCCTGCTCTTGGTATACCGGAGGCTACTGCGACTGCGGCTCCATCACTGGCACCTCCTGCAATCAACCGGTAGACGGCGCCAAGCTTTCCAGCATGGATAAAGCCGCGAACGTCAAGGTCACGAACATCACGGAGATCAACGTGATGGACCCGGCGGAGCTCAAAGGCGCGCTAGCCAAGGGCCAGAACATCTGGTTCGCGATGTACGTCGACAGTCGCTTCCAGGACGTGCGCGGCAAGAACGCCGTGATCCCCGACGGGGACTTCCGCGCGAGCCGCTCGGGGCACGCGATGGTCATCGCGGGCTACAAGACCCAAGGCAACGGGACCTACTACCTGCTGCACAACTCCTGGGGCACGAGCTGGGGCGATGGCGGCTACGCCTGGATCCTGGAGAAGACGCTGCTCACCAACATGAAGTACGGCTACCTGGTCGACGTCTCGACTAGCAACCCGTCGACCCCGGACAAGCCGAATCAGCCGGGTGAGCCGACCCCGCCTGCGCAAAACCCAGGGCAGTGCCCAGCAGGCACCGTGCCGGACAGCGGGATCCCGCTGTGCCTCCCGCCGTGCGCCGACGGCAGTCCGCGCCACTTCAACACGTGTCCCTCGCCTCAAGCGAACACCGGCTGCGGCCCTGGCGAGGTGAACATCTTCGGCTTCTGCGTGACTTCGCCGGTCGCTGGCGTCGGTTCGGATTCGGCGACGGGCGTGCACTACACCTGCGGCGCTGGCGGTTGCACCTACGCGGTTCCGTACGGAGTCGGCGGCTGTCGCTCGGCGCTGTGCACCCGCTCGTGTCCCTCCCCGAAGTACGTGCTCACTGCAGGCACTGTCGGGCTAGGCTGCTCTGAGTGAGCAGTTGCTCTGAGTGAGCGCTGACGTTCTTGAGCCAGCGTCCTTTTCGCGCTCTTCGTCGAAACCCGGGCAGCCTGATCAGCGTGGGCTAGCCGCCGGCCCGCAGGTTCTCAGGGGGTAGCGCCGACCCATCGACGCCGCCGAATTGCGGTGGCTATCTCTCGTTCTTGCAACGGAATGGGAGGTGACCAGCGATGGGTCGGCAGCGAGATCTTATCACGCAGATTCTTGGGTACCGAGGATGGAAGGTGAGGAGCTGGCGCTGGGAAAGCGCGGACGGGAGGGCCATCGTCCCGCTTCGAAACCACGTCCCGGCCGACGCGGTGCTTGTGATCGAGCTTGAGCGCCGCTGGGCCGCTCGGTGCAGCCACTGCCTGGCGATCTGTTCGAAGCTCCACGAGCGTGGGAAGGTGCGCCGCTGGGAGGAGCTGCCGGCCATCGGGCACCGCGTGGTTCTGGAGTATGCGCCGGAGCGAGTCAAGTGCAAGGCATGTGGCAGCTGCCCCACGGAACTACTTGCCTGGGCCGACCCGAAGCAACGGCAAACTCGGCGCTTACAGCACCACCTGGCGTTGGATGCGCTGTCGATGCCGCTGACGCATGTCGCGGTCAAGTACAGACTCTCATGGCGGACCGTGCGCCGGTCCGAGGTCGCTGCCTTCGAGCGGTGGCACTCCACCAGACCCGAAAGCCCGCTCGAGGAGGTGGGGCTCGATGAGAAGTGGCTGGGACGACGCCACAAGAGCGGGCACAAGTTCGTCACCATCGCGAGCAACCTCCGCTCCGGGGAGCCTGTCTGGATTGGTTACGGTCGCAGCGAGGCGGACGTCAAACGTTTCCTCGACACACTGACGGCGGAAAAGAAGTCCAAGATCAAGCTGTTCGCCTGCGACATGCACAAGCCGTTTCATGCGGCGATTCGCAGCGACGAGCAACTGGCTCACGCGGCGATCGTTCACGACCCTTTCCACATCATGAAGCGCGCCGGCGAAGCTGTTACCGAGCTGAGGCGGCAGATTTTCTTCCGTGCGGGACCGGAGCTGCGCGCCATCGGTCGGGGCACACGCTGGCTGGTACTGAGACCGTGGGAGCGACTTGGCGAGGAAGACCAAATCAAGCTCAACAAGCTGTTCGCCCTGAACAACAAACTGATGCGCGCCTACCAGGTGCTCGAGGAACTGCGTGAGGCACTCAAAGCCCCGGATGGCGCAACCATGCGGAAAGCGCTTCAGCACATACTTTACCGCACAGAAAAGAAATCGAACGTTCCGATGCGAAAGCTCCACGACTCCTTACGCGGCCACTACGATGGCATCGTCGCGCTGGCAGAGCATCGGCCGCCCACCGGTCGCCTCGAGGCGCTCAACAACAATTGGGAGACGCTCGTCCGCCGCGGCCGAGGCTACCGCGACCACCAATACCTATTCCGCAAGCTGCAGTTCATCACCGCAAACCCTGTCCGCACCGCTCAAGGAGCGGATCGCTTCCTCGCTTTGGGGCTGGCGGCACCAACCAGCGCTGCGGCATGAACCAACCGGCGCCTGGCATGATCCTCGGCTCTTGAGACGGTCACGCGATCTCAAGCTGCGAGGACCGTGTCAGGCGCCGCGCGGAAACTCGATGAGTCTGCCCGGATTCGGCATAAGAGCCCCTTTTCGAGTCTCCCTGCAGCAGCGACTGGAACCACGTTCCGAGAGCGCCAAGCAATGCGCACTGCTCGCGTGACCGAGTGACGCATCGCTTGTCAGAGCGCGACAAAACCGAGCTTCTCCCAGCCCAGCTGGTGACCTGGGTTTCGGGTTTGTGTCAGAGTGACCGCCGTTCGAGGGCTCGAGGAATCACCTCGCTCTGAACGGAGGTAGGGCATGAGGGACTTCCAGTGGCTGGCGCTGGCTCCATTGTTGTGCGCCATCGCTTGTGGCGGCGGTGGGGACGCGGCTCCGGGTTTGGTCGCGGAGAGCGGCGGCGCTTCGAGCGGTGGTAGCGGCGCAGTCGCCAGTGGCGGCGATGCTGCTGGCGGCGATGCTGCTGGCGGTGCCGCGGAGGGCGGCAGCACTCAAGGCGGCAGCACTCACGGCGGCAGCACTCAAGGCGGATCCGGCGGCGTGGCAGGCGCCGGAGGCTCTGACCAGGGGGGCAACCCGGGGAGCGGAGGCAGCGGCACGGCGCCACCTTTCCCCGCGGTAACAGATTTTGCGGCCAAGGGCTCGTTTGCGACCACCAGCAAGGGCGAGGGCCCGAGCTGCACCATCTTTCGCCCGGAGACGCTGGGCGAGGCGGGCCGCAAGCACCCGATCATCCTCTGGGGCAACGGCACCACGGCGGCGCCGCCCATCTACGCCGGAGTGCTCACTCACTGGGCGTCACATGGCTTCGTGGTCGCCGCGGCGAACACCTCCAACGCGGGCACCGGCAAGGAAATGCTCGCCTGCCTCGACTACCTCACGGACGAGAACGCCAAGAGCGGTGGCGTTTACGCAGGCAAGCTCGACCTCGCTCGAGTCGGCGCCAGCGGACATTCTCAGGGTGGCGGGGGCACCATCATGGCTGGCGCCGATCCGCGTGTCAGCGTGACCGCGCCGCTGGAGCCTTACGTGACGGGTCTCGGCCACGACCCGGACTCGCAGAAGCATCAGCACGGCCCGATGTTCCTGATGAGCGGTGGCAACGACATCATCGCGCCTCGGCCGATTCAGCAGCAGCCCGTCTTCGACAACACCAACGCAGACGTCTTCTGGGGCACGCTCAAGAACGCGGATCACCTGATCTCCGCCGTGGGCGACATCAGCGACTTCCGCGGCCCCGCGACGGCTTGGCTGCGTCTGCACCTGATGGACGACGAGAGCGCCCGCCCCATCTTCTACGGCAGCGGTTGCTCGCTGTGTCTCAGCCCCGGCTGGACGATCGAGAAGAAGGGTATTCAGTAGCCGCTCACCTGCGCCGGCGGCGAGCGGCGGCTCCTGCTGCGCACAGCCCGAGGGCCAGCCAACCGAGCGCGGCGTTGCTCGAGTCGCCCGTCGTGGTGCATGCGCCGCAGCCCGACGGCTTCTGCTCTGCGGGCGGGCCGCTGGCGTCACCCTTACACCACACCTCGTGCCACACGGAAGCGCCGCCTGCCTGGCAGCTCTTGTGCAGCCCGTCCTTGCCGAGGGCTTCGCACTTGTGTGGTTCCGCGTGGTAAGTATCGCACTGCTGGCAGTCGGTCAGGCCCTTCGCCTGTTCGCTCTCGACGCTGCAGTCCGGCTCCGGCTCTAGCGGAGCGACGTCAGCCGAGGCAAACGAAGACGCGCTGAGCGCGATACCAAACACCAAGCTTGCGGTTACCTTACGAAGCGCGGACATGCCCCTCAGCATACGGCATCCTACGTTCGCCCAATCGTGGATCTGCTCTCTCCCCCAAAACCCACCTCTCCAAGCAAGTGGCAGGCGGCGTTTCCCGCCTGTTTTCTGGGGGTGAGGGAGCGCCGTCTGCACCTATTTCAGGCCGCTTGGGCTGACGAGCGAGGATCGCTACTCGGCGCTGCGCAGCGCCTGCGCGGCTGAGGAGTTGCTGTCAGCAGACGCCGCGTGACCCTGATCGCGCTGCAGGGCATCAATCGCCCAGAACACCGCCTCGGCAGTCGCCGGGCTAGCCAGGGACACCCCGCCACGACACTGCTCCGCGTTGGCGAAGCTCGCGACCGCTTGACGCAGCGCCTCCCGGGCGCTGATGGCCAGCATGAACGGCGGCTCGCCGACGGCCTTGGAGCCGTAGATCACTCCAGGCTCCTCTGCGCGTTCCAGCAGCTCCACGTGGAACTCGTCGGGGCACTCGCCAAGGCTCGGCAGCTTGTAAGTGGAGGCGTTGACGGTCCCCAGTCTGCCCTCGGCTGTCCACCAGAGCTCTTCCTGAGTCAACCAGCCGAGGCCCTGGATGAAGCCGCCTTCCACCTGTCCGCGATCCACCAAGGGGGACATGGAGCTCCCGACGTCGTGTAGAATATCCGTGCGTAAAATCCGGTACATGCCCGTGAAGCCATCGACTTCAACCTCGGTCACGGCAGCGCCATACGCGAAGTAGTGGAACGGCTTACCGCGACCCTTGATGCGGTCGTAGTGGATCTCCGGCGTACGATAGAAGCCCGTCGAGGAGAGCTGGATGCGGTCCTGGTAGGCGCGCTCCACCACCTCGGCGAAGCCCAGGCTGCGCTCGGTTGCTGAAGCGCCACGGGCGCGGATCACTCCGGTGTCGATCGCGAGGTCGCCAGGGTCCTGAGCCAGGAGGCGGCCAGCGACCTCGAGCACCCGGTCCCGTAGCGTGCGGCATGCGTCTGCGACCGCGGCACCGTTCAAATCCGTGCCGCTCGAGGCAGCGGTGGCCGAGGTGTTTGGCACCTTGTCGGTCCGCGTGGGCATGATGCGCACGCTCTCCAGGGGGATGCCCAGCGTGTGTGCCGCGACCTGGCGCATCTTCGTGTGCAGGCCCTGGCCCATTTCGGTGCCGCCGTGGTTCACCTGTACGCTGCCGTCGCGATAGATCAGCACCAGCGCGCCGCCCTGGTTGTAGTACTTGGCCGTGAAAGAGATGCCGAATTTGACCGGTGTGACCGCTAGCCCGCGTTTCCGTGAGGAGCTGTTCGCGTTGAACGCGCTGGCTTCCTGCCAGCGTTGCTCGAAGGCGCTCGTGTCTAGCAGTCGGTCCCAGATGCGCTGAATGCGCTCCGCGTCCTTCACCGGCTGGCCGTAGTGAGTCGTGTCTCCCTCGCGATAGAAGTTCCGCTGACGGACGACGTGAGGTGGCAGGTCGAGGTGCCGCGCGACGGCGTCCAGCGCGTCTTCGATCATCACCATGCCCTGGGGTCCGCCGAAGCCTCGGAAGGCCGTGTGTGAAGTCGTGTGCGTCTTTGCGACGCGGCCCACCACGCGCAAGTTTGGGATGTTGTAGGCGTTGTCGCAGTGGAACAACGCGCGCCCCAGCACTGGAGCAGACAGGTCCAGGCTGTATCCGCCGTCGCTGGTGAGCCGCAGATCAAACGCCTTGATCTTGCCCTGGTTGTCGAAGCCGATGCGGTAGCGCCCCAGAAATGGGTGGCGCTTGCCGGTGAGGATCATGTCTCGCGCACGATCCAAGCGAGCGCGCACGGGGCGCCCCGTTAGCCTCGCGCCGAGCGCCGCCACGGCGGCGAAGACGTTCGCCTGGACCTCCTTGCCACCAAACGCGCCTCCCATACGCAGGCTTTGCACCACGACGCGGTTCTTCTCCACGCCGAGCACCCGCGCGACGATCTCCTGTGTTTCCGTCGGGTGCTGTGTCGATGATTGCACCAGCACTGACTCAGCCTCGTCGAGGTAGGCGAGCGCGCACTGGGTCTCGAGGTAGAAGTGCTCCTGGCCGCCGACGAAGAACTTGCCTTCGAGGGTCTGGCTCTGGGCGAACGCCGCTTCCACGTCACCGCGCTCGATGCGTTCTTCTTCCGTGAGGTAGCTGTTGGCTGCCTCCGCCGCCTCGATGCCGATGATCGCGGGCAGTGGTTCATACTCGACGACTACCCGCGCCGCGCCTTGAATGGCCGCTTCGTGGCTCTCGGCCAGCACCCAAGCCACGGGCTGGCCGTGGAATTCCACTTCCTCGGGGAAAAGCGGCTCGTCGCGGCGCGCTGCCCCGGTGTTGTTCTCGCCTAGTACATCTGCTTGCCCCAGCACCTTGACCACACCTGGAGCGCTCGACGCCTTGCTCGTGTCGATGCTCAGTACCTTGGCGTGCGCGTGAGGGGACATCACCGGCCAGGCGTGCAGCAAGCCGGGAAAGCGTGTGCACAGGTCGTCGGTGTAGAGTGCGCTGCCGGTGACGTGGCCGTACGCGCTCTCGTGGGAGACGGATTTGCCTACGCTGCTCATCATCCGACCTTTCTTGAGCTGGTGTTTGCCGGAGAGTCCGGGGCGCTGTCGAACCAGAACTTCTCGAGCAGCTTGCCCACCATGCGCTGGCGATACTCTGCGCTGCCCCGCTGGTCGCTCATGGGGGCGAACGCCGTTTCGAGCGCGGGCAACGCGAGGCTCAACGCGGGGCGGCCCCAGCGCTGGCCCACGAGGGCCTGTTCAGCGGCGGTCGCTCGCGCGGGAGTCGCCGCGACCCCGCCGTACGCCAAGCGCGCGCTCTCGATCACTCCTTGCTTCGTACGCAGCGCGAAGCCCGCCGCGACCGTGGAGATATCGTCGAGCTCTCGCTTGGAGACCTTGTAGAAGCGAGCGATGTCGGGCTGCGGAAGTGGGATCCGCACGGATGTGATCAGCTCGGCTCTCTCCCGTAGCGTCTGGCGGTAGCCCGTGAAGAAGTCGCAGAGTGCCACCCAGCGGGTGCCGGATTTGCTGGTCAGGCAGAGCTCCGCGTCCAGCGCGAGCAGCGCGGGTGGGGAATCACCAATCGGAGACGCCGTGCCGAGGTTACCGCCGAGGGTCGCTCGCGCGCGGATCAACCTGGAGGAGAACAGCGGGAGCAACTCACCGAGCAGCGGTACCTCTGCCGAGAGCTCCGCTTCGACGCGCCCCAGGCTCACGCCCGCGCCGATCTCCAGATACGCTTCACTGCGTTCGATGCGCTGCAGCTCTTCGATGCCTTCCAGGAGCAGCATCCGGTCGAGGCGGCGGTGACGCTGGTTCAGCTCAACGACGATGTCCGTGCCGCCGGAGATCAGGTACGCATCAGGGTGTTCCGCGAGGTAATCCACGGCTTCGCCTAGCCGCGTGGGTCGGTACAAGAAGCGCGCGAGCTCGTCGGTCTCGTGCGCCAGCTCGAGCTTCTCAACCGGTGGTGGTGGCGACTCGAGGCGCTGTGCGAATTCGTCGCCACTGCCCGGCTGCAGCACGGGGAGGCTGCGTCCGGCGTCCACGATAGGACGGTAGCCGGTGCAGCGGCAGAGATTGCCGCCGACGCTCTCCTTGTCGAACCCGGTCTGCGCGCGATCCTTGCGGTAATACTCAGCGAAGAGGCTGACGACGAAGCCCGGCGTGCAGTAGCCGCACTGTGAGCCCGCTTTGTCGATCATCGCCTTTTGTACGTCGTGGGGCTCGCGATCCAGAGCCGCGGCAGTGCCTGGTGCCCTCACCCCCTCCACCGAGATCACCTCACGCCCTGCGACGGCACCCATCAAGAGCAAGCAGCTGTTGACCGGCACGTAGCGTGAGCCTTGCCCATCCTTCTCCAGCAAAGCCACCGCGCACGCCCCGCACTCGCCCTCAGCGCAGCCCTCTTTGGTGCCTGTGTGACCCTGGTCGCGAAGCCAGTTGAGCAGCGTGGTGTTGGGATCGATGTCGCGAGCGACGACCTGTTGCCCATTGAGCGTGAAATGGATGGTGTGCATGAATCGAAATCTCTGGGACCGAGCGGCTGAGTCCCCACGCCACTGCCAAGGACCAGGGCGAGCCGGGGTGGTCGCCAGCGGGGCGTCAGAAGAACTGTACCTTCTATTCGCCGCGTTTGAGTCGGGCAAGCGATGCCGTGCGCGCGGATCTCACTCGCTCGCCACGTCGTCGGCAGTGACGGCCAACAAACGCTGGATCTGGTCTGCGTCCAGGCGCAAATGTGCTCCGATTTCGCCGCGTTTCGCGCCGTCGCCGCGGGCCACGGCGCGCAGCGCGATCAGCTCCGCCACAACGCTCACGGCGATCTCGTCGGGAGTCACTGCGCCAATGTCGAGCCCGACAGGAGTGTAGACGTGCGACAGGTCAGGCAAGCGCCCCTTGGCCTGCAGGCGCTGGAAGATGCGCGCGATCTTTCGACGACTCCCGATCATGCCGAGGTAGGCGTGGGGCTCCGCGCCGAAGCACGCCAGCGCCTCCTCGTCGAGCCGGTGATCGTGAGTCACGATCAAGAGCCAATCGCTGGCTCCCGGTCGCAGCTCTGCGACGGCCTCTTTCGGTTCCTTGAGGATACGCGTGCAGTGGGGGAAGCGCGCCTCGTCGTTGAGTTCTTCGCGAGCGTCCACCACGACGGGCGCGAAACCGACACGGGTCGCTAGCGCCGCGGTCGCTTGCGCGACGTGCCCTGCGCCAAGCAGGATCAGCCGGGGTGTGCCTTCGATGGCCTCCATGAACACCTCCATGCGGCCTCCACAGCACATGCCGAGGTCGCGAATCAGATCCCACTCCCGAGTCTTGGACTCCCGAGTTTCGAGACATTCCCGAAGCTCCGCGAGCACCGCCTCCTCGATTGCGCCTCCACCGACCGTGCCGACCGTGGAGTCGTCGAGTCGCAGCAGGAGTCGCGCACCAAGCACCTGAGGTGTCGAGCCGCTAGTGCGTGTCACGGTGGCCAGCGCGCCCCGCTTGCCCTGCTCGAGCAGCTCCACGACGGCTTGCATCACCTCGCGCATCGAGGCTTCCTTTCACGCGTCTCGAAGGAGCGCAAGCGCTGCGGCCAACCAGGGGGCTCCGAATCAGCTGCTTTGCTGCGCGATCACCCAGTGACTCGCGCCTGATTACTCTGCGGAGCTCGGGCTGTTCGAGCTCTGGGGGGACACCAGCGCGTCGAGCTGGTCCGCCAGGCGTTGCACACCGGCGTCCTTGTGTACGAACACGCCGCCGTCCGACGCCCGCAGCCAGATCCGCTCGTCTGACGTACCGCTATAGAACACGGCGCAGCCGACAGCCCCCGACTCGAGCAGCGTTTCCGCGACCTCGATTCCGTCGCCGTCGGGCAAGACGATGTCAAACACGCCACAGTCGTAGGGGCCGGTACAACCGAGCGCGGCAGTCGCCGAGGGTGCTTCGGTGACACTGTAGCCTCGCCTGCTCAGCTCGCGACTGATCGCCCGGCGCATCACCGGTTCGTCTTCGAGCAGTAGGACCCGCAACACTCCTCCTATTTGCCCTGGCGCCTGCGGAACCGCAACTAGAGAAGCGTCGGAGTATGCGGAAGGACGTACTCGCGGCGCCGAAGCTAACCCTGACGTAAGGCACGTTTCGTCCCGCGTGTTGGTCCCAGCGTTTCGCTCGGGAAACAGCGGCACCTAGTCAGCCCAGCTGGCTAATGGCGGCGAGCGTTGCTGGGGCGCCGCATCTCCGGACCAACATACGGGCTTAGGGTTCTGGCTCAAGCTTTTCTCGACGCGGCCGTTCGTCTGACTTTGGAGGAATGCGCGTTTTTGGGTCCCTGCTCAGGACACTGCAACGGATGCGGGTGGTTTTCCGGGCTACTTTTCTCTCAAGCAAGCGAATATCCTCTCAAAAGTTGGAGGGGGACAGTGGAGGGGTGTAGCGCTTTGTCACCCTTGGGGGTGACATGTGACCCACCTTGTGGGAACCCGCAAATAGTCCTCAACAGTCAACCCTTGCAGATGCTTCGATAGATAATTGCCATGCGGATAGCTCTGGCCACTCGAGACCAAGACCTGATGGAGCAGGTCAGCGCGATGGCGCAGCGCTGTGGTGCGGGAATGGACACCTCGGTGGGAGCTGTGCGCCTTCTGGGTGCGCGAGAGTTCGAGATCCGCCTGATCGAGTGTCGTTTGCTGGACGCTCGCCAGGAGCCGACGCTCGGTGGGATTGAGCTGGGCGCTGATGATTGGCTCCTGATGCTTCAGGAGCGCCTGCCCGACGCGGGTGTCGGGCTACGCCTGTTCTGCGTCCCCACCGCCCGGCGGGGTGAACTCCTGGATCGCATCGAGGAGGTATTGCCTCGCCGCGCGTGGATGCGTGACGCTGCGGAGCAAATTCTCGGCGACACGCCGTCTGTGCGCCGCGTGAAGGAACAGATCCGGCGCGTGGCCCGTTTCCGTGACGTTTCCGTGCTGGTCCTGGGCGAGACTGGCACCGGCAAGGAGCTCGTCGCTGAAGCCGTCCACCAGCTGGCTAGCGGCGACCGAGATCCATTCGTGGCGATCAACTGTGCGGCTATCCCTGCGGAATTATTCGAGAGCGAGCTGTTTGGGCATGAGGCCGGGGCCTACACGGGTGCGCGTGGTGCGCGTGTTGGGTTACTCGAGGCGGCGGGCTCGGGCACCGTGTTCCTCGATGAGGTCGGGGAGATGCCTCCCCAGCTCCAGCCCAAGCTGCTGCGCGCCCTGGAGACCCGCGAGTTCCGCCGCATCGGTGCGAACACGAGTGTACCCCTCAAGGCGCGCGTAATCAGCGCGACCAACCGCGGCTTCGGCAACGACGATTCGTCACTGCGCCTCGACCTGCAGTTCCGACTCGCTGGCTTCACCATCGTGTTGCCGCCGCTCAGGGAGCGCCTTGAAGACATCGAGCTGCTGGCGAAGCACTTCGTCGAGAGTTTTGGCGAGCGCCAGGGGATTCATGGCTGCGGCATCAGCAGCGAGGCATTGTCTGCGCTACGCGAGCACAGCTGGCCGGGCAACGTAAGAGAGCTGCGGTCGACCCTGGATCACGCCGCGATCCTGTGCGGCGGGACCGTGATCGACGCGGCCACGGTGCGGGCGGCCATGGCCCAGCTCCAGCGCTACGCGCCCGGCGGTTCCCTGGAGGTCTCCACAGAGGATCGCCCGAGCCGGCGCCCGAGCGTGAGTCCTCCGCCGCTCCTGAGCGGGGAGCGCGTGCGCGGTCTGCTCACAGAAAACAGCGGCCTGCGGGATATCGAGAGGGATTTGATCCTGTCTGCGTTCGAGGAATCGGGGCGAAACCTGAGCAAGACCTCGAGGCTGCTCGGCCTGCCTCGCACCACATTGAGGGCGAAACTGCGGCGATACGGGGCGCTTTGATGTGACGTCTGGGGCGGCGTTTGGAGACAAAACGCCGCTTGGTTCGGGTCCGTTGCGTGTCAGACTCCCCGGCCCATGAGTTCTCCCGGTGACATCACCTCGAAGGCGTCTGACTCGACCTGGTCGCCGCATTCCTGGCGCACGTTCCCGCGGTCTCAGAGCATTCCCTATGAGCATCCAGAGCAGCTCGATGGGGTGGTCCAGACGCTGGAGCGGCTACCCCCGCTGGTCACGCCCTGGGAGATCGAGCGACTCAAGCGGGAAATCGCCGACGCGCAGGTCGGTAAGCGCTTCCTGCTTCAGGGCGGCGACTGCGCCGAGACCTTTGAAGATTGCCGTGCGGATATTATAACCAACCGACTCAAGATCTTGCTCCAGATGTCGGTGGTATTGATCCAGGCGGGCAAGCGCCCAGTGGTGCGCGTCGGTCGCTTCGCCGGGCAATACGCGAAGCCGAGGTCGAAGCCCCTCGAGGAGCGGGGTGGCACCGAGCTCCCAAGCTACTTTGGGGATCTGGTGAACCGCCCTGACTTCGACGCGGAGTCTCGCCGCGCGGATCCGAAGCTCTTGGTAGAGGCCTACTGGCACGCGGCCTTGACGCTGAACTTCATCCGCTCACTGGGTAGCGGCGGCTTCTCCGACCTGCACCATCCGGAGTACTGGGATCTGTCGTTCATGGAGCGGGACGACGTTACGGCTGAGCTCAAGGCAACCTACCGGCGCACGACTCAGCAACTCGCAGAGGCGCTGCGCTTCATGGAAGCGTTGGGGGAAGCGAAGGTCGGCGACCTGACGCGCGTCGATTTCTATACCAGCCACGAAGGTCTCAGCCTGGACTACGAGGCGGCGCAGACTCGACAATCGGAGCACCACGCGGGCTTCTACGACCTGACCACTCACCTACCGTGGATCGGCGAGCGCACCCGGGATCTCGATGGGGCTCACGTCGAGTTCTTCCGTGGGATCCAGAACCCAGTTGGCGTCAAGCTGGGGCCGAGCGCTGACGCAGACGCGGTGCGCCGCCTTCTCGATCGTCTGAATCCCGGGGACCAACCCGGTAAGATTGTGTTGATCACGCGCATGGGCGCTGAGCGCGTGGGTCAAGCGCTGCCCGGGCTCGTGCAGGCCATTCAGCGCGACGCGCGGCGCGTGCTCTGGATCTCCGATCCCATGCACGGCAACACCCACTCGACCTCGTCCGGGATCAAGACGCGCAATTTCGACGACATCCTGCATGAAGTGCAGCAGTCGTTCGACGTGCACGAGTCTCTGGGGTCGCGCCTGGGGGGCGTCCACTTCGAGCTGACTGGCGAGGACGTGACGGAGTGCACCGGAGGTGGGCTCAGCGAGGCTGATTTGGACCAAAACTATGTCAGCCGTTGCGATCCCCGTCTGAACTATCGTCAGGCGCTGGAGATGGCATTTCGTATCGGAGACCGCATGAGTCAGAGCCCTGACGCACTCGGTACAGGTCGAGTTCACGCATGAGCTTCGGACGCGCAGTTGCCGGCTTGATCGCGCTCTTCGTTTGTTGGGGGGGAGAGGCACGCTCAGCAGTCGCCGCGCCCACCCGTAGCGCAACCCTGGGCGCTACCCAGGCACCTCAGGGCGCCCCAAGCGCTCCTGCGAGCGAGCCGGACGATCACGTCCGACCCGGCTCTGGGAAGTTCGAGCGCGGTGGTGGGGACTCCCTGGTCTGGCGTAACAGCTGGAAGCGCTACTCCGTTGGCAACGGCGTGCTCACGGGCATCGCCCTGACCACCTTCATCACCGCCTACGCGATTGGCCCGAATCCGGAGGAGCCCTGGACCAGCCATATCGGGATCGATGAGGAAGCCCGCGAGTGGTTGCGTGCGCCCGGCTACCACTGGCGTCAGCGCGCCGAGGACTTCAGCGATATCGGGCTGACGCTCGCCGTCAGCTATCCAGTGCTCTTCGATTCTCTGATTGTTTCCTCGTGGTATCGTAACAGCCCGGACGTCGGACTTCAGACCGCGTTGATCGACGTCGAAGCGATCTCCTTCACGCTGGCCATCCAGTCACTGGCCAATCTGGCGTCGTCCCGCGAGCGGCCCTACGGCAGGACGTGTGGGACCGAGCTGGATCCGAACACCGCCGACTGCGTGAACGACAATCGCTATCGCAGCTTCTTCAGCGGGCACACCTCGGTGAGCTTCGCGGCCGCGGCCGTGAACTGCGTGCATCACACCCAGCTGCCCATCTACGGCAAAGACGGCGCGCTGGCGCCCTGTATTGGCGGCTTCGCGGTAGCCGGCACGGTGGGCGCGCTCCGCATCGTCTCGGATTTTCATTACCTCACGGATGTTCTCACCGGTGCGTTCATCGGCACGGGCGTGGGCATCGCCGTGCCTCTGGTGCTGCACTACCGCAAAGACGATGCTGACGGTCGTGGCCTGGGATCGGAAGGGATCGAGGTGCGCTTGATCCCAACGCCCGGCGGTATTGGCGTGGGAGGGACATTCTGATGGCCCTTCGATTCATCACATCGGCGGCGCTTGGGTTGGTACTGCTGGGCTCTGCCGGCAGCGCGATGGCACAGGTCGTGGGTGGCGGCACCGGGGCACCTCCTCCTGCGGGGCCAGTGGGCGTGCCCCTTGGACCGCGGGATCCCGACCCCGAGCCGCATATGTTCGTGTCCACCGCAGTAGACGTGGGCTTTCAGTACCTGCGTCCCCGCGGCTCCGTCGGTTACGGGAATCCGTGGGGAACCTGGGTGGGCGTGGATGCGAACCCGTTGGTGAGCGGCACCGCCGCTGGCGGATACGCCGGCTTGCGGGTCGCGCTGCCTCCGGTCGATCTGCGCGCGGGCTCTCGCTACATCTACTCTTTCAGCAAGTCGTTCTTGCCGATCAAGGATTCCTACGCGCGCCGCGACATCGAGTACGACGACGGCGATCCCGCGCGCTACCTCGCGCTAGAGGGGGAGCTCACCCTCTCCCCCATCGTCGGGCCTGGCTACATCCTCAGTGAGAGCTCGGTGACGTACATGACGGGCGTCCCCGAAGATCAGTACGTCTACACCGAGCAGCTGCGGATCGTCGCGGCCGCACCTTGGATCTTCCGCCAGCGACTTGGCTACGTGTTCCCAATCGCTGCCGACGGTGCGCTCAAGCTCGGCATCGTCGGCGAGTACCTGCGTGACCCCGATCGCGAGACGGACACGGTTCGCGGTGGGATCTTGCTGCGTTTCCGGTTGTTTGAGGACCTCGAAGCGCGCGCGAATTTCGTCCCAGTGCTGTTCAGCCCGGACGAACTGGGGATCAAGGGCGGCGACTTCGGGCAACTGGGAATTCGCTGGACCTGGGCCGAAGACTTGTAAGCTAGCGGGTCATGGGGGATGACGCGCAGCGCACGAGGCGACTCGACGGTGTTCCGCCTGGGCTGCGTGCGACGGCCGAGGCGACCACGATTCGTCCCGAGGGCTTTGGGGCGACGTTGCCCCTGGTTGAAGACGCAAGGCGCGCCGCTGAGAGCCTGCCCAGGATTTCCGTTAGCCTGGGGGAAACGGACCTCGAGAGCGTCAAGGGCAGCAGCGAAATCGACCTGCACTTCGTCGGTCTACTGGGCGAGGGCGGAATGGGGCGCGTGCTGCTCGCGCGACAGCGCTCGCTGCAGCGTGAGGTCGCGGTCAAGACCAGCAAGCCCTCGGCGTCGGCCGAAGTCAGCCAGCAGCTGATTCATGAAGGGGTCATCACCGGGAAGCTCGAGCATCCAGGTATCGTGCCCGTGCACTCACTCGCCCTCGACCAGTCGGGGCGCCCCGTGGTGGTCATGAAGCGCATCGAGGGCGTGGAGTGGGCCACGCTGATTCACGAACGGGACCACGAGGCCTGGGAAGACTGGGGCGCAGATAACCGTGAGGAAATGGATGACGAGGCGCGCCGGGCGGCTCACCTCGAGATCCTGACGCGGGTGTGCGAAGCAGTGCACTTCGCGCACAGTCGTCGCATCGTGCATCGCGACATCAAGCCCGAGAACGTGATGCTCGGTCGGTTTGGTGAGGTGTACCTCGTGGACTGGG
Source organism: Polyangiaceae bacterium (assembly GCA_041389805.1). Classification (GTDB taxonomy): domain Bacteria; phylum Myxococcota_A; class Polyangia; order Polyangiales; family Polyangiaceae; genus JAHBVY01. Next base: position 122,113 of record JAWKRD010000012.1, on the reverse strand, counting down.
GGATAGCGCTCCAGCTGGAGGCTGGGCAGCCCGGACTCGGCCTGGCGGGAACGCCGGCTTACATGGCGCCGGAGATGGTACGCGGCGGGCCAATCGACGAGCGCACCGACGTCTACTTGCTGGGCGCGACGCTCCACGAGGTGCTGACCGCGACGTACCGTCACGCGGGCACGAGCTTGCACGACGTGTTGGACGCGGCCGAGCGCTCGTCCACCGTTCAATATGGCGAGGATGTGCCCGAGGAGCTCGCCCAGATCGCCAACCGCGCCACCGCGCGCGACCCGGCCAAGCGCTATGCCAGCGCGGAAGAGCTGCGAGCCGCGGTGCGCACATTCCTCAGGCACCAGACGTCAGTTCGGCTGAGCCGCGAAGCTCAAATCCGAGTGGAAACTGCGGAGGCTGAGCTGGCGAACAACTCTCAGCGTGGTCGCACCTTGGCCCCCACGTCACTGCGCGAGATCAGCGAGCTGCTCAGCGTAGCGCGCTTTGGCTTCGCCCAGGCGCTGGAGATCTGGGGTGAAAACCAGCTCGCTTTGGCAGGTCAGCAGCAGTGCCTGGTGCGTTTGGTGGAGGCTGAAGTGTTGACCCGGGACGCACGTCGCGCGCGCACCTGGTTGGCCGAGCTCGACGTCGTGCCCCCGGTGCTGGAAGAGGCGGTTCGAGAGCTGGAACGCCAGCAAGCTGCCGCGGCTGAGCGGACTGCTGAGCTACAGCGGATGGCCGCTGACCTGGACGCCAACGTGGCCTCCCACCAGCGGCTGCGGGGCGCGGTTTACCTTGGCGTCGCTGGGGTGGTGTTCTCGATTTTCGGACTCTACCTGGTGATCAGCGGGCGTCAGCTGACACACCTCAGAATGGTCCAGCTCTCGATCGGGATGAACCTGGTGGTGGGTTCCTGGATATTTTCTGCAAGGAAAATATTGATGACCAACGCATTCAATCGCCGCTTGATGGGTACGCTGGTGCTGGTGCTCCTGGGTATGCTCGCAGACCGCTTGATCGGTTGGTCGCTGAACACGCCCCCCTACGCCATCCTGGTGCACGACCAGCTGCTGATGGCGCTCGGAGTCGCCATTGTTTCCTTGACGCTCAATCGAAACTTGGTCTGGATGCTGGCGCCGCTCGTGCCGGGCCTGGTCATCACCGCCGTGGTGCCGAGCCTGGTTCCCGCGGTCTTCAGCGTAACGACCGCCCTCGCCGCTGCGATGGCGATCTGGGTGACGCGGGCCACGGTGCGCGAGTCTGAAGGCAGGGTTCCCTGACCCCCATGCTCCGCTAGAATCTCCACAGCATGGCGGCCAGGTGCATGCCAGCGCCCGGCGCGAAGAACAGCAGCTTGTGGCCGCGCTCGATGTGCCCGCTTTGAATGAAGCGGTCCAGCGTGAGCGGGATGTTGACGGCGGAGAGGTTTCCCGCGGAATCGAACGTGGTCAACAGCTTCTTCGCTGGGATGTCCAGCGCGTCCGCCCAGCGCTCGACCATTCCGAGGTTCGCTTGGTGGGGGATGAACCAGTCCACGTCTTCGGGCTGGATGCTGGTCTCTCCGAACAACTCCCGGGGAACGCTCAACGCCTCCTGCATGAAGTAGTCGCGGTACCTCGGGTCGCTCGAGAACTCGAAGTGTGTGAGCTCGCCACGCGCGTGAGCTGACGGCAACATCACGAAGTCGAACGCGCTCGAATCGGTCTTCTCGCGCACGCCGATCAAGCTGCCATCGCTGAAGCCGCTCTCGACGATCACCGCGGCCGCGCCGTCGCCGAGACTGGTGTTGTTCGTTCCTTCGGCGATGCCCCGGCTGGACCAGTTCATGCTGGTGACGATGGCGATGCGTCGCTGCAGGTTGCTCGCGATCAGCGCGTGGGCGCACTTCATCGCGGAAATGAAGCTGGCGCACGCGGTGTCGATGCTCCAGCAAGCTGCGTGCTCCAAGCCGAGCTTGCCAGGCAACAGGTTCACGTCTTTCGGAAAGTCCCAGTCGCCCATGCCAGAGAATGCGATCACGAAGTCGATCTCTCGTGGGTCCAGCTCTCCGCGGTTCATGGCTTGCTGCAGCGCTTGCTCCGCCATGAACACGGAGCTCTCCTGAGCGCTCGCCGCTCGGCGCTCGTTCAGCCCGCGCGGCGCCTGAAGTCCGCCTGCTTCGAGCTCAGCACGACTGAGCCGGCGTTCCGGCAGATAGGCTCCGGTGGATAGAATGCGCGCACCCATCCCCGACACGTTGCCAGGCTCTCGGCATGCTGGCTAGCGAGAGTCCAGCGACCTGCTTTCCGTCGGTCTGGGCGCTAGCTGTGGGCTGAACGTCGCTGATTGAGGCTTGCTCTCGAGGTGTGCGCGTACATGCTTGCGCCACGATGAGCACGAATCCTCAGGCCGCCCAGATGGGTGACGAGTCGATGGCGCGCAACCTCGCCTTTCAGGCGCGGGCGATCTGGCCCGCCGAGCAACGGCTCTTCGAGCGTTATGCCCTCGAGGGCCGGTTTCGCCTATTGGACGTCGGCTGTGGCACCGGCGAGATCACCCTGCGCCTCGCCCAGCGCTACCCGGAGGCCGAGCTGCTCGGCGTCGATATCCTCCCGGGGAACCTGGCCATCGCGGAGGCTCGGTTGCGAGAGTCAGCTGAGCTTGCCGCTCGAGTGCGTTTCCGCGAGGCAGATGCGTTCGCGCTCGAGCAACCGGACGCTAGCTTCGATCTCGTGGTGTGCCGGCATGTCTCTCAGGCGGTGCCTGATTTCCCGCGCATGCTCGCAGAGCTGTGCCGTGTGCTCGCGCCTGGTGGCTACCTTCACCTGTTGAGCGAGGACTACGGGATGCTGCACATGCCGCTGATCGAAGGCCGGCCGAATCTCGATCGCTTCTGGGTGGATGTCGCGCTGCCCTACTTGGCGAGCATCCAGTGTGATGGTCGGGTTGGGCGCCACAGCCTGGGGTTGGTGCGCGCTCAGGGTCTGGTGGATGCGCACATCGACTACGTCACGGTGGACACGGAACGCGTGCCTCGGGATGTGCTGGCAGGGATCTTCGAGGCGTGGCGAGATGGCTACACGGAGCCACTTGCGACTGCCACCGGGCGCGACGCGAGCGAGGTGCGGGAGTGCTTCCAGGCCATGCTGGACTTCGTGGTGGATCCCTCGGCCTACGTCGTGTGGCAAGTGCCGATCATCACGGCGCGGCAGCCCGGCTGATCTCTACCTTCTGCTTCACGCGACCTCCGGTGTCGAGCAACCTGATGCGGACGAAGCGCTGCTTGGTCGCGGCGGCGATCTCGTGCGCGATCTCCGTGTAGAGCTTCATCGTCTCGGGTGCACTCCAGCCACCGCTCAAGGTGACCTCCAGAGAGACGTTGTTGCGGTAGTGCACGTAGTCCACCACCGCGTCCTGGCCGGGTGCGAATACGCCGTGAGCCTCCAAGATCTCACCGACCTTGCGAGCCTCGGCTTCGCCCGCTTGCTTGTTGTAGATCACGCGGTGCCCTGGGCTGACGTCGACGTGGCGGCTCGCGCTTTGCTTGATCATCATGGCGCCGCCAATCAGCACGACCATCGCGATCGCAGAAGCCACGCAGGTGCCCAAGACGAACCAACCGGAGCCGCGTTGGCCACCTTGGTTGAAGTGAGGCACCGCGTACGGATCCAGCAGCCGCTTGCTCAGGGTATTCATCACCAGCATGGCGGCGAAGGGCAAGATGGATACAGTTCCGTAGGGTAACAAAATCGCCGCAAGCACTTGCGCTGCGGCGACGGCGCCTCCCAGGGCGAGGGCTCGGCGCGCCTCCGCCTTGCATCCCAGGCGCGAGAGGCTGAGGAACAGCAAGTAGGTTCCCCCGAGTGGTCCCGTCAGGAAGGTCGCGGCGGTCACCACTTGGGTGCTGAAGATCCGCACCGGGGGTGGCGCCATCGGGTGCGGGGGGGCGAACTCGGTCACAAGCTCTCGCTCGAAACGGTCTGCTTGGTGATCAGGTACTCATTGCAGAGCGAGATCACGAACGGAGTCCTCCCGGTGCGTGTGGAGAGTTGCTTTGCAAGCGCTGTGTAGTCGGCGATGACGGACGGCTCCTTCCAGCTGCTCCCGAGCACGACCTGGAGCTCGAGGCCCGAGCCCTTGCGGCGCAGAGCGACCTCGGCTTTTCCACCAGGCGGGAAGAAGCCGTTCGTTTCGAGCACGTCGGCGACCTGGCGCGCCTCGCCTTCGGTTGCTCCGCGCTCGTAGATCACGCGATGCCCAGGCGTGCTCTCCACGTAGTCGTCCGCGCTGATGTCCAGGCCTTCGCTGAGGCCGATCACGGCGCCAAACACCACCAGTGCTGAACCAATGCTGACGCCTGCCACGAGTAGCCCAGAGCCCTTACGCCCTCCTCGCTGGAGGTGTGGGACCACGACCGGGTCCAGCATCTTGCGAGCGAGCATCACCATTGCGAGCGTCACTGCGATGGGCACGGCGTTGCCGATTCCCTGAGGCAACACCACCGCCAGGCCCAGCGTCGCCATGGTCAGGGCACCTCCCAGCAGCGCCGCGCGTCGCGCGTCGGCTCGGCGCTGAAGCCGGCTGAGGGACAGGTACATCAAGATCGCCCCGGCGAGCGCACTGCCCAGGAATGTCGCGACTCCAACCGCGGCGGTGGTGAATACCCGGGCATCCGATGTGGGTAGCTGGGCGTTTGGCTCCGACTCACCGAGCCTGGGAGGAGCGTAAGGGTTCACCTCCCCGGAGGACGCCTGTTCAGGCATCAACCCGGAACCATCCTCCCGACTTGCGTCTCCCGCCATCGGCAGAGGCTAGCAAGCACGAGCCGTGATAGACTGCAGTTTCGTGCGGTATCTCGGTCTCGTTGGCTTGTGCGCACTGACGGCGTGTTCGGTCTTTCCGGATCAGCTGACGCCGCGCAAGGGCTCAAGTGGTGGCACTGGCGGCGCCAGCGGCGGCACTTCGGGGCTTGGAGCCACGGGGGGCGAGGGCGGCACAGCGGGTTCTGCCCAAGGAGGCAGCGGCGCTGGAGGTAGCGGTGGCTCCAGCGCTGGAGCTTCGGGTACCGCTGGAGCCGCCGGAGGTAGCGCTGGCGCTGGTGGAGCCGCCGGAGGTAGCGCGGGGGTTGGTGGAGCCGCTGGTGCGGCGGGCAGCGCAGGCGTCGGCGGTAGCGCTGGCGCTGGCGGGAGCGCGGGCAGCGGCGGGAGCGGTGGCGTGCTGACGTGTCCCACGCTGGCTCCCAACGCCAGCTTCGAGTTGGTGGGTTCCATGAACCACCCCTCGGGCTGGCAGGTCATCTACGAGCAGGGCACCGGGATGATCTGGGAGTCGACCGACATTGATCACCGCAAGGGCAGCCGCTCCCTGCTGATCGACACTCAGTCGATCAGCGGGAACCCCTACTACGCGGGGATTGGTACCAACCAGATCTCGATCGACGCCGGTGCGACCCTCGAGGTGACGTTTTCCGCGCGGATTGTGAAGCAGGGTGGCGGACAGCCAGCTCTCAGTTTCGACTACTTTACAAATGGGTTCGTGTTCATCAGCGGCGACACCATCGCGAACATGCCCGAAAACGACGCGTGGGTTGAATACGGCCCCTTGACCGTCGTCGCCCCGAACAACGCAGCCCGACTCACGCTCAACATAGACTTCGACGAGAACGCACGCTTCTTCATGGATGATATTTGCTTCCGCATTGTTCAGTAGTTTGGGGGCTTGAAGCGGACCGCGAGGCTGAACTGGCGCGCCTCACCCCCAAACCCAGGCGGTGCATCGAGCCTACTTGCGCTAGCGCTGGTCGCAGCGTGGGCGGAACGACCTGAAACGTCGTATCGAGGTTCGTGGTTTTCGTGATCCAATTGGCCGTCTCTGCTAAGCGTCAGCCATGGCACTGACTCGGGTCGGACTGGTTGGATGGCGAGGCATGGTGGGCTCCGTGTTGATGGAGCGCATGGTCAAGGAACGTGACTTCGAAGGTCTGGAGCCCAAGTTCTTCTCGACATCTCAGGTGGGCCAACCCGGGCCCGACGTAGGGCCGCAAACCACTTCGCTGGCTGACGCCTACGACGTCACAGCGCTCAAGGAGCAGCAAGCGATCATCACCTGCCAGGGCGGGGACTACACGTCGAAGGTGCTGCCGGAGCTGCGCAAGGCTGGCTGGGACGGCTACTGGATCGACGCGGCCAGCACCAAGCGCATGGACGACGATTCCGTCATCGTCCTGGACCCGGTTAACCGTACGGTAATCGACAAGGCCATCGAGAGCGGCGTCAAGAACTACATCGGCGGCAACTGCACGGTCAGCCTGATGCTGATGGCCATGGGCGGCCTGTACCAGCGGGGCTGGATCGAGTGGATCAGCTCGATGACCTATCAAGCGGCGTCGGGCGCCGGCGCGCAGAACATGCGTGAGCTGGTGGCGCAGATGTACTCCATCGGCATGGACGCCAAGCCTCAGGTGGAGAACGCGGCAGGTTCCATCTTGGAGCTCGACAAGCAGGTGAGTCAGACGCTCCTCGCAGATTATTTCCCGACGGAAAATTTTGGGGCGCCGCTCGCTGGCAGCCTCATCCCCTGGATCGATCGGCTGATGGACGGGGGCGACACCCGTGAGGAGTGGAAGGGCCACGTCGAGTCCAACAAGATCCTCGGTAATGATCCCGTGATCCCCGTGGACGGGATCTGCGTGCGAATCGGCGCCATGCGCTGCCACTCTCAGGCGCTCACCATCAAGCTCAAGAAGGACGTGCCCCTGGACGAGCTCGAGAGTGTGATCCAGGAGGGCAACCACTGGGTCGAAGTCATACCCAACACCAAGGAGGCGAGCCTCGCTCGCCTGACGCCCGCGGCGGTCAACGGCACCCTCAAGGTCCCGGTTGGACGCCTGCACAAGCTGCGCATGGGGCCTGACTTTCTTGGAGCCTTCACCGTGGGCGATCAGCTGCTCTGGGGCGCGGCGGAGCCGCTGCGTCGGACGCTGAAGATCTTGCGGGTGCACCACGGCTGGACCAGCCGTTCGATGCTGCCTCCGGCGGGCTGAAGCAGCTTATGCTCAGGCCCATGCAGCCTGAGCCGCCTGGCGCCAATCCGCTCGTCGTCCATCAGGCGGGGATCGCGAACCCAGCCCTGACCGCTGCCCCTCCAACGGTGTGGGGAACGTCCCTGCGCACTGGCGAGCGCGTCATCTACTACTTCCGCGACACCAGCTACAACCGGCGCATGATCCAGCTGGTGCTCGGCATCATCTTGATTCCGCTTTGCGGTCTCGGATTGCTGATGCTCTACGGGTACTTCACCCACGACTCGAAGGAGACGACGGTCCTCGTGATCACGACTCAGCGCATGCTGGGGCTTTCGCCGAATCGCACACTGCTGGACGAGATTCAGCTCGGTAACATCACCGAAGTCATACACACCACCGGGCGCACGAACCGCTACCGGGTCTGGGACAACCAGAAGAACCTGATCTCGATCCTCACCTACGAGCACCCGTCTCACCTGCTCGAGCCGATCCTGGCTGATCTGAAGCGTGCGAACGAGTTTCCGACCGTGGATTACGAGCCGTAGATATTGCCGCGCGGATGCGCTGGGGTCGAACCCTGGCGGGCTGGAGTAGCCTGCAAACGAGTTCCCCACGGTGAACTACGAGAGCTGACTCTTAATACCGTGGGGATATGATCAGAGCCGGGGGTCGGTGCGCTCGCACTCCAGCGCCAGTAGCGTGAAGACGCATTCGTGCACCCGATGCAGCGGCTCCCGCCTGGCGAAGCGACCAAGCGCCTCGAGCCCCAGCGCCGACTCGCGCAGCGCGAGCCCACGCTTGTGGCGGAGGCGGCGACCCCGCATGCGCTCCAGGTTCTGAGGCAGCAGGTACTCGGGACCGTAGATGATGCGTAGGTACTCCGGGCCTCGACACTTGAGCGCCGGCTGGACGTAGTCCGCTCCCCGCTTGCTGAGCCAGTGGAGCGGCTTGATCACCATGCCCTCTCCGCCCACGCTGGTCAGCTCTGCCCACCAAGCGCTGGCGTCCGCTTCGGAAACCGTCTCGACATCGCTGAGGTCTGGGTGGGGTTGGGGGGTGAGGTCCGCCGCCTCCTCGTCGGGAGTCAGCTCCACCACCCGGTAAGGCGTGCGACGTAGCAGCTTGGGCGCAGCGTCAACCAGTTCCCCGAGGACACGCATGTGCCACACGTGAGACTTGTCGCTGTGCACCTGACCCTCGGTCGCCAGCAGATGAAACGGCGCCACCTCGAGTCCCTCGAGGCCTGCGCTTGGCCAACAGTACTGCCGGTAGGCTGCGCGGAAGCCAGCCACGCTACGCTCCCGCGCCGCGAAGTGCGCGACCGCCGCCTGTAGATCCAGCAAGCTGCCAGAGGTTCCGTGTTCGCGCTCCGGTGCGTCAGCTGCGCTGAGCTGGCCCAGGCGCGCGGCGGCCTGGCCAAGGCGCGCGTTCATGGCGGCGAGCGCGGCTTCACCAGCGCAGCCCACGGCGGCGTACTGATCGCGCACCAGCTCCTTCGCCTTGTGGGTCCAAGGTAGGATCTCACAATCGAGGCACAGCCACTCAGTGTCGAAACGCTGCCATAAGCCGCACCCTTCCGCCGCCTGACGCAGGCGTTCGAGCAGCGCCTGCTCAGTCTCCGTGTGCTTGAAGAAGCTCCGGCCGCTTCGCGAGTACACGACGCCCAGGCTGGGGCTGTCGGCGCCGAAACGTTGCCGCGCGGTTTCAGCGTTGCGACACAGCACGACGATGGCGCGCGAGCCCATGTGCTTCTCCTGGCACACGACGTGGGTCACGCCTTCGCGACGGAAGTAGTCGAACGCCTGTGCCGGCGCCTCGAGCAACGGCCCGTCGCTCGCGGCTTCGCAGGGCGACATGGTGGGAGGCAGGTAGATCAACCAGCGTGGATCGATGGTGAAACGGCTGATCTCTTCCAGCGCCTGGGCTACCTGTGCACGCCCGGCGCTGACCGAGAACCCGAACTCCGTCGAAACCGGCTTGCTGCGCTTGTGATCCGGCTCGAACAGGTCGCTGAGGTCCAGCACGCGCTCTGGGCGCTCCTCGCGCGTTGGCTCGAGTGGCCGAGTGGGCTCGTAGTACACTTGAGCCGCTCGCACGCTGACCAGCTCCCGCTCCGGGTAGCGCAGCGCGGTGAGGCTACCGCCGAAGACGCAGCCCGTGTCGATACAGATGGTGCGGTTGATCCACTCCGCGCGCGGCACCGGCGTGTGACCGTAGACGACCATCGCATCCCCACGGTAATCCTGCGCCCAGTCGACGCGCTCAGGCAGTCCGAAGCTGTCCACTTCGCCCGTGGTCTCGCCGTACAGCGCAAACTCGCGCACTCGGCCCGAAGCGCGGCCCTGAAACGCTTGCTTCATGCCTGCGTGAGCCACCACCAGCTTGCCCCCATCCAGCACCTGGTGGCTCACCAGCTGCTGGACGAACGTCAGCACGTGCTGCTTGAACACATCGCTCTCCGTGGCGAGTTGCTCCGCAGTCTGCTCCAACCCATGACGCAGCTTGACCTGCTTACCCTGGAGAAAGCGTGTCAGCTTCACGTCGTGGTTGCCCGGGACACACAGCGCCTGGCCTGTGCCCACGAGGTGCATCACCAGCTTCAGCACCTGGGGGCTCGCAGGACCGCGATCGACTAGATCCCCAAGGAAAATGAGTCGGCGACCCGCAGGGTTCGTCACGCTGAAGCCGTCGGCCAGCTGCGTGACTTCGTAGCCCAGCTTCCCGAGCAGCTGGACCAGCTCTGCGTAGCAGCCGTGTACATCGCCGACGATGTCGAACGGCCCCAGCTCTTGCTGGCGATTGCACCACAGCGGCACGCGGCGGAGCTCTGCGGAGTCGACCTCTTCTGCCGTCTTGAACTTGTAGACGCTGTGGAAGCCTTCCTTGCGCAAGCCGCGCAAGTCGCGGCGTAGCGCGGCCTGCTGGCGCCGAATCACCTGTGGCCCGACGGCACGCCGCGCACCGGTCGTGGGCGCGACCTGGCCGCGCTCAGCGTCGCGGCTGACACACAGCTTCGTAGGCAAGTCGAACACCACGGCGACGGTGAGCACGTCGTGGCGCCGCGCGAGCTGCAGTAGCTCCTTGCGGTCGTCCTTGCGCACGCTGGTCGCGTCGACCACGGTCAGCTTGCCAGTACTGAGGCGGCGCCCGGCGATCTCGTTCAGCAGCGAGAACGCGCCGTGAGTCGACGTCATGTCGTTGGGGTCATCGCAGATCATCGCGCGACACGCGTCGCTGGACACGACCTCCGTGGGGAGGAAGTGCCGCGCGGCGAAGCTCGACTTGCCGGAGCCTGAGGCGCCGACCAGCACCACCAGGCTCAGATCCGGTAGCTCTAGTTGCATTCAGCCCCCTGACTTGCAGTGAACACTGCCAGCTGCGTTGGGCTACCGTGAGCCGCATCCACCTGACCGATGTCTCGGAAACGCACGGCGTATTGATGCCGTGCGGCAATATCGTTGGCCCAGGCCCGAAACTCGCTGCGCGTCCACTCGAAGCGGTGATCGCGGTGCCTCAGCCTGCCGTCGGCCAGCCCGGGGAAGTTGACGTTGTACTCGCGGTTCGGTGTGCTCACCAACACGCACTTCGGCCTGGCATCGCCAAACAGGCTGTGTTCCAGCGCACCTAGACGACTCGCGTCCAGGTGCTCGATGACCTCGATCAGGCATGCGGCGCCAAAGCCACGTAGCCGCGCGTCGCGGTAGCACAGCGAGCTCTGCAGGATGGTCACCCGCGCCTCCGGATCGAAGCGGTCCACGGCGTCGGGATCGAGGCGCAGCTTTTCTGCCGCGCGGATCAGGGACGGCAGACTCACGTCACACCCAACCACGCGGGTGAACTGCTTCTGCTTCGCCAGGCGGCGTAGGAGCTTGCCTTCTCCGCAGCCCAGATCGAGGACGCGCGTTGCCCCGCACGCTAGCAGCTCTTCCAGCACCACCTCGCGGCGTTGCTCGTCCAGCGGCTTGGGCTTCTCGGTTTGCTCGGCTCTAGACACCTGCTCTTCTAGGGCGCGCTCCTCCGCCTCGGCGCGGCGCGCATCCAGGACCTCCGTTGCCTCCTCGGTGTCCGGCTGCAGGCGCTCGATGGCTTGGGCCGTGAGCCCGCGCTGATGCTTGAGGTAGCGCCTGGTGATGCGCTCCTTGAGCGGATGCTGCTCGAGCCATCCGGCGCCGCGCGCGAGCAACTTCTCCACTTCGGTCTCGTCGACCCAGTAGTGCTTGTTGTCGTCCATCACGGGCAAGAGCACGTAGAGGTGGCTCAACAGCTCCGAGAGGCGCAGCTTGCCCTTCAGCTGTACGCGAAAGTAGCGGCTCCCGCGCCACACGTCAGCGTCCGGTTCGCGCGCCGCGAGGACTGGATCCAGCGGCAACGGGGCGACCTCGAGCTGGTACCCGAGCGGCTCGAACAGCTCGCGCAGCAGTCCCTCACCCCCACGCAAGCTAACTACAGGTAGTTCCACTTCGAAATCGAGGGCTTCCGCTGCAAGCTCAGGACGGTCGCGGCACTTGCCCTGCATCGCCGAGCTGAAGACGCGGGCGATGGCTACACTGAGCCACGAAGACGCAACGTAGGGCCGGTCGTTGACGTAGGGTTCGAGCCCGAATGTTTCCGTGCGGTCTCGCGTGAGGCCGACGGGGTCCACGTCCAGGGCCAGCGTGGCGCTGCAGCGCTCGTGGTGGGCTTCGGGGAAGAACACCAGCGCGCGCCCGGAAGCGAGCTCGAAGCTCTGGATGCGGTCCGGGTGCTTACCCAGGAGGTAGCCCAGATCGGTCGCTGGCTGATGAGTCGTGGTCAGTGTGAAAAGCATCGTGAGTCTCCCGCTCTTGCCCCACGCCGGAGGAACAAGAGCCGTACACGAGCGCTCTTGCCGCCGCACCCTGTGGGTGCGCGTAACGCTCGCCGCTGATCCTCGACGAGCGTTCGAGGGCTAGAGCCTGGTGGCGTGCTCGCCACCGGGCGCGGAGTGTGACCCGCTTTGCGGCTGGGTCAAGCTAGCTCAAGCAGGACACAGCGCCGGGCCATCGACACACACGGCGCCCGTCGTCAGGGGCTCGCAGTGCTGCTCGTCTCCACAGTCCGCCTGGGAGAAGCAGCCTCCCTGGTAGACGCAGGTCAGGCTCTGGATCCCACAACACGGATCGGGCACCGCAGCACAGCGACCCCCAGCACCTGCAGTGCAGTCGCTGTCTTGGGTACAGCCGAGGTGCATGCAAGACGCGATCTTCCGTCCAAACACTCCTGCCGGGACACAGGTGAGACCGAAGTCGCAGTTCTCCGGTCCCCGACACTCGTCCGCAGCGCAGACCGTCGTCGGCTCGGGGAAGGCGCCGCCGCAGAACGGCAACAGCGGACCCAGCACACAGGCTTGGCCATCTTTGCACTCACTGTCGTCGCAGCACTGCGGATCGGAGCCTTGGCACTCGGTTTCGTGCGGAACCGGGTACGCGCAGGCGCGGAAACCTCCGGGCACCAGCTCCACACACGTGCCCTCGCCGCAGTCCTCGTCTTTCTGGCATTGCCAGGCGTTTCCGCCGCTGCCCCCAGAGCCGCTGGTCGCGCCGCTGCCTCCAGCGCCGCTGCCTCCAGCTGCTCCGCTGCCCCCCAAAGCGCCGCTGCCTCCGGAGGCACCGGATCCGCCCGAAGCACCCGAGCCACCGGACGCCCCGCTGCCCCCAGACGCGCCGCTCCCGCCGCCATCGCCGCTGAAGGAGTCACCGCCGCAGCCGCAAAACAGCAGGCTCGCCGTGGCAGCCGCTGCCCATCCCCATCTCCTGTAAGTCATGGGGGAGAGCGTAGCAGCTCGCCTGGCTGGCGTCAGACCCTCCGAAATTGCGCAACCCCTGCGCGGTCCTCAACACCCCAGCGCTGCTTACCTTGCGGAAATTGTCGCTCGTTCGCGCCGCCCCGGCAGCGAACTGCAATCAGCGAACGCGGTCCATGGCGCTACGCACCGCGTCGCGTAGCCGGTCGGGCCCCTCGGTCTTGTGCACGAAGGTCCCCAGGGCGCGTGCGTCCTCGGAGTCCGTCCCGAGGTCTGCGCTGAAGATCACCGCCTCGCCCATGGCCCCGGCGGCCAAGAGCTCCTGCCCCACCTCGATGCCGCTGCCGTCCTTGAGGTGGATGTCGATCACGACCACGTCGAAGTACGGCAGGGTCGCGATCAGCGCCCGCGCTTCCTCGCAGCTTTTTACGCTGCGGAAGTTCCATGGCTCGTTCGCCAGCACACGGTGAATCGCGCGCGCGACCGCCGGATCGTCTTCAACGATCAGCACGCACGGCTCGCCTCGTGGGCGGGCACGAAACGGCGAAGCGCGCAGAGCGGGGTTGGAGTCAGCCAAGAAGTCCATCTGAGCGGTCGGGTCTTTGAGCCTTGCGAGAGAGCCCCGCAAATATGGAGCCGCCGATCAGTTCTGCAAGCGTGCCGTACTGATTCCGACAATTCAATGTCGCCTGACATGACGCGATGTGGGTGACACCGACAGCGCAACCTTCTGCCGCGAGATGCTCTGCCGCGCGCGTGTTTTTCCAGCGTGGAACAACGGGTCCGTCTCGAGGCTCGACAGGCTTGTCGCGCACCGCGTGCCCGGGCCAGCTCCCGGGCGACCGCGTGTCAGGCACCGCATCTGCATCGGTTCCGCCTCTGGTTTTGGGGGAGAGGGAGCGGCGGAGCTAGCGCTGCGCTCTGTAGACGGTTTGCAGCTTCCGTTGAGGCAATCAGACGGAGCCGTTTGTGCCGGGTCGCAGCTTTGGCTCGGGAGTGGGTGGCTCGATGTTGAACTGGAACCAGTTGTTGCGCTGGCTTGGTACAGAGCCAAGAGCCCAGACGCGCAGCGTCGGGCGTTCAATCAGCCAGCCCGCGCAGCCGATCCAGCTGTAGGGCACGTAGATCAGCTCGTCATCCACCTCGATCAGCCTCGGGTCATAGCGGGGCTGTCCTCAACAAGGATCACTGCGGTGTTCGCATCGGTGACTGCGGAGAGCAGCACGCGCGTGGCCTGCGCCTGACAGATCATCTCTAAAGGATCGCCATGCTCGTTCAGCATCTCCACACGCGGCGGCCACGGGATGTCAGGTCGTTCTGGGCGCTCAGCAATTGGTGCGAGCAAGAACTGCTTCAGCTTTTCCAGGGTGACTTCGATGGGCTCGCTTTGCGGAGAAGAGACATCGGTCATAGGTGCTGGCACTAGCACCCGCGACTTGAGTCGCCATGGGGAAGCATGCCCGGCGGACCTCACCCCCGAAGAAGCGAGCTATTGAGCCGAACTCGCGTGCTCCAGCGCCTTGGAGAGCGCTTTTTGCTGGAGCCCTGACGACGGACTTTGATACCTAGTGGGTGGGCAGGGGGAGTGCCGCGGAGGCGTTTCCGCGAGGTCGTAGCTAGCCTCGCTGCCAGAACTTCCAGAACGCGCGCTTGGGCGGAGGCTCTGAGTCTGGAGGCTGGGATTCGGACGCTGACTGCCCGGCGCGAGGGATTCCGAGCCGGCCAAGCCAGGCTTCGCAGTCCTCTGTGCTCAGCTCGCTGACGAGCTCGACGGAGGCTGGCAACTGCCCGATGTGCGGAGTGAGGAAGCCCGCGTCCCAAGTGCGAGATTGAAGGAGCGGCGGCCACAGCAAGATCACGCGTGTTTCGGGGCCAGGCGCGTCGAGCGCCGGGAACGTGGGGAGTTCTTGCACCAACATCTCACCCCAGACTGAGTTGGTCAGATCGGGTTCGGGCGAGAGAGGACTGCCATAGTGCCACCAGGCGTGATCAGTGCCCTCGAACGGCATGCCATCTCGGTGCAGTAGCCACATGCTTAGGTCAGGTCGGGGCGCCTCCCCTCCTGGAAGTTGTTTCCCTACGGCATTTTGAATCAGCGAGAAGAGCGCGAAGCAGTTTGAGACGTTCTCGTAGCGAAGCTCCAGGCCTTTTCGAGATGGCACGTGGACGATGATCAGATCGCCGCTGCTTCGCTTGAGAGCCTCCAACAGCCAGAACGCGCCCACGCTCAGTGACACGACCTCGTCGAGTCGCTCGACCATCGCCTCGTCATGCAGCAGCTCCCGCCGCCGTTCTGGCAGCGCTGCCAGATGGCTGACCAGGGCTTGGCAGAGCCCGGGGAGCGCGTCGACAATCAGTTCATCGTCGTCCTCCAGCATCGGCTCTTCATCCTCGGGGAACCGAGGTAGCTGTTCGAGCCAGCTATCGAGGCAACTCAGCAGCCCCTCGACGGACACTGCGGCCGGGGCGCCATCTTCAACCGCGGCTCCCAGCAGGATGGAGCACCACGCGGCGGTGTGAGGCGGGAGGGACGCCAAGCGCTCTGAAAGTTCTGGCCTTAGTGTGTCTCCTCGGTGAAACGCCGAAGCCAGCTGACTGCTCGCGGCGACGAGCGCCTCTTCTTCTGGCGTCCCCAAGCTCTCACCAGCCAGCATCGCGCGGGTCGGTGCCGCTTCTGCGGCCGTCAGCAGGGCTTCGATCAGAGCGTCAGCCATACCTAGCGGCTGCGGGGTGGCGCGGCGCGGTGGGTCAGGGGTTGGTGGCGCTCCAGGCTGAAGTAGCTCGGCGTGCCGATATTCCTCAGGCCGGTTTGGATGTACGACCAGCCGAGGAGTAGCTGACTCGAGCCTTTCTCCACGGCAACGATCGGGTCACGCACGCGGTTGACGAAGTCGAGCGTCTTGTTTTGACCGAGGCTGTAGTCGATCATCAGGCCGCCATTGAGCGCTGGTCCTGGCACCTCGTAGTCGTCGAGGGAGACGACCTCGTAGTGGCCGAAGCTGAAGATGTCGCCCTTCTTGATCATCGGTTCCCAGCTTGGGTCTGCCAACGGTGATTGCTGGATGCGGACGTTCCAGCCGCGCAGCACACCGGTCTCAGGATCGCGGTGGAAGGTCTTCATGAACTTCTTCCACGTGAGCTTTTCCACGATGCCGGGCAAGCCGAGGCTCACGCCCTTGTACTCGAAGTCGTCCAGGGACTCCGGGTCGATGGGGTAGCCGCGGCTGAGCTCCTTGCGTAGCTCATCGGGGCTCAGGTCGAGGAAGTCACGGAAGCTCGCCATGGGCGGACTCTATCAGGCTCTGGCCAGCTAACCCAGCATGCGCCGACGGGTGAAATGATGGGCAATCGTGAAGAACGCCAGGAGCCCGATGCTGGTACAACCGATCAGCCACGAGAGGTGCCCGCCCGGGTCCCCATGCACCAGCAAGCCGCGAGACGTTTCCGCGAGGTGATAAACCGGGTTCAGCTGCATCGCCGTACGCAGCCACGCCTGCTGCGGCTCGAGGGGAAAATACGTGTTGCTGATCAGGCTGATGGGCATGCCGATCAGGAACACCGGGTAGTTCATGTGATCGATGGACGGCACAACCGCGGTGAAAATCAGCCCGAACGCCGAGAAGCAGAAGCCTGCCAGCATGCCCAGGAAGGGCAGCGCCGGGAGCCACGCCATGCGTAGCTCCACCCAGCCCAGCAAGTCGAACACCGCGAGCACCGCACACACGATGGCCGAGTTCATGAAGCCGCGCACTCCGGCCCACAAGATCTCTCCCCAAACCAGGTGCGGGAGCTCCACCTGAGTGGCCAGGATGCCGTCCCAGGTCTTCTGGTAGAACATGCGCACATACGCCGAATACAGCGACTCGTAGAACGGCGTGCCGAACGCGGTGTAGGCGATCAGGCCCGGAGCGACGTAGGTGGCGTAGGAAATCGTTGCCCCGCGGTAATTAATTTCGCCGACGTAGCCTTGTAGGCCCAGGCCAAACGCCAGGAAGAACACCACGGGTTCCATCGCCGGCGGGAAGAACGCGGTGCGCCAGTTGCGCAGGTACACCAGCGCGTTGCGCCGCAAGACGGCCAGGGAGCGCCAGTCAAACGCCTCGAGCCAGTACTTCACTTCTTCGCTCCACTGCTGCTGCTGCTACTGCTGCGAGACAGCTCGAGGAACAGGTCGTCCAGGTTTGGAGGTCGCACCGTGAGCCGCACGCTGGGCAGACGCTCGCTGATGTCCGCAAGTTGCCGTGCGGTAACGGGTGCCAAGATGTCGCTCAGGACCTTGTGGGTCGGGAGCCCCATCTCTTTCAGCACCTCGAGCACTTGCGGGCGCTCCTCGAGGTCTGAGCGTAGCGTCAAGACGTGCTCCCCGAGCAAGCTACCGAGCACTTCGTGAGGTAGTCCCCGTGCGGCGACGCGCCCTTCACGCAGCACCACCAGCTGATCGCTGAGGCGCTCCGCTTCATCCATGTAGTGGGTGGTGAGGATCACGCCCATGCCTGCCTTGCGCAGCTGATCCACCAGCTCCCAAACCGCGACGCGCGCCGCAGGGTCGAGGCCCGTGGTTGGCTCGTCCAAGAAGAGGATCTCGGGGTGATGCACGATGCTGCGCGCGATCAGCAGGCGCTGCTTGTAGCCGCCGCTGAGGGCGTGGGGCGATGCGTCGCGATACTGGGTCAGGTCGAACTGCTCGAGCAGCTCCTGCACGCGCTGCTTCACGTTGGGCACCCGTGGATTGAAGTAGCCCGCGTACACCTGCAGGTTCTGTTCGACGCTGAAGTCGTAGTCGAGGGTGTCCTCCTGAGTGCACACGCCGATGATGCGCTTCAGCGCGGTGCGCTCCTCTGCGAAGTCGCGTCCCCGATAGCGGATCTCCCCGGCGTCCGGCTCGATGAAGCCGTACAGCATGCGCAAGGTCGTGGTCTTTCCAGCGCCGTTCGGTCCGAGCAACCCGAGCACGGAGCCCGCGTTGCAGATCAGCTCGAGCTGACTCACGACTTCCCGGTCACCGTAAGACTTGCTCAGTCCCCGGGTCTCGAGCAGAGGTGCTGTCATCAGTGGCGTCCGTACGGAGTGAGGTCGACGTCGATCAGCACGCTCGAGCGATCCTCGGGATCGACGATCACCTGGATCTCGCAGCCCGGTTGGATGCGCGGAATGGCCAGCTGGTCGATGATTGCTTCGGTGAGGGCCTGGTAGGTTTGCCCCTTGAACGTGACCTCGAGCTCGAACTGCACCAGCGGATGATCGTTGATACCTCCGCCGCGGCTGGAGATCTTCAACACCTTGGCGCTGCCGGGCTCTCCGCGAGCTTCGAGCTCACGCTTCGCTTTGCTCTCTTTCGAAGACTGGATCGCCTTCATGGTCAGGCCCACCACGACCATGCCAATCATGATCGCGGCGCCGATCCCCTTCAGCGTGTCGTTGTGGGCTGCAAAGCCCGAGATCACGAAGCCCCAGGCAAAGGCCCCCGGAATCGAAAGCAGCACGAACTTTCGTTGGGTCTCGTTCACCCCGCGAACTCAAGTCGTCCCGCGAGGCCGAGTCAAGCCAGACCATGCGCTCATTCAGGGGATTCGATGCAGTGACACATCACGGCGATGCCGGTGTTCTTCTTGCGGTAGGCGCCGCACATGTCCTGGCAGACCTTGAGCGCTACAGCCTTTGGCACCCCGAAGATCACGAAGCGCTCGTCCCGCAGCTTCGTGTTCGGAACTTCCTTGGTGGAGGCGTAGGTCTGATGGATCGGTTGGTTGTCGAAGGTCGTCGCGTAGAAATACGGCGGTTCCTCGAGGCACTCGACCTTGTAGGACTTCAAGCACTCCTCGCAAGAGTCGAGCAAGTTGCCGATCATGTCTGCTTTCACCTCGGCTTGCCTCGCGCTGCACTCCTGCATGCCGTGGGTCTTGATCAGACCGACCAGCGTGAGCTTGGTGCTCTCGATCGTGACCTCGGCCTCGACGTGCATGTAGCCAGGTGGTCCGGTGTAGGTCTCCGACTCCTGCTTCTTGCAGCTCAGCACCAACGTCAGGGCACCGAGCAACGTCACCGCAAGCGCTCCCCGCAACATACCCGACAGCGTTTCCGAGCGGTCTTCCGACGTCAAGGGTCGTGCCGCGCGTCCTTGGCGCTTTCTGGCTAGTTTGCAGAAGCGGGGACCGCGCCAAGCTTCTCCGGGCTGAGCCCCGCAGACTTCCAGGGGACGTCGCACGTCGCCTCGCGTTTCGCTGGAGAACTGCCGCGCACTTGAAGCTCGATTTCCACGTGAAAACGTAGCTTGGAGGCGTGAAACTCGAACGCTGTCAGGTCGTCACGCGCGAGCTTGATGGGAGACTTGGAATACAGCTCGTATTCTGACTTGGGGAGCTTCTTGTACTCCTTGTTGCAGGCCGCGTTCACCGCGTTCACGAGCTTCGGCCCCGCCACCGCGATCAGCGCGTCGATGTCGAGCTTCGCGCCGCTCCGGACCGCGTAGTTCAGGCGTAGCTCCGTCGAGTAGTCCTGACTGCACTGCAGGCTGACGATCTGGTTGGTGCTGAACACCGGGGCGCACTCGAGCTGCACCGAGCTGTCCGCTTTGACCTGTGCGTAGAAGCCATCTAGCAGCGCATTCACGCGTTTCACGAGGTCTTGCTGTGCGGGTAGGCGACTCATCACACGGCCGTTGTCCCAGCCCAGGGGCTCGGGCAGAGCCGTGTCCGGCGCCGGCGCCCGCGGTGCGTAGCCTGCCAGGTAGGCGAGGGGGCCGCAGCCCACCCAGTCGGCGTGTTCCGCGTACTCCAGCCTGCACCCGGCCTCATCGAGCGGCGACAGCCCGGCGACGAAGGACATGCCAGCGTGATCGAGCCAGACCTTCTGGTACACGCTGCCATCATCGGTGTTGCAGGCAGACTTGAGTACGCTGGCCAGGCTTTTGCCGCCCGGAAAGAGCTGCTTCAGGGCGACTGGTTCGAAACGCCGCCCGTTCCACTCGAAGAGGTGACTCTCGACCCCTCCAGGGCGGATGTTCCCGTCCGCGTTGGCGTAGAAGCTGGCGCACTCGAGGTTGAAGAGCCTGCCGTCATTGTGTCCCACTTTGCACTGGACGTTGCGTCTGCTCAGGCCCAGCATTGCTTGCCGTACGGATGCGAGCCTCGGATCCGTGGGGCTGTCCACGAGCTTGTCTCCGTCGACGCTCAGGGGAGCTGTGGTCGCCACGGCCTTGCAGCTTGGCGGTGGCGGTAGCACCTTGACTGGGGCGGCGTCTGCGGGCGCCGCGTCGTGTCCAGCGCCGGCGTCCCCTGCGTCAGCCGTCCCGCTCCTGTCTGGATCGAAGTCCAGATAGGGAAATGTCGCCGAAGCGACAGGGGCCGCGCTGGCGGGCGGGTGAGGAGCATCGGAGGTGGCGCCGGGATTCGAGCCGGCACAGGCGGCCAAACCCGTGGTGACGCCCATGCCGACCACAAGCCAGCGCACCGCGCAGAGAGAAGTGAGACGAGGGAACAACTTGCCTCGCTTGAGTGCCCGCCTGGCTGTCTCGTGGCTCAGCTGCGGTCCCGTTGCGTCCCTTGTGTCCTCGCCCGCCACTCGCTCCCCACTCGCTCCCGCCGGATCGACGCTATAACCACGCGGTGGGTTCAGCGCCTCCAACCCCTCAGCCTACCCGAGATCCCTCGACGCGGATCGCCGGTGTGCTGGTGCTGAGTTTGCTCGGCATATTCGGGGTCTTCGCGACGGGCACCCGTGGGGGCGGCCTGCTCAGCGCGTGGGACCGGCACGTCATCGAGTTGCTGCGTGGCCCCGATCTCAGCGTGCCCGTCGGCCCCGACTGGTTGCTCGGCGTGCTGCAGCAGTTCTCGGCCCTCGGTAGCGGGCCCGTGGTGTTTCTGCTGACCGTGGTCATCCTTGGCTACCTGCTCTTGATTCATCATCACCGCACGGCGCTGGTCTTCCTTTTGTGCATCCTGGGCGCCGCGTTGACCACCTACCTGCTCAAGGGCGCGATTCAGCGACCGCGGCCCTTGATGATGCACGCGGCCTTCGCGCTGGACGCCTTCTCGTTTCCTAGCGGTCATTCGCTGATCGCTGCTGCGGTGTATCCGACCCTCGGCGCGCTGCTGAGTCGGGTGGTGGTCGGGCGCCGGGTGCGGGTCTACTGCATGCTCGTGGCCGGCTTGTTGACTCTGCTCATCGGCTTCAGCCGCGTTTATCTCGGGCGCCATTACCCCACGGATGTGCTCGCCGGTTGGTGCCTCGGTCTGGCCTGGTCGGTGCTCGCCTGGCTCTTGGTTCGGCGTCTGCAACATGAGGGTGTCGTCGCCGCGGCGGGGGAAGCGGACCAGACCGAGTAGGTTGTTTCCGCTGTGGAAGTGGACGCCCCTGAGCGGCGGACTAGTGTGCAGCGAATCTCGTAGACGCCGGTTTGCCTCATGCTAGCTTCGCCGGCCTATGCTCCTCGCACAGCGCTGGGCCCTCTCGACCGCAGCCATCTTGACGCGCATCAACGAGGATGCGCCGTATCTGCTGGGGGGCGGGCCCCGGAACCGTGACGACTACGTGAAGTCGGCTCAGGACGTGCTGGCCAGCTCCTGGGGCGCACAAGACGCCGACAAGCTCCGCAGCACCATCGAGTGGCTGCGAGAAGAAGGCCACAGCGCAAGCTACGAGAAGGCACAAGGCGAGTGCAATCAGCTGCTCAGCCAGTACGGCCCGGACCTCGCCTTCGAACAGTATTACCCTGCGGAAGCGCAAAAGTATCGCTTCGTGCAGCAGTTTCAGTACGCGATCGGTCAGCGGAGCTTGCTCGCGTGGGACGCAGGGCGCCTGGTGTCCGTGGCTGGCTGGGGCTACCTTGCCGGGTACATCGAGGAACAGGAAGCTTGGAGCTACATCTTGCCCGCGGCGACGCTCCTCCAGCGGGCCTACACCTCGTGGCAGGAGCTCAGCGATCACTACATCTGGGGCCTGATGTTCTGGGGAGGTGACCCTGCGAAGTCCCAGAAGGCGCAACAGGAGCTGCTGCAGGGGTCCGAGTCACCGTACGTTTCGATCCCGTGGCTGACTCCGATTTCAATCCCCGGGGTAACGCCGGTGTGGGGTCAGCGCTGGGCGCGTATGTATGGCTTATTCGCCGAGCCCGTCTTTCCTCACCCCCAACCCCAGGTCTCCCGGCACCGAGATCATCCAGAAATGCAGCTGCTCAAGGACTATGACGGCGCACAGCTGGTGGTCTACGAGGGGCAGCGGCGCTGGCAGGAGCAGTACGAGCAATGCATCAGCCGTGACCAGTGGGCTGACGACTGGGGACCGCTCGCGCGCGGCACCTGGGACTTCAACACCCAGCACGAGTTACTGAAGCAGTTCTTCGCTGACGAGGAGGCGTTCAGGCAGCTCGAGCGAGAGAACCCGAACCAGGTCGAGCAGGAACTCCAGCGCCGTGGCTACCGCTCCGTGGGGCAGTTCTTCCGCGCGCGCATCACGATGTCGAAGCATTTCGGTACCCCCGGCGGCAGCTGGCTCGCGATGTCGGCGTTCGACGACATCGACACGCAAAACGCCATGATGCAGGCGTTCCGTGTGAACCAGGATCAGGGTGCTGCGAAGGCCCTCGCCGCACATCCCGAGCTCACTGCTCCGATCGAGGGCATCGACCTCAAGGCGATGGCAGCCCTCGCCGCGCACCAGACGAGCGGTACCGCGGGGCAAGAGTGGATCAACGTGCTCGCTCAGTATCGCCTGGATGAGGCGGGCTATGCGCGCGTCTCTGAAGGCTGGCGTCAGCGTTTCCAGAATGACCCGTCGGGCGTGCTCGGTCAGACCTACTCGAAGATCTACACCGATGAGCTCGCTGAGGTGCAGAAGGCGCGCGTGGCCAGCGGGGCCGCGAAGGAGATCAGCTTCGAGTTCTACTGTGAGGTCGCTGGCGCCCAGGTCGCCTGGGGGCAAAAGGGCCTCGATCCCAACGTCGAGATCGAGCGCGTCTTCGGTATGAGTATGCTCGACTTCAGCATGGCGGGTATGCCGTGGGGAACCAAGATGGGGACCGACATGAACCTGTTGTCCCGCTACATGCAGCTCCTCGACCAGTACACGCTGAAGCACGGCGGGAGCGTCGCTCAGCCGGAGCCTGACGAGCCTGACGAGGAAGAAGACGACGAGCCCGAAGAGCCGGACGAAGACGACGACGATGACGATGACGACGACGACTTTTGATGATCGGGGGGTGAGGAGGCGCTAGAGTGCGCCCATGCGGCGCCTACTTGCTCTGAGTCTGCTGGTTACTCCGATCTTCGTCGGTTGCTCCTCGGACGACTGCGCCGAGCTCGGCTGCGGTGGCCTGCAATTCGACCTCAGTGTTGCCGCAGCGACCGGGACAGCGCCTGCAACCGTGCGGATATGCCAGGTCGATGCCTGCAGCGACGTGAGCCTCAAGCAGGTGAGCAACGGGGTGTGGCGGGGAGACAACGACAAGGCCCACGTCGAGTGGCAAGAGACCAGCGACGGAGTGAAGCTCTCCGGGTACACCTACGAGTCCCTGCCAGATGTCGAGTCCGAGCTGTGGGGCTTCGAAGTGACGGGGGCCGATGGCAGCCAGCTCTACCAGCAGAAGTTCAACGTCACCTACGAGCCCGTGGAGCTGAACGGCGCCGGCTGTGGAGCGTGCACGGGTGGTGTGATCGAGAGCTGAGCCAGGGCTAACAGCTGTTTCCGGACATTTGTCCGCGGCCGTCTTGCTGCGGCAAACTGCGGAAATCTTGCTCGGCCGCCTCTTCCTCCCGCTGCTCACGGCGCTGTGCCTCTCGGGCGCGGCGCCACCCAGCGTCGAGAAGCAGCCGCCGCCGCTCGAGTCGGCGCCCGGTGAGGCGGAGCCCCTGGCGGTGACTGCCACCGCGCCGGTGGCTCGGCGCTGCCCGCCCGAGATGGTGGAGATCGACCGCGCCTACTGCATCGA
The DNA here is from genome assembly GCA_041389805.1 of Polyangiaceae bacterium. GTDB lineage: Bacteria > Myxococcota_A > Polyangia > Polyangiales > Polyangiaceae > JAHBVY01. The sequence goes on along the minus strand of JAWKRD010000012.1, from coordinate 98,443 downwards.
CCGCTGGGAGATCTCACTCTACGAGCAAGGCGGCGAGCGGCGAGTGTCGCCCCACTACCACCCGAGTCGCTTCCTGGCGCTGCGCGACCAGCGGGAGTGGGAGAACCGGCGCGGTCAGATCGGTCCCTGGAGCGCGCGCCAAGTCCCTCTGCCGGAGCTGCCAGCCTGGGAGACGACACGCGACTTCGATATCCGCGCGGAGTCAAAGCCTGGAGTCGTGCCGAACGCCTACCTGGATCTCTACTCAGCGCGCCGCGCCTGCGAGAACGCGGGCAAGCGGCTGTGCGGCCACGGTGAGTGGCTGAAGGCGTGTCGTTCGGAGTTGAACACACGGCACCCCTACGGCGACCGCTTGGTGCCGGGCGCGTGCAACTTGAACGCGCCTCAGGCTCCGGCGCCGCTCTTGCACGGCGCGGCTGGGCTCGGGCACCGCGATCCGCGTCTCAATGAAATCGAGTACCGCGGTGAACGACTCCTGTCGCTCACCGGATCGCATCCAGAGTGCCGCAGCGCCTGGGGCGACGACGCCGTGATGGACATGGTGGGTGGCCTCGACGAGTGGATCGACGACGACTCCGGCGTGTTCCTCGGCGGATTTTACGCCCGCGACACACCCCACGGCTGTCAGGCGCGGATCACCGTGCACCGCGCGGACTACTACGATTACAGCCTCGGCGCGCGTTGCTGCGAGTCGCTGTGATGTTGGCAGCTTCGCCGGCTCAAGCAAGCGTTGCTCATTAACTTTTCCTGGCGGATTAAGCCTTGCAGCCACGGAGCTGAGGCGGATACTCGATCCCATGCCGGGCACAGTCGACAAGAAGCCGCCGAGTGGGCTGATGCGCGCCTTCTTGAGGGCGCCGATTTGGATGTACCGCGCCAACCTGGGTTGGCTGATGGGCCAGCGCTTCTTGTACCTCAGGCACATCGGGCGCAAGAGCGGTGAGGAGCGGCGCGCGGTGGTGGAGGTCGTCAGCTACGATCAGGCCAAGGACTGCTGGTACGTCGCTTCGGGGTGGGGGGAGGGAGCGAACTGGTTTCGCAATGTTCAGGCGCACCCTGACGTGACTATTACCGTGGGGAGACGAACCGTGGACGTGCGCGGTGAGGTGATAAGCGCCGACGAGGCCGCGCGGGCCTTGTTCGCGTACAGCCAGCGCTACGCCACGGCGTACAGGAAGCTGTCCAAGATGTGCACGGGCGAGGAGCAACCGGCGACGGAGGCCGGCGCTCGCAGCTTCGCCGAGCGGGTGCCCATGGTGCGCTTCACGCCGCGCAGCGCGAACTGACCCGCTCTGCTGTGCTAGCGTCAGCCTACCGTGCTGCCCCAGACTGCCGCGCTGCCAGAATTCGCCGCGCTGCGCGTGATCCGTGCCTTCCGCCGCGGCAGCTCGCTGCCCGTGCTGGTCGAGACGCCTCGCGGCGACTTCGTAGCCAAGCTGCGCGGCGCGGCGCAGGGTAGCGCTGCGTTGATCTCCGAGTGCCTCGTGTCGGACCTGGCAGAGCAGCTCGGCCTGCCGGTGCCCGAGCGCGCCGTGCTGCAGATCCCGGAGGATATCGACAGCGACGACCAGAACGACGAGCTCCTGCAGCTGCTCGGACTCAGCGTCGGCAAGAACCTCGGTGTGCGCTTCCTCGAAGGCGCCGAGGAGCTGCGCGCCGATCGCGCAGACCGTGTCGATGCGGAGCTCGCCGCGCGGGTGCTCTGGCTCGACGCCTGGGTGCTGAACATGGACCGATCAGCGCGGAACCCCAACATCTTGAGCTGGCACGGGCAGCACTGGCTGATCGATCACGGCGCCGCGCTGACCTTCCAGCACGACTGGGACGGAGTCACCGAACAGGACCCGCGGGAGACTCCGTACGACCTTCAGGGTCACCTGTTCGCGGCGCACACCGAGCGCATGCGCGCCATCGACGAACAGCTGGCGCGGCGCTTCAGCCTAGAGCGCCTGGTCCAAGCCGCGCAACGCATCCCGCAGGCGTTCTTGCAGGATGCGTTTCCGCGAGGCACTGAAGCTGGCCGAAGCGAGGCGCGGCGCTTGCCTCATGCCTACGCCGCGTTCTTGTGGAAGCGGCTCAAGGCGCCGCGGCCTTGGGTGTAGACGGCCTCAGCTCAAGGCGTGAACGCCATGTTGTCGATGCTCATGTACTCCCTGCACGGCTGAGCGCGCAGCGTGCACTCCTGAGTCTGCGCCGGCGCCGTCACCTGGGGTAGGTGGCTGAACACGACGCTCGACGGGTGCAGCATCGAGTGGGCCACGGAGTGCACCGTGCCGTCGGGCAGGTCCTTCACCACGAAGGTCCAGCGCGCGTGGTTGCCGCCGGGGGTGTTGATCAAGATGCGGATCTTCGAGCCTTTGCGGAACACGTGGCCAAACGGCAGGATCTCCACTCGCGCCAGCTCCCATTGCCCAGCGGGCAGCGGCGCCGCGTCTGCCTCCAGGTGGGTCTGGATCGGGCGCAGCTCCGTCGCGTCGCTGGCGAGCTTGCGCTGGCTGGCGCGCAGCTGGCCGCTCTGCACGTAGACTTCTTTTCCGTCGGGCAACACTTCGGTCACGTTGACCTGGAGGTCGGCGTCGTCCGCCGTCGAGCGAATGTACAGGTCCGCGCTCGCGTGGCCGACGAACACCAGGTCCTTGTCCAGAGCCGCGGTCTCGAAGGCCACTGCGTCGCCGGCGGGAGGCGTGGTCCACGTCCAGTCGGGTTCGATCACGCCCGGGTTGTCTCCGCCCATGTTGCGCACGTGGCTCAGGTCCTTGTCGAAGTTGAACGAAGAACCGGAGTCGTCGCCAGCGGTCGGCGGCGCGTCACCCAAGCTGCCGTCGGGCTCGAGGTAGAAGCGCATCGCCTCGGTGCCGGGGATTGGCCACGACGCGAAGCGCTCCTCGAAGGCGCCCTCGGGCGCGTAGGGAGTGCCGCCGTCCTTCTCTCCGACCTCGAAGATCACCCGCAGGTCGTCTTCAGCCTCGTAGGCAGCTTTCGCTTCCTCCCAGGTGGCGTAGTCAGCGAAGCGATCGGGGCCGAGCTCCACCGGCGCACCGAAGATTTGCTCGAACAGCACGGGACCAGCGGCGCGCAACGTCGGGTCGACCATCGGGATGGTTTGTGCGACGTAGATATCCAGGAAGGTTTTCCACTCGGATAAAATCTGAGGCGCGAAGCCGTCCATGTGCGCGCCGTTGTAGACCGTGAACTTGTGCACCGGTGCGCTGGTGAACTTGTCGAACAGCGCTGGGAAGTGACCGCCGGTCTGTTCGTCTTGCCACGCACCGGCCACGAACACCGGCACATCGATGTTCTTCACGAACAAGCTCGGGTTCAGCGGGTCGGTGATCTTCGGATCGTAGAAGGGTGTGTTCAGCGCCTTGGCGACCGCGTCCACCGCCTGGCCGTGGAGCAGCTGATTTTCCTCGCAGATTTCATCGCCGCCATCGACGCGCGCCTGCTCCCAGCCTTGGCCGTAAGGCTTCGCGCCGTCGAGCACGTTCTCCGCCCACGACAGGGCGAAGCCGTCGTTGTAGATGCCGCCAGGAGCCAGCGTGGAGGTCGCCGTATCGGCGATCACCGAGAGCGGCGTGATCGCAGCCAGATGGGGCGGCGTGGTCTGCGCCACGAAGAGCTGTGTGATGCCAGGATACGAGAGGCCCGTCATGCCGACCTTGCCGTGGAGCACCCACGGTTGCGCGGCCACGGTCTCGATCACGTCGTAGCCATCGAGCACCTGCATGGTCTCGAAGAAGTCATACGCGCCGCCGGAGCAGCCGGTGCCGCGGACGTTCACGCCGACCGTCGCATAGCCCATGAAGGAGCCGATCATCGCGCTCGGATCCTTTGGGGCGTCGCAGATGGTCGGGAACTGATCGCAGAGCGAGTCGGGTACGCCGAGATCCAGCGGGCCCCCAGGCTCTGACGGGTTGTAACCCGAGTAGTTCACGATGGTCGGATACGGGCCATCTTCGATCGGACCTGGCAGGGTGATGTACACGCTGAGCTGCGTGCCGTCGCGGGTCTTGATGTAGTTGCTGCCCGCGACGAGCGTCTGCGACGAGTAGAAGTCCTGGCTCGGCTTGTGGCTGTCGCGATCCCACACCTCGAGGGCGCGGCTCTGTTCGCCGGTGGCTTCGTCGACGATGCGATAGCCATTTCCTGGCGGCAATTCACGGAACATCAGGCTGCCGAGCTCATCGGCGTTGCCGCGCGCGACCTCGTTGCCGTCCTTGTCGTTCACCACGAGCTCGGTACCTGGCGTCGCGTGGCTGACGATCAGCTGCTCCACCGTTTCGCGCACGTTGAAGCTGGCGTCGAGCTCGGAGCTTGAGTTGTAGACCTCATCGGTGCAGCCGCTCAGGGAGGCGAGGGAGGCAACCAGAACCAAAGCAATCAGGGGGCGTCTCACGGGGCGCATCCTATGTCGCAGCGTCATCCCGTTCAAACGGTTGGTAGGTTTTTGGGGGTGAGGAGCAGAATTGCCGCTCTGCGTAAAAATCCAGGCAATCAGCGCTTATTTGGGGCAACCAGGACCGCGAGTGACCGATACAGCGCAATTCGCGCCCGCCAGCCGTGAGCAACCCACGGCGCCAACCAGGTGCCCTCTCCCCCAAACCCAAAGTATCCGCAGATCCCATGACGAGCCTTGGAGCAACCCTCAGCGTCCCCTGCAGCCGCTGCTCTCAGCCCATCCGCTTTGGGCAAACCGTGTGCAGCTGTGGCGAACCCGTAAGCAGCGACTTGGAGCGGGCGCTGGAAGAGCGCCTCAAGGCGTCGAGCAGCGAGTACCGAGAACTGGACCTAAAGCTCACGCGAGCGCGAGCGACGCTGCTCGTGTGCGCCATCGGGCAACTGGGCTTCGGCGCGCTGTTGTACTGGTTCGGTTCCCGAGGTGTCGCGGCGGAAGTCGTGGGGGACAACGGGATCCCTCCGAGCCTCGTGCTCGATAGCCTGAGCGCGCTCGGTTTCTTTGTTGCGTTCTCTGTTTCCGGGAGGCAACCCATGCGCGGCATTGCCCTTGGAGCGCTGGTGTGGGCGTTGAGCCGCGCATCGAGCTGGCTCTTGATCGCGACGTTCTCGATCAGCGGCGCGTTTCTGAGCGCAGCGATAGCGCTCGTGCTCTTTCGTGGCTTCCTGGCGGCGCGAGACGCCAAACGCTTGCGCCGGCGCTTGGTCGCGGAAGTCGCCGCTCGCTGACTACTGCGCGCCGGTCTGCACGTTGAGCGTCAAGATCTGATCGCTCACCCAGCTCTGGAACGCAGGATCCGTGTCGAGCTGCAATGCGCGCTGGAGCTGAGGTTCTGCGAAGCGCCCGAGGGCGCCAGTGTCCAGCACGCCGCTGCCAGTGAACGCCTGGTGCAGCGTGCCCATCAGCTCCGTTTCGCGGTCACCGGTGAGCAGCTCCACGCGGCCCACCAGGGTGCGCACCAGCTGATCCGGCGTCGGTGCGATCTGAATCGGCAAGAGCGCGTCCGTCCATTCGCGCGGCAAGACGTAGAGCAAGCGCCGTCCCGGCGTGAGGAAGTAGCTCTTGGCCCAGGTGTCGACCATCGCCTGGGCTTCGTCTGCGTAGAGACCGCTGTCGACCAGCGCGCTCTTCACCACATCCTTCGCGTTCAGGACGTAGGCGTCCAGGTCGCGCTCCTTCGGGCCGCCCTGCGCAACCACGCTGCCGCCTGGCTCGATGCTACCGAGCGGCGTCACGAGCCCGCCGCCGTCATGCAGGTTGAGGTAGAACGCAGCGGGGATGCGCTGCTCCGAGTTGTTCTTCACGGAAACGCTATCGAAGTCGACCTCGTAGCTCAGTGGCACGCTGAAGTCACCCAGGCCGCGGTAGAAGATGAACTGCTCGATGGCGCCGGCGGCGCGCACCGGGACGCTCGCGACGTTACGCGACGGCGCCCAGATGTCGTCCTCGGCGACGGGGATCGGCGCTTCAGTGTCTCCCGGTGCGAGCTGCACCTGCCAGCGCATGTTTCCTCCGGAAAACGCCGCAGCTTCGCCCACGGGTGGCCAGAAGGAGCTCGCGTCGGGGTACCACTGGGAGATGATGCCGTCCTTGAAGGTGACGTCGACGTCCACCTTCAGCGCTTGGTCTGAATAGAAGTAGAGCACCGGCGTCTCCATCTTCTGCGTCACCGGACCTGGCAGCGACTCCATCGCCTTGCCAAAGTCAGCGCCCGGTGACCGACCCAGCACGAAGCTCGGTAGCGGCTCGTCCTCGTGGTGCATACCCGGCAGCTCGGCGCCCGCTTTCAGTGAACCCTGCGCAGAGATCATCGAGGTGAAGGTGCCCCACTCGTGGACCACGAACGCCTGTGTGTTGGTGGTGCCGCCTGAGCTCGACTGCGAACCCGATCCGCCTGCTGCTGAGCCGCTTGCTCCCGCAGCTCCCCCTTCAGCTCCGCCGGCGCCTGATGCGCCGCTGGTGCTCGAGCCGCAGCCAACGCCCAGGCACAGGGTGCCGAGCAGCAGCGCGAGCTGTGACGCGCGCGTCCACTGCCGAGAACCGTTGCCGCGCGAAAACGTACCCTTACCCGCCTCGAATGCCCGTGTGCCCCACCCGATCATGAAGCTTAGTCTAGCTTCGGCGAGCTATTCGGAATAATGATATGTTTGCATCGGAAAGCATACGAAATCCGTATGCCTGGAGTCGACGGGGACCGCCGTGCAGCTCGAAAAGCTCAGTATTTTTCTGCAGATAGTCGACACCGGCTCAGTCAGCGCTGCGGCCCGGCTGGTGCACCTCTCTCAGCCAGCGGTGAGCCGTAACCTGCAGCAACTGGAAGACGACTTTGGCGTGAGCCTGTTCGAGCGTGAGGGGCGTGGCCTGCGGCTGACCGCAGCGGGGCGCGCGTTGGTGCCCGAGGCGCGGGCGATCTTGAGTCGCTTCGAAGCCCTGCGGAAATCCGTCCGAGGTACCGCCGAGCGCAGCTATCACGACCTGCGTCTGGGCACCGTGGACAGCGTGGTGAGCTTCTTGTTCGGGCACCTGGTGGCGCCCTTGCGAGGTGCGTTTCCCGAGCTCGGCTTGAAGCTGACGACCGGGCGCACTGCGCAGCTGCTCGAGCGCGTCGCCAATGACGACCTGGATCTTGCGCTGGTCGCCTACTCCGGCGCGCCGCCTGCAGAGCGCGTGTCTCGAGTCGCGCGCTACGACCTCCAGTACTACGGCAGGCGCGACCGCTTTGCCGAGCTGGCCCTGGCGACGACCGACGCGGATCGCCGCAGGATTTCCACTCGTGGAAATCGAAGCTCTGCCGGGGCAACCGACCATGATCCCCGGTGGAGCCAAGTCCTTCGCGCGCGCAGGCAGCCTCGCTTCAGTCAAGGCGCTGGTGCTCGGCGGCTTTGGAGTCGGCTCGTTGCTCGACTTCATGCTGGGTGAGGACGAACGCCAGCAGCTGGTGCGGGCTGGCGTGCCCCATGACCCGAACTGCGCGATCTACCTGGCAGCGGGCCCGGGCTGGCGTGGCGCGCGGGCGCTGGAGATCGAAGCCTGCATCGTGGAGCACCTGCGGCCCCACCTGTGCGTCGACTAGTCCTTGTTTTTGGCAGTGAGGACGTCCAGCAGCATCACACCGCCGGTGAAGAGCGCCTTCACATCGGCTTCGTCATGAGCGGGCTTCTTGACGGCGTTTGCGAACGCCGCCAGCTCGGCCTCGGTCGGTGGCTTGTGGTTCCACACCCGTTCTGACGGCGTGAGATCCGTCTGGCGCCTCGGCTTCTTCACGTAGGCGCTAAAGGCGCGATGCAGCTCTTGCACTTCCCCAGCATCGAAGAACGAGCCGTGCAGTGCGCAGGCATCCACCGTTCGCTTCCCACCGAAGACCGGGGTCATCATCATGCGCTCGTCGCACACCGGGCAAGAGCGCGGCACCTTCGCCTCTTGACCACGCGCCCTCGCGTTGACCGTGGCGACCGTCGCCATCTGGGCGACTTCGCTGTTCGTGCCCTCATGCAGCTTCTTGCAGTTAGCCAGGTCAAGCCACACGCCGCCACACTGCCCACAGCCATAAATGAAGCCGCTGGAAGTGCGCGCACCGAACAAGCGATAGCCACACCCGGGACAGTGCTCAGGTGAAGCTGAAGTGCGTGTTTCCCCGGGGCGCTGGACGAAGTTGTTCTGCCCACAGTAGTCGCACTCGGTGACTTGGGTCACCTCATCGAACTCCTGCGGTGCTCCGCAGTTCTCGCAACGCATCAACATGGCTAACTCACCCCCTGATCCGTGTCGTCTTCGAGCACGCCTGGCAGGATGTCTTCGAAGTGCTGCAGCTCTAGCGCTTCGTCGTCTTCGTCGTCGTACTGTTCCTCGTCGTCTTCGTCTTCATCTTCATACTCAGTGTCCGCTTCGTCACCCTCGAAGTCGCTCTCCGCATCCTCGGGCTCCGGGTCGTAACGCAAAGGGGGCCGCGCGTGCTGGAGCAGCAGCTCGCGGTCCTCGGGCTTGGCCATCGCGACCACAATCGCCTCCACCTCACCGGCGTCGAAGAAGGTGCCGTGTAGGGCACAGGCGTCGACACTAAAGCGCCCCTGCAACACGTGAGTCATGCCCATGGGCTTGTCACACACCGAGCACTTGCGCGGCGCTCGCCCCACCTTCGGGCGCTGGGCGGCGTGGCCTGCCACACGGCGAGCCAGCTGGGATACCTCGTTGCCTTTCCCCGAGGCAATAGCCGCGGAGTTCGCCAGGTCGAGCCAGATCCCTCCGCAGTTGCCGCAGCCCCAAACCCTGCCTGAGCTGGTCTTACCTGGAAACAGCTGCGCCGTGCAGCTCGGGCAGTGCTCTGGCTCGGCGCGCAGCCGTGTCTCGTTCTCCCGAAGCACGAAGTTCGTCGCGCGGCAGTAGTCGCAGCGCATGACGCTCTCGTCACTGGAGACCTCTCGCGGCGCCCCGCAGTTCTCGCAACGCATCAACATGGGAGGAGGCTATTCGTTGTTTCCAGCTGCCAGCAAGGACAGCAAGATCGCGCCGCCGGTGAGGACGGCCTTGATGTCCGAGTCGGCAGATGGCTTGCTGAGCGCGGCCTGGAACGCCTCGATTTCCTGAGCGGTAGTCGGTGTGTGGTTCCACACGCGAGGTGCATTCGGCGCGGTCGCTTCGGTCTTCTCGCGTGCGTATCTGTGCACCGCCTCGATCTCCCCCGCGTCGAAGAAGGTGCCATGCAGTGAGCAAGCGTCCACCGTGAAGCGCCCCCTCGCGACGGGCGTCATCACCATCTTCTCCTCACACACGGGGCAACTGCGCGGCACCTTGGCGTCGGCACCGCGTGCCCGTGCGTTGGCGGTCGCATTCTTCGCCATCTCGAAGACTTCGCTGCCAGCGCCGGACGCCACCTGATTGCAGTTAGCCAGGTCGAGCCAGACGCCTCCACAATTTCCACAGCCCCAAATGAAGCCGCTGGAAGTGCGCGCACCGAACAAGCGATAGCCACACCCGGGACAGTGCTCAGGTGAAGCTGAAGTGCGTGTTTCCCCGGGGCGCTGGACGAAGTTGTTCTGCCCACAGTAGTCGCACTCGGTGACTTGGGTCACCTCATCGAACTCCTGCGGCGCCCCGCAGTTCTCGCAACGCATCAACATCGGCAGTGCACTCCCCGAGCCGGAAGTCTCGTAAGTCGGTCGTTCTTGCTTGAGTGTACTGCGCCGTGGAGCTGTCGGAAGGGCTCGCGTTGTGGGGAATGTCAGTTTGGTTTCTCCAGGCCCTCCGGACCAGCGTCCAACAAAGCGAGCACCGCCGCGAGGCGCCACTCGAGGCCATGCTCCCGCGTCGCCGCGATGCTGCGCTCGATGGACTTCACGAGCACGTCTTCATCCAGGGCGATGGCGAGCCAGCGGGCCCAGGAGAGGGCGAACAGCCGCTCTTCAGGGTTGGTGAGGTGGCGGGCGCGCAAGAGATCAGCCTTGAGTTTCGCGAGCAGCGCCGGCTCTTGCTCAGGGTCTCGAGCAGCGAGCAGGCAGTCGCTGAAGGTGCACTCTTGAGCCGTGGGCTTGGCTTCGCTGGGATGCGTAGATTGCCACGCGGAATAAAACAGGAGGCGCCGTACTCGGTGTTCGGGCTGGTGGTTGTCTGGTGCCAAGCGACTATAGTCTGCCTTGGCGGTGTCGAGGTTGCCCTCCAGGTGTTCGAGCGCGGCGGCGTCGAGCCACCAGGCCGAGAACAAGGTCAGCTGGATCTCGAGGTCAGCGCTCGGCTTCAGTCCGTGCAGGAACTCGAATGCCCCTCGCACGTCTCCGACCTGCGCTCGCGCTACGGTCACGCAGTGCTGGAATGGCATGCTCTCCGCGGTCGGTTCTTTCTTCAGCGCCCGCCGACCCGCCTCCACGAGCAGCGCCGCAGCGGGAACGGCGGGAGACCACGCGATGGCGCCGTAGTCTTCAAGACCCGTACGGCAGCTCGGCGCCGGCCTCGCCTCTTCGAGAGTCAGCAGGTAGCGGCGGATCACGGCGGCTCTTTCAGTGAGGTTCTGGTGCTCAAGTACGTCGAGGGGGGTGCGGAGCTCTTCCGGCCATAGATTGCCTGCGACGAGCAAACAGGTGTTGTCGAGCTTCGGTGCGGCTTTGAGCCGCGCGGAAGCGGATTCGGCTTCGCTGCCGTTTGCCACCACCAGCAACGCGTCCCGCGCGCAGTCCACGCGGCGCTGTTCGGGTTCGCCCGGGAGCTTGCTACGGCCCAGCGCATCCGCTGCGCGCTGCCACTCTCCAGCAAGCCAGTGGATCTCGACTTCCCTCGCGAGCGCGCTCCACTCGCCGTTGTTCGCCGCGACGTCGTAGCGGTATGCGGCTCGTTGATACAGAGCGCTCGCGAGCTTCAGGTCGTCATCTGCGAAACGGGCGAGCGCGAGGCTGCGCATGCCCGGGTTTGGCATGCACTCCATCAGGCGGTCCGCGACGCGCTGCGTGTGCGCTGGATCGAGCACTGCCAGCGGCACGAGCGGATCCGCATTGCACAGGCGGGTGACGCGCTCGAACGCGATCAGGCGCTCGATCAAGCTGCGCTCGACCGGGCGATGCTCGCTGCAGGTGAACAAGCAGCCTTCGGGCAGCTGGCGTCTGGCCTCCCGTTGCAGGAACTCATATTCCGCAAGGATAATCGCGTGGCGCTGGGGAGTCAGCGCGCCCAGCTCGATGCTCCACGGGGGGTGAGGCGCGCTCGCCCGCACCTGCTTCAAGCACCAAGCGCCGTACCCACCCGCAACTACCAGCACCAGGGCGCCGCCGCTGGCGGCGCCCAGCGCCTTTCTCGCGTTGCTCGGCTCAGGGCTGCGCCGCGCCGCCAAGTGCCAGCCGCACCACAGGGACAGCGCGAGCCCAGCGAGCGCGAACCAATGACCCTGGGTCAGCAGCAGGCTGGGCTCCACACGGAGCAGCGTCGCTGACTTCGGGAATCTTGGCAACGCTACCCGCTGCGCAGCGCGACGCTCAGGGAGCCAGGACCGTGAACTTGTAGCTCACGCTGTCGGTTCCGCTGCACTGCTGATTGAGCATCGTCACCGTCGCGCTGATGGTCACTTCGGTGCCAGAGGGTACTGAAGGGTCGATCTCGACGTTGCTCAAGGTCTCGTTCGTGCCGCATGGCAGCACGGCGAAGAACTGCTCATCGGTGACGGTCACTCCCTGAGTGTCGGACTCGAAGTCGACGCCTGGGTAGTAGTTGAAGCCGTAGCCGGAGACGTCAGTCAGATCCACGCGGAAAGTAGCCTTGGAGCCCGGAGTGATCCCGCCGGATGGGTCGAGGCGCGGGTTTCGCACCACGAGGCGATCGAGGTCGCTGCAGGCCGGCTGCATGAAGCCCCCGGTGCCCATCTGCTCGACGCACTCCATGCCACCCGTGCCCCCGGTTCCCGCGCCCGCCGCGCCTCCGGTCCCGGCGCTTCCCCCTTGAGCGCCGCCCGCGCCACCCATCTGGCCACCGCCGGTGGCGCCGGCGCCTCCGACCCCAGCCATGCCGGCGTCGCCGCCCGCGTTCCCAGCACCGCCGGTGGTCGCGCTTCCGGCGCTGCCCCCGTCACCCGCGCTGCCTGCTGTGGCTCCGCTGCCTCCAGAGCCGCTGCTGGAGCTACCGCCGCAGCCCCCCGCAAGCAGCAGGCTCGCGAAGAGCACGCCACGTGCGGGCAGACAGGAACCGGAGAACGAACGAAAGAACGAGAAAGTCATATCAAGCCTCCTTGGCCTGGGGCGCAAACTCCCAGCGACTTCAGGCTGACTCAACCAGACCGTTACTTCCATTAGAATGAACTGGATGCATCGTGCGAATCAGTTGAACGTTTGGGTGACGCGGGTCCGCTAGCCTTCGGCTCCGTGGCAGCGAAACGCGTGGCTGGGCTCGTGCTGGTGTCGCTGCTGCGCGCGGTGTGGTGGGCGCTGGTCATCTTGCTGCCGTTGCTCGGCGTGTGGCTGGCTTCGAGCATCGCGGCGTACCTGAATGGACCACGCTGGCTCGCGTTCATCGCCGGCGTGTTGCTGTTTCCCCTCGGTCCGCTGCTGTGGGATCGCCTCGCGGAGCGCCGCAGGGCCAGGCGCGCAAGCCAGCGCGCGGACTTGCGTGAGAAGGAGCGCATCCTCACCACCGGCGATCGCTGGGTGCTGCGCACCCTGACCCTCAACTTGCTTTTCCTCGCGGTACTGGCTGCCTGGTACCCGACTCAAGCCTTCGCGGCGCTGGCGACGCGCGGTGACTGGTTCGTCGAAGGCTCGAGCGGGGGCTTCGCCAAGGGCGTGCGCTCATTCAAGCTGGTTGCAGCCGACGCTCTCGAGTTCCTGTACAACGCGGCCCACGACAATCCGTTTCGCGATGGGGCTGACGAGAGCGAACGCGTTGAGGATCCCGAAGCGGGTCACGGCTTGGGTGTCGGTTCAGCGACTCCGATTGCGAGCGGGAGCAGCGCGCCCACGCCTGCTCCCACGCCGAGCGCCGCGATCAGCACCAACCCGGTGCCGAGCGGGTCAGCGCCGCAGCCGCAGCCGCAGCCGCAGCCGCAGCCGCAGCCCAAGCCTGAGCCGATTGCCCAGCGCCATGAGTATCCGTTCCCCCGCACGCTGCATCCCCTCGTTCAGAGCATCCCCGCGAGCGACGAGGTCAGCGTCGAGGCGGTGGGCAACTACATCAAGGCGCACGAACCGGATCCCTTCATGCGCGTGAAGGCGCTGCACGACTATGTCGCGGATCGCATCGCGTATGACGGGCCGAGCTACGTCGCGGGCAAATATCCGCCGTGGGATGCGCCGACGGTGCTGAAGACGCGGCTTGCGGTTTGCGCTGGCTACGCAAAGCTCCTGGAGGCGCTCGGTAAGGTGACCGGCGATCGCATCCTGTACGTCACTGGGGACGCGCGGGTCGGTAACTCGCCTCCGTCAGGAAATGGGCACGCCTGGAACGTCGCGCAGATCAACGGTGCTTGGTACCTGCTGGACCCGACTTGGGACTCTGGCTCGCTGGACGGAGCCACGTTCAACAAGCAGTACAGCACGGACTACTTGTTTGCTCCGCCGGAGGTCATGGGGATCACGCACTTCCCAGACGAATCCAAGTGGCAGCTCAGGGAACCCAAGATTAGCCGCGCGGAATTTTTGGATCAACCGGTGTTGCGCCCTTGGTTCTTCAGCAATCGATTGACGCTGCTCACGCCCAAGCGCGCCCAGGTCACGGTGCAAGGGCGCTTCGAAGCGCGCATCGACAACCCTCTGGGTCGCTTCTTCATGGTCTACGCGCGGCCAGCGAAGGGTGGCCAAGAGGTGCGCTGCGATAGCGTCCAGCGCGACGAGGTGGACATCAGCTGTAATTTGCCGCGAGGCGAGTACCAGGTGCAGGTCTACGTTGGCATGCAGCAGTACAACGCCACCTATCCCAACGCCGCGGAGTTTCAGGTCTTCTCGAACTGACGGTCAGCGACAAATCTGGTCGCAGTCGTCGCTCTTGGGCTCGGGCTCGAAGCAGTACCAGGTGCCCTGGCACGAGCAGAAGTGCGTCTCCGTGGCGCAGCTCACGACCATCATGCGTGTGATTGGGCCAGGGCAAGGCTGCCCGCTGAGTTCATCGGCGCTGGCCTCGCAAGCGGGGGGACAGGGGGCGAGCTTGACGTCGGCGCAGGAATCTTTCCCTGTGGATGCGTCCTTTGGGCCTGAGCTGCAACCTTGAGCAAGCCACACGCAGCTTGCCAAGAGCATCGCAGTCAGGGTCCGTCTCACCTCACCCCCCAAACCGGCGGAGCCGGCCCTGCATGTCGAGTTCGCGATAGATGCCGAGCGCCTCGCTCTTCAGGCTGCTTGCGAGGTCGGGCGCAGCCTCGGCGAGGGCCATCAGGGAATCTGCGAGCTCGTCGCGCTCTCCTGCGGGGCGCAGCTGCTCGACGCTCGCTTCGAGATGGGCTCGGGCGCGCTCTACATTGCCTTGGCGCAGCGCGATGCGTCCCAGCAAGCGCTCAGAGAGCCCAAGCGTCACGGCAAAGCCCTGCTCCGAGAGCTGCTTCGCGCGTTCCCCGCAGCGCTTGGCGGTCGCGAAGTCTCCGCTCTCGAGCTCCGCCACGCCAAGCCCCCAGACTGCTTCCGCGACCACGAAAATCATTTCCACGCGGTTAGCGAGCTCTATCGCGCTGGTGAAGCTGAGCCGCGCCTTGTCCAGGTGCCCGAGCTCGAGCTCGATGCGTCCACGATTGCAGAGGGCATTGGCCTCGAGGCGCCCTTCCCTTGCGGAGCGAGCATGAGCGACGGCTTGCTCTGCGCTGATCAGCGCGGCCTCGAGTTCACCCAGCAAGCGCTGGTTGATCGAGATGTTGCCGTGGTGTTTCCCCGCCGAGCTGCGATCGCCGGACGCCTCCGCGAGCTTTGCGGCCCGCGAGTAGTGGGAGATCGCGCGCCGGTAGTGGCCCGTGGAGCCCCACGCAATGCCCAGGGCATTTTCTGCGCGGGAAAGCAGTGTCGCGTCGCCCAGGGTCTCGGCGAGCTCGGCGGCCTCGGTCGCGCGCAGCATGGTCTCCTCGCCTTTGGCGCCGAGGTAGGCGAGGTAGCTCAGGCTCAGGTTGGCGCGTACCTGCGCCTTCGCATCATCGAGCTCCTTGCTGAGTTCGAGCGCTGCATGCAGGTGCTGGCCTGCGGCACCCATGCGCCCCGTGGCGGTCTCGAGTTCACCGAGCGTGAGCTCGGCCTCCAGACGCTCACGAGAACTCAAGTCGTGGCTCTCGGTCATGGCCAGCGCGAGCTCCAGGCTGGCGAGCGCGTCTGCGAGAGCACCGCGGCCTTCTGCGGCGCGACCGGCCAGAATCAGGTATTGAACCGCCCCTGAGTATTGCCCTGCGGATTCAAAATGCTGAGCCATGCGGCGCAGGCGAGTCGGACCAGGCTCCGGCAACTCCTCGAGGCTGCGAGCGGCGGCAAGGTGGAGCTGCCGCTTGGAGTCGTCGCTCAGGTTCGCGTAGGCGACCTCATGCAGCTTGTCGTGGGCGAACACCAGGCGCTCACGACCTGCGTGCTGAGCGTCGCGGGTCTGTGTCGGCTCGAGCATGCTGCGTACGACCAGGGTTTGCACAGCGGAGTCGAAGGCCTTCTGTGAGAGCGCCTGTTCCCCTGACGCCTCGCAGCTCAGCACGTGAGCGCGGAACAAGACATCGCTGTCCACACGCCGACCAAACACCGACGCCAGCTCCGCGATGCGCCGGGCGTTGCGGTCGAGGCGGCTGAAGCGCAGCGCGACCAAGGACGCGAGACTGCTCGGAAGCGGGACGTTGCGCAGCGACTCCGCTGCGGCAGTGAGTTGCCACGCGCCGTCTAGCCCGCGCACCAGTAGGCCTTGCCCCACGGCAGCGCGGAGGTACTCAGAGACGAAGAAGGGGCTGCCGTGCGCTCGCGCGATCAGGAAGTCTGCCAGCTCCACCGGCGGACTGGGCAGTGCGAGCATGTCTGCGGCCATGCCCAAGATGCTCAGCGGGTCGATGCCTTCGAGCTCGAAGAGCTGCTCGCGATTATGGCTTGCGACGCGGGTTAGTTCGGGCGTGGCCTCTGCCGTGCGGAAAGTACCGATGACGAGCACGCGATGCTGCGCGAACGCTTCGCTCTCCACCAGCTCCGTAAGCCATGCGAGGGTCAGCTGATCCGCCCACTGCAAGTCGTCTACCAACAGGAACACCGGGTGCTGCTCCGACCAGCGCTTGAGCACTTGCGTTAGCACCCGCCGCGCCTCTTGCTTGAGCTTGTCAGGGCTCAGGCGAGTGCCCTTGCTCTCGCTGCAGAGTCGCGGCTCGAACACCCCGAGGGGCGTGCACGCGTCGCCGAGTAGGGCGGCGGCTTGCTCCGGTTCTGACTGCGCGTAGTCCGCGAGCTGCGCCAGCAGCGGGCGCAGGGTCGAGAAGCTGGCGTTTCCGGCTTCGCCGCGAGGAGGCTGGGCACCGCAGGTGATGATGCGCGCGCCTTGCCTGGCGGGCTCGCGCACGAGCTGCAGCAACAGTCGCGTCTTGCCAATCCCGCTCTCACCGCTAACGAAGCACACACCGCCGGCGCCGCGAATGGCAGCCTGCGTGACGTCGCGCAGCACCTCGAGCTCTCTCTCCCGACCGGCAAGCTCCGGTTGATACAGGTAGCTCGCAGGCGCTGGGCCGATCGAAGACGGCACGTCGTCTTCAAACAGCTCGACCAAGCTCCGCTTCACGTCGAGCGCATAGCCGAGCCGCTGCGCCGGTTGCTTTGCGAGCAGCCGCATCACGAGCTCGTTCAGCGCTGGGGGCGTTTCGGGTACAAGCTCCGTCAGCGGTGCCGGAGGTTCGTACAGCTGGGCGCGCAGCAGGTTCCCAACAGAATCCGCGAGGAAAGGCGGGCGCCCGCTGACCAGCTCGTAGAGGATGCAGCCGAGGGAGTACAGGTCAGCGCGGGCGTCGACCAGCTCGTTCTTCACCTGCTCAGGCGCGATGTACGCCGCGGTGCCCATGGCGGTTGCGCTGTGAATCAGCGCGTCGCGCCCACGTGAGCCCGAGAACTCGGACGCGATGCCAAAATCCACGAGCACCGGCATCTGATCCCCGCGGATAATGATGTTCTCCGGTTTCAGGTCGCGGTGGACGATGCCCTCACCGTGCAAGAACGCGAGTGCCGTGCACAAGCGCGACAGAATCGGCAGTGAGGCCTGGATGCGCTGGAGCAGCGGTGGGAGGTTGCTTACCGGCTCATAGCTGAGGGGTCCGCTGATCGGGCCGGAGTCAGGAGTCAGTAGTCCGAGCGCGTGACTGTCTGCGACCTGGGTTGGCGCGAAGCTCTCGGGGGACACCGAGAGCGGTTCGTCGGTGATCGTCTCGGCTGCCCACACGCCCGAAGACTCGGGCCTGGGGAACGCGGCGGAGTCGAAGACGTGGCTCAGCAGGGTGCGCCCCTCGATGAGCTCCATCGCGTACCAGGGCAAGCCGTCGTGAACGCCTTGATCGAGCACCCGCACGATCCCTGGATGGTTCACCCGGGACAGCGCGTGGATTTCGCGGCGCAGCGAGGCAAACGCAAACTCGTTCGCCGCGTTGACCGTCTTCAACGCGACTCGTCGCCCTGATGCGCGATGGGTGGCGCTGTAGACGACGCCCATCCCGCCACGACCCAGGCGGTCGTGCGTCAGGTAGTCGCCAATCCAGAGTTCTTCGCCCATCGCGTGTGGTCGCGTCTGCAGGCGTGCCCCCAGCACGCACTCGCCTCTGAGTCTAACAGCCACGAGCGGTCGAGCAGGCTTGGAGATTTGATGCTGTGAGTTTCCGCGCGCGGTGTATCGCCGTCGCGCTGCCTCGCGCTTCACGGATCCGAACACTCCTCGGATCAACGCGATTTTTTCGCCTGATCCGCATCACTCGTGGGCTCACTCAGGTGGCTTGCGATCCGAGTGCCCTAGATCACGATCAGGATCAACGCGGTCTCTGACGAGCTGTTTGATCTCTTTCGGCTCCGGGAAACGTTCTGCCTCAGCGCGGGAAAACAACACTTCCTCATCCGAATCGGCATGTTGAAGGAACCGGACGCAGAACACTCCGCCGCTGCCCGGAACCAAGGCTAGCTCCCCCAGTTCGATGGGGAAGGTGGTCAAGAGCTCCTGCGCGAGCCAACTCGCACGCAGCAGCCAGCGACACTGTGTACAGTACTCGATGGCCACGCGAGGGTAGTTCACGACTTCCAGCTGCGGCTCAGGTTCTTGGTGTTCTTCTCGATGAACGCGCGCTCGACGTCGATGTCCAGGCGATTCGCGATCGCGAGCAGGTAGTTCAACACGTCGACGATCTCCTCGCCGACGTTGGCGACCAGCTCCGTGCGCTCCTCTGGCGGTGCCTCCGCCTGATCGAAGAAGCCTTTGACTTTCCGCACGGCTTTAAACAGCTCTCCCACCTCTTCACCCATCAAGAAGCAATTCTCGATCAGGTTCACGTCGCTCCATCCGTGGTGCTCTTCCAGTTGCTTGATGTAGCGCTGGTACTCGCTCATCGGCGCAGACTCGTGCAAGCGGATCGGGGGCAGCTCGAGGGTCGGCCGGTCCCCGGTGTCCAGGACCTCGATCTCCGGCTCGTCCATCTCGGTGATCTCGGGATTGCTGGGGATGGGCTTGCGAGAAGCGTCCGTCGACATGTCGCCTCGCATAGCACACGTTTGTGGCGCTCGGTTGCAACCAGCAGCGCGCGAACATTCGTACGGAAAAACCCGCCCCATTCCCGATGTGCGAGGCGGTTGTCTGTCGCTGCTGGGTCGCCTACATGCCGAGCTCAGTCAGCTCGGCCTCGACTTCTTCCCACTCCGACATCAAGCGATCCAGCCGACTCTCGATCTCGGCTTCTTCGCGACGCAGCTGATTCACTTCCTTCTCAGGCGTCTGTTCGAAGAAGCCAGGCTCGCAGTACTTGGCTTCAATCTCGGACTTGCGCGCTTCGGTCGACTCGATCTGACTCATCAACTCATCGCGCTTCTTGGGTAGTGCCTTGCGCTTGTTTGCTCTTCGCCGGCGTTCTTCGTGGCTCAACCCAGCATCAGGATCGGGCGGGGGTGAGGGAGCGATGCTCGGAGCTCTGTCGGCGTTTTTCGGCTCCTTTTCGCTCTTTGCCCTGAGCACGACTTGATCGGCGTCGAGGTGGTCATCGCCTTCGCGCTCCAGGTACTCCGAATAGGTCCCGGGAAAGTCGACGATCCCGTCGGCTTTGATTTCCACGACGCGCGTCGCGAGCTGATCGACGAACCACCGATCGTGGCTGACGAACAGCAGCGTGCCGTCATACTCCTTGAGCGCCTTCACGAGCGCTTCGATCGACTCGAGGTCCAAGTGGTTGGTCGGCTCGTCCAGCACCAGCACGTTCGGCTGTTGCACCATGATGCGGCTGAACACCAGCCGCGCTGCCTCACCACCGCTCAGCGCCTCGAGAGGCTTCTCCACTTCTTCGCCGCTGAACAGCACGCGCCCGAGCATGCCGCGTACGTAGCTCGTGCCTTCCTGGGGACACGTATCCCAGAGGAAATTGAGGGTGGTCTGTTTCGGCTCAGACAGCAGGTCCTTGTGATCCTGTGCAAAGTACCCGATCTGGACTTCGTGCCCCCAGTTCACCTTGCCCGCGTCCGCTTCCAGGCGATCCACGAGGATCTTGAGGAGCGTGGACTTGCCGAGCCCGTTCGCCCCGATCACCGCGACGTGCTCGCCGCGACGGATGCGTAGCTCGACGTCACTGAGCACCTGCTTCTTACCGTACGCCTTGCTCAGGCCCTCCACCTCGAGCACGTCCTTGCCGCTCGGGCGCTTCTGTTTGAACGCGAACTTGGGGTAGCGGCGGCTGCTCTTCGGCAGCTCCTCGACCTGGATCTTTTCGATCTGCTTGACGCGGCTCTGCGCCTGGCGCGCCTTGGTCGCCTTGGCGCTGAAGCGCTCAACGAACGCCTTCTTCTCCGCGATGATGCGCTCGTTCTTTGCGATTTCCGCTTCCTTACGGATACGCGTTTCTTCCTTCTGGTGGCAGAAGGCGGCGTAGTTGCCCTTGTAGGCCGTGACGGTGCCGTAGTCGACGTCGAGGATGTGGGTAGAAACTGCGTCCAGGAAGCGGATGTCGTGGCTGATGACCACCGCGCAGCCCTTGTAGGCTTTCAGAAAGCCCTCGAGCCAGCGGATACTCAAGATGTC
The DNA here is from genome assembly GCA_041389805.1 of Polyangiaceae bacterium. Classification (GTDB taxonomy): domain Bacteria; phylum Myxococcota_A; class Polyangia; order Polyangiales; family Polyangiaceae; genus JAHBVY01. The sequence goes on along the minus strand of JAWKRD010000012.1, from coordinate 78,342 downwards.
GAGGTGGTTGGTCGGCTCGTCGAGCAGCAAGATGTCTGGCCGCGCGACGAGGGTCTGAGCGAGGAGCACTCGCAGCTTGAAGCCACCGCTCAGCGTCGACAGCGGCCGCGTCAGGGCTTCGTCGGGGATGCCGAGACCGACCAGCACCTGGCTCGCACGCGACTCCAAGGTGTAGCCATCCCCCGCGGAAATGACCTCGGTGATGTGGGCGATGCGCTCCGGGTCGACGTGGCTGTCCTCGTCCCAAGTCTCTTGCTCGCGCAGCGCCTCGAACACCTCGAGATCGCCCTTCATGGCGCAATCGAGGATGCGCTGGGAGTCGTCCTCGAAGCGATCCTGGCGCAGCACGCCGACGCGCGCGTTCTTGGCGAAGGCCATGCTGCCGTCGCTCGCAGGCTCGTCTCCCATCAGGATCTTGAGCAGCGTGGTCTTGCCGGCGCCGTTGGCACCTACCAAGCCGTAGCAGTTCCCGGCGTCGAGCTGGAGGCTCACGCCGGCAAACAGCGTGCGGGGACCAAATCCCTTGGCAAGGTTCGAAATGCTGATCACGGGGCGGGGGGTTAGTCTCTTTGCGCGGGCGGAGCAAACGGCTGCCGCGCCTTTTTGCTACGGTGTTGCACGGTTCGGCCGTTCCTGGGCGTTGGACCCCGATGCTGAACGCCTCTGCACCGCCCAGAAGGACCAGACCCGTGTACTCTGCCGAGCGAGTGTCAGGGCGGCTCACGAGCTATTTGGGAAACCTGCCAGGCGGACTCGACTCGTACCCGGACTGTACGGTCAAGGCGTCGCTGCTGCGCGCGCTGCTGGTTGCTTGCCCGCCCCTCCACGACCTCCAGCTGCGTGGGCCGCTGCGGGACCTGCTGCTGGATCCGCCTGGAGCGAACTCCTGGATCCCCGAGACCCACTTCGTGGCCGCACACCTGGCGATCGCAGACGGACTCGGTCTCACAACGGAGGACATGCTGCAGCGCACCTACCAGGCGAACAAATCGCTGACGAGCTCTGCGATGTACCGCGCCCTGGCGTCGGTTGCGTCCCCTGCCCTGCTCCTGCGCGGCGCGAAGGCGGGTTGGGGCCTGCTTCACCGTGGCGTCCACCTGACTTTGCATGCGGAAAAAGAGCGGGCGAGGCTAGTGCTGACTCACCCGCCGAACCTCTACAACTCGTTGGCTCACGAGTCCGCTGCCTGGGGGTTTCGCGCGGTGGTCGAGGCGGCCCAGGGGAGTAACGTTCAGGCGTCCCTGGAGCAGTCGCTGCCCACCGGCGCGAGCGTGCTGGTCGCCTGGAGCTGAGCCGAACTGACCACGGCCGCGACCAGTTCTCGACATCGCCCGCGCTCGGCGTTCGCTATCCATGGCTCAGTCACGGTCGCCACGCGCGCCGGACGCCGAGCACCGAGGGTCGTGCCAGTGCGGCACGGACGCTCAGCAGGACCTGCGCTCGGGGGTGTCTGAAGGAGAGGTCGGACGCCCCCGAGCCCACTAATTTCGCTAGAGGCAGTCGCGCGTCGAGCGGAGCGCGCGCTACTCGTTGGCCTCGCAGAGGGCGTCCACGATCTTGCAGCCCTTGGCTTTGCATTTCTCGAGCCTGGCGCAGGAAGCCTCCGTTGCCATGCAGACGCCATCCACGATGTCGCACTGGCCGAACTCTTCGCACTGCATCACGCAGCGGTCCTTTTCGGGCACCGAATAGAGCCCGAGGCACATCGTGATCGCGGCGCTCTCGTCATCGCATTTTTCTGTGCGGATTTTAGCGCCGGCTTTGCAGCGCAAGGGATCTTGCTTCACACAACCAACGAAGGCGCCGAGCCGTCGGGGACAGAACTCTCTTACTGCCCCGAAGGCTTGCTGACAGTTCTTGGTGCAGCCGTTTACGTCGATCTCTGCGCAGAGCTTGCCGTTGCGGGCGCAGCTCTCGCTGCAAAAGTGCGCGATTGCTTCGGCGCTCAGGGGCTCTGGTACGTCTGGTTGGGGGGGAGGGAGAGCTTCCGAGGTCTCCGCCGGCGCAGGGGCTGCCTTCGCTGGCTCGGGCACCGCGGTCGCCGCCGTCGGAGCCGTGGGGGCTTGCGCCGGTGCTTCACTCGGCGTCCCACACGCGGTGGCGATGCTCGAGAGCAGAATAACGCCGCGTTTCCACACCCGGCCAGCTTAACGGAGCGGATACGGAGGAGGAAGCGTGGAAACACAATTTCCCTGCGGACTCGAAACTCCGCGGGGTTACGCTGATCGGTATGCGGCGCACGTCACCAGGCTTCCGACGGCTGGGAGCGGGCTTGAGCCTGCTGGTGTTTGGCTCGGGTTGCGGCTCTACCTTGATGGATCTGGAAGCCGGGCCAACCATCGCGCCCACGCATCCCGAGGGACGCACCGGCGCCCAGCTGACCTTGGGAGGCGGCGCGAACTTCAGCGACTACGACCGCTCAGCGGAGTCGGGAGGGCCTGGCGTCGACTTGCGCGGGCGCTTCACTCGCGACGTGCAGGAGGTCGCGTTTGGTCCGCACCTGTATGTCCTCGCGGATTCCCTCGTGACCCCGTTTGCTCGAGTCGGAGCGAGCCTCGTGGAGCTGGGCAGTGTGGATGACCAGTTCAGCTTCGGTATGTTTGGTCCCCACGCTCAGCTCGGCATGATGTGGGCGCCGTTCGCGCTCTCGGCGGTCGGTTCGTACAGCATTCGCTTCGGTCCCAACGACGACGCCTTCGTTGGACTGCTCCTCGGCTGGGGCCTTGCAGGCACGACGCGTACGGTGCGCGAGGCGTTCTGAGGGGCTTTCAAGCGCCTTGCGGCGTCAAACGCCGGTCCTCTCCCCCCCAAAAAAACGCCACGCATCCAGCAGTCGGGTTTGCGCCTGTCTGCCGTGGCGGAGATCCGCTAGGAGCGCGTGCATGGTCTCGCAGATCTTCGATGAAGCCCGTTGGCAACAGGTAGAGGGCTTCGACTTCACCGACATCACGTATCACCGCGCCGTCGATCAAGGCACCGTCCGCATTGCCTTCAATCGTCCCGAGGTGCGCAACGCGTTTCGGCCCCACACCGTGGACGAGCTGTATCGTGCGCTCGATCACGCGCGCATGTGGAGTGACGTGGGCTGCGTGCTGCTGACCGGCAACGGACCTTCACCGAAGGACGGCGGCTGGGCTTTTTGCTCGGGGGGCGACCAACGCATCCGTGGCAAGGACGGCTACAAGTACGAAGGCGCCGAAGGCGTCGACCCGGCGCGCCTCGGTCGCCTGCATATCCTCGAGGTACAGCGGCTGATCCGCTTCATGCCCAAGGTTGTGATTGCCGTGGTTCCCGGTTGGGCAGTTGGGGGAGGGCACAGCCTGCACGTGGTGTGCGATTTGACCCTCGCCAGCAAGGAGCACGCGCTCTTCAAGCAGACGGATCCCGACGTCGCGAGCTTCGACTCGGGTTATGGCTCTGCTCTGCTGGCGCGTCAGTGTGGGCAGAAGTTCGCGCGCGAGATCTTCTTCCTGGGGCTGAACTACAGCGCCGACGAAGCGGTCGCGATGGGCATGGCGAACAAGTCGGTGCCCCACGCAGAGCTCGAGAACGTCGCCCTCGAGTGGGCGAAGCTCATCAACGGAAAGAGCCCGACCGCGATGCGCATGCTCAAATTTGGCTTCAACTTGCCGGACGATGGCCTGGTGGGGCAGCAGCTCTTCGCCGGCGAAGCCACGCGCCTGGCGTACGGCACCGAAGAGGCTCAAGAAGGACGCGACGCGTTCCTGGAGAAGCGCCCCCAGGACTACTCGAAGTTCCCCTGGCACTTCTGAGACGTCCGCTGAAGGGCTAGCGCCTCAAGATACCGCACGGAAACATTTGCCTGACCTGAGCACCCGGAACTCGCTCTCGACGAGTTCGCAAACGGGTGCGAGTGGAGCCATTCAACCCCCGGCGGAACAGCGGTCCAGCAAAACTGAATCACCCTCAGGGGTAGTCGTATCAGCGAACGTTGCTCAGAAACCGAGAGTCCACGGTCAGATTATTTCAGGCCGGTGAATCGTTTCGCTCTCAGCAGGATCCGTGCTGAAGGAAGTCGACCTCGCGCGCTGATGTGGGTGGATCTCTTCCACCGCTCGGCGTACTCCATGGATGTCCTTCCGAGCGGTGCGGAAGGCGTGTAACCCCCCTCGACTCGCGCGCATAGGCGTGAGCACACGCGGCCCGCGTTGGTGTGGTCCGCACTCAAACGGTCGGCGAATGTCTGAGCATGACCCTCTAGGCGTGTGCGGTGAAACGCTCGCGCAGAAGTACGAGATCCGCGAGCTCGTGGCCTCCGGTGGCTTCTCCTTGGTCTACAAGGGGCACCACAAGCTGTGGAAGTCGCCGATCGCGGTGAAGTTCTTCACCTTCCTGGCGGAAGCGCCCGCGGAGGATCGCGCGGCGCTGCAGCAGGCGTTCGTCAACGAGGGGGCGCTGCTCAGCGATTTGTCTTCCCAGAGTGCGTGCATCGTTCAGCCGCGCGACGTTGGGACGTTCACCACGCCCGACGGTGACTGGATCCCGTACATGGTGATGGAGTGGCTCGACGGCGAGCCGCTCGACGTGATCCTGGACCGCGAAAATGACCGTGGGGATCCGCGGCGCACTCCGGCTGAGGTGTTCTTGATGCTGGAGGGCGTCGCTCGTGCACTCGAGCTTGCGCACCAGCGCGGCGTGGCCCATCGCGATGTCAAGCCAGAGAATCTGGTCGTGGTCGGCAACCCGCGCGAGCCCGACGTGGTGAAGCTGCTCGATTTCGGCGTTGCGCAGATCATGGATGCTCAGGCGCCGGTGCTCGGCACCACAGGGCGCCAGGTCAGCTCGTTCACGCCGAGCTATGGCGCGCCGGAGCAATTCGACTCACGCTTCGGCAAGACCGGTCCTTGGACGGACGTCTACCAGCTGGCCCTGGTTGCGACCGAACTCATTTCCGGGCGGCAACCGTTGAAGGGCCCGAACCCCGCAGAGTTCGCGGTGTCGAGCACGGATCCGCGCACTCGCCCGACGCCTGCGGCGCTGGGCGCGTTCGTCTCGCCCGACGTGGAGGCGGTGTTCGAGCAGGCCCTGGCGCTGTACACCACGGACCGCTACATCAGCGCGGGGAAGTTCTGGTCAGCGCTCGCAGACGCCCTCGGCATCATCCAGTCCCCAAGCGTCCGGCCACCTCCGATCTCGGACTCGGCGGTGCGGGCAATGACGCCGCCGCACACCACGAGCGGCTCGACGGCGCGCTGGGATGCGGATCTGGACTCACTACCAACGGCAACTGTTCAACCGCTCCCCCGTCCCTCCCAGGGTCCGGCGCTCGGGTCGGCGGGCGGTACGGAGCCGCTGCCCCGCTCCCAGGTACCTACCGTGCGGAAAGAAGGGCGTGAAGTCGCGGTGGGGCCCTCTTCGCCTCCGTTGAGCCGATCGCTGCCCGCGAAGCCGGAAGCGCGACCGAGTTCACGCTGGTTTACCACGGCGATGATCGCCGCCTCTGCGGCACTACTCGCCGGTGGTGGTGTCTTCTTCGCGACCTCAGCTGGGAAGAACGGCGCGATCAAGGTCCGTGCGACGGAGTCCACGGCGCAGCAACTCGCGGCGGCAGCGCCAGAGCCGAAGCCCGCCTGCCCCGACGGCATGCTCACCATTCCCGCCGGACAGTTCTTCATGGGGTCGGACGCTGACGACGCGCTGGACCTCGAGAAGCCGAGCCACCACGTGGTGCTCGACGGCTACTGTCTCGACGAAACAGAGGTTACGGTTCACGCCTACCAGAAGTGCTCCGACGCGGGGAAGTGTCGCCGTGCCTCCAAGGAGGTGGAGTGGGAAGGCATGACCAAGCCGCAGTCTCGTATCTACTCGACCGCGTGCAACGAAGGCATCGACGGCCGCGGCGACCACCCGATCAACTGCGTCAGCTGGCAACAAGCCAACGACTACTGCAACCTTCAGGGCAAGCGTCTCCCTACGGAAGCAGAGTGGGAATACGCTGCGCGTTCCTCCGATGGTCGCGTCTACCCTTGGGGCGACGAAGAGCCTTCCTCCAAGATGCTCAACGCGTGTGGCTGGGAGTGCGTGAACTGGGCGAACCGCCAGGGTGAGAAGCTCACGTCGCTGTACGAAGAGAACGACCGCTACCCGACGACCGCGCCGGTCGGCAGCTTCCCCGCAGGCAACTCACGCTTCGGTGCGAAGGACATCGTGGGCAACGTCTGGGAGTGGGTTGCGGACTGGGAAGCTCCATACAGCAAGGGCGAGAAGCACAACCCCACGGGCTCCTCGACAGGCGAGAAGCGCGTCATCCGCGGCGGCGCTTGGAACGGCGGCTACAAGGCGTGGCTACGCCCGAGCTTCCGCTACGCGATGAAGCCCGAGACACTGAGCCACGGCATCGGCTTCCGCTGCGCGGCTGATCTGAAGAACTAGCGACGCTCAGCGCGCGCTGTTCATGATCCAGGTGCACTCATCGGCGTACGAAGGTGTGTAGCTGCTGACGTAGGACTCCGATCCTGACGTGCGGACTGGACAGTTCCAAAGATACGTCGCGGATTGACCACAGCCCTCGATGCCCCACGACAAGGTGTCGATCGGCTTGATGTAGAGGGACCGCGCGTCGCACTTGAAGTCAGCGGACGCGCGCGCCTTGAGGCGTTCTTCTTTGAGATCGTTCACCAAGCGCCAAACGCACTTTCCCGAATAGCGATCCGCACCGTACGGGCAGGTCAGTACGACCTGCACGCGCTGACCACAGCCATCGCCGTTCACGATGTCGCCGCTGTATTCTTTGAACAGGATCTCGTTCTCGGGACAATTCGCGTTTCTTGAGATTAGTGCCTTCGCGCTCTTTGGTACCGACGCGCAGCCGAGCCCAAATAGCGTGAGCGCGAGTAAGAGCAGACCAACGCAGCTCTTAGTTACGGACATTGTTCAAGATCCAGGTGCAGTCGTCGGCGTAGGGCGGGACCTGGCTCGAGACTTTGAAGTTACCGTTCCAATCCCGGCGGGAGGATGCTTGGGGAGCACAGCTCCACAAGTACGTGCCGGCTTGATTGCAGCCTCTGACGTTCCACGCTTTCTGGTCTAGAGGCGCGATGGCGAGTTGAGCCGCGTCGCACTGAAAATCTGCCGAGGCGCGCCGCCGTAAGCGCTCCGTCTTCAGCTGGTGGACCGAACGCCAGGTGCACTCATCCTCATCGACCGCGGAGCACATGTGCACCGCTTGATCGAACTGACCGCAGCCACGTCCGCTGATGAAGGAGCCTTCGCGTCTGAACTCCAGCTGGTCCTCTGGGCACTGAGTGGTGGCGGAGATCGCGGACTTGGCGGTTTGAGGGACTGTGGAGCAGCCGCCTAGGATCACTAGCGAAGCAAGCAGCCAACGAATCGAGCGCATGTGTTGCCAGCTAGCAGCTCCCCTCGGCCCGCTCAAGCCCCTGCAAGTGGCAAACGCACGCTTGCGACCGCACCCGTGCCCTCGGCGGCTGCCGCGCGGTTCTCCAGCGTGAGACTTCCGCCGTGGGCTTCGGCAATTTGCCGCGCGAGCGCCAGGCCGATGCCAGATCCTCCCGGTTTCGTCGTGAAGAAGGGAACGAAGAGGTTGCCGGGGTTTGCGATGCCCGCGCCGTCGTCTTCCACCTGAATCAGTACGGCTCCGTTCGACCTGGACCAGCGCACGCGCACCGACTGACTGCCCGTCTCCTGGCTTGCCTCGGCGGCGTTCTTCACCAAGTTGATCAGCATCTGTTCGAGCTGATCTGAATCCGCGCGGATTGAACAGGCGGGGCCAGCCTGCACGTCGACCATCACCCGCTGCTCCAGCCTGGCGACTCGCGCGATCCAATCTGCGACCGCGACTTCCTTCAGCTGCGGCTCTGGCAGGCGCGCGAGCTGAGCGTACGCTTGCATGAAGCGCGCGAGGGACTCCGCGCGGCGCTCGATGACTTCGAGGCCGCGCTGGGTGTCTTGCTCCCATTCAGGGTCGGCGTTGCGGGTCGTCAAACCTTCGGAGATCGAGCGCGAGATGGATTGGATGGGGGTGAGGGAGTTATTGATCTCGTGACCAATGACCCGCACCAGGCGCCGCCAAGCATCCCGCTCCCGTTGCCGCAAGGCAAAGCTGACATCGGACAGCACGAGGAGGGTGTGCGCCTCCCCGGAAAGGCGAAAGGCGCCGCGCCGCAGCTCCCAGGGACCGCCCGGGAGCGCGGTGTTGCCCTCGAGGGTGCGCGGCGCTGGGCCGGCGAGCAGCTCCTCCAGGCCGAGGTCGCTGGCGGACTTGTCGATGAGGCTCGCTACGGGCCGCTCGAGGAGCTTTGCTGCGGCCTCGTTCGCCAGGCGGATGCGGCGCTGCTCGTCGCACGCCAGGACGATCACGTCCACCTCGGCGACGACCTTGCGCAGCAACGCCCAGGCTTCCATTTCCCCGAGGCGATGGCCACGGAGCGTGTCGCCCAGGTGATTCAGCTCGACAAAGACCTCGTTGAGCGCTGGATCCGCCGCGGTCGCACGCGCCCGAATCGAGAAATCGCCTTCGCGGTAGGCCGCGAGCACGGACGTGGCGGTGCGCAGGCGCCGCGCGCTCGCCGTGAGCTGCCACAAGACTGCGAGCAGGCAGAGCACGCCCGCTACCCCGAGCTGGGCCCAGCTTGGCGGCGTCCCGCGGTACGTGCACCAGGCGCCCAGCGTGAGCGGCGGCAGCGCGATGCTCGCGGCGCGCAAGGCGGCGACGACGGGCTGCTTCACGGGTGGTGGGCGTCCCTTCCGAGCGCTGGGCGGAGAGGATTCATTCGGAGACCTTCAGGCCGAGGGCTTGCAGGCGTCGGTAGAAGGCGCTGCGCGAGAGCCCGAGCTGGTTCGCGGCTTCGTTGGCGCTGTTGGTGCGACTGATTGCCGTGCGGATCAAGTACGCTTCCGCCTCCGCGAGGGTCATGCGCTCGATGGGCCTGACCGCCTCCGTCGAGGGCCGCAGGGTCAAATCTGGCACCTGGATCTCCTCACCCCCAGCAAGCACGACGGCGCGTTCGACGACGTGTTCGAGCTCGCGTACGTTGCCTGGCCATGCGTGGGACAAGAGAGCGGCCAATGCTTCGGGCGTGAAGCCGCGTAGTGCCTTGCCGTAGCGGGCGGCTTTGGTTGCCAAGAACTGGCCGGCCAGGGCGGGGATGTCCTCGCTGCGTTCCCTGAGCGGCGGCAGCTGGATTTCAACGGTGTTGAGGCGATACAGTAAATCCTCGCGGAAGTTGCCTTGGGCGACCTCGCGGGCGATGTTCACGTTCGTCGCGGAGAGCACCCGCACGTCGCAGCGCCGGGTGCGCGAAGAGCCGACGGGCTGAAACTCACCGCTCTGCAGCACGCGCAGGAGCTTGGCCTGCTGGGCGGCGGGCATGGTGCCGATTTCATCGAGGAACAATGTGCCCTCGTCTGCAAGCTCGAAGCAGCCGAGGCGATCCGCCTTGGCGTCGGTGAAGGCGCCCTTCACGTGGCCGAAGAGCTCACTCTCGAACACGCCGTCGGCCAGGGCGCCGGCGTTCACCGGTACGAACGCGCGCCGCGCTCGCGGGGACGCTGCGTGGAGCCAGCGCGCCACGACGTCTTTCCCCGTGCCGTGCTCACCAGTGATGAGCACGTTGACGTCGGCGCCAGCGACCCGCTCGAGCAAGCTGGTGACTTCGCGCATCCGCGGGGATTCGGCGATGAGCTGCGGCAGGTCGCGCTTCTGCTCCCGTTCCCCCTGCGCCTGGAGGCGACCGGCGTTGCGCGCCGCCTGGCACAGCTCGACGTGGAGCTTGATCGCCGCCAGCAGGCGCTCATTCTGCCACGGCTTCTCGATGTAGTCGCGCGCGCCGCGCTTCATCGCCTCGACCGCGCTGCCCACGCTGCTCCAAGCGGTCATCACCAGAACCGGTACGTCCGGCGCGATCTGGCTGAGCTTGGTGACCAGCTCCAGCCCCTCTCCACCTGAGGTCGTGTCCCGAGCGTAGTTCATGTCCACCAGGCAGAGGTCCAGGTCTTGAACCTCTGCCTGCTGGAGCACTTCGGCCGGCGTTGCCGCGGGGATGCATTCGTAGCCGCTTTGCTTGAGCAGCAAGCGCAGGGCCGCGACGATGTCGCTCTGGTCGTCGGCGACCAGCACCTTCGGCTTGCGCTTGCTGGGCTCGTTCATGGCGTCACCTACTCATACCGCAGAGCGCGCGCCGGGGGCATGCGCATGGCCTTCCACGCTGGAAGCAAGCAGGCCAAGGCGCCGATCAGCGTCAGAACCAAGGGAATGCCGGCGAACGCTGCGAGGTCGAAGCGTTCGACCCCGGGCATGGAGTCTTCCAGGTTCCGGCCGAGCCAGACCGCGCCGAGCAGGCCGAGCGCGGTGCCGAAGGCGAGCAGGCGGAGCCCGCCGCCAACCACCAGGCGCATGACCGCGCTGGGAGGTGAGCCGAGCGCCATGCGCAGGCCGAGCTCGCGAGTGCGTTGCTCCGTGGAGTAGGACACCAGCCCGAAGATCCCCATGCCCGCCAGAATCAGCGCGGCGATGGCGAACGCGGACAGCATGCGCACCGCGTAGCGTTGAGTTGAAGTGCGGCCGGCGACGCGCTCGTCGTAGCTCTGAATGGAGGAGGCAGCGAGCCCTGGGTCGACCGCCTGTACCGCGCCGGGGATGGCCTTGATCGTCGAGGCGATGTCGTGCGTGCGCACGCCGAAGGAGACGTACTCCTCCGGGCGCTGGGAGAAGGGCACGAAGGCCTCGGGCTTCGGCGCGTCGTACGGACCATTGCGTCGCACGTCCGCTGACACTCCGATGATCTCCCGCCAGACGTCGCCCTTTTCTTGATTCGCGCCCCAGTCGATGCGCTTGCCGATCGGATCCTGGCCTGGGAAGTACTTGTTCGCCGCGGCCTGGCTGATGATCATGACTTTCCGTCCGGAAGCATTGTCGGACTCATTGAAGTCTCGCCCCTTGAGCATCGGCGTGCCGATGGCCGCGAAGTAGCCAGGGCTCACCATGTTGCGTTCGAGCACCGGGCGCTCGCCAGGCGCCCAGTCCGGCGTGCCTTCGATCAGGAACGAGCCGTTGTTGTTCGAGCCCATCATGGGCATGCAGCTGTTGATCACCACCTCGCTCACGCCCGGGAGCGCTTGCAGCTTCTCGCGGAAGCTCTGCACGAACGCCGCTTGAGACTCACGCGACTCGTAGGCCTTGCCGGTCAGGGTGAGGCGACCAACGACCATGTTGCTCGAGTCGATGCCGAGGGGCGTCTCCGCGATGCGAGAGAAGCCGCGGAAGGCGAGCGCACTGCCAATCAAGAGCGCGCAGGCGAGGGTCACCTGAGCGACCACCAGCGCGGAACGTACGAACTTTTGCCGTGCGCTGACGCCAGAGCGCGCCGCCGACGACTTGAGCACACTCTGTGGCTCCGTCGACGACACCGACAGCGCTGGAATCAAGCCGAAGCTGAGGCCACACAGCACGCAGACCGCTGAAGTGACGCTGAGCGCGAGCCAGTCAACGGACACGTTGACTATCGTCGCCGAGCCGTCGAGGAGTCCCTCACGAAACAGCTCCACCAGCCAGAAGGACAGCACACTGCCACCCGCTGCACCGAGCAGAAAGACGACGATGGTCTCCGTGACCAGCTGGCGCACGATGCGCGCTCGCGGCGCGCCGAGCGCAGCTCGCAAGGCTATTTCCGCGCGGCGCCCTTGGGCGCGAGTCAGCAGCAGGCTCGCAACGTTGGCGCACACGATCAGGAACACCAGGCCTACCGCCCCGAACAGCAACCAGACCGAAGAGCGGGCGCCGCCGACCAAGGCTTCGTGGAGGGTGATGATATCCGTGCCGACCTTGGTGTTCGAGTCGGGGTACTTCGCTTCCAAGCGCGACATGATCGAGCTGGCTTCGGCCTGCGCCGCGGCCTTGCTGACTCCGGCGCCGCGGCGACCCATCACGTGCAGGAAGTGATTGCCGCGCCCCCAGTCTTCCAGGTCTTCCAGAGCGACATGCAAGGGCACCCAAACTTGGCAGTTGTTCGAGTATACGCCGGAGAAGCGGAAGCCGTTGTGGGCGACGCCGACCACCGTGTACTCGCTCCCGTTCAGGGTGATCGAGCGACCCACCACTGCGGGGTCGGAGTTGAAGCGGCGCCTCCAGAGGTCGGAGCCAATCACCGCGATGCGCGGTGCGCCCTTCTTGTCGTCTGCTTCCGTGAAGTAACGGCCATGGAGCGGTGATTGCTTCCAGAGCTCGAAGAAGTCCGCGCTGACGTTGGCTCCTGGCACGAACTCCGGCTCGGCGCCCGGAGCGCTGAAGGAGTACCCCGCGTAGTCCACCGCCGCGACCTTGGAGTAGCTCTCACTCTGCTCCCGCAGGTCAGCGAAGTCGTTGTAGGAGAACGGCGTGTGAGGGAAGTTTGGCTGCGTCAGCCAGATCATGTCGAGCTGCTGAGAGTCCTCGTAGGGCAGCTGCTTCATGAACAGGCTCTCGGCGATGCTGAACATCGCCGTGGTCGCGCCGATACCGGCGATCAGCACGGCGAGCAAGGTCGCGAAGAAGCCTGGGCTGTGACGTAATTGACGCAGGGAAAAACGAATGTCGAAGAGTAGCTCGCTCATGGCTCCCTCAGGCGGCCCGGGTGACGTCTTCAACGACGCGCCCATCGAAGAGGTGCACGGCGCGAGTTGCGCGGCGCGCGTACTCACGACTATGAGTGACCATACAGATCGTGGCTCCCTGAGCGTGCAGCTCATCGAGCAGGTCCATGACGGCGTCGCCGTTCTTCGAGTCGAGGGAGCCCGTCGGCTCATCCGCCAGGAGCACGCTCGGGTCGCCAGCGACGGCGCGCGCGACGGCGACGCGCTGCTGCTGACCACCGGACAGCTGGCTCGGCATGTGCTGCTTGCGGTGGGACATCTGCACCTTCTCGAGGGCGTCGTTCACCCGGCGCTTGCGCTCGTCAGCACTCAGTCCGCGGTAGCGCAGCGGCAGCTCGACGTTCTCCCATACGCTCAGATCGCCGATCAGGTTGAAGGTCTGGAAGATGAAGCCGATTTCCTGGTTGCGGATGCGCGCCCGCTCCTTGGCGCCCAGGCCTTGGACGTTGTTGCCCTTCAGCAGATATTGCCCCGAGGAAGCGACATCGAGCAGACCGAGGATGGAGAGCAGCGTCGTCTTGCCGGAGCCGGACGGCCCCTCGATGGCCACGTAGTCGCCCGCGACGATCTCCAGGTGCACCTCACTCAGGGCATGGGTCTCGAGCTCGGTCGTCAGGAAGACCTTCTGGATCCCATCGAGGCGGATCAGCGGTGAGTCGCCAGCAGGCGGAGCCAGGGTTTGGGGGTTAGGGATTGAGTCTTCCAAGGGTCTCTCCAGGGGTTGCGGCGTTGACATGAGTTGCGGCGTTGACAGGGGTTGTGGCGGCGTCGGCGCGGATCAATTGAGCACGACGCTAGAGGCGGACTCCCAGCTGGAGGTGTCGGAGATGATGATCTCATCTCCCTCCTTGAGCCCGGCCTGAACTTCGATGTGTTTGTTGGACGCGCGGCCTAACCGTGCGGTAATGCGGTCTGCGCTGTCGCCGTCGCGCATGCGGTAGAGGGGCGCGCTGCTGGACTCCTGTACGCCGCTCGGGCGCGCGACGTAGAGCACGTCGCGCAGGGTCTCGATCTCGATGTGGGCGGTGACGCTCTGGTCGACGCGCGCGCCTTTGGGCAAGCTCTGGTCGAGGCTCACCTCGACACGCACGCTGCCTCCGATGACAGCGGGATCGACGCGCTCCACGGTGCCGCGGAACTCGCCTGCGGGTGACTCGAAGCGTACGCCGAGCCCGCGATGCACGCTGCCAGCGTCCTGCTGCGAAACGCGGACTTCGGCCTTGAGCTTCTCCGGCTTGGCGACCTTGGCCAACGTCGTGCCGATGGCCACCCACTGGCCGCTCTCGAGGGGGATCTCCTGAACGACACCAGCGATGCCCGCCTTGACCTCCAGCGCGGCGAGCTGCCTACGCCGGAAGTCGGCGATCTCTTGCAGTCGCTCGCGCTCGCTGCGCTGGGCGCTGAGCTGGCGTTGCCGTCCGCGCTTCAGGGCGCGCTCGAGCTGGCGTTCGCTCTGCATTTGATCGCGGAGGCTCTCGGCGCTGTCCTTCGCGGTACTCACGGCTTGCGCGCTGACCAGGCCACCCGGCGCGAGCCGATTCATCAGGCCTTCGTCCTTGGCGGCTTGCTTCAGATCGCGACGCAGCGCGAGGAGCTGCGTCTCGTGAGTGCGACGCTCTATATCCGTGCGGACATCCAGCTGGATCAGGTAGGAGTCGGCGCTGGCCGCGGCCCGCTCGGCCTCGAGGGTTGCGAGCTCTAGCTCGGAGTTCTCCAGCACGAGGACGACGGTGTCGGACTTGACGGCCTCTCCAGGCCGCACGGAAATGCGCTTCACGCGGGCCGCGGTCTCGGCGCTCAGCCAGCGCACTTCTTCGGGCACCAAGGTGCCTTGAGCGAGCACTTGACGAACGAGGTCGCCGCGCTGGACCCGTTCGGTCCACACACCGCTGCGGTCGACGTGACGGGCGCGTTCACCCCGGGGCCAGGCCAGCGCCACAACGCAAGTGATGAGCGCGAACCCCGCGGCGACCCAGAGCGCCTGGCGCTTTCCAAAGCGGCTACGGGTTGGCTTCCGAGCGACATCCATGTCCGCCCTAAGAGCGAGAAGCGTGCCGCTTGAACCTACATTGGGCCGTCGGCGCTATGTGTGCAGAAAGACAAACAAAAGCCTCATGCGGGAGCTGGTGTTTGGAGGCATCTGCGTCCCGTGTGCGGGATCCCACGTCCCGGATCCGGGACATCGGCTAGCATGGCTCTCTGGGGTGCATGCAACCCGGGTTGCCCGGTTGCAGGCGAGTTGCAGGGTGCGGCTGTGGCACGCGGAAACGGCGGCTTCGCCCTGGTTCGGAAGCATCGCGGCGCTCATGCCTTGAACTGCCGCGCTGGCACCGGACCTGCATTGCGTTCGTTGACGAGGTTTCGTGAGTGCGCCTCAGGGCGCGCGTTCGGAGGTTCTGATGCGTGGGTGTGATGTGGGACGAGGGCTGCGGCTATTGCCGCTCGTGATCGCGCTAGGGGTGCCGTTGCTCGCGTGCAAGCAACGCAAGGCTCCTGATCCAACGCCTGCCGCGGCGGCCGTGCCGACGGTGTCGCCCAACGCGGCGAAGACCAGAGAGCTCAAACCCAAGCTCAAGAAGAACATCGACGACGGCGTGTACGGTCTCGCTGCCAAGCTCAAGAAGGAGCCGCGCGTTCGCGTTAGCAAGCCGTTCAAGACGAACCTTGATGACTCGAAGGTAGCGGTCGTTGGGCTGCCGTGGCTGGAAGACCCGATTCACTCGACCGGCACCGATGAGGTCAACCTTGGGCATACCGTGCTTTACTTGTGCCAGGGGCAACAGGATGAAGAGGCGTTCGACGATGACCGGGTCAAGTACGCGGAGGAATGCCTCGGCTGGGAGTACGTCGCGGTGGTGCGTCAGTACTCCCTGAAACAGCCCACGGTATCGAAGGCGGAGCACACCTTCGACAAAGGCTTGTTCGTCGGCGACCTGCTGCTGGTCGAGATAGCGACCGGATCGATCAAGGGTCGCTACGTCATGCACATCGAGAACTCGGACAAGTTCACCGTGCTGGACACATCGACGGAGAGCGAGATCCAGACCGCCGCAGAGGCAGACCTGGTGAATAACATCACCGGCGTGATCGGGGAGCGGCTCAGGGGCGAGAGAAAGACCATGGGTGGTTGACCCGGCCGCGAGCCGATCGCTGACAAGAAAGAAGCCGCGCAACGATTGCCGCGCGGCTTTGTTCGGTTCGGCGAGTAGCTCGATTCAGTGATAGGTGAAGGTAGCGCCCAGGGTGGGGAACAGATAGCTGTAGCTATAGTCTCCCTCTGAAGGCTTCATGCTCGCGTACTGGATGCGCAAGAAGGGGCCGACGCTCCACTCGTTGCCTATCCAGAAGTCGTATCCACCGCCGATCCCGAGGTTCACGCCGACCGGATCGTTGCCACCGCTCCCTCCGTCAGAGTCGACAAAGTCGATCCCGCCGTAACCAATCATGAGCTGGACATGGCCCCCTTGGGTGGGGTCGAAGTAGTACTGGGCGAAGAAGTCGAGGGACGTGATGAACATCGTACCATCGGCGGTGAATTCCGGAGTCACCCCGTTATCGACTGTTGGATCCCCAACTTGCGAGTAGAGCAAGCCGCCGCCAAGAACGAG
Source organism: Polyangiaceae bacterium (assembly GCA_041389805.1). Lineage (GTDB taxonomy): Bacteria > Myxococcota_A > Polyangia > Polyangiales > Polyangiaceae > JAHBVY01. The sequence goes on along the minus strand of JAWKRD010000012.1, from coordinate 62,125 downwards.
CCCGTTTGCGGGGCTACCACCCAAGAGCAGCTCGCTGCCAACGGAGAACCCGCCGATGGTTGCTTCGGGGCCACCCCCGTCTGCCTTTCCGGTAACCGTCAGCGGACCGAAGGTCGGCCCAATTCGAAAGAAGAATCCGTCGTGAGTCTCCGGTGCGGACTCAGCCATCGCTCCACTCGAAAACACAAACAAGCTCGCTGCCGCCCCGATCGAGATCGCCCATCGCTTCATGATTTTTCCTCCTGGTAATCCGTCAGTCCCATCATAAGCGCGAAGTGAGTTTGCAGAACACTTACGCGCACAGAAGCACACCTGCTGGTGAGTTGACTCGTCCCCAGTCGCACCAGCGGTGAACCGGATCATCCCCGGTCCTCCCGGCCCCTTGCACGTGCCAAATACCGAGCGCCAAGACGCCAAGTTGACGATCTCACTCCAACTTTGGTGAGGTACTTCTTCTACGGAGAGTCTTTTAGGTTTTTTCCCGCGTGATAATCGTCGCGATCTGACTCCACTCACCTCCCCCAGTTCCTCAGGCGGCCGCTTGGCGGGGCACGAGAGTTGGTGCTCAGGGTCGCGCCTGAAGGGGCGGTCTCGGCGTTGAAACAGCTGTTTTCGAGCAGTATCCCCAGGGATATGCGCACAAGACCGCCACCGGGGCCCGCTGTGCTAGCCTCGCCGCGTGCGCCGGGTCGCTGTTTCAACGTTGTCGCTGTGCCTCTTCGCTTCACCGGTGATGGCTCAGGAAAACAGCGAAGCTCCAGACGCAGAGCGTCATCTCGAGCTCACCGAGCCGAACCTGCTGGTGCCGACGCTACACGCCAGCGCACTCATGCTGGGCATGCGGCTCGGCGAAGCCTACATCTGGCCTGATCCGTTCGCGGATCCCCCCTCCACTTGGGGAGAGCACTACAGGGAAGCGTTCACGCTGCCTCCGAAGTGGGACAGCGATGCGCCGGCCTTCGAGTGGGATGGCGACCCCTGGTACATCAACGTCGTCGGTCATGGGCTGTTCGGCAGTGAACTCTACCTGCGGGCGCGCCACTGCCACTTGGGCGTCGCTGGTAGCCTGCTCTTCACGAGCGCCGCGAGCGCCACATGGGAGTACGGCTTCGAGGCGAACGGGGTTCGCCCGAGCGGCTTCGATCTGTGGTTTACCCCGCTCTCTGGCTTGGTTTTGGGGGAGGGGCGCTACTGGGCGTGGCGCGCTGCCGATTCCGTGGGGCAAAAGACACTGCGCGGCGTGTTGCGTGCGGTGCTCGATCCATTCGGCGAGCTGGAGCGCGCTGCGGGAACGCGCTGCTGAGGCCTAATTGCGTTCGCCTTGGCTGATCAGCACCACCGCGCAAGGTGACTCGTAAGCCACGCGCAGCGCCACTTCACTGAACGTCCGCGTTCCACCGCGCCCACGCTGCAGCCCGAGCACGACCAGGTCACACGCTTCTGCCTGTTCGATGATCGCGTCCACGGGTGACCCATGGCGCTGCACGATCACCTCGGGTGGCCGCGTCGTCGCGTCCTCTGCGAGGCGATGCAGCTTGCGCCGTGCGTCCTTCAGATCGTCCTCGTCGGCGTTCTCGGGTTGGGTGGTGAACCACACAAAGTCTCGCTCGACGCCGCGCTCGAGGCTGCCAAGTAGGCGCGCGCGTAGTTCAGCCTGTGCCCCGCGTCCGCCTACCGGTACCAGGATGCGCTTCGCCTGCTCCAGGCTCCAGCCATCGGGGGCGCGCAGGAAAGCGACGTCGCACGACACGGCTTCCAGCAGCTCCTCGAGGTGCGTCGTGTTCTCGCTGCGCTGATGGCCCAGCCCAAGCAGCAGGCCAGCGCACTGATAGGTGCGAGCCACGCGGCGGATCTCACGCCACGGTGTGGAGGCGATCGTGATCAGTGCCTCTGGGCGGTGCCCGGCCTTCAGCGACTCGCGCAGCGCATCACGCAGCACCGCGTGCGCCGGATTCAAGCCGTTGTCCGACGGTGGCGGCTCGGGTGCATCTGGATCAGGCGGGCGCATCACGCTGAGCAAGGTCACGCGGCCATAACGTGGAGGCGCGAGCGCGCCCGCCATGGCCACCAACATCGGTGCGCTCTTCGGGTTCGCGAGGGGCACCAGCACCAGCGGACTCCGGCCGCGCAGCTTCGCGAGCGCTGGGTCGTGCGCCTCCGCCAGGGCATCGAACGTTTCCGCGCGGCCAGAAAAGAGCGCCATGTAGAGCAACACGCCAAGCGCGAGCCAAAGCACCGCGACAGCGCCCGCCGCGGGTACGGCGATGCCTTGAAACAACGCCATCCCGGCACACGCGAGGCCACCAACGACGGGCAACACCGGGAACCATGGGCTGCGGAAGGGCTTCTCCGCGTTGAGCAGCTCGGCGGTGGCGAAGGGCGACGAAGGCGGCAGCATGCTCATGCGCTGCTCGGTGCGCTTGCGGGCCAAGATGCTCATCCAATGGGCCAGCGCGAACACGATCAAGAAGATCAAGCTCGCGGCGGCGCCGGCGGACGCCAGGTCAGGCACGATCAGCACGATGGCGATCAGCGTCAGCGCGCTGGTGTAGATCGCCATCACCGGCGTACGCCGGCTCTCGTGGAGTTGACCAATCACCTTGGGCAAGGTGCGATCGTTCGCCATCGACAGCGCGACGCGCGACGCTGCCAACAGGTTTGCGCCGAGGGCCGAGAGCGTCGAGAGCACCGCGGCGATGATCACCAGCCAGTAGCCCGTGACCCCCATGAAATTCCGTGCGGCATTAGCCATCACGGTCTCTGGGTTCGCTTTGCTCATCGCCACGATGTCGGAGCCCGGGTCAGCGCCCACGGTTGCAGCCAAAAACAGCAGCGGGATGTAAATCGCGAGGCCTACACCCAGCGAGATCAGCATGGCTCTGGGGATCACCCGGCTCGGTGACTTCACTTCACCCGCGATTGCTGCGATCAGGTCGAAGCCTTGCAGCGCAATCAGGGTGAAGCCCAGAGCCTGCAAGAGGCCTGAGAAACCGCCGGTGAAGAACGGCGTCATCCCGTGCTTGATGGTGCCCGCTGGACTCGTACCGATGGCCCAGCAACCCGCCAGGATCAGGATCGTGAACACCACGACCTTGCCCCACGTGGCGAAGTCCCCGCCTCCGCCGGACTTACGAATCAGTGACAGCGTGTAGAGGATGGTTGGCCCAAGCGCCAAGGCCACGCTCGTGCTGCGCCCAGCGATCCACTCCGGCGGCTTGCCGAATAGCGCCCACAGGTGCTGCAACAACACCACCGCGTAGGACGCGAAGCCCAATGCGTAGAGCACCCCCGCGACGATGTACGCAAACCACAGCACCCAGCCGACCGCGAACGCCGCGCGCACATTGAGCACCTTCTTGGCGAAGGTGTATGCGCCACCAGACTCAGGGAACGCCGTGCTCATCTCGGCGAAGCTCATCGCGGTGATCACGGCGATGACGCCGTTGAGGGCGAAGGCCAGCATGGCGGCTGGACCAGTCGCGCGAAACGCGACGCCGGCCAACACCAGGATACCGCCGCCCACGATGGCGCCGATCCCCACCGCGGTGGCGCCCAGTAGTCCAATGCTGCGCTCCGGGGTCGCTGCCACTGGCGAGTCGCTCATGAGCTGGGCACGCTAGTCAGCTTGCTTCGCAGGCGCCAGCACCTGCTCAGTTCAGCCTGGCCAAGCGGAAGTACAGGGTGCGCGCGTGTCCGCAGGTTCGGCAGCGCACCCGCGCCACGCGTAGGCGCTCTTCCGCGTGCTCTTCCACCGCGTGTTCTTCGACCTCCACCACCGCTCCGCACTGGGAACACGGGGTGCGACCCGCATGAGCTTCAACCACGCTGGGCGCTGCGATCTCGATCGCTGTCTGGGGTGTCCCGCCGGGCTCCAACAACTCGAGCTTGCGCACGTCTCGCGCCAAGCGAACCGGTGCTTCACGCTCCTCGACGACTTGCACGGCGCGCCGCGCGACGCCTGTGAGCTCCCGCAGGAGCAGGCCGAGCGCTACCAGGAGGCCGAGCATTATCAGCCAGATCACACCTCGCCTTAGCGGCTCGGCGCTGGCGTCGCAAACCGAGCTGTGCACCCACGGTTACGCCGTGTGACGTCACATCACGTCCTTCGACGGCGCTCCCTCTCCCCCGAAAGTACCAAAATTACCGCATTTTCCTGGTCCAGCGAGCCCAGGCAGGCGCGAAGGACGCTGGCACGGCGGCTGCAGTCAGCTTTCGTGCTGCTTGGGAGTGAGTCGTCACATGAAACGTTGGGCTTGGGTTTTGGGTTTGGGGTTAGGGCTACAGGCGCTGGTTGGCTGCTCGCCGGCGTACGTTGCACAGACCGCCCAGCGCGACCCGACTTGCGAAGATCAGTGCATCCTGAGCGGCGGCGACAACCTCTCCATGTGCCTGCAAGCGTGCGGTGGAGCTGACTTCACCGACCGTCTCGGCTGCCAGGAAGACGACTGGCGAGAAGCCTGCGGTGGAGCCCCGCCCGAGCCGGAAGAGAGCGCCGGCGGCGGCTTCTTGCTTGCCCTGATCGATACCGCACTCGACGTCGCCCAGACCGCCAGCGACATCCATCACGCAACCAGCGACGACGAGGACGATAACCAGGATGACGGCGCCAACACCGAGCCCGCCGGCCCGGCCCCCGAAGAGCGTCACGACCGGCCGAAGCGCGAACGCAAATCAAAGACCGACCGTGAGCCAGCCAAGCCCAGCAAGACCCACAAGGCGGCGAAGCCGAACAAGGGCTGAGCGTTTCCCCCGGGCTATTCCCGACGATCAACGCAAGGCGTGGACAGAAACACGTCAGTGGCGGTTACCCTGAGTGGCGTGAACGCGACGAAGGCCGAACAGAAGGACCGCCGCTTCGAACGTTGGCTCAGCCTGATCGGCGAGCGGCTGAAAGACCACGCGTGGGACGTCTCGACGTTCTACGAAGACGCCACCCGCGGCAACCTGCTCGTGCTCTCCGCGAAGGACGAGGCCGGGCTAGTCGAGCTGCACGTGCATCGCAGCACGAAGGGACCAACGCCCACGGGTCAGCGCGCACCGCAGGAAGAGCGGCAGCGCAACGTGGCCGCGACGCTGTTGCTCTTCACCGAGAGCCAGGGCGCGATAGCCGGTTTCTCGAAGCTGATCTCGGGCTTGCACCGTAACCTGCCGCGTCACCATAATGCCAAGCGGAAATTCGTTCATCGGGTCGAGGACATGGCTCGGCACCTCGATGAGACTTACGGGGTGCGCGGGAAGCAGTTCCCCGCGGATGACTTCGGGAGATACAGGCAGTGGCTTGCGGACGCTTCACCCATGGTTGGCGTTCAGGCCAGCTTCCGGCAGCGAGCGAACGAGAAGGAGCAAGATGGCAGCTGGTGGGACCCGAGCCAGTGGTTCGAGTCGGACCAGAAGAAGCTCGCTCGGGTCGCCAAGCGCTTTCCCTCTCGCTTTGCCGCTGGGGTACGAGCCAAGGGGCGCAAGCGCGCGGCGCTCTACCAAAACGGAGCGTTTGCTCTGGGGGGAGTGCTGCTGACCGGCGCCGTGCTGGAGCAACTGGCTCGCGACCCGGGAGCTCTCGCTCGTATCCGTGAGGATGCGTCGAACTACGTCAACAACGACCTGGACATCTCCGTGGCGGACGCCCTGGACGTTGCGGAGTTCGCCTACGACATCGGAGACCTCGCAGGCGAGGTCGCGAGCTCCGGAGCCGGCGACTGTGGTGGCATCGACTTGCCGGACTGTGGCGGCATCGACATGCCAGACTGCGGCGGCATCGACCTGCCGGATTGCGGGGGTATCGACGTGCCCGACTGCGGGGGGTGTGACTTTGGCTGAAGCGAGCCACAAGCGGGGACCGGTCTTGCGCAGCCTCGAGCTCGCGATTCGCGGATACCGCCGCTGGGGTTCCGGCAAGGGGCCGCTTCGACGCGTGCGCTGCAGCTTCGAGCAGACGGAGAGCTGCTCTGCATTCGGCTTGAGGATGAGTCGGGAGGCCGCGAGCGCGCGCAGCGCCTTGCGGCTGATTCGGGCGCGAATCGCAGCCTGCGGAGACGGGTGCGTGCACGTGCCGGTCGGCTCCATGAAAGAATCCGCAAGGAAGCGAACGGAGCCGAAAGTCTACTGGGGGCCGCTCTACGATCGGCTCGACGCGGCGGAGTCGCTGGAGCTTCTGCGCTGGGAGTTGCCGAGCACGCGCGCTGCCATCTCCAGAGCCAACCGCCTGGCTCAGCATCCCAAGGGCCATCGGCTGTCGAGCGATCAGCTGCGGCAGCTACTGGGCTCGCCGCGCGTCACGCTGCGCGCTGGCACTGGCGAGCCCAGCCGGCAGCGTCGCTTGTATATTACCGTGGGGATTTGGCTCTTGTGCGTGATAGCGCTGCTCTTGCTCGCGAAACACTTCGCCTGGCTCTGGGCCCTGAGCGCGCTGGTTCTTGCGCTCGGCGCGCGAGCAACCTGGCGTGCCTACGCGAGGCTCGACGCATGGCGCGAGCGCCGCGAAGAACAGCGCGCAGCGGCGCAATTCGAGCTATTTCAGCTGGAGTGAGTCACGCGACGGCGCGCCTCACCGTGCTGCTCACTGACCCTTGTCCTGCTTCCAGGGGAAGGCCGTGGTGCTGCAGGGGCCGGTGTACTTCGGCACCGCGCCGTCCATGCCGTCTGGGTTTGCCTCTTGGACGAACGTCTCGAAGGCGAGGTCGCTCTCGGCGAACCCCAGGACCTCGCACATCTCTTGATCGCCGAAGCCCCAGTGCACCGTCTCATCGCGCGGGTTGTCGAACTCGCAGCCAAAGCGCAAGCCGGTTGCGCCGGTGACGTCGATCGGTGGCCGATACTGCTTGCCCCGCGCCTCGCCGTTGAAGCCGTGGATGTCGATGATGGTCTCACCATCCCGATCGCCTCCGAGCAGCTCGAAGAAGAACCGACTGCCGAGGGCATGCGTGTGAGGCAGCGCGTAGTAGATCTTCATGTTGAAGGGCGTGCCGCCGACGGACTGGAAGCTCTCGCTGAAGTCGCACTCACCGGTGAATCGGCTCGTAGACTGAGGCGGGATATCCAGCTCCTCGTAGGAGAGGTGGAACGGCGTGAGCACCGTCTTCACTTCCTCCTTGGGGATCTCATAGAAGGCGATGTTCATGTCGCCAGTCACTGGCTTCGGGCTGACGTTCAAGATGTGCACATCCGAGAGGATGCGGGCGTGGGGCGGGATGCGGATTCCGACGCCATCGGGGAACTTCTGCACTTCGTGGGTCGCCTGGGTGCTTTGGGCGTAGAGCACACCGCCAGCGAGCGCCGCGACCAACTGCGAGTAGTCGCGATCCTTGCAAGGCCAAAAGCCGTCCGGCCCGTCGAACTGATCGTCGGGTACGAACATCCAGTTCGAGTGATGCGAGGCCTCATCTTGAGTGAGCTCGACCGCGTTGAACCAGATTTCCTCAGGGTTATTCAAGGTCCAGCTGCGACACTGACCGGTGATCTCTTCGCCCGGCTCGACGGTGCGCGTGTCGAAGGTGTGGTCCCACTTGGTGCCCCCAATCTTGGCGCACACCTTGGTGTCGGGGTTCGCGTACTCACCCTGCGGACACGCAACGCACTGAGGGGTGCCGGACGAATCGTTGGCGCAGCTCTTCTGGTTGACCAAGCAGTCGTCGATGATCGCGCCGCACTCCGCGGAGAGCTCGCGCACTCCGCCGCCAGCGGCAGCCGCCTCTTCGTCGCTCGAGCCGCAGCCAGTGAGCACCGAGACCGCCAACAGTCCCAACGTCCAAGCCAAACCAATGCGCCCCGGTCGAGGCGCGCGCACAACACCCGCTCGCATGTTTCTAGATCTGCCATGGAGCAGGCCTCGAAACAATGACGTTGACGTGCAGGGTTAGCTCAAGGCGCGCTGAACGCTCCGTCGAGAGTCGACTAGAGCCCGATCCCGTAGCCCAGCGCTGGCGCTGCGACGAATCCTGAACTCGGCAGCATGTACATGCCCCGCAGGTCGAGCATCAGCGCGCCGGGGCCCAGCGGGTAGAAGAACCCAAGTCCGAGGGACGCGAAGCCCTGGCCGTACTTCGCCCAGGCGTCCACCTGCTGGCCAGGCGGGTTGCGCTGCACGGTCGTCACGTCGGTGCGCTCTTGCACTGGCACGTTCTTCTTCGCGTCGACCTGGCCGACCCCGCCGCTACCGGCTACGTAGACGCCGAGTCCTTCCGCGGGGAAAACACCGCTCGACGTGAGCCACAGCTTCAGGCCTGCCTCGGCGTGAAACTTCAGCGACTCCGTGAGGCCGTCCGCCGACGGGCCAGTACCGAACGCATAGCCCGCCTTGCCGAACGCGCTCAGGCTATCGGTGACCCCGATGTCGAGGCCAAGCATCACTCGCGTGGTGGCAGGCACGAAGCCGGTGTCGATCTTGTCGTACTGCCCTTCGACGGGGGCGCCTTGATACTGGGAGCCATCCGAGCGGAAACAATAGAAAGGACCCGCCTCCTGTGAATCCGATGTGCAGATGTCCGTGCCACCCACCAACGCCAGGTCTTGTTGCACATTCAGGCTCACCCAGACGTTCTTGTGCTCGCGCTTGGAGTCCTCTTTCGGAGGCGGTGGTTCGTCGTCCAGGTCGTCATCGCCGAGGTCCGGCGTTACCGGTCTGGCGCAGCTCTGCGGCTCGGAGTCCCCGGGTAAGCTGCGCACTTCGCCGTCGATTTCCTCGGCCATTTCGACCTTGAATGGCTTCTCTTCGCTGCCGCTCATCGACACCAGCTTGTCGGCGCGATTGACCGTCACGTAGTACTCGATGCTGTCCTTGTTCAAGACCGCATCACACGGCAGGTAGGCGCCGAAGCCGCCGCTGCGGGAGTCCATGGCGAGTTCCTTGAACACCTTCTGCCCTTCCACGCGGTAATGCACCGTGAGCACTGCGTCGGGGACCTCCCCGAGCAGTTCGGCGTAGATCGGCACCGGCGTGTTCTTCTTCTGCTCGTTGACGGCGTCGTGGAGCAGCGTCTCCTTGCGACCGCCAGCCTTGAGGAACAGCTTCTTCACGTCATCGCTCGCGTAGGCGCGCGGTAGCGTCACCGCGGCGTCGAGCTTCACAGCCTTCTGGAAATTGACGAGCGCTGCGCCCTTGTTGTTGAAGCCGGTTGCGTAGAGCAGGCCGAGGTCGCGGTAGAGCCGCGCCTTCACCGGATTCTCGCAGCTTGCGCACTTCTTCAGCGCCGTCTTCAGCTTCTTCAGAGCGCCCTTGAAGTCGGTGGCGAGGAAGTCCTCGTTCAGCGCCTGATCCGCGAGCTTGAGCGACTCCTCCGCCGGGCCCGCGTGAGCTACGTTGAGCCAGCCGCACGCACCGAGCGCGCACGCGAAGCTGAGGAAGTGAAGCGGACGGATCGAGCGAGTGCGGGGCGACACAGCAATTTCCCTATGAGAATTTCAACTGGCTATGGGTGCGGCGCGGGATATTAGCCGCGAGGTCCCGCGCAAAGCGCACAAAACCAGGCGGATCATCTCCGGATCCCACCGCAGTGAAAAACTTTTCGGTGCGCTGCTTCAGCGCGCGGGCCCGGCGCCGTCAAGTGGGGAGGAGCGGGGCTTTTTTGCAGTCGCAAGCCTTGAGCCGCGCTGAATGGTCTTTCACGCGGTCTCTCGCTTTGGAGCAGCGCTGATCGCTCTCCCCCGCGAGGCGACAAATGCCATCCGCCGCCCGTTCGAGTGAACCAAACGCCTGACAGGCTCGATCGCAGCGCGCGTCGGAATCACTCAGCGCGGTCGCGCCGCTGCCGAGCAAACCGACCAACTCCAGGTCGGCCGCCTTGAAGGCTTTCTCTGCGCTCGCCAGGTCGGTGAATGCGGGCTCTTCTTTCGCCTTGTCTTGCTGCAGTCCGCCTTGGGGGGGGGGCGCTGCGCCGTTGGTGGATTTGGGCAAGTCCACACCGCCGGCCGGTGCTTCCGGCGCTTCTTGTTCTTCGGCGGCCTTCGACTCGGGACGGCGTTCCTCATCACCTGGCTCCGCCTGAGCGGGAGCCGCAGGCGTGGGAGGTGGCGGTTCATCCTTCTTCGCGCAGCTCCACGCCAAGCAGGCAAGGCAGCAGGCGATGAGCTGACGTTGCATGGCGCCAGCATACTCTCGACGCCGGTCGCGCCGCATCCCCCTCGAGTATTCGCGGATCAACTTGACGCGGCCTCGAGTCGGCTGGACGTCCATCGGCATGAGTGAGCTCCGCTGCTTGATTTATGGCGCCTATGGCTACACCGGCGAGCTAACGGCTCGCTTCGCCGCGGAGCGAGGCATGCGCCCCATCCTCGCAGGCCGCAACCCGGCGAAGACCGAAGCAGTCGCCAAGCGGTTTGGTTTCGAGGCGCGCAGCTTCGGGCTGAACGACCCGACGGCGCTGCAAAAGAACCTCGAGGGCGTCCACGTGGTGTTGCACTGCGCCGGGCCGTTCGAAGTGACATCGAAGCCGATGCTCGATGCGTGCCTCGCTGTGAAGGCGCACTACCTCGACATCACCGGCGAGATCCAGGTCTTCGAGGCTGCCCGAGACCGCGACGCGGAGGCCAAAGCCGCCGGAGTCTGCGTGATGCCAGGCACGGGGTTCGACGTCGTTCCCTCGGACTGCCTCGCGCTGCACCTCAAGCAGCGCCTGCCAGACGCTACCTTCTTGCGTCTCGCGTTCATGGGCCTGACGAAGACGTCTCATGGCACCGCGACCACGATGGTGCGAAACCTCGGCAAGAGCGGCCTCGTGCGGCGTGGAGGAGAGATCGTGGATAGCCCGCTCGGTAGCCTGACGCGGGTCGTTGACTTCGGCGAAGTCGGCGAGCAGCACTGCATGGCGATTCCGTGGGGAGATGTTTCGACGGCCTACTTCAGCACCGGCATCCCCAACATCGAGGTCTACACCCGAGTGCCCAAGGCCGCAGCCTTCGGCGCGCGACTGGCTGACATGATGCCAGGCGTGATGGGGTCGAGCTTCGTCAAGGGCAAGCTCCAGCGGCGCATCGATCAAGGGCCTGCAGGACCTACCGATGAGCAGCGCGCTCGCGGCGCGAGCTTCCTCTGGGGTGAGGTCGAGAACGCTGGTGGGAAGCGCGTTGTGAGTCGGCTCAAGACCCCGGAGGGCTACTCACTGACTGCCGACGCCTCGTTGCGCGTGGTTGAAGCAGCGTTCGCTGGCAAGTTGCCGAGCGGCTTCCAGACGCCTGCGAGCGCACTCGGAGCCGACTTCATCCTCGAGTGCGACCACACTCGCCGCGAAGATCTGCTCTGACGCGGAGTCTTTCTAGGTGGCTCGGGTGCGATCGCCGTCGAGCCCGACGCTCGACTTGGAACCAGACCGGCGCAAGACGACGTGGCTCAGTCGTCGCTGCCGCAGGAGCAGAGATAGCGTCGCTAACTGTGTCGCGGGCATGTCGGGGTGGGGAACGGCTTCCACCAAGGCCTCGGGGGGCAGGTCGAGGGTGAGCTGGGTGACTAGCTCACCGGTTTCGCTGGGCAGGATGGACAGCCTGCGATCGTTGTGGAGGCGACTGCAGAGAGCAACGAGCAGTTGCTCGGCTCCGCCATGCGGCGCGCGGGAGGCGACGAGGGTTGCAACGAAGGCGAGCACCGCCTCACGCTTCGCGTCTGGTGATTCGCTGTTCCAGCCTCGCCGTGTGAGCACCGACTCGAGAAGTATCTCGAGGGGAGTCGCTCCACGTGGGACGACCGCACACTGACGTAGGCTGTCCAGCACCTCGTGATCGAGTCCCAGGCTTACACTATTCGGTTCGGTCGACCGAGGCTCGGTCGCGGCGAACTCTAGAGTCGAAATCGCGGTTGCCGCGCGGAGACGGGTGTGCCGGGCAGTCGCGAGGAAAGCTGCAGCCGCTTTCTGAACGAGAGGCGAGCCGTCTCTGAGGAGCGTGGCCGCTGTGCGATCAGCGTCTGCCCAGGCAAAGCCCGCTTGTCGAAGCGAGTGTAGAGCGTCGGTTGATCCGAAACCCCACGGAACCAGCTTTAGCTTTCCCTCGAGGAAAGGCAGTAGTCCTGCGAGCGACGTGTGGTGAAAGACAATCATCGACGAACTCGTATGTCTTGGATGCTCGCGGCTGCCGAACATCGAGTGAGGGGAGCTTGGATGATACGCGACGCCACTCTGACCGCTAGGGTGTGCTGATGAAATAGTTTCCACACGGGTTCCGACCTTTGCTCTTGTGTGGATACCCCGACGGTTGCTCAAAACTGAACCGCACGTCGGGTCTCGCGGTGCGCGGATGTGCCCTCACGCGAACTTCTTGCACCGTGTGAAGCTGGCTGGAACTCGAGACTTGCCTGGAGAGCAGTCGTATCAGGCCCCGTATCCTCCAGGAATCAGTGGTGAAATCGCGCGACAGCCGCAATTCAGTAGCACTGCACACTGGTGCGGACCGCATGAGTTGCGCCGCTCAGTGACTGTCCAGCTGCGCGTGCCGGTGCGCAACAAATGCAGACTGCTCTCCGCGGAGGCCGATCCCTGCGGCATCCCTATCCGGGATTCGGTGCGGAAGCTCGTAGCTCCGAAAAGCTAGCTAATTATTGCTGTGTGGAAATCACTGAGAAGCTTGCCCCGTGCTGCTCGAGGGCGCGGGTGTGGTCGCCTCGACCAGCTTCCGCATCAGGTGGCAGGCCCAGTCGGAGCCCTTTCCGCAGGCTTCCTGCAACATCTGGTGGCCCTGCTCAGTGTTCTTTTCGACACCCCGTCCCGCGTAGCGCAGGCCGCCGTAGCCTCCGCACCCACCTGGGTGGCCTGCGTCGCAGGCGAGCTTGTAGAGGGCAGCCGCCCAAACCGTGTTTTCCTTGGTCAGGACTCCACGATCGTAGATGAGCCCCAGGTTGAAGCAGCCGCTCGCGAAGCTCCCGGAGCAGGCCATCCCGTAATGTCGGATCGCTTCGTCGGCGTTGGCCTGGATGCCTTCGCCCTTTTCCTCCATGGCGCCCACGTTGAAGCACGCGGCGGCGTTACCGTACTCGCAGGCCTTCTTGAACGCCTCGTATGCGAGCGCCACGTTCTTGGGGATGCCTGTGCCTAGCTGATGCAGCGCGCCAACCCGCAGGCAGCCCTCCGCGTTCTTGCCATCACAAGCTCGCTGATAGAGCGCGAGCGCTTGACCCATGTCGGTCTTGGTCCCGTCTCCGATCGCAAGCGCGGCGCCAGCGAGCACGCATGCGTCCAGCGCCCCGAGCTTGCAGGCGTGAATCCGCAGGGCAAAGGCGTGTTCGTGATTTACCTCTCCGGCCTCTCCCGTTGAGTAGAGGATCGCGAGCTGAGAGCAGGCCGCTGCCTCTGGGCTGGGCGCGCTGGGGATCTGCGGTGCACTCGCACTCGGCGCGGCCTCGTTGCCCTGAAGGGCGTGCTGCGGGAGTGGTTTGGTCTTCGCCTTAGGTAGTCCGCAGGCTTTTTCCAGAGCTGGCGCCTCACCCGCTGCAGGTGGCTTCGGGGCGGGCTGCGCACTGGGCATATCAGGCAGTACGAGCGGCGCAGGGCCTGGTACAGCGCTGGCCGAGGCGCTGGGAGCGGAGCTCTTTGGCTTGGCGTCGTCGCAGCCAGAGGCGGCGAGCGCGATAGCGAGGAAGGCGCCGAGCGATCCGTGCCGGAGCTGGGTCAAGCGTGCCATCGTTGCGACTTATACTGCGAATTCGCAGTTCGGAACCGACAAACAAAAGTCCCCACGCCGCGCCTGTGGGCGGCGAAGATCCCCTGCATGAGCCACGTCGACGTCACCCAGCTCGGAAGCTGCCTAGAGATCCGTCTACAGCGGGAAGCCAAGAAGAACGCCCTCACCTTGGAGATGTATGAGGCCCTGTGCGCGGCGCTGGCTCGCTTCGAGGCGGAACCGGACCTGCGCTCTGCCCTGATCACTGGCGGGGAGCAATGCTTCACCGCTGGCAACGACCTCCAGGATTTCATGAGCTCCCCGCCTGATGCAGAGAGCCCCGTCATGCGTTTCATTTCGTGGCTACCAAGGCTGAGCAAGCCTCTGGTTGCCGCCGTGAGCGGCCCAGCGGTGGGAGTTGGCACGACGTTGCTCCTACACTGCGATCTCGTGTACGCCGACACGAGCGCGCGCTTTCGCATGCCGTTCGTCGATCTGGGTGCGGTGCCGGAAGCCGGCTCATCGTTACTCTTGCCGCGCATCATGGGGCATCAGCGGGCCGCAGAGCTGCTCCTGCTGGGCAAGAAGTTCGACGCCGAGGAGGCGTATCAGCTTGGGATCGTGACCCGCGCGTGCGCGCCTGGCGAGGCGCTGGTGCTCGCACGGGACGCTTGCGACCGGCTTGGCAAGCTCGCGCCTACCGCGGTGCGCGAGACCAAGCGGCTCATGCGGCGTGGCACCGCTCAGAGCCTCGCGGAAATCATGGCGGAAGAAGGCCGGGTGTTCATGGAACGCATTCGCTCCCCGGAGGCCCACGAGGCGATCATGGCCTTCTTCGAGAAGCGCGAGGCGAACTTCGGTTAGGTTCAGCCCTGGGCCCTCGGTGCGCGCGGTGAATCCGCACGGTTTAGCGGATGGTCACAGTCGGCGCGCAGTGCCGTCTTCGATCACCAGGCAGCTGTGACTGTCCTGGCGCCCGAAGGCAAAGGAGCCCGAATTGATGTAGCCGGGCGCTTCGTCTTCGTGGTGTGTGTGGCCGAACACCACCAGGTCGGCGCCACTCGTGGCAGCCACCCGCGCGGCCGCCGCCTGCAGGCGCTCGCGCGGCGCCTCAGAGTAGCGACTGCCTTGCAAGGCGACGGACTGCACGAGGTAGGCGCTGGCGAGCAACGCCAGTCCGAGCGCGGCTGGCGGGTTCAAGGGCAACAACGCTGCGCCGCCGAGGGTTCCGACGACGGCACACAAGATGCGGTCGAAGTAGAGGCGCATGAATGTGTCCGTGAAGTCGTGGTGTGTTGGCTGGGTGGCGCCCGCCAGTAGGTCGGTCAGCACCTGACGTTCCAAACCTACGCTCGCCGCGAAGTCGAGAAGTCGGCTGTGACCGTCATCCCGCTCCTGATCCAGAAGGCGCGCCTGGGGCGAACTCGAACGCGACTCAAGGGTTAGCGAAATGGCCGCGTGGAAATATTGGTAGACGATGCGTGGAGCGTTCACGCCGTACTGAATGAAAGCGTCGAGCAGGCCCTTGAGGGGTGTCGTCTGGTGGGCGTGGGCGAAATAAGTCGCGCCACTCGGCACCAGGAAGCGCCGCGTGAGCGCAATGCCAAGGGGCTCAGTGCCCTCTTTCCAGCACGCCAGTGGGTGCGTCGGCGCGTTATCCGGATCGTAGAGATGTCCATGCTCGATGTGGACTCCTCCGCGGCGGATGAACCACGGCGCCACAGTCAGCGGGGCGGTGTGGCTCAGATCGAGGCTCTCGAGTAACGCGTCGCGCCCGCACTCGGTCAGCAGTTCGGCGTCGTGGTTCCCCACCAACAGCGTGACGGGGTGCCCCAGTCCCAGGTGGGCGTGCAGCGCTGCGGGCAACTCGGACGTTCGAGTCAGCAATTGACGCAGGCTTCTGCCCAGATCGCTGCCGCGCGGTTCGAGGGAGAGATCGAAGATATCCCCAGCCAACACCAGCTCATGCCCTGGGTGCTCACCCAGGATGCGAGCCAGCGCGCGGTCCACCCGTGAGGGTGTATGTGGTCCCAGGTGGACGTCACTTGCGACGAGTAGGCGCATGGGGACGGCAGCATAGCACCGGCTCCGAAGTGCGGGCTCGCCTCTGGGCTCGTCTCGACTATTCTGACGGCGATGTCACAACGTCCCGTCCCCGGCTATCTCGACATGCACGATCGCGCAGCAAGCGTGGGTCACCGCAGCACTGCCAGCCGTGCCTCCGCAGAGGCTGAGGTCGCGACGTTTCGAGTCGGAAACGCACGCGGTACGCAGCAGCGACTCACACTACGGCAGCGCGCGCTGAGAAGCGCGGAGCAGGCGCTCGTCCTGGCGGCGAAGGCCGCCTTTCCGTTGCACCGCAAGCTCGGCAGCGCGAATCCCGGGCCGCGGGTTCAGCCGAAATGGGCGCCTGCGCCCTTGATCCGTAAGGCCGAGCGCACCTTTCCTACCCTGGGCTGGCCGCGAGAGACGGACTCGCTGTGCCCAGAGTGTGTGAAACAAACTCGCCAGGCGATCCTCAGCGGCGAGCTGCCCTTGAGCGAACTCGTCGAGGGCAATCCGGGCGAGGTCAAGGCGCAGATCCTCGAGGATTCAGGGCGCATCGTGATGCGCAAGACCTGCTCGGTGCACGGGGAGTTCGAAGACGTGATGAGCGTGAGCCCAGAGTTTCTGGCTCGCATCGAGCGCTTGTTTCCAGGGCGGGACTATCTCGCCCCGAAGACCAAGCTGCGAAATCACGGCACCAGCAGCATCAAATACGGGCGCGGCTCGGTGCTCACGGTCGACCTGACGAACCGCTGCAACATGATGTGCGACCCGTGCTTCATGGACGCGAATCAGGTTGGCTATGTCCACGAACTCACTTGGGACGAGGTCACCAAGATTCTCGACGATTCGCTGAGCATCCAGCCGCGACGTCAAATGAGTGTGCAGTTCTCCGGTGGAGAACCAACGCTCAGCCCGTTCTTCATCGACGCCATACGCTACGCACGGGAAGTGGGCTACTTCTGCGTGCAGTGTGCGAGCAACGGAATCCGTTTCGCACAGGAACCAGAATTTTGCCGTGCGGCAAAGGAGGCTGGTCTGCGTCTGGTCTACCTGCAGTTCGATGGGGTAAGCAACGCCGCACACGAGCACCGCAAGGTTGGCAACCTGTTCGATGTGAAGCAGGCCGCCATCGACAACCTGCACGCTGCGGGCATCGATGTCGTGCTGGTGGTCACTGTCGTGCGCGGGGTGAACGATGAGCAGGTCGGGCCCATCGTGGAGTTTGCGCTGGAGAACGCCGAGAAGATCACGGTGGTCAGCTTTCAGCCTGTGAGCTTCACCGGACGAGATGAAGACATCAGCGACGAGCGGCGCCACGCCCAGCGCTACACCTTGAGCCACTTGGCGCAGGACCTCAGCGCGCAGCTCGGCGCCACCGAACCACTCCGCGATTGGTTCCCTCTGTCCGCAATGAATCCGTTCAGCGACGTGGTCGACGTGTTGCTCGGCCCAGACACGGACTTTGGCGCGCTCAAGTGCGGCTGCCATCCGAACTGCGGTATCGGAACGGTGTTGGTCGTGAACAAGCGCACGAAGGCGTGGGCGCCGCTCTGCGACTTCATCGATGTCGAGCAAGTCCTGAAGGACCTTCAGGAGGTCGCAGATGCAGGCCGCGGCAAGGCCCACGTGATGAGCGGTGTGGCCCTGAGTCTGGCTCGCAACTTCAAGCCAGAGCGGGCTCCTGCTGGCTACGGACTGACCGAGCTCGTGCGCCAGTGCTTGAGTCAAGCTGGTGCCACCGGCGACGCGGTCGGCACGACGGAGGGCGACGCTGGTGCCTTCGAGTGGCGCTTCCTCTTCGTCGCCGGCATGTGGTTTCAGGACCTGTTCAATTACGACTTCCGTCGCACGGAGATGTGCATCATTCCGTACGGAACCCAGCAGGGCGAGATCAGCTTTTGTGCGTACAACACCGGCGTGGGCTGGCGTCAGATCATCGAACAGATGCACATGTCCGCGAAGGTCGCCGACTGGTACCGCGAACACGGTCGCCACCCGGTGTATGCCAAGGGCCAGCACCTCGAGCTACCCGGCGTGGCACCCAAAGCGAAGGGCCCACGCCGACGTTTGAACCTGGTTGACTGAAGCGGAGCGTGGTCGATTCCAAGCTGCAGACCGTCGATCACGGCTCTGCCAGTTGCGCCGAGCGTAGCTCCGAGGATCAGCCGCTTTCAGCTTGGTCACCCGCACAGCGCAGCACGCCCCTAGCGGCGGCTTCGACGTCGACGCAGCGCGGCCAAGCCCAGTAAGCCGAACAGCGCTGCCGCGCCGGGACTGCTGCTCCCGGCGCCACTGGCGCGGCAGCTGCAGCCTGAGTCGTCGCTGCTCGAGCCGCCAGCGCCGGAGCCGCTCGAACCAGCCTGGGAGCCGCCCTGGCCGGAGCCGCTGGAGCCGCCTTGGCCCGTCCCAGCGTTGCCGCCGCTAGCGCCAGCGCTGCCGCCAAAGCCTGTGCCGCCGGTTCCGCTTACGTTCCCCGCGGATCCGCCTTGGCCAGCTCCGCCGGTCGCTGCACCGCCCGCATCGGACCCACCTTGTGCGCCTCCCGCGCCACCGTTGCCAGCGCCGCCGCTGCCACCGTTGCCGGTGTTGCCGTCACAGTCGGGACCGTCAGCCGTGCCCGTGTTCTTGATCGCAGAGTCGGCGGCGAGCGCGCTGTCGGTGACTTCAGCCAGAGCAGCAGAGTCACCCTTCAAATACGCCAAGAACCACGCCGTCCCATAGTGAGCGAAACGCCCCTGCTTGGCAGGGGTCGCGGCGCCACCACAGAAGCCACCGCAGAGCCCTCCACGGTCGGCGTTCTCACCGTCGCAGTGGGTCGCTCCCGTGATCCGCAAGGTAGCGCGGGGACCGCTGCTCGCCATGGCGAACGGCGACCAGTTGCTGTTGCTGTTGCAGGTGCTGGGTTCGGTGAAGATGGTGATGGTCGGACTGCAGATATTGGGCACGGCGCTGCCCCCAGGGTCGGTGCCGCCGCCCATGCCGCTGCCTCCCACTGGATCGAAGAGCACCAGCGCTTGAGGCTTCAACCCGACCGCGGCCACGGCGAACGACTGACCGCCGGCGCTGAAGCCTTCGAGGCCAAAGTTGGCGGTGTCCGCCAGCCCGGCGAGTGGCGAGGGTGCGCTATCCAGATAGTTGAGCGCCGCCTCGATGATCGGTGTGCCGCCATTACCGTCGGGAAATGATCCAAGGTTGACTGCGATCGCCACGAACCCGTACGACGCGAAGTGTTCTCCCCAGCCAATCTGCTGGTCCGCGTTGGCGAACAGCGCGCCGTGGCCGAGGACCAGGGTGGGAAATGGGCCGCTGCCGTTCGTCGGGTACGCGACCTTGCCGTTCGCGCCACTCGTGTTGAAGCTCTGCACCGCCGTGGTGAGCGGACCAGGCTGGCTGTAGTCCGCGGCGCTCGCCGAGCTAACCTGGGTCGTTACACCCAGGGCCAACGCGAGGCCGATCATCTTGGAAACAGCCAAATCAAGCTTGAGACTACGCAGCGCCACGGCCGACCTCCTTAAAAGTGAGAAGTTCTACTTCTAACGAGGCGTCTACCTCGAATTCGGGCGCGTGGCCACATCCGAAGCGTGATGCCGCATCTCTCCCCCAGCAACTACGGAATTTTACACCTAAACTAATTCAGCGAATCTGTGATTCGCTGAACAGATCAACACAGCGTTTCCTCGTCTCAAGAGTAGCGCCAAGGCGCAAAGCTCGTGCGCCCACACTCTGAGGGGGCGGGCGAGTTTTGCAGGGAACTGCGGAGACAGGACACTAGTTGGCCGCGTGTGGAACGCTCTCCAGCTTCGGAGCGCCGTGCAGGTTACCGCGCACCAAGTCGATCCAGTCGCTCTCCTCGTCCACGTCGGAGAAGGCGCGCCGCGGCACAGGCAAGACGACGGAGTCCGTGCGCACCAACCACAGCGTCTGGCTCTGCTCGACCCCACGCAGGGTCGACCAGGCGTACAGCGTCTCTCCCTGGCTGTGGCGATGCAGAAATCCTTCCGGGAGGATCCGATAGGAAACCGGCTTGAACGCTTCTGCTCTCAGCAGTCTCGCTTGGACCCAGGGCGTCATCAACGCGATCGCGACGGCGAAGAGCAGCGTGAACGGCAGGCTGATCATCCAGGCCAGGTTGTGACCCAGCTGGATGAAGCGCGCGTTCGCTATCAGGCCGATCACGATTGGTACCGTGAGGAACCAGCGCATGAACTTGAGCTGCGCCGGTTGTGCCGCGCGGTAGATCTCCGTGTAGTCGCTGCGGGTGAGCGAAAACGTGAGGTCAGCGGCTTCGGGCGCTGCGTCGGGTGGTGCTCGCATGTAGTCGCGCACCGCGCGCACCCAGCCGCGCTCGGCGTCTCGCGACGCGAACGCCCGCTTGGGCACCACGAAGACTTCGCTCTCGCGGAACAGGAGCCACAGGTGGGGCGTGCTTCGGAGCTCGCGAAACGCCGCCCAGTGCAAGCTCACGTCGTAGCCGGGGCTATGTAGCTCGTACCCATTCGAATCCGTGCGGATGCGATGTGGCTGCACGAGATGAGGGCTGCGTCGTACGAGCTGTTTCGCCAGGCGCCGAGGCATCGTGGCCAACATGAAGCCCACGAACAGCGCCCACACGGCGCCTACGAACCAGGGCAGGTTGGTCTGCCACCAGAACACCGGCAAGGGGGCGCACAGCGCGAGGGCGAGCAAGATCACACCGAAGGGGCGCCGCGCGAGGTTTGCGCGCACGAGCTCACGGTAGTCCGCGAGGGTCGGTGTAAACTCCAGCTCCACGCCGCGAAGTATAGCGTTGGCAGCGCACCGCCTGGCAGCGTGCCCTAGCGGCTTTGCTCCTCCTCACGGATCCTCTAAAAGCGAGGCATGTTTGCCCGCAGGAGTCTGCTCACCGGTCTCTCTCACTGGCCCGCCCGTCGCTCCCGAGATTCGCA
Organism: Polyangiaceae bacterium; assembly: GCA_041389805.1. Taxonomy (GTDB): domain Bacteria; phylum Myxococcota_A; class Polyangia; order Polyangiales; family Polyangiaceae; genus JAHBVY01. The sequence continues at coordinate 41,573 of JAWKRD010000012.1, read as the reverse complement.
GGTTTGGGGGTTAGGCGCATTGGGTGCCCTCGCGCTCGCCTCAGCGCACTGCAGCTCTCCCCCGCCGCAAGCTCCGGAAGGATCGGCATCCGGCGCAAGCTCAGCAGCAAACGACACCCCGGCGCCAGCCCCCACCGGGAGCCCAGCGGATCCCGACGTTGAAGCAGCGCAAGCAGAAGCGCCTGCTGTCTGCAGCGACGAGTGCAAGACACTGCTCAGCGCCGCCGATGTCATCGCGAAGAAGGTGACTGGCCTCGCCGGCACCGACGGCGAAGCGGCATTTGCCGCGAAGGCAACCACCGCCGCAGAGGTCGCGTGGCGCGGCTGCCTGCTGAGTCAGCCTCACGGTCCCGACGTGGTGTGCGAGGGGAGCGCCGCGTTGGTCCCCAGCTGGGTGGCTCAGGCAAAGCTAGCCAAAGATCCGAATGCCGAGCTGTACGCCCAGCTGGTACTGCGCGATCCGCGCTGGCGCCCTGAAGGCGCGACCATCGACGACACCCGCCTTCAGGCGTTGGTCAAGGATGCGAAGAACCCTGCGCTGGTGCTCGCGGCGCTCGTGGTGCTCAGGGACCCGCGCAAGGTCTGGGCATATTCCGGTAGCATGAAGGCGACGGATGCCCTGGCCATATCCGCGCGGATCGGTGCCAGCAGTTACTTCAACGACTCGGACATGCCACGGGAGGCGCTCGGGGTGCTGCCCCTTGCGCGGCCGCAAGAGCCTGGTCTTGCCCTGGCGTGGGCTGCTCAGAAGGCGCGCAAGTACTTTGCGGCCGGCGATGTCGCCATGGCCATGCAAGAAGCCGAGGGGGTCATCCAGGCGTGGGACGCCCTAGACGGGCCGGCCAAGGCCAAGGCGCTGATGCGTAAGGAGCCTTACCCACTGACTGGGCGCGAGGCGGTGGTGGGCGCCGTGGGCGCGGCGATGTATTTACAGGCGGAAAAGCTGCGCCTCGAAGCCGAAAAGCTCAAGGCGCCGAGCACCACGTCACTCAAGTCGAGCGACCAGCTTCAGGACTACTACAAGCGGTTCCAGGGCTGGTCCAAGGAGCGTCACGCCGCCCTGGAAGACGCCACGCGCGCCTACGTCGACATCACCCAGGTCAAGCCCGTGTTTCCCGCGCGCTGGGTGGTTGAAGGGATGCGCCGGGTAGGGGAGATGTGGCGCGATTTTGACGCGGAAATGAATGGCATCAAATTCCCGGCGGCTATCGAGAAGGACTCGACCTCGGTCGCGAACCTGCGCAAAGCCATAGCCGAGTCGAGCGCACCCCTAAAGGAACGCGCGAAGAAGTCCTTCTCGGTTTGCGCGAATACTGGCAAGCGCGAGCGGGTGGCAAAGGACGCGGTCGAACTCTGCGAGAAGAATCGCTGAGCTGAAGCCTGGAAGTCGCGTACTCGAACCTTGCGGTGAGCCGCGGATTGAACGCCGCCAGGCGCTTCAGCGCCGGGACAAGCGTCGCGGCTTCGCGAAGAAGAAGCCTTGCAGCAAGTCGCAGCCGATCTCCGTCAGCTTTGCGCGTTCCTCTTCGGTCTCCACGCCTTCGGCTACGACCGTCGTCCCGAGCTCGCGAGCTAGGCTCATCATGCTCAGGATCACCTTCTCCTTGGTGCGATGCAGGTGCACGCCGCGCACCAAGGACATGTCGAGTTTGACGATGTCAGGCTCCAGCTCGGTGAAGGAGCCGAGACCGGCGTAGCCGGCGCCCAGATCGTCGATTGCCACGCGGAAACCGAGTGCACGCAAGCTCGCGACACGCCCGGGGACGTCATCGAGTTTTTCGAGGGATGCTCGCTCAGTGATCTCCAGCACCACCCGCTGCGCGATCTTCGAGAGCGGCGCAGTCGGGGAAAAGAGCTGCGAATCCATCAGATCCGCGGGATGCAGGTTCACGAACAGGTGTGATCCGTCAGGCGCCTCTTTGAAGCCTTCTACCGCGCGATCGCGGATGCGGCGACCAAGCGCGTGGAGCTGATCCAGGTCCTCCGCGGCGCTGAGCACCAGGCTCGGGTCCGGGAAGCTCGGCTCTTCGGAGCGCATCAACGCTTCGTAGCCATAGATGTTCCCGTCGACGGTGACGATGGGATGATACGCGAGCCACAGGGTATCCATCATGCGCGAGAAGCGCTCGCTGAGCTCTTTTCGCGCGGAATCAACCTGTGCGCGCCTCGAGTGAGGGCCGCTGCCGTTGCTCCGCGCCTCCAGGCCTTGGCGTACGATCTCGAGCACTTGCTCTACTTTGAACGGCTTGAGCACGTAGTCGTGTGCACCGCGCTTCATCGCGTCGATCGCCGTCTCGACGGTGCCGAAGCCCGTCATCACGATGGTCACCGCGTCGGGGCTCTTGCGCTCGATCTCACGCAACAAATCGAGCCCGCCCATGTTGGGCATCTTCAGGTCGGTGATAACGACGTCGTACTTGCCGCGGTCCAGTTCACGGGACGCCGCCGCGCCGTCCTCGGCCGTACGAACCTGATACCCCTCCATCCCGAGGAAGTCGGCGAGCACCTCACGGATGAAGCGCTCATCATCAACTACCAAAACGCGGGTTTTTTCGCGGGTAGCAGCGTCCTCGGGCACAAACCCGAGCGTACAACCAAAGTAGGCAAAACCCTAATCAGAAGCTCAGGTGGCGTGCGGGGCGCAGGATTCCGCACCAGCGCTTCACACACCTCCGGCTGAATACTGAACCTGTGCTCCGTACCTGGGCCGTGTGTATTTAAGGTTCACCACCGGCGACGCCGTTGGTGAGTTCCATGATCTGGCCCTCCAAGAAGCGACGCTCGGAGCTGTTGTCCGTCAGCTCGAGCGCACGCTCGAACGCCTCCTTCGCGTCGTCCAGACGACCGAGGGCGCGGGTGAGGTGTCCCAGAGTCGCGTAGAGCATGTGGTAGTTCGCGAGTCTGCCGCTGTCGGCCAAGCGTTGCACCAGGGGCAACGCACGCTCGGGGCCGTCCGCTTTCCAGATCGCGACGGCCCGGTTCAGCTCGATGATCGGAGTCGCTTGTTCCGTTGCTCCGTCGCGCGCGAAGTGCAGCAGCGCCGCATACAGTCCGGCGATTTGTGGCCAGTCGGTTTCGTCGGGGGTGCTGGCGCGTACGTGCAGCGCGGCGATAGCCGCCTGGATCTGGTAGGGCCCGGCGGCCCGTAGGCTGAGAGCGCGGTCTAGTTCTTCGAGGCCCCGCTGGATCGCGATTCCATCCCAGCGACTGCGGTCTTGAGCATTCAGTCGCACCAAGCTTCCGCTCGAGTCAACGCGCGCGGCGCGACGAGCGTGGGTCAGACGCATCAACGCGACGAGCCCGAGCGCCTCCGCGCGGTGGCGGCGGGACTCATGGGCGGAGTCACCAACTGACCCGCCCTCCAGAAGTTCGACGAGCACACTGCCGAGGCGCAGCGCCTCCTCACACAGCTGCCCGCGCATCAGCTGATCACCGCTCGTCGCGAGGTAGCCCTCGTTGAAGATCAGATAGACCACCGACAGCACCGCCTTCAATCGCTCAGGCAGGAGCTCCGCTGGGGGCACGCGATACGGGATCCCTGCCTCGGCGATCTTGCGCTTCGCGCGCACCAGGCGCTGGGCGAGGGTTGCCTCGCTCACCAGGAACGCCTTGGCGATCTCCGCTGTCGTGAGTCCGCCGAGGGTGCGCAGGGTCAGCGCCACGCTCGCCGGTTGGGGCAAAGCGGGGTGACAGCATGTGAAGAACAGACGCAAGCGGTCGTCGGGAAAGACGTCAACATCCGAGGCGTCGGCTTCAACAGGCTGAGGCGGTTCGCTCGAGGCATCTCTTAGTTCCGCGAGGGAACGCTCTCGACTGCTCCAGCGCCGCATGCGGTCGATGGCCGCGTTGCGTGCGACCCGGGTGATCCAGGCGGCAGGGTTGTCGGGCACGCCCTCGACTGGCCAGCGGTCGAGGGCGCGGGTGAGGGCCTCTTGGAACAGGTCTTCAGCGACCTGGAAGGGGTCTTCGCCATGGCGACTTGCGCCAGCGCGGGTGAGCCGGATGAGCCCGGCGATCACCCGCCCGGACTCCTCGCGGAACACCCGCTCCACTGCTAGCGCCGTCTGGCTCACGGCTACCTAGTAAACCATGATCGGGCGGACCTCGATTGACCCGTACTTCGCGGTCGGGATCTTGGCGGCCCACTTCAGCGCTTCGTCTAGGTTCGGGGCTTCGATCAGGTAGTAGCCGCCGAGGGCTTCCTTGGTCTCGGCGAAGGGGCCGTCGGTGGTCATGGTCTCGCTGCCGCGCACCCGCACGGTGGTCGCTGTGGTCGTTGGCTTGAGCGCGTCGCCGGCACGCATCACACCGGCCGTGACCAGCTCTTGGGTGTAGGCGTGGTAGTCCGCCATGAGCTGTTGCTGCTCCGCTTCGCTCATGTTGGCGCCAATTTTTTCGTCTGAGTAGATGAGGAGTAGGTACTGCATGCTGGAGCGACGCAGGCTGGGCTTGAGATCGACAGCCGGCGCGTCGATTTTTTCTGGGGGCGACGCCCGGCGGAAGGAAAAACGCCACCTCTAGCTGGATTAGGCTGAAAACAGCGTGCCTCTCCCCCAATAAAAGCGTCTGGGGTGACTTCGCAGGCGCCGGGCTTGGCCTTAGGGTTTGAGGCTCATGAGCGCCCCGGTGTTGAGTCAGTCGTCCCTGCTGCAACGCTACCTGGAGGTGCGGCGCTTCACCGATCAGCTGCGCGCGCCGCTGACCGCGGAGGACTGCATCGTGCAGTCGATGCCCGACGTCAGCCCGACCAAGTGGCACCTCGCTCACGTCACCTGGTTCTTCGAAACGTTCGTGCTCAAGCCCCGTGCGGCTCGTGGTCTCGACTACGCGGTGTTCGACCCGAGCTTCGAGTACCTCTTCAACTCCTATTACAACAGCGTCGGCGCGCAGTACCCACGCGCGCGGCGTGGACTCGTGACGCGACCTAACCTGGAGACGGTGCTCGCGTATCGGGAGCACGTAGACCAGGCGATGGCGCGCGTGCTTGGAACGGAGCTCTCTCTGGAGGAGCAGGCAGTAGTGGAGCTCGGCTTGCATCATGAACAGCAGCATCAGGAGCTGCTCTTGATGGATATCAAGCACGTGCTGTTTCAGAGCCCGAGCTTCCCTGCATACTCCGCCGGTGCCGCGAGGAATCAGCCAAAGGCTACTCCCGGCGATGTCCCTCCGCCTGAGTTCTTGGATTTTGGGGGAGGGCTAAAGGCCCTGGGGCACCACGGGCCAGGCTTTCACTTCGACAACGAGGGGCCGCGGCACCAGGTCTATCTCGAGGACTATCAGCTCGCGTCGCGGCTCGTGACCAACGGGGAGTTCCTCGAGTTCATCAAGGATGGTGGCTACGCGCAGCCGCTCTTGTGGCTCAGCGACGGCTGGGCCAGCGTGCGCGCTGAAGGCTGGAACACGCCGCTCTACTGGGTCGAACGCGACGGGGAGTTCTTCGAGTTCACGCTGCGTGGCCTCGAGCGACTCGATCCGTCAGCCCCCGTGTGCCACGTCAGCTACTTCGAAGCCGACGCGTTTGCCAGCTGGCGCAAGGCGAGGCTCCCCGCTGAGGGCGAATGGGAGTCTGCAGCGCTCAGTCAGGGAGACTCCCCGCTAGAAAAACCGCGCGGAAATTTTGTAGAGAGCGGTGCGCTGCATCCCCGAGCGGCCAGCGGGAGCGGCCTCAGCCAAATGCACGGCGACGTTTGGGAGTGGACCGCGAGCGCCTACGCACCGTACCCTGGCTTCAAGGTCGCTGACGGCGCCCTGGGGGAATACAACGGCAAGTTCATGGTGAGCCAGCAGGTGCTGCGTGGCGGCGCGTGCGTGACGAGCGAGAGCCACTTCCGCCCGAGCTACCGGAACTTCTTCTATCCAGGCCAGCGCTGGATGTTCTCCGGGATCCGCCTCGCGCGCTGACGGATCCCAAGAGAACTGTGTCTCTCAGCCTTCAGTGATGTTCGGCACCCGAGTCAGCTCGAGGGCGAAACGCTGCCAGGCGCTGCCGAGCTCGCCCCAGGCCTGGAGCGAGTCCTTCATCAGCTTGGCGGTTTCGTCGATGGACTCGCAGGCGCGCTTCGTCTGCTGAGTGCTCAGCTCGCTGAACTGGCTGTTCAGGTTCTCCAGGCGTGCGGTCTGGGCGCGCATGAGCTTGGCGTAGGTCTCGGTGTAAGGATTGGCGGTGAAGAACTGGTTGGGAAACATGGCTTGTCCTCTTAGGTTGTTCGCGCCCCGTTCTACGTGAGGCGAGGGTCGCGACGTTGCGTTCCGATGCGGTGGCCCAACCACGCGATCGAGAGTCTGCGGGTACACCCTCAGCGGGCGAGGTGGCGCGCTTCACGCGCCGGCACTGCTGCGAGCGTCGCTCGAGCTGAAGCGTGCTGCCTCCGGCTTCGTCTCGTCGGTGCTCGGCGCTTCATTGCCGTCGGGAACCGACTTCGGTGCGAGCGCCAACCCCAGGAGCCCGACGACGCTGCTCAGGATGAGCCCGTAGGTGGCCGTGACGCCAGGGTTCAGCAGGCCAAGTTGCACGGCGCCGTGGTCGAACAACCAGCGGAGCGCGCTGCTGCCAAGCACACCGTCTGCGAGTTGCACGCCATGTGCCTTGGCCCAGCTGGCCCAGCTGTAGAGACTGAAGTGAACCGCGAGGCCGGTGGCGGCGGCAGCGAAGGCCGCGCGTTTGTCCATGCGCTTGAACAAGATGCCGAACAGGATCGGCACCGTGGAGGCGGCGACGATGCCGTACACCCCGACCTGGCCGAAGATGCCGAGGAGCTTCGGCGGATGAATCGAGATCAGCAGCGCGGCGACGCCAATGCCGAGCAAGATGGCTTGAGAGGCGCGGTGAGCGATACGCGCGCGCTGCTCTTCCTCGTGGTTCTTGAGCAGGTTCTTTTCCGTGAGGTTCAGGAACAAGTCGTTCGCGGCGATGCTGGAGAGCGCCACCAGGATGCCATCCAGAGTGCTCATCCCCGCCGCGAGCAGAGCCACGGTGATCACCGAGAGCATGCCAGGGCCAAAGCTGTTGGCGAGATACGCCGCCATCACCTGATCCTGACGGAAGGCGCCGGTGGTCGGATCCAGGAGCGCGTCCTTCGGCAGCTCCATCACGCGAGCGTAGAGCCCCACCAAGAGCAGCGCGGTGAATATGCCGAAGCTGACCAGTGTTACCGCGAGGTACTGACGGATCTCGCGCTTGCCCTTTACGTAGAGCGCCTTGGTCATGATGTGGGGCTGGCACACCAGCGCGAAACCGATGATGAAACCCGCCACATAGACGGTGAACGGGCTAGAAAACAGCGGGCTCTTGGGGTTTACACCCATCACCAGGTTCGGATCCTGAGCCGCGATCTTGTCCATGAACGGGCCGATCCCGCCGCTCAGGTAGTGCGCGCCGCTGGCGATGATCACCACGCTGACGACGAGCATGATGATGCCTTGCAGCGTGTTCGTATACGCATGGGCGTAGGTGCCGCCCACGAAGACGTAGCTGAAGACGAAGCCCACGATCAACAGCAGGCTCTCGATGTTGCTGAGCCCAAGCGTCTGCTGCATGACGATCGACAAGCCGCCCACGATCAACACGACGAAGCTCAGGCTCAGCAGGTTGACCGCTGCAAAGAAGATGGAGAGCGCCCGGGAGTCGTAGCGCTTGCCCGTCCACTGAGGCAGCGTGATGGCCTTGTGCTTCTCGCCGATGGCGCGAAAACCTGCGCTCATCACGATCAGCCCAGCTGCGATGCCCAAGCCCGCTGCGAGCCCGAGATGCATGAACGCCGAGAGGCCGTGCACGTAGACGAAGCCGGGATTGATCACGAAGGTCGCGGTCGACGCGATGCTCGCCGCGAGCGTGATGCCCACGACCCACGGGTTCATGTTGCCGCTACCCAGGGCGAAGGAACGAATGTCCGTGGTTCGCTTGTGCCCGAGCCACGCGAGGTAGCTCGTGCCCAGCATGTAGACGATGAACAGTCCCCAAATCAGCGGTCGCTCGGCGATCAAGTCGATGTAACGCATGTCGTCCCCCGCACCCGCGCGCTCAGGCGCGAGCAATCACTCTCAGGTCATCACCAGGCCGCCGTCGACGTCGAGCACGCGGGCGTTGAAGTAGTCACACTCGATGCAGAAGCGCAGCGCGAGCCACAGATCTTCGGGTACACCGATGCGTCCCACCGGAATCGCAGCCACCAGCGCATCGCGCGCCTTCTGGTTCATGCCCTGGGTCATCGGCGTCTCCACCATTCCCGGCGCAATGCCAACCACGCGGGTGCCGAACTTCGCGAGCTCCCGTGCCCAGGTTACGGCGTTTGCGGCGAGGGCCGCCTTGGCCGCGACGTAGCTCGACTGCCCACGGTTTCCGTGTCGAGACACCGAAGACATGTTCACGATCAAGCTCGGCCGCTCCTCGCTCTCGGCGACGCGAAAAGCAAACTCGCGGGCCATGAAGGTCGCGCCGCTCAGGTTCACCGCGGTGACGGCGTCCCAGTCGGCCTTCGACAGCTTGGAGAGCTCGCCGGTGTCGCGCGCCTGCTTGACCAGCAAGCCGTCGCGGATGATGCCAGCGTTGTTCACCAGCACGTTCAGTCCGCCCATTTGTTCCTGCGCCCAGGCGACGAAGCCTTCGCAGTCCGACTCCTGGCTGACATCCAGGCGGCGCTTGTGAACTCCCCTGGGCAATGCTTCAAGCCCGGCTTCGTCGACGTCGCCCACGGCGACTCGTGCGCCCAGCTCATGCAGGCGCAGCGCGAAGTGCAGGCCCATGCCCTTGGCCCCGCCAGTGATGATTGCGCGACAGCTCTCCAGTTTCATACGCTGCTCCTCTTGGCACGAGCTCAGAAGTGCTCGCGGTCCAGGCTCTGGGCCTGAAGCTCTTGGGTGGCCCTGATGAACTCGACCTGCAACCGCTGGACGTAGTTCAACGTGTCCTTCGCGAGCCATGCGCTCGCGTCGACCCAGTGTAGCCAGCGCCCGAGCGCCTGCCTGGCAAGTTCAGCTGGCAGGCTCTTCGCTGCGGGCAGGTTGGCGGCTGGCGCGATTCCCGGAGGGAATGGGCTCAGCCAGGGCGTGCCCTGCAGCGCGCGGAGCCATTGCTCTTGCAGCTGGGCCGCGGCGTGTGGCCCACCGAGCAGGCGCGACCACTCTCCGAGCAGCTTGCTCCAGATCACGCCGTGCTTGGGTTGCTGGTTGAACACCGCGCCAAATTAGGGCAGCGCGGGCGCGGCAGTCAATCGAAATGTTGCGTTGCAACAAAGGCGCGGTCCATGGCACTGTGACGGTCCCTGGGTACAGCCAATACTTGCTAAAATACTTGGGCCGCACGCCATGGTGCGTCGCGAAACAAAAGAGCTTGACGCCAGCCAGCCCGATGGCGCAAGACTGACCGGCTTGTTGCGATGCAACATGGGCGCTCCCGACGGGAGCTCCCGGCCTGGAGGCGATGTGCACTGGCGGTTCAGCAGTCCGAATTTCTACGAAGGGCCCCTGCCTGAGGCGCCTGAAGCGGACAGCTACGCCGAGGTGTGTGGGGCCCGCATCCGCTATCGCGTGACCGGCAGCGGGCCTGCCGTGGTGCTGCTTCACGGCTACGCCTCTTCCCTCGATGCGTGGGATGAAGTCGTCCCCGCGCTGGCGGAGCGCCACCAGGTGATCGCCGTCGACCTGAAGGGCTTCGGCTACAGCAGTCGCGGAGCCGGCGACTACTCGCCCGCCGCCCAGGCGCGCATCGTGGTGGCGCTGCTCGACCGTTTGGGGCTATCGCGGGCAGCGCTCGTGGGGCACTCCTGGGGTGCTTCCGTCGCGCTCGCGACGTGCCTTGCGGTACCCAAACGCATCACCCGCCTCGCGCTGTACGACGCCTGGGTGTTCGAAGATCAGCTGCCCGCCTGGATGGTGCTGGCGCGTGCTGACGGCATCGGTGAGTGGATGTTCGGCTGGAGTGGCCACGGGCACGTCGAGCGAACCATGCCCATCGCCTACTACGATCGGCGACGTATCACCGCGGATCGGGTGCGCCGGGTGGAGAAACTCCTGGAGCTGCCAGGGAGCAAGGCCGCAGCGTTGGCTACCCTGCGCGCCCAGAAGTTCCGCCGCCAGGAGCAGCGCTACGGTGAGCTGACTCAGCCTGTGCTCCTGCTCTGGGGTAAGGAGGACTGCATCTCGACGCTGCCGGTCGCCTATCGCTTGCTGCGTCAGCTCAGGCACGCGGAACTCAAGGTGTATCCCCGTTGCGGTCACTTCCCGATGGTTGAGGCGCTCGACGAGTCGAACCGCGACCTCGCGCGTTTCCTGGAGCACGAGGTCGAAGCGGCCGAGGCGGACGCGCTAGGATCGGAGCTCAAGCGCAGGAGGGCGCCATGAGTTTTCAAACCGTCAGTCCTTGGGGCGCGTTCAAGCGCTACTTCAAGGCGTGGGACGCCGCGACCACGCCTTATCTCGACAGTCTGCTCAAGAACCCGCTGTTGCTGGAGCCCGTTGCCGGATGCTTGGGTGCGGCCACGAAGCTCAAGCGCGCGGCAGACAGCCTCAGCGCCGGGCTGTGGTCAGGCATGGGTCTGCCGACGCGTCGCGATCAGGAGCGGACGTTGCACGTGCTGCATCAGCTGGAGAGCCGCCTGATTGATTTGGAAGAGCGCCTGGAAGATCTCCAAGGCGCGGATCTCGCTCCCCGCGAGTGAGGTCTTGAGAGCTCGCGCCTCGCGCGCGCCGTTTCTGGGGGAACCATGGACGTTACGCCATACCTGAAAGTCGAAAACGCTGGACTGATCTTGCTCGAGGCTGCCGTGCGCCACGGCGAGTTGCCGCGCTTCATGCTGCCGACGTCCGAGTTACCTCGAGGAAACAATCACAGCGGCTTCGCTCCGCTGAGCTGGCTCGAACACGCGAGACAGGTCGCTGCCGTATGGCGCATGTTGAGGGACTTCGGCCTTCAGGGCGGTGAGCGCGCCGCGGTGTTCGGGCATAACCGCGTGGAGTGGATGGCCGCAGCACTTGGCACTCAAGCCGCGGGCGGCGTGTGCGTCCCGATCTATCCAGCGTCGACCGGACCCCAGGCGGCCTACATCTTGAACCACAGCGACGCGCGCGTCGTGTTCGTTGACTCCGTGGAGCTGCTCGGAAGGCTCCTCGACCACGCAGGGCAGCTGACCGCCGTTGAACGGGTGCAGCTCATCGACCCCGACCTCAGCCTCACCGTGGCGCGCGACCTGCTCGCTTCGCGACTCGAGCACGCGAGCGCTCGCGCGCTGCTGGAGCGCACCGCGCCTTGGAGTGAGCTGGTCTCTGCCATGGGCGAGGCGGAAGTGGAGCTCGCGACCAAGAGCGCTGCGAGCGTACCCATCGATGCGCCGGGCATGATGCTCTACACCAGCGGCACCACCGGGCACCCGAAGGGCGTGCCGCTGACCCACGAAAACCTGGGCATCAACTGGCGTGACTGGTTCGTCAGCAACGCCCCTAGACTGCCGGAAGACGGTGTAGACCTGCTGTGGCTGCCGATGAGCCATATTTTCGGCTACGGCGAGACCATCATCGGCAATCGTCTGGGCTTCCTGAGTTACCTCACGGATCCGAAAACGGTGCTCGACTTGATGCCGCGTATTCGGCCTAGTGTGTTCATGAGTGTCCCGGTGTACTGGGAGCGTCTCGCGTCGGCGGTGATCGACCTGCCAGACGAAGCGTCCCGCGCCAAGCGGCTGCAGGAGGTGACCGGTGGTCGGCTTCAGTTCTGTCTGTCTGGTGGCGCCGGCTTGAAGCGCCAGGTGAAAGAGCAATTTCTCTCCGCGGGGATCCTGATCATCGAAGGCTATGGGTTGACCGAATGTTCCCCCACGCTGACGCTCAACCGCCCTGACGACTTCGACTTCGAGAGCGTTGGCAAGCCGTTGCCTTCCGTTGAGCTCAAGCTGGACGAAGACGGAGAGATCTTGGCGAAGGGCCCGAGCATCTTCCGCGGCTACCACAAGAACCCGGAAGCCACCGCGGAGGCGTTTAACTCCCAGGGTTGGTTCAAGACCGGAGATCTGGGGCGCTTCACCGATCGCGGCTTCTTGCAGATCATCGGACGCAAGAAGGAGATCTTGGTCACTGCCGGCGGCAAGAACGTTGCCCCGGGGAACATTGAGAAGCTCTTCGCCGATGACCCGCTCATCGAGCACGCCGTCGCCTATGGTGACGCAAAGAAGTACATCGTGCTCGGGGTGTGGCCGAATCGAGCGGAGCTCGAAGAGCGCAGCAAGAGCAGCGGTCGGACCGTTGAAGAGCTGATTCAGTTGCGCGTCGAGGCGGCAAACCGCGAGCTGGCACGCTTCGAGCAGATCAAGCGCTTCAAGCTCATGCAACCGAGTCTGAGCGTGGATGACGGCATGCTCACCACCACCCTGAAGCTGCGCCGCAAGGCCGTTTACGAGCGGTTCCGCGCTGCCTTCGAAGGCCTGTATGACTAAGCCAGCCAACGATCTGGGAGAAGCCGAGCTGCAGCGCGCGGAGTGGGCGGAGCTGATCGATCTCCTGAAGAAGCCCCGAAGCGTCGTGGGGCAGACGCCCGCTCGGGTCGTGCACCAGGAAAACAAGCTCCGCGTGCTGCGCTACACACCGCGGCCGGAAGGCATCAGTCACAAGACGCCGATCGTGATCGTGCCGAGCCTGATCAATCGCAACTACGTGCTCGACTTGCTGCCAGGTAAGAGCTTCGTGGCGTTCCTGGTGGAGCAGGGCCACGACGTCTACATGATCGACTGGGGCACGCCCAGCGCCGAAGACCGCCACCTCGACTTTGACGTGTACTGCGACCGCTACATTTCCCGGGCGATCCGCGCTGCGCGTCGTCACTCCGGAGCTTTGCGAGTACACCTCTTGGGTTATTGCCTCGGGGGAACGCTGACCAGTATCTACGCAGCGGCGTATCCTGAGCGGGTGGCTACGCTCACCGCACTCGCCGCGCCCATCGACTTTCATGATGGCGGCCTGCTATCCGCGTGGACGTTGACCAAGACGTTTGACCTGCCGGGTCTGGTGAAGGCCTTCGCCAATGTGCCTTGGCCCCTGATGCAAGCGTCGTTTCACATGCTGCGGCCCACGCTGGCCATCAGCAAGCTCATCACCTTGATCGACCGCAGGGCGGACGCTGAGTTTCTGCGGGGATTTTTCGCGACGGAGATTTGGGGAAACGACAACGTGTCGTTTCCAGGGGCCTGCTATCAGCGCTACATCCAGGAACTCTACCGGGAGAACCGACTCGTGCGCGGCGAGTTCGTGCTGAGTGGCCGCGCGGCGCGTCTCGACTCGATTGCGTGCCCCACCTTGGTGGTCACCTTTCGGGACGACCATATCGTCCCCTGGCGTGGCGCTGCACGGCTCCACGAGCTGATCTCCAGCGAAGACAAGGACATTCTGCAGCTGCCGGGCGGCCACGTCGGCGCGGTCGTCTCACGCCGTGCGCGCGCTGGACTGTGGAAGCAGATGAGCGACTTCTGGGCGAACCGTGAGGACCGTTCAGTCGCAGCGCCGCCTGTACAGCCAGAGAGCCGCGAGCAGACCAACTAGGCTCACGTGCCTGGAGTTATTGCCGCGAGGCAATGAGTGTCCCGGGAGTGAGCAACTGCAACCGCCGGACTCGTCGGCTGGTTTCGCGCCACTGCCACCGGTGCTCGAGCTGCCACCTGCTGTTCCTGCGCTACCTGCGGCTCCGGAACCACCCGCGGCTCCGCCACCGCCTGCGGCTCCCGAACTCCCGCCTGCTGCGCCGGTCCCACCGCTCGAGGATGCGCCGCCGCTACTCGTTGCGCCGCCGCTACTCGCCGCGCCACCGCTGCCGATACCGCCGAGGCCCCAGAAGCTCGCCATGGACCGCGCCGCGCACACGTCGTAGTCAACGGCCCAAGTCCCGGTTGCACCGCACCCTGTCTCGGGATCGACGAAGCTGCCGTGAGGGGCGTTTGCGATGCGTACTGTCTCCACCTGCACGTCGCCCGAGCTGTCGCTGTAGACGTCGCGCTGGATCGCACCGACGGTCTCTGACTCGTCCGGCGTCTGATCGATGGCGTGGACATTCGTCCACTGCTCCATCAGCTCCCGCTGGTTGTTGGGATTCACCACCGTGTCGGAGCTACCAGCCCATATGGTTACGCGCGGAAACGAGCCAGCGTAACCTGGCAATGCGCTGCGCACCAGATCGCCTTGCTGCTGCGGTGTCTTGTCGATGCCAGGCAACAGACAGCTCGCGACCTGAGTCAGACTAGTGGAGCAATCGTAGGGAATACCCGCGATGATTCCGCCACCGGCGAAGACATCTGGCCAGGTGGCGAGCATCAGCGCCGTCTGGGCGCCGCCCGCGGACAAGCCCATGATGTACACGCGCGATGCATCGATGGCGAAGTCCGCCTGCATGCGCTGCACCATCTCTACGATGGACTGATTCTCGCCCTTCCCGCGCTCCAGGTTGGAGCGGTCGCCGAACTCGCCGTACCAGTTGAAGCAACGGGCGCCGTTGTTGGCCGGCGTCTGCTCAGGATACACCACGAAGAAGCCGAGCTCGTCAGCCAGCGGCTCCCAGCCGACGCGGCGATAGTCAGCGGCTGATTGGGCGCAGCCGTGCAGCGCCAGCACCAGCGGGGCGGATCCCGAGGGAAGCGGACTCGGCACGTAGCGGTACATGTTGAGCGCGCCGGGGTTCGAGCCAAAGTTCTGTATTGGCTCGAACGTCCCGGCTCCCTCGAAAGCGAGGCGCGTCTGCCCTTGCGCTTCTTGATCGGGGGGGAGAGGAGCGCCGCAGCTCACCAGCGCCAAGCCGAGCACGACGCTGAGGCGTGTTACCGTACGGTTACTTGGAGGCGTGAGCTTCGCGAGGCGCATGTCGGGCACTGACTCTGCGCCGACGCTGGAACAGCAGGCCCAAAGCCAAACCCAAGATAGCAAGAGATCCGCCGCGAGACCCGTGATTGCCAGCGACGGACGCTTCGCATGCGCCAGACGCGCTGGTATCTGGCGGGCTGGCGTCGCTGCCACCGCTCGCGTTCGTGGTCCCGCCTTGCCCAGAACCGGAGCCTCCGGAGGCTGGGCTACCGCTGCAGTCGCAGGGTCCGAGGCCGATGCCGCTCGGGCTGCAGATCTGCACGCCGGTCAGGCCACCGCTGCAGGCGCAGGCGAGCTGTTGACCCGGAATGCAAGCCGTGTTTCCGCTGCCGCCAGAGCTCGAACTTCCACCGCTGGACGACGAGCCACCGCTCGCAGAAGAGCCACCGCTCGAAGAGCCACCGCTCGCAGAAGAACCGCCGCTCGCAGAGGAGCCACCGCTGGACGACGAACCGCCGCTCGCAGAGGAGCCGCCGCTCCCGCCGTTCCCCGAGGAAGCAGTGATCCCCCAGAACTCCGCCATGCGACGCGCCGCGCAGATCCCTTCGTCCAGCATGTAGGTGCTGGTCGAACCGCAGTTGCTGCCGGGGTCCACGAAGGTGCCGTGGCCTGCTCCGGGGATCTCGTAGAGTTCGATCTGGGCGTTGCCGCTGCCGTCCTTGAAGACCTTGTGATTGGCGCCATCCACCACGTCCTGTCCGTCGGCCGTGGTGTCGATGCCCATCACATTGCTCCACTGCTCGAGCAGCTCGGTAGCGTTCATCGGCTTGACCAGCGTGTCGCCGGTGCCTTGCCAGATGCTCAAGCGCGGGTAGGCGCCGCCGTAGCCGGGGAACGCCTGACGCACGAGGTCGCCGTGGGTCATCGGTGTCTTGTCGATGCCCGGGGAGAGACACGTGGAGACTTGGAATGTGCTGGTCGTGCAGTGGTATGGGATACCCGCGATGATCCCGGCGCCCGCGAATACATCGGGCCACGTTGCCATCATGACCGAGGTCTGTGCGCCGCCGCCGGAGTGACCCATGACGAAGACGCGCCCCGAGTCGATGTCGAAGTCGGCCCCCATCTTGAGCACCATCTCGACGATGGACTCGTTCTCGCCTTTGCCGCGCTGCAAGTTGTCGGTGACGCCGTACTCACCCGCCCAGTTGAAGCAGCGCAGGGCATTGTTTGCCGTCTGCTGTTCGGGGTACACGACGTAGAAGCCGTTCTCGTCGGCGACCTCTTCGAAGCCCGCGGTGCGATAGGTCGCCGCGTCCTGTGAACACGCGTGCATCGCGACGACGAGCGGCGCGCCAGGACCGGGCGCCGGATTCGGGACGTAGCGATACATCTTGAGCCCACCGGGGTTGGAGCCGAACCCCGTCACCTCTTGGTAGCTGCCCGCGCCGAGCGCTTCGCTCGACTCCGCGAGCGGTGCGTCGTCTCCGTCGCTCCAGCGTTCGTCTGCGGCGCCACAACCCACTGCGAGCAGAGCCAACCCCGCGCTCAAAGGGCGCAACGAACGGCGCACGCGCGCCCCAGGAATCTGTCCCCGATGCATGTCGATCCTCCCCAATGCCCGCCGCTGTGGCGCCGAAACAGGCTTCGGCTGTTGCGGTGCAATGTTCAGCTGAAAGCGCCCAACCTCGCTGAATACTTGGGTACCCTACAACCATTGGGCGCCGAAACCAAGTTGAAATGTTGCGGTGCCGCAAAGAGTTGTTGCACATGCGAAGGGGCTGCTCGCCCCGCTCGGTTCGGTCAGCGCCGTGACCTGCTCAGCGCACTGATCTAGTCAGCGCCGGGGTCACCGGGGAGCTCCTCAGTGGGCTCTTCCGGAGCTGGCTCCTTGGGCTCACTGTCAGGCTCGGCGGCAGCTGGTGGCGGTGCGGGAGGCGGAGCTTCCGGCTCAACTGCAGAGGCAGCAGGAGGGGCGGCTGAGACCTCACGAGTTCCCGTGGGGAAATGAGCCTTGAGGAAGTCCAGCGCCGTCCGGTTGAACTCGTCGTGGCAATCGAGCTGCAGCGAGTGACCGCAGCCGTTTAGCGTGACCAACTTGGAGCCCGCGATGTTGGCGTGCCCGTACTCCATGATGTCCACGGTGTCCCCGCCGTGCAGGAACGGATTCGGGATCAGGCGGTCGCGGTCCCCGTGGACGATCAATGTCGGCACCTGGATGCGCTTGAGGTTTGCGCGCACGAACTCATTGTCGAGCAGCCCGTGCACGCTCTTCACGTTGGCGTACGCATAGGCCTTGAACTGGGAGTTCTTGACCGCACGCACGCGCTCCTCGATCAGCCACTCATACTGAGAGTCCCAGCGATAGAAGTTGCCGTAGCGGATGCTGCCCCAGATCGCCTCTTCGTCGGCCGCCAGGATCAGCTTGCTGCTGAAGACGTTCCTGAACCACTGCTTCTCCTTCGGGGAGAAGGACTCGAAGCCGGCGGGGCTCACCAGGACCAGGCCACCCAGATCCTCCGGGAACTGAATGGCGTAGCTGAGGGCGGTCTGGCCGCCCATCGAGTGTCCCATCAGGATCGGCCGCTGCAGGCCTTTTGCCTTCACCAGCTCGCGCACGACCTGAGACATCGCCTCCATGGTGTACGGAAAGGTCGCGGGCTTATCGCTCTTGCCGTAGCCGAGCATGTCGAGGGCGATGACGTGGTACCCAGCCTTCGCGACCTCATCCACCTGGTAGCGCCAGAACTTGAGGTACGAGCCCAAGCCGTGAATCATCACCACGGTGGGCGCAGCGTCGCGGTTCTGCTCGACGTAGGTGATCTCGGGTACGCTGGGCAGACCGTACTTCTTCGCAGTCTCTGGCAGTGGCAGGCGGCTCTCCGGCCAGTCGGTGCCCTGGGGAGACGAATACTCGACGTCAGCATACTCCAGCGCGGGGCGGCTGGCGTAGCTCGAGACACAGCCACTGCCGAGCAAGCTGAGGGTCAAGATCGATGCGGCGCGAGTCGCGAGACCAGCAAGCCGAGCTAGTTTTGCGCGTGCCATCAGAATGCGTACCAGGTGAAGGTGGTGAAGGCCGCCCAGGGGTCCTTCGCGATCTGCGGATTACCGGTGAAGAAGTCGCCGCGGGCCATGTAGGCGCCGTGTAGCCCGACGGTCATCAGGTAGCGGAAGCTGTAGCGGATTTCCGCGTTGACCTCCGCGCCGATGGTGCGCCCGCCCTGGATGTTGCCAGCCCAGATTGGGCGTTCGACAGAGCGCGCGTAGGCCCCGCCCAGCTTCACGTTGAGCTTGTTCGGGATCACGTCGTGAGACACGGTGAAGATCCCCGCGGTAAGACCCGCGCCGCGGTTGCTGATGTCCGTCACGGCGCCGGTGTAGTTGCTCACGGTGCTCGTGAACGGGAAGAGGATCAGCGCCTTGTGATTGAACCATACCGCGCCAGGTAGGCCGTAATAGTTCATCGTGAACGCGCCCTTGTAGGTGCCGTCGTTCGGATCGTCGTCGCCAGTGGTGTACATCCCCTCGAGGGTCACCCGATCGTCCTTCGTGAAGCCCCAGTTGTACATCAACTCCAAGTTCGCGGCGGCGCCCCGGATGTCGACGGACTTGTTCTTCTGGGTGTCTTCCTTCTCGCTCGTGAACTTGCCTCGGTTGTACATCACGAAGCCCGAGGCCCCGAAGGGGCTGGTCTTGAAGTTGATGTTGTGGTGGAAGTTCAGGCCGAGGTAGTTCACGTCGCCGCTTGGCGAGTCGATGTTGAATGGCGCAGTCCCCGTGTAAGCGCTCAGGGCGTTCGATGACGGGCCGCTCTTGACCAGACCTTGATAGGCGTACGCCTCACCCTTGGACTGATCCTCGAGGTGCCACAGCGAGGCGCCGATGCGGGTCCCAGGGGCGACCTCATACATGTAGTCGGCTGTCGCGAGATACACGTAGGAGAAGCGCGCGTCGCCCTCAGAGGCTTTGTCTGGCTGTGCCGCACCAATCGGAATGAACGAGAGCTTGCCTCGCCCGTAGGGCCCCGCGTTGGCGAACAGGCTGATCCCCGTGGCATCGCTGCCGAGGTACGAGAGCTTGTAGCCGGTCTGGATGATGTCGAACAGCGACGTGATCGTCGGGTCGAAGATGCTGTCGTACACGCTGTGCGTGCCGATCAGGATCGACATCTCCAGCGGGTTCCGGGTCGGATAGAACGCGACGTTGACGTTCTTGGTCTGGATGTTGACCTGATCCGCGTTGAAGCCACCGCCCTGGTTGTTCTGGACGGTGTTCGCCGCCAACCCCCAGGTGTAGTCGACTTCGAACTGCGCGCGGAACGTCGCTAGCCCATCGGCGAACGCCGGTGAGTAGCTGAGCACTGGGATCCAGCGCTGCTCCACGTAGGCATTGGTCGTGCTGCTGCCGACCGACGTCGAACTGCCAACGCCCTCACCAGGCCCCAGCGGCCCCAGGGAGACGCCGCGCAAGCCCGAAGGATCGCCGAGCTGGTTCGTGAACGACCCTCGCACGAAGAAGTAGTTCAAGAGCGAGAGCTCTTGATGTTCGGGCTCCGCCGAGCGATCGCTGTCCTGTTCCCAAGCCTCTGCGCTGAGCCCAGGCGGCGCCGGACCAGTGGGAGCGGCCGTTGCGACCCCTGTAGCACCAAGGATGCTGATCCCCAGGGTAACCCCAGCGCCCAGCGCAACGCCGCGGCCGCGGGCGTGACTTGGTCGTCGCACCCGCCGCTCGCTTGCCAGGAAACTCCTGTACGCCCCACCCGTCATGCTCATCTCTTCGGTCTCGTGCGTGTTCGTGAGTTCTTCCCGCGCGGGGCCGCTGGCGCAACCCCGCGGCGCGCTCACATATCCTCGGTGATGCGGTAGACCTGGACGGCGTCGCCAGTGAACGCAGCGCCGTTGAGCATCACGCTATCCGAGCCAACGGCGCCGTCCGCACAGCGGATGCCGGTCGCGGTGTCAGCGAAGTAGAGCTCGAGCTTCAGCACATCTGCGCTGATCGAGCCGCGGCCCTCCTGGGAAAAGCCGCTGTAGCTGACCGTGAAGTCGAAGCAGTCGCCGCCCCCAGAGACGTTTTCGATCACGTAGCTGGTGCTGGCGAACTCGAGGACTGCACCGGGTGTGTTGCGATCACAGGTGCCCACGTCGCCCTGGTTTGGCGCGTTGTTGAGCGTACCGAGAGTGCTCTTCACGCCAATGGTGCCACCCAGCGGGCGCATCTCGGTCTTGTTGTAGCACTGTGTGGCCTGACCCGCGTTGACAGCTTCCGGGATCCCATTCGGTGCCGCAGGGATATCGTCGCCGGTCATCGTGAGCAGCTTGCCGTCGAGGTAGGCGTCGATCTGGCTGGGAGTCTGGAACTCCAGGCCCGCGCCTGCGCTACCGCCGGAGCCCCCAGTCGTGCCCCCGGTCCCGCCGTTGGTTCCGCCCGCAGTTCCGCCGGTCCCGCCGTTGGTCGTCCCGGCCGTTCCGCCGTTGCCGGTTCCGCCGGCGCCGCCGTTCGCGGACTTGCCAGCGTCGGGGTCCGACCCGCAAGCGACCAGGCCCAAGATTGCTGCGGTACCGATGATAAGCTTGATTTGATTCATGTCGTTCTCCCCTGGGGACGCGCCCCAATGCGTCATCGTTGGTGAGCCGCGCGCTGGCGGCAGGTCCTCACACACACCGTTTGTGACCCCCGCCTTGCTCGGAGTGGGTCGGCGACGTTTCCCCGTTTCGAAGCGTCACCCGTGGCGCCAACGGTCGTCGGCGCGGTGCGGAGGCACACCTCAACACCGCGGCAGATTGTGCAGAGCAACATTTTGGTCGTCAAGAGAAAAGGAAACATTTCCGCAACGCACAATGAAAGCCCGAGAAACGCTCGAACCCCGCAAAAGTCCGCTGTTTTTCGCCTTGAGAGCGACACCGCGTGCCGCGCGGTAGGCGCTGACCAGCTCTGGTATGCCGCGCCGCAGCAAGCTGGCTGGGCGTCTTTGTGTTGCGGCGCAACATCGGGGTCTGCTAGCAAGCTGCCGTGGGGTGCCTGACTTGCATCAGTGGCCCAACCGCGCATCGGTCGGGCGCCCCACGCTGAGTTGCTGCGCGCAATGCGTCTCGCGTGAGGAGCGGATTCAATGTCAGGAGCGTTTGGTGTCGGGATCGCGGGCTGGGGCACCTACTGGCCCGAGCAGATACAAACCGCACGGGAAATCGCGGAGCTGAGCGGGCTGCCGGTCCAGGTCCTGGAGGAGAAGATCGGCGTACGTCAGAAGCGGGTCGCAGGTCCTGAAGACCACTGCTCCGTGATGGCGGCGAAGGCTGGGGAGGTCGCGCTGCGCCGCGCGCGTGTGGACGCCGATGACGTGGATCTGGTGCTCTATCACGGCAGCGAATTCAAGGATCACGTGGTGTGGTCCGCTGCGACCAAGGTTCAGGCGCTGCTCGGTTGTCGGCGGGCCGCGGCGTTCGAGGCCTATGCCTTGTGCGCTGGGACCCCGGTCGCGCTGAAGATCGCCCGGGGCCTGATGCGCGACGACGAGTCGCTGCGCCGAGTGTTGCTGGTGACAGCGAGTCGTGAGTCGGATCTGGTGAGCTATCAGGACGCGGGAGCGCGCTTCATGTACAGCTTCGGCGCGGGCGGTGGCGCGCTCTTGCTTTCGCGGGATCTACCTGAGCATCAGTTGCTCGGTTCCGCGGTGATCAGCGATGGCTCCTTGAGCGACAACGTCGTCATGCCCGCAGGTGGTAGCCGAAAGCCTTGCTCTGCGGAAACAACTGCAGCAGAGCACCGCTTGACGACGTGGCGCCTGGAGGAGATGGGGGCGCGCCTGGCTGAGGTGAGCATGCCCAACTTCGAGGCGGTGGTACGTCGCGCACTGGAGGGCACCGGCAAGCAACCTCACGAGATCGCATTCCTCGGTGCAGTGCACATGAAGCGCTCATTTCACAAGGCGTTGCTCGATCGCCTGGGGTTGCCTGAAAACCGTGCGATCTACCTCGAGGACTACGGCCACGTTCAGTCGGTCGACCAGGTGCTGGCGCTGGAGCTCGCGGCGGAGCGCGGGCTGCTCACGTCGGGCGACCTGGTCGTGTTGCTGGGAGCGGGAACCGGCTACACCTGGAGCGCGACCGCCATCCGTTGGTAGCGCGTCTCAGGAGGAGCGCTTGGTGCGCTTGGCCCGGGGCTTCGGGGAACCCCGGGTGGCGGACCCGGGAGCACTCCGAGGCGCCCGCGGCGCGGCGTCGTTCGCGAGCTGACCGGCCACGGCCTGTAGCGCGGCCTTCAAATCTTCGATGTCCTGACGCAGCTTGCGCACGTCGCCGGAGGTCGCCTCTTCAGGCTCCGGGTCAGACTCTGGCTCCGGTTCAGGTTCGGGCTCGGGGGGGGAGGGGAAGCGCTCCCGGGGCTGATACTCGGGCTCCCCTCCAGCGGCCCATGGTGTTTCCTTGCGGAAGAGGCGCATGAAGGCGTCGGAGGCCGTGTATGGCCAGGTCGCGAAAGGAAAGACGCCGCTCATGGCCTCGGCGCTCTGGCGGCCCTTGAGGTAGAGCTCGAGAGAGGTGGACATGTAGCGCCCCAAGAACTCCGCGAGGGCCTCGTCCTTCATGCGGATCAGCTGGATCAACAGCGGCACCGGCAGGAGCTTGGCGGCGCCCCGGCTCTCGATGATGATCTGTGTCAGCGTCGCCTGGGTGAGATCCTTACCGGACTTGGCGTCGACAACGTAGACGTCAGCACCCTCGCGGATCCGCTCGGCGAGCTCTTCCTGGGTGATGTAGCGGCTCTCACTGGTGTCGTAGAGCCGGCGATTGCTGTACTTCTTGACGATCATGCTGCAAGCCGCTGGGAGCACCGCCCGCGACCGCAGCCGAAGGGCCCTTTTGCGGTGCAACACCCCAACGGCTTCGCAGCCTAACATAGGCTGCCGGGTCGTGGCAGCCCCGCGCTGCGGATCGACGCTCAGGCGGCATCAAGCCGAAAAAGCCCCAGGATGGGCGGCGAGGAGGCGCTTGTTGCGCTGCAATACCACGCTGCCAATCGGCCTGAGGTGCGCGGCCGCCCGAGCGCCCTGGTGGGGCTGACTGGGCGTACCGCGCGGATACGGTTTCTAGTTCGCGCGAGCGCGGCCTTGCGGCGCCTTGGTCGTCTTCGGGCCCGCGCTGCGGCGACGATCTTTGCCGGCCTCGGGGCGCGCGTGGCCTCCAGTGCTGCGACCACCGCTGGGGCGGCGATTGTTGGGGCGTGCTGGCTTCGCACCGTTCACAGGCGATGCGCCACCGCGCCGCGAGAGCTCCGTCATGGGAGGCGGCGGTTGGCTCGGGGGGAACGGGTGGTCTTCGTCGCGCGGGATGTGCTGCTGGATCAGGCGCTCGATGTCGATCAGGTACGGGCGCTCCTCCGCCTCGCAGAAAGACCAAGCGACGCCGGCTGCGTCGGCGCGCCCGGTACGACCAATGCGGTGCACGTACGTCTCGGGCACGTTGGGTAGGTCGACGTTGATCACGTGAGTAACGCCGGTCACGTCGATACCGCGAGCTGCGATATCCGTCGCGACCAACACGGGGATGCTCGCGTCGCGGAAACCGTTCAGCGCGCGGGTGCGCGCTCCCTGGGACTTGTTGCCGTGGATGGCCGCAGCGCGGATCCCCGACTTTTCCAGGTGTTCTGCGATGCGGTTCGCGCCGTGCTTGGTGCGGCTGAAGACCAGGGTGCGCCCCACCCCGGGCTGCTTGAGCACGTGGGTCAAGAGCTTGCGCTTGTTGGCCTTGTCGACGAAGAACAGTCGCTGCTCGATACGCTCGGCGGTGGAAGACACGGGGGTGACCGCGACGCTCACCGGGTCGATCAGCAGACTCTCGGCGAGCTCGCGGATCTCCGGAGGCATCGTGGCTGAGAAGAAGAGCGTCTGACGCTTCTTGGGCAGCGCACGCACCACGCGCTTCACTGCCGGGAGGAAACCCATGTCGAGCATGCGGTCCGCCTCGTCGAGCACGAAGATCTCGATGTCGCTGAGGCTGATGTGGCCTTGCTCCATCAAGTCGAGCAGGCGCCCGGGCGTGGCGATCAGCGCGTCGACACCGCGCTTCATCTCCTTCTCCTGAGGAGCCTGACCGACGCCGCCAAAGATCACCGTGTGGTAGAGATCGAGGTGCTTGCCGTAGGTTGCGAAGCTCTCACCAATCTGTGCCGCCAGCTCACGGGTTGGCGTGAGCACGAGGGCGCGGAGCTTCGGCTGCTTGCCGGAGGCGCCGTAGACGCGCTGGAGCAGCGGCAGGGTAAAGGCGGCAGTCTTGCCGGTGCCCGTCTGGGCGCAGCCGAGGAGGTCTCGGCCTTCGAGGCATGAAGGAATTGCGGCGGTCTGGATCGGAGTCGGCGTTTCGTAGCCGGCTTCCTCGACCGCGCGAAGTAGCTTGGGGAGTAGCCCCAGTTCAGAAAATGTCACGCGCGTGAGTGACACGAGGCGGCCGGGTAGTCGAGGAGTTTCGACGTCTTGGGCGCGCTACGCCCGAAGAACGGGGCAACTAGCGCCGATCGGTCAGTGCGGGATCGCCCATACACCGACTGTGCGCGCGGGAGTTGGCTCCCGAGGGCGGGCGGACGGAGCCTGAAGAGTACCGTGCGGAATTGATTCGGAGGGATGGCTTGGCCACTGGGGCGGCGGCGGCTAGCTTTGAGGGGCTCGATGGTCCCACTGGTTGCCATAGAAGTGCCCGTAGGCGAGCCGCCCGCAGCGGTGGCTACCATGCTCGAAGCCTGCAGCTCGGCTCTTGCAGAGGGGCGTTGCGTGGCCGCCGATGCGGAGACACAGACTCCAACTGCGCTCGCCGTGGTGTCCTGGTTGGGGAAAGATCACCTCACCGCCCGTGTGGAGGTGGGACAGCGCGCGTCGTCGCGCTCGAGCGTGAGTTGGCATCGCCGCGACTTGAACTTCGCTAGTGGGGACTCGATTTCGGAGCGCTGGACCGCCGTCGGCTACACGATTGCGACCATCGTCGGAGAGATCGCCGAGGGGGCAGCCAGTATCGATGCCACGCGGAAGCAGTCTTCTGCTGAGCCGGAGCGATCGAGCGAGCCCTCGCAGGCGCCTATCGCCCGTGCGCAGTCCAGGACGTCGAGTCGCTGGCTGGCGCTTGGTCCGCTGGGGCTCTTGGATGCAGAGCGAGCCCATCTCGGGGGAAGTCTCGCCGCTGGCGCACCGCTCGCAGGTTCGTTGGGTGTGGAGTTTACGGTGTCGTACATCGGCTCTACCCGAGACGACCGAGGACTGGCTGTTTCCCGTTGGTCGTTTGCGGGGTACTTGGGGCTGGTGGGGGAGGACGGGCAGCTGTTTTGGCGTCTCCTGCTCGGACCGGTGCTGGAGCGGGTGGGCGCAGATGTCTCCCGTGGGCAGGATGCTGACTCGGGGGCGCGTTGGCTCCCGGGAATTTCTGCTCGGATATCAGGGGGCTACGCGCCGAGCGAGCGTGTCGACCTCACCCTCACTGCTGGCGCAGAACAGCTGAGTGGCGCGACGGAGCTGCGCGTGGAGGGGCGCGGAGTCTCGCGCATCCCCGCACAAGCACTCACGCTGGGGTTGAGTGTGGGCACGCGATTCTGAGCCCTGGGCTGCCTGATTGGGTGCGGCTGCGCTACTAACGAGACGTGGGTGTGCCTGCAAAGAGCCAAAGGCCAAAGCTGCGGGTGATCCGCGGTGCTGGGCCGTCGGCGCAGGAGCGACTGAGCGATGATCAAATCGTCGCTGGGGTCGAGCGGGGTGACCCGAGCGTGGGCGACGCGCTCTTCAATCGCCTGATTCGCGTGGTCGATTCCACCCTCTACAAGGTCGTGGGACGGCGAAGCGACGATCACGACGACTTGGTTCAGCAGGTGTTCGAGCAGGTGGTTCGTACGCTGCGTGAGCACCGCTTTCGGCGTGCGTGCAGTCTCTCCTCCTGGGCTGGCGCCATCGCGGTCAATGTCGCAATGAATGCCGTGCGGAAATATCATAGCGAGCGGCGTGTGTTCGACTTTGGCGTGGAGGCAGAGCGGGTCGAGGTGCCGCGGTCGGAGCAGCCAGACACCTCTGCTGACGCCCGGCGTGAACTCGAGCGATTGCGCGTCGCGCTCACCCAAGTTGCGAGCGAGCAGGCGGAGACTGTGTTGCTGCATGACTTGATGGGCAAGGAGCTCGCGGAGATCGCTGTCCTGATGGGCGTCAGCATCGCGGCGGCTCAGTCGAGGCTGGTACGCGGTCGCAAACAGATTGCCGCACGGATGCGAGTCTTGCGGGGGGAAGCATGAAGCCCGAGTCTGATGACGTGCGCGCGCTGCTCGGGGCGCTCGGGGAGGCTCCTGTGCCCCTCGAGGCTCCTGAGCGCGAGGAAGCGCGGCGCAAGCGTGTCGTCTCCCACATCCACAAGGAGATGGGCCGATCTGAAGCGCGGGTTCGGCGCTCGCCGCGGACCGCATTGCTAGCCGTAGCTGCGGTGATGCTATTCGCCTTCGCCGGGTGGGCCGCCCTGCGAAGTGCGGGCACGACCTCGCCGCCCCAGGCGCTCGAACAGGCTCCCACGGAACAACCAGCCGAGGTGCGCCTGACCACCCACGGCGTGGTGCTGGTCGACTCGAAGCCGATGCCCGATGGCGGCCTCACCGTCGGTCAAGTTGTTTCCGTAGGAGAACAGGCGTCGGCCTCGCTCGTGCTGCCCAGCGATGTCCAGGCGTCCCTGAAGCCAACCACGACGCTGTGGGTCGCGACCCTAGGTCCTCGAGAAGCCATCTACCTCAAATCAGGGTATGTCAGCGTGGAGGTTCCGAAGCTGACCGACGGCCATGGGTTCAGCGTGCTCACCCCCCTCGGTGAGGTGGCGGTACACGGGACGAAATTCTCCGTTCGGGTAACTGAAGACCCTCCATCCTTGAGCGTCGATGTTCGCGAAGGGGTCGTCTCCGTCAAGTATGGGGGGGAGGAGCGCCAGCTCAGGCGCGGGGAGAGCTGGACCTCCGCGACTGCCGCAGCGCTCTTGCCCAACGCGACAGCGAGCGCCAAACCTCCGGACGCGCCAAGCGGCGAGAAGGAAGCCGTCAAGGCTCCGCCCGCCGCGGCGATTAATCCGCGTGGCAAATCTGACGTGGCGTCGGCGGAGACTGCGAGTAGCACCCTCGCCCAAGAAAATGCGTTGTTCCGTCGAGCTGTCAGCGCAGAGAAGGGCGGCGACAAACGCGGCGCGCTCGCGCTCTTCGAACAGCTCTTGGCTAAGTACCCGCAATCTCCCCTGGCACCCGATGCGCGGGTGCGGCGCTTTCGCATCCTGAAGGAGCTGGGCGACGCCGACCAGGCTGCTAGGGAAGCGCGCCGCTACATGGCGGATCATCCCGAAGGCTTCGCTCACGATGAAGCACGGGATGTCGCCGGTCAGTCTTTGAAGGGAGAGCCAGCAAAGAAAAAGTAAGGGCAGCTGCCTGCTGAGCCGAGCCCGACGTTACTAACTAGAGGATGCGGGGCTTGCTTGGCTTAGTCGGGGTGGCGTGCGCCCTGGGCGTGTGCGCCTGCGATCGCGAAACCGGCTCGATAGATTTGCTAGCTGATGTAGCAACGGGAGGTGCAGCGGGTGCAGGAGCGTCGGGAGGCAGCGGCGGAACAACCAGCTGTACAGCGGCACGTTGCGCGCTGACCAATCAAGTGTGCGCTCCGGGCGGCGCGTGCGTGGACTGCCGCACGAGGGACGACTGCCCAGCATCACTGCAGTGCAGCGTGACCGGCGCGTGCGTCGAGTGCTTGGAAGATGCGCAGTGTGGAGACGGGCATTGCGCCCCCTCGGGGCGCTGCGTCGAGTGCACCCAGGACATTGACTGTGAGGAAGGGCGCTGCTCGTCCATGGGGGTGTGCAGCAGGGCCTGCGATCAGGGGACGTGCGACGGAGAGCGGCCGATTTGTGGGCCTGAAGGGCTCTGCGTGGATTGCTTGACGCTCACCGACTGCGAGAGCGGTTCGCGGCCCCTCTGCGGGACGGATCATCGCTGCGTGGAGTGCCTGCGCGACCAGGACTGCAGCGGGGAAGAGCGAGTGTGTACGCCCAGCGGGAGCTGCGGCCAGTGTCGAACCAACGCCGATTGCGCCGAGAATCAGCGGTGCAACCCAGTGGAGGGAAAATGCGATTGATTGAGCTTGTTGCCGTGCGGCAAAATACTTGGGGCCGAGCAGCGCGCGTGGGATTTGCCGCACTCGGTGGGCTGTTCATCGTCGCCGCTTGCGGCTCAAGCGGGGAGTCGGGTGTTGGGACTAGCGTCAATGGTCCTAGTCGACCAGGCTGCAGTCAGAACGCGGACTGCCCAGGCGGGGCTCCGATCTGCGCCGCTGGGAGCTGTGTGGAGTGCCAGGGCGACACCGACTGCGGTAGCGGGCAAGCGTGCTTCAACGGAATCTGTCAGGAGACGTGCGCCAGCGTGACCGACTGCAACGGAAACCGCATCTGCGCGCCGGATGCTGGCGTGTGCGTGCGTTGCGTGCAGAACTCGGACTGCGGCGGTGGTGAGGCGCTCTGCAGCTTGATCCTCGATCGCTGCGTGGAGTGCTTGGGTGCTGCCGACTGCGGCACGAATAGCCCGATCTGTAACTCCAGGGGGAACTGCGTCGAGTGTGCCTCCGACCTCAACTGCAGCGGGAGCACGCCGCATTGCCGTACGGATGAAGGCGAGTGTGTCCAGTGCGTAGACAACGCTGACTGCCCGAGTGGGCAGTGCGAAGGTGGGCGCTGCACGGGGCCTTGCCAGTCCAACGACGACTGCGGTCGCGATACCCCGATATGCAACGCCGGGGCTTGCGTCGAGTGCGCCGCGAACACGGATTGCCGTGGGGATCAGGCGGTGTGCAATCCAGATACGCTGCGCTGCGTGGAGTGCTTGAGCGACGAGGACTGCACCGATCCGGAACAGCCAGGATGTCAGTTGACGGAGCACCGCTGCCGGGAGTGCAGCAAGGATGAGCACTGCCCCCAAGGGCAGACGTGTAACGTTTCCGAAGGGCAATGTCGGTAGGAGATAATATGGCTTATTCTATGTTAAAACGGCTGGGAGTTGGTGGTTTCGCGGTTGTCTCGGCGGTCGCCCTCGCGGCGGGCTGCGGTAGCTCCGATTCCGGCGGAGTGTTCGGCGGAACTGGTGGTGACGATGCCGGGACCGCGGGGGGCAGCGGTGGCACGGCAGCGAGCGGCGGGACCTCCGTCGGTGGCACGACGTCCGGTGGTACCTCCGCCGGGGGCAACGCGACCGGTGGCGCTGCAACCGGCGGCACGAGCAACGGTGGAAGCGCCGGGACCGCGAATGGCGGCACCGGCGGCGGCAACGCGAGCTGCCCGGACCAGTGCCCGGCGTCTGCGCCGATCTGCGATCCGTCGAGCGGCGTGTGTGTGCAGTGTGTCGACAGTACGCAGTGCGCAGGCACTGCTACCCCCGTGTGCAACACCGGAAGCCATCGTTGCGTCGAGTGCTTGCAGACGTCGGACTGCACGATTCCCGGTCAGACCTGTAACGTCGCTGCCAACGACTGCACTCGATCCTGCACCAGTGACAACCAGTGCGGTGGCAACACCGATCGCTGCGACACCACCAACGGGGTCTGCGTCCAGTGCCTCAACAATCAGGACTGCGGCAACGGCAACGTGTGTGACACGGCGGCCGGAGCCTGCGTCGAGTGCCTCGACAACTCCCAGTGCGATGGAAATCAGCCAATTTGTGCAGGCAATCGCTGTGTGGGCTGTACGACCAACACCGACTGCACCGGCACCGCTCAACCGATCTGCAACCCGGCGCTGGGAGAATGCGTGGAGTGCACCAAGGCTGCGGATTGCAGTGGTGGCCAGACCTGCGACGCGCGAGACGGTGAGTGCGTCGATGGATGCAGCAGCGATCAAGACTGCACCAACGGCAACCACTGCGATCCGTCAACCCGGCTCTGCGTGCAGTGCTTCGAGAACAGCCAGTGCGACGGTGGTCAGCCGGTGTGCAACCTAGCGAGCAACCGCTGCGTCGAGTGCGTCAGTGACACCGACTGCCCCAACGCCAATGAGCCAGCGTGCTTGCGTAATCAGTGCCGCGAATGCAACAAGAACTCCCAGTGTGGGCAGGGCGAGTTCTGCGACCTTCGCGAAGGCCAGTGCTCAGGCGGTTGAGGGGCGATACATGAAGTATGGACGCGACGCGTGCTCGAGCGCGTCGCGTCTTACAACACCGGCTCGAGCGTGGCGTGTACCGTACGGTAATAAAGCTGCGTGAACCCTTCGAAGCCAGAGTCGGTGCCGATCAGGAACCAGAGGATGCCGTTCTTGTCGGCCTGTGCGTCGACGTCGAGGATGCGTGTGCGGCTCAAGCTTACGTAGGTCGGGTTGCCATCGCACATCTGGCCGTTCGCGATGTCGCCCGCCAGCGTGCCCACGGGGCCGGCGGTGCCTTGATCGCCCTTGTTGACGTTCATGCGCCACACGCCGCCCATCAAGACCGGTACAGGGTTGTCGGGGGTGAGGCCGAACTTCAAGAACACGGACTCTCCCGGTGCGCCGCCAATGCCCGTGCACCCGGATTGAGCATTGCTGGCGAACTCGACGCGCATCGTGGTGTGGTACTTCACATACGCGCGCAAGCCGACCTCTGGGCCCACCGAGCGCTTGATGAACATGTAGAGATCGTCGGAGCGGTTGTGCCCTTGGATCATCAGGCCTTTGCCACTTCCAAGCTCCGCGGGCAGCGTGCGTGAGCCGGAGTCGAGCTGCAGGTCCAGCATTCCGTCGGCGTAGTCGGCGAAGCCGGTGCTCCAGCCTTGCAGGCCCTGGTTGAAGTCGAAGTCGACCGTGACAGTCTGAGGCGGCCCGCCGCCACTGCCTGCGGCGCCAGCGGCTCCGCCTATCCCCGCGGAACCGCCAGTCGCGCCGGCACCAGCTGCGCCGCCGGCACCGCCAGTGCTGCCGCCGCTGCCAGCGCTCGCGCCAGTGCCGCCGCTCGCCCCTGCGCTGCCGCCAGACGCGCCCGCGCCGCCTCCGCCTCCACCTCCCGTCGACGCGCCGGCGCTGCCAGCCGTATTGGTGCCGCCCTCACCCCCAACCTCGGAATCCGAGCTGCACGCGACCGTCAGGAGTGCTGCGAGACAGCAGACGGCGCTCGAGCCACGACCAAGCCAGGACATCATGGCCCGAGTGTGTCCGAGGCCGCCGCTCGGTGCACGCGCAATGCAGCTCGCTCTACCAGCGGCAGCTCAGTCCGGGCGCAGCACGATTTTGCCCTTGTTCTTCCCGTACTCGATCTGGCCCCAGGCGTCGGCCGCCTGAGAGAAGGGAAACACCTGGTCAATGTGCGGCTTGATCGCCCCTTGTTCGAACAACTCCAGGAGCTCGCTCATTTCCTGCGTGAGCAGATCGAGCTCGCCCCACATGTGCCCGACGTTGACCCCTGCGACGGCCTTGTTTTCGTCGAGCAGCTTCATCATGCCGAACTTGGGGACGCGCAGGATTTGTTTCGCGACGTGGAACAGGTTGCGCTTGCCACCGGTGTTGGTGTTCGCGAGACCAAAGGCGATCAGCATGCCTGCGGGCTTGAGTAGCTCGTAGCCCTTTTTCCAGTCGAGCCCGCCCAGCGCGTCCAGCACCAAGTCGACGCCGCGCCCGTTCGTGAGGCGCTTTACCTCTTCCACGTAGTCCTGGCTGCGGTAGTCGATGGGGTGAGTACAGCCGTGTGAACGCACGTAGTCATGCTTCCCTGCGGAAGCCGTCCCGTAGGTCGTGACGTTGCCGATGTGACGGCATAGCTGCAGAGCCGCGGTGCCGACGCCGCCAGCGGCCATGTGGATCAACACGTGCTCGCCGGGTCGTGTGCGATGGATCCGGTCGAGCATGTGATAGGCCGTCAAATAGTTGACTGGAAGCGCTGCGCCTTCCTCGAAGGTCATGCTCGCCGGCATGAGCAGCGCTTGGCGATGTGGGACCACGACCGTGTCAGAGTGCCCGCCAAATCGAGTGAGGTAGACGACGCGATCGCCTTCCTTGAGGTCCGTGACGCCGGGGCCAACCTTGTCGACCACCCCTGCGCCCTCGTAACCCACCACGCAGGGGGGCTTGGGGGCGTCTGGGTACAACCCTTGCCGAGCGGAAATCTCCGCGAAGTTCAGCCCGCAGGCATGGGCCTTCACACGAACTTCGCCGGCGTTCGGTTCCGGGTCAGGCGTCTCGCGTACTTCGAGAACCTCAGGGCCGCCGTGCTTTCGAATCCAGATTGCTCGCATGTTCTTCCAGTGCCTCGTTCTTGTTCGACCTGATGCGGCGTCGCCGCGCTGTGGAACCCGAGCGATCGTCACGAAAATCGGCGCTGCTCGCCCCGGCATCCTGGCCCAGTGGACCAGCATTTCGCGGCGGAAGCGCTGAAATCAGCCTACATCCGCTGACCAGAGCGCCGGGTTCAGGCTCTTGGATACGCCTGTCACACAGCGGCGGTTCCAAAAACCTCAACCGATCGGTTGCCCCGAGCAATCGAACACGGTTCTGAAATGAAATGACAATGCCTTTGCGCGAACGGCTGAAGGTGCAACCGAGCGAAAGGAGCCCGGAGTCGACAACAGGGGGACGAGCCCGCGACGCGCGCTCCAGTTCCTCGGTTCGCGGTCGTTCACGATGTCTAGGACGCGAGATTTTAGGAAGCGGCGCGCGCGTTCAGCGCGCAGCGTAACCCACAGTGACTTCTCTCGAGCTTCCCTAGGTCGGTGGGTCGCCAAAGCGACGCGCCGCTCTTTTCCATCCGGTATCCCAGCCCGACTCACGGAGTGCCCGGTGTATGTGACTGTGGCACCAACCAGGAAAAAAGTGATAGCGTTGGCACTCAATCGCCACTGATTCCCTTGGGTCGACACCCCAGTCGGCCTCCCCGACTCGCAAAGTTGGCGAATTTTTCGACTGACGCGTTCCCTCGAGCGCGTTGGCAAAGATCGCCTAGAGAGATCACCCAGTGTCTCCCTCTGTGCCGAGCATCCTGGTTTCTGACGACGTCCGAGAGGACGTGGTGCACCAGTACGTCGAGGGGGAAGTGGTCGCGGAGAAGTACCGGCTCGAGCGCCCGCTGGGCGCTGGAGGGATGGGGTCCGTGTGGCACGCGCGAAACATCGCGTTGGACTCCGACGTCGCGATCAAGGTGATCCTCAACGATCAGCATCGGGCGCAGCTCGCGGATCGCTTGGTGCGCGAGGCGCGGGCGAGCGCCCGCATGACCCACCCGTCGATCGTCCGCGTGTTTGACGTCGGCACGACGCGTCACGGCGATCCCTTCCTGGTGATGGAGCTGCTCAAGGGGCAGAGCCTGGCCGACTACATCATCCGCAATGGCCGCCTGTCTGCCACGCGGGCGGTTCAGTTGCTGCTGCCGATCGTCGATGCCCTCGACAGCGCTCACGCTCGTGGCATCATTCATCGCGACCTCAAGCCGGACAATATTTTCCTTGCGGAAAATCATGGTCAGCTGAGCCCCAAGGTCCTCGACTTCGGCGTGGCGATGGACCTGAGCCAGGCTGACCACCGCATCACTCAGGCGGGCACCTTGCTCGGCAGTCCGGCGTACATGTCGCCGGAGCAGGCCCGCGGGGAGCAGGCGCTCGATCAAGCGACGGACGTGTGGTCGTTCTGCGTGACGCTTTACGAGACGCTGACCGCTCAGACCCCCTTCGGCGACGACGGGAATTACCACGCACTGTTGCGGCGCATCATCGAAGAGGAGCCGACTCCCACGCATCAGTTGGTCGCAGGCGATCTCGCGCTTTGGGTGATTCTCGAACGCGGGCTGAAGAAGAAGCCCAAGGATCGCTGGCCTAGCATGCGCGCCCTGGGTGTGGCGCTCGCCGAGTGGCTCGAGTCCCACGATATCGCCCAGGACATCCTGGGGCAGAACGTCTACTCCAACTGGCTGTCGCCCGAATCCGGGGAGCGAGTGTCGTTGGTGGAAGAACCTCCAGTTTCCGCGAGGATATCTGGCGCGGTCTTGCGTACGGGTGACCACCCGCGCGGGCGCTTGAACAGCGTGACCACCTTCGACGAGGCGACTCCCACCGCCGACGCAGGTGGAGTCTCCAATCTTGGTTCGACGCTACGTCCAGACACGCTGAGCGTGCGCCCCAAGACCTCCTCGCGCTGGCTCGTGCCGGCGCTTGGTGGCAGCCTCTTGCTCGTTGGTGCCCTTGCCTGGGCGCTGTGGCCTCATGCCGAGGCGGGGCCACCTGCCTCAGCGACGCAGGCTGCCCCACAGGTGACAGCGGCGTCTGACGACGCCGAGCATCAGCCGGTTGCGGCGGAAACGAATGCTTCAGCGGCGCCCGCTGCGAGCGCGACGGCCGATGAGGCTCCTGCGCCCAGTGCTTCCGCCGAGGAAGCAGAGCAGCCGTCGGCAAGAGCCGAAAGGTCGGCGAAATCCGCCAAGGCGGCTGTGAACGCAAAGCCGACCGAGGCGCCGAAAGAAAAGCCGGCAGCCGCGGAACCCAAGGCGAAGCCAGCTCCCAAACCCGTGGAGCCCGGCAAACCAAAACTCGGCAGCGATTTAGGCTTCTAGTTTGCGCGCTCGCGGATCTCGCGTAGAGGTCAGCCCCCCCTCGAGCTTTCCCATGCGATTTTCTTCTGCTGCATTGCTGCTGGCGAGCGTGCTTGCCGCAGCGCCCAGTCACGCTCAGTCTTCCGAGGACGAGCGCCGAAACGCGGCGCGTGATTTCGGTGTCCAGGGCAATCAAGCCTACGACGCTGGCGACTTCACCCGCGCCGTGGACCTGTATCAGCGAGCTCAGGCGCTGTATCCGGCTCCTACACTTTCCGTGCGGTTAGGCCGCACGTTGGTCAAGCTCGGTCGACTCGTGGAGGCCGAGGAGGCCTACATCAAGACCCTGCGCTACCCGCTGCCCGAGGACGCGCCCGACGCTTTCAAGCAAGCGATTCAGGTCGCCAAAGGTGATCTGGCGGAGCTGAGCCCCCGCGTGCCGCGCCTGAAGGTGAGCGTGGTGGGTGCGAAGGAGTTCACGGTCACGCTGAACGGCGCGCGTCTGGAGACAGCGCTGGTTGGTATTGAGCGCAAGGTAGATCCGGGTGAGTATAAAATCCGCGCGGAAGCACCTGGCGCCGAGCCCGTCGAGCAGACCGTCAAGGTCGCTGAGCGGGCTCACGAGGCCGTGAGCCTTACCTTGAAGGTGGACCCCGCCAAGGCGCCTCGGAAGCAGCCGGGGCCGACTGGGGCTTCGATGGGAATGGACAGCGGTGGCGAACCCGAGGGGCGGTCACCGTTGCCGTTCATCGCTCTGGGGGTCGGTGGGGCAGGCATCGCCGTTGGCGTCATCACCGGTTTGATGGCCTCGTCCAAGCACTCGAGCGCCGAGAGCGAGTGTCAGAATCTCAAGTGTGAACGTGGCTCTCAGGGAGAGAGCGACCTGCAGTCTTTCCGTGATTTGCGCACGGTGTCGACCATCGGGTACATCGTGGGCGCTGTGGGGATCGCGGCTGGCGGCGTGCTTTGGTTCACGACGGCACCGAGCGCTGACGCCAGAGCGGCTTCGCGCGTGACGCCGTATGTTGGCTTGGGGCACGCGGGCGTCTGGGGGAGCTTCTGATGATTACCTCGCGGAAACACGAGTTCCTGCGGCTGCTGGTCTATTGCTTGCCCCTGATGTTTCTCGTCGCCGGCTGCCCTCAGCTGGCGAGCGATGACTTCGAGGTCGTCGACCCCGCAGGCAACGGCGGCGTTGGCGGGAGCGACAACGACGCCAGCGCTGGCAGTGGCGGTACTGCGGCGGGCGGGTCGGCTGGTGCGAGCGGCGCCGGTGGAACCACCGACGCTGGCACGGACGGGGCGACCTGCACCGGCTGCAGTCAGGACGACTGCTGCGACGGGCAGTGCGTGAACCGTCAGTCTTCCACGCGACACTGTGGTGTGTGCGGCAACGGTTGCCCCGGGACGACTTGCTCCGGCGGCACCTGCACCAGCAGCTGCGCTCAGGGCTTCCTCGACTGCGACCAGAACATCGTCAACGGATGTGAAGTCAACGCGGCGATGGACCCGATGCACTGCGGCAACTGCGACATCGCCTGCCCTCTGGACTCAACGTGTGTTTCCGGCGTCTGCATGTGCCCCACCGGTGCTCTGGACTGCGATGGCGAGCCGAGCAACGGCTGCGAGACTTCGAGCGACTCCGATCCGTTGAACTGCGGGGGCTGTGGCCGCGCCTGCGGGCCAAACCAAGTCTGCCAGGGCGGCGCCTGCACCTGCGCTGAGGGCTACGACAACTGCGACGGCACGATGGACAACGGCTGCGAAGCCGATCTGTCGGCGCCGGCAAGCTGCGGCAGTTGCGCCAACGACTGCGGTGTTCACGCCACTTGCTCTGGCGGAAGCTGTGGCTGCCAAGCCGGTTTTCAGGATTGTGATGGCACCACTGGCTGCGAGGTCGAGCTCAACGACGCGGCGCACTGCGGAAACTGTTCCACCCAGTGCAGCGGCGGAACCGTGTGTGATGGCACCAGCTGCGTGGCGAGCTGCACCAGCGGTACGCTCTGCAATCAGTCGTGCGTCGACACGAACACCAGCTCTTCGCACTGCGGCGGCTGCAATCAGGCGGTAGGAGCAAATCAGCACTGCGAGGCTGGACAGCCCAAGTGCGACGTCGGCTGGGCCGATTGCAACGGACAGCCGGGTGACGGCTGTGAAGTGAACACGACCAACGACGCTGGGCACTGCGGCGACTGCTCGACGGTGTGCAAGCCCGGCGCTCAGTGTACGGCGTCGAGCTGCGGCTGCGCGCCCTCGACTCCCAAGGACTGCGGGGCCGAGTGCCGGCAGTGTTGTGGCGCTTCCGACTGTAGTGACGGCGATCCGTGCACCGAAAACGTGTGCAACGCCCAGGGCAAGTGCGATTTCTCTAGCGGCTGCACCAGCGGAACGATGTGCTGCTCCGGCAGTGGCTGCTTCCAGTGCTGCGACAGTTCGCAGTGTGGGTCGGGTCAGACGTGCAGCGGTGGGCAGTGCGTGAACGGGTGTACCTCCCCGCAGACGCTGTGTGGCGGCAGCTGCGTCAACACGCAGAACGACGCCAGTAACTGCGGCGGCTGCGGCGTTGCGTGCGGAAACGGACGCAGCTGTAGCTCCGGTCAGTGCACGCCGCGCTGGGTCACGCTGGCTGCTGCGCCCGGCGGCTTCGTTCCTCGCACGAATCCGGCGTACACGGTGATCAACGGCACCCAGGTGTTCATCTGGGGCGGGAGCAGCGGACAAACGGCGCTGGCCACCGGCGCGATCTACGACGTGGCGACCGACACCTGGACGAGCGTTGCCCAAGACGCGAACACGCCCTCGGCGCGCGAAGGTGCCGTCGCGGTCTGGACGGGCAGTAGGGTCGTTGTGTGGGGCGGCTTCGATCGGAGCGCGGATACCGTGTTCGGAGATGGCGCGTCCTACGATCCAGTGTCGAACTCATGGAGCACAATCGCCGCCCCTGGCACGCTACTATCGGCGCGTCGCGATGCCTACGCAGTTTGGACGGGCACCCGCGTCTTGATTTGGGGTGGCCTGGACAAGTCGACGGTCAAGCAGAAGGGCGCCGCTCGCTACGAGCCTTCCAGCGATACCTGGTTTGCTGTTTCTACTGGCGGCGACCCGCCGGAGAAGGTCGACTGGACCTGGGCGTGGACGGGCAGCTTGCTCTACCTGGCTGGTGGCGGGGACAAACACCTCTACTCCTACTCGCCCGATAGCTGGTCCGACCTTGACGATGCCTCGCGGAAGCGACAGGGAGCGTTCGGCGGCTGGAGCGGCGCCGAGTTCCTGTTCTGGGGCGGTCGCGATGGGGGCAACGTCCTCAACTCGGGTGAACGCTATAGCCCCTCGAGCAAGTGGGGCGACATGGCGACGAGCGGTGCGCCGAGCGCCCGCTGGGCGCCTCACCGCGAGACCGGTTGGTCCGCGCGCATCCGCAACGGCGAGCTGATCTTCCTGGGGGGGCGGCCAAGCGTGGGCGCCAGCGGCTTTGAGACCAACGGAGCCGTCTACAACGCGTTCACCAATGCCTGGACTGCGGTCCCGAGCTGGCCTTCTGGGCACGCTCACAGCTTCGGTGTCGGCGCGCTTGCGGGCGGCGAGTTCGTGCTCTGGGGTGGTGGCAGTCAGGCTGGAGGCACCAGCCCCGTTGCTACCGGCGAGCGCTATTTGCCGTAAATCCAGCGTGCCCTAGGCGGCTTGCGCTTTGTCCTTGAGGAACGTTCGCTCATTCGCGTACGTAAAAGCCCGAAGTATGCAACGGAAGTCTTTTTCCTCACGGTTTTGGCTAGTTTTTCCACTTGGCATGGTGCTGCTGGGCAGCGCCGCGGGCTGTAGCGATAGCGATGGTGGCAGCGGCAGTGGAACTGCCGGTCTCTGCACGAGCTACTGCAATCGCGCGAACGACTGTGGCGCCCTCGGATCCACCACCATGGCGGACTGCCAGTCGACCTGTAAC
This sequence comes from Polyangiaceae bacterium, assembly GCA_041389805.1. GTDB lineage: Bacteria > Myxococcota_A > Polyangia > Polyangiales > Polyangiaceae > JAHBVY01. The sequence goes on along the minus strand of JAWKRD010000012.1, from coordinate 3,352 downwards.
GCCCAGGCTCCCCAGTGCACTCCCACCAGCACCGCCTATCAGGCGTGCGACAGCGCGCTCAAGGCGCAAGACTGTGCAACCGTCGGGGGTTCAGTACCCCAGGAGTGCGGTGCTTCGACGCTCTGTCAGGGTTCGGGCAACGGAGGAAGCGGCGGCAATGGTGGAAGCGGTGGCAACAGCGGCAGCAGCGGCAACGGCAGGGCAGTGGCGGCGCTCGCGCGGCGGCTACTGCGCAAAGTTCGTGGAGTGCGGCTTCATCCAGGCGGTGACCAAGCCGGCTGCGTCACAGGCTGAGCAGGCAAGCGTGCCGGTTGGCTGCGACTTCATTGCTGCACCAGCGGCGTCGCCGCGCTCTCTTGCAGCGACCTCACGTCTGGCAGCTACCCAGCGGCCTGCGATGCCTGCGGTAGCGGTGGTTGAGTTGTGAGTTCCTGCGGCCCGCTAGTTCGCTGGCTGAACTCCACGCTCGTAGCCGTGGACCCCAAATGTGCCGCGCACCAGTGTCGAGGGCAGAAAAGCTGAAGCGCCCTTCCTGACAGAGCCGCTGTTCAGGAATGCCCGAGGCTTCTTCGAACACCTGCGCGCGGTGGGTATGTCCAGTGACGATAATATCCGCGCGGTAATCACGCGCCACGTCTAGCGCCCATCGGCGGAACCGCTGGTCGTTGCCCGCGTTGTTCTCGCTCAGGCGCTCGATACCACGAAACGCACGGTACAGCGGATCTAGCCCCGCCCTACGGATCCAACCTCCGAGCCATACGCCGAGCTCGCTCAGCCAGCGCGCCTTGCTGATCAACAGGTCGTGATGGTGCCCGTGAGTGAACACGACGCGTGCGTCGCCGGAGTCGATCAGGAGGCGGTCGGGTACCCCTTCAGCCGCCCCGGCGATCAGGTCGTGGTTGCCGTGGACGTACTGATACTTCGCCCCTTCGAAGCGCCGGGCGATGCTGCGATGCGCTTCGCGGGCGGTCCGCAAGCCACCCACCCAGTCTCCGTGGCTACGTGAAGTGAGCGTCTCCCAGATGTCCCCCAGGAGCACGACTCGCTCGAAGTTATCCTCGAGGAAACGCAAGAAGCGCAGGAACTGGTGCTCATCGTGACCGAACCAGTCGCAAGCGTCGCCTGCGCCGAGGTGGAGGTCACTGATGACTGCGATCTTCATGAGGGGAAAAGCGTGCCTGAACAAAGCGACGCGGAGGTGCCGATCTGATTGCCCGGCGACCTGCGAATCAAACTCTAATATGACCTACGGCCGCTCCCCGCGCTTGCTGAAGAGCGCTCGCGTACCGAAGTCTTGGAGGATGTTGTGGGAGTAAGCGGCGTGCCCTCACCCCCATCAAAAACCTGGAGTGGCGGTGGATCAGAACCATCTGGTGCCCGCGGCCTGACGCCGCAAGCCTCATGACAGCGATGTCAGGGGCCTTGCACACGAACTGCTGCAGGCGGCGTCGACAACCGGTTCGACCAGTCGGCTTCCCAGCGGCGCAGGGCTACTTTACGCCTAGTTGCTCGATCAAGAAGGCGTAGGTGTCTGCCCGGCGCTCGACCAGCTTCTCCACCATGTCGCCGCCACCGTGACCGGCGTTCGTCTCCATGCGGAATAGAACCGGGACTTCTGCGGACTTCTGCGCCCACTGGATTTCCGCGGTGAACTTGCGCGCGTGCATGGGATCGACACGGTCGTCGCTGTCCGCGCTGAGCATCAAGAGCGCCGGGTAAGCCGTGCCTTGCTTGACGTGGTGGTAGGGGGAATAGCCGTAGAGCGCTTTGAACTGCTCAGGGTCGTCGGCGGACCCGTACTCCTCGATCCACGTCTTGCCAGAGCCGAAGAGGTGATAACGCACCATGTCGAGGAGCGGCACGCCGCACACCACGGCCTTGTAGAGATCCGGCCGCTGGGTCATCGCCGCACCCACCAGGAGGCCGCCGTTGCTGCCGCCGGAGATCGCTAGCCGCTCGGACTTCGTGTAGCCCTCTTTGACGAGGTACTCGGCGGCGCCGATGAAGTCGTCGAACACGTTCTGCTTCTTCAGCAGCATCCCGTCGCGGTGCCACTCCTCGCCGTATTCGCCGCCACCGCGCAGGTTCGGTACCGCGTATCCGGCGCCTTTCTCGAGCCACGCGAAGATCGACGCTTCGAAGTCCGGTGTCTCGCTGATGTTGAAGCCGCCGTAGCCGGAGAGCAGGAATGGCGTCGAGCCATCGAGCTTCGTGTCCTTCTTCAACACGATGAACATGCTGATCTTCGTGCCGTCCTTCGACGGATACCAGACCTGCTTCACCTCGTAGTTCTTCGGGTCGACTGGGACCTCGAGCTCGAAGTACGGCTTGCTCTTGCCCGACTTCACGCTGACTTCGAAGGTGGTGTAGGGCGTCGTGAAGGACGAGAAGGTGTAGTAGGCCTCGTCCTCGTCGGGGTTGCCCTTCAGATTCGAAGAGCTGCCGATGCCGGGAAGCTCGATGGTGCGCACAGGCTTTCCGGATAGATCGTGCAGGCGGAGTTCCGTGCTGGCGTTCTTCAGGTAGCTCAGGGAGAGCTTACCGCCGACGATGTTGAAGCTCTCGAGCACTGCGTCGGACTGCTCCGGGACGATCTCCTTCCAGTCCTCCAGGTCTGGTTTGGCTGGGTCGACGGCCAGGATGCGTCCCTTCGGGCCCTTGTACTCGGTCTGGATGTAGAACTTGTTTTTCCATGCGTAAACATCGAACTTCGCGTCGATGCCCACCACCAGCGGCTTGAACTGGTCGTCCTTCTTCTTGAGATCCTTGTAGAAGACGTCCCGGCTGTTCCAGCCATGGCTCTCGTAGACGAACAGCCAGCGCCCGTCACGCGACACATCGCCGTGGAGGAAGCGCTTGGGGTCGTTCGTGCGCTCGTAGATCAGCGCGTCGTCCTCCGGCTTGTCGCCGAGCTTGTGGTAGCGGAGCTCCGCGTAGCCCGGCAGCTCTGCCGCGGGGATCTTTGGATCCGTGGGGAGCTTGACGTAGTAGAAGCCTTTGTTGTCAGGGCTCCAGGAAGGGTAGGCGTACTTCGCGCCTTCGATGACCTCGGCCTCTCGCTCCTTGCCGCTCACTACATCCATGATGTGCAGCGAAGCTTGGTCCGCGTTGTTCTTGCTCAGCGAGTAGACGATCGTCTTGCCGTCGTAGGAGGGCTCCACCAGCTTCAGAGCGATGCTGCCGTCGTCGCTCATCGTGTTCGGGTCTAGCAACACTTTCGGATCGGCCGTCTTGGAGGCGCGCCAGTACCAGACCGTCTTTTCCTTGTCCTTGTGACGCCGTGCGAAGAAGTAGTGCTTCCCGCGGTGGGTCGGGGCGCCCACGAAGTCGATGTAGCTGAGGTCCTTGAGCC
>JAWKRD010000011.1:0-175421 GCA_041389805.1 Polyangiaceae bacterium | reverse complement strand
GACGATGAGCCGCCGACAGACCTGTGAGGCCTGCGCCGATGATGGCGACGTCGGTGAGCTCGTGGGGCTTTGTGGAGGACATTGCGTAAGAAAGGCAGGCCGCAGGAAGCTAGAAGACGCTGAGAGCTGTGTCCAGTCGCTGTCAGTGGGCTTCGGTCCAGCTCGCGCCATGGCCGACTTCGACCACCAGCGGCACGTCCAGGGTGTAGACGTTTTCCATGGCGTCCTTGATGGCTGCGCTGGCCTCGGCAACTTCTGCGTGAGGCACTTCGAACACCAGCTCGTCGTGCACCGTCAGGATCATGCGGGAGCCCGGTGTCACGGGCTCCGACAGCGCGAGCATGGCCAGCTTGAGCAGGTCCGCCGCGGTGCCCTGGATGGGTGTGTTCATCACGATGCGCTCCGCGGCGAAGCGCTTCGCGCGATTCGCGCTGTGCAGATCCGGCACCAGGCGGCGGCGACCGAGCATGGTACGCACGGAGCCGCCAGCGCGGGCGTGCTCCAGGGTTTCGTCCATGAAGGTCCGAACGCCGCGGTAGCGGCGGAAGTAGGCAGCGATGAACGAGCTCGCCTCTGCCCGGCTGATGCCCAGGCTCTTGGCGAGACCGCTGTCCCCCTGGCCGTAGATCACCCCGAAGTTGACGGCCTTCGCCCGCCGTCGCAGCTCTGAGTCGACGTCTTCCTCGTCGACCTCGAAGATCTCCATCGCGGTTCGCGTGTGGATGTCTTGACCGGAGTTGAAGGCGTCGATGAGGACTTCGTCTCGGCTGAGGTGGGCGAGCACGCGCAGCTCGATCTGCGAATAGTCGCCGCTCACGAGTTGATTTCCTGGCGGAGCGATGAACGCGCTGCGGATGCTGCGCCCTAGTTCCGTACGGATGGGAATGTTTTGCAGGTTCGGGTCTGCGGAGCTGATGCGTCCGGTCGCCGCGACGGTCTGGCGCCAGCGGGTATGGATGCGGCCCGTGTCCTTGTTGACCAAGGTCGGCAGCGTGTCGATGTAGGTACTCTTCAGCTTCGCGAGCTGACGGTGCTCGAGGATCACCGCGGGCAGCGGATGTTGCTCCGCCAGCGCCTCCAGCGTCGCGGCGTCGGTTGAGCGGGCGGTCTTGGTGCGCTTGATGGGCTTCAGCTTCAGCTCATCGAACAGCAGCGTCTCGAGCTGCCGCGGGGAGCCGACGTTGAAGTCCTTGCCTGCGATTTCGTGGGCTTGCTTCTCGAGCCTGACTAGCTCCTTCTCGATTTGCTTGCCCTGGGCTTTCAGCTTCGGGATGTCCACGAGCACGCCGAGCCCTTCCATCTCGCTCAGCACCGAGGCGAGAGGCAGCTCGAGCTCGTCCAGCACCTCGGTCATGCCCTCGTCAGCGATGCGTGGTGCCAGCCGATCCCAGAGACGGAGCACGAACGCGGCTGCAGCGCCCGCGTGGGTCGCCGCTTCTCCAACACCGACCTCCCCAAAGGGGATCGGCTTTTGTCGCGGCTTCTTGGTGAGCGCGTCAAACGTCTGAAAGGGCGCCTCGAATTCTCTGACGATCACGGCGGGCAGCTCCGGAGGGGACTCCGGGTCGAGCAAGTAGCTCGCGAGGCTGGCGTCGAACGCCACACCTGCCAAGCTGAAGCCATGTCGCTTTAGCAGCAGCTCGTCGCTGCGCGTGCGATGGCAGCTCTTCTTCACGCGGCTATCCGCGAGCAGGGGACCAAGCAGCTCCCTGGCAATATCCATGGGGATTTGCTCTGGGGCGTCCAAGGTGCGGTGTGCGAGGGGGACGTAGTAGCCGCGGGCGCCGTCGATGGAAAGGCCGATGCCGACCAGGCTCGTGTTGCTGGGAGCTTGTTCGACGTCGCCTTGTACGTGAAGCCCGAAGCGGCCGGCTTTCTTGGCCTCGGCAACCAGCGCCTTCAGTTTCTCCGGGGAAACGACGCACTCTGCTTCAATCTGGAAGGATTCCTTGGGCTCCGGGTCCACGGGGCCGTCACCGCCTTGGGCCACGGCGGCGTACTGCTCCTCTTGATCCAGCGCCGACAGGTGCCGAGTGAAGCCGAGCTCGGTGTAGAGCCCGCGCAGCGTGTTGAGGTCCCGTCCACCGTAGCGCAGGTGTTCTCGATCGAACTGGATCTCGCAGTCATCCTTCAGCGTTACGAGGTCGCGGCTCAGGAACGCCTGATCCTTGTATTCGCCCAGGGTCTCTTTGAGCTTCTTGCGCTTGATCTCCGAGACGTGCTGATAGATCCCCTCCAGGGTCTGGTACTCGACCAGCAAGTCGCGGGCGGTCTTGGGACCGACAGACGGAACTCCGGGCACGTTGTCCGAGGTGTCCCCCATCAGCGCCAACAGATCTCGGAGCTGTGCGGGGCCGACGCCAAATCGCTCTTCGACTTCAGGGACGCCAAACACGCGATTTCGCATCGTGTCCCACAGCACCACGTCGGGGCCGACGAGCTGCATCAGGTCCTTGTCAGCGCTCACCACCACCACCTTCAGCTTGCGCGCGCGCGCTTCCTTGACCGCGGTGGCGATCAAATCATCCGCCTCCACGCCGTCCTCGATCAGGATCGGGATGTTGAAGGCGGCGATCACCTCGCCGCAGCGCTGCATTTGTTGCTTGAGGTCTTCGGGGGCGGGAGGCCGATTGGCTTTGTACTGTGGATAGATCTCAGTGCGGAAATTCCCTCGCTTGGCGTCCATCGCGACGGCGAGCATCGACGGCCGACACTGCCTTACCAGGCGCTCCAGCATGTTCACGGTGCCGAACACGGCGTGGGTCGGCTCTCCCGAAGGCGAGGTCAGCGGCGCGATCGCGTGGTAGGAGCGGAACACGTAGCCGCTCAAATCGATGATGTAGAGGACGTCGGGATCTCCCGCCTCAAACAGCCGCGTAGCCATGGCGGGTCGTGTAGCGTGAAGTGCGCGGCCACCCAAGACCGTTCTCCGAGCTGAGCCGATGTGTGCCAATTGCCGTGCAAACGCGGCGTTTTCAGAGCCGCGCTCGACAGCTTGTCCGGCTGAGGGGAGAGGCCGCTTTCGAAGGCGGGGTCACCGGGGACGGCGCTCAGCTCGCTGAGCGGCTCACGCGCTTGCGTGGGAAGTTGCGGCCGCACGAGGCCGCAAGTACGCTGGAGTTTGCTGTGGTGACCGACGAGACGCCTCCGACTGAGCTGGTCGCGGACAAGTATCAGCTGACGCGCCTGTTGGGGCGCGGCGGTATGGGCTCCGTCTGGGAAGGCGTGCACGCTTCTCTCGGCACCCGGGTCGCGGTGAAGTTCATCGAAGCAGAACACGCGGCCAGCACCGAGGCGCGCCAGCGCTTTGTCAACGAGGCGCACGCTGCCGCGCGCCTCAACAGCAAGCACGTCGTGCAGGTCTACGATCACGGCGTAGGCGCCGATGGCCGGCCGTACATCGTGATGGAGTTCTTGGACGGCGAGCCACTGGACGCTCGTCTCGATCGCGAACGGGTGCTCGCCCCCGAGCAGGTCCTCAGCGTGGTCGGCCAAGTGTGTCGTGCGCTGACTCGCGCCCACGAGCAGGGCATCGTTCACCGCGATCTCAAGCCGGAGAACGTGTTCCTGGTCTGGGATGCGGAGGATCAGCGGGACCTCGTCAAGGTCGTTGACTTTGGCATCGCCAAGTTCCTGGACAAGGGGGCCCAAGCCAGCTCCTCGACGCGTACCGGTTCTGTGCTGGGCACGCCCTACTACATGAGCCCCGAGCAAGCGCGCGGCTTGCGCACCGTCGACCAGCGCTCCGATCTCTGGAGCCTTGGTGTGATCGTGTATCGCTGCGTGGTTGGAGAGTTGCCCTTCGTGGGAGAGGCGGTCGGGGACTTGTTGGTGAAGATCTGCACGATCGACCCGCCGCCGCCTAGCAGCGTCAACCCCGCGCTTCCTCCGGGATTCGATGACTGGGTAGCTCGCGCGCTCAACCGGGAACCTGACGGGCGCTTCCAGAGCGCGGTCGAGCTGGTCGCAGCGCTTGCGGCGGCGTTCGGTGTCGCACCGATCACGTCATCGGCCGAAGGCGCTGTGATTCGCCTGAGTAATCCCAGCCTACCGGACACCAGCAGTGGTTTCCCCGCGCAAACGGTGACTGAGTTCACTCAGAACTCGACCTCTGAGTCGCGCCCGAAAAAGAGCCCGGCTCTGTGGGTCGCGGGCGCTGCGGCTCTGCTGACCGTGGCGGCGATCGGCGCCTTTGCGATGAGTCGCACAGGTGCCGCGAGGAGCGAGCCATCTGTCGACCCGCTCGTGGGAGCCGCGCCCGAGGTTTCCGTAGGGGCCCCGGCTACCTCCGAGGCGCCCACCCCATCGGTTGCCGAGGCTCCGGCTGGAGACGCCGCGGGCGGCTCTTCGGCGCCGGCGGCTTCCGTGGCTGTCGCGCCCTCGGTGGCGCCGCCCACCCCGAGCAAACCCGCGGCAGCTGCGACGGTGAAGCCCGTTCGCAATCCAACCCCCAAGGCGACGAGCACACCGCCCACGACGGACACGACTCCCAAAGTCAAGCCTCCGCCGGCGTCCACGGGTCGCGACATCGGGTACTGAAGTTCGGCCGCTGCCGGGCTTGACCCAGCTGGGCAAGGGCCGTTCTACTTCGGAGCGATGGGGAATTCGATCGGTCCTCAAGCGGGACCGCACATGCTGAGCGCTCGAGCGCGGCTCAAGCGCTGGACGGGAGTCGTTGTTTTCGTTTCGAGCCTCGGCATCGCGTCTCCGTTACTCGCTCAGAGCGCGGCGGACAAAGCCACCGCCCGCTCGCTGGCGAATGCGGGTATCGAAGCTTACGAGCACGAGCAGTACGCCGATGCGCTGGACAAGGTCAGCCGCGCTCAGGCCCTGTACGACGCTCCCATTCATTTGCTCTACATTGCGCGTTCCCAAGAGAAGCTTGGTCGCTTGGTGGAAGCAGCGGAGACCTACCGCAGGCTCGAGCGCGTGAAGCTCGAAGCCTCCGCTCCCAGCGCGTTCGTCCAGGCACAGAACGATGGCGCCAAGGAACTCAGTGGGTTGCTCCCGCGCGTGCCGAGCCTGCGCATCCAGATTGAACCCAGCGGAATCGAGGGCCTCACGTTGAAGCTCGACGGCGTCGAGCTCTCCACAGCTGTCATCGGCGTTGATCGCCCATCGAACCCGGGAGAGCGGGTGATCGAAGTCAGCGCGCCGGGATACGCCACGGAGACCCGCAAGGTGAACCTGGTCGAGCGCCAGAAGGTCGACATGAACATCGAGCTGAAGCCCGATGGCACTGCGTTCGCCGCCCCGGGAAGCACTCCAAAACCGCAGCCGACAGGCACACCCGACCAGCCGCCGGCGCCCGAACCACCGCCGAGCGTCGTCGGCGAGGGGGTCGCGCCCCGCGGCTTCTATGTCGCGCTACACGTGGGCGGGGCAGTTCCGACGGGTGATATCGGCAAGCACCCAGTCGATGAGAGTTCGATCCCCATCAGTGATCAGTTCCAGCCCGGGGGCGGCGGGGAGCTGCGAGGTGGCTATCGCTTCGCCAAGTTCTTCACGCCGTTCCTCATGTTCGAGGGCTACAACCTCAAGGCGGGCACGCTGTTCAACGACGTGGTGACCACGGGGGACACGAAGGTCGAAACGACGGCCTACGCGACTGGTGCTGGGCTGGGCTTGATGGTCGGCACGCAGCCGGGAGATTTTGGTGCGTATGGCGAGGTCGGGCTGTTGCTTCACCAAATGACAGCCAACATGACCGTCTCCCACACAGACAGCGCGACCTGCGATAACTCAGTGAATTACTCCGGCACCGGTTTCCGTGTCGGGGGTGGCATGCAGATCCCCGTCAGCGGTGGGTTTCGCGTCGAGCCGTTCCTCACCTTCACGCTCAGCCGCTTTGACACGGTCACAGTCGAGCGGGATGAGACTTGCGACGTTCCCACGTTGATCGGCGGCGACGGAGGAAACCAGGGCTTCGACTCAGACACCGCCCCAGGCTTCGGCAGTCGCTTGGTGAACGAGGACCGCTACGACCTGCAGGACGACGAGAAGTCGCTGCACATCTTGGTCGTGCTCGGCGTGGGCATCGGGTTTGCTCAGTTCTGAGTGCTCGCGGGCCTTTGATGGGAGACGTCGGACGCCGTCGCGACTCCCCCCAACCCAACCCTGATGATGACGCGCTGAGCCATTGCGTGTCTGTTTTTGGGGGTGAGGGAGCGCCGTACGTTTTCGTGCGGATATGAATCCGCGTCCGTATGTTTCGCTGAGAAGGCCGTCCGTGAGTCGTTCAGATTTCGTGCCTCGCGCGCAACTTACTGAAATGACAGAAGGATCCTCATGGCGACAGCTTCGTGCAAAGAATTACATTGTAATGACATTTGCCGTGGAGCGCGATGGTAGTCGAGCAATCAAGCGCCTATGGTTACCGTCTTCGTCGTTCTCTATTTCGCGATCCTGCTGTTGCTCTGCACCTATGGGTTGCACCGCCTGCACCTGGTTTTCAGCTGTTGGCGTCATCGCCGTCGCATCGAAGCGGTGGGGGATGTCGCGCCGTTGAGCGACGCCGAGCTGCCGAAGGTTACGATTCAGCTCCCGCTCTACAACGAAGCTACCGTCGTGGAGCGCCTACTCGATGCGGTCGCCAAGATGGACTACCCGGCGGATCGCCTCGAGATTCAGGTGCTGGACGACTCCAGCGACGAGACTCGCGGGATCGCCGAGGCCAAGGTTGCCAAGCTGGCGAGCCAAGGCTTGGACATCAGCTACATGCGCCGTCCCGACCGCCATGGCTACAAGGCAGGGGCCCTGGACTTCGGTCTCGCGCGCGCCAAGGGCGAGCTGATCGCGATCTTCGACGCGGACTTCGTGCCGCAGCCCGGATTTCTGCGTGACGTCGCGCCGCACTTCCAGTCGCCCGAAATTGCGATGGTGCAGACCCGTTGGGGTCACATGAATCGTCAACAGAACCTGTTGACCAGCGTCCAGGCGTTGATGCTCGACGGCCACCACATGGTGGAGAATCGCGCTCGCTACGGTTCGGGCTGCTACTTCAATTTCTCCGGCACTGGCGGGATCTGGCGTGCTGCCGCGATCCACGAGGCTGGCGGTTGGGAGCACGATACGCTGACGGAGGACTTGGACCTGTCGTATCGGGCGCAGCTCAAGGGCTGGCGCTTCGTCTACCGTCCCGACGTGCTGACGCCAGCTGAGCTGCCTGAGGATCTCTCCGCGTTCCGGGCGCAGCAGTATCGCTGGGCGAAGGGCACGGTGCAAACCGCGCGCAAGCTGCTGGGTCGTGTGATGCGGGCGGATCTCAGCCGCACTCAGCGCGTCGAGGCCTTCTTTCACCTGACGCCTCACTTCGCTTACCCGCTGATGTTGTTGCTCAGCATCTTGATCCTCCCGGCACTGGTGCTGATGCCCGCCGTGGATATCGGGACGATGTTCATCGTGGACCTGCCGCTGTGCTTCGGTGCCACGGGCTCGCTCGCGACCTTCTACTGCCTCGCGGAACGCGCTCAGGGGCGCTCAGTGTTCGGCGCGCTCAAGAAGCTGCCGGCCTTGATCGCCCTTGGCGCCGGTTTGAGTCCGCACCTCACCCGCGCGGTGGTCGATGGATTGCGCAGCATGAGCGGTGAGTTCGTCCGCACTCCGAAGCGTGGCAGCCAGCTCGGGCGGTACCGCCAAGCGGCGCAGCTACCCTTCGTCGAGATTGGTCTGACGCTGATCAGCATCGCGAGCGTGGTTGCGTCGGTGGAGACCGGACACTGGTTCGCCACCCCGTTCACGCTGCTCTTCGCCCTCGGCTATGGTTACGTAGCGTGGACGGTGAGTTCCGAGCAGCTGCTGTCGCGTGGCCAGAAGGCCACCGAGCCCGAGCGGCTGCCTGGCGCGGCTTCAGCCAGCTGAAAACAGCTACAAACCAGCAGCGGGCGGGACTCCACCGGTATCGGCCAGAGTCTCGCCCGTTTTGTGTTCGGTCGCTGGTCGACCCGTGCTGTTCCCCTGGAGTTCTGTAGCGGCCACTAGCCCGGGTCTCGTAGCTTCCCGTTACCTATGGACTTTTTGGTGTCCCACGCTACGCTACTTGAGTCCGGGGTGCGGAGAGTCGGGTGGACGCGTGAGACCCCCGGCAACCAACGAGACGAGCTCGAGGCTGGGGGTTCGGACATGACGAAGGCTGATATCGTAAACGCCGTCTACACCGATGCTGGTGGAGGGTATTCGAAGAAGGAGTCCGCGGACCTCGTGGACGACGTATTCGAAACCATGAAGGAAACCCTGGCGCGCGGGGAGAAGATCAAGATCTCGGGGTTCGGCAATTTCGTGCTGCGCGACAAGCGTCAGCGACAAGGCCGCAACCCGCAGACCGGTGAACCTATCGTGATCACCGAGCGTCGTGTGCTGAACTTCAAAGCGAGTCAGCTCCTCAAGCAGGCGCTGAACGCCGACCTTAGCGAAGACGAACTGCGCTCTGATCCCAGCGCGGCGTCCGATCCAGACGCCTCGAGTCCGAGCAACCCGAGTCACGCTGCCTCGCTCTCCGCCGATCACGGTGAGTGAACGGGCGCGCCGAGCCGCTGTTGTTCGCGGCGAAAAGAACCGCGGAGCACGCGGTTAGCCATTGCGTTCCCGCGCCGGGCGCGGCACCCAAGTAGTCCGTGGCTAACGAGAAGCGACCGCCCGTAAAGCTCTACTATCGCATCGGCGAAGTCTCGGAGATCGTCGGCGTCGAGCCCCACGTGCTGCGCTACTGGGAGACGGAGTTTCGCACGATACGTCCGCAGAAGTCGCGCAAGGGCCAGCGCATCTACTCTCGGCGAGACGTCGACAAACTGCTGCGAGTCAAGGATCTGCTCTACAACCAGGGCTACACCATCGCCGGCGCGCGCAAACGACTGCGGGATGGTGCGGTGAGCGCCGAGCCAGCAGTCGAGGAGCAGGCGGTCCAGGTCGCCGCGCCACCGCCGGCGAGTGATCCTGGCACCCTCGAGCAGCTGCGGTTGATTCGCGGCGAAGTGGTCGGGTTGCTTCGGGAACTCGGCGAAGACGTACGCTGATTAACTGCGGGGGTCGCGCTCACGCAGCACCCCAAGCGCTGACATTGTTTGTCAAACCCAGGAGCGGGACAGCACTAGGTTGCTTGACGCGGGGCCGTGACGCGAGCACCAGACCACTCCGGGCTCAAGAGCCCACACGCTCGCCTTGGCCAGCGTGTCGATCAACGAACTCATACCGCTAGAAAAGGTTGTCGGCTGGCTGGCAGCTGACACGAGGAGTACCCATGGCCGAAGGATTGAACCGCGTGATGCTACTCGGAAACCTCGGAGCCGATCCGGAGCTGAGGATGACTGGAGGAGGGCAGGCGGTGCTCAAGCTACGACTTGCCACCAGCGAGACCTATCTCGACAAGAATCGGGTTCGTCAGGAGCGCACGGAGTGGCACAGCGTGGTTGTGTGGGGCAAGCGCGGTGAGGCGCTTGGCAAGTTCCTGACCAAGGGGACACGCATCTTCGTGGAAGGCAGCCTGCGCACTTCCAGCTACGAGGTTGAGGGCCAGAAGCGTTACCGCACGGAAGTTGTCGCGCGCGAGGTGATCCTCGCCGGACGTGGTGGTGGCGGCGGTGGTCGCGATGAGGGCGGCTACGGTGGTGGTGGCGGCGGCGGCGGCTACGGCGGCGGCGGTACTGGCGGCGGTGGCGGCGGCGGTGGCGGCGGCGGCTACAACGAGCCCTCTGGCGGCGGCGGTGGCTACGACGACATGGACTACGGCGGCGGCGACGACGACATCCCGTTCTGAGCTCCGATCGGTCTGGGCGTCTCTCTCGCGGTCACGCTCGCGTTTCCGCGCGCAGAGGCGCCTTGTCGCTGATGCGTCTCGCTGCGCGTGCGCGGCCGCCGTTTGTTCGGATAACGCCTACGAATCTCGGAAGTAATCAATGAATCGCTACGCTCGCCGTGGTGCGGGACGCCGCACTTCTCACCTCGTTCGAGGATTCTTACCCCTGGTGTTGGGCGCTGCGCTGTGCGCCGTCGTCGGTTGCGATGACGACACCCAGAGCAAACCTCAAGCGTCCGCGGCACCGGTCGAAGATCTCTCGCCCGTCCCGGCGCCGGAGAGCCTGGTGGCGGACGTCTTCGTCGCCAAGCCCGAGGGGACCTGGAAAGAACTTAGAGGGCTGGCCGGAGCAGGGGCGGCGCTGTTGCCTGCGAACTACCCAATCCTCGTGACCACCCTCACCGGACTGCCTCCCACAGCGGCCTCCAGCATCGATGCTGACCTCCCAGTGGTGGGTGCACTGATCGATCTGGGCGACGGCGATCCCGGCCTCGTGCTCGCGGTGCATTTGCGCAGCGGTCGCGAGCTATTGGCTGCGGTGACGAAGGGCGCTGATGCGCGCTTCGACGTGAAGCGGAACGACGAAACGCAGATCAACATGCTCACCCCCAAGAACCCGGGCAACGGCGAGGTGCTGGGCATGGGCGTGCTGGGCAACTATCTGCTCGTTGGAAATGTGCCCCGGGCGCTAGACAAGGCCGGGCCGTACGCGGTTCGGACGTTGACCAAGCAGGCGGCGCCCAAGGAACCAGTCGTCGCCATTGCTTCGGAGAAGGCGCTGGCAGGGCCGGTCGCCAAGCGCATTAAAGCCGCGTGGAAAAAACGCCGCGAGCAGCTCCAGGAGATGGATTTGCAGGCGCGCAAGGCACGCGGTGGTCGCGCGCCGGACTTCGGGGATCCGGCTGCGGCGCTGCTCGGCATCGAGAGCGCGGTTGACGATCTGGTCGCCATCGTAGAGGGATCCCAGCAGGCGAAGTTGATCGTGACGCCTGGTGATCGGCATTTGGAGGCCGAGCTCCAGCTGACGCCCAAAGCCAGCGGTGAAGCCAAGCAGATGGTCGCCGAGATGCCGACTGGGGACTTGACGTTACTGAAGTCGTTGCCGCGCGGCACTAGCCTGGCACTGCTGACTCAAAGCAGCGCCGCAGGCCGACTCGAGAGCGCAAAGGCTACCGAGGAGACGTTCGCCAAGCTGCTCGACGCACGCCTGGCCGAGGCGGACAAGAAGCGCCTGCGAGGGGTGCTGAACGAGCTGGCTACGGGGCGCGGGAATCAGCTCGCGTTCGGCCTAGGGCGAGCAGCAGGCAGCGATGAACTCGCGCTGCTCGTCGCGGCTGACGTCACCGACAAAGCTCAGCTCGAGAAGGGGATTCGGGACGGCCGCGGGCTGCTCTCGGTCAAGGCCTTCGCCGACCCCCTCGAGGAGTTCGTTGGCCAGATCAAGACGACTGCCGGCAAAGGCAAGGCGCCGGACGTTTCTCCAGCGCCAGATCGCATCGGCTTCGAGCTGAAGCCGAAGGCTTCGAAGCTGCCCCCTGGTGCGAAGGTGGAACCCAAGCGCTTCGAGTTCCTTTGGCAAGTCAACGACTCGAAGTTCCGAGGCGCGATCGCCAAGGAGGCAGGCCCTGCGCTGAGCGAACTGGTGAACGCCGCTGACGAGAAGTCGCTCGCGGCCCACGCCGAGCTCGCTGCTCAGATCCGCCGCGCGAAGCTCGAAGTCGCCTTCGCCGTGATGTTCCAGCCGAGTCGCCTGGTACGTACGGACTCCGCGGCTCCCGGAGCTGACTCACCCGTACTGCTCACGCTCGGGCGCCGCGGTGGGCTGGGGTTGGTGCGACTAGACGCCGACCAAGGGGCGCTGCAGTCGTTGGCCCGCATGTCGCTCCGGCGCTGAAATCGGCTTCTCGGACAGCTTGGGGGAGCCGGGGTTCGCCAGCGCCGCTCGCTGCGCCCCCGCGATGTTGTAGAATGTCTCCATGAGGCGCGGGATGCTCTGGGCAGTCGTCGCGGTTACGGGGCTGCTCACGGGTTGTCTTGGCCGCAGCGACTTGGAAGACGAGGAAGCCACTGGCGGCGCTGCTGGGACCTCCAGCGGTGGCTTTGGAGGGATCTCGGGGAGCGCGGGCTCGGGGGCTAGTGGTGGCTTCGGAGCGAGTGGTGGTTCCGCGGGGATCGCAGGCGCCGGTGCCCAGGGAGGGAACGCCGGAGGCGGCGTCGGAGGTCAGGGCGGCAACGCAGGCAACGCAGGCAACGCAGGTGCGGGTGGAGCGCCTGACTGTGGGCCTGGCACCTGTGACGGCTGCTGCGATCCGGCGACCAATGCTTGCTTGTCGGGAGACGAGATCACCGCATGCGGTGTGAGCGGCGCCCTGTGTACCGACTGCGCCGAGCTAGGATTCGACTGTCAAGCGGGCGCCTGCGCGGGGAAGCCTCCCGCGTGCTCGAGTATGTCCTGCGCTGGATGTTGTGACACGGCCGGGGTTTGCCGCGGCGGTGACACGAGCGACGCCTGCGGCGTCAGTGGCCTGAGCTGCGCGAACTGTGCGGCCCAGGGGGAGGGCTGCGTCTCCGGGAAGTGTGAGGGGCCTCCGCCCGCGTGTAGCCCCGCAAACTGTAGCGGGTGCTGTGATGCGTCCGGTGCGTGTCAGCCAGGCACCAGCAACGGTCAGTGCGGGAGCGACGGCGGACAGTGTCAGAGCTGCACCAGCTCCGGTCTGCAGTGCTCGGTTCCGGGAGGATACTGTGCGTTCGTCCCTAGCTGCAGCTCGGCGACCTGTCCCAACGGTTGCTGTGACCCGAGCGGCGTCTGTCGAGATGGGCGCAACGACCAAGCGTGCGGTACCTCCGGCGGCACCTGCAGCAATTGTTCGAGCAGCGGTCAGGCCTGTGCGCCGCAAGGCTTCTGCTACAACGGAACTCACTGCGGGCCCGACAACTGCGCGGGCTGTTGCACGGGCAACGGACAGTGTCGTCCCGGTTCGGGCAATCAAGCCTGCGGGCAGTTTGGAAGCCTGTGCGAGAACTGCACAGCGACCAATGAGACGTGTCAGGGGCAGGTCTGCAGCGACGGTTCGACGTGTCCCGCTGCTTATGCTGGTTGTAGTCCCAGCGCCGCAACGTCCCCGGCGTTTCGAGCCAACGCGTGCAGCACCGATGACCTGAACCAGCTGGCGAGCGGTTGCTCTCAAGGCAGCTGCGGACCGGCTTTCGGCTTGCTGCTCAATCGCAACCCGTCTTGCTACGACTGCATGCTCCAGTTCACAGGGGACGATGCTTACGCCCGGTGCCTCGCGCCGTTCCTCTCCTCTAGCTGCAATCACAGCTTCACGTGCGCGGCTCAGTGCAACCAGGCCGCGTGCGGGCAGTGTAGCGATGCAGAGCAGGATGCCTGTGGCAGCACGGTGTTCGGCAACGGCGGCGACTGTGAAGACTACCTGACTGGGCTCTACTGCAACCAGGCGGCCATCAGTGGCCCGGCCGCCTTCTGCCAGTTCAACGGCGATGTCGGCGACTGGCTACTCGGCGTGGGCAATCACTTTTGCGGCCAGTGAGCCTTCGACGGAGCGGCGCTTGAATGGCCTACGATGAGACGATCCTAGTCACCGGCTATCCCACGTTTCGCGGGCGAAAGATGGTTGATCAGCTGCTCGTCAGCCAACCGAATAGCCTGATTTATGTGATCGTTCGCGAGAAGTTCGCTGACGAAGCTCGGCTCCACCACGAGGCGCTGTCCACTGCCGCGCGGCAACGTTTGGTGATGGTGGAAGGCGACGCTGCTGCGATGGATCTGGGCTTGAGCGGCAAGGAGTATCGCGAGCTCTGTTCGAAGGTGCAGCGCATCCACCACTGTGCTCAGGTGACCTACCAGGGGGTGGGACGGCAAATGGCCGAGGAGGTCAACCTCGGCGCCATGCGCGAGATCGTAGAGTTTGCACGCTGCTCCACACAGCTCGAGAGCGTTGTCGTGCACTCCAGCGCGATCGTGAGCGGTGATCGCACGGGTGTCGTGTACGAGCACGAGCTCAACGCCGGACAGTCCTTTCGCGGTGCGGTGGAAAAGACGCTGGCGCGAGCCGAGCGCATCGCCCGCGCGGCGATGGCAGACCTGCCGATCTGCGTGATCCGTCCGACGCAAATCGTCGGGGACTCGACCACGGGTGAGGTGGACAGGCTAGACGGGCCCTACATGATGATGCTGCTGCTCTTGAGCAGCCCGAGCGAAGTCGCGATCCCCCTACCGACTCGCGGCGACACACCGCTGAACCTCGTGCCGATTGATTTCGTGGTGCGTGCGGCGGCGCACTTGGGGCGTCAGCGCGCCGCGATCGGTCGCACGTTTCACCTCGCGGATCCGGCGCCGCTCAGCGTGCGCCAGGTGTTCGAGCTGGTGGCGCGCGCTGGGGGCAAGCGCTTGGCGAGTCGCTTCATTCCCGGGGGCGTCAGCAAGGCCGTGCTACGGGTGCCTGGCTTGAACTTGATCTCGAAGAACCAGCGCGCCATGGTGGACCTGTTAGCTACCGATGTTCGCTACGACACCACACACACCGACGAACTGTTGCGCGGTTCAGGCATTCATTGTCCGAGTCTCGATAGCTATATCGAGGAACTCGTGACCTACGTGCAACGTCGCCTGAAGGAGGATCGCTTGCGCGGAGACGCTCCCGAGGTCCCTCTCAGGTGAGCCAGCAAAAAGACGCGGAGAGCGCGCCGCGCCACGGCGATCGACAGTTGCTGTACGCGGCGTTGGTGCTTGGCAGCCTGGCGGTGGTCGTGACTTGTGGCACCGGCACGTTGCCGACCACGACATCCCCGAGCGCTCCTCCCCCCCAAAAAACAGCCACCGCGTCCACGGACGCCTCCGAGTCGAGCACACCGCTGCCAAGCGCATCGGCGCCTGAGACAGCGTCGACGGTGCAGGACCCCGCTCCCGATCCTACGTCACAGTCTGCGGAGTCCGCCGCGAGCCCCTTGGGGGCGTTTCAAGCGGCGCTGCGTGAGCTCAAAGACGGCAAGCGCAAGCGCGCCGTGCGGGTGACCTGGCTGGGAGATTCGCATACCGCGGCTGACTTCTGGACAGATGCCGTGCGGCAACGCCTGAACGCAGCGTCAAGCCCGGGCGGGCCCGGCTTCGTGTACCTGGGGCTCGATCCGTATCGACACTCGGGTTACAGCATCGATCGCGACGGCGACTGGCAACACATCCCCGGTGCTCCGTCCACCTCGAGCAAGACCGCTGATGGGGTGTTCGGCATCGGGGGCGTGCGAACGTCGTTCGGTAGCGGTGACGCGAAGCTCACGCTCACCCCTCGTAGCGGGACGCTGAAGGGCTCAGCGCGCTGGACGTTGTTCTTCCGCATGCCGGATGCCAGTACGCGTTTCCGCGTGAAACTGGGCGACAAGTCGAAGACCGTCAAAGCCAAGCACACCGGACAGATCGAGCGCACGCTACTGGAAGGCGCGGCGACCGAGTCGCTGGTGATCGAACCTGGCAGCGGTCGACCTGAGCTGTTCGGTGCAGTACTCGAAGGCTCAGAGCCAGGGGTCGTGCTCGACACGCTGGGGATCAACGGCGCGCGCGTCGCGACGGCCCTGGCCTGGGACGAGGAAGCCTTCGTCGAGGTGCTGAAGCAGCGCGAGCCGGACCTCGTCATCCTGGCCTACGGCACCAACGAAGCCGGGGCGAACTACGCGGTGGAGAAATACCGAGCGCAGTTCGAGGCGCTCATGAAGCGCGTGCGGCGCGCGGCCCCGGAAGCCAACTGCGCGCTGTTCGGGCCGACTGACTGGGTGAAGAACGAGGAGCGCGTGATCGCGATCGATCAGCTCGAACGCAGCGTCGCCGCCTCGCTTGGCTGCGGCTACTTCAGCGTGTTCGACGCCATGGGAGGCAGAGACAGCATCACGCGCTGGGCCAAGCTGCGCCCTCCGCTGGCCGCGCCGGATCACGTTCACCTGACGCCCAAGGGCTATCAAAAGCTCGGGGACGCGTCGGCCGACTTCCTGCTAGGGAACTGACGCGGACCCGCGTAGATTACCGCGAGGTAATTGCTCCGAGCTTTCAGTGACGGCTCTTGTTGTAGTCGTCATAGCCGGACATCAGGGCGCGGAAGATCCAGCTCGCCAACACCTCGGAGCCGCTGCCGGTGGGGTGGGTGAGGTCAGCCTGGCCCAAGCCGCGACCGACCCAGGCCGCCATCGACCCCGGGCCACCCATGGCCTCGTAGGTGTTGAAGAACGCACAGCCGACTTCCTTTGCGGCGCTCTTCTGCTCTTTCACGATGGCGGGGATCACCGCCATGCTCTGCAAGCTTGCGCCTTTCTTTTCCGCGCGGTCCATTGCGGAGATGATCAGGCAGCCCGCGTCCGGCACCGCCTTGCGCGCCTGCTGCAGTACGGCCTTCATCGTCTCGTGATACTGGTCCATCGGGTACGCGAAGCCGTCACCGCTCTCGTTGGCGCCGAACTCGAAGATCAACAAATTCGGCTTGCGCCACCTGAGCTGCTCCGCCCAGTGCGCGTCGTCCTGCTTGTCCAGGAAGCGAATGCGGGCGCCCTGGACTCCAATCGCGTCGAGCACCACGCCCGGCACGTCGCGTTCCATGACCACGCCAAAGGCGCGTGAGCTGCCCTTGATGGTGACGACTTCCAGCTCGTGAGCGCCATCGGGTACCTCGATCGTCTCCACGGCGGTTTGCTTCGTGTCGGCGCTCGTGTCGAGCACCTTGTACTGCTTGCCGTCGAGGTTCAGCTGGATCTTCCCGCCACCAGGCTCCTTCATGTAGGACACCTCGTAGCGAGACACGTTGAGCCCGTAGTGGCCGCTCTTCGCGGTTCCGAAGCGTGCGCGAGAACCCGGGGGCGCGCGGAAGCTGACGCCACCGAGACCGTAGAGTCCGTCGGGCGACAGCGGACCCACGATGCGGCTGACTTTCCAGCCACTGGATGCGAAGCGGCTCACGTCATTGTGAAAGTACGCGGGCCAGGCGTTGGCCATCAGCATGAAGCCGTGCCCGGAGTCGCCGAAGCGGCCCTGAAGCTTTCGGCGCAACGTGCCGCTCACGTAGTCCGAGGTCACGATCGAGTCACCGAAGTGCAGCACGCGCACGATGCCGTCAGGTTGCTTGCGTTGGGCGCGTCCGAGCGCGGCGTAGAAGCCGTCGAGCGCCTTTCCGGACGGATCCTCGATGGGGACGGGAGGCTTCTCGACGTTGATCGGCTCGAGCGCAGGGCCTTGCTCGGCGGCGATAGGGCCTCGGCTGCCCGTCGGGATCTCTACGTTCTCGGGCTGAGCGAGCTCTGGGCGCTCAGTCGTCTCCGACTCGAGGGTCGACTCGCCCTCGACCAGCACCGGGGCGGGCACACTTGGGGGCGCGGCTTCGGCTTCTGGCAACGGGTCGAACAGTGCGAGTCGTTGCAGGCTGGGGACTCTGTGGGAGAGAGCGCCCAAGCCGACCACCAGGAGTACGGCGAGCACCGGCGATGATGTCAGCACTCGCCACGGGCGCCGGAGTTCGGGGCCCTGAATCACGACCGGCGGCTCACCCTTCATCGCTTCCCCGCGGTTCAATCGGGCGCGCTAGCGAGCATCGCGGAGGCTTTCGCGACACACCCGCCATCACCTAGCTGACGACACAGCGCGCGTAGCACCCGCAGGTCCTGCTTGGTCGCCGTGCCAGAGTTCGCTTTCGCGAGGAGAGCAGCCTTGGCCCGGGTCTTCTTTTCGCGATCACCGCTGGCTGCGTCGTCAATGGCGCTGCCATTGGTCGTGCCTGCCGGCTTCTCGGTCGGCGCCGGCTTAGCGGTTGACTCTCCGAACGGGTTCTTGCGGACCAGGCCGCCGGATGACGTCGGAGTCGGGCTGCCCGCGCTGGTGTCCGGCTTCGGGACCGCCGGCAGCTCGTTGATGTCCACGCCATCGCCGTCCAACTTGGCGATTTCGTTCACGGCGCGTTTCCGCCGGGTACTATCGACACTCGTCGCCTTCGCGATGCGATCCAGGATCTCACGGCGCTTGGCCGGATCCGTCTCCGCGGCGGCCTTGTCGAACAGCGAGTCAGCCCATTTGGCTTCGATCTCGCGGAAATCGGGTGATTGGCGGGCGTTGCTCGTCTCCGGGACGCCCTCGATGGCGCGCTTGTGCGCCCCTTCGAGATCGTTCTGCTTGAGCAGCTCCTTGGCTTCCTCCAGGGCCTGTGCGGCCGGATCGACGGTGGCCTGAGTGGTAGTCCCGTCATCGTCGTTCGCGTCGGACTTGCCGCCCAGCGTGAGCATGCCCAGCACCACGAGGACGCCAAGGCCCACGACGGCGAGCACGACTTTCAGTGCCGCGGGGATACCGGCGGCTGCGGGCGGTTCGAGTCCGGGAAGGGGACTGATGCGCTCGAGCGCGGCGGGGCTGATCGCGTCGATCTGCTGACTCTCGTCCGCACCCGGCTTGTAGATCTGCCCGGCAGGGATGAACTTGAGCACCACATCGCCGAGCTCGACGTTGTCCCGCGCATCCACCAAGCCACGCTGAAGCTCGACGCCATTGATACGCACGCCATTCGCGCTGTTTTTGTCGATGATTTCGTAGCGACCACGGCCCGCCGGGCGGATCTCGGCGTGGACCCGGCTGACCGAGCTGTGGTTGATCGAGATCTGACACTCTTCGCCGCGACCGAGCGTGAGCGTGTCTTCAGTGAGGGGAAACTCCAGCCCCGGGGTGGGGCCAACGAGCATCACCAAGCGGTCGGGTTGACCGAGCAGCGCCTGGCTCTTTGGCACCGCTGGAATGGTCGCGTTCTTCCCCTGAGGGACACCTGCGACCGCTTCATCCATCACCTCCAGCCGGTAGTCGCCAAGCTGGATCAGATCGCCATGCTCGAGGCGATGCGCACCGCCGATCCGGGTGCCGTTGACGAAGCAACCGTTGTAGCTGTCGACGTCCTCGATGACCCAGCCTTCGCCGTTCTTGTACAAACGGGCGTGCCGACGCGAGATGTTACGCTCGGTGAGTCGGACGGTGCTGTCCTCCGCACGACCAACGGTGTACTCGTCGCGCGTCAGATTGACGACCGTCGTATTGGCCTGATCATCGGCGATCGAGAGCTTCCACATGGGAGCGATACAATCCTGCCCGGGATCCGGGGCTAAGCCAAGCGCGGCTCGCGCAAGCTGAACATTTCTGGGAAGTTGGCGCGACCAGACTCTGGACAAAGCGCGCTCACGACTTGGGAGCCGAGGGTCGACTCAGCGCTCAGTTGCCCCCGGCCTGGGCCCGCACCCAAGACGTGGTCGTCGTTCCAGGGCTGGAGACGAGCGTGGTGAATGAGTTCTTGGCTGCAGACCATTAGCAGGGAAGTGAGCAGACTCAACACCCCGTGAGTCAGCTACTTGGGGGCGACTAAAGCCCAAAACGCTGCCAACGTCGACCCGTTCTAGGGCCTCGACCGTCGTTTGTTCGCTACATCCCGTCACTTGAGCCGACGCCTCATGGCGACTCGTGGGTGATGTGGAACGTCTGGTCGTGGATTCGCGGCCGGGCTGAGCGGATTCTGATGTTCTCCCGCGTTGGGCACACCCGATTGGTGAGCAGCACCACGACCAATTCGGCCCGCGGGTCGCACCACAAGCTCGTGCCGGTGAATCCCAGGTGCCCGAAGCTCTCGTCGCTGAAAAACGCGCCCGAGGACGATTCCGCCGAACGGCCGTCGAAGCCGAGGCGGTGTGAGCCTCCGGGCTGTGGAGCCAACGCGCTCGCCAGCAGCCCCTGGGGCAGCGGGCCTTCGCGCTTCAAGCTCTCCACTAACTGGATACCGAACTGCAACACCGAGGCGACCTCCCCGAATGCTCCAGCGTGCCCACACAGATCCCGGCCGCGCAGTGCCCAAGCGTTCTCGTCGTGGACGACCCCAACCAGCCGGCCTCCGCGCCAGTCGACGTCCTCGGTGGGCGCGACCGAACCCTTGGGTAGCGTCGCCGCTGGACCCAGGTAGCCGGGCAGGCTCCAACCGTTCTGCAGTTGCCGAAGTTGGTCACCAAGCGCTTGCCCGCGGGTCGCTTCCAGCGCCGCCCCTACCAGGATGTAGCCGAGGTCGCTGTAGACGGCGGGGTGGCTGCCCGAAGGGTCCGTCACGCATTCCGGGCGGAAGCCGTTAGCGGCTTGATTCAACAGGTCGTCGTAGGCGACCAGCGCCCCGGCGCGCAGGGGAGCGAACAACTCGAGGTGCGCCATCAACCCGGAGCGGTGGCTGAGTAGCGTGCGGAGGCGAGTGTGCGCTGCGGGGGTGCCGTGTACCTGCTTGAGCAGCTCACCCAAAGGGGCCTCGAGAAACCCCGGACTGCGCGTTTCCTCCTGCAGCGCGAGGCAGGCGGTGAACGGCTTGGTGACGCTGGCGAGGTCGTACACCGTCCCTGGCGACGTGGGGTTTGCGCTGGCTTCTGGCTCCAAGCGACCCACAGCGGCGGCGCTGCGTGCCCAGGCGCCACGTCGGCGCGCGACGCCGATCACGGCCCCAGGGGCTACCCCTGCATCGACGACTTCGCGCTGGAGCAGGGCGGCCAGTGCGGCTGTCCAGTGATTGTCGAATCCGTGCTGGGGGTTCTGCATATCGATGTCGACCAGTAAGCGCTGTCGACGAACGAAGCCCGACCAACCAGCTCGATCGTCAGTTGCCGGGGGAAGTCGGCGTTCCCCGTCTCCGCGCTTTTGACCGTTGGGCCTACGGCGGGCTACCCTTGCTCGTTACGAACTGCCCTGCGCGGTTGGCAAAGGCGCCGCCGCGCACACGTTGGGAAGCACGTCGGTATGGCTGAATTTGCATGGGAAGCGAGAGCGCGCAGCGGAGAACTCCGCAAGGGCGTGATGGTGGCGGACACCGAGGACGCCGTCAACGCCAAGCTCCGCCAGCAGCAGCTCAACCCCGTGAAGGTCAAGAAGCGGGGCAAGGCGCTGAACATTCAGTTTGGCTCCGGCGTGAACACCAAAGAGCTGGTTACGTTCACACGCCTGTTCTCAACCATGGTCGACGCCGGGTTGCCTCTGGTTCAGTGCCTCGACATCTTGGCTTCCCAGCAGAAGAACAAGATCTTCGCGAACTGCTTGCGAGACGTGAAGGCGTCGGTCGAGCAGGGCGCGACCTTTAGTGATTCCCTGCGGAGACATCCAAAGATCTTCGATGAGCTCTTCGTCAACCTGGTTCAGGCTGGTGAGGTCGGCGGTATCCTGGACGCCATCATGTCTCGTCTCTCCGTGTATCTCGAGAAGCGAGCCAAGTTGCTCAGCCAGGTGCGTGGCGCCCTGGTGTATCCAAGCATCGTCATCTTGGTCGCTGTCGGCGTCATGACGATTCTCCTCACCTTCGTTATCCCGGCCTTCGAGGGCATGTTCCGGGACTTCGGTGGTGGCAAGGCGCAGCTGCCAAAGCTGACGCAGATCATGATCAGTCTGTCGAACGGCTTCATCAGCTATTCGCCGTTCATCGTGATCGGGATAATCGCGATAGTCAGCGCGGTCAGCTACAGCTACCGTCAGCCGAAGGGTAAGTACTTCTGGCATCGCTTGATGCTGAACATCCCTGTGATCGGCCCGGTGCTGCGCAAGATCGCCGTGGCCCGCTTCACTCGCACCTTGGGCACGCTGCTGCAGTCTGGTGTGCCGATCCTCGACGCCTTGGAAATTTGCGCGAAGACCTCGGGTAACGTGCTGATCGAGGACGGCATCATGCACGTGCGTCGCAAGATCAGCGAAGGCAAGAACATGGCCGACCCGCTGCTGGAGACCAAGGTCTTCCCGGATATGGTCGTGCAGATGATCGCAGTCGGCGAGCAGACCGGTGCGCTCGATCAGATGTTGAACAAGATTGCGGATTTCTATGAAGAAGAGACCGACATCGCGGTCGCCGCACTCACCAGCATGATCGAGCCGATCTTGATGGTTGGCGTTGGCGGTATGGTCGGTGTGGTGCTCGCGGCGATGTATCTGCCCATCTTCGACCTCGCCGGCAATATCAAGGGTGACTAGTGTCCCCGCGCGGCCGAGAGCGCGCCCCATAGGCCATGGCTGTTTCCCTCGGGATACCTGACGCACTCGCTGGGGCCGCGCTGCCGCGACGTCTGGTTTGGCTGACCGGCGGGCGCGTGCTGCTGCTAGCGCTGCTGCTTGGGCTGTTGGGCGGGCTAGGGCTCAAAGGCGACGCGGTGGTGCTCGACCAGTTCACGCCTCGGGTCTCGCTGGGCACACTGCTCGCGTCCTTCGTGCTCGCGGGGATCTATAGCCTCGTGCTGCGCAGCGGCAGGCGCCTCGAAGTGCTCGCCGATCTCCAGGTCGTCTTCGACCAGGTGGTGTGGACGGTGCTTGCGTATCTGTCCGGAGGTGCGTCCAGCGGCGCGGCCTCGCTATATGGATTGAGCTGCGCTGTCGGCGCGATCCTGACGGGTTTCCGCGGCGCAGGGATCGCCGCAGCGAGCGGTATCCTGTGCTACGGCGGCCTGGTGGCGTCGCTTCATCTCGGGTGGTTGGCGCCGCCACCGGATCAGCCCGTACAGGCTTACATCTACACGCCCAAGGAGCTCGGCTACTACGCGCTCCTGAACGCCTTGGTGATTGTCACCGTGATGCTGCTGAGTGGCACCCTCGCGGAGCGCCTGGCGAAAGCTGGCGGGCAGATCCAAGCAGCCGAGGAGCGCGCCGAAGAAGCGGAACGGATGGCAGCGCTTGGGCGCCTGGCGGCGGGCCTCGCGCATGAAATCCGCAATCCGCTGGGCTCGATCTCCGGCTCGATCCAGCTCTTGAAGACCAGTTCGGGGCTGCTCGAAGAGGACAAACAGCTGTGTGAGATCATCCAGCGTGAAGCCTCGCGCCTGAACGACCTGGTCACGGACATGATGGACCTGTCACGGCCGCGCAAGCCGCAGCTCGGTCCGCTGGATCTCGCAATTACCGCGCGGGAAGTCGCTGAGCTCTCAGCGACCTCGGGGCGTGCTGTCAGCGATGTGCGCGTGGTGTACGTCGGACTCGATCACGCGTTCATCGAAGCGGACGGCGCCCAGATGCGTCAGCTGGTCTGGAACTTGGTCCGCAACGCCGTCCAAGCGAGCAGCGCGGGGGATGAAGTTCGGGTGCGCCTCAGTGAGGAGGGGAGCGAGTACACGCTCGCGGTGGAAGACGACGGCATTGGCATCGAAGAGGAGGCACGGGAGCGACTCTTCGACGCGTTCTTCACCACGCGCTCGAAAGGCACCGGTGTTGGCCTGGCTGTGGTCAAGCGCATCGCCGACGAACACGGCTTTCGCGTGGAAGTGGACAGCGCCGAAGGACAAGGAGCGACTTTTCGCATCCGAGCGCCCCGAGTCTCCGCGCGTGAAGGGGACTCGAGCCAGGTGTGACTCAGCGACCACGCCTTGAAGGTCACACTCTCAGCGCTGACTCGAGCGTCTCCCAAGCTAGAAAATCCGCGACACTTTGCCGCGTCCACTGGCTGAAATCGCGTTGAATTCCGCCGAATTAGCGCTAGCGCACCGGAGTTTCTAACGCTTGGGGCCCGGGTGGCTTTGAAGGTTTGGCACTGGGGTTGCGTAAAACCCCCTGGAACCCATGAATGGCAGACCGAACATGAACCGAAAGACGTTCCTCTCTCTCCTTTCGATGTTGGCGCTCTTCCTGCTGCCCAGCGCAGCGTTTGCCAAAGGCAAGGCGGAGTCCTTCGTCCAAGAACGCCAGACCGAACTGGTCAAGCTCATGAAGGCTGGCGACAACAAGGAAAAGATCCACGCCGTCTTCGATCAGATCCTCGACTACGACACGCTCGCCAAGAAGTCCCTCGGATCTTCCACATGGAAGAAGCGCAGCGACGCCGAGCGGGAAGAGTTCAAGGGCTTGCTCAAGGACCTCGTGCGCCAGGCCTACGAAAAGAACCTGCGCAAGACGCTCAACTATCAGGTGAGCTTCGAGGGCGAAGACAAATCGGGCAGCAAGTACCTCGTAAAGACCGTCGCCAAGAGCAAGACGGACAAGCGCGAGGAGCCCCTCAGCATCGACTACGTGGTCGCCACTGAAGGTCGCAGCCTGAAGATCATCGACATCGTCACTGAAGGCAGCAGCCTCACCCGGGGCTACCGCAGCCAGTTCAAGCGCATCTTGAAGAAGAAGGGCTGGGACGAGCTGATCCGCCTGATGAAGAAGAAGCGCGACGCTTCATGAAGTAACTCACGAAGTTGTGAGTCGCAGCGGGCCGCCCATCGGGCGGCCTGTCCTTTGTGTGCCGTCGGGCTCTTTGGGGGTGAGGGAGCGCCATCGAGCGCCGGAAAGGAGCGCTGCGCGCCTGCTGGCTGATAAACTCTTCAGAGCTTTGTCGACCCGCGCCGTCCGTGTTCCCAAACGCCTCTTCACTTCTGCTGACCAGAGTGATCGGGCCCCGATCCGCCTCGCGGTGGCGCGTGGCGCCCTGGGGCTCGAGGTCTACGAACCGGTTGAGCTCGGTCCTCTCAGGGTGCACGGCTTGACGATCAGCCTCCCAGGCTTGGCCTTCCCAGTGGATCTGTCTGGCGGCGTGCCTGTGTTTCGCCATCGGCGCGGCGAGTTCGAGTGTGCGGAACTCGAGCTGGGGATGGCGGAACTCGAGCGGTGGACACGAACGAGCTTGGGCCACGCACTGGGCGTCAGCGAGCCCGTTCGCGCGACCTTCTGGGCGTTGCCGGGGGGAATCGGCATCGGTGTCGCCCACGGGACCCGCGCCCTCGCATTTGACGTCCTGTGGGCCCCGGTTGAAGACCGCGCGCGACTCGTCGTCAGCGAGGAGCGCGGTGTGGGGCTCGGGGGACCGCCCCTCGGACCAGCCCTGCGCGTGATGGACTCGTTGCTCGGCAAGGTGGCTGAGCGCCGCGGGCGCGTGATTGAATTCGCGGATGTCGCGCACCAGCTAGCGAGGGCGATCTTGCCAGCGCTGGGCGTGCGAGCGGCGTCCGCGGTGGGTGTGCGACTCGGCGGGCTCGAAGCTGAAACGGACCGCTTTCGGGTGCGCCTCGACCGGCGCTTGCCACCGCCTGCGAGCGGCGCTCGGGTGATTCGTGCGTTGGAGGTTGCAGAACTGGCCGCAGAGGCCGACGACCAACTTGCCGCGGGGAACATAGATGCCGCGCGGCAATGTTTCATGGCGGCGCTTGAACGCGCGCCGCGGCACCCCGTGCTGGCGCGACAGGTCGCGGAGATTGACGCTTGGGTGGAGGGGCGCCAGGAGGCTGCGCTCGGCCTGGTCGTAGAGACAGGGCCGGTCGCGGAATCAGGCGTCGTCGGTGTGGAGCTTCTGGCCCATGCTGGAGACGTAGCGGGCGCGCTCGGGGCCGCCGAGGCGCTGGCAACCTCGGAGGTATTCGCGCCGCTTGCCGCTCTGATGTGGCTGAGGCTCGCTGAGCTCACGCTGGAGACCGCAGAGCGCTTTCGCGCTTTGGATCAGGCGGTGGCTGCGGCGCCAGGGCAGGCGAGCTCGCGCTGGGCGCGCCTAGCCGCGCGGCTGGGTCGGGGCGACGTCCAGGGGGCGATGTCCGACGTGGAACATCTGGAGGCCTCTGCCGTCGGAGCGCACGCCCGGCACGCGGTGTGCCTCGCCAGCGGACGCCAGCTGCTCGAAGCAGGTTTCCTCAAGGAAGCCGGAAAGGTCTTCGAACGCGCGCTGCGCTACTGCCCCGACGACGCGGAGGCGACGTGGGGCTTGGCGAAGGCGTTTTCCGATGCTGGCCGAGGGACGCGTGCAGCCGCTCTGCTGGAGCGAGCGATTGAGCTCGGGGAGAGCCAGGATCGAGTGCCCGCCGGTGCGTTGCTCGATCTGGCCCGAGTGTTGACCGAGCTAGGAGACATTCCCGCCGCCATCGCCCGCCTGAGGCAGGTCCCCGCTCGAGCGCCCGAGGAGCTCGAGGCGCGGGGCACCGAGGCTCGCTTGCGCGGTCGACTGGGAGATCTCGCCGGTGCCAGTTTGGCGTTCGCGCGCGTGCGCGAGTTGGTTGAGCTCGAGCAGAGCATTGGCGCCCGCGCCGCGGCGAGCTGGCTCGCTGAAGCAGCGCGCTTCGAGCAGGAACGCCAAGGGGACGTACTGGCCGCGGAGCGGCACCTATCCGTGGCGCTGCGCCGCGCCCCACATGACGTCGAGCTGGCCCATGCCTACCGAGAAGTTGCTGCTGAAGTCGCTCGATTCGAACGCGCGCGTCAGGCCGCCCTGCGCCAGCTGAGTCAGACGTCGTACCAGGCGACTGCCCTCGCTGAACCGCCTGCTCCCCAACCGCCTTCTCCCGAGCGGGAGAGCAAGCGCGACACGCCGGTTCCGGTGTCGTCCGATCCGGCAGAACTCCACGCAAAAGTTGAGCGCCTGCGGAGTCGACTGGAGGCCGATCCGGATGACGACGCGACCGCGTTGGAGCTCGCGATTGCCCTCGAACGACTGGAACGCGACCTGGAGTTGTTTGCGCTTCTTTCCGCGAGGATTGAAGACGTGGGTCCCGCTGAGGTCGACGCGTTGCGGCCCTTGTTGATGGGCGTGCTGATGCGTTTGCGGGACACTGCGCTGGCCGAAGGCCGCCAGGGGGAGGCGGAACTCTACGCAATGCAGCTCGGTCGCTGGACGGCGCGCTGAGTTCGCCCGTCAGACCACTGGATCGAGGCCGTCGGGCGGCACCAGCTCGATGACTCCGAAGTCCCCCGCGCACAAGAGTCCGACGCCAGGCTTGAAGTGAAGCGCCCGCACGCGCGGATCCTGTTCAGGCTCGCGCGGCGCAATCACGGCGATGGTGCGCAGCGAGAACTCCAGCGGATCGATGGCGTAAATGCGACTCTCGTCGATCGCTGCGTCGTAACACGCGACGAAGAGCCGCAGTCCCGGCCCGTTTGCGTCGCTCAGCCGTCCGCTGGTCAAGGCGCTCAACCCAAGCAGCTGGCCGACCTCGCTGAAGGTGAGCCCCCCATCTGTGGAGACGGTGAGCCCGGCGCGTTCGTTCCCTAGCGCGATCAAGCTACCCCTGCTGTGGAGCTTCAGGTCGTGGCTGCGGAGCCAGGCAAGGGGAGGTTGCTCCGTCTCGATGGGGAGCCAACTTTGCCCGCCATCCAACGAGCGGCACAGGCGGTCCGCTTTGCTCACGCCCAGCGTCGGAAAGCTGCCGTGCGCCAAGCGCGTGAGCAGCGGTGCAGTGACCAACGCGCGCCACACGTTGGGCGTCGACGGCCCACCTCGGGTCAGCTGATACAACGATCCGTCCAGGCCGACCGCCAACAACCCGGCGCTGTCTTCGCCTGTGAGTTCCAGCTGCACGACTCTGGAGCTCAAGTCTTGGGCTACACCATCAAGCCAAACCCGCCCGGCCAAGTCGAGCCACGCGGTGCCGTGGGGCAACTGCACCAGGTCGCGAACGTCCGCCGACGCAAGCTGCTCCCTCGGTGCTACCACCCACACTCCAGCGCCGCCGCACAGGAGCCGGGCGCCGTCACTCACCGTGCAGCTCGGCCGATCGAAGACCGGGGTCTGATGCCAAGGCTCTTGGACGTCCTCGGGCTCCTCCAGACTGAAGTCGCCGAAGTCCCCCTCTTCCTCGGTTTCGACTCCCAGGTCGGGCAAATGAGCGGTGTCGAGGGTTGGGGCTTCCAGCGGCCCCTCCGAGTCGTCACTCCAGTCCTGATCGAATTGCCCGGTGGAAACGCTCATCCAGTCGCCGAGTTCTACTCCGGGCTCGTCATCCTCGACGTCCGCGTCCGGGAGGTTCAGCAGCGCTGAGTACTCGAGCTCGGGTTCGGGGTCTTCGTCATCCTCGGCTTCTGGGCCCAATGAGGCGATTTCGATGCCTACGTCGAGCTCCACGCCTGCGGCGTCCTCTGCGTCTTCTTCTTCGACGGTGGTTAGCCAGTCGCTGTAGTCGATGTCCTTCGGCGGCTCTTCGTCGGCTTCCAGGGGAGGCAGCGGAGGCAGCTCGACATCGTCTTCGAGATCACTCGGGACCAACTGGAAACGAAGCATGTTCCGGGGTAGTACGGCCAGCTATGGCGCAAGGCAAGGCTGTGCCCCCACTGATCGGAGACGAGCTTCTCACGCGGCGAATTCGTGTGCGAGCCAAGGACGTCGTCTATCTGAAGGGGATCCTCGAAGCGAGTGAAGGCCTCGCCCATGTGTTCGCTGAGCACGGCGGCGATTTGGTGATCGCGACGCACCCCTCGCAGATCGACGAACTGGATCGCGTACTGGCGGATTTGGCGCCTGAGCTTGGATGGGACGCGCGCTAGGTCCTGCAGGGCTGTGGGCAACTTGTGGGAGCAACGGGCGACACACCGCGGCCAAGCATCTTTGGCTAGGGCGCCGTTGCGAGGCTCAGGCTCTTCGCCTATAGCCTGACCAAGCGTTGCCGCCGGACGAGCCCATTGGGGCGGCTCGGGACGCGCGGCGATCGTCTTCCGTTGATTCACGAATCGAGTATGGCTGAGCCACCCAAGGCACCTGAGCCCGACGAAGTGAGATTGCCCCGCCGCAGTCCTTCTTCGGCGGACACGACGCCGCTGCCGACCGCGGCGCGTTCAGGGGTCGATGCGCGCGTCGTGGACGCCTGGTGCGCCTGGCTCGACGCGCTCGCCAGCGACGCAGAGGCCGCGCTCGCGGCAGCCATGGCCTACAAGGCGCTCGACGACGATGGGCGCGACCGCTGGTTGGATGTCCTCGAGCAAGATTCGCTACGGGTGAGCGTTCCGCGAATCGCTGTCTACGCACCGCTGCTGTCGGTCGAGTCCGAATCCGCGCGGAGACGCCGGATCGAGCAGGCGATCGGCCCTGATGATGGCACGGCGAGCCCTCGCGGTGCTTTGCGTTGTTTGCGCGGGGAAATGAGCGGGGCGATGCGCGTGGCGACCATCGTGAGCCCGCTGTATCTGGACTTCGTCCAGGTCCTGGCTTGCAGCTACAGCGAGCGAAGCGGCTTCGCCTGGGTGAAGCACGACCCGATCGTCGACGGGGCCAAGGCACCGAGCGCTGGGGACGTGATCGGTGGCGTGCGTCTGGAAGCGACACCGCTCAAGGCAGTGGTCGACGAGCTGGCTCACGCGATCATCGCCCACCAGCGCGAAGGTCACGAGCTCCCCGAGGCGCTGCGCATCTTCGCCGATCTCTTTGGTCAGCAACCCGAGCCCAGCTCTCAGCCTCCCCCGCGGGCATGATGCGCGGGGGCCGCCGCTTCCATCGGCGCGTTGTCGCGCTGCTCTTGAGTGCTTTCGTGGGCGGTTGCTCGGGGGCGACGGTGAGTCAGGGACCGTTCGGTGAGGCGCCCAGCAGCTCCGCGATCCGCTTCGACTTTCCCCTGCCAAGAGGCGGCCACGTGGGTTCGCGGGAGACGGCCGGTCGCGCTACGGCGGTGCTGTTCATCACCACGTTCGACTTACCTTCGCAGGCCCTGGCCAAGCGGCTGGACGACGTGTTGCGCTCCCACAAGCCACGGGCCAACGGGGTCGCCGTCGTGCTCGAGGCGCCGAAGTACGCTGAGCTGGCCCAGGCCTTTGGCGAGTCCCTCGGTTTGAGCTACCCCGTGGCGATGGCAGACCAAGCGGCGCTCGAAGGTGACGGGCCCTTCGGGGACATCCGCGAGGTGCCGGTCATGGTGGTGCTCGACTACCGAGGGCTCGAAGTCGCGCGTTACGCCGGGGTGCCATCGGTCGATCAGATCGAAGATGCGCTGAGCCGCGGCGCTCGCTAGCGCGCGCTGCTGGTAGCGAGCTGGCGCTGGTAGCGAGCTGCTGCTGGTAGCGCCCTCGCCCCCAGAGAAGCACTCTGCGTCTCGGATGCTTTTTCAACAGCCGAGCGCGCGTTGACTTGTTATGTCTTCGCGGCCTGCGCTCCCGCGTGAACCTCGGAGATTGTGATGAAGAAGAACGTGAAGAAGGTCGTGCTCGCCTACTCTGGCGGACTGGATACCAGCGTGATCCTGCTGTGGCTCAAGGAGACATACGGCTGCGAAGTCGTGGCCTGGTGCGCTGACGTCGGGCAGGCGGAGGAGCTCGATGGCTTGGAAGCGAAGGCGCTGAAGACCGGCGCAGTCCAGTACGTCCAGGCCGATCTGCGCGAGGCGTTCGTCCGCGATTTCGTCTTCCCTGCGTTCCGCGCCAACTGCCTCTACGAAGGCGAGTACCTGCTCGGGACCTCCCTCGCTCGTCCCTGCATCATCGAGGGCATGATGAAGACCGTGGCGGACGTCGGTGCTGACGCCATCGCCCACGGTGCCACGGGGAAAGGCAACGACCAGGTGCGCTTCGAACTCGGAGCAATGCACTTCGATCCCGCCGTTTCCGTGATCGCGCCCTGGCGCGAGTGGGACCTGAAGAGCCGTACTGACTGCATCGAGTACGCGAAGGCGCGGGGGGTCCCCGTCACCGCCACGGCGGAGAAGCCCTACTCGATGGACCGCAACTCGCTCCACATCTCATTCGAGGGCGGCATCCTCGAGGATCCATGGGCGGAGCCGCCGAAGGACATGTTCCTTCTCACCGTCGATCCCGAGGACGCGCCCGATAAGCCGACCTACGTCGAGATCGGCTTTGAAAAGGGCACTCCGGTGACGGTCGATGGTGAGGCTCTGGGGCCTGCCGCGCTGCTCGGACGCCTGAACCAAATCGCCGGGGCGAACGGGGTTGGGCGCGTGGATATCGTGGAGAACCGCTTCGTGGGTATGAAGTCTCGTGGCGTGTACGAGACTCCTGGTGGCACTTTGCTGCAGCGCGCTCACCGCGCCCTCGAGTCGCTCACGCTGGACCGCGAGGAAATGCGCATTCGCGACGGTTTGATCCCGGAATACTCGACCATCGTCTATCGGGGCCTCTGGTTCTCGCCCGAGCGCGAGATGTTGCAGACGATGATGGATTCGATTCAAGCCACGGTGACGGGTACGGTTCGCCTCAAGCTCTACAAGGGTGGCGTGCAGGTCGTTGGCCGTAAGAGCCCAGAATCCCTGTACCGCGAGGAGTTCGCCACCTTCGAGCGCGACGACGTGTACAACCAGGCCGACGCTGAAGGCTTCATTCGTTTGAACGCCCTGCGCTTGCGCATCCGCTCGATGCGCGAGAAGGCCCGGCGCAGCAGCTGAGTCGGGCGCTCGCGGCGCTCGCGTTTTGGAGCTGCCTCGGGAGCTGATTGGCTGCAGACGGGAGCCGTCGGGGAACGACGCTCCCGTCGCTGCGCGCCGCTGAGCTACACTTGGACTAGACGCTGCCTAGTGGGGGACTGGGGCGCGCCTCACCCCCAAACCCAGCCCTAACTCAACCTGCTACGGCGATCTCGAATTCTTCCTGGATGGAGCGGCAACCCAGTTGGGAATGGTCGCGAGCGTCCGAAATAAAGTAGACAGTTGAACCTTTAACTTTTAAGCAGAGGTCCCTGCTGACTCTAGCTCAAACCAAACGCTGGTTTGTTCACGCTGGCCGAGAGGCCGGTAAGCAGGCTAAGGTTGACCGAGCTTTGGAGGCACGAGAACCGTGGCGCAGACTTCTTCCCGCATCACCTTTGGCTTGTTTTGGGCGCTCTCGGGCGCGTTGGCGCTGAGCTGCGCCGAGAGCGAAAAGCAGGGGATCTTCACCCTCGACGGTGGGTCGAGCGGTGGCTCCGCTGGCTCTGGCGCGAGCGGTGGTAACGGCGGCTCCGGAAACGGCGGCTCCGGCAACACGGGCAACGGCGGCTCCGGCAACACGGGCAACGGCGGCTCCGGCAACGCGGGCACTGGCGGGATCCCCGACGCTGGCTGCAACCCGGTCTTCTGCCCCAACACCGGCTTCGGCACGCCGTGCTGTCAGCCGAGCGGCGCGTGCGGCGTCGATCTCGGCATGGGCTGCCAGGACCAGCCGGCGACCATGGACGCCAACGGCGGCAGCACCGGCTTCGGCGGCAGCGCTGGCGCCAGCACCGGCGGTTCCGCGGGGAGTTCGGGCAGCGCCGGTACAACGGGCGGCAGCGCCGGTACGACGGGCGGCAGCGCCGGTACGACGGGCGGCAGCGCGGGCAGCGGTGGTACTTCGGGTAGCTCCGGCGCCGGTGGTGCCGGTGCGGGCGGCGGTGCTGGCACCTCGGTCGGCGGTACCAGCAGTAGCGGAACGTGACACGAAGCTGCTAGCTTCCCCCGATGAGTCAGTTGCTCCTGGTTCGCCATGGCCAGGCTTCGTTCCTGGCCGCGAACTATGACGAACTGTCAGCCCAGGGCCGTGAGCAGAGCCGGCTGCTTGGGGTACACTGGCGAAGTCTGGGGCTGCGCATCGATCGCGCCATCTGTGGCCCAAGGCGGCGTCAGCGTGACACGGCTCGCCTGTGCTTGGATGCGCTGTCCCCCGATGCGCCGATCGAGGCTCAAGAGAGCCGGCGTTCGATGAGCATCCTGGCGAGTTCCTGCTGCGTGACTGTTTCCATGTGGCAGTAGCAGCGGACCCCAGCTCGGGGAGCTCGGGGGAGCGGTGGGCGGCGCCGTTGATCCCAAGGCGCGCGCGCGTGCCACCGAGCTCTTGCTACAACGCATGATGCTGCTGTGGGCGCAGGACGCTTTCCCGACCGGGCAGCTCGAGACCTGGCATCAGTTCCGCGAGCGCCTGGCTAGCGCCCTCGAGGGCATCACGTCAGCGCCAGGGAGTGGGCAGAACGTGGCGGTGTTCAGCTCTGGCGGGGCGATTGGCGCGCTGATCGCCGGGATTTTGGGGGTGAGGGAGCAGGCCGTGCTGGAGCTGGGCTACGCAGTGCAGAACACTGGGGTGAGTGAGCTACGCTACTCGGGCCCCGGTCGAGTCAGCCTGAGTCGCTTCAACTCTTTGGCGCACCTGCCGGATCCCGGCACCTGGACCTACCGCTGATTTTCGCGTCCAACGCACGGGATTCGCTCGCTGGCCGCGTTTGTGTAGCCTGAGTCGGTGAGCGGCCGCCAACTCAGCCTCTTCGAGGCTTCAGACGAGCCGAGCGTCGACACTTCTCAGGACCAGGCGCTGATGCGGCAGCTCTCCGCTGACGTGCGCTTTGGCACTTCGTCTTGGACCTTCCCGGGCTGGGCAGGCATCGTCTACGCGGGGCAGCCGAGCGAACGGGACTTGCAGCGCAAGGGGCTCGAAGAGTACGCCCGGCATCCGCTGTTTCGCACCGTGGGCATCGATCGTTCGTACTATCGGCCGCTGAACGAAAAGGAGCTGCGCGAGTACGCTGAGCAATTGCCGCGCGGATTCAAATGCGTGCACAAGGTGTACGGTCGCATCACGAGCGCCGTCGACCCGCGCACCCGCGAGGCGAACCCCGACTTCTTCAACGTCCAGCTATTCGAGCAAGAGGTGCTCGCCCCTCTGCACCGGCATTTCGCCGATCATCTAGGGCCACTGGTGTTCGAGCTCATGCCGCTACATCAACCGGAGCTCCCGAGCGACGAGCGCTTCATCGAGAAGCTGAGCGGTTTTCTCCAGCGCCTACCGAGTGGCTTTCCCTACGCCATCGAGCTCCGCAACCGCGAGTTCTTGCTGCCCGAGTACGTCGAACTCCTCCACCGCCACAATATCAGCCACGTGTTCAACTTCTGGGAGCGCATGCCCAAGCTGTGCGAGCAACTCGCGCTGCCGGGGTTGCTGGAGGCTGGCGACGCTGCGGTGTCGCGGCTGATGATTCCTCCGGGAAAACGCTACATGAAGCGCAAGGAGACACTGGCGCCTTTTGACCGGCTGCAAGATCCGCAGCCAGGCATGCGCCGCGACGTGATCGAGCTGGTGCTCGCCACGGAGCGACTCGGCAAGGTGGTGTACGTCATCGCGAACAACAAGGCGGAAGGCTGCAGTCCGCTCACCGTGCGGGCGCTCGCGGAGGAGCTGGTCCGGCGCGGCGTCGCGCGGTCCAAACCTCAGGACGAAGGCAGCTCTGCGTGAGCAAGGCGCTGCCTCCGGAAGCGCCCGCAGAGCTGCTAGCTGAAGCTCGAGAGCTGGCAGCGCGTGCGGCACTCCCCGCGTTGGCTCAAGGTGTCGTGTTCGGGACTGCAGGCTGGACGGACCCGAGCCTCATCAAGTGCCATCGGTTTTATCCGCGTGGGAAAAGCTCCCCCGAGGATCGGCTGAGGTTCTACGCATCTCAATTTGACCTCGTCGAGGTGGACGCGACCTATTACACGTTGCTCGACCCGCAGACGGTCGCCCGCTGGGTGGAGTGGACACCGGAGCACTTCCGGTTCGACGTCAAGAGCCACCCGGTGCTCACCGGTCACCCCGTGGACATCGCGCGCGCTCCTGGCGACCTGGCGCCGCTGCTGCGGGAAATCGCTGGCGAGAAGCCTCGAGTCTATCCCAAGGATCTGCCTTTGGAAATCCGCGGGGAATTGGTGCGGCGCTTCCTGGCTCAGCTCGAACCGCTCAGAAGAGCCAGGCGGCTTGGCTG
Organism: Polyangiaceae bacterium; assembly: GCA_041389805.1. Classification (GTDB taxonomy): domain Bacteria; phylum Myxococcota_A; class Polyangia; order Polyangiales; family Polyangiaceae; genus JAHBVY01. The sequence continues at coordinate 141,263 of JAWKRD010000011.1, read as the reverse complement.
TGTCATGCTGCAATTCCCGCCCTGGTTTCACGCAACTCGGGGCAACGCGCGCTACATCGAGGCGTTGCGTGGCGAGGTGGGCGACCTGCCGCTATCGGTCGAGTTTCGCAACCCGAGTTGGCTCCAGAGCGAGCGCCGGAGCAGGGTGTTCGAGCTCTTGCGAGACCAAGAGTTGAGCTACGTGATCGTCGATGAGCCCGACGTCCCACTCGGCGGTGTGCCGCCCATGGCGCTCGTTACCAACCCAGAGCTCGCGCTGTTTCGCCTCCACGGACACAACAGCGCTGGCTGGAGACGCGGCAGCTCGGTGTGGGAGCGCTTCAACTACCTGTATTCACCGGCAGAGCTGCAGCGTTGGCTCCCCACGGTACGCGACGTGCGCGAGCGCGCCGAGCGTGTGCATGTAGTCTTCAACAACTGTGTTCGAGACTACGCCGTGCTGGGTGCGAAGGGTTTGGCGGCGTTGCTGCAGCACGGGGCGTTGACCCGGAGTAGCACGGAGGCGGAACCCTCGACGGACGCGGCGGGATCCAAGCCGTGATCCTAGAGGTGGCGTTGGCTCGTTAGCCAAGGGTTGACTGCGCGCCGCGCGTGTTCGATTGTCCCCGGGCTGGGCAACCCCAGGAGGAAAGATTCATGGCGAAGTTGGACGGAACGAAGACTCATCAAAACCTGAAGGACGCCTTCGCGGGCGAGTCTCAGGCCAATCGCCGCTACCTGTATTTTGCAAAGGTTGCGGACATCGAGGGCCTCCCCGAGGTCGCTGGCCTGTTCAAGGACACCGCGGACGGTGAGACCGGGCACGCCCACGGCCACCTCGACTACCTCAAGTCGGTTGGTGATCCGGCGACCGGTGAGCCGATTGGCAACACTGCGCTGAACCTGAAGGCGGCCGTCACCGGCGAGACCCACGAGTACGAGACCATGTACCCGGGTATGGCGAAGACGGCGCGTGAAGAGGGCTTCGACGACATCGCGGAGTGGTTCGAGACCTTGGCCAAGGCCGAGAAGAGCCACGCCGGAAAGTTCCAGAAGGCCCTGGACGAGCTCGACTGAGTTCGGCCACCGCAGCGCGAAGCGTTGCGGTTCCAGTCGCTGACGGAGTCTTGGGCTCGTTGGGTTCGCGATGGCGGACGCAGCGAGCCCGAGGCGCTTTGTAAGCCTCTCGTTCAGGGCGACGGGGCTCTTTCGAAGCGCAAGTCGAGGTATAAGGCGCGGTGTATGAGCAAGATCCCCGAACGGCGACCCAAGCGTGATCCCGAGTGGAACCCCAATCACGACCGCTACTGGGACGCGGTCGACCTCGAGGACGAGCTAAGGCGAACTTTCCAGATTTGCCACGAGTGCCGCATGTGCGTGAACTACTGCGGCTCTTTCCCCATCTTGTTCAACGCGGTGGACAAGGACATCGACGCGAACCGTGCGGAAGGCGTCGAGGCGCTTGGGCCGGAGGTGTTCGTGGATGTCAGCGAGCACTGCTGGCAGTGCAAGCTCTGCTACATCAAGTGCCCCTATACAGACGCGGACGATGCCTACGAGCTTCTGGATTTTCCGCGCCTGATGGCCAGGGAAAAGGCCCAGCGCGCCCGGCGCGACGGCATCCCGCTGGTCGATCAAATCCTCGGGGAACCAAAGTTGGTGGGCGCCGCGGGAGCTGGTCCCCAGGCCAACATGGCGAACCTGATCAACGCGAACCGGCTGGTGCGCAAGGTCACGGAGAAGGTCACCGGCATCTCCTCTGAGTTCCCGTTACCGCCCATGGCGTCTGCACCATTCGGCAAGTGGTTCGATAAGCACGAGCCAGCGAAGCAGGCGGGCGAGAACGGCTCCGTGGTGCTCTTCAGCACTTGCTACGGTGACTTTAATTTCCCCGAGGTACCGCGCCACGCAGTGATGGTGCTCGAGCACAATGGCTTCAGCGTCGAGTGGACGTCGGAGCAGGCGTGCTGTGGGATGCCAAACCTCGACGGTGGTGACGTCGCCGCGGCGCAGACCAAGATCCGCAAGAATGTGGAGATCCTGCTGCCTCACGTGCGTGAAGGCCGCAAGATCGTCGTGCCCGGCCCCACCTGTGGCTACACGATGAAGCACGAGTGGCCCGTCTACCTCGACACGCCGGAGGCGAAGGAAGTCGCAGGCGCGGTGGTCGATCTGATGGAGTTCCTGGAAGGCCTGCGCAAGAGCCACGATCTCGAGCTCGAGTTCTCGCGCAGCCTCGGCAGTGTCGGTTACCACGCGGCCTGTCATCTGCGCGCGCAGAAGATTGGCACTCCGGGCGCGCGGCTGCTCGGCAAGGTGCCGGACACCTCCGTGAAGATCGTCCAAGAGTGCTCGGCGGTGGACGGCACCTGGGGCATGAAGGCGGCCTACTACGAAGAAGGTCGCAAGTACGCGCAGCGCATGACCAAGGGCATGGAGGAGGGCGGCTTCGACCTGTTCGTGGGGGATTGCAACCTTGCTGGTCAGCGTCTGATCGGTGAAACCGGCAAGCCGATGGTGCACCCCATCACCGCGCTGGCGTGGGCATACGGCCTGGACTCCCCGTCTGCCGATCGCGGCAAGAAGGCTGGTTGACGAAGCCGAGCGCCTGAACCAAGGAACTACCTATGCAACTCGTGGAACGCGGAGAAATCCTAGGTCTCAGGGAGTACGAAGAGATCCGCCCGCACTTTCGCGCGCGGGTCATTGCCCTGAAGAAACAGCGTCGGGTGACGCTCGGCGGCAACGTGACGCTGGTGTTCGAGAACCACGACACCGTGCTCTTGCAAGTGCAAGAGATGCTGCGCACCGAGCGCATCAGCAAGGAAGCGGCGATCCAGCACGAGATCGACACCTACAACGACCTAATCCCGAGGCCTGGGCAGCTGAGCGCGACCGCGATGATCGAGTATCCGGATCCTGCGGAGCGCGACGCCATGCTGGCAAAGCTGGTGGGAGTCGAGACCAAGTTCTACCTCGAGGCAGCTGGCGAGCGCTGTTTCAGCGAGAGCGATCTGCGCACCGTGAAGGCGGAGCGCACCACCGCGGTGCACTACCTGCGTTTCCCGCTGACTCCTGCTGTGCAAGCCGCGATTCAGGCGAAGACGCCGGGTGTTGCCGTGGGGATCGATCATCCGGCGTGTAGCGTGCGCACGGAGCTGGACGCCGCAGCTCTACAAAGCCTCGCCGAAGACTTCGACTGAGCAGGAGCGTGTTTGGGGGTGAGGTCAGCCAGGTGCTTCCTCACCCCCCCAAAAAAAAAGACACGCAGCTCCAGCTACGTGGGCAGGGCCAGCTGGATCACGGAACATCCCAGGGACGGAACTCGTTGAAGCCGAAGTAGCCAACCGCCAGCAAGCGGCCCCCGCCTGCGTCGTGCCGTCGTAGTGGACGAGCGCTCCATTCACCTTGGACACCACCCAGATGTCGCTTGCCGCGGCCACGTAGATATCATTTGCGTCCTCGGCCAGTGGCCCCGGTGCCGCGAGGCACCAGCCGCCCTCAGCGCACACCCCGGTGGAGGGCAGGACCAGCGGGCTACAGCCGAAGTTCACGTCAGGAAAACCTGGATGGTCCAAGCCTGGGTTTCCAGCGATTCCACCCGTTCCCGCCGCGCCCCCCGTTCCCGCCGCGCCGGCCGTTCCCGCCGCGCCGCTGGTTCCCGCCACGCCGCTCGTCCCGGCGCTTCCACCCACTGCGCCGCTGCCGCCACCCACGCCCGCGTTGCCTCCAGCCGCTCCGGAAGCGCCGGTGCCGCCGCTAGCTGCGCTTCTGCTGGAGCCGCCGTTGCCAGCCGTTCCGGCTAAACTCCGGCGCCACCGGTACCTGAGCCCGGGGGGTCGTCGTCGCATGCGCTTGCTGCGAGCGCGGTCGTCAAGATGAGCAGCGTCGCGCTCGAGTGTGTGCGTTCCATGGCGTTCCTGTTGGTAGAAATGTATCCCTAGGGAACTAGCCACGGGCGGAATTCGTACGCGGCCGCCCCGGTGCCGAGTAAGCGACCTCCGCCGGAGTGCATGCGGTCCAGCTGGAAATAGGTGTACCCGGTGGGGACGCCGTATTGCTTCCAGGCCCCAGCCTCTGCGTGCCAGCTCACATCACCTCGAGTCAACCAAAGGCCGAAGGTCTCGTCGAAGTGACCCCCATCGGCAAGCCCGTTGGTTGGGGAAGCAAGCACCGTGTTCCAGCTACTGCCATCGTAGCGTTGCACGGCGCTCGTACTGACGAAGTAGTCACCGCCGAAGAGCCAGGGCTGAGAGAGAGCGCTGCCGTTGTCGGGCAGCATCTGCCAGCTTGACCCGTCGTAATGGCAGAGGCCAGCGTTGGTCTGCATCCACAGGTCATTGGGCGCGATGCCATGCAACGTGAACTGGCCCTTCACCCCGTTGCAGCCCGTTGGCGTCGTCTCCTTTGCCCAGTTGCTACCGTCGAAGTGGTACACGCCGTCGGTGGCCGCCGCGTAGACGTTCGTCGGGCTGAAGATCCACGCATCGATGAGGTTGGCCGGGCCATTCACCGTCGATGACTGCCAGCTCGAGCCGTCCCAGAACGCCACGACCCCGCCGCTCTTCACCGCTACGGCGAAGTTGTCAGCGTACGAAGCGATCCCCGTGAGCTGAGTTGGGACCGAGCCTGTGTAGGGCGCAAACCAGGTGCCAGATGCCTGATAGAGCTTGCCACCATCATCCAGCGCCCAGCCTTTGTCTTTCGCGTGGAGTTCGATCTCCTTCAAGAAGTAGAATGGCTTGCTGGTGTAGGTTTGATTCCATTTCCCTGCGTCAAAAATGTACGCGGACTGCCCTTCAGAAGAAACCCAACCTGCGCCAGCGAACTTCCCGCCACCTGCGCCGCTGATCGCCTGAATGCTGGAGCCGTCGTCGCCGACAGGAAAGTCCAGGTAGTAGAAGTCAGTCTTGGTTCCATCCCAGTGAGTGGTTCCCCAAGGATTATCCGTGCACACGGCGAGCACGTCGGTGGCGCTGTTGCCTGCAACCACTGAGGGGCTGCCACAAGACTTGAGCGCGCCCCGATCGGTCCAGGACGTTCCGTTCCACTCCCACAAATGCTCAGTCCCCGCCGGCCTCGCCGTGCAGAACACGTGGGTCGCGTCCGCACCCCAGACCGAACTGCACGCGTAGGTCATCGTGTTCCACTGCGTGCCGTTCCAGCGGTAGGTCGCCGTTGCTGTGACGAGCCAGATCTCGTTCGCGCCGCTCGCCCAGACGTGCTTGATATCGTCCGTCGTTGGGGAGGTCATGCTGGACCAGGAGCTGCCATCGAACTTGCGCAGGGTGCCGCTTTGCCCTGCGGCAAAGACAAGGTTCGTCGTCACGGCGTGTACGGTGAATAGCTTGAATCCTGTGCCGGTGTCCGTGCGAGTCCAGCTGCTTCCGTCGTAGTGATAGAAGTGACTACCCACCGCCCACACGTCGTTGCCGCTGGTGCCCGAGACGCCGGCGAGATCCACCGGCGCGTCGCAAAGCACGCCTCGCCAGCTCGTCCCGTCGTAGTGGAGGATGGACCGCGTGGCGCGCCCCACGGCCCAGATATCGGTCGCCGAAGCCGCGTAGACGTCTGATAGGTCGCCTGCCAGAGGCCCTGGTGCCAACCAGCACCAGCCACCCTCGCTGCACACGCCTTCGGGGGGGAGGGTGAGCGGGTTGCAGCTGGGGTTCACTCCGCTGAACCCTGGATGATCGAGCCCCGGATTCACCGGGGCACCGCCCGTTCCGGCGCTGCCACCAGTGCCAGCGGTTCCGGCGCTGCCACCAGTGCCAGCGGTTCCGGCGCTGCCACCAGTGCCAGCCGTTCCGGCGCTGCCACCAGTGCCGGCGGTTCCGGCGCTGCCGCCAGTGCCAGCGGTTCCGGCGGTTCCCGCCGTTCCCGCCGTACCGGCAGTTCCGCCCATTGCCGCGGTTCCTCCCATCCCGGCGTTTCCTCCCGTGGCTCCGGTCGCGCCGGTCGCGCCAGTTCCGCCCGTCGCACCCGTTCCGTTGGAGCCTGGGTCATCGTCCCCACACCCGACTGCCGCGAGCGAGCCTGCCAAAACCAACAATTGTGCGTATGTGTGGCGATTCTTCATTTCTCTTCCTCAACTTCTCGATTGAATCCTTACGGAACCGACCAGGGACGAAACTCGTAGATTGCGTCTGGCCCCACATCACTGCCACTCGAGCCAGAGATGCCGTTGAGCGCGAAGTCGCAGACGACACCTCTCCAGGCTGCCCCATCGAAATGCATGAGACCGCCGAACCAGCCTCCGCCTGCCCGAACGTCCGTGGCAGGCGCCGCGTAGACATCTTTGAGTGCGAGCGCCATCCCAGGCGACGTCACACACCAGCCCCCTTCACAACACACTCCCTCAGGAGATAGCTGGATTGGGTCGCAGCTCGGGGCGCCAGCAAACCCGCAACGAACCAGTCCCGGACTGCCGGGCAGCGCACCAGTGCCCGCGGTCCCTGCGGTTCCCGCGCTTCCGCCGGCGGCGCCAGTTCCCGCGCCTCGCCCGGCCGTGTTCGCGCCAGCGCCTGACGAGCCTCCAGCGCCGCCAACGCCGCCGCTCCCGCCCGGTGCGCCGGTTCCGGCCTGCCCGCCGTTGCGATCGGTCTCGCCGCACCCCGGTGTGGCGATGGCGGCAATCACCCACATCGTCTGCGGGTACGCGGGTCTCTGTTGACTCGTGTGATCGGTGTGCATCGAAGCATTCAGTCCCGTCGAGTGAACGAGACGGCCCCTAGTCTACCGCCCAGAAGTCGCAGCCAACAACGAGCGGCTGCCAGTTGGCAGCTCGCGTCTTGGATGCGCCAGGCGATGAGTGCGTTCAAATCAGGACAACGCGCTCGGCTCGATTCTCGGTTCAACGACAAAACAGCTGTTCGCGGAGCTTCTCACCCCCAAGGGTGACACTTCCGCATGGTCCTAATCGATGCAGTGAGCTGGGATCCGCATGGTCGTGCAGAAGATCTCAGGCGGGCGAATCGAAGCCGTAGCGAGCGAGCAAATCCTTGGGCACGCGCGTCGGGCGTCTCCGTTTCAAGTCAATCATCGCCCACGTCGTCTCGGCGCTCACCAGGAGCTGTCGACTCCCGTCGTCCGCGATGCGGTGAAAGCGTGTGCTCCGTCGACTCGTCGCACCACGCACATCAGCGATCCAGGTGTTGACCTCCAGTAGCTGACCTTCCAGCGCTTCCGCGAGGTAATCAATCTCGTGTCTGCGCACGACCCACAGCAGGCCGAGCTGTTGGTACGCGCTGAAGCCAAGACCAACACTCTCCGAATGCGCCGTTGCGATGCGACTGACCCAGCGCACCCACTCCAGATTGCTCACGTGCCCGAGCTCGTCGATCACCTCGGGTGGGACCGAAAAACGCTGCGAAAAGACCTTCGCGGTGGTCGCTTCCTGGTCCGTGTGTGACGGCGTATCGCTCATGTTCCTAGGCATGCTGGCTCTCGCAAGCCGCAGATAGCACGCCACCTCGTGGACGTGGTTCGCGCTTGGCGTCGTGCGCACAATTGGGGCTGGTCAAACCTCTGGTGACCCGAGTGCGAAGCCGCTGACGCGCCCTGACAAAGACGTGCTGAGAAGGTGCCAACCTCGCGGCATCCAGGTAAAACATAGGGGTGGCAGGCAGTTTTTCGAGCCCCTCCGTTTTGGGCCTGTTCGCATCCAAGAACCCAACCTCTCCGAGCGGTACGGTGAGTCGCTTGCGGGCCCACATCGGTGAAGCGCTGGCGTTCGCGCGTCAGGCGTCGCTCATCCACCTGGACTTCGGCGCCGTGTTACCCACGGAAACACGCTCCGGCGATCACATCGTCGTGCTCCTGCATGGGCTGTTCGCGACAGCCGGCGTGCTGCGCCCGCTGCGTAAGCGCATCGAGAGCGAAACCGGCGCGCACACCGCCAGCTTCAGCTACCTGCCAGGCCCGGGGGTGAATCATCTCGGAGTTGAGCTCGCGTCCCTTGTGAAGCGACTCCCTGCGGAGACTCACTTGCATCTCGTCGGGCACAGCCTGGGCGGCGTCGTTGCGCGCTACTTCGTGCAAGAGCTGGGTGGGGACCCGCGCGTGCGCCAGACGGTGAGTCTGGGGAGCCCCTTCGGTGGAACCGACCACGCGCGGCTCATGCCAGCGAGCGCCGGGCGGGACATCAGCCCAGGCAGCACAATCTTGCAGCGGGTCGTGGGTGCCGCCGAGCAGCACGCGCACGTCCCGCACCTTTCGATTTCCGGCGCGGATGATCAGGTCGTCACTGGGTTCAGCCACTTGCCGGGTTCTGAGCACGTCGAGCTGACCGATTGTGGCCACAACGGCCTGCTGTACGATTCTCGCGCTGCGGACCTGGTGGTGAGTCGCATCCGTTCGGCGATCGACGCCCCGCTGGCGCGAAATCCCGCTGCCTAGCAGGGTTTCCACCCGTCTGACCGGGGAGCAGTGCCGCCCGGGCAGCAGCGTTTCGAGCTCGCTGATCTTGGCGGGTGGAGGCGAAAATCAGAGGGTTTTCGCCAAGTTTGTGGTACGCGGGCCGCTCGATGCACGAGCTGCGAGGCACCCAAATTCGAGTCTGCGCTCCGGTAAACGGGACGCGCGCTGCAGGGACAGCTTCAAGAGCAATACGGGCGCTGGTCGGCGTTTCGGCGCTGCTTGCCGCGACCGGAGCCTCCCCGCCAGCCCGTGCGGATGTTTCGTCGTGGCTCTACCTCGGTGGTGGCACCTCGCGCCTGGACGACCGCTCTGTGGAGCCGCGGTTCTCACCCGATCTACAGCTGGACACCGGACTCGGCACGCCACCGGCGGATAGCCTGATCTTGGGCGGGCTGTTGCGGATGCAGACGCACTTCGGGCGCGGCACGGATCTCGGCCTGCTCGTGCGCGGGGCGACCCACGGTTTCGTCAATGGTGACTGGGGTTTGGCAGTTGATGTGGGGCCGTACCAGCGCTGGTGGGGCGTGGGTTCCAGCGGCGTCTGGGGTGGCCTGAACCTCGGCGCGCCGTGGGGAATCACCGCGAGCGCGAGCGCCGGCTTTGGCAGCGAAGAGAGCCAGACCTACAGCTTCACCATCGGCATCGACCTAGCGCGTCTCACCGTCTACCGCCGGAGCGGTGAGGACTGGTGGCGCAATCCGTTCCCAGCGTACCGCCCGGAAGAAAAGTTCTAGGCTGTACCGCAAACGCCGCCACCTGCAGCGCCGAGTGAACGCCGCGCCGGTGAACGCTGCAGATTCTGCCGACTCCGTCTTAAGGCGTGGGTCTCCATTGACCACATCCGTGCCCGTGTTTGACGCGGGTAAAGCACGGGCGTCCGGCCGCGTTTGCGTGTAGTCTAGGACGATCTATGGCTGACTCTCCGGTGAAAGAAGGCGACATCCTCGCGGGTAAATACCGCGTGGAGCGCGTCCTTGGTGAAGGCGGAATGGGCGTCGTCGTGTCAGCCTGGCACACGGAGCTAGACCAGCGCGTCGCGATGAAGTTCCTCCTGCCCGAGCTGGCAGAGCGGGGTGACGCCGCCGAACGCTTCCGTAGGGAAGCGCGAGCTGCCGTGAAGATCAAGAGCGAGCACGTCGCGCGAGTGGTCGACGTGGGCACGCTAGAGGTAGGTGTGCCGTACATGGTGATGGAGTTCCTCGAGGGGCACGACCTCTCGGAGGAGCTCACGCGGCGTGGCACCCTCGAGGTGGAAGAGGCCGTAGAGTTCGTGTTGCAGGCTTGCGAAGCGATCGCCGAGGCGCACTCGGTCGGTATCGTCCACCGCGACCTGAAGCCGGCTAACCTGTTCATCACGCAGCGCGCTGACGGGAGCCGTATCGTCAAGGTCCTGGACTTTGGCATCAGCAAGACGTTGGGTGGCGGCATGGATATGTCGTTGACCCGCACGGCAGCGATTATCGGGTCCCCGCTCTACATGTCGCCCGAGCAGATGGACTCGGCGAAGGATGTCGATCAGCGAACTGACATTTGGTCGCTGGGGGTCATCTTGTACGAGCTCCTGGCGGGGCAGCCACCGTTCACTGGCAACTCCATCCCACAGCTGTGTGCTGCGTTGCTAAACGACACGCCCACGCCGCTCACGCATTTCCGTGGGGATGTCACCGAGGAGCTAAACCAGGCGGTCCTCCACTGCTTGGAGAAGTCGCTGGACACGCGATACTCGTCGGTCGCGGAGCTGGTCAGCGCGCTGGGTGGCTTTGGTCCTCCCGGAAGCATCGTGTCGGTTGAGCGCGTGCAGCGCGTGCTGGGCCACTCGGTGGTCCGGAGCTCCCCAGGGGTGGGGGGCCCGCAGCTCACCGGTGCTCGCACGATCGCTTCGGGACCGAGCCAGTCGTCAGGGCTGATTTCCTCCCCGAACCTGGAAGTGATCGCCGTACCAGTGCCGCCGCGGCCAAACGGCCAGGGCGTCGAGGCGGCGTCCCAGGGTGGCAACACCATCGCCAACTGGGGGCGCACCGGAGCCGGGTCGGAAGCACCGAAGCGTGGCCCCTGGATGTGGGCTGGTGGCGCCGGCGCGGCGCTGGTGATCGGGGCCGTTGCGCTCTGGGCCGTTGGAACTGGCACCAGCGCCGCGGCGCCTGAGCCTGCCCATGGCGCGGCGGAGGCGATGCCCGCCGCAGCACCTGCCGCGCCTCCTGAGAAGCAACCCGAAGCGGCGCAGCCCACGGAAGCGGCGCAGCCCGCGGCAGCGCCTGCGGAGCCGCCTGCGCCGTCCGCAAGTGCAGATGCCGACCAGGCAGAGCTCAAGGCCGCCCCCAAGCCGCAGCCAGCGGCGGCCAAGCCAGCGTCCAAGCCAGCCGCCAAACCCGCGTCCAAGCCGGCAACCACGCCCAAGCCCGCAGGCATCACGGACTTCGGCGGTCGTAACTAGCATCGCGCCGCGGGAGCATCACGGCCTGCTCGCGCCTTGCAGGCCGTCCGCCTGTGGACTGCCCAACGCAGCCCGTGCTCACGTGGACCGTGTGCTCGTTGCGGTCGCCGAGAGCGTTGCGAAGCCAGGCGCGGATTGGTGTAGTCTGACCGCATGTTGGGAAGGTACGGCCAAGGCTGGCGAGGGATGGCGCGCGTCGCGACGGGCGCCCTGGTGCCCCTGATGATTTGCACTGCTGGAGTCGCCTCAGCGCAAAGCGGCGAACAGCGCGCCGCGGCCGAGGCGCTGTTTCGCCAGGGAAAGCAGCTCATGATCGATGGCAAGTTCAGCGAGGCTTGTCCCAAGCTCGAACAGAGCAATCGCATCGACCCGGCAATCGGTACGCTCCTGTATCTGGCAGAGTGCTACGAGAAGGAAGGCAAGACGGCGAGCGCCTGGGCGACGTTCAGTGAGGCATCCAGCAAGGCCCAAGCCGAGGGACAGACGGACCGCGCGGAAATGGGGCGCGCCCGCGCTCAGGCCCTGGAACCGAAGCTCTCGCGGCTCAGCTTGCGGGTGGGAGCTGATGCGCGGGCCATCGACGGCTATCAGGTCAAGCGAGACGGAGACGTGATCGATGCGTCGCTTTGGGGCGTCGCCGTCCCGGTGGACCCCGGCGAGTACGCCATCGTGATCAGCGCGCCTGGCTATCAAGAATACACGTTCAAGGTGCGCGTTGAAGGCGAGGGCAAGACGGTGGAGACGCAGCTGCCCGCGCTGATCAAGAGCAAGGCGGACGCAAGCACGCCTCCTCCAGCGGAGACGCCGCCTCCCGCTGTGGCCCCACCTCCGAGCTCGCCGCCGGGACCCATTGCCGATGAGGGCAGCAGTGATGGCTCCGGGCAGCGCACCGCGGGCATCATCGTCGGAGGTCTGGGGCTCGCCGGGATCGCGATCGGGAGCGTGTTTGGCTTGCAGGCCATCTCGAAGAACAGCGATGCAGAGAAGTTCTGTCCGCGCGGAAGCAAATGCGACAGCCAACAGGGCGTCGACCTGACGGATGATGCGAAGAGCGCGGCCACGGTGTCGAACATCGCATTCGGGGTGGGCGCGGCCGCGCTGATCGGCGGCTTGGTCCTCTACTTCACAGCTCCCGACAAACCTGAGAAAGCTCGGCTCGAGCGGAGCCGCTGGGCGCTCGCGCCGGTGTTTGGCGGCGGAACCACGGGCTTTGGGTTCACGGGGGCTTTCCAGTGAGCGCGCGAAACGCAAAGCGCTCGGTGCTGGGCCCTCGAACCGTTGTGCGGAGGGCGCTCGGCGCTGTTGTGTTCGGTTCCTTCAGTGCCGTCCTGTTCGGCGCCTTGGGCTCGGTGGGCTGTCAGAGCATTGCAGGTATCGAGGATCGCACTTTCGATCCCGACGGTGGCACCGGAGGCACCAGCAGCGCGCTCTGCAAGACGTACTGCGACGACATCATGGCCGCGTGCACGGGCACGCTCGCGCAGTACGCCTCGGTGGATACCTGCATGGCTACCTGCGAGGCGCTTCCTGCCGGAAACTCCGGGGACACCAGCGGTGACAATGTCGAGTGCCGTGTGCGCCAGGCGCGCTTGGCGGCGTCGACGGGCGAGCCCGCGGTGCACTGCCCAAACGCCGGCCCAGGAGGCAACGGCGCGTGCGGAACGAACTGCGAGTCGTACTGTATGCTGTTCGCCAAAGCCTGCCCCGACGACGCCGATTTGGTGCTCGACTGTCCTGCGAGCTGCCAAGGCTTGAAGGATCGAGGTGCGCTGGATGTCGAACTGGATCACGGTGGGGACACCCTGCAGTGCCGGCTGGTGCACACCTCGTCGGCGCTGGTGGATCCCATCGTGCACTGCAGTCACGCGCAGCTCGCGCCAATCGCCGGGGAGTGGTGCACCGAGCCGGCCGAGGCGACCCCAAGCTGCGATGACTACTGCCGTCTGGTGACGGTCGCTTGCACCGGCGAAGACGCGGTCTACGACAGCGAAGCTCAATGCAAGAAGGCCTGTGCTTCCTTCACGCCCGGCGCGACCACCGACACCACGGAGGACACGCTCGGTTGCCGCAAGTACCACTCGTACAACTCCATCGCTGCGCCGAGCATTCACTGCCCTCACGCGAGCGTCGGCGGAGACGGACACTGCGGCACGACCAACTGCCCTGGTTACTGCAAGCTCCTGGAGGCGACCTGCGCCGAAGATTTCGGCACCACCTTCGTCGATCAGGCGGGCTGCGAGGCCGCCTGCGCCAGCGTCGATGGCGCCGACAAAGACTCCGGCTTCAGCGTGACGGTGCCTGACGGAAACACGCTCCAGTGCCGCATTCGGCACCTTCTTCAGGCAACCAGCGACGCCACGGAGTGCGCCAGCGCCATCGGCGGCGGCAAATGTCAGTAGCTGCGTCGCGTCGGGCGTTCGTCACGCTGCAAGAGCGGAAACCGCGCGCCGCCTGCGGGTGACGGCGCGCCGCTTCAGACGGCGTCTAGCGCGCTGACCAGGCGATCCAGGTCCTGCTTGGTGTGGCGCTCGGTGACGGCGATCAGCAGGCAGTCCGCTTGGTTCTCGTCGCTGCGGCCCAGGTTGTACCCGGCGATGATGCCTTGGGCCTCGAGCTTCTCGCACACGGCGCGGGCGTTTCCTCCGCGCACCCGAACGCTGAACTCATTGAAGGTCGGCGCGGCGTCGTACACGGCGCTGTAGCCATCGAGCTCGAGGATGCGGCCGCGCAGGTAGCTGGCCTTGGCGAGGCACGCCTCGGAGACCTTCTGGAAGCCGACCTTGCCCAGCAGCGAGGTGCGGATCGCCATGGCGAGGGCGATCAGACCCTGGTTCGTGCAGATGTTGCTGGTCGCTCGTTCCCTGCGGATATGCTGCTCGCGGGTGGCCAGGGTCAGCACGAAGCCGCGCTGGCCATCACTGTCCGTGGTCTCACCGGCGATACGGCCCGGCAACTGCTGGAGGAATTTACGGTCGTTACGGCAGGCGAAGAGACCCACGCCAGGGCCGCCGAACTGTGGCGGCACCGCGAGCGCCTGGCCTTCGCCGACGGCGATGTCAGCGCCCAGCGCCCCAGGCGACTCGGCCACGCCGAGGGCGTACGGTTCGCTGGTCGTGGTGACGAGCAGCGCGCCCTTGTCGTGGGCAACTTGAGCCAGCTCGCGTAGGTCGCTCAGCGTGCCGTAGAAGCTCGGATAGCCCACGATCACCGCCGCGGTGGTGTCGTCGATGGCCTCGCGCAGCGCCGCGAGATCGCAGCCGCCGTCTTTTCCCACGGAAACGACGCTGAGGGAGGCTTCCTCGCCGCGACCCGAGAGATAGGTGCGGGTGACCTCGATGTAGTCTGGGTGCACGCAGCGGCTGGCGATCAGCTTGTCGCGGCCCGTGAGTCGGCGCGCCATCTGCGCGGCCTCTGCGGTCGCGCTCGCGCCGTCATACATGCTGGCGTTGGCCAGGGGCAGTCCGAACAGCTCGCTGACGATGGTCTGGAACTCCCAGATCGCTTGCAGCGTGCCCTGGGCGACTTCGGGCTGGTACGGCGTGTAAGCCGTGAGGAACTCGCTGCGCAGCAGCAGCTGGTCCACCGCGGGGGATGTGGTGGTGGTACATCCCGGCGCCGAGGAAGGAGAGCATCTCGGCGCCGGTGCTTTTCCGTGCGAGATCTTCCAGGTGCGCCATCAGCGCAGGCTCTTCCAGCGCTGGTGGCACCTGCAGCAGACCCTTGAAGCGCGCTCTCAGGGATGGTGCCGAACAGCTCGTCCAGGAGCTCTTGCCGATCACCTGAAGCATTTCCGTGATCTCTTCGGGGGTCTGCGGCAGGTAACGCATATCAGTGGTCCGACTCTTCGAGGTGCTTGCCGTATGAAGCGGGATCCATCAGATCGCCACCCGTTGCGCCTTCGAGCTGAATCATCCAGCCTGCGCCCCAGCAGTCGTCGTTGATCAGCTCCGGCTTGTCTTCCAAGTCGCCATTGATCGCGACCACCTTGCCGCCCACCGGGGCAAACAGGTCGCTCAAGGTCTTCACGCTCTCGATGGTCCCGAAGGCGGCGCCCGCCTTCACTTCGTCACCGACCTTCACGGTGAGATCCACCAGCGTGATGTCTCCGAGTTGATCCACCGCGAAGGCGGTGATGCCAACCTTGCCGTCGTCCGAAAGCCACTCGTGGTCCTTCGTGTACTTACGATCGTCTTTGACCTCGGTCGCACTCATCGTGGTGAGTCTCCTTCTGCTGCGCTGTTCGCGCGGGTCCTAGGTTCAGTGGCCAGTGAGGGGCGCTCACGCCTGAGCGGGTGTTAGCTCGCCGGCGCACGCTTGTAAAAGGGAGTCTTGACGACGACGGCTGAGACCTGGCGGCCGCGGCTGTCGACGACGAACTCGCTGCCGACTTCGCTCAGCGCGGCGGGGACGTAGCCCATGCCGATGTTCTTGCCGAGGGTGGGGGAGGGAGCGCCGCTCGTCACTTCACCGATGCGCTCACCGTCCTTGGAGAGGATGGGATAGCCGTGGCGCGCGATCCCGCGGCCAGTGCACTCGAAGCCGACCATCTTGCGCGTCAGGCCGGCGGCCTTGATGGCCTCTAGCGCGGCCTTGCCAACGAACTCGGCCTTGTCGAACTTCACCGTCCAGGCGAGGCCGGCTTCGAGGGGGTTTGTGGTCTCGTCGATGTCGTTGCCGTAGAGCGACAGGCGCGCCTCGAGGCGCAGCGTGTCCCGAGCGCCGAGGCCACAGGGCAAGACCTCGAACGGCTTGCCTGCCTCGAGCAGCGCGTCCCAGATGGCGACTGCGTCTGCGACGTTGCAGAAGATCTCGACGCCGTCCTCGCCGGTGTAGCCCGTGCGCGCCACGGTGCATGCGTTGCCCGCGAGCGTGCCTGCTTGGAAGCGAAAGCTCTTCAGGCTTGAAGCATCGAAGGAGAGCTGCGCGGCGCCGAGGACTTGGAGCGCCTTGGGACCTTGCAGGGCGATGAGGGCAGTCTCATCCGACTGATCTTCGAACCTCACCCCCGTGATCGAAGACGAGAAGTGACCGACGATCTTGTCGCGGTTCGATGCGTTGCAAACCACGAGGATACGGTCCGGCGCGTGACGATACAGGATCAGATCGTCGAGGATCGTGCCCTGCTCGTTGCAGCAGCAGGTGTACATCGCCTGGCCATCGGCGATGCGCGCGAGGTCGTTGGTGACGAGGCGATTGGCCTGCTCGAGGGCGCCATCGCCCGTGAGCAACAGCTCGCCCATGTGAGACACGTCGAACAAGCCGGCGCGCTCGCGCACCGCTTGGTGCTCGGCGACGATGCCGCTGTACTGCACGGGCATCTCGTAGCCTGCGAAGGGCACCAGGCGTCCGCCCAGAGCACGATGTCGATCGAGGAGAGGTGTCGCTTTGAGTGAGTCCGCCACGGCGCGGACCTTACTGCATCACCCTGCTCCGATGGAGGTCTTCCGCCGTGCATCCAGCGGGTTTGGGGGAGAGGTGCACTATAGCGCGTCGGTGCCAGGTTCGAGTCGCTCGTCACTCGAGCTTCTTGGGATCGATGGGCGTGCCGTCCGGGTTTCGCCCCGCACGGCGCCACAGCTCGGCGTCACTCAACCCCGATGGAACCGGCGCGGGCGTGATGTCTCGGACCTCGAGCTCGGAGCCGCCGTTGCTACGTGGGCTGACCTCGATGCGGTAGATCTTGTGTGGGTCGCCGCCGTGGATCACGACGCGCGGGAACACGGTTCGCGCCGCGCCAATCTCGACCTGGGCGACGGACACGCGCTGGCGTACGTAGTTGGAGAGATCCTCGGGCGTGACGGGACCCGCCGCGTGGGCCGCGTCGAGGAAGCGCCGCTCGACCCGCATCTTGCGCGGGATGGGCAAGCCAAAGAGTTTCTCCTCGCCCTGGGCGAGTTCACCCTGGGCGAGGTGATCGACCGGGTGACTCGACGGGCTCGCGCTCGCCGTGCTCGGAGTCACCGCTTCTTCAGGACTCCCGTTGCATGCCGCGCACGCGAGTATCAGCAGCCAGCTGCTGCGTGAACCGTCACGCCTCATCACGCGCAGTGTTCCACGAGGTGGTGGTTTGCAGCAAACGGGTCAGAGGCCTTCGACCAGCGCCGCCCACGAGTCGATGGTCGCGATCGCCGGTGGCGCAGGCAGGTCGAAGCTCAGCGTCTTGGTCTTACCGCCGCCCACGCTGCTGCCCGCCGTGCCGGTGTGCATCACGAGCTGGAATTTGCCCGGGTTGACCCGGTTGATCGAGCGGTGTGCGCCGCTGCCGAGGTAGGGATCGCTGAAGCCAGTGTCCACCGCGTTGCAGGTCGGTAGCTGAGCGACGCCAACACCGAAGATCGTGGAGCCGTTGTCGATCAGCGTGCTGGTCGAGGCGCTGATGAACTGCACGAACGTCGGAACGGTCGCGTTGGGGTCCTCGGGCAGGCGCTCACGACCGCCGTCAGCGAGGTTCGTCGACGTCTTGGCGATCAAGTAGTCGACGCCCCAGACGCGGCTGTCGCCCGAGTTGCAAACCTGGCTCGTGTTGGTCTCTGGTTTGAACGTGGAGAAGAAGAGCGCGCCGTTGAACAGCGAGAGGGGACCCGCGACGCGCTCACCCCCGGTGAGCCGAGTGTACCAGTTGGCCTTGGAGCCCAGGGTGAGTCCGTTGGCTGCTACCGTTTCCGTGAGGGACCAAACGAAGTTGTCTTGGCTGGCCGCCGTGAAGGTCTCTTGATCACCTGTCGAGAACGCGATGGTGAGCTGGCCGAGGCCGTCCACGCTGAGCACCGGCGGGGTGACGATGGGCTGACCCGAGGTGGCGCCGAAGCTGAGGCTGGTCGGGTACGCATCCCAGAACAGATCCATCGTCCAGTCCGCAGGGTTGGTCGAGGCGGTGTTGACCCGCCAGAGCGAACCATCGCGGTCGCCCACGAAGATGCGGTCGGCGACGGTGCCGGTGTCGCCGGGGTACGCGACCGGCTGTCCGGTGATGGGCGACTGGATGTTCACCTCGGTGGTGCGCGCCGCCAGGTTGCCTGGAGCGAGGCCGGCGGGGCGGAAGGTGCGGATGACCTCACCGGTGTCCAGGCGCACGATGGTCAGCGAGCGCGCGGCGTTGGCGCCGCTGTCGTAGCAGCGCACGGAGCCCCGGGGCGGGTAGGCGGAGTTCGGATTCGCGATGGTGCGCGTGCAGTTGCTGCTCGTGCGCTGGCCACCGTCTCCGCCGGGAAGCACCGCGACGGCGACTTCCTTGGCCGGGTCGCCCATGAACAACGTCGTGATGAGCGGTGT
This sequence comes from Polyangiaceae bacterium, assembly GCA_041389805.1. GTDB lineage: Bacteria > Myxococcota_A > Polyangia > Polyangiales > Polyangiaceae > JAHBVY01. Next base: position 123,160 of record JAWKRD010000011.1, on the reverse strand, counting down.
TGGGGTGGAAGGGCCGAACAGATCCTCGCCGGTGGTCGTCTTGGTCAGCTGCCACAGGAACTTCGGGCCCTTGTTGCCAGCCGTGTCCGGCTTTGGATCCGTGACGTCGATTGCGAAGTAGCCACCCGTGGTGCTCGCGGAGCCAAAGCTCTGAATCAACACCGTACGCCAGCGGCCCCCGCCGTCTTGAGCGTCTGCTGCGCTGCGCTCGAGCTTGAACACGGAGCCGTTCGGCGTGGCCACCACGTCGCGAATCACCGGGATACCGTCGAGCAACTGCTTGTGCAGCCCCGGGTACTGCGTCTTCATGCCGCTCAGCACTGCGGGGGGCACGAACGCCCAGAGCTCGTTGTTGCCAACGGGGTTCGACGTGTCCGCGCCGACGTTCATGTCGAAGGCGTGGAGGAAGCCGTCGTTGGTCGAGGTGTAGAGCACCAGCGGACGATCGATCTGCTCGATGGCGAAGGCGTCGTACGACTCGTCCCGCACGATGTCCGAGGGGCTGCCGACCACGCGAGGCGTCGAGTGGTAGATGTCACCGATCAGGTTGCAGGTGGTGCCGCCGCAGCGGTCGTAAGTGGTTCCGTTCGGCAAACCAACGGTCCACTTGAAGACGCGATCGCGGCACTGTGCCGCCGTCGACGTGCCCACACAGTCGGCGGCCGTGATCGATGCTGCGCCGGGCGGCGTCGAGCTCACGAAGCTCGCAGCGTCCCCGCTGTACTGAGTGCCGCTGTAGATCCCGACGCCGTCGTCGATCGTCAGCGGACGGATCGAGCGATCCGAGAGGTAGCCGCTGCCGCCGTTGGTGCCGAGCACCGAGTAGAACTTACGGCCCGTGGGGTTGTCGTTGACGTTCTTGACGAAGTCGTCGCCCTTCACGGGATCGATGGGTTCCAGCGCGGGTTCGATCGGATCCGCCGGGTTCGAAGGCGTCTTGCAGACGATGCGCTGACGTTCCAGCACCGCAGACCAAGTGTCGAACTGCTTCGGTGTGAACGACGTCAGCACGCGGTAGGAACCGGCGAAGTTGTTGCGCACGTCGCCGGTACCAGCGAACACCGGCAGGGTGCGGCTCGTGGTCGGAACGAGCTGGGACAGAATGTTGGACAGCGCCTGGCGCAGCTCGTCGCGGTTGCTGGGGAAGTAGGCGCGATCCGTGCCGCCGTTGTACGCGATGCGGCTCAGGGTGCAGCACGCCTGGAGCTCGCGGTTCGTCGCGTTCGCGGGGTTAGCACACATCGCCGAGTCGGCGGGCTTCGCGAGATCGAGATCGCCGCAGTCGAGGGTGGTCCCGCCGACGCTCACCGAGTTCACCGCAAAGCCGATCACGAACACCGGCGTGCCGTCCGTGTCGAACTGCTTGGCGATGTCTTCTGCCCGCTCATAGGGGCACTTACCGCCGCTCTCGCAGAAGGGGCGCAGGTCGAGGTTCGGCTCACCGTCGGTGAGCAGCACGATCACGTTCTTGCGGCAGCCCTGGTTGATGTACGGGTCATCCTTCGGCCCGAACTTCTGGGTTGTATCCAGGGGATCGGCGCTGGCGTCCAAATTGAAGAACGCGTAGGCGTCGCTCAACATGCCAGCGATGGGCGTGGCGCCGTACGGGCGCGTCGCGAGCAGCACGTTCTGGATCCAGTCGGCGCGCGTCTGCAGATCGGCCTGAGTCGCGGTGGGGGAGCCGAACGCAACCATACGGCCTTCCCAGGGGGGCGCGGCTGCGTTGCGCGCGCCGACTTCTTGCGCGTAGTCACCGGTGGTGCAGCCAGCGGGATGACCTGCCTTGGAGCCTCCGACGTAGTAGCTCCAGGTGCCGTCCATGCCGGTGCCGAAGTTCGCGGTGCTGCCGGACAAGCCGGTGCCCGGGTCGGTGTGGGTGTCGAACGTCATCAGGCCGAAGCGCACGCGGCCCCGGAACGTATCCAGCAAGCCGTCGCTGTCCTGCTGAAAGGTCGAGCAACTGGTCGTGCTGTTGTAGGTGTGAAACTTGAGCCAGTCCGTCGGGTAGGAGTAGGGCGCTGACTGCAGCGCGGTGAGCACTGCCTGGTTGGGGCCCGGGGTGCACGTGCCGCTCAAGATGCGGTTGTACGGGTTGGTGTACTGGTAGTCGTAGATCTGTGGCTTACCCGGGAGGCGGTACTCGTCAGCAAACTGCGAGGAGCTGCGGCTCTGGCCATAGCAGCGGTAGTTCTGCACGGAACCAGTCATGACCTCGACCAAGTCGGTCCAGCGGCTCTTCTGACTGCCCGAGCCCGTCGGATTGCAAGTCGGGAAGGTGCTGGACGACGCCAGGTACTCCATGGAGCCCGACGTATCCACGAGGAACATGACGTTCGGCAGCGGAGGGTTGACGTCCACCTGTGCAGCGGCGGGCGTTGCTACTCCAAACGCGGCTGCGCCGCCCAGCAGCGCGGTGAGCCACCCGAGCCCGCGGCGCAGCGAGTGCGCTGGCCTCGAGGATGCTGGCTGCTTGGGAGCTGGTGAGTCGATCATGGCTGCCTCTGCCTTACTTGCTGATCAGGGTGACTACGTGAGAGCGAACGTATGCGGAGCCCGCGGAGCGAGAGCTCGACGCGTCGCAGGCAGTGCCTGCGGTGAAGGGCCGCACGGCGCCCTGGGAAGTGAGAGTGATGCGAACCATCTGAAAGGACTGGTTCTGTCCGTCGACCTGGAACCCTGGCACGGCGCCGCCATTGGCCTCGTCGGTCAGCTCAACCACGAAGTTCCCGAGCATCGCCGTGTCGGTCGCGCCGGGCGGCCCCAGCGAGCCCGCGTCGGTCGCAGTGGGGGTGTCGAGCAACGTGGCACCGCCGAGCGCTGCGCCGACCTCGGGCATGAACCACTTGTAGCAACTCGGCCGTTGACCCGAGGGCAGGGTGAGATCCTTGGTCGCTTGGCAGGTGTCGATGCCCTGGCGCATCTCGTTGAGCGCCGCGCTACCCTCACCGTTGGCGAGGCGGGTCGTTGCCCCGCGGATGCCGTACTCGGCGATGTACTCCGTTTGAATCGCCTGGCGGTCATAACCGCTCGCGACGTCGACCAAGCTCGCGGAGCGCGCCGCGAAGATGCCGATCGCGGTGAGCAGCGTGATGACCAGCACCACGATGAACAGCGCTGCCCCGCGCTCGTCCCCGCGGCGCCGTGAAGTAGGACGCCGTGAAATCGTGCGGCACGTAGTCAGCCGGGTTGGCTTCACTGGTTTCACCACGTCACCCCCATTTGGTTGGGCAGTGAGATGTCTGCCTGGATGGTGCGCACCCGCGCCCAGCGCTGGTCGATGGCTGCGGCGCCGGGGTTCAAGGCGATGCGATAGAGCTCTGGAACGCCGTTTGGCGGGTTGGCTGCCGCAGTGCGGTCTGCTTCGCGCGAGCGCACGCTGAGCCGGGTGCGTACCACACGGATCAGCTCAGGGGTGCCACCGGCGGTGGGCAGGTCCGCGGTGTCGATATCGACGACGTTCAGCGCTTGGTTGAGGTTTCCGTCCACAGTCACCGCGCGGATATTGAACTCGAGGTCCACGGCGAGCTCCGACACCACCTCGAGCGTGCCCGCGATCTCAGTGCCTGCTGTGTCGACTTCGTAGCGCACCAGCTCGACGCGCGAGTCATCCCCGAGCACCGCCGCGTTGGTGTTGGCGAACAGCGCGGCGTGCTGGGCGTCTCCGCTCATGTCGCGCAGCTCGTAGCGGACGAAGTTGACCACGTTGGCGCGAGCCCCGGTCTCGTGGCCCTTGAAGCCACACTGCTGGGTGCCCGAGGAACGCAGGATGAGCTGAGGCGTTTGGGTGAGGGTGACCACCGGCTGCCCGGCGGTGAAGCTCGTGCTGGCGATGGTTCCGTATTGCTGCTTCCCGGACTCGTCGATGATGCGCAGTCCGCGCCCCACCTGGAACACGCTGCTGAGGTTCGCCGTCCCAAGGCGCGCCATGGGGCCCGTGAGCACCTGCAGGTAGATGTCGTAGCCCGAACCTGTCTGCTGGATCTGCCGGATCGGATACTCGTCGCCAGAGAGGTAGGAGCCCGCGAGGGTGATCTGATCAGGCTTGATGTTGCCGTTGGTCCCGGTGTCGAGCACTGGGTGACCCTGCAGGTAATCGGGGGTGATCTGCACCGCCGCCAGGTTCCGAAGCTGAGTCGGCCAGCTGGCGTCCGTCGCCGGCTGCCCGCACACGTTGGGGTCACGCAGTACGTTGGGTGATGCCAGGAACCCGGCGCGGGTGATGTCCGCCTTGAGGCGCTCGAAGCCCACCACGCTGCTCATGGTGGCGTTCGCCACTCGAGACTCTTGCTGGTAGAAGCGCGAGCCGAAGCGCGCCATCGAGAACACCGCGATCGAGATGAACAGCCCGCCGGTGATCGCGACCATCAACTCCGCGAGGGTGAAGCCGCGCCGGGACGCGGCTGGGAAAAGCCTTGCCCTGGGGATACGCCGGGTGCTCATCGTCCTGCGGGCTCCTGGCGGATGGCCGATGCTTGGTAGACGAAGTGGTAGAGTTCAGGGTGCCTGCCGAGCTCCACCGCATCCGTGGCTGCGCTGCAGAAACCGTTGGCGTCGAGGGCTCCCTGATTGCCTTCGCGCAGCCAGAAGACGCGCACCTGGGCGCGGATCAGGCCGTTGCCCACCGCGCCCTGGTTGTCGCGATTCAGCCAGGTCAGGCGAATGTGGGTGCAAAACGCAGGCACCGCGTTGACGTTTGCGGTCGTGTTCAGCGGGGCGCCCAACGCGGTGAAGGCAGCGCCAAAGTCTTCCGCCGGGACGTAGTCTGGCTGAAACCAGTCCGCTTCATTATCCACTTCCTTGAGCCACGTCGTGTCCGTGCTGAGGTCGCTCGCGGCGCTGGGGTTACGCGGCCCAGGGTAGTTCCACTGCGCGGCGTCTGCGGCCAAGCGCTCCATCCAGGCCTGGGCGATGTGGTTCGCGACGGCGAGGTTCTTCGCGTGGCGATTCGAGGCTAGCGTGACCTTTTGCATGGCGATCACGCCAGAGACGCCAATCGCGAAGACGGCGATCGCCATCATCAGCTCCACCATCGTGTAGCCGCGCTCGCTGCGGCGCTTCAGGGCTCGGAGTGTGCGCCGCCGCGTCATAGCCCGAGCCTCGACGTGCCGTTCGGCAGGATCACGACTTGACGTGCGAGCCCGACGGGGTTGGTGCCGTTGTAGCGGGAGACGTTGGCTGACGGCGCACCGGTTAGCTGGACGAAGGCGCTACCCGCGGAGTAGCGCACGAAGGTGCGACCCAGGGGCGTGTAGCAAACGTCCATCGCGCTGACGGGGCTGCTGGTCGGGTCACTCATGGTGACCTTCATGTTCTCGTACTGGCCTGCCCCGTCGACGGTCAGGGTGTTCATGGTGCGGCTGTCCGTCGCGTTCCAGTTGCGATTGCAGCCGTTGGACGGCAGCTCCGCGCAGGTACCGCTGGTCCCGACGACGCCTTCACGAACGGTGAACTGACCTGCGCCGGCGCCCGTCGTGTAGCTCACCATCACCGCGCCCCCGCGTCCCATCGCGCGCATGCGTGCGTCGCGGTAGGTTTGGCTCACGCGTTGGGCGAGCTCGCTCGTGCGGCGATCCTTGAGGCGCTTGCTGATGGCGGGGATGGCGATGACCGCCAAGATCGCGATGATGATCACGACCACGATCAACTCGATCAGCGAGAAGCCGCGCTGGTCGCGCAGCTTTCGGAGTCGATGAAGGTGAGTGTGGGTGTGTCCCATGGTCCGCAAATCGTAGTTCAGCCCGTGGGCTACTGAGCAAATGACGTGCCGTCTTCAGCAACTCCTTTGCAGTGCAAGAATCCGGCAAATTCCGCCGATTTAAGCCGGTTTGGCTGGCGCAGGCTGGCTAAGGTTTGCGTCCCCCTGAAAACATTGCGGAGCGGTCCACGGATTCGGGGTTTGGGGGAGAGGTCCTGTGGGTTCGCCTCGCAACCGGCCAACCGACCGCTGATTGGCTCGGTCAGAGTTGGGGCGGCCCTGCGGACGATGCTATTGGGCGCCTAATGAAGTTCGAGACCACGTGGACTGCCCTGGGCCTGGCTCTGTCGCTGGCGGTTGGGTGCAACGACAAATCCAACGACGAGGGGGCAGCGCCGCCCCCCATCCAGAGCTCGAAGCCCGGCGCGTGCGCCGACGGCGGTGGCAAAGTCAGCGACTCGAAGACCGCGGCGTTCTTCCCGCGGGTCTCCGGTGAGTACTGCATCGACCCCAACAACGCCGCCCGCAGCTATGGCGAGTCCGCCCAGGTGAGCCTGGACAAGGCGTGCACCGAGCTGCTCGACGGCGAGTGCGAGAACTACAAGCAGCACGGCCTGAAGCGTGTGGTGACGGTGCGCTACATCGACGGCCAGGGGTCACCGGGTGCCGTGAACATCAACCTGTCGGAGTTTGCGACTCCCGACGGCGCTTACGCCTTCTTCACCAAGCGGGTGGTTGGCGACGAGGATCCCGCCAAGGAGGCTCCCAAGCCGCTGACTGCCGGCGGCGCGGGCGCCCTGGGCAGCGGCATTGCCTATGTGTGGCGCGGGAACTACCTCGCGGAACTGAGCTACACGAACGAGCTCGATTCGCCGGACAAGCTGCGGGAGAACTCCGCGAAGATCCTACCCGGCCTCGCCACCGTGATCGGCGAGCAGATCCAGGGCAAGAAGGAGCCGCCAGCCGCGGTGGCGCTGCTGCCCAAGCTCCAGCAAGTCGCCCTAGGCACTCGCTACTTGATGAGCGACGTGTTCGGCGTCACGGGCACCGGCGCGGGCGCCGTTGGCTACTACTCCCGCGGCGACAAGCGTTTTCGTATGGTAACCGCCGAAGCGGAGGATGACGCTGCCGCGAAGGATGTGCTCACCCTGCTGAAGAAAGAGGGTAAAGCCAAGAAGCTCGACGGCGCCGGCGTGGAAGCCGTGGTGATGGAGCGCCGCTCCGCGGATGACCAACCCGTGCTCGAGTGGATGGTTGGCATCAAGGGCAAGCAGGTGATCGGCGTCGTCGACGAGGAGCTCGTGCTGAGCTCGGATCAGACGAGTGACGAAGCCGCCAAGCTCAAGCTGACCCACGACGAAAAGCTCGAGCAGCTCAAGCGTTCCTTCGGCGAGTAGTTCACACGGACCTGCAGCGAACTGCAGCCGCGCTGGTTAAACCAGCGCTTTGTCTCAGGAATCAGTCGGACCGGCAGGCTCGATATGCTACCTCGCCGGGTCAGACTTTTACCCTCGGGTCAGGGCGCTGCCGTGACCCAGCACTCCAAGCGTATCAGCGAGGTCGAGCGTGGATTTCGAGCTACCCGAGCAGCACCGCATCCTGAGGCAGACGGTTCGAGACTTCTGTGAGCGCGAGGTGCGCCCGAAGGCCCGCGAGTGGGATCGCGAAGAGCGCTTCCCCCACGAAATCGTGCCGAAGCTGGCGGAGCTTGGGCTGCTTGGCATTCGCATCCCCGAGGCATACGGCGGCTCCGAGATGGATATGCTCGCCTACGCCATCGTGGTGGAGGAGTGCGCACGCGTAGATGGCTCGCTGGCCCTGACCGTGGCGAGCCACAACGGACTCGGCACCGGGCACGTCTTGTCCTTTGGCAACGAGGAGCAAAAGCAGAAGTACCTGGGCAAGGCGACCACGGGCGAATGGATCGGCGCCTGGGCGCTCACCGAGCCAGGCTCCGGATCTGATTCCGCGGGGATGCAGACGACAGCGGTCCGCGATGGTGACGACTGGGTGATCAACGGCACCAAGATGTTCATCACCCAGGGCTCTGTGGGCGGCTTCACCGTGGTGCTCGCGCGCACCAACAAAGAGGTGAAGGCGCAGCGCGGGATCACCGCGTTCATCGTCGAGCAGTCGACGCCCGGCTACTCCGCCAGCAAGAAGCTCGAAAAGTACGGCTGCCGCTCGAGCGACACGGTGGAGCTCACCCTGGAGAACGTGCGCGTCTCCGACGCTCAGCGCCTCGGCGAAGTCGATCACGGCTTCTACGACACCATGAGCATCCTCGACTGCGGTCGCATCTCGATCGCTGCGATGGCCCTCGGCCTCGGACGCGGCGCGCTCGACATGGCCGTACGCTACGCCAAGGAGCGCAGCCAGTTCGGTCGCCCCATCGCGGACTTCCAGGCCATTCAGTGGATGCTCGCGGACGCCCGCACGAAGCTCGATGCGGCGGAGCTCTTGATCCACCGCGCGGCGGATCTGGCGGACAAGGGTGAGCCCTTCAGTCAGCAAGCGTCGATGGCGAAGCTCTTCGCAAGCGAAGTCGCGACCCAGGTCTGCAACGACTCCCTGCAGATCCACGGTGGCTACGGCTACACCCGGGAGTTCGACATCGAGCGCCACCTGCGCGACGCCAAGATCTGCGAGATTGGTGAAGGCACGAGTCAGGTACAGCGCATCGTGATCGCCAAGCATCTGCTGGCCTGAGCGGTTCCGTGGGGAGGTCTGCTAGCGCAGAGCAGTGCGCCTCTCCCCCCAAAAAAACTCCACAAAAGCGTCGAGCCGGTGACCCTCAGAGGACACCGGCTCGCTTGCTTTGGCGCTCGCTGGCGTTGCGCCGCTAGCTTTGGCGGTTCACTTGGTGCGCTTGATCACGTGGTAGCCGAAGGGCGTCTCCACGGGGTCTGACACGTCGCCCACCTTGAGCGCGAACGCTGCGTCGGAGAACGGCTTGACCATGCGGCCACGGGTGAAGGGTCCGAGATCGCCACCGCGAGGAGCGCTGGGGCCTTCGGAGTACTTCTTGGCTAGTGCAGCGAAGTCCGCGTCCTTGGCCTTGGCTTCCTTCGCGATCTTGTCAGCGAGCTTCTTGGCTTCTTCCTTGGAGCGCTCTGACTTCGCGCGTTGAGCGCCCTTGTAGCCGATCAGGATGTGCGAAGCAGTCACGGTCTCCGTGCCCTGACCCTCGAGCTGTGCCTTGCGTCGCGCTTCGATGCGAGCGCGGATATCCGCCATTTGATCGGGGTTGAGCTGCTTGAGGGCCGACGGCGCGGGGGCTGGATCCTCGTGGGCGATGGTCCCCGTCTCTTCGTGATCCGTCTCGGCGTGAGCTACGGGCCAGAAGACGCCCATGAAGCCGAGCAAACCCACGACGATCAAGCCAAGCATCACAGCCCAGGGAGCCCACCAGGTGGGGTCTTTGTCCGGGTCGTAGACCTTCGGCGCAGGCGGAGCGACGGGGCGCTTGGCGTTTCCGCGCGCGTCGCGAGCCGGCGCGGCCTTGCGCTTCTTGGCCGGGGCGACTTCCTCTTCCTCGTCGTCCTCTTCCTCTTCTTCGTCGTCTTCGTCTTCGTCTTCGTCTTCGTACTCGTCGTCCGAGCCCTCCTCGTCGTCGACGTACTCTTCGTCGTCGTCGAGTTCTTCTTCGGGTTCGTGTTGCTTCGATTGCTTCTTCGCCATGCTGGGGGCTTCCGTAACAGAATGCGGGGCAGCCAACCACCGCGCGCCAGCGGATGTTTCCGCTGGGCCTCGGGGCGGCGCTCCCGCACTCAATCTAACATAAAGAATTGATTAGTGTTTTTACTGCTCACGCGAGCGCGGTTGCGGGGCACGGGACGGCAGCGATCAGGCGCTCGCTTCGATCCACGCGCGGGCGATCACCGGGTCCGGGCGATCTGCGGCATACGCCTTCACCGCGGTGACGCCGTTGCCGAGATCGTAGCCCTCCGTGCGGATCGTCTCACCCGGCCACACCGGCTTGCGGAACTGCGCGGAGTAGAACTTGACGCGATCCCCGTCGCCGTCGAGCGCCTTGAGGATCACCGCGCGGGCGACGAATCCGTAGCTGCACAAGCCGTGAGGAGGATCGGCGCGGTGAAGCCATCTTCGCAGAAGTCAGGGTCAGCGTGCAGCGGGTTCTGGTCGCCGGAGATGCGGTAGAAACGCCTGCTCTGGGCTGGTCGTTTCCTCGTGGGTCCAGCTCGGCTTCATCCCGTCGGGGATGTCAGGGATTTCTTGCTTGGGGAGGAGCACCACCCAGCCACCTTCCCCGCGGAAATGATTGACGACTCGGTCTCGAAGATCAGCTCGCCGTTGATCTCGGTCTGAGTCTTGACGATAGCCTGGGCCATCTTCTTCATGTCGTAGATGCCGTCCAGCGTCGCGGTGGTGCGGCGACGCCTTCGGAGGATCTTCTTGTGGATCCGCACGGATTGACCGCCGTGCAGGATGCTCGCGAGGCTGCCCTGAGTCTTGCCATGCATCTCGCCCATCAGGGCGAACTTGAGGGCACCACCGCGAAGGTGGGGTACACCTTCGGCCCCTTGGCCTTCGTACACGTACGCAAGCTCGTCCTTCTTGGCGCCGATGCCGAGGGCGTAGGTTGCGAGGATCTTCCAGTCGTAGGGGTAGTCGTAGACGGCGGTCTTGGCGCCGACGGCGGATAGATCGAGAGCCATGTGGCTGTTCCTCCTGAGCTGACAGCGGGCGCCTCACACGAGCCGCAAACCGCGATTGGTCCTGCGGTCTACCGACCTACACGAGGCGCGTCAATCTCCCGGCGGCGCCCGAAACCAGGGCGATCCGCGCACCGCTGGTATGGCGTTCCGGAACTCCCAGCTTGGCTTGGAGTATAGTCGCGCCGTGTCCGCCCCAGGCCTGGTCGAGTCGTGGCTCGAGGTGTTCAACCTCACGGCGGCGGACCTGCGCGCCTGGGGTCTCGCGTGGGCTCGGGTTGCGCCAGCGGTCACGCTGGTTCCGGCGTTCGGCTTGCGTGCGCTCCCTGGGCCGGCGCGGGCAGCGCTCGGGCTCTCGATCGCGGCTTGCGTCGCGCCAGCGCTGACGCCAATCGCCAGTGCATCGAAGCTCGCCTGGCCGGTGCTGCTCCTGCAGCAGATGGCGCTGGGCCTTCCGGTGGCGCTAGTCGCTGCCGTGGGGATCTGGACCCTGGTGATGGTCGGCGGCGTCGTGGATGACCTACGAGGCGCGAAGGCGGAGGCGAACATCGCGGTGCTGGATCGTCCGATTGGGCCGACGGGCGCTCTGATGGGCTTACTCGGATGCTGGCTGTTTCTGCAGAGCGGTGGCCCGGCGCGCATTGGGGAGGCGCTGATTCGACCGAACCTGGAGTTCAAGCAGCCCTTGCTTGGCGCCGCGCTGCACCTCACCCAGGGTATCCAGATCGCGCTCGCGGTGGCCGCGCCCCTGATCGCTGCGTCTCTCGTGCTCCAGCTGGCCTCTGCCTTGGTAACGCGGGCAGCGAACCCAGCGCACCTGCAGCCGGTGCTCGAGCCGCTGAAGAGCCTGGCGCTCCTGGGGATCCTTGCGTTGCTCCTGGATCGCTTGCTCGAGGCCTCCGCAGGGCTCTTGCTGCGGTTGCCCTGAGCTACGCTAGAGATTCAGGCGATAGGCGACGTTCACGCCGATGTCGAACATCGTGATGCGACCGGCTAGGGAGGCTTCGTCGCCGAGCGGACTCTCCTCAGGAGTTTCCGGGAGGAACCAAGTGCCGACGCGCAGGCTGGTGCCCAGGCTCCAGTTCGGCGCCAGCGCGAAGGCGGCGCCGCCGCCGAGGGCGAGGCTGTAGCCCTCCGTGCGGATGGTCACGCCCGGAGGACCAACCAAGGCTTTGTCACTCTCCGGATCCTGAGGCGTGAAGCGGTCGCTGATGACCACCAACCCCGTCATGATGCCGATCCAGGACTCCACCGAGCGGCTCACGACGGCGTAATGCCTTGCGGTCGCTTCCACGAGGAAATGGCGTCGCGCGTGGTCACGGGGCACGCCGAGGTGGGTCCTCGCGGGGCGCGCGTCGGTGGAAGGCGTGAGCGCCAGCGTCAGACCGGCGCCAAGCAGGTCGACGCTGGCGCGGTACAGCTGCCATGCGTGGAGCTCAGGCTGGTGTCCCCGGTCTCGCAGCCCTGGGTCACGTCGACGCACACCTCCGCGCCTGGTAGTGTCAGCAAGCCGACGCCAGCCTCGGCGGCGCCGTGGGGGCGCACCAGCGTGCGCGGACTGGGGCCCAGGTCCCCTTCATCCTCGTGCTCTTGAGCGTGCGCCGCGGGGGCGCTCAGCAGGCTCAGTGCGAGCAGCGGCCAAGCGGGGCAGCGCCTCATAGCCAGCGCCCTCCGGAACCGGTGGGGGTCGGCGGTGGTGGCGCCACCGAAGGAGCCGCGCTGGGTTCGGCGCTGGGCGTCGCTGACGTCTTGGGCGTGGGTGGCTTATTGCCGTGGGGAACGTGCGCGGCACCAGTCGCGCTGGGCGCCGCGTCGCTCGCCCCGGCGTCGATCTCCGGCGGCTTCGAGAGTTCTCGCAGGAGTTGCTTGGCCCGGGCGTTCTCTGAGTCGAGGTCCGTCGCCAAGTTCAAGAGCCGCGTGGCCTCCACGGGCTCTGCGCGCTTGGTCTCTGCTTGCTCGACGAGGCGTCTCGCGGCGTTTCGGCGCACTCCGAGCAGCCCCGGGTGCTTCGGCCATTGCTGTAGCGCTGCGTCGGTGATGTCACGCACATTGTTTCCCGGAGGATCTACAAGGTGGCCTGCCGCCAGGGCTCTTTCCGCCTGATCGGTGTAGCCTTCTGCGGAGAGCGTCTTGTTCTGAAAGACGCCGAGCTTGTAGGCGATGAGCACGCTGAGCCCAGCGCCCAGCACGAAGCATAAAATCAGCACCAGCGCCCTGAGCGAGCGCGGCTGCTCCTCTGGCATCTCGTAGGGTTCGACACTCGGGAGCGAGCCCCGGCTCGAGTACGGCGATGAGTGAGGCCCGCTGTGGGGCCCGGGGCTCGAGTGGGGGCCGCTCAGCGGCGCGTCGTCGGGACGGCTGAAGCTGTCCGGAGAGCCGGGGTGCGCGAAGCCTGGTGAACTGCTTGCTGGAGCTGGGGTGGGGAAGCTTGCGCCGGGTGAGCTCGGTCTGGGTGCTTCGGGCGGGGTAGAGTCAGCGGCGCGTTCGGTTGCGGCACTCGCTTCGTCGTTTTGAGTGAGAGCGGGGGAGACGCGCGTGTCGTGAGCATTGCCGGGAGGAGCTGGCTCTGGCAGGCGCGCTACGGGCTCAGGCGCGGCGCCCTCCTCTGGCTCGAGGATGCTAGTGCCACCCGGTGCACTTCGCTCACGCGGCGCATCATCAGGCGCCGGGGTTTCGCCCCGCATTCGCGCCGCCAAATCTGGGCTCAAATCGAGGCTCTTCGTGCGCTGTAGGCTCGAGAGGCTGAGTGCCGTGCCCCCTCCCAAGAGCGTCGAGCGGAGCGCCAGATCCTCCGGAGCGAGCCCGCTTTGCCGTGCGGCATCGACCAGAGCGCGGCCAAATGCGCGCGCATCAGCAGCGCGCGACGAAGGCAGCTTGGCGAGATTCTTGAGGATGACCCTCGCGATCGGCTCCGGCACGTAGCTCGAGCGCGCCACGCTGCGCACATCCGGTGGCTCGGCGTTGGCGTGTTTCACCAGGATCGCCACCGGGTTGTCTCCGTCGAAGGGCGTCGTGCCGCTCAGCGTCTGGAACAGCATCGTGGCTAGCGCATAGACGTCGCCGGGCGGTCCGACCTTGTCGCCGCGCGCGCCTTCAGGGGAGACGTAGCGAGCAGTACCAAACACCGCGCCAGCCTGAGTCGCGACGGATTCGTCTCCCAGGTCGATCTTGGCCACGCCGAAGTCGAGCACCTTGGCGAAATCGTGATCGTCGCCACGCCGCACCAGCATCACGTTTTCCGGCTTGAGATCCCGGTGGACGATGTTCTGGGCGTGGGCTTCTCCGACGGCGTCGCACACCTGGAGCACGATGTGCAGCGCGCGGGGCAGGGGCAGAGCGCCGCCCGCCGCGCCGAGGCACGAACGGAGGGATATTCCATCCAGGTGCTCCATCACCAGGTACGACTCACCGCCGATCAGTGAGTCCGGGATACGCGGCAGCTGACCAGTCATCAACACCTGCACGACGTTCGGATGCAGGAGCCGACTGGCGACCTTTGCTTCCTGGTGGAAACGCCGGATGAGGGTGTCGTTGGTGAGCAGCTCGCGGTGCAAGATCTTCACCGCGACGTCACGGCCGATGCCCGACTGGTGCGCGCGGTAGACTCGCCCCATGGCGCCGATCCCAATCAGCTGGTCCAGACGGAACTGACCGGCGAGCTCGAGCCCAAGGTAGGGGTCCTCCTGCAGCTCGGTCTTGCGGCCGCCGAGTGGTGCGCCATCACGCGGACAGAAGATGACGTCCGGGGCGTAGTTTTCCCCACAAGTCGGGCACGTCCGCCGCTCTCCCATCACACCCCTTGGCTACGTCGAGCCGCCGCAAACACCAGTCGAGTAGTAGTACCTTCCCGGGCAGTCGGGTACCGCTAGAGTCGCTGGGACACTCAGGTTTTTGCGCTTTGGAGGGTCACGAAGCGCGCGCCCCGGCGATTTTTCTCGCTGGATCTCCTATCCACAGCCCTTTCGGGACAGCCTGTGGATTTCTTGGGGGAAGTGCCCGCGATCGCAGGAATTCGGCGCTGTGCGAGCAGCTGAGCGCGGCGAAGTTACTCACAGCTGGTGAGTGTTCGCACTCGGGTGCGGTGTGGCGTGCTGCCTGGCTCAGATCGCCGTTGCGTTGGCGAGGCAGATTGAGCAGGAAGCTATCCCCGCGAAGGGTCGGTGTGAGGCGCGCAACTCGGCAAACCCCAACCGATTCGATTCGTTCTAGGCTCCGTCCTCCCGTGTTCTCTCCCGAAACCATTCGCAACCTGGTGCTCACCTTGGTGGTGATGCTGTTGTCGCTCAGTGTGCATGAGTTCGCACACGCGTTGGCGGCTGACCGGCTGGGAGACGACACGCCACGGCGTCAAGGGAGGCTCACCCTCTCCCCCCTCGAGCACTACGACATTTTCGGGACATTCCTGATCCCGATCGCAGCAGCGTTCTTTGGATCGGTCCCGATGATCGGTTGGGCCCGCCCGGTGCAGTTCAACCCCGCGCGTCTCACCCGCAAGCTGACGATGCGCACGGGTTCGATGATCGTGGCCGCCGCGGGTCCGCTCTCGAATCTGGTGCTCGCGTGTCTGAGCTACATCGCGCTCGCGGTGTGTGATCGCACCGGGCTGCTGATCAGAGGCGGTGTGCCACTGCTCGCCTTCCTGAGCGCGATGGTGCTCACGAACCTTGGCCTGTTCGTGTTCAACCTGTTGCCCATCCCGCCGCTGGATGGCTCACGGCTCTTGCCTCGGCGTTTCGACGGTGTCCTCGAGAAGGTCGCGCCGTTTTCGTTCCTGCTGTTGATCGTGATGGTTAGCCGCTTTGGCAGCGTGATTCGGCAGCCCGTCAACTGGCTCTTGATCGGGTTCGAGAGTGTTGCCCGCGCTCCGATTGGAGGCTTCTGATGAGCGACGAGGACGTCGCGAACGCCCGAGGGCTTCGCTCAGGTTCTGACCCTGCGGAAACGCTGGAGGCTTCGGCGGAGTCACAGTCGGTCGCCCCCGGAGACCCCTGGGACTGACCCCGCGAAGCGGCCTGCCGGACCCAGCGCGCCTTCCCCGGAGGTCGACGGGCCCCGGCGGAAGTCGTCGAAGCAGCCGCCGATATCGGGGACGCGACGGCGGAAGTCGCACGGACAGCGGAGGCGCTTCGGGGCGACCGTTGAGCGGGAGCCTGCCGCGGACGCCGAAGCTGCGCCAGAACCGCCCGGGTCAACCGCGCTGGAACCGGCTGCCCCCGCGGAGTTGACGGAGGCCGAGCGGCGCGCCGCCGAGCTGCGGGAAGCGGTCGAAGCCACCGTCGATCCCAACGCGTATCGCGTTCAGCTACCGAGCTTCGAAGGGCCCCTCGACCTCTTGCTGCACCTGATTCAGCAGCACGAGCTCGATATCCTCGACATCCCGATCGCGTTCATCGCGCAGAAGTACAACGAGTACCTCAAGCTGATGACGGATCTGAACATCGACGTCGCAGCGGAGTACCTGGTGATGGCGGCCACGCTGACTCACATCAAGTCGCGCATGCTGCTGCCGCCGGATCCGAGTCAGGCAGACGAGGACGCCGAAGAGGCGGAAGAAGATGATCCGCGAGCGGAGCTGATTCGCCGGCTGCTCGAGTACCAGAAGTACAAGCAAGCCGCAGAGGACCTTGGCAACCGCGACTTGTTCGGCCGCGACATCTTCGGTCGCGGCATCGAGGCGCCGACCGTCGACGGTCCCGCGCCCCTCGCGCCGATTGGCGTCTTCAAGCTGCTGGATGCGTTCCAGTCCGTGCTCGATCGCGCGAAGAAGACGATGGATCACACCATCGACTTCGAGCGCTTCTCGATCGCGGACAAGATCAACGAGCTGAGCGGCGTGCTCACGCGACTGCCTCATTGCCGCTTCGAGGAGCTCTTCGGCGAGGATGCGACCAAGGCCGAGGTCGTCGTCACCTTCCTGGCGCTGCTCGGAAATAAGGCGCGCTTGCGCATGATTCGGATCGAGCAGGCGGGCCTTCCAGACCATCTTCGTCAGCCTCGCGGTGTCCCCCGACGAGGAATCCAGCGACTCCCTGGTGTTGCCTGACGGAATCGTGCATCCGCAGGCTCTCGCGGCTCAGGCCGAGGGCGATGCCGCGCCAGCCGCTGAGTCCGCCGACGAGGCATCTCGCGACTCCGACGACGACGACGAGGATGACCGCGACGTTGAGCCCGAAGACGAATCCATGGGCGACGCTGACGTCGACTCGGCCGCCGACGAAGCCGACGATCGCAGCGAGGACGACGAGGACGACGAAGCCGCCGACCGCAGCGAGGACGACGAGGACGACGAGGACGACGAGGACGACGAGGACGAGGACGACGACGACGTTGACGAGTCGGACGACAGGAACTCCGACCCACCAGTCCTCGAAGCGGAGCCGGGTGAGCTCATCCCAACCGACCCGCGTCCAGAATTCGGCCCCGACCCGGAACCCGAACCCGACCCGGAACCCGAACCCGAACCCGAACCCGAACCCGAACCCGACCCGGAACCCGAACCCGAACCCGAACCCGAACCCGAACCCGGCACGCCCGTCGGCATCCCGAGGAACCCGCTCGCGGGCAAGGCAGGGGGCAGCGGCAACAGCGAGCTCCGAGGTGAAGTGCCTTCCCCGGTCGAGCAGTTCGCTGGGTCGGTCTCGAGCTTCAGCTGAGTCTGCTGCTCCTGCGATCAGGGCGGAGGATGCGGCGGGGCCTGGTTAGTTTCCGGGAGGATTATTGGGGGGGAGAGGAACCCCCTGCGGTGGCGGAGAGTCCCGTGGCTGAACCTGAACTCGAACCCGCGGTTGACGACCCGGCGGCGTCGGAGGTCGAAGGCTCGAGCGCGCTCCCGCAAAACGCTGAAGAGCCCGTGGAGCCGACGAGCCCGGACGAAGAAGGGCCCCTGGGGGCACCGGGGAACGATGAGCAAGACTGATGGCTAAAGCGAAACGCGCGAAGCAAACCGAGAAGAAGCAGCCCGAGGCCTCGTCCGAGCTGGAGCGGCCCGTCGTGAAAAAACCGCGGGGAAAACGCGGCGCCGACGCTGAAGCCTCTGCTATGCCAGCGGCAGCGTCGGACAGCGCCGACGCCGATGTCGCGGCGAACGTCAGCGAAGGACCGAAGCCAGCGGCGAAGAGCAAGCCCAGCAAGGCTGCTTCCAGAGCCGGCAAGAGCTCCAAGAAGACTTCGAAGAACGCGAAGACTCAGGCTGCGAAGCCAGACAGCACGGCGCATGGCGAGTTCGCGAGCGACTCGGTAGCCGACGCGACTGAAGCGGCGCCCAGCGCCGAAACAGCGCCCGGCGCGGATGCGGCGTCGGACGTTGACGCGAGCGGAGACGCGCCGCAGGCCAAGGCGACGAAAGCGTCGAAGAAGTCCGCCAAGGCGACGAAGACCTCGAAGCAGGAGGACTCGTCAGAGAAAGCGGTGACGCCAGCCAAACAGGCGAAGTCCACGAAGCAGGCGAAGTCCACGAAGCAGGCGAAGTCCACGAAGCAGGCGAAGTCCACGAAACAGGCGAAGTCCACGAAGCAGGCGAAGTCCACGAAGCAGGCGAAGTCGACCAAGAACGCCGAGGACGCGCCGCTGCCAGACGAGGGCGAGGCGGAGTCGCTGGGTGGTCAAGGCTCGCCTGAAACGGGCGGAGACGCACAGGCCAAGGCAGGGGAAAGAAGTCTCCCCGAAGGCCTCGAGCAAGAGAGCGGCGAAGAAGGCGAGCAAGCCGGCAGCCAAGGAAGGCGGCCCAAATCGCCCGCGAAGCAGAGCAAGAAGGCTGTTACCGCGAGGAAAGAGAAGTCGGCCGCCGACCAGACTCTGGACTCTGAGCAGGAGCCCCTCGAAGGCTTGGAGGCTGACGCGGCCATCGCAGAGGCCCCGGACGTCGACGCAGCCCCGAAGAAACCCGGCAAGAAGGCTGCCAAGAAGGCCTCGAAAAAGGCCTCGAAGAAAGCATCCAAGCAAAGCGAGGGCGAGGCTTCCGAGGCTGATGCCGAACCTGGGGACGCCCTCGCCACAGAAGGAGATCCTGCCACCGTTCTGGATGCTGAAGCCGTCGCGGCGGGCGATGCGGAGGCCGAGGACGGGGAGTCCGGCCCGCAGCTCACGTTGATCGACGGTGAAGGTCCGGCGGAGGGCGCTCAGCTTCTGGGGGACGGAGAGGCGGAGGGTGCCGAGGGCGACATCGAGGATACCGAAGGCTTCTTGCGGGGACTGATCGAGGCGATTCTGTTCGTGTCCGACAAGCCGCTGTCCGTGAAGGAGGTGGCCCGCGCCGCCAAGCTCGACAAGAAGCGGACTCAGGAAATCATCGATGAACTCCGCGCGGAATACAGCGGCCGCGGTATGGTTCTGCATGAGGCCGTCGGCGGCATCAGCTTCCGTTCGAATCCACGCTACGGCGAGTACGTGCGGACGCATCTCTCTCAGCGCCCGGTCCGTCTGAGCCGCGCTCAGCTCGAGACCTTGGCGATCATCGCCTATCGTCAGCCCATCACCCGCCCGGAGATCGATGACATCCGAGGCGTTGATTGCGGTCCAGTGCTCAAGGGTTTGCTCGAGCGTGATCTGGTGCGCATTCTGGGCAAGAAAGACGAACCCGGACGTCCGATGCTCTACGGTACGAGCGACGCCTTCCTGGAGCTGTTCAGCCTCGACTCATTGAAGGATCTGCCCACGTTGCGCGAGTTCACCGAGCTCAGCGACGAGTCGAAAGACAAGTTCCAGACCGAGCTTGGAGAGGAGGCGCCAGCCGGTCCAATCGAGTTCAACGACGAGGGGCCGGGTGCGTTCGACGCGGGCGACCCGCTTCCCGTGGACGCCGAAGGGGAGCCCACTCAAGAGTTCCGCGATCGAGCCGACGCTGAGAGTTTCGGTGACGACGACGAACTCGATGAGGGCCTGATGGGCGCCGAGCTCGAGGAACTCGAACGACGAGAAGCCGAGCGCATGCAGCGCCGCGCCCAGGCAGGTGAGGACGACGACGCAGCGGACGACGACGACGCAGCGGACGACGACGACGCAGCGGACGACGACGACGACGCAGGTGACGACGACGACGACGCAGGTGACGACGACGACGACGCAGGTGACGACGACGACGCAGGAGACGACGACGACGCAGCGGACGACGCCGGCCTAGGTCAGGACCCGGCGGACGCTTGGGACGAACAGCCGCCGCGGGTTCAGTTGTCCATCGAAGACGATGCCGATGCGGATAGCGCGGACATCGGAGAGGCTCGCGGCAGCGTCTCCATCAGCGGTCCTGACTCCGATGCGGACGAGACAGACCGCGGGTGGGACGAGGACGACGAGGACGACGACGATGACGACGATGACGACGATGACGACGATGACGACGATGACGACGATGACGACGACGATGACGATTGATGTCGGTCAGCTCGGGTCGTCAAAGTCGGCGGCCAGCGCCTTCACCCGTTCGAAGAGCTGAGGGTGGGCGAGCAGCTTCCGCACGATCGCCCAGAGTTCGGCGTCGTGTAGACGCGCGATCCCGCTGGCGCCTTTGGGCTTGCCGCGCGGCTTCTTCTTGATCGCGCTCGGGCCCTGTTGCTTGAGCCGCTGCATGGCGCTCACCCAGCGCTTGGTTGGAAAGAGTTCCCCGTCCTCCCATGCGAGGATTTCCTTTTGCTCCAGGCCCAGTGTCTCGGCCAGCTCTCGTGCGGTGCAGCCTAGGTCCTTGCGCAGTTGTTTGATGTCGTCGGGGCTCACGACGAAACCGTAGTGCTGCGCCCAGCGAAGACGCAACTCGTCGCGGCCGTGGTCGAAGTTTTCGGGTGCAAACACCCTCCCGACCGACCGAGTTCGGCCTATCGACGTTGACCATTGGACTCGCAGCCTTCGGGGTGCTCGGGTGCGAGCCGACCTTCGAGCCGCCATCGCCTGAGGCGTCGCCCGAACGGGAAATCCAGGTGCACGGGGCGCCGCTCAGCGGCGGCGTGTCAAGCGTCGTGCGCTTCGAGGTACCGCACAGCGAGCCGAGCGATCTGCGGCTCTTCAGCGGAAGCCTGAGTGAGTACTACGAACGTCGCCTGCGAGAGCGCGACCTACCTGACTCGCTGCTCGAACGGGAGGTTCCTGCGCTCCGCTGGGGTGGGGCTGAGGGCGTTGCGTGGCTGGGTAGCACTGAGCCCCTCGAGGTTGGGCAGCGCTACTCTCTGGGTGAGCTGGGTCTAGGCTTGCTGCTCGAGGTAGACGTCGCTCTGGAACAACCCGCCTTCGCTCCCCGCCTCTGGCCACCGCCTGGTCGTTTTGGTCGCCAAGCGGTGTTCTGCCCCGGAGCTCGCGTGGCGGGTTCCAGCGTAGTGCTAGAGTCCTGCGGAGCGCGGGGGGTCATTGCCGCGGGGATCAGCGATACGGGTCTGCTAGAGGATCGCTGCTTCACCCTGTCGGTGGAAGCGACGAACTCGGAGCCTTGCCTCACGCCGCTCGCGATTGGGGACCACTGGTTACCCGCGACGCGTCTCGAGCGGGCCGAACCTGTAGAACGCGCTCCGTTAGAGTGTGCGACCGGTGAGCGCGCGACTGCGGACGGTTGTCTGCGAATAGGCGACACCTACGTGGCGCTCCGCAAGCCACGCGAGGTGCTCTGGACTCTCGAGCTAGACGGCAGGGTATCGGAGCCTGAAACCGGGGAATTTCTAGTAATTTCAGGCTTATCTCCGGGGACACGTCACGCCTACACGTTGACTAGCTTGGACTATACGGGGGAAGCGCTGCGTGACACGGCCGAGTTCGAGACCCTGGCTGCGCGCGGGCAAGTGGTGTTGAACGAGGTGCTCGCGAACCCAAATGGGCCAGAGCCCGCGCAGGAGTGGATCGAACTCTTCAACGCGGGCTCGCGTGATGTGGTGCTGGAGGGATACAGCCTGGAAGACGGTGCTGGCCGCATTGAACTGCCGTTCGCTCGCTTGTCGCCAGGCGAGTACGCCTTGCTCGTCACCCCTGAGTATGATCGCGCATACCCGTTTGACCTGTCACCCTCGAAGGAGGTGCAGCTGATCGTGGTGGAGCAGCTGGGGAAGAGCGGGCTTTCCAACTCGGGTGAGCCGCTCATCCTGCGGGATACCGCTGGAACGTTAGTGTCCGCTATTCCACCGTTGAAACATGACAAGGCTGGGTATAGCGTTGCGAGGCGGACACCGGAACTGAGTGATGTACTCTCCTCTTTCCAGACCCACGGTGAACCCGGCGCATCGCCGGGCTCGGCGAATCGTTTCGACGACGCGTTCGAGACGGGTCAGTGACGATCAGCTGGGGGCAGACAGCGGAATACATCGCGCCGGGCTGAGCGGTGGAGGGCGCGCATATTTTCCCAGGGCTACCTACACGATCTCGCCGCGCTCGTTGCTGGCGTTCCAGTGTCGAAACGTGCGTGATTCTGCGCGCTCTGTAGCTGTTGCGGTTTGGACGCGCGGTGCGGTTCAACCAGGTGGGCGCTCAGGGAACATCAACCCGCGAGTGAGAGACGCGTTGAGTCACTCTCGTCTGGCAGCGCCGTGTGGTTCCGCGACAATCTTTCCCCAGGCTGCGAGTTTCAATTGACGAATGCGGACTCGTTTCCATAAACCAAGATTAGCTCTACTGCGACCTTGGGGCACCGCACGACGACAGCGCGTTAGCCCCTTCGCGTCGCCCGCTGCGTGATCCCTCCACTGCCTCACGCCCCGAACCCCCAAACCCCAAACCCCAAAAGGGGGCCATGTGAACCAACGAGCACTCGACGCATCCGCTGACCTGACCGACGAGACCCACGCGGAGTGGGAAGACGGTCGGAGCTCTGGGTCTCGCATCAAGGTCTACCGACGCGAGGAGCAGGCGCCCCTGACGACGCGCCAGGTTGCCGAGCTCTTGGGTTGTGGCGTGAAGACGGTTCACAACTGGGTAGCGGATGGCCGCATTCCGCACTTTCGCACGCCTGGCCGCCACCTGAGGTTCCGCGCGGAAGACGTCGCGGAGTTCATGCGTCGCTCGGGATTCCCAGTGCCCGACGAGCTGAGCTGCAGGTGCCCATTGCTGCTGGTCGCCGAGGACTCCAGAGCGGGCCTGCTCGGACTGCCGCGCGGAGCCATCAGCTTGGAGAACCCGCTGGACGCGCTGGTGATGTGCCCTTCCCATCGCCCGCTGATGGTCGTGGTCGTCGCCGAGCAGATGGTCGGAGTGGATCTAAAGGCTTTCCGTGCGGCAATTGATCGGGCGTGCGACGATTGCCGCGTGGTGTGGGTCGGGTCGCCTCCTGCGGACACGGATGGCTACGAACTCCTCGACGCTCTCGACGCGGGGAGTCTCACGAACCTGCTGAGGGTCCGCCGACGGGACCGCCCAATCCCGTAAATCAGCGCCACCCCATGTTACCGAGCCGGTCCTGCGTCCCCGCACCGACCGGCTCGCTTCGTTGGGCCCTCTCCCCGGTCAGGAGCCGGCGATCGTCATCGACGACACGCGGAACGTGGGCGCAGCAACGGACGTCTTCAGCACGAGATCGTCGGCGACGGCGTCGATGTTCTTCAGCATCGTGTCGAGGTTCGAAGAGGCGGTGATTTCACTGACGGGGAAGGCGAGCTCACCGTCTTCGATCCAGAAACCAGCGGCGCCGCGGCTGAAGTCGCCGGTTATCGCGTTGAAGCCGAAGCCCATCATCTCGGTGACGTAGAGGCCTCGCTTGGTGGAGCGGATCAGTTCTTCTCGGCTCTGTTTGCCCGGCTGAAGCACGAAGTTGCTGGTCGAGGAACCGACGGAGGCGCCCCCCCGGCTCGCGCTGTGAGTCGACTGACGGCCAAGCTTGCGGGCGCTGTACCAATCGAGCAGGAACGTCTTGAGTTCGCCGTCACGCACCACGACGTTTTGCCTGGAGGGCATGCCCTCGCCGTCGAAGGGACGGGAGCCCGGCGCTCTGGGCAAGAGCGGGTCGTCTACCAATGTGACAAGCGGACTAGCGACGGGCGAGCCTTCTCTTTCCGCGAGGTAACTAGACTTGCGCCAGACGGCGCCGCCCGTGATGCAGCCCGCGAAGGTCCCCACGATCGAGCGGGCGACATCGGGATCGAACACAACGGGCGCCTCACACGTATCTACCTTGCGAGCTCCGAGCTGGCGGAGCGTGCGTCGCGCCGCTTCGCGACCGACCTCTTCGGTGTCTTCCAGGTCCGCAAGATGGCGGCAAGCCGACCAGTAGAAACCGCGGCGGTTCTTACCCCCGTCGTCCTTGGCTACCGGGGAGACCACGAGGGACGCGTACGAACCACGGGTTGCCCCCACGAAGCCGTTCGAGAGCACCATCACGCGGATCCCGCTGGTGCGCGCGAAGGTCGCGCCCTCGGAGAGCGTCAGGCGTGGGTCGAATCCAAGCGCGGCTTTCTCCGCCAGCTTTGCCCGTTCGAGCGCGGCGGCCGCGTCAATTTCCTCGACCGCGGGATCGTACAGGTCCAGATCCGGGAACGGCGGCGTAGCGAGTAGCTTGGGGTCCGCTGGGCCTTCACAGCTGTCTGGCTGACTCAAGTCGAGCAACGAGATCGCATCGGCAACCAGGCGCTCGAGCCCAGCCTCGGAGAGATCGCTCGTCGAGCTCATCGCGACGCGCTGGTCTCGCGAGACCTTCATGGATACGCTCCGATGTCCCGCTTCTTCGACGAGCTCCGGCTCTCCGAGTCGCACCTTCGTGGACAGCTCCCAGCCTGAGCGCGCTGACACCTCTGCGATGTCCGCTCCCGCCTTGCGTGCGCGGTCTACGAGTTTCTCGGCGAGCTCCTTGAGCTGCTCTGTGTCGTCCTTCATCTGTGTGCTCCAGCTAGGCGCCGGTTTGGCGCAAACAACGGCAGTCGTCGGACCCTAGCCCAGTTCCGGGTGCCTGCGCGACCGGCGTGGCACCGGGGCGGTCGCTCCGCGGCTGAGGCCCCGCATGCAGTACAAGGTCCACAGCGTCCCCAGTATGAGGATGGGCAGCATCCAAAGCAGCGCGTGACCGAGCGGCGTGCCACTCACCTGAAGTACGCCGAAGTCTCCGTGGAACTGCCGATAGGTGCCATAGCTCCCAAGTCGCCGGTAGCTCACCACGAAGAGACCCAGGGCGAGCAGGGCGGGTGCGCTTCCAACCCGAATGAGGAAGCTCGGTTTGGCTTGCTCCTTCCGCGTCGCGGCCAGGAACCCAAGGGCAGGGGCGCTCGCATCGAGTAGCACCCACAGCAGTCCCCAGGGAGTCACCATGGAGGCGCCGTCGAACCAGTAGGCGACGGACCAGTCGGGAGCGAATGCGATGAAGTAGCCGCAGACGGGTGCGTAAATGAGCAGCCCGTAGGCTGCGCTCAGCAGCGTGCCACGGTGCCTTACCTGAAGCCGGTCGCGAGCCGCCTTGCCCACGCTCAGCCAGGCGAACGCAACACCAAAGGCGAAGCCGATCAGAGGGCCGAGAAGCGCTGGCACTCTGGGGTTTTAGTGGCGAGCACGGGTGAGCACAAGCCACCCGCGAGGGGGTTGCGGGTGCCGTCGAAGTGGTGGACCCCCGGGCGAAGGACTATAGAGCCCCTGTGAACACGCAATCGGTGCGCGAATTACTGCAGAAGGTGCAGCGCGGGGAGGTCGAGCTGGACTCGGCCGTGGAACTCTTGAAGCAGCTCCCCGTCGAAGATCTGGGTTTTGCCAACGTGGATCACCACCGCGCCCTGCGCCAGGGCTTGCCGGAGGTCGTGCTCGGGGAGAGCAAGACTCCAGAGCAAATCATTGGTATCGCCCAGGCGCTCTTGGCCCGCTCGTCAAACGTGCTGATTACGCGCGTGGAAAATGAAAAGGCACTGCGCATTTGCGAAGCGCTGCCGGCGCTCGAGTACAAAGCAGAGGCCCGGGTGGTGATCAGCCGCGACCGCGTCGTTGAGTCGCTTGAGAACTCACCCGTCGCGATCGTCACCGCGGGCACCAGTGACATTCCCGTTGCAGAGGAAGCGGCGGAGACTTTGGCGGCCTGCGGCGCGCAACACCAGCGAGTCTTCGATGTCGGCGTCGCCGGCATTCACCGCGTGGTGCGCCACATAGACTTGCTCCAGAACACGCCCGTCGCGATCGTGGTTGCAGGCATGGAGGGCGCGTTGGCCAGTGTGGTCGGCGGGCTGATCGCTGGCCCCGTGATCGCCGTCCCGACCTCAATCGGCTATGGAACCGCGCTTGGCGGCTTCACGGCGCTTTTTGGCATGCTCACCGGATGCGCTTCAGGTGTTTCCGTGGTGAATATCGACAACGGGTTCGGCGCCGCCATGGCCGCGTTTCGGATTCTCCGGCGCGCGAGGCGTGACGCATGAGTCCGCATGGGGGAGGGGGACGTCACGGTCACCCTCACGGTTCTCATGATCACGGTCATGACCATGACCATCACGACCATGACCACCATCACGATCACGACCACACCCATGGCGAGGAGTCGCACCACAGCCACCTGCATCACGGGCCGCTGACCGATCGCGATCCTGAGAGCTGGCGTCAGGAATTGCCGCGGGGAATTGGGGCTGGCAAGTTGCTGCTGCTCGATACGTTCAGCGGGATCGCCGGTGATATGACGATCGCGGCGCTGGTCGATCTTGGCGTTCCGTTCCAGGTCGTGCGCGATGCGGTTGCAGCGCTCTCGCTTGGTGGCTTCGAACTCAGCCTCGAGTCCGTTGCCGCTGGCGCTATCGGCGCCACGCGCTTCGACGTCAAGCTTCAGCCCGGAGGCCGCGAACGCAGCTACTCCGAGATCGCGAAATTGATCGCGAACAGTTCGCTCTCTGAGCCGGTCAAGCTACGTGCGCAGCGCATCTTTCGAATCCTCGCGGAATCAGAGGCGGCGGTCCATCGTATCTCGATCGAGTCGGTGCACTTCCACGAAGTTGGTGCTCTGGACGCGATCGTCGACATCGTCGGCGCCGCGGCCTGCTTCGACTACCTCGGCGCATCGGTGCTCGTGACTCCGCTCCCTCTGGGACGCGGATTCGTGGAGTGTCGCCACGGGCGCATCCCGCTGCCTGCGCCGGCGACGCTCGGTTGCCTCAAGGGATTTCTGACCGTGGACTCGGGCCTCGAGGCAGAGCTGGTCACGCCAACGGGTGCCGCCATCGTCGCGGGCGTCGCGGAGAGCACCAGCGTCTGGCCGAGCGGCAAGCCGCTTGCTCACGGTTGGGGCGCGGGCAGCCGTGAACTTCCAGATCGCCCGAATGCCCTCAGAGCCATCTTGATGGAGCCTCAGGACACCTCCGACGAGCTCGAGTTGCTCGAGGCGAATGTGGACGATTTGACCGGGGAGCTCGCAGGCCACGCGCTCTCGGCGGTGCTCGACGCGGGCGCGGTCGACGCCTGGATTGTCCCCATCACCATGAAGAAGGGGCGCCCGGGGTGGGTGATCTCAGCGCTGGCCCCGCTCGGGTCGGTGGATGCGGTAGCACGCTGCGTGCTGCGGGAGACCAGCTCGATTGGGGTACGCCACCGGCGGGTTGCTCGGGTGGTGCGTCCCCGGCGAGAAATCCAGGTGGAAACACCCTGGGGTGCCGTGCGCGTGAAGGTCAGCGAAGGGGATTTCGGCCCGCCGCAGGTCAAGCCAGAGTTCGCAGACTGTCAGCGGCTAGCGCACGCGGCAGATCAGCCCGTCAGAGAAGTGCTGCGAGTGGCGCTGGCGAGGGCCCAAGAGAGCCTCGGCGAGTGATCCGAGGATCAGTCGGGGCGCTCGAGCTCGAAGCCCGCCGCTTCCCAGTTCAGGACGCCGCCCTCGAGGAAGTTTACGGGGACACCTTGCTCGCTGAGCTTCTCCGCTAACTCTTTGGTCTTGTCTCCTGCACGGCAGTACAGGACCGGTTCCGCGGGGAGCATGTGGAGCTCCGCCAGGCGATTCTCGATCTCCTCGAGGGGCAAGTTCGCAGCGCCGGGCAGGTGCGCGCGGGCAAAGACTGGCGCCTCTCGGGTATCGACCAGGCTGATCTGGCCCCGGCGCAAGAGCTCGGCGACTTCTTCCGGCTTGAGCGCGCCAGCGGTGCGCGGCAAGAATGGTTCGATCAGCTGGCGCAGCTCGTTCCGCTTCATCGCTCCGGCTTTGCCACCCGCAGGCTGACCGTTGTGGAAGATCACAAACGTCGGCACCGACTGGATCCCCAGGGCGCGGGCAAGCATGGGGCTCTTGTCGATATCCACCGTGACGATCTTCGCCTTGCCCTCGAGCTCCTGGGAGAGCGCGGCAAGCTCCGGCGCGACCGTTTTGCAGGGACCGCACCACTCGGCCCCGAACTCCACCATGACTGGGAGTTCGCTGTGGAGGA
Organism: Polyangiaceae bacterium; assembly: GCA_041389805.1. Classification (GTDB taxonomy): domain Bacteria; phylum Myxococcota_A; class Polyangia; order Polyangiales; family Polyangiaceae; genus JAHBVY01. The sequence goes on along the minus strand of JAWKRD010000011.1, from coordinate 95,525 downwards.
CTTCCTGCTCAAATGTCTGTTCGGTGATTTGGGCGAGTGCCATGGGGGGCTTCTACAACAAAATCTCGCGGCGCGTTAGCGAGCCACAATTCCTCGCCAGTTCTGGGGGTCAAGCGCCGCGAGGCGGGCTCGGTTGCTGCGCTGGTGCGCCTCCCCCCCCGCGCTTTCGCCGCCGCGGAAAGACCAAGCCGAGGCTACCAGCGCCGAGCAACGCGGCGCCGAGCCATCCGAGGGGAGCAACTCCAGCTGCGCCAGAGGTCAGCAGCGTCCCCTGAGGCAACAGCTCGGGGCGCATGAAGCTGGTCGCAAACACCACGCCCAGCGTCCATAGCACGCCACTACCGAGCTCGAGCGCCAGGAGTTCGAGCAGCGCCGGCAAATAGCCATGGAGAAATTGGTGCCAGGTGCTGGCGCCCAGCGCGCGTGACGCGAGCGCCCAGTCAAGGGACTGTAGCCGCAGGAACTCCGCGCGCAGCGGCCGGGCAACTCGTAGCCCGCGTAGCAGCGCCAGCAGGCCCAGCGCGCTCGCCAAACCGGGGCGAGCGATCAGCATCAACGCTAGGAAGATCACCGTCGGTAGTGCCGCGCTCGCTTCAACACCCCGCGCGAGTAGACGGTCGACGGCACGCGGACCGAAGGCCGCCGAGAGCGCGAGCCCAACACCCAGCACCGCGCCAAAGATCGCGACCGACACGCCGACGAGACAAAGCTGGAATAACCCGGGTGAGCCCGCGAGCGCGGAGCCCAAGGCGCTCATCGCGAGCCCCAGTCCTAGCAGCGACAGCGCGAGCCTGAACCTCATGCGAGGCGCCCCTCACGGCGATGTAGTGCCTCGCGGAGACGCGGGTCGAGTCGGCCGAGCGCGTAGTCACCGATCAGCTGCACTACTGCCACCATCGCCGTCAGCGCGACCAACAGCACCATCACCCAACCGATGTCGCCCTGCTTGACGGCGAGCAGCGTGCGGGTGCCCAGCGCGTTCTCACCAGTACAGAGCTCCACCAGCATCGTCGCCGAGAAGATCCCCGGCAGCGCTAGCGGCAGGTCCGCGATCGCGTAGCCGAGGCCGAGCCGAGCGTGCCGGGCGCGTCGCCGAAATGGACTCAGCCCAAAGCCCCGCTCCGCTTGGTCGAGCGCGGGACTCACCAGCTGGCGCTGGAGGGCACGCGCATAGGTTGCCGTGCGGATGCCGCCAAAGAGCGCCATCGCCAAGGCCCCCAGATCGGATCCGGTCCACAGCAGGACGAACCAGAAGGGAGAGCTGGCGAGGCAGGCAGACACGAGCGTGTAGCGCCGTCCCCGCGGAACCGGCAGCAACAAGAGCAGCGTGGCGAGCGCCATGGAGCCGAAGATGGCCCAGCCCGCCAGGCGAAGGCTTGGGACGCTTGCGTACCCCAGCTGCCGCAACAGCTCGTCTGAGCGGTACACGATCGTCGATGTGAGCCACTCGCCGTACTGCGTATCTCGCAGCATCGCCAACACGCGATCCGTGCCTTCGCGTGGGATGTAGTTCGAGCGCACCCTGCGCCACCACTCGCGGTTCTCGAGTACAGTTCGCTGTGCGTCCTCTAGCGATGAATCCTTGCGGATTTGCACGTTGCGTTCGGTGATATGCGCAATTACCGCGACCAGCCGCCGTGCTCTTGGGATGTCCTGCTCGGTCTGGGGGGGAGAGAGCGCCGCAAACAGCTCGGGCAACGCGTACGTGTCTAGCGCGAGCACGTCGGCCCGCCGCAACGTCGAACTCTTGGAGGCCAGGCGAGAGACAGCTCGGCGCACCACGAGCGGCCTGTAGTCGAGGCTGCGGTCCTGCCAGAAGCGCCCCCAAAACACGACCGCGCCGTCCGCGTCGTCGAGCTCCTCCGGCTCTCCGACGCCCATCCTGCGACCCAGGGGCGCGAGCGCCAAAGCGACTCGAGTTCGCTGGTCAGGCGGCAGCGTGTCCAGCTTCGGCAGCACGTATGGCAGCGCGGCACCACCCAGACGCCTGAGCTCAGCGGGTCCGTCGCTGCCGCCTGCTGCGGCGTCCTGCATCGCAGTTTCCGCGAGGTTCCGCACACTCACAGGATTGGCGTTGAAGAAGCGGGGCAGCGCCGCTGCGCTCGGCTGCAACGTACGGCTGACGGCCCAGAACCCGAACAAGCTGATCAGCATCAGCCCCGGCAGCAGCCACAGCAGGCGTCGCAGCAGGTGTCGCATCAGTGCCCTCGCGCGTGGAGCGAACTCATCTCAGTCCGTTTCCCCGCGGCTCGACCGTCAGCTCTTGAAGCGCGTCGCGTTCGTGATGCAGCGCAGCTTTCGCTGCTGATCAAGGCGCCAGGGCTAGGTAGCCACCGGCTAGCGCGGCGACCAGCAGAGCACCCAGCACCATCATGCCGACCACGGTTGGCGGCAGCCCAGTGGTGGGGATGTCGACCGGATCCTCCTCAGGATCATAGTAGGCGGGCGGCATGGGCGGCGTGTGAGGAGCTGGCGAGTGTGCGGCTTGAACGGCGGCTTGAACGGTCGCGGCGTCCATACCGACCATGGTGTGCGACACCTTGAGCTTTCGAGACTCCCGTGCCGCCTCGTCGCTCAAGTTCAGGGGCGTCTCCGGTGTGACCGGTGCCGCTCTCACCGTGGCGTCCGCCGTGGCCTGCTGGGTGATCGCGTACTTCTGATAGCTCAGCAGGTCTTCCGGGCTCGCGGGTGGCAAACCTGAGCCCTCGAACTTCGCGACGATCACCGTGATGTTGTCGTGACCTCCAGCGAGGTTCGCGCGATCGGTGAGGACCTTGCAGGCCTCCAAGGGATCTTTCACGGTGATGAGCACTTCGCGCATCTCATCCGCACGCAGCATCCCGCTCAGACCGTCCGAGCACAGCATCAACACGTCACCCTGACGCAGGTCCGCGAAGGTGAGATCGACCTGTACCGTATCCGCGGTGCCGAGGGCCTGCAGGATGATGTTGTTGTGCTCGAAGGTCTCGGCTTCCTCTTCGGTGAGTTGCCCGGCTTCGATCAGCTGGTTGACCAAAGACTGGTCCCGGGTGACCTGGACCATGCGGTCGCCGCGCAAGATGTAAGCGCGGCTGTCACCCACCTGGCCCAGGAACAGCCGGGAGTCGACCAGGGCTGCGATGGTGGAGGTGGTGCCCATGCCGCGGCGACTGCGATCCGCACGCGCCTCATTGAAGATGCGCAGTCCGGCTTCTTCGATCGCGCGGACGAGACGTCGGGCAAGATCGTCGCGATCCCGGGGGGGCTCTCCGTCGACGAGCTTCTCGTAGATGATGTCCACCGCGAGCTGACTCGCGACTTCGCCAGCGGCAGCGCCGCCCATGCCATCACACACCCCGAGGACGGTGCCCCGCGAGCCAACCGTTTGCTGACGGTCCGCTTCCATCAGGCTACGGCTGCGACGTGTCAGGTCCGCAACGAGGAAGTTGTCCTCGTTGTGCTCTCGGATCTGACCGACATCGGTACGGCCGAATAGATGAATGCGGATGTCGCCCGCCGCGTCCCCGTTTTGGCTCATATCCCTTGGTGGCCCGATCAAAACTCACGCCGCTCTTGGCGCGAACCCGAAAGAATTTCCAGACGAAATAGGTGCTGACCGATGCGTACGTGATCGCCGTCTGCCAGCTGTTGCTCACCGCGGATCGCGAGGTACGTCCCGTTGGACGAACCCAAGTCGCGCAGGCTGAAGTCCCGCCCCGAAGGCTCTCGAGTGATTCCAGCGTGTCGTCGGCTCATGAACGGATCGCCCGTGAACACGATATCACCTGACTCTCGCCCGATGACAGTTTGCTCGCGAGTCAGGTGGTAGACGTCTCGAGTGACGCCTTCAACCGTCTTCTGGCAGAGGCGCGCAAAGCGCGGCGCGGCAGGGGAGCCGAAGATTTGCGTTCCTCGCTCCGCGGCTTGTCCCAGGCCTTTCTCCGCTTCGCTCACGATTTCGAACCTTAACACCTCCAAGCCAACCAGAAGCAAGTCAGCATTCCTCAGGCTCTCGCTCTTGGTGAGGCGAACGTACACGCCGTTCACGGAGCCAAGGTCACGGATAAAGAAGTGACCGTCGCGGTGCATCACCCGAGCGTGGCGCGGGGAAACGTAAGGGTCGTTGGGCAGCACGATCGCCCCTTCCTGGCGGCCGATGTCTACCTGGTCGTCGAAAATCGGGTATTCGCGGCCTGGACTACCGTCTTGAGCGATCACCACGAGCTTGCCTCGAGCCACTCCAGTCGCGACGGGAGCAGCTGACGGCTGCGCAGCCACGGGCTGAGGCTCGATCGCCGCTTGCGGCTGAGGCACGGGGATGGGTTGAGGTGACGGCACGGGCTGTGGGGCCGGCAGGGGGGCGGGCATCGGCGGATGACCCGCGATGGGCTGCGGATGTGGAGCGGTGGCCACTGGTTGCGGCGACCCATACGCCGGAGCCGGCTGGGGAACGGGCGCTGGTGTTGGTGGCGGCGCGGGCTGCCGCATCTGGTCGAACGCTTCGGCCGCTGCCTGGCGTGCCTCGGGAGAGTCCGGTCGTGTTGCGTCGTTGCCCGCCAACGCTGCGCCGCAATACTGGCAGAAGCGCATGCTGGGTTGATTGCTGCCCTTGCAACGCCCGCAGGTGACACTTTGAGGCGTGGGCGCAGGGGGCGCCGCGAAATCCACGACGGGGCTAGCGAGCGCGGGCTTCGAGTGATGGAGCTGCGCGCCGCATGACAGACAGAAGCGATTGACCTCTGGATTCAACGTGCCGCAGCGCGAGCACGTATTGCCTTCACCCGCAGGGGGTTTCGGCGCGAACTCGAAATCGGGCGCTGCAGGCCGTGGCCGCACACTTGGTGGGCGCTCCGGTGCTGCGGGTTGAGGTGCCATCGCGTGAGGCGCGATTGCTGGAGGTGGAGCTGGCTGAGCAGCGAGCGGCGATTGATCCATGAACGCGGTGCCGCCCAGCGGGGACTGCACGCCGCGGGGAGGCGTGGGCTCAACCACACGTTGCGCCGGCTTCAGGCGGTTCCCGCAGTCCATGCAGAATGTCACATGGTCCGGGTTTTCCCGCCCACAGCGATCACACCTCACAGCCGGCAAGAGGACAACTACCTGCTAGCCGAGTCAAGGATCTGTTTGCGAAAGGCGACTACCAGCGACTCAGCGGACTCCGAACCTCGAGGGTGATTTCGAGGGCCACGAGGTGGGCCAATCCGAAACCGAGGAAGCGGTCCGACCGGCGCTGACCCGCGGAGTCCGTCCAGCCCCGAAGCAACAGCGGCCGGTACACCAAGCTCCCGCCTATCACCGTGGTGCGACTGAGCTGGAGTTCCAGCCCGCCACCGAGAAACGTCGAAACCCCGCCGGTGTCGCTGCCGAACTCGTTACCGTAGAGCGCCATGCCCAGCCCGCCCGCGAAGTACGGGCTCAGTCGGGCCTCGGTGCTCGTATAGAAGCGTGTTTCTGCGCGGAGCTGTTGGAGGATGGCGAGCCGCATCAAATTCGACGGATCCTGCCGGGAGAACTCGTACGCGCCGCCGACGTACCAGGGCCCGCGCGAGCGGTAGCCAACGCGAATCGCGAGTCCACCCCCCGAACCCAGGATGCACGGGGCCGATGCGCCCGAAGGACACACGTCACCGGCGTCGGCCGCCGACTCGGTCACCAGCCCCACGCCGTACTGGAGGTAGTGCGCCGATATCGGCGGCGCTCCTCGCGGCGTTGGGATGTCCCGCAGGCTCACTTCGGCCGCCCCACTCTGCGCGTTGGCGAGCGAGCTGAGCGCCATCACGCCGAGCAGAGTTCGAAACGTCCAGCCCACCCCCATCTTCTACCTCAACCCGAAGTTGAACGGGGCGTGTTCACGATCCCTTGACGGGCCATCGAAGCATCGTCTAAAGCCCGACGAAAGGACTCAGGAAGCTCTATCCATGGACATCTACCTCGATCGGCGTGCGGTTCGGCAGATTCGACTGTCCTCTCAGGAGGCTATCGAAGAAGGCGACACGGAATCGCTGCGTGAAGACATCCTCGAAAGCTTTACCGAAGAGCAGGTCGAGGAAATCGAACGACGGCTGGACAGCGGGGACTTCTATGAGTTTCTCACTGACATTCTCGACGAGTGGAGCGGCGACGACACCGACGAGTTGTTCGAGCTCCTGGAGACCCAGCTGGGTGAAGTCGGCATCGATCTGAAGACCGAGCCTCGTCAAGACGAGGATGAGGACGACGACGAAGAGGACGAAGAAGAAGAAGAGGACGACGACGAGCCGGAAGAGGACGACGAGTACTTCGAAGAAGAAGACGACGAGCTCTGAAGCTCCGCGTCAGTCTACGCGTCCGATCGCTTGTTTGGGGGTGAGGGGAGCGCCGAAAGGCGGCTCCCCTTCTGCGTTGTGCGCCCGAAGGCTCCAAGAGCGCGGTGCGCCACGTGGTTCAGCCGTCAGGGCGCTTCCGGGGATGCTTCGGGCTCTTCCGCTTCAGGGCGCAGCTCCCGCTGAATGTAGGCACGGCACTCGCGCTCGAGCGGCTTGAGTTCGCTGCAGAGGAGCTGACCGCAAGCGGCGTAGCGGCTATCCGGGATCTCGTCCCGCAACCAGCGCATCGCGCTGCATGCTCCGCTCGTGTCGTTGCGCTCGAGGCGCAACTTGGCTTCTTGCCACGCGGCATCGTCCCTCAAGATGCTCGTAGGGAAGTCCTTACGTAAGCGCTCGAACTCGCGAATGGCAGCCTGGGGCTGGTGGAGGTCATCCCGGTAAAGCAGCGCGAGCTTGTACTGACTCTCGCTGTACCGCGGCCGCTCATAGCTGCCCGACAGGCTCGAAGGCTCGCGCTCCTTCAGCATGCGCTTGAGGTGCTTGACCGCGCCCTGGGGGTTGCCGAGCTCTTCTTCGAGTTCTGCCGCATGGAACAGAGAGTCGTCCCACAGCGCCCCCTTGGGGTAGGGGTACTTGTCAGCGACCAACAGGTAGCGCTTGAGCGCGCCCGGCTTGTCTCCCATGTTCGCGAGCAGCTTGGCGTACGCGTAGTGAAGGTACTGGCCGAGCTCGGTCGCCTCCTGACGCGGGATGCGTGACTCGAGCCACGCTTTTGCCGCGGCGTCGCCTTGCTGATCTTCGAGCCACACGAGGTAGCGATTCAGCGCGGAGGGTCCAGTGCTGGCGTCCGGGTAGCGCTCGAGCACTTGCTCCAGGGCTTTGAAGCCGGCGCTGTCCTTGCCACCCTCGATATCCAGGTCCGCTAGATCGTACGCCGCCCGCGGTGCTCGGCTGGTGTCGGGTGCTTCCTTGAGGATACGCTCGTAGAGCGCCCTGGCCTCGCTGGCGCGCTTGCCACGCTTGTACGAAACCGCGGCGCGATACAGCGCTTCGTAGCGCTGGCTCTTGTTTGGCGCCTCCTTGGCAACTTGTTCCCAGTGCTGGGCCGCTTCGACATAGCGTCCGGCGCCGTAAGTTCGGATGGCCGCGGCGCGCTCGCGCTCGAAGGCATCGCTGAACGACGGCGCGCAGGCAGCGAGCGCGGGCAATGCGCCGACTGCGAGCAGCGCCAACAACGTTGCCGCGCGGTGCGCGTACGCTTTTTCTCTCACCCCCCGCCCCCCTCCAGAAGCCTGGCGACGGAGCTGGCCGCCTCGCGCACCTCGTCGAAGCTCACATCCAAATGGGTCACGGCGCGCACGCTGCGCGGACCCATCGCGGAGAGCAGCACGCCGCTCTCCTTCGCGCGTGCGCACAACTCCTCCGCGCTGCCGGGTACCTCGAAAAGGATGATGTTGGTCTGCACGCTGTCGAGGTCGAGGCTCACGCCCTTGCAGCCTGAGATGTTTTCCGCGAAGAAACGCGCGTGGCGATGGTCGTCCACGAGCCGGCTTTGGTTGTTGCGCAGTGCGTACAGCGCACCCGCTGCCAGGATGCCCGCTTGGCGCATACCGCCGCCGAGCATCTTGCGCATCCGCCGAGCGCGCTCGATCAGCGCGCGGGAGCCAACCAGTGCGGAGCCAACGGGCGCGCCGAGGCCCTTGGAGAAGCACACGCTGATGCTGTCTGCCGGTGCTGCGAGCTCCGCGACACTGACCCCCGTGGTCGCAGCGGCGTTCCAAAGTCGCGCGCCGTCGAGGTGTAACTTCAGACCCAGTGAGTGGGCGGCCTCGGCAATGGCGACCACGTCTTTCAACGGGAAGACCCTGCCCCCCGACGCGTTGTGAGTATTTTCAACGGCCACGAGCGACGTGCGCGGGAGGTAATAGCTGCTGGGTTTGACGGCTGCTTTGAACTCGTCGGCGGTGAACAGGCCTCCGCTGCCCGCCGTCGCGAACTGAACGCCAGACAAGGCCGCTGCCGCACCTGACTCAAACCAGGCGCAGTGTGCGCGTTCTCCGATCACCACTTCATCGCCGCGCTCGGTTTGAGCCATGAGCGCCAGCTGGTTGCTCATGGTGCCCGAAGGGACGAACAGCGCAGCCTCCTTGCCGAGCAGCTTCGCCACGTCGTTCTGGAGCTCGTTGACGCTGGGGTCCTCTGCGTAGACGTCATCACCCAGCGGGGCCTTGGCGATCGCGTCACGCATCGCCGCGCTCGGCTGGGTGACGGTATCTGAGCGCAAATCAATCGGCATCGGTCGCGGCAGTCTAGCTGCCTCACCGGGCGACGGTGCTGGAAAGTGCGACGCCTAGGCTTCGAGCGCGGTCGCGAACAGCTCGTAGGACACCAGCTGACAGGCCTGAGCCAGGTTGATCGAAGGTTGTGGAGCCGCCATCGGGATCCGCACCGTGGCATCACAAAGCGCGCTCTCGGCGTCACTCAGACCGGACTTCTCGTTGCCGAAGATCACCGCTAGCTGCAGGCCGCGAGAGGCCAGACGAATCAGCTCGACAGCGCCGGTTCGCAGCGTGAAAGCGCCGCGATTACCGATTTTGGCGCTGGTGGCCATGCTGAAGTCGACCCCAAGCAGCGCTTCTTCGAGCGACTCGAGGATCGGTGCGCTCTCCAGGACGTCCAGGCTCTTGACCGCCATCTTGATCGCCATGGGATGCTCCGGGCGCCCGAGCCTTCCTGGTCTCACCAGCACCAGGCGTGAGAAGCCCATCGCCTTCATCGCGCGCGCCGCGGCGCCCACGTTTTCGGGATAGTGGGGTGCGACCAAGATGAAGCGAGTCTGCGCTGCGATCGGCAGGACCAAGCGCTGCTTGCTCGCTTGTTTTGAAGGCCGCTCACTCGTCATCCCGCGGTCCTAGCCGCTGCGGCGCCACGCGGCGAGCGCTCTTTGCGCAGCGGAACCCGATGTACGGTCGGCGAATGTCGGGGTCCGCGGACAACCGGGATCCGGTTCGCAGCCATGGCGCCGCGCTTTGGTAGTGGCCACCACGCGCGATGCGTGGCCCCGCTCCGGTTCCATGCGGATTCTTCTGAGGCGTCTCAGGGTAAGGTCCGTAGTAGTCGTTCACCCACTCAGCCACGTTCCCTGCGAGGTCCAGCACGCCTTGCGGTGTCGCTCCGGAGGGGTAGGAACCAACGGGGGCCAGCTCAGCGTACCCGTCCTTGGACTCGGTTTCGCTCCAGGCGAAGCGGCCATGGTTGGCCGCTCTGGAGTTGTATAGATTGCCCCAGGGAAATTTGCGATGAGCCTTGCCGCGTGCCGCACCTTCCCACTCTGCCTCACTCGGCAGGCGCCCGCCGCGAAAGTGACAGTAGTCACGCGCGTCGTCGAAGCTGACCAGGCCCCGCGGATAATTCGGGCGCTCGAAGCGCGCGGCGCCGCCTTCGCGCACCGGCTTGCACCGACCGACGCGCACGCAGCGGGCGTAGTCCGTGACGGTCACTTCCGTGCGGTCTAGCCAGTAGCTATCGAGACTCACGGAGTGCTGAGGCAACTCATCGGCGAACATGCCTTGATCGCAGAGCTCACCGTAGGGCTCTCGATTGCAGAGTAGGAGCGCCTCGACGACATCCATCGCGGTGGACCCCATCTCGTACTTGAGCGCTGGGATGCGCAGCATCGTGGAGGTTGGGGCGCGCAGCGTGACGATGCCCCCCGTGTAGGCACGCTCGGCCGGCGTCGAGCTGTCGTTCAGCTGGAGCTGAACGTTGCTCGCAGCTTCCGCGACCGATGGGGGCCTCAGGAGCCACGCGCTTCCAAGCAAACAAGCAGCCGTGAGCAGGCCCCGCATGCTCCAGGACTCGCACACTCGGCTCCTGAATGCACGTGGCCGCGACGCTCCGAAGGAGGTCGCGGCCCGTTGGTGTGGCGTTGCTAGGCTGAAATCAGCCGCCGCACAGCGTAATCAGCCACAGCGTAATCAGCCGCCGCATTCTGTCGGGCAGCTGTTGGTCAGGCACGCGAGACCGTTGTAGCCATCGACTGCTTCCTGCGTGATCAGCGTGGAGCACTCCTGCTCGACGCACGCCTGGAACGCGGCGTCATCCGCGGCGGAGGCGCAGAAGCTCTGCATGCAGTCGACGAGCTGGGCGCAAGGCGGCGCCGTGGTGGTGTTGCTGTCCCCGAAGCAGACCGTGAGCTCGTTGCAGCAGGCTCCGAGCGCGCAGTCGCCGCAGGTCTGATCGCCGAAGCTCACCGCCGCGTCACAACTCGAGGTGTTACCCGAGCCGCCGTTTCCGGTGTTGCCGGTCCCGCCGTTCGCGGTGTTGCCGGTGCCACCGTTCGCGGCGTTGCCGGTTCCGCCGTTTGCGGTGTTGCCGGTTCCGCCGTTCGCGGTGTTGCCGGTGCCACCGTTCGCGCTTCCGCCGTTAGCGCCGCTTCCGCCGTTGGCGCTACACGAGTTCAGGCAGGCTTGGCTCTCCCCACCCGCACAGATGCACTGGTCATAGCAAGTCGTGACTGCGCTGCAGTCTTGCTGGAGCGGTTTGTTGTCGGAGGTTGCCGCGCAGCCAGCGAACGTGACCGCAAGGATGCCGAAAGCGATGGTGAAGATGGTCGGTGTGGAAAGTCGCATAGGGTTCTCCGTGTGCGTCGAGCAAACGCTCGCCGCTGCAGGGCGCGACCAAGCCAAAGTCCGCGCCGAAAGGTTCGCCGGTTATACTGGTAGCCAGCGGCCTTTCCCATAGCGCAAAACACACGTGCTCACCTCTCAGCCGCCGTCCGACCCAGGTGTTTCATGTTGTGCCGCGGCGCTCGCTCCCGGGCCTGGGACGGCTGCCTGATCGGATTGAAGAAGCAACGTCTCGCCCGTCGCGGGCGCGAACAGATAAGAAACTCGGGACGTTGGCCGAACTGACTAGAGGGGATCCCCTGCTGGTTTGGGATTCGCTTCGGATCCGGCGTCTCCCGCTTTTTCCGGTGTATCTGGATTCGTACCGGCGTCGGCACTGGTGCGCTGCCGATCTCTGCGCTTGCTGGTGCGCTTCTTTTTGTCCGGCGGTCGTTCTGCCAAGACAGCGACAGGCTGGTCGGGGTCGTCCGTCTGGCTGACGCTCACCGCGACCGGCACTGGCACCGTCGCGCTCTGAGGCGGTTCTTCCAGCTGGCGGCTGAGGTGAAACGCGGACACCGCGATCAGCGCGCCAGCAGCAGCCGCGCCGACGCCGACGCGCAAGCCGCGGCCGGAACTCTGAGTGGATTCCGCGTGGTAACGGTCTGGGGTGGTTGGCATGGCCGTTCGCGGAGACATCCGCAGGGCTTCGGCCAACGCATGCCCAAAGTCTTCAGCCGATTCGAAGCGCGACCGTGGCACTTTGCTCATGCCGCGCGCCAGGACGGTATCCACATGGGGATCCACACCGCACACCGCGGCGATGGCTGGTGGCTCCTCCGTGCCGATCCGGCTCGCCACGGCGACAGCGTCGTCACCAGGAAACGCGCGCCGCCCGCTGATCGCTTCGTACATCGTCGCTGCCAACGAGAACTGGTCAGATAGCGGGGTGAACTTGCCGTTTGCGATGGCTTCCGGGGCAGCGTACGCAGGCGTCCCGAGCACGCCCCCTTCGTGGGTGAGCGTAGAATCGGGGAGCCGCGCGATGCCGAAATCCACGAGCTTTGGCCCGTGCTTCGCGAGGATGATGTTCTCCGGCTTGATATCTCGATGCAGGACTCCAGCGCCGTGGGCGGTGGCGAGCGCTGAACCAAGTCCTTCTGCCAGTTCCGCTGCGGACTCGGGCCCCAGAGGCCCTTGCAGCAGGCGCTCCTTGAGGTTCTTCCCCTCCACATGCTCGAAAACGAGGAACAGACCCACCTCGTCGGAATCGCCCATGTCGTGCAACGCGACGATGTTTGGGTGACTTACCCGCGCGGAAGCGCGGGCCTCCTGTTGCATGCGTTCCAGCAACGTCTCCCGCTGATCGGAGGTGAGTCCGAGATCGTTTCGGAGCAGCTTGATCGCGACTGGACGGTCGAGCACCGGGTCGTGCGCGAGCAACACTCGACCCATCGCTCCGTGCGCCAGAGGGCGCACGATTGAATAGCGACCGATGCGTTCGGGGGTCTCGTCCATCGCGATGGAGCGTTATACACCCGCTGCATGCGAACGCATCCGCCGCTTCGTCCCGAGCGCCGTGAACGGCCCGAGCACCTGCGCGGAGTTTCAGTCGGCTGGCTCGTCGGTGTCGCCTTTACGCTTCTTCTTGCGTGACTTTCCGTCGCGATCGTCGTCGTCCTGCTTGGGCTTCTTGGCGGGCTTCGGTGGCTCCCCGTATTCCGTCTTCAGCTTCTTCATCAGGCCCGTTGAGAGCATCCGCTCATGGTACTCGGGCATCTTGGGGAGCTGGACGAAGACCTTCACCTTGCCGTCAGCTTGCACGATCTCGATCGAGCCGCTGGTCTCCTCGCGCGAACCCATCGGCTTGTACTTGAAGAGCAGGTACGCGGCGTCGGGATCTTTCTCGACCACCTCGTAGCCCAAATCCACCCTGAGGTAGCGCAACGCGCCGCTGAAGGTCTGGGCCTTGGAGTAGGCCGAGTCGTCTTCGACACGCGCTTCAGCGGGACCGGCCAGGCACAGCCAAATCGCGCTGATCCCGACCAACCATCCAGTGCGAAGCCACAGGCGAGACTTGGACATAGCCCGCTGGCCTAGCGGCTCGCTTCACCAACGGACAAGTTTTTGGCATTCGAGTCGACGCGGCTGCGTTCCACCAACCAAGCGACGAGCGCCGCGCCCAGCGTCACCACCGTCTGCACGACGTATTGCACGAACACGAAGGCCGCACCCTTCGAGTCGATCACACTGGCGGGAAAGAACATCGCAAGCGACGCATAGACGGAGACTTGAAAGGCTCCGAAATGGCCAGGCGCGTTGGGGAGCAGGATGCCTAGCGCGAGCACCCCCATGCTGACGCAGGCGATAGAAAAACTCATGCCCGAAAGGCCGCAGCCAACTCCCAGCGCCTGTGTGGCGGCGGCATTCGCTAGCCAGTAGGCAACGCTGAGCCCAACGAACGGCCAGGCGAGCGACGCCTTGGGGAGGAACCCGAGGCCAGAGGCCAACTGCTCGAGCCGCGCGGTCAACCACCTGGCTAGCTTCGGGGATATGCGACCGAGCGTGGAACTCACGAGGCGGGTCGCGAGATCTCGCTTCGCGTAGAACACGCCCATCGCGACGAACGCACCTGCGAAGAGCGCCAACGCGCTGTAGGCCAACCCAGGGATGACCCGCGCCGGAATTGCAAGGTCGCCAATGTGATCGGGAAGCGGGTCCAAGGGCGCGGCGGCAAGCAAGCCCAGTAGCAGCAACACGCTCACGAGCATGCCATCGATGACCCGTTCGGCAGCGATCGTACCCGTAGCGGCCCAGCCCCCGATATCCGTATCCCTGCGGATCAACACCGGGCGAACGAACTCACCGGATCGCAGCGGCAGCACGACGATCGCCGCGAAGCCGATGAACGACACATTCAACAAGCGTCGCAGCGAAACCGAGCCGATCGGCTTGAGCAGCCAGTGCCAGCGCACCGCTCGCAGAAAGTGCACGAACGAAAACCCAACCGCGTAGGCGACGACCGACCATGGAGCCACCCCCAGAAGTGCCTCGGTTGGAGGGACCAACGGCAGTCCACCGGCGTGCAGCAGCCAGAGTGCGAGCGCGCCAGCCAGCAGCGAGGCGATGAGGCGCACGAAGTACCGGCGCATCCGCGGCTCGCTCATGCTTGGACGCGTCCCTCCAGGATCTGCCGGGGGCCTTCTCCAAACAGGAAGTCCACTTCGTCTCCGCCGAAACGCCGCCGGATGATCTCCATGCCTTCGGCCACGGCTTCGACATCGCGCGGGCGGTGCGCGTCACTGCAGGCTGCGTGGTAGAGACCTTCCTCCAGTAACGTTTCCGCGCAACGTCGGGGCTGAGTGCCGTACTTCCCCATCAGCGCTGCGGCATCCAGCAACGCGATGGAGCCCGCGTCGACGAGTTGCTCCAGCACCTCCGGCGCTTCCCAGATCCGTTGATAGCGCTCCGGGTGCGCGATGACTGGGCGCAAGCCTTGGCGCTGCAGTTCGAACAGCTGGCGGCTGAGGCTCAGGGGAAAGCGCTGATCATAAAACTCGAGCAGCACGGCCCGGTTCCCTGGGTAAGGGAGTCCTTCGCCGGCCTTGATGCGGCCCACCACGACGTCGTCGAAGTAGTGTTCGCTGGCCAGCGCTAGCTCGGGCAGGTCGGAGCCGCCGAGTTCCGCACGCGTACGCTCCCAGGCCACTTGAATCGCCGCTCGATCGTTGTCGAAGAGGCCAGGTCGCATGTGGGGCGTCGCCACGACTGTCCCGAACCCCAGCGCGCGGAGTCCTCCCAAGATCTCACGGCTCTCCTCGATGGTCCGCGCGCCGTCGTCGATTCCAACCAACCAGTGGCAATGCAAATCAACGAACTGGCCGGCCCCGGACATGCGGGCGGTATAGCTCAGAATCCCCGTCGGGGTAGCTACGCGGTGCGCCGGCGAGGTCCGAGGATGCGGACGGTCCCGCTGTGGGCTCGCTCGAGGGCGGCGTCCGTGTCGCCTCCCTCTGCGCACAGCACGACCTCGAGACCCGCGACTCGCACGCGTCGCACCTGTCTGCCACCAGCGTCATTCGCGGGGCTTGCGGCTGCCAGCGCGGCGAGCTCTTCGCAATGACTCCAGTAGCCTGAAGCGGCGACCAATAGCCCGGTGTCGTCGGCGATCAGCAGCGCGTCTCCTCGGCTCTGACGTCGCGCCTCGTCCAGCAGTCGCTCGAGGGCGACGAGCGGGTCGCTAGAACGCTGGACGCGACGATCGGGCCCCGCGTAGTCGGGAGCAAGACGGGCAAGCTGCGAGGACATCCGCACTACGTTGCTAGAACGGGCGCTGTTCGGACAACTAAAGCGCGATCCGGAAGGTTGACGGAATGCGCTGGATCTCGTGCTAAAGCCTGACACCCGATGAGCCTCCCCACGCTGGATACCCTGATCGACGAGCGCCACGTAGTGCTGTGCGTGGGGTGCGGCGGCGTAGGCAAGACGACCGTCGCTGCCGCGCTGGCCCTAGCCGGGGCGCGCAGAGGCAAGCGTGTTCTCTGTCTCACCATCGATCCGGCGCGTCGGCTCGCGAACAGTCTGGGTCTCGATCGCATGACGGGCGAGGCGCAGCGCGTGGAACCCGCCCTGTTTCAGCGCGCTGGGCTGGAGGTTCAAGGCAGCCTGACGGTGATGATGCTCGACACCAAGCGCACCTTCGATGAGCTGGTGACGCGGCATGCGTCGACCCCTGCTGCCCGCGACAAGATCCTCGAGAATCGTCTGTACCAATACGTGTCCACGAGCCTAGCGGGCACCCAGGAGTACATGGCGATGGAGAAGCTCCTGAGCGTAAAGCAGGACGACCACTACGATCTGATCGTCCTCGACACTCCACCCACCAGCAACGCGCTCGATTTTCTCGACGCCCCAGAGCGCATCACGGAAGCCATCGACAGCGCGGCTATGCGTTGGTTCATTCAGGCTTTCGAATCCTCAGGGAAATTCAGCCTGAATCTGGTCGCGAAGAGCGTCGCGCTCGTTCTGCGTGGAATTGGCAAGCTCACTGGTGGCGGTTTTCTGGAGCAAATGGCCGAGTTCATCACGGAACTCAACGACCTGTTTGGTGGCTTCAAGACCCGCGCGGCAGAGGTGGCAAAGGCGTTTCGGTCTCAGGAGTTCGCCTACGTCCTGGTGACGAGCCCCGCGCCCATGGCGATACGCGAGGTGTTGTTCTTCGCTGAGCGACTTCACGAACAAGGCATGGCGCGGGACGCTTTCGTCGTGAATCGAGTCCATCGAGCGCCGCGCTCGATTGCCAGCGAGTCCGAGGTCGAGGCGGCGCTCTCTCAACACGACATTCGGCTGGGACCGGATGCTCCAGCCCGGCTCGTGCGCGCTGTCAGCGAGGAGCAAAGCCTGGCGGAGCTCGATCGCTCTCACCTGAGCCGGTTGGAAGGTGCGCTCGCGAACAACCCCGATGGCAGCACCCCGACCCGGGTGAACATCCCCGCGCTGCCAAGCGACGTGCACGACATCTCCACCCTCGCTGGCATTTCCAGGTTACTCGCCCCTGGCAGCTGACGCGGTCTGCGCGCCTGGTGAGCTGGCAAACCAGCGCCGCGCGCCTCTGACACGCGGGTGAAACCTGCCTGACTCAGACCGAGCGGGAGACTCCGTCGTCGCGGCTTCGCGGCGCGATTCATGGTGTTTCGCGCTTCGACGGGCTGACGAGCGACGCTTCCTCGATGCGCGTGCTGTACCGCTCCCCTGACGTCCTCGGTGACTGGAAGGTGCTGCGTCCGCGGGTCACGCTGCTGCGGCCCCCACTCGCGCAATCCCCGGCTGCCCGTGATACTCAGAAAAAGGCCGGAATCCTCAGCCGTAAGCCACTATCCTGTGCGCCGATGGAGGTCATCCTCACCCACGAGCTCACCGACTTCGACGGCTTTGCGGCCGCGGTCGCCGCGCAGAAGCTCTACCCTGGGTCGGAGATCGTCTTCGGGCGTCGCGTGTCTCCGGCGCTGCATGACTACCTCGCGCTGCACCGCGATCGTTTCCGCACGCTACGCTACAGCGATATCGATCAGCACAGCGTGCGGCGCCTGATCCTCGTGGATCATCGCCGCAAGAGCCGGCTCGGCGCGTTCGAGGTGCTGCAAGCGCGTCTGGACGCGCTCGACCCGACGTTGGATGTCCACGTATACGATCACCACCCCCGTGTCGGAGACGACGAGATCGTTGGCTCCGTGGAGCTCGTGGAACCCGTGGGCTCCGCGACCACCCTGCTCGTGGAACGCATCAAAGCTTCGGGTATCCCCATCGACGTGGAGGAGGCGACACTCTTTACCCTGGGGATCTACGCCGATACCGGTTCCCTCACGTATCCGAATACTTCTGGCCGCGACGCACGCGCCGTCGGTTGGTTGCTCGATCAGGGCGGCAACCTGAAGACCCTGAACCGCTACCTCAAGCCGGAGTTCAGTCCAAATCAGCGGGAGCTGATCAAGCGAGTGCTCGACGCATTGGAGTCCCGTGAACTCGGTGGCACGAATGTGGGCTTCGTCAAGCTCAGGATGGAGAAGGTGGTCAGCGGCTTGGCGGACGTGACCAGCGCCGTTGCCGGATTCGATGGCAACCAGGCGCTGTTCGCGTTCTACGCCATTCAAGACAAACGCGTGCAAATCGTCGCGCGCTCGAGCTCGCCGGTGGTCAACGTCGCGGAGCGCCTCGCGCCATTCGGCGGGGGAGGGCATCCAAGCGCCGCGGCAGCCACCATCAAGGGCGCCGATGTCGACGAGCTGTACGCTCAGCTGCTCGCGGGTTTTCGCGCGGAACCACCGAACCCGAGACGTGTCTCCGATGTGATGAGTCGCCTGGTGCGCAGCGTCGCGCCAACCACCTCCCTCGTTGAGCTGAAGCACAGCCTCCGCGTGTGGCACCACACCGGTGTGCCGGTGGTCGAAGCTGGCGAGTTGGTGGGGCTGATTTCTCGCCGGGACGTGGAGAAAGCTGAGGCTTCAGGCCGGCTCCACCTCCCCGTCTCGAGCTGCATGGCGCACCACCTGCGAACGACCACCCCGGATGCGTCCCTCGAGTCCGCGTTTCGCGAGATGCAGTCCCATGACATCGGGCGCCTGCCCGTACTGGAGAGCGGCAAGCTCGTCGGGATCCTGACCCGCTCGGATCTGCGTAGCGTGCTCTACGGAACGCCCACCACGAGCGAACCGCCCCCACGCCGCAGTGATCCGCAGCACGCCGTGCCACACGACAGCGCCGTGCCGCTCGAGAGCGCCGTGTCCCTCGAGAACGCCGCGCCAGAGGCCGAGTAGCGATCGCCTGAGTCTGGTATTGTCTTGCGGAAAATCTAAGAGGCGAGCGGCTTCTGAGACTCAGCGGCTTCTGAGACTCAGCGCCCCTTCCACACCGGGGCACGCTTCTCGATGAACGCGCGCGGCCCTTCCTGCGCGTCTTCCGAGCCGAACACGGGCCAGCCCAGCTCGAAAGAACGTTGCCAGCGCTCTTCAGAGGGCAGGTCGCGTCCCCCCACGATGATTTCGCGCGATGCCCTCACCGCCAGCGGTCCCGCCTCGGTGATGCGCGTCGCGATGCGCATCGCGTGCTCAAATACTTGGTCTGGCGGGACCACGTGATTCACCAGTCCGGCTGTCTGGAGTCTTTCCACGGGGAATGGATCGCCGGTGAGCGCGAGCTCGAGCGCCAGCTTCTCACCGATCAACCGCGGTAGTTCGACCAGGCCCCCAGCCAGTGCCACCAACGATCGCTTGACCTCCGGCAGCCCAAACTTCGAGCCTTCGGCGCCAACCAGGATGTCGCAGGCGAGGGCGATCTCGAAGCCCCCAGCGAGCGCGTCGGAGTGAACCGCGCCAATCAAGGGCTTCTGGCGCTTGCGCCTCACCAGGCCAGCAAAGCCACCGCGTTCAGTGGACAGCTCGGCGGCACGCCCAGACGCGATCCACTTCAAATCGGCTCCAGCGCAGAACGTCGGCCCGTTGGCAGCCAAGACGCCAGCCCACAGCTCGTCGTTGCCTTCGAGCTCGTCGAGCGCGGCTTCCATCCCCTTGGCCACGTCGCCGCTGATCGCGTTGCGCGCGTCGGCTCGATTCAGCCGGATCACCAGCACTCGCCCCTGCACCTCGGTCAACACCACGTTCGCTGCATCGCTCATGGCTTCGCGGCGTATCTCGGATCCGCGACGCGGGCAATCCAGGCGCCCATACCCAGGGTTTCCGCACAGCCATCGGCGACGCGCCGCGATCGACGTAGCAGCGTCTCCTTCGCTTTCTTTGGGGGTGAGGAGAGCTACAGCTCCACTCGAGTCAGCGTTCGCCGCGCCGCGAGCGCTTGCGGAACGCGATCTTGATCGGCACCGAGTCGAAGCCGAATGTCTTGCGCAGCTGGTTCATGACGAAGCGGCGGTAGCCGTCGTTGATCGCCTCGGGCGCATTGCTCATCGCGACGAAGAGTGGCGGGTTCGTCTGCGCCTGGGTCACGTAGTAGAGGCGTGGCGCCTTGCCGCCAGCGGTCGGCGGTGGACGACGCTCGAGCACGCTCTCGAAGAAGCGATTGAGCTCTGCCGTGGGGATCCGTCGATGCAACTCACGATGGGTACGCCGGGCCTGCTTCATGAGCGCGTCGACGCCGTTGCCCGTCTTGGCGCTGAGCAGCATCACCTTCGCCCAGCGCGCGAAACCGAGCTTTTCCTCCGCCTGTTGCACGGCCGCTTTGCGCTGGGCTGCGGTCAAGAGGTCGCTCTTGTTGAGTCCGACCACGATCCCGCGACCCCGCTCGGCGCATAGGCCCAAGAGTCGCTGTTCTTGGTCGCCAATGCCTTCGCTCGCGTCGCACATCAGGATCACGATGTCAGCACGTCCCGCGGCCTTGATGGAGCGCATGACGCTCGCGCTCTCCACCTCTTCCTGGACCTTGGCCTTCTTGCGAATCCCCGCGGTATCGATCAGCCAGTAGCGGTGACCGGCGATCTCTACCTCGGAGTCCACGGCGTCGCGTGTCGTCCCGGGGCGGTCGTCCACCAGAGAGCGCTCGCTGCCGCTCAGGCGATTGAACAGAGAAGACTTGCCGGCGTTGGGCCGACCGAGCAATGCGACTCGAGGCACTTCGTCGTCTGCGCCGGCTCCTGTCTCGAGCACAACTGGCGCTGGTAATGCTGTCCGCATCGCCAACTCCAGCTCACCTAACCCCCGCCCATGTAACGCGCTCACGGGGTACAGGCGATCGACACCCAGGCGGTAGAGTTCGGTGATCTCCGCTTCGTGTTTCTGACTGTCGACCTTGTTGGCGCAGTAGAGCACCGGCTTGTCGGCGCGGCGCAAGAGCTTGATCGCGTCGGCATCGGCTTGGGTTGGTGAGTTCACTCCATCGAGCACACACAGCACCAGGTCGGCCTCTGCGATGGCGGCTATCACGTGGCGCGCGATGCCCTGGCCCATGGGATCATCCGTGGTCGGATCGAAGCCGCCCGTGTCGACGACGGTCACACTGCGACCACCGATCACCGCATCGGCGTAGTTGCGATCGCGAGTCACGCCTGGAGCGTCGTGAACAATCGCGAGGCGCTCGCCAATCAGGCGATTGAACAGCGTGCTCTTGCCTACGTTGGGTCGTCCCACGACGGCGATCAAACAGCGCTGATACACCGGCGCCGCTTCGACCTCCTCAGCCTCGAATTCAGCCTCACCGGCCTCGCTTTGCTCGAACTCTTCCTGGTCCTCGGCGTCGGGACGCTCAGCTACGCTCATGACTTGGCTCGTGGGTTCGGGCTGAGATCGATGGCATCAGCGACGTTGTAGCCAAGCTCCGTCAGCTGCCGAGGCACGTCCTTCCAGCGCTCGGTGACGCGCACGAAGAGCTCCAGGTGAACGGGGCGTTCCAGCAGATCTTGCAGCCGCTCGCGCGCCTTGGTGCCTATCGATTTGATGCGCTCCCCCTGCTTGCCCACGACGACACCGCGCTGACTTGTCTTTTCCACGTGGATAGTGGCTTTGATCTGGGTGTTCTTCTCCGTCTCGTCGAAACGGTCCACCGTCACCGCCACTGCGTGGGGGAGCTCCGCGTGCAGCTGGAGCATGATCTGCTCGCGCACGTACTCGCGCACGAAGAAGGTGAGCGGCTTGTCGGTGAGCATGTCCGGGTCGTAGCCAGGGGGGCCCTCGGGCAAGCGAGGCGCGATTTCATCCAGCACGATCTGCACGCCATCGTCCCTCAGCACGCTCACCGGCACGATCGCGGAGAACTCCCGTAGCTCGGACAGTGACTGCAGGTAGGGCAGGAGACGGGTCTTGTCTTTGAGGCTGTCGACCTTGTTGACCACGAACACGCACGGAACAGCGGCTGGAAGCTCCGCGATCAACCTGCGGTCCGCCTCCAGTACCAGGTCTGGACTCGGATCCGGCGTTCTGCGGAGCTTGGTCAGGTGCGTGACGTCAGTCATCAACACCACGAGGTCGGTGGTACGCAGCGCCTCCAGCGCGGCGAGGTTCATGCGCCGTCCGAGTTCATGCTTCGGGTCGTGTAGACCAGGCGTATCGACGAACGCGATCTGCGCGTCACCGTGTTGGGAGACACCGAGCAACACATCGCGGGTGGTTTGCGGCAGTGGCGATGTAATCGCCAGGCGCTGGCCAAGCACCGCGTTCAAGAACGTGGACTTTCCCACGTTGGTACGACCGACAATGGCGCAGGACCCGAAACGCATGGCCGCGGAGTATGGTTGGCTTTGGCGTGAGCGCCAGCATACAGGGGGCTTCGAAGCGCGTTTCTTCTTCTGGCAGGCGGTTTTGTGCGCTTGCCGACGCCTATGGGGCTGGTGGTAAGGTCGCCGGCGCATGAGCGACCCCCCCGCTTCAGGACGTGAATCGGAGCCGCCCGAGTCCGGTTCCGCGACGGGCGACTCGGCGGCCAACGCTGCCGAGGACGCGTCCGGCGCTGCGGCGGCTGACCTCCGATCGAAGGCGGGCCCGCGAGTGACGGGCAGCGCTCCGTCGCGCTTCGGCTGGCCGTTGGCTGCGGCGCTAGTGGCTTTGACGAGCCTGCTTTTGCCCATCAACCGCGCAGGGATCTGGGAGCCCCCAGAGCTGAACGTCGCGGATCTCGCGCGCCGCATCGCGCTGAACGTGATGGGGGCTACGGGCTTGAGCCTCGAAGGCGCAAACAACAGCGTGCCGACCCTGGGCGAGCTAGAGCGAGGCGAGCTGCCGTTCACGTCCATGGCCTTGGGGTTCAAGCTGTTCGGCTTGCACGACTGGGCTGGGCGGCTGCCCTTGGCGGTGTGGGCGCTTCTCGGTGCGCTGTGCGTGTACCTGTTGGTGGCGCGGCTGGTCGATCGCCGCGCGGCCTCGCTGAGCGTGATCGCGCTCTCCACCATGCCGCTCTATTTCCTGCAGGCCCGCACCATGCTCGGTGACGCCGTGACCTTGAGCGCGGTCGCGATCAGCTCGGCCGGGCTCGGATTGGCGGTCTTCGATCATGACGGGTCGTTCCGCCCGGCAAGGCTCGGCTGGGCACTGCTGGGATTCGCTGGCCTAGCGGCGGGCTTTGGTGCTCGTGGCGCCTTGCTCGGCGTCGCTGTCCCATCCCTCGCGGTGGGCTTGGCCTGGCTCGTATCGCTCGGCGTTCGCCGGCGTGGCAGCGCGTTCTCAGCGCTGATCGCCTGCGTGAGCTTGCTGGTCGGCGTCATTGCCGCGTGGAAAGGGCTGTACGCGCTCACCCATCCGGACCCAGCGAACTACAACATCTGGCTCGGAGCGGGGATCAACGAGGCGCGTCAACGTCCTACGTTCGACATGGTCCTCGAGCAACTCGGGCATGGACTCTTACCCTGGAGCGCACTGGTACCGTTTGCCATCGGGCGGCTCTTCGTTGTGTTCTCCCCATCAGACGGAGCCACGGAGGCAGAGCTTGCGCGCCGCGAGCGGGCGCTCGGGTTGCACCTGCTCTTGATGCTCGTGAGTTCCCTGGCGCTGGCGGCGCACGCGCTGATGGCGCCCACCACAGGCGAGCTACCGTTCTGCGCGGTCTTTGCGCTGGCGGCTGCTATTGGCGTCGCTCTCAGCGAGGCGGATCAGCGGCATTTCGGCGGCTCGATGGCCGCGGGCATCACCGTCGCCGCGCTCGCGATCATCTACTACACCGACTTCAAGAACTTCCCGGTGAAGGGCTTGACGGCGTTCGTCGTTGAAGGAGGTAAGTTCCCGGACAGCTTCGCGGAGACGGCGACCAAGGTGGTCAAGTACGGGACGTTCCTGTGCATTGGCGGCTTCTTCGGGCTGATTTTCGAGCGCGGCGGTCAGGAGGACGGAGCTTCGGAGCGGCCCTTCGACTGGAAGCCGTATCGCAAGTACATCGACACGCTTCAGGACTCCTTCGAAGGGAACCTGCGCTTCTTCCTGCTCCTGATCGAAGCCGGCGCTTTGGCCTTTGCCGTGCTGAGCCTTCTTTCCTCGCGGATGCTTGCCTGGGATCGGATCGAAAGCATGCCCAGCCAGCTCCGCTCGGTGCTGTCGCTGGTGTGGCTGCTGTTGCCGCTCGCGTTGACGCTGCCTCTGTGCGCGATGCTTGCGCGGGATGCCGTGCGTTGGCTGCGGGAGCGCCGTGCGTTTCCGCGCTTCAGCTTGGCCGCCGTGCCCCTCGCGGCGTTCGGGCTCGTGTTGAGTCTCGGCTACTATCCCGCGCTGGCGGCGCAGATATCGCCCAAGGAGGTGTTCGAGGCCTACCATCGTCTCTCGAAGTCGGGGGAGCCGCTCGGTATGCTGGGGGACAACGGCGAGAGCGCGAACTATTACGCCGGATCGCCGGTCGTCACTCAGCCCAACGCGCCCGCTGCGGCCCGCTGGCTCGACAACGCGGAAGAGCGTCGCTGGCTGGTGATGCGGGCCGACGACCTCGCGCAAATCAACGCCAAGTTTCGCGAACGTCACCACAAGAATCTGCCGGTGCTCGACGGGCGCTCGAGTGAGATCCTGCTCGCGAGCAATCAGCTCGGCGAGGGAGAGATCGATCAGAATCCGTTCCGCGATTGGATCCTCGATGCGCCCAGGGATCCAGAGTTTGCCGTCGGTGCCAACTTGGATCAGCTGACGAATCTGGGCTGGGACCTGACGAAGGACGGCAAGGCCGTCCCGACTGAAACCGTGGACGGAAAGCCGTGGCCCATCGTCAAGCCCGGTGTCGACTACCAATTCGCGATCCACTGGCGGGTGAATCGGTCCATCAGCGGCAACTGGAAGACGTTCATTCACATCGACGGCTACCGGAAGCGTTACAACGGCGATCACGACACGCTTGAAGGCAAGTATCCGGCTCACCTGTGGCGCCCGAGCGATCAAATCGTCGACATCCACACCATCCGACTCGAACCGCATTTCACGCCCGGGCGCTACGAGGTGTTGTACGGTCTCTACATCGGCGACCGGCGGCTCGAGGTCAAACAGGGCAATCACGACAACAACCGCATCAAGGCTGGTTTCGTGATCGTTCACTAGGTCGCCGCTCCGCACCCATGGCGCGCGCACTCGTGCGTCGTCGAACCCACCAAAGTGCTCGCATTGCGCGAGGACGTCCCAGGAAGTTTGGACGAAACGTGACAGACGACCGGAACGGCGCTAAGGCCAATCGGGTGAGGGAATCCGGCGAGTCGCAGCCAGACGTCGAGGAGGCGAATCCATCGAACCGCCGTAGTGCGGATCGCATCGATGTCACGTGGTCAGTCGACTGCACCACCGACGACACATTCCTCTACGCGGCAATCACCAACATTTCCGCGCTCGGGATCTTCGTGCGCACCCACCAGCCCCTCGAGGTTGGCACCGCGCTCACGTTGCGGTTCGCGCCTCCTGATGCCGACGAGCCGTTCGTGGTTGATGGCGTCGTGCAGTGGATCAACCCAGTGCGTCCACTCGCAATGAGCCCCAACCCTGGGATGGGGATCCAGTTCGTCAACCTGACTGCCGAGCAACGCGAGCGCCTCGTCGATGTAGTTCACACCATCGCCTACGTTCGCGAGTCGCTGAACTGAGGTCGCAGCGCGACTGGTGTCATCAGTCGACGTTCTGGAGTCCGCGGCAGTGTGCGAAGCACACTTCGCACTTCGACGAGTTCGCGGGCGAGCTAGGCGCGAAACGCCGGACGCAGCTGAAAAACGGGTCATTTGTCGGGGGCAGCCTGCTGAAAATGCGTAGCCTCTGCTGGATCCCGGTACTAGAAGGGCCTGGGCACCGAGCACCGCTCCCAAGGTAGGTGTCGCGAGGAGAAGTTTTATGGTTCGTCACGCTGCTGACTACCGCACCCTGTTGTGGACCTTCGTACTGACGCCAGGATTGTTGGCGTTCCTTTACGTCGCCCCGATCTGACCAGCTACCTGTGGCCGCTCAGCTGCTACTTCGCGCTGGCGTGTGGGGTGATCGCGCACAACCACAATCACAGCCCGACGTTCAAGTCGAAGGGCGCGAACAACTTCTTCGGAACGTGGATCTCTATCTTCTACGGCTACCCGACGTTCGCGTGGATCCCGACGCACAACTTGAACCACCACAAGCTGGTGAACAAAGCAGGCGACGCGACGATCACCTGGCGATTCACCAACCGCCACAATTTCCTGGTCGCGCTCACCTACTTCTTCGTGTCGAGCTACTACCAAAGCGATCCGATCAAGACCTTCATCGCGAAGGCCAAGGAGAAGAACCCGACCCTCTACCGTCGGATCATCTCTCAGTACGTGATCGTGTACGGCACCCACAGCTTGCTCCTCGCGCTCGCAATCTTCCTGTACGGCTGGGGTCCGGGACTCAAGCTCTGGGTGCTTGCCGCGGGGATCCCGGGCTTCTTCGCGCTCTGGACCATCATGCTGTTCAACTACGAGCAGCATGTGCATGCCGATCCGTTCTCTCGCCACAATCATTCGCGCAACTTCGAGGGCAAGCTCCTGAACTTCTTGCTCTTCAACAACGGGCTGCACTCCGCGCACCACGAAAACGCTGGCACTCACTGGAGCAAGCTCCCCGAGGTCCACGCTCAACTTCGCGAGCACATCGATCCCCGCCTCGTGCACCGCAGCGTGTGGTGGTACTGGTTCAAGCAGTATTTCCTCGCGGTATTTGTTCGCAGCCTCGGCACGGAACAAGTCGGCCGTCCCGGTTTCGAGCCGCCCGAGGGTGACGTCGACGTCACGGCGGACGAGGTCGAACTCGGCGAAGCGGGTACGAACGCCGCGATGGTCTGAAGCTCCAGACTCAAATCAACCCAGGGGCGCCCGCTGCACTCAGCGAGGCGCCCCGATGCGTTTTGTACGCTGCCCAACCGCTGGGCCAGGCCGAGCCACCAACCCAAACCGGGCGCGTGCTACCGCGGGACCGTTCTCCTGCGGCGAGTCCGCGCGTGCTCAAAGAGCGTCGTTGGTCGGCGGAGGGGATTGGGGTGAGGGTGCGCTGGCGGTCGCCGTGGCCTGCGGCTCCGCCGCGGGTTTGGCTGCAGGTTTCGCCTTGGCTGGCGCGGCCGCTGCCTTGGACGCCACACGAGGGGTAGCCTCGTCCATTTGTGCCAAGGCTTTGCGCGCTCGATCATCATATCCAGGTTGCCCGACCAGTGCCTGGTAGTGTTTGCGAGCTTTCTCGAGCTGGCCTGTGGAACGGAAACAATCCGCCGCCTGCCAGCGAGCGTCGTTGGTGATTGCCGTTCCGGGATAGCGCACCGTTACGGTCTCGAAGCGGGGACCCGCGCTCGTGCACCCCGAGGCGTTGCGGACTGCCTGGGCCGAGAACAGCGCGGCTTGGGCGGCGTTCGAGCCGCCCTGCGTCTCCACTCGATCAAACCCGGCTTGAGCGGCGACCCAGTTGCCGTTGCGATACTCGTTCATCGCGAGCGAGAAGGTGTCGTCACCCGTGTCCTTGGATTTGTCCGCGGCCTGTTCTTCTGCCTTACCCTCTGCGGCTGCGCCAGGCGCTTCGGTGGGCGCGTCTGCTGCCCCTCGGCTTGCTACTCGGGCGGGCTCGGGACTCGCAACCGGCGCCTCGTCAGCGGGAGCGGCGGGCAAGATCGCAACGCCTGGGCCCTCGGTCTCGGGCACTCCGCGTTCGGTAACGCTGATGTTTTCGGTCTCGCCCGGCTTCGCACGCAACAAGAGCAGGCTGGAACCGATGAGCAGGAGGAGCAGCGCCGCCATGGCGAGCTGGGGTCGCATTGCATAACCCGCCAGCACGCTCACCGCGCGACCGACGCGCTGGCCAAAAGGCAGCGTCTTGCGGGCCGTCCGCTCTGCCGCGAGGATACGCTGTTCGAGCTCGTCCGGGGGCTCCACCATCGGCAGCACGCCGACTTCACGCGTAGCTCGGAGCTCCGTTGCGATCGGCCGACAGCGGCTGCACTGGTCCATGTGCCGCTTGGCCGCGGCCTGCGTGAGCTCGTCCAACTCTTCGTAGAGTAGGTCGAGTACGATTCTGTCGAACTTCTCGCAGTCCATGGTTCCGTGTGGATTCAGCTAGCGCAAAGCGCGAGCGTATTCTTCGAACTCACTGAGCGCCTCGCGCAGCCGATCGAGCGCGTATCGCATGCGGCTCTTGACTGTGTTTTCCGGGACGCCGGTGATGGTGGCGATGTCTTTGAAGGGTAGGTTTGCGATCTCTCGCAGCAGGAACACCTCACGTTGTTCATTCGGGAGCGCGTCAACGGCGTTTACGATCGTGATCCCAACTTCGCTGGATACGGCGGTCCGTTCCACGGAGGCGCGGGGGTGAGCGTCCGCCATGGTGTCCAGGAGCGTGCGGGCCGACTCGCCGTCGCCCCGTGGCTGGTCGAGGGAAGGATGTCGGCGAAGAGCGAGCTTGCGTAGGTTGTCGACGGACAGATTGCGAGCGATGGTGTACAGCCAAGTCGAAAAACGTGCCTCGTGCTTGAACTCTGCAGCCTTTTGCACGACGCGCATGAACACGTCCTGAGTCACGTCTTCTGCGAGTGAAGGTTCCCTCAGATGACGCAGCACAAAGTTGAAGATCGGCTTCTTGTAGCGCCTGACCAGTTCGGCGAACGCCTGGCGGTCGCCCCGCTGGTAGCGCACCATGAGCATCTCGTCCGTCGCTTCGCCACGCCCCGAGACCATGCCGCTACCCCAGCTTCCTTGGCGTGCAGGGGGAGCCATCTCCGACTTGAGTCGAACGGAGCTGTAGGCTTCCCAGGTTTCGGACGAGGGTGCGCTCGCGGCCATGACCGCCTGTTCGACGCGCCCGGCTGGCATTCGATCTGCGCACGTTGAGTTCTTGTCCTTCGCGCGGTTACACCATGCAAGCGCAATCCGCACCTTCCTGCAGGGTTTCCCAGATTGTCCGCCGGCTCCGTCGGCTCGGTCGATTGCCCTTGAATCGCCGAGTCACCCCAGCCCGCTTGATCTTTGGGATGTCAAAGAATCCTTCAGCCGAGACATCCCCGTGCGGATCTGGCAGCCATCTAATGCGATGCGTTATGATGCCAGCCAGTTTGGGCTTCTCGGCCGGATGCGTCAAACGCGAGCACCTTCTTCCAGTGGAGTTAGGTCATTGAAAGGACATAGTATTGTCCTCGTGCTCGAGTTCCGTAACGTACTCTCACGCGGAGGGCTCCGTCGAACGGCCCGCGGGTGGATGCAGCACGGAACCAGACCGGATGTGAAGCGCGAAAACGAGACCGAGTGTCGAGCCGATGATGCTACGCTCTGGCCGCTGTGGTGCCAGGGGGGCCCGCCAAACTTAGCTGTCGGCAGCTGTCGAGAGGGTTGGAAATGAAACTGTGTAAGACCTTGTGGGTTGCTTTTGCTCTTTCATGGGCCGTGCCGGTAGCGGCCCAGACGCCCGACAAGCCCGCAGAGGCCACCGCTACCAAGGCTGCTGACGCTAAGGCTGCTGACGCCAAGGACGGCGCGGCTGCTGACGCCAAGGACGGCACGGCTGCCGACGCAAAAGACGGCGCAGCGAAGGACGGAGCTGCGGCAAGCGGCGACGCGAAAGCTGCTGAGAAGCCCGCTACGGAAGCGGCAGATGCGAAGGGCGACACGTCTGATGCTCCCGTCGACGGCGCGACTTATCAGGTCAGGTTGCGAGACCTTGAGTCCAAGGTGGACGAACTGAAGGAGCAGATTCGACGCAGTCACACGCGACTGAGTCTGCTGTCGGAAACCATCTTGGGTGGAGGTGTGGGCGGTGCTCGCGCAGAGATCCGCTTCACCAACGAAATGTCCAGCGCGTTCCGCTTGGTCAGGGCGCTGTTCGTGCTTGATGGCGCGGTGCAGTACAACAAGAAGGATGAAAGCGGTGCCCTCGCGGAGCAGCGCGAAATCCCGATCTTCTCGGGCTCTATCACCCCGGGCGATCACACGCTGCAGACGCTCGTACAGCTGCGGGGACATGGGTACGGAGTGTTTTCGTATCTGCGCGGATACCGCTTCGAGGTGAAGAGCAGCCATTCTTTCACGGTTACCGAGGGGAAGACGATCCGCCTCGACGTGGTTGCTTGGGAGAAGGGTGGCGTCACGACCCCTCTGGAGCAGCGTCCAGCGGTTCGCTACGTAGAGAAGCTTGCCAGCGGTACGAGTGCAGCCTCTCCCGCTGCTAGCGACTCGCCCAAGAGTTCTGGTGTCTCTGGCGGAATCAGCATCGGCACAGGAGGGAAGTGACCATGAGTGTCCCTCGCGCTCCGCGATCGCGGGCGTTCCTCGTGGGAGCCTCGCTGAGGCTTGGTCGCGCACGCTGGCTCGTGGGCGGCTTAGGTATCGTCGCCCTGGGACTCACCTCCGCGCCAGCACACGCGCTCGATGCGGCGGTGGCAAAAGGCCGTGCGGAGGCCGAAATCCGCGCGGTGAGCGGCTCGACGAGCAAGATCCAGGCGGCTGTTAACAAGGCGAAGCAGATCAACGGAATCTCGGTCGCGCAGCGCATCGCCGCGGGCGACTTGCTACTGCGTACGAAGGACTACGAACGCGCGATCCGAGAGCTCAGCAAGGTGCTCGAACTTGGGCGTCAGGGGAAAGCGACGCCAGCTGAGGTAGCGGACGCCGAGTTCTTGCTTGCCGACGGTTACTTTCAGTCGAACCAGCTGCTTTCCGCGCGGCGACACTACCGCGACATCGTCGATCACGGTACCGAACCGGCGTACACCGCCTACGCGGGTCGCTCGCTGAGTCGGTTGGTCGACGTCGCCCTGCGCACTGACGACCTGGACTCGCTCGACGACGTCTTCGCGCGGATGAGCAAGTTGCCAGGATCGGACTCGACGGGCAGCCTCCAATACGCGCGAGGCAAAGCCTATTTCGCGAAGCGCCAGTTCGATCAGGCGCGTTCTGCGCTGGCCAGCGTGCCCACTGGCTCTGACTACGACCATCAGTCGAAGTACCTGATGGGAGCGATCTTGGTGAAGGAAGCCGCGCCGGAACCCCCAGCTGCAGCCCCCGCGGGGCCGGACGCTGCCGCGGAGCCGGACGCGCCAACACCAGTATTGCCTGCGGCGCCCCCCGCCGCGGCTCCGAGGGATCGCTATGCCAAGGCGGTCGAGGCGTTTCGCAAGGTGACTCAGCTCACGCCTGATTCCGAGCGGCACCGGCACGTGATCGACCTCGCATGGATGGCCATTGGGCGTCTGTTCTACGAGAGTGACAGCTACCTAGACTCCGCCGAGGCCTACAGTCACGTGGACCGTCGGAGTCCAGAGTTCACGACGATGCTGTACGAGCTCGCTTGGGTGTACGTCCGCCTGGGCGACTACCAACGCGCCGAGCGGGCCCTGGAGGTGCTGGCTATCGCCGATCCGAAGAGCCTCGAGTTCGCGGACGGTTCCTTGCTCCGAGCGGACCTCATGCTGCGGTCCGGTAAGTTTGACAAGGCGCTTACGCTCTACAATAGCGTACGAAACCAGTTCGATCCGATCCGCGATCAAGTGGATCGCTTCCTCAAGACCACCACGGACCCGGCCGTCTATTACGACAAGCTGGTTGACGAGCAGACCGAGGTTGACGGCGGCGGGGAGCTACCCCCGCTGGCCATCGAGTGGGCGCGTGAGGCCTCTGAGGGCGATCGCGTGTTCTCCGTGATCGACGACGTCAGCCGCAGCCGCGAGCTGATCCGCGACAGCCGCAAGCTCGCGACGAAACTCAATGTGGTGCTCTCCTCGAGCACGCGAGCCAAAGCCTTTCCTGAGCTGAAGGCTGGGATGGAGCAGGCGTTGGCTCTGCTGAACCGCATCACCCTCGCACGAGCGGATCTCGCGCGAGGACTTGAGGACGTCAACGATTCGGCCCTCAGCGGCGAGATCGGTTCCGTTCGTGCCCAACGCCGCGCGCTCATGAAGCGCCTTGGCTGGCTTCCAAAGAACGAGGGTGACTTCGCGAAGCGTGAGGTCTCGGGCGAGGCGCAGTGGAACAAGGTTTCGCAAAAGCTGCAGCAGCTCACGATCGCCGCCGACGGCCTGCAAGCCGTGATCAACGGTTTGAAGCGGGTGATGCAAGATGCGGACAAGCACGGTGTCGTTCAGGATCCTGAGAGCCGCAAGCGCTTCGAAGCGGAGATTGTAGCGAACGAGCGTGACCTCAAGCTGTATCGCAAGCGCATCAAGCAGTACCGCGAGGCAATAGAGATGGGTCGCGCCCAGATCGGCTTCGGCGATCAACGGTATGTTGACGACGCGAATGTGCGACGGCAGTTTCGCACCCTCCTCACCCGGGAAGTTCAGCTTGCGTCCCAGGGCCAAGCGGGCTCCGGGTCACAGGCCTATGCCAAGTCGTTGTTGCCCGTTCTGGCAAGCGCTGAACGAGCTGAGAAGGACTTAGAGGACGCTTACGGCAAGCTGGACAAGGAAGTGGAAGAGCAGACCCGAGGGCTGCAGAAGAAGCTGGCCGACGAAGTCGCCAATGTCGAGCGCTATGCCGAGCAACTCGAGTCCTTGGATCAGCAGGCGCGCTTGCTGGTGGGTGAGGTTGCGATGAAGAACTTTGGATTGGTCCGGGATCGCCTCAAGAACATCGTCTTGCGAGCGGATACCGGCATCGTACAGCACGCCTGGGAGGTCCGGGAGGAAGCGCGTAGCCGCGTGATCAACCTCCAGCGTGAGCGTTCCCGTGAGGAATCGAACCTCAACGACGAACTCCGGGAAGTGATCGACGACGCAGGAGAGGATGAATGACCCGCGCCAAGGTGAACCGTAGCTTGCTGACGAGCTCTGCGCGCTGGGTACGTCCGCAGCGCTATGCGAGCTTGCTCGCGATCGCTGCTGTTGGCGCCATCGGCGCATTCTCTGCGCCTGCTGAATCCCAGCCAGCAGCGCCCGGGGGTTCCGCCGCCGCGCCCAGCGGCAGTGCGTCCACCGCGCCGGGCGGCAGTGCGTCCGCCGCGCCCAGCAGCAGTGCAAACCCCAGCGGCAGCGCTGCTGCTCTGCCCCCGGCCTCCACGGCGCCGACGACCGCGGTGACCGGTGTCCCCGTCAAGACTGGATCACCGCCGCCTCCCGCGCCGTCGAAGGAGCAACTCGACGCGCTGAAGATGCTTCAGGATGAACTGAAGGAGTACGAAAAGGGCGCGAAGAGCTATCGCAAGACGCTGACGATGATCGTGCGCCACCACTACGAAGAGCGCCGTCGGCGCGTCTTGAGTGCGCTGGACCGCGAGATCGACGTCGAGCAGAAGAACCTCACGGCTGCTCGAGACGAAGCAATCAAGCGCCTCGAAGAGTTCATTGCGAGGTACAGCGGGGAAAACGCCCATCCAGTCGCTACCCCGGACGCGATGTTCCGCTTGGCGGCATTGTATGAGGAGCGGGCGCGAGTCGACTTCGATGCTGACCTGACGACCGCGCTGGACCCCGCGATCAACCTGTACCGCCGGATCATTCGCGAGTACCCGCAGTACGAAGAAATCGCCGCGGTCTACTACTACCTCGGCCATGCGATGACCGACGCGAACCGCATGGAAGAAGGCCAGCAAGCGTGGCGCGCACTCGTTTGCTCAAATAAGTACCACGTCAAGGACAACCCCGAGGACGCGTCCAAGATCTTGCTCGAGCCGCTGGTTCAGGACCACGACGACAAGTTCTGGAACGACTGGTACAACAAGAACCCAGTCCCCCTCGACCAAGACAAGCGACGCCGAGGCAGCTTGGCGAAGGCTCCAGAGGACGAGGAGCTGCTGTTCCGGGATCCCTATCCGGACTCGTGCACTGGCCTACCTCAGCAGCTGGAGCCGGGTCAGGAGCCCCGCTACGAAGCCGAGGTTTGGTGGCAGCTCGGCAACTACCACTTCGATCAGATCGACCCACACGGCGGGCCATACAACCTGAACCGGGCCGTGCGTGCCTACGAGCACTCGATGAAGATCGAGAAGCCGCCGCTCTACGGCGTCGCGCTCTACAAGTTGGCTTGGACCTACTTCAAGCAGCAACGTTACAAGACCGCCGTCGAAGAGTTCGTCAAGCTGCTCCACTACGCTGACGAGCAAGAGGAGAAGACCGGCGACCCCGGCGCAGATTTCCGCTCGGACGCGTATACGTACATCGCTGGCTCGTTGACCTACGTCGACATGGACGGGCCGCCGCCCGAGCATCCGCTGATTCCCCGCAACGACGTGCTGGATCTCGAGCAAGACCCGCTGGTAGCGGAGCAGAAGATGGCTGTGGCCATCGAGCGTGTTCAGGATCCCAAGCTCATCCCTCAGGACAAGAAGTGGACCGTTGAGATCTACAAGAGCCTGGCGCAAGAGTTCATCGAGATCACTCAGAACCGCAACGCGATCGCGACGCTCGAGCTGACGCTCAAGAAGTTCCCGATGGATCGCGACGCGCCCGTGATGCAGAACAAGGTTGCGGAGCTCTACGACCAGCTGTCGAAGCTCGCTCCCGAGGGATCCGCCGCGCACGATGAGTACGCTGCGAAGGCGCTCGAGGCACGGACGAAGCTCGCCGCGTACGTCGGAACCACTCCGTGGACCGACGCTAACCGCGATGACCCAGAGGCGCTCCAGCAGGCCGAACTCCTGGTGCGCAACGGCCTCAAGCGCGCCGCTGCGGACCACACCAACAACGGACGGGCGCTCTTCGAGCGCGCCCGTGAGCTGAGCGATGCTGGCGAGCAGGTGCGCTTGCTCGAGAAGTCGGTGTCGGAGTATCGCCTCGCGGAAACGGGTTGGCGCGCCTATCTCGAACAGGACCCGAACGCTCTCGATGCATACGAGAGCCGTTTCTGGCTCGCCGATGCTCGCTACCAGGTCGTGCGCATCCAAGTCGTGATGCAGCGGACTCCCAAGCCCGACGAGATTACCTCAGCGCGTCAGGCGCTCATTGAGGTGCGCGACTCCAACGAGGACGACAAGTATCTGCAGCCGTCCGCCTACTACCTGGTTGACCTTTCCCAGCAGGTCTTGAACGACCTCTACCGTCGTTACGAGGCGTCCTCCGGCAGTGACGGTCTCGAGAAGCGTGAAGAGGTGAAGTTCGAAGGCGAGGGGAGTTCGCGTAAGGTCGTGAAGGAGCCGGTCCCACAGCCCATCCTCGAGGCGGTGAAAGCCAGGGAAGACTACAACGCGCGGATTTCCATCGACCGAGATCCCGAGAAGAACGGCCCCCTCTACGCCTTCCAGGCGGGCGAGTACTTCTTCGTTTATGGTCAGTTTGCCGAGGCGCGAAAGCGGTTCACACCCCTCTACGACCAGTTCTGCGGCAAGAACGAGTGGGGCTACAAGGCTTGGGAAAAGCTCATCAGCATGGCGAACTTCGAGGGCGACACGAAGGAGTCGCGTCGCCTCGTGGAAGGCCCGAGCTGTGCGTACAACCCCGAAACGAAGGCAGCGGAAGACAATATTCGTCAGCCGGTGAAGTCGGGTCTCGCCTATCAGGACGCCGCCAAGCTCTTTGAAGAAGCCCAGAAGATGCCGCCGGGGCCGGAGCGCGACAAGAAGTGGCGCGCGGCAGCAGCGGCGTACAAGGCAGCCCTCGACGCGGCGCCTGCTCGTGACGAAGCACCAGAAGCCGCGATGAACGGCGCCTACGCGTACAAGCAGGTCGGCGAGTACGACAAGGCCATCGAGATGTACGAGTTGTTCATCTCGCAGTACGGCAGCGACGCAAAGCTCAAGGAGCTACGTGACGGCGATCCCAAAGCGAAGCCGCCAAAGGATCCCCAGCCCGCGAAGTATGAAGAGCGCGTCAAGTACCTGAAGCAAGCCTACGATGCGCTCGCTGGTTCCTACGTCTTGTTCTTCGATTACCCGAAGGCCGCTGAGACCTTCGACAAGATCAGCACCATCGATCACTTCAAGCCGGAGGAACGGCGTCAGGCTGCCCAACAGGCGCTCGGCCTGTACTCGAGCCTGGGTGACGAAGCTGGAATGGCGCGGTCGAAGGACCGATTTGCCAAGCTTGGCGCGTCGCCCAAGGAGCTCGCAGAAGCTGACTTCATCATCGCCAACAGCGAAGTGAAGAAGTGGGACGAGTTCAGCGCGGACGAAGGCGGCAATGCCGCGGCTCGTCGCAAGGCTCAGGCCGCGATGGAGACGTACTACAAGCGCTACCAGAAGCAGGACGCAGCAGCTCAGTTCGTCGTCGAAGCCGCCTACAACGTCGCGCGCATGAAGCGGGCTTCGGGTCAGCGAGATCAGACGGCGTGGTGGAAGAACACGACCGCCGCCTTCGCGACCTGGAATCGTCTTGCCCCGCGGAAAGAAGGCGCGTCGTCCGCGTTGGGTAGCCGCGAGGCCGACATGGCTGCCGAGGCTGAGTACGTGCAAATCGACGCCGATTTGAAGTCGAAGTTCGACTACGACACCGGTCACCATCGCTACAAGGGCACGGTTACGGAGGTCATTGCCACCTACCGCAAGGACGCGACCGAAGCGAAGGTCTGGCACGACAAGCTCCAGAAGGTCATCGACACCTACATTAGCCCGACTTGGACTATCGTAGCCAAGGCCCGTCAGGGTTCGGTGTATGACTCTCTGCGGACCGGCCTCTACAACACCCGCCCGCCGGAGCTGAAGATGTTCAGCGCCGCACAGGAGAAGGCGCTGAAGACCGCGGAGGAGAGCGACAACCCAGATCTCCAAGAGAAGGCGGACGCGATTCGGGTCAAGATTCAGCAGGCCTGGCGTGACGCCCGCGACAAGGAGCTAAACAGCGCGGACGAGATCGCGGTGGTTCGTTACTCGGAGTCGGTCGTGCTTTCGCGTCGCTACAACATTTCGAAACCTGAGGTTGTCCGCGCGATTCGGCGACTTGCCTTCTTCACCGACGTCGTCGGCGAAGCAAAGATGAAGGCTTACACGGCGCGAGTGAAGGACTTGAACTACACCGAGGGTATGTTCGTCAGAATCAGGCCCGGCGTAGTCGGAGAGCCCGAGGCAAATGGCTCGGTTCAGCCGCTGCCGGTGGCGAACTAGGACGGGGGATTGTGATGCGATACGGAGTACTACTCGCGCTTGCGCTCGCCACTGCCCAGATCGGCTGCTCCAAGAAGGGCACCACTGAGCCCCAGAATCCTGTGGGTCCCCCGCCGGGCGCCGCCGTAGGCGGCGGTCAGGTCGCCACGCCGGAGGGTGCTCAGTACGCGCAGACCGATGGCCTCTCGAGTGGCGAAGAGAGCAACCGTCCACAGATGAACGCCCAGGCGGCGTCTGCGTACAACGCAGGCCTCGAGGCGTTCAAGAACGGGGAACTCGACACCGCCAAGACGCAGTTCGAGGCAGCGATCTCTGCGGACTCAAAAGCCTATCGCGCCTACTTCTCGCTCGGCGCTGTGAAGGAGCGCCTGGATGACGAGGACGGCGCACTTCGCAGCTACCAGAAGGCCATCGATGTCGTGAAGGACTACGAGCCGGCCATCGTCGCCTACGCGATGTTGCTCGCATCCAAGAAGCGGTTCGGCGAGGCGGAGTCTTTCCTGCAGTCCAAATCAGCCGCGATGCCCAAGAGCGCCGCGATTCCCGCCGCTCAAGCGGAGCTGAAGAGCATTCAGAAGGACTCTGCTGGTGCTCAGAAGCTCGCCCAGATGGCTTTGAAGCGAAACCCGGACTACCGCCCCGCGATGGTCACGCTCGCACGTGATCACTATCGCAACCGCCGACTCGACCTCGCTCTCTACACCTTGAAGGCGATTCTGGATGGGTTCGGCGACGAGAACCCGCCGCGCGACAAGGCGAACGCCGAAGCTCGCCTCCTGCGTGCCTTGATCCTCCGGGAAATGGGCAAGCGCTCTGCGGCTCTTGACGAGTTCAAGGAGGCTGTCGCTGCTCGTCCCGATCTCGTCGAGGCGCGCGTCAGTCTGGCGGCGTTCATGTTGGAGTCCGGCAACGCCGTAGAGGCCGCAGGGCTACTCGAGGGCGCTCTCAAATACGACCGGCGCAATCTCCTCGCTCACCTGAACCTGGGAGACGCGTACCGCTTGCTCGGGCGCCCGGATGCCGCGCTCAAGGAGCTCGAGCTGGTGAAGTCCCGCGAGCCCACGCTGGCGAAGACCTACTACAACCTCGGTCTGCTCTACCTCTTCGGCGGCCAGATGTCCGGAGTTGACAAGAAGGCGGCTGCGGAAAAGGCCATCACGGCGTTTGAGAAATACAAGGAACTCCATCCGCGTGCTCAGCCGGGCGATCCGGACGACACCGATGAGCTGATCGTTCGCGCCAAGAGCCAGAAAGCGATTGCGGAGGCTGAAGCAAAAGCTCCACCCCCGCCGCCCCCCGCGGCACCAGCCGCACCCGCCGCAGGCACTGATGCCAAGGCCGGTGCTGGTGCCAAGGCCCCCGCCAAAGAGGAGCCCAAGAAGGGCAGCTCTGCCAGTTTCTAGGAGTAAGCCATGAAACGAATCATCACCTCGACCCTCGTGGCAGTCACACTCCTGGTCCCTGGCGCCGCGTTTGCGCAGGGAAAGAGCCGGGTCGTCACGATCAGCGAAGTGACGATCGTGGGCCGCGTGCAGAAGCCCATCGCGGCGGTTGATGTCAGCCGAATTCAGCCGAAGCTCACCCTCGCCGAGCTTCGGCAGCCGTTTCTCGACCGCATCGAGAAAGCGCTCTACCGCGATCCATTTTGATGTTCTCTGCGGCTCTGGCCTGTCTGCTCGCGGTTGCGTGCATATGGGCCTCAGTCTGGAAGTCCCTACGCCTGAACGCGGTGGCGGACGGGCGGGAGTTTCGCGACCGCATGGGGCACGCCAGCGTGCCTCGCCTTGAGCAGTTGCGTGGACAATTGGAATCCGGACCGGGCAGGGAGCTACTAGATGCGGTGCTCGATTCCAAAACGTCGCGCCAAGCCGTGGTGGAAGTGAACGCGGTGGTCGGAGATCTCAAGTTCCAGCTCGCAGGAGCCCATGAGGTAGCGAAGAGTGCGAGTCGCATCGCACTCGCGGGAGGTGGAATGCTGGCCGTGGTCCAGCTGATCGACTTCTTGAGGGGGGGAGGGACACCCACCCCGGCGCTGGTATGCCTGTGCGCTGGTGTTGCGGCAGGCCTCATCTGCACGGGGCTCGCGAAAAGCTCGCAGACGCGAGCCCGCGCACAGCTTGAGGCGTGGGGGAACGTCACACGGCGCCTATCCGAAGTTTCGCGCGAACGATTCGAAGCTTCCGCGAACGCGGACTGAACTTTCGTGCCCCCTCGCCCGTACTTTTGAAGCTACGCCACGAATCTAGACCCGCCCTCCCAAGCCGGGTAACCTCGCGCAACGCAAGGAAAGTTTGCCGAAGAGACGAGGGACGGTCTTCAGGATTTTTTTCTCAGTCTAGGAACTTTCAGGAAGTGCCTGTGTCGGACGCGCGCTTTCCTGCAGACCCATTCGGGGTCCCGAGAGGTAATCGATGACGCAACAGCCCCAAGCTCAAGGACCTGGACAACAACGCCCTGGCCAGATGACCGCCGTGATGCGGGCCGTCATGGCGACTGGCCCAAAGGTCTTGCGAATCGGCCTGGTCCAAAACGGACGCGTCATCGAGGAGCGCATCATCAAACAGCGCACTCACGTGACGGTGGGGCCATCCGAGCGCAGCATGTTCGTCGTTGCCGCGGGGAACATTCCCGCGAACTTCAGGTTGTTTGAGCTGGTCGGGAACCAGTACGCGCTCAACTTCCTCGATGGGATGACCGGGCGTGTCGCCCTACCTACGGGTATCAGTGATCTGAACGTGCTGCGTGGCCAAGCCCGCCGAACGCAACAAGGCGCCTATCAGGTCGCCCTGACCGAGGACTCGCGCGGCAAAGTCGTGATTGGGGACACGACGTTCCTCTTCCAGTTCGTCGCACCCCCGCCGGTTCAACCACGCCCGCAGTTGCCGGTTTCCGTCACTCGCGGGGCGACCAGCATCGACTGGCCGACCACGATGATCGCGGCGTTTTCCTTCCTGGCGCATTTGATGGCCATCGGCCTGATCTATTCGGACTGGCTCGATCCGATCATCGATGAGAACGTGAACGTCCAGGGACTGATCGACACGGTGAAGAACCTCCCGCCGCCTCCGCCGTTGGACGACCCCACACCCGAGGACGACACGCCGACCGAGACCAAGGACGCCAAGGAACCTGAAAAGAAGACTGCTTCCGCAGGGCAAAAGGCGCCGGGCAAGGCTGCGGGGGGCGGCAACATGAGCGCGAAGGAGGCGGCAGCGCTTTCCAACGAGCTCGAGCAACTGGAGATGCAGACCCTCGGCGCTCTCGCCGGCCAGGGCCCGGCCACCGCTGGCGTGCTTCAAGACGGTGAAGTGACCACCGATGCTCTCGACCGGGCCGCGGCGAGCGGCGCTGGTGTTGGGACGAGCGGTCCGGGAGGTTTGAGTATCCCTGGTGGAGGCGGACCGCTTCGACCAGGTGCCTCAGGCGGCGGACTCGGATCCATCGGCGCGACCGGCAAGGCTGGTGGTGAAGGCACCGGTAGCGGAGGTAAGGTCAAGGGCCCGACCGGCAGCGCGGCTGTTGGTGGTGCGGCTGTCGCCGGTGGCAACGTGAGCAACGCGAGCCGTGTGGTTGCCGGTATGCGCGCCGGCTTCCGCGCCTGTTACCAGCGCGGCCTCGCACAGAACCCCGATGCCCAGGGCAGCATCCGACTGAGCATCCGGGTTGGCCCTGGCGGAGAGGTTCAGGGCGTGTCGGCTTCGGCGAGCGGCAATTTGCCCGGCTCGGTGGTCAGCTGTGTCCAGTCTCGCGCCAGTGCGGCCCAGTTCTCACCCCCAGAAGGTGGCAGCGCCGTGATCAGCGTCCCGGTCACCTTCGTGAAGCAGAACTGACTCCGATCAAATCCGCGTTCCCCATCAAGCCCGACTGAATTCGCCCGTACTCTCAGGCACCTGAACATCGGAAACGGGCGACGGTCCGTCGCTTGGAGTTGATGAGTCGTATGGGATCGCGAAGCCCTGAGAGTGGACGCCTTGGCTTACCGCCGCCCAATCTGCGGAGGGTTGCGCGCCGCCCAGGGCCGCGAAAATCCTGTCAAATCGACCATGTGGGTGTCGTTGACACCTCCCGAGGCGGCTCATATACTCGCGCGCACTCGCTTGATTTGTTAGGCAATAGCGTGTCACGCGAAGTGGATGCTTTGCCCCTGTCCAGTTGGACCGGTGGGCTGTGGAGGGAGGCGGGGTGCTGATGAGAAGTAACAGAAGGAAGATTGGTTTCCTTGTCGCCGCCTTGATGGTGGGCGGTTGGGGCGTCGCTGTTGCGCAGACCGGGAGTTCCAGCGGGGCACCTGTCGACGTCGCTTCTCAGAAGGACGAGAACCTCTCACCCGATGAGCAAGTGAAGCGTGCGGAGCAGTACCTTGGCGAGCTCGAGCGTACGGCGAGCAGCATTCGTAAGCAGCTGGAGACGGCTCGTCAGGCGCGAGACGTGGTCAAGGTGCTCTGCTTGGACGACAAGCTGAACCAGGTGGACGTCGCGATTCGCTCCTTCAAGGAGCGGCAGGGCAGCTTGAAGGGTGCCGCCGAGCGGAAGGACGTGGATACCGCCAAGCTACATTTCTCGGTGATTGGTGTGCTGCGTGATCGGGGCCGAACCCTGGCTGCGGAAGCAAACCAATGTGTAGGAGATGAGGCGGGCTTCGTTGGTGAAACCGATGTGAAGCTGACCATCGACCCAAACATCGCGGACACGGACCCTTCTGAGTACCCGGACGATCCAATCATCAGTCCACCGCCAGAGGTCAGCAGCCCTGCTGAGTAGCTTCAACGCCACGTCGCTCGACTGTTGACCTTGCTCCGAATTCGGACGTGAACTGATGAAGACTCGCGCATTCAATGCGGCTCTGATCGCTGCCGCTCTCCTTCTGCCTCGTATCGCGAAAGCCCAAAGTCAGCCCTGGTTGGCCGATCGGAGGCTTGGCGAGGGTGCTGGTATCCGTACGGGTAACCTAGAGCTGCACCCCAGCGTCGCAGGCGAAGTGGGCTACGATTCAAACTATTTCCAGAATTCTGGGGAGGCGGATGAGCCGGAGATCCCGGCGTGGAGGTTGCGGATCACTCCAGCCCTAACTCTGCGCACGCTAGGGCAGGACCGGATGGGGGAAACGCAAGGGAGTCCCCCAGCTCTAGTGCTGTCCGCCAACATCGCCGCGTCGTACAACGAGCTGATCGCCGCGAAGTCCGAAAACTCGGACGAGGTTTCGAGCCAACGTCACCTCACGGCGCTTGCGGGCGTGAAGGTCGACATTGCTCCTACCAAGCCTTGGGGCGGTGACGTTTACGCCGACTATGTGAGACTGATTCAACCGTCAAACTCTCCCAATGAGCTGTTCGCGTTCGATCGCGACTCCGTAAGGGCTGGTGCTGGAGTGGTCTGGCGCCCGGGGGGAGGGCTCTTCGACTGGCGGTTGGGGTACGAGTATCAGCACACGTTCTTTGAACGGGAGGCGTTCAACTACCTGGACAACTCCGTTCACACGATCAAGACACGCGGCCGCTGGCGGTTTTTGCCCCGTACTGCACTGATGTACGACGCGTCGCTAGGCTTTGTGCGGTACTCCCGGGACACGGGCCAGCAAGACTCAACTCCATTGCGCTCCCGCGTTGGCGTGAATGGTCTGGTGACGAACCGCTTTGCGTTGCTTGCCCTTATTGGCTGGGGCGCGTCGTTCTACGAGTCTCGGGATGGCAAGCCGGTTCAGGACTTCGACAGCGTGATCGGTCAGGGCGAACTCAAGTGGTTTGTCTCCCCCCAACCGGATATGGAGTCTACGTCGGCGTCCGTCGGGCTGTCCTCCGTTGCGCTGGGCTACCTGCGGGACTTCCGCAACAGCTACCTGGGCGACTACTACCAGACCGATCGCGGGTACCTGAAGTTCAACTACTTCCTCGGCGGGCAAGTTGTCATAGCAGTGGAGGGTGGGCTCACCCACATCACCTATCCGCCAAGCTTCTTCGACAACGGAACGGCTCGTTTTGGGACGTTCGATGAGAACCGTGTCGACGCGCAGATCTTCGGGGAATACCGGACCAGCGACGAGTTCGGACTCAACGCCACGTTGAGATACAACGCCAACCTCACGGAAACGCGCATTCCGACGTCTCCGACCCTCCCCGGCGGCGACAATCTCAAGTTCAGCCGTTGGGAAGCCTGGCTGGGCGCGCGCTGGTTCATGTGATGTGATCCATGAACGCGGCCTTCGTGGCTAGCATCTCGAGCCACATGCTTCGTTGCCTCGCCTGGTTTCTCACGATTCTCTTCCTCACAAACGGGGGTGGACGTTCAGGTCCGGCCGTGCGGGGCACGTTGCCGCCGGTCGAAGAGTCGAGCCAGCTAGGCGCTGGCGACGTCTTCAAGATGCAAATCGTCGGCGAGAAGGATCTGCCTGAGGAGTATCAGATCGCCTCCGACGGTACGGTTGCGTTGCCTTACCTAGAGCGGCTCAAGGTCGGTGGCCTAGAACCGCAGGAGGTCGCGAAGCTCGTCACGAAGGAGCTCAAGGAGCGCAAGATCCTCCAGAAGCCCGTCGTGATTGTGCGTGTCGAGGCCTACAACAGCCGCAAGGTCACTGTTCTCGGCGAGGTGCAGAAGCCGGGGAGCTTCCCGTTTCAGCCGGGTCTGACCCTGCTCCAGGCAGTCTCCCAGTCGGGCGGCTTCAACTCGATCGCGAACCTGGATCAGCTTCGCCTAACGCGCCAGTCGAAGAAGCGCGGGGACGTGACGGTGGTGGTCTCCGCGGAGGCAATCACTCAAGGTTCTGCTCCCGACATTCCGCTACAGGCTGGCGACCGTATCTACGTTCCGCAGCGTGTCTTCTAGGCTGTGGCTGCGTTTCCTCCGGGATAGCCTTCGACTACGAGTCAGAAGCGGTACCTGGCGTCGAATATCCCATGGAAACGTGCTGCTCCGAGGCTCGCGAAGGTCTCACTGGCGTTGCCAGACGTCTCACTGCCGGTAGGTAGTGCCGTACCCGCCAGCAAGCTGAGCTGGAGGCGTTGAACAGGCTCGCTGCGGATCCCTGCGAGCCACTCGGCCGGGCGCTCCACGTGGCTGGTGCGAGTGCTGGAGTCGACTTGCGTCGTTCGAGGTGCAAAACCGCTCAGGAGCTGCGCCTCGGCGGTAAGACTCAGCCAGCGCTCAAGCACTCGTGCATCGACAGCGAGTTGCATCGAGAGCTGGCTGCCATAAGTAGCGTTTCCCAGCTCTACGGCTTTTCGTAGGCGCACCCCTAACCCCCCGCTCGCGCTGAGGAAGCCGAAGCTCCGCCCCCAGATGAATTCAGGGGCGATCACGAAGCTGGGCTCTCCAGCGTGCGCATCCCTATTACCGAGCGGAAATAGGATGCTGGCTCCGGCGTCTAGCGCACCCAGGGCGCCTTCAAGCACGCGGTAGCGACCTTCGATCCGTGGATCTCCGATCGTCGTCGTTGCGATCGCATCAGCGCTCGAATCCGTGAGCCCTGCGGTGCCGGCACCGGTTTGGTACAGGACCAGAGGCACGGCCAGGCCAAGCTCGGCGTTCTCGATTGGGACGTAGCGAGCGCCCACGTTGGTGCCGACGCGGTGATGAACCAAGCGGATCTCCCGACCTTCGGGATCGGGGGAGGGCACTCGCAGCAACAGCGGCTTGTAGATGTATTCACTCGTGAAGCTGACGGATAGGTCGCCAGGCGCCCCGACCTCCGGGCTCGGCAGCGACTGCCAACGCGACTGACCAGGGCGGA
Organism: Polyangiaceae bacterium; assembly: GCA_041389805.1. GTDB lineage: Bacteria > Myxococcota_A > Polyangia > Polyangiales > Polyangiaceae > JAHBVY01. The sequence goes on along the minus strand of JAWKRD010000011.1, from coordinate 51,520 downwards.
TCCACAGGGACGTAGCTGGTACACAGGGCGATTGCGGCGCGTCGCAGTCTGCGGCACCTGCCAGCGTGGGAAAAAGCAACCCAGCGAGGAGCACGGCTCCGGCCGCGAGCTGACCTACGGATCGACGCGCGCGCAGGCAGCGAAATACGTCCAGAGAGCGCTGAGTGGGGCAAAGCATCGAGTTCGAGACGTTTCGACACTACCACCGTGCCCGCGTAGCTGCCCACTCGCAAGCAGTTGCGGAGCGCGCGCGAGACGGATCGGACGGATGGGTTGTCAGGCAACGCGACCTGGCGTACGCGCAGCACCCCATGGCCGGTCCATTGAACCTGATTCTGGGCTCCGCGTCCCCCCGCAGAGCTGAGCTGCTCAGTGGGCTGGGGATCCCGTTTGAGGTGTCCCCTGTCGATGTGGACGAGCGCGTCCTAGACGGGGAGACGGTCAACACTTACCTGCCGCGGGTCACGCTCCTGAAACTGAATGCGGTGGCCCGGAGCCTCCCCCCCGGTGAACGCCGTCTGCTTCTGGTGGCTGATACCAGCGTGGTCTGCGACGATACGATTCTAGGTAAGCCCGCTGACGTGGCAGAAGCTCACGAAATGCTGCTTCGGCTTGCGGGGCGCGAGCATCGCGTGATGACCTGCTATCGCCTGGGGTGGTACGCGTCGCAGCTCGAGCTCATCTCTTGTCGTACGGAAACGACACGAGTGATCTTCCGAGATTGCTCCTCGGCATCCCTGCTGAGGTACGCGAAGTCCGGTGAGGGTTTCGACAAAGCCGGGGCGTATGCGATTCAAGGCATCGGTGCCTACCTAGTGGCTTCGATTAACGGCTCCTACGCCAACGTGGTTGGCTTGCCGACGTGTGCGTTGGTGGAGGAACTGGAGCGGCTCGGTCTACTTGAAGATTTCCCCGCATGAGCCGATTCAAGAGCCCTGCGTGGGGGTGCCTTGGTCTTGCGCTCATGCTCCGATTGCTCGTGGTCGCGTGGGCCGCAGGTCGTTTCCCCCCGGCAGCCGATGGCACTTACTACCAGGTGGTTGCCGAGAGAATCGCGCACGGCCAGGGTTACACATGGGCATGGCCCGACGGGGCGGTGACCTACGCGGCACACTACCCGGTAGGATATCCGGCGGTGCTCGGAGGTCTCTATTGGTTGTTTGGGCCGAGACCGTGGGTAGCCATGCTCTTCAACTCCCTCCTGGGTGCAGGCGCGGCTTGGGCCGGCGCGAAGCTGCTCGAGGAAGCTAGCGGGAGACGCGGAGCATGGCTGGGTGGTGTTGCCTTGGCTCTCCACCCGAGCTTGCTCTTCTACACCCCGGCGCTGATGACTGAGGGCGTCGTCGCGTCTGGCTTGTTGATTCTGGCTGGCGTCGCGCGGACGGACTGGGGGAGGCGCCGCGGCTGGGGTCTGCTCAGCTTGGGATTTGGCCTCGGGATGCTCACCTTGATGCGCCCACAGGTGATCGTTCTGGCGCCTCTGTATGGCTTGCTGGCTTCACGGGCGTCTGGTTGGCGGCGCTTGATCGCCGGCGGGCTGGTGGGTCTCGGAGCGGTCTGTGTCACGCTCCCATGGACCGCGCGGAACTGCGAGCGGATGGATCGCTGCGTGTGGGTGAGCGCGAACGGTGGGTGGAACCTCTTGATCGGTGCGGGGGAGCACGCGACCGGCGCGTGGCTCTCAGTGGAGGAGGTGGGTTTCCCCGTGGAATGCAAGGAGGTGTGGGGTGAGGCGGACAAGGACGCGTGCTTCGGCGCGGCTGCAAGGCGTCGCATCCTGGCTGACCCGCTCACCTGGTTGATGCTGGTGCCCGCTAAGCTGTCGCACACCTTCGACTATGGGGACGCTCCTGGCTGGTACCTGCACACGTCAAACGCCGAAGCCTTTCCCCAACTCTCACGGGAGCTCCTGTTCGGCTGGGAGCTCTTGTGGCTGCGCCTGACGGTCGCCGGCCTGTTGGTTGGCCTGGTCGTCCGCGCCCCGCGAGATCGGTTCTCGCGTGCGCGACGGGTCCTCGGACTGCTCGCGCTCCCGTTCCTCTTCCTGAAGTGGTTATGGCCGGCGCTGTTGATCAGTCTCGCGCTGATGGCCCTCTGGCCACGGAGGATTCCTGCAGTTCGGGTGGGGTTCTGGGTGCTGGGCTCGACTTTTGCGATTCACGCCGTGTTCTTCGGGGCGACCCGCTATGCGCTGGTGGCGACACCAGCGCTGGTCGTTGCTGCGATCGGGGTTTTGACAGTTCGCCTCCGGCAAGGGGATACTGCGGGGGAGGAGAACCTGGATGCCGCTCATCGAAACTGAAGAAGCCGCTCGTCGCTTGGCTCGCGCTATCGCAAGCGATCTCTCCCTCTACAACGAGGAGAAGATCGTACGAGGCATCGAGAAGGACAACCTGTTCGATGAACTGAGCGAGGAAATCGAGGAAGGCCGCGCCCTGTACAAGAGTCGCGTGTCGCCCGACCTCTACCAGCGCAACTTCTACGACCGTGCTCTCGTGGACATCCTGGTTAAGTCAAAGGGCCACATCAAGAGCCGGCTCTGGTAGGTCTTCAGGATCCGCCTGACTGTCCTTGCCCCCGGGGAGCGGGCTCGGGTTGTAGTTCGGCGTTGCCAGGCGGTCCGCGTGAGACAGCGTTTCGAAATCAGTGACGAACAGGCGATTCGCGGATACGCGAGAGACGGCAAAGCAAAGGCCGAACGCCTGGATCGTGTTCTCACGAAGCTCCTGCCCGAGGTGTCCCGCGCGGAGCTCCAGCGCTGGATCCGCGAGGAACGAGTTTGGCTGAACGGCGCTCCGTCCAGCGCCAGCGCGGTGCTCCGCCCTGGCGACTTGGTGGAGGTAGAGCCAGCTCCCCCTCCGTTGAGCGCCGCGACTCCCGATGCTTCGGTGGAGTTTGAGGTCGTCTACGAAGATGCGCAGCTCCTCGTAGTCGACAAGCCAGCGGGGCTGGTCGTGCACCCCGGTGCTGGTCACCATACGGGGACTCTCGTCAATGGATTGCTCGCGCGGCCCGGGTTCGAGGTGCTCCCCGTCGACCCTCGCGACCCCGAGGGATTTCGTCGTCCGGGCATCGTTCACCGCCTAGACAAGGACACCAGCGGCCTTTTGGTGGTGGCAAGGGACGCCGCAACCAGGGAAGCACTCAAGGCTCAGTTCGAAGACCACAGCATCGATCGAGAGTACCTAGCGCTCACCCTTGGAGAACCCAAGGAGGGCCGCATCGAGACCTTTCACGGTCGCCACCCCGTTCATCGTCAGCGCTTCACGTCTTTACTCCCGAAGGGACGTCGCGCTGTGACCACGGTGACCGTGCTCGAACGACTTGGTGTCGCATCGCTCGTGAGTTGCCGCCTGGAAACGGGAAGAACCCACCAGATCCGCGTGCATTTGTCCGAGCAGAGTAAGACGCCGATCCTTGGGGATCCGCTGTATGGTCGCCGAAGCCAGGATTCGCGCTTGGTGAGTATCATCGAGACCCTGGGTCGCCAGGCTCTACACGCGACTGAACTGGGGTTCGTCCACCCGGCTACTGGGCAGCGCTTGCTGTTTCGTCGTCCAGCCCCCGCTGACTTCATCACGGCGGTCGACGCATTGCGTGTGTTCTCCTCACACTAGCGTACGCCTATCTAGAGCCTCAGCTTCGCGCCGAATCGCTGCTGGAGTTTCTTCCTCGCGGCATCGCCAATCTCGGGGTTCACCAGCACTTCGAGGCTCTCGAGGCTCTTCAAGCTTGCGGAGCTCGCGAGTGCGTTCGCGCCTGCATCTCCGATATCGTTCGCACTCAAGTCGAGCTGGCGTAGCGTGCGCAACTGCTTTGCCCCTGCGATGGCTTTGGCTCCGACATCTCCGATCGCGTTTCCGGCGAGCGCCAGCTGTTCAAGCTGGCGCAGTCCCGCCGACGAGGCCAGCGCTTCTGCGCCTTCCTCGCCGATGTCGCAGCCCAGCAGGAACAGTTGCTTCATTTGCGTCATGGCCCCCGACGTGGCGAGTGCCCTCGCGCCCTCTGCTCCAATGGGATTCATCGTCAGGTCGAGCGCACTTAGCCCCGCGAGGGTCGGGCTCTGCGCCAGGCTCTGAGCTCCAGCCTCACTGACATCGTTGCCGCTCAGGTTGAGTATCTCGAGCTTTGGGGCGCGCAGCTTACTCAGCACGCTGACGCCGTCGTCTCCGATGTCGTTTCCACCCAAGTCGAGCTCTTTCAGCTCCGCGAAGTCTGCTGCGACCAGGGCCTCCACGCCGTCGGGACCGAGTTCGTTTTCGCTCAGATCCAAGCTAACGATGCTGCCGACTTTCGCGAAGGCTGCGAGCGCGCTGCCAAGCTCGGGCCCTAGCCCCTTCCCGGCGACGCTAACGTGCGCGACGTCCCTCAACCCCTTCAGGGTCTCTTGCACCGCGGAAACGCTGTTCGCGTCGGTGAAGGACCCGTTGTCCCCAGATTCGCCGTCTCCTGGCGCAACACTGGGCTTTGCATTCGAGCCACCACAGGCCGAGAGCAGACACGCAGCGAGGAGGCAGAGAAGCCGTCGTGTCGATGTCCGGCGACGGCGGAGGGCAGACATCGTTTATCTATATCAAAGCTATCGCTGAGGCGCGTGCTGCGAATGGCTGGGGCATTCAGAGGCTGATGTTCGGAACGGGCGTTCCCTAGGCCGCGTGATCGACCTCGAGGGGCTCGGCGTGCTCGCGCAGTAGATCGGGAAAGCGACGTCGCAACAGCGCCAGCGCGCCAAATCCCACCAGAACCGCCCACCACAGAGTCGCCAAACGCACGAGCAGCATCGCGCTGGTCGCGATGCCGTGAGGTACATGTGCCAGTTGAACGAGCTGTTCCCGAATCAGCGCCTCTGCCACGCCGAGTCCGCCCGGGACGGGCACCACGGCGCCGGCGAGCGTGGCGGTGGCGTAGAAGAACACTGCCAGCGAAACGGGAACCGGGAAACCGAAGCCGGTGAGGAGCAGCCACAACGCAAGCCCCTCACAGCCCCAACCAACGATCGACAGAAGCGTCGGGATCAGCAGCGCTCCGGGACTTGCCACGATTCGCAGTGACTCCACGGACTCGCGAAGCTTGGGTGCCAGTCGATGTAGGCGGCCGCTGCTGTTCTCGGCGCGGCGCAGCAGCCAATTCATGGGCGCGGGCCAGAGGATCAACACCAACCCCACAGAGACCAGCACCGTCCCTGCGACTGCCCACTTGAGCCCGCCTTGAAAGCCGACCGAGCCAAGGGCGATCAGGAGAATCACGGCGATCACGTCCGATAGCCGCTCGGCTATCACGATAGGCGCGGTGCGCGGCATCGGGACGTCGTGCGTCTCCGCGAGCACGGCGCTCTTGAAAACCTCCCCCACCTTTCCTGGCGTCACGGTCAGAACGAACCCCGAGAGGAACACCAGGAAGCTCTCGAACTTCGGCACGCCGCGCACGTCCAGCCGCGCGAGGTAGTACTCCCACTTCGCGAAACGCAGCACGTAGTTGAAGGTCGCGAGGCCGAGCGCCGCCGCAAAGGTCCACCAGTGAAAACCACCGAGGCTCGCGCGAACCGCACTGATCCCCGAGTAGACGACGAACGCCCCGTAGACCAGGACACCGAGTAACAGCGCGAATAGCACGCGCCTGAGAAAGCGATTCATTTCGGGAGAAGGGGGGAGGGGCGGTTAACCGCGCTTCTTGTATTGGTACAGGCGCAGTCCCCACACGAGGAGTCCCGCCACTAGCAGAATCCCGCCAACCACGCCGATCCCCCACGCCGGCCAGCCGTATTTACCGTTCGCGAGGCCGTTTGGGCGCACCTCCACGATCTTGCGGGTGGTCCCGGAGTGGCCAGCGTCAGGCTGCAGCGCCAAGGCGCGCCAGTCCGCGAGGCGGGTAGTGGCGAGGATGGGGTTGGAACGCATCCGCGCTTCGCTTACACGTCGAAGTCCCACAAGGCAACTCACAGGGCCGAACCCTTGGACTACTGAGGCTCTCCGGCCTTGGTCGGAGCTACCGGTTCGACGGCCTTGCCCCTGCACTAGCCGGGGATTCGGGCTAAGCTCGCGCGGCCTTTCTGGAGCTTACGTGTCAGTAGCACCCATCGAAGAAACCCAAGATATCGACCTGTTGGACCGGTGTTCCTCTGCCTGTGGAGCCCTGCGTGAGCAGGTCTCGCACGCGGTCGTCGGTCAGAGCGACGTGGTAGACGCGCTGCTCGTCACCCTGCTGGCCCGTGGTCATGCCTTGCTCGTAGGCGTACCTGGACTCGCGAAGACGCTGTTGGTGTCGTCGGTTGCGCGCGCGCTGGACCTCAGCTTCGGCCGCGTTCAGTTCACGCCTGACCTCTTGCCCGCCGATATCACGGGAACGGATGTCCTCAACGAAGTCGAGGCGGGGGCGGTGATCCGCCGCGAACTTTCGTTCATGCCTGGCCCGATCTTCCACAACCTCGTCCTCGCGGATGAAATCAATCGTACCCCCCCGAAGACTCAGGCAGCCCTTCTGCAGGCCATGCAGGAGCGGTGCGTGACTGTTGGCGGGCGCACCCATCGCTTGCCTGATCCGTTCCAAGTGTTTGCCACCCAGAACCCAATCGAGCAGGAGGGGACGTATCCGCTCCCTGAAGCGCAGCTCGATCGTTTCCTTCTGGAAATCCACGTCGGCTACCCCTCGGCGACTGAGGAAGAAGACATCGCGCGCCGCACGACGAGCGGCGTCGAGCCCGACGTGCGGCCCGTGGTCACCACCGAGGATGTGCGCAACATCGGGCGCTTGATCCCACGCATCCCGATCACCGATGAAGCGGTGTCCGTCGCCGTGCGCGCAGCGCGCGCCACCCGTCCCAGCTCGGATGAAGCCCCGAATGAGGTGAAGCAGTATGTCCGCTTTGGAGCCGGACCACGCGGTAGCCAGGCGCTCGTGTTGGCAGCCAAAGCGCGGGCCGCGAGTCGGGGGGAGGCCGCTGCTGACATCGAGGACGTCATGGCGCTGATCCTTCCGGCGCTGCGCCATCGTGTCGTCTTGAGCTACCGCGCGGAAGCGGACGGCGTAAAGGACAGTGACGTCGTCTCAGCAGTGCGGCGCAAGCTCGGAGTTTGAGCGGAGTCTTCCCAGGCGAAAACGCCGCCGGTTGCCGATGGCCTCGCGACCAATGGCCGTGTCGGCTGGAACCTCGACGGGCCTGTGGACCGGTTCAGGCGAGCAGGTCTGGCGCCACTTGCGCTGCCGTTTTATGCCACCACAGGCTATGCTGAGGTCGCCCCATGAATGACGCTGAGCTGCGCTTGAAGATCAAGGAACTCATGATTCGTGAGCTCGACCTGAGTGATCTAACCCCCGCTCAGATCGACGACGGCAGCGCGCTGTTCGGCGAGGGTTTGGGACTCGACTCGCTGGATGCCTTGCAGCTTGCGATCGCCCTCGAAGAGGAGTTCGGCGTCACGATTCCCGAAGGCGAAGAGGCGAAGCCGATCTTTGCTAGTGTCGATGCGATCGCCCTGCACATCACGCAGCAGCGCTCATGAGTCGTCGGGTCGCTGTCACAGGGGTTGGCGCCGTGTGCGCCCTCGGCGTCGGCGCCGAGACCGCATTTCGCCGCCTGAGCCTCGGCGACATTGCCGTGCGGAGAACCCTGCCGGGGGCGATCGAACTCGGGGTGGGAGTCTGCGCCCTGCCAGAGCTGCCTGTCGCCCCTGTGGTTGGAAACTGGAAGGATCAGGTCAGTCGCACGGAAGCCCTCGGCCTGCTGGCGCTCGGCGAGGCGCATGCTCAGAGTGGCGAGGCGCGCGGCAGCGTTGGGCTAATCTGGGGCACCACTACTGGGGGGCTCAGAGAGACCGAAGCGTGCCTGGCGAACCTGGGTGACGACCCCAGCAGGGAAGAACTTGCGCCGTTGTTCGCGTTTCCGATCTCGGGACTTACATCCCGATCCGGCAGTGTCATCGGATCGATCGATCGCTGCCGCACGGTCTGCTCCGCATGCTCCAGTGGGGCCCTCGCCATCGCGATGGGGGCGGCGTGGATCCGAGGCGGCTTGTGCGACCGCGTGTATTGCGGAGGCGCCGATGCGTTGTGTTCCACCACGCTGCTCGGGTTCGGCGCGCTGGGGCTGCTGGACCCAGAAGGAGGCAGGCCGTTCGATGGCGCCCGCGCCGGACTCTCTCTGGGGGAAGGGGCAGGTTGTTTGGTGCTCGAGGGCGGCGAGGTCGCAGAGGCAAGGGGCGCCGAGGTCTTGGCGTGGCTCGATGGCTGGGCCTGCGGGGCGGAGGCATTTCACATCACGCAGCCCGAGCCCGGAGGTAGAACCCCCACCAGACTGGTTCTTGAGGCGCTTCAGCAGGCACAGCAGTCGCCGGACCGCATCGGATACGTAAACGCTCACGGTACCGGTACCGTGCGGAACGACGATGCGGAACTCGAAGCATTGGAAGCGGTGTTCGGCGGTGGCTTCGCGTCACCTAGAGTTTCGTCCAACAAGGCTCAAGTCGGACATACCCTGGGTGCCGCAGGAGCGCTGGAAGCGGTGTTCAGCGTGCTGGCGTTGAAGACTGGCTTGTTGCCGCCCAACCCCAGGCTCGAGGCTCCGCCTCATCGCGGCTTGCTCGGTGTTCGTGGGGAAACGCTTCAGGTGCGTGCCGCGCTCAGCAACTCGTTCGGCTTCGGGGGCATGGACGCGACGCTCTGCCTGGTCGGGCGGGACAGCGTGGCGCCAGCAAGAGGTCCAGGGCCGCGGCCCGTCTTCGTGACTCGGAGTCACGTGCTGGCGCCGGCCTCGGAGGATGAACCCCGTCGCTTGCCAGAGCGCACGCAGGTGCTGGATAGCGAACGCTCGCGGCGCTTCGATCCGCTATCCGTGTTGGTCAGCGCGTGCGTCGAACGCTGCCTCGCGGGCGTGGAGCTCGATGCGGAGCGTCGGGTCGGTCTGTTTCACGGGACCGCCTTTGGGCTGGTTTCACGAGCTCAGCGCTTCCTAGAGCGGGCGCGCAAATCGGGTGCCTCGCGGGTGCCACCCCTCGAGTTTCCGGTGTTGCTGCCGAGCGCCGCATCCGGCAACGCATCGATCTATGCCGGACTTCACGGCCCCGCTGCTGCGGTCTCCAGGTTGGTGGCGTCGGGGCATGCCGCGCTCCACGCCGCGCTGGACTGCGTGAGCCTCGGGGAAGCGCCCCACGCGGTCAGCGTAGCGACGGAGCCCCTCGACGAAATCTCCCAGCGTGCCGGAGAGTTGCTGTTCGGGATCGCACCAGCTGTTGCTTGGAGTGCGGGGGCTCAGCTGATTCAAGCGCGACCGCTCGACTCATCCAGCGTTGCGGTGTTGGATTGGGGGGAGAGTGCGGGACAGCTGCCGGTTACTCCCAGCGGGATCACACGCGCGTTTCTCGGCGGAACCGACCACAGTGTGGAACCCGACTGGAGCCGCTGGGGCGTTGCGAAGCGAGCGACTTTCGGGGAGAGCGTCGAAGGGTCCGGCGGAATGGCGATCGAACGTTGCCTCGAGGAGTTGCGCTTGGAGAATATCGATAGCGGTCTGGTCGTCGACGTCGTCGAGGGTCGCTGCCTCTTCACGTTGTTTGCGAAGGTGCCGCCAAGTTGAAAGCTGTGCGGATTGTGGCGACTGGCGCCGTCTCAGCCCTGGGTCAGGGAGCAGCGGCGCTGGACCCATTCGCACCTGCTGCCATCCGTACAGATGAGGAGCTCGCCCGCCAAGGTCTGCGCAAGCCACGGATCGCGCGCGCCACGCCAGGCGGACTTGCTGGGGATCCTGCTGAGTGGTTGCTCGAGACTGCCCTGCGCCAAGTGTGCACGAACCTGGATGAGATCAGGCCGGCGTGGCGAACTGAGCGCCTAGTTCTGGTTGTTGGCACTTCCTCGGGAGGCATGTGGAGCCAGACTCGGGCCTTTGACGCACTCGCTCAGAACCAGGCGTGTGCTGAGCTGTGTCGCGCCGCACCGTACTGGGGGCCGCTGAATGTATTGCGCCGAGGGTTCCCGGCTGCCCCGGTGATTCAAGTGCTGGCCGCCTGCGCGAGCAGCGCCGTGGCGTTGGGTCTTGCGCGGGAGCTCCTCACCGATGGCCTCGCTGATCTGGTCATTGCGGGCGGTTACGACGCGGTCACTCCGTTCGTCGCCGCGGGGTTCGAAGCCTTGGGGGTAACTACAGCGGACAGACCGCTGCCGTTCTCCTTGCAGCGGGATGGGCTGGCTCTTGGGGAAGGCGCGGGCTTGCTAGCGTTGGCGCGTGACCCCGGGCCCGGTCCTTGGCTGACCGGCTTTGCCGCATCCGCAGACGCAAGCCATCCAACCTCTCCGTCAGAGAGCGGGGACGCGCTGAGTAGAGCGATCTCCAATGCGCTGAAGCAAGCCCAGACGGCTTCCCACTCGGTGTTGTTGAGCGCCCACGCCACGGCTACTTCGGCAAATGACCGTGCGGAAGCCAAGGTCATTGCTGGGATTGGAGACCAAGTCGAGGCCGTGCACGCGTTCAAGACGTTGATCGGGCATACGTTGGGGGCGGGCTCGGTGCTCGAGTTGATGTCTGCGCTGCGATGTCTTGAGCAGGGAAGCTGTCCTGCTCTGGAAGGGGCGCCCCACGAGCCCGCACTTCGAGACGTCGGGCAGGCGCTAGAGCTCGAGAGTAGAAGCGTGCTCAAGCTCGCCTCCGCTTTCGGTGGTGCGAATGCGGTTCTGGTGGCGGAGCTCGACCGGCCTCCGAACCCTGAGACTATGGAACCGCGCGAGGTATGGCTCGAAGAGTGCGGGCGTCCGTGCGCGACCCCCCGCATCGAAGAGCTCATGCAGGCGTCCGCCTTGGACCCGATCCACGTGCGCAGACTGGATGCGTTGAGTGCGCTGTGTTGCAGCGCGCTGCTTGACGTTCTCCCCACGGAAGTGGGGTCGCGCGGCGACGCGCGAACGGCGGAGGTCTCGCGTCAGCAGATCGGGGTCGTGATGGGTAGCGTGCTCGGGAGCATGGAACACAACGCCGCCTACCAAGCGCGGCTCAGGGAGCGTGGCCACGGCCGCGCCGACCCGCGAAAGTTCCCCGCGACGAGTCCCAATCTCGCCCCCGGTATGGCGTCGATCCTGTTTGGGCTAGGTGGTCCCTGCGCCAGCGTGGGCGCGGGCTACGGCGCACCGTTCGAGGCCTTGCTGCTTGCGATCGAGTTGCTCCGTGGAGGTCACGCGGAGCAGATGTTGGTCGTTGTGGGTGACGATCGCGGGCCCGCAGTGGACGCGCTGCTGCAGTGTGCCTCCGCCCCAGCGCCCGCGATCGGTGCGCTGGCAATTCGCCTGAGCACTCAGCGCCAAGAAGGCACGCTAGCTAGCGTTGGGGGCCGATCGGCTGACATTTTGGCGCGATTGGGTACGGAATCGGGCTCCGGATGGCCAGAGTTGAACAAGGCGTTCGTTCCCTCGCTCTCGAGCCCGCAGCCCGGCTGGCCAACGTTGTCCGCCTGGCTAAAAGAGCAGGGATTGCACGGTCCTTGATGGTTGCGCGATGCGGGAAGACAAGTAGGCTCGCGCGGAATGGAACGCCCCTTGCTCACGTTGGGCTCGCGAATGCCGCCGCTCTTGTCTGATGCTGCCAACACGAAGCCCCGTGCCCAGAGGGCCAGGATCATGAACCGGATCATGAAGACGCTGCTCGGCGTTTGCTTCGCGCTGCTCCTCGTGGGTTGCAAAACCCAGTACATCCCCAATACCGACGTTGAGGACACCGAGTACAACCAGCGCGTCATCGACTTCTGCGAGGACTACCGCAAGGCGGTGGAGCGGCAGAACATCGCGCTGCTGTTGAAGCTCGCCGACAAGCGCTACTACGAAGACGGCGGCAACACCGACTCGATGGATGACATCGACTATGCAGGGCTCGAGGAGTACCTGAAGTCGAAATTCCGCGAGACTCGCAGCATCCGCTACGAGATCCGCTACCGCCAGATCGGTAGGGGTCGCAAGAATGTGATCTACGTCGACTTCACGTATAGCGCGAGCTACCGCATCCCCACTCATCAGGGCGAGGTGTGGCGACGCAAGGTGGCAGACAATCGCCTCGAGCTGGTTCCGCACGGAGAGTCGTTTCGGATCATCAGCGGGATGTAGCCAGGGGCGGGTCGGGGCTTGCGGCGCGTTGCAGCTGAACCCGATTGCCCGTGCGTCGCGCTCTCCCCCCCCCAAGAAAATCGCCGGCGGGTCTGGGGTAGGACCTTCTCACTTCCGACCAGTGTCGAGGCGCGGCCGGCTGTGTGCGGGCGCCGTGCGTTCGGTGAGCGGGGATCTCATGCGAGCGTTCTCCGCTACGTTCCATCTGAGCAGCGCAGGGCAGGTAGGTAGGCGTGGGTGCTGGTCGGAGCGGACTGAATTTTCGTCGTGAAGTTGCCCGCGCGGTCGGTCGTCCTACAGGTTACAGGATGGTTGCATTAGTGTTTCGGTGCCCTGAACGGGCAGTTCCGGCCGCCTAGCGGTTTCGGCTCGAGAGTGGGGGGCGCTCGAGAGTCAGGAGTTCGATGTCGAAGCCCGAGAGTGGTCCCGCGTTTTCCCGTCGTCCAAAGGTCGCATTCGTAGGCACCGGTGGTGCCGCGCGAGGGATCGCCCATCTGGGCGTGCTGCGCGCGTGCGAGGAGCTCGGCATCGTCCCCGAGATTTTCGTCGGTGCGAGCGCGGGTGCGGTTGTCGCTGCGACCTATGGTCAGGGCATTCCCCTGGACGTGTTGCTCGATGGCTACCGCTTGCCGTGGAAGCGTCGTCACAAAGGGCCTCGCTTCCACCTAAGCACCTTCATGGGAGCGCCCGGGCTGCGTGAGCTGCTCTCGCCAGGCTACCTGACCAGTGGTGTCTTCAGCCTCGAGAAGCTCGAGCGGTATCTGCGTAGGCACCTGCCGGAGAATGATTTCCGTAAGGTAAAAAATCAGATCTACGTCACCGCGGTGGACATCGACCGCGGGCAGCGCGTGCTGTTTGGCCAGGGGTACGACGCCGAGACGCCAATGAGTCAGGCCGTGGCGGCATCCTGTTGCGTGCCGGGGTTGTTCCGGCCTTACCCGATCCGCGGCACGTATCACCTCGACGGTGAAGTCGTGAGGACGCTGAGCGCAGACGTTGCCGTAGCTGCGGGCGCGGATGTGGTCATCATCTCAAACATCTATCGCCCCGCGGATGCATCGGGTGACGCGCGAAGCGTTGCGCGTCGCGGTCCGTTGAAGGTGATGAATCAGACGCTGAACATTGTCCTTACGGAAAAAGAGCGCCGCGGGGTCGACTGGTATTCGATGTCGAATCCCAGCGTTCGCTTCATCGACATCGCCCCAGATATCGGGATGTTCGGCTACCTGAACCGGTTTGCGGCGCGCTCGCTCGTCATGCGTGGGTACCGCAGCGCGCTCAGGGCGCTGGCGCAAGCGAAGGCGCAGGGCGTGTTCAGTGTGGACCGCATGGCGTCAGCGTCTCGGCTGAACTAGGCTCCTTCTCGCTCATGAGGGGGAGAGTGAGTAGAAGCGCGAGAAGCTTGGAACGCGGTATGGCGCGTTCTCCGCGCGCGCCATTCTCCGACTGGCCGCATCATTTCGAGCTACGGGGGATCGCCCTTGGCTGGGTCTGCCTCGAACCGAAGCTGATCGCAACGCAGACCTTCGTCGAACTGGCGGACCCTGCTGGCGTCCATCGTATTCAGGACTGGCTGGATGACCTCGCGGAAACGCCATTCGTGCTTCAGGGCCGGCGCCCGCTGATCCTGCACGACTTTCGCTCAGTGGCACGCGCGGCGGGTGGCGTACGTGAAGCGTGGCTCGAGCGGGCGAAGCGTCCTGGCAACCCATTTCAAGGGTCGACCGCATACTGCGCACTCAACCTTGGCCTGGTGGGTCGCATGATGGCGAACACCGTTGCGTTGGCGCTTCAGCTGTCCACCCAGAGCGACATCAGCATCGTCGATGACCCGGCGAGCGTGCTTTCGAAGTATCGAGTCGGCGCGCCACCCCACGAACTCCCGCGCGACGTGCGCCGAAGCCGCTTCAGCTAGGCGCGGTGAACAGAGTCGGTTCCCGAGCTCTGCTGCCTCCCCGTCGGCTAACGCACGATGATCGCGCAGTCGAAGCCGTCGAGGCGTGTCCTGACGGGTTGGCTGGCGTCGTCGGTGTCCAGCGTGCTGAGTGTCCATACCGATCGCTTGAGTGGTGCCGAGTAACCGTAGTCCACCTGCAAGAGCTGCGTCTTGCTGACGCCCGACGCTACCGCCTTGGTCCAGGCGTCGAAGAAGGTGCATCCCGGTTCACCCGCGACGCGCGCGCCAGCGCCGCTCTTCTCGCTGGCGTGGGTTCCGCTGGCGTCCATGCGCACCACGTATTGCTTGGCTTCCGTGGGCTCGCCGGGCAGCTGGCCACCTCGCGGCTGGCCAAATACGAACTCCATGAAGCCATCGCCCGTTAGATCGACGAAGCCAGCTTTCACTGGCTGCGCGTGCATCTCGAGCAATGCGGCGTCCTTATGCCACGCGAGCGCGCGTTTTTTTGCACTTGGAAACGACTCGCTTGGAGACGCTTGATGCTTTACCTCGACATCTTTGGCCGGGGCTGGCGGCGGGGGAGGGGGCGCGACGCTCGCGCTCGCTTGCGATGTAGGGCTGTCCGGGCGCACGACGAGCAGCAGGGTGACAACGGTCGCGGCGGCTTTACCACCATGATGGCAATGGCGACCATCCGCTTCTTCGCCTGTCCACGACTTGCCTCGCGTCGCACGCGCAGCATGGCGCGAACTGCGATACTTGCTGCGCGTCGGGCGGGTCCCAAGACCGCTCCGCAGCGCGACGGCGACCGACGTTGCTGCCGACAGGGGTGCCGCAGCTGTTGCGGTGGAACGGGGCGGGGAGCGTCATGGCAGCTGAAAGTCCTCGACGACTTCGCTGATCTTGTAGCCGTCACTGCTCGGGCGGAGCAAAAAGTGGATCTCGTCGGCGAAGATGCGTGTCCTGCCGCTTCGAGTGATCGCGAGCTTCACCTTGACCAAGACAGGTCCTCCGGAACCGCAATGGAAACGGCGTCGCCCGCCGAGCTGTCGCGAATCGGAGCCCTGACGATAGGTCTCGATGTCTCGCTCTCTGAATAGCGGTGCAGGCCCGCTAGGGCGGCGTAGTCAGGGTAGCCGAAGCGCTGGCGCCAGAACGCGGCGACGGGAAGCCGCGCCCCAGAGCTGAGCTGGATCGGTGCGCTGTCCCAAGCTCCGCCTCGAGATCATCATCGACTCCGCAGACCGCGCGGAAGATCTCCGTACAACCTCGACCCTGGGCGGGATCTGCTGGAGTGGTCGGCACGATGACTCCAGAGCTGTCCGCCTTGTCTTGGCGTGGTGGCAGCTCGCGGCGGTCCACAGAGACACCGCCGGGCCTCGCTCGGCGTCATCGTCGAAGCTCGCCACGCTCTCGAACCACGGCGGACCCGCGGTCGCCTCGGCTGAAACGCACGGCTGGACAAACCACGACGACTGCGCATGGAGCTGCTACGCGCTCTTGAAAGCCGGGTTCCGTGCCAGCGGATCACGCCGGTGATACTACCAGCAGTTCTTGCTCGGGATCTTCTGTGCGCGACAACGTGACGATGGTGTCTTCTGCGACTTCCCATCTGGTAGGTCAGGGGCCCGGAGCTGACCACGTAGAAGACCGGGTGGACTCGATCGCTGGGATGCCGCCCGAGTCGGCAGTCTTCGCCAAACGGCTCACTTCACGACCTCGGCCTTGCCTTCGATACGTCGCAGCCCATCCCGTCGCCGTGCGGTGAGCTGTTCTCCATTGGTCAGCAGCAGGTCGCCGCGCTTTTCTGGCTCACCGACCTCCGCCGTGAGTCGATCGACCAACGCGATCGCTGAGCGCAGGGCGGCGCGAACGTGCTCTGGGTTCACCCACTCGTCGTCCAGGTGGCCGGCGTCGTGGAGGAACGACAGGAATAGATAGAAGAAGCACTCGCTGTCGGTGTCGCCCCGCACATTCCTGCGTAGGAACTCGGGCTGTGACTCGAGCATGCGCTCACGCACGCGGTCGAAGCCGGTGATGGTTCCGGTCTGCGCCATCAACCACTGGCGATAGCGGAACGGGTGTGTATTTTCCGTGCGGAGATTCCCAATGGTCGGCATGCGCACATGCCCGATCAGCACGTCGCTCTTGACTCCGTGCGTGACCTCCATCAGGTCGATGACCGCGCGCTCGTCGAGGGGCCGCCTGCGGAGCAGCACCTCGCCCGACTGATAGAAGCCGATACCCCAGCCGAGCGGTTGCCCTTTTGGAGCTTCGACGCGCAGTACGGCCGGCGTGAGCTCGAGGATTCGAGCACCCAGATCCTGGCGATTGCCGATGAAGCCGAACATCCTCATCGTGACCTCCTTGGCTGGCGAGCGTCTGATGACGCCGCCCCTCCGCGTACCGCGCTGCGAGGCAAAGGCGCTGCAGCTCCGCGGGAGAATGATTGTTGTTCACGCCTCGTGGGCGCGAGTTGCGTTGACCTAGCTGAGTCTGCACTCGACCGCATGACGCACGACACGCGAGCATCCCTTGAGGGGTTGCACTGCGCGAGAGTGTTGGGCTGGTGCATGGGTCGTGACATGTATAAGCCTACGCGAAGAGTCGGCGTCGCGCACCTTCAGCTGCGTTGTCTACTGAGCTTCGAGCCTTGAGTACCTGGGCGCCGCAACCGTGATCTGAGAGTCATGCCGTGCTTCGTGGCGCTTGCGTTGGGCGCGGTTGCCAACGTTTGTTCTGCGTGCACGGGATGCCGCCAAGGGCCGCTTTCGTTAGACGTTCGGGCGAGCGTTCCGTTGTGCCCGTGAGTGAGACGGATCGCGCCATCGGAGCCATACAGCTCAAGCGATACTTTAAAGATGTGCGGCGTGTGAGTCTCTGGCGACCCACTGTGAAGTGCCGCTACGTAGTTCGGGTGCCGTCGTTTCTTCAGCGGTTCGCGCTCGCAAGTGTCCCCCGAACGCGCGCTCCCGACGCCAGCTTGGTCAGCTATGGTGTGCAACGGATGAGGACCGAAGAGCTGAGAGAAGCGCTCCTTGGTGTGATGGAGCAGAAGCACCACTGGGCCTGGCCTGGATTCAATCAAGGCTTGGTCCCGAGGTCGCGACTACACGTGCACCTCGAGCAAGAGTTCGCGACCTACGTGCGCGACTTTCCGGTGCTGGTCGCGCGCGCGTATGTGGTGTGTCCGGTGCCAGAAGTGCGCCGAGAGCTGATCGAGAATGTATTCGAGGAAGAGACCGGCGGGCTCTCGGCGGGGCGACCGCATCCCGAGCTCTTTCTGGAGTACCCGCGCGGACTGGGCATGGACCTCGAGCGCTTCGCGGCCGTCGAGTTGCTGCCTGCGGCCCGACGTTTTCGCGCGGTAATAGACGAAGCGACGCTGGGGCAGGCTTGGGAGGTCGCGGCAGCCGTGACCACGCTGTTCCTCGAGGGCACACGCTACGAGCGTGGAGAGTTGGACCCCAGCGCGCCCAAGCGGCCCCAGGCGGCCCTTGAAGAGCACCCGCTGGTCAAGCACTACGGCCTCCCCCTCGAGCGCCTGGCGCTCACGCGCGCACATCGTCAGGTAGAAGGCAGTCATCGAGCCGCTGCCTGGCGGAGCCTGCTGGACTACGCTGCGCCCGAGACGTTTCCCTCCGTGGTCAAACACATGCGGGCCACCCTCGAGGCGTGGCTTGCCTATCGCGACGAGGTCGCTCACGAGTGTGGTCTGCGTCGCGGTGCCGACGGCGCTCCTTACCTCGCGGAAGCGTAGGCGCTCCGCGGGCGCAGCGGTGCCGAACACCTTGCAGCTGTTTCCGTGAGGACTAGGGCGCGAGGCGGTGCAGCATGCGGGGGAAGGGAATCGTTTCCCGCACGTGAGGCAAGCCGCACAGCCAGGCCACGGTGCGTTCGATTCCCAGGCCAAAACCGGCGTGAGGGAAGCTGCCGTAGCGGCGCAGGTCGAGGTACCACTCGAACGCCTCCTTGGGGAGTTGGTGGTGGTCGATCATGTGCTCCAGGCGCGCCAGATCGTCCTCGCGTTGCCCGCCGCCGATGATCTCGCCGTATCCCTCCGGCGCGAGCACGTCCATGCAGAGCGATAGTTCTGGGTTGGTCGGGTCCTGCTTCATGTAGAACGCCTTCATCGCCGCGGGGTAGCGGTGGACGATGACGGGGCGGTCGAACTTGGAGGAAATCACCGTCTCCTCATCGGCTCCGAAGTCATCGCCGAACTTCGCGTCATGGCCCTCTGCGCGCAAGATCTCGATGCCCTCGGCGTAGGTGATGCGAGGGAACGGCGCCTGAATCGACTCCAGCTTGCTGATGTCTCTCTCGAGCGTCTCGAGCTCAGGGCGCCGAGTCTCGAGTACGTGCTTGGCGATGTAGCACAGGAAGTCTTCTGCCAACTGCATGTCGCCGTCGAGGTCCATGAACGCGACCTCAGGCTCCACCATCCAGAACTCAGCGAGGTGTCGGCGTGTCTTGCTTTTTTCTGCGCGGAAAGTAGGGCCGAAGCAGTAGGCTTTGCCAACGGCTGCGGCCGCGGCTTCCATGTAGAGCTGCCCACTCTGAGTCAAATATGCCGGCTGACCGTGGTAATCGGTTTCGAACAACGTGCTCGTGCCCTCGCACGCGTTGGGCGTGAAGATCGGCGCGTCGACCAGGGTGAAGTCCCGTGAATCGAAGAAGTCTCGCACGGCTTGGATGATTGCGTGCCGGACGCGCAGGATCGCGTGCTGGCGTGTCGAACGCAGCCACAGGTGCCGATGATCCATGAGGAAGTCGGTGCCGTGGGCCTTCGGGCTGATGGGGAAGTCGACTGCGCCGCCGAGTTGCGTCACGTCCTTCACACCGATTTCGTACACACCCTTTTGCTTCGGATGCTCGCGCACCTCCCCGAGGATCTGTAGCGACGACTCCTGGGTCAGGCCGCCGGCCATCGTGAACACCTCAGGGCTCACGTCGCCTTGAAAGACCACGCATTGGACGGTTCCGCTGCCGTCTCGCAGCTCGAGGAAGTGCAGCTTCTTCGAGCTGCGCATGTTCTTCAGCCAGCCTCGCAGATGAACTGTCTTGCCGACGTGCTGACCCAGGTCACTTACACTCACCGCTTCATGCGTCGTGGCGTCGCTCATGTTGACCGCGCATAGCCCAATCGGAGGCAGGTGGCGACTGGTCTGCGAGGTTCGAGCAATACCCTGCCGGCGGCTCCAGCGGGTCGACCGTCGGTGTGGCGAGTCGCTCGGCCCAGCCCGCCTGAACTCGCTTCAATCAACTGCTGGCGGAGCGACCGCTGCTGCCGCCCGTGCAGGGCCCCTCGCCCGCTGGGAACTGGGGAGACCTGACCAAAACCCGGGCACCCTGACTCGGCGCGGCAAAACACTGGAAATCAAGCAAGTAGGGCACTAGCCTGGCGGGTTGCATGGGAGACGCAACCAAGTTCCGGTCAGCGTTTGGCTGGCGAGCAACGAAAAGTGCTGGCCGTTGGACAGCGGGCCTGTTGGTGATTGCGTGGAGCGTCGCAGGCTGCGGAGCAGTCTACCCCGAGCTTTCATCGCCGCTGCGGCCACCTCCTGCAGGACGCGAGCTGACGCCGCCACCACCCGACGATTTGTTGTTCGTGGGCTTCAAACAAGCGCGCATCCCCACCACTACGCGCGATGGTCGCAAGTGGGACAAGCTTGGCGGCTCGGCGCCGGATCCCTACGCAATCCTGTTCCTCAACGACAAGGAGCTGTTCCGCACGCCCGTGCAGAGCAACACCGTCAGCCCGACCTGGCCGAATCAAAAGAAGGCGAACTATCGCATTCCCAGCGGCGCGCGACTGAGGGTCGAGGTTTGGGACTCCAACCCGGTCAACAATCACCCGATTTGCGTCAAGAAGCTGATGAGCCTCAAGGAGGACGCCTATCAAGGGGAAGTCTCGTTCGACTGTGATAGCGGGGCTCAAGTGACCCTGCGCGTCGAGCCGGCCCACGCCAAGATCGGCCTTGGCTTCTATTACGAGCTGCGCACCGAGGACATCTTCATCAGTCGTGTGATTCCGGAATCGCCGGCGGGGCGAGCGGGCATCGCCAAAGGCGATCAGGTGCTGGAAATCCAGGACAAACCCGTGACGAGCTTCGATGACGGTGACGCTCAAAGCTTGGTGAACGCGAACGCTTCGACAGGCGTCAAGCTCAAGCTGCGCAAGCCGACTGGTGATCTCAAGACCGTCACGCTGAAGAACGGCCCCATCTATCCAGTCAATAGCGACGGCGTTGCAATCGACTGACGCGGCCGACGGACCATCGGGCGCGTCCTGCGACCGACGCGCAAGCCGCTGAGCGCTGACTGGGGACTTGAGCGGCGAGCGAGCGTTGCCTCGCTGGGTTTCGCGCACTAGGAGGTAGTCATGACCACCTGGCCTCCCCAGCACCTTCCGATTGAGGCGCGCTGCGTGTTCTTGACCCGTCCGACCCACGAAGCGTTCAGCGTGCGTGGGCCGGATCGCAAGTCTTGGCTGAATGGTCTGCTCACGAACAACGTGACGAAGGTCCGACCGGGGCAGGCGGGGTGGGGGCTTGCGCTCACGAAGCAAGGCAAGATCCAGAGCGAGCTGTGGTTGGTCGAAAGCGACGACGAGCTGCTGGTGTTCACTCCGCCTGGGCAAGCTGCCTCCCTGGTGGAGTTGCTCGATCGCTTCTTGATCATGGAAGACGCTGAGCTCGAGCTGGCGCGCGATCAGCGGCTCATGGTGCTGGTTGGCCCTGATGCTCAGCGTTGCGCTGAGCTGGCTGCTGGAGCGTGGGGGCTGCTCGACGCTACTGGGATGGGAGGTGCACTGGTTGCGGTGCGAGAAGGCGACCTTGCTGCCACCGAAGCTCGTTTCCGCGACGCAGGCGCCGTGGAGCTCGAGGGTGCCGCGTGGAGCGCGCTGCGTGCCGAACGCTACTTGCCAGAATGGGGCGTGGACTACGCGGTGGAGAGCAATCCCCACGAAGCCGGTATCGCCCATCGCGCCCTGGGAGACGGGCCGGTGGACTGGGACAAGGGTTGCTACCTCGGACAAGAGGTAGTGTGCATGCAGGACATGCGCGGCAAGGTGCGGCGGAGCCTCTTTCCAGTGTGGATCGAGGGCGGCGCGATGCCGCCCAGCGATGCTGAGGTGACCGATGCTGCGGGGCAGGCGGTGGGTCAACTGCGCTCGCGCGTGGTGGCTCCCGATCAGCGTGGCTTGCTCGGCTTTGCGCTCCTCAAGACGACGGCGCTCGAGGCCGAGCTCAACGTCGCCGGCAATCCGACCAAGCTGCTTGCCAGCGCTTGACTCCCCAGGTCGCGGCGCCAGCGTGGCGGTGCTAGCGTCGCTCCCCAAGGACTCCATGAGCGATCGCAAGGCTTTTCCGATTCACGTCCCCGAGGCTTCCAGACGCACCGCGAGCGGCCTACTCGTAGCTGACGGGGCTCTAGGCTTGGTCGCTGGAACTCCGCTGGTGCGGCTTGGTCGGATCCACGACGGGGCTGCGCAGGTGTGGGCCAAGGCTGAGTTCGTCAACGCGGGCGGCAGCGTCAAGGATCGACCGGCGCTCTCGATGATCCTCGCGGCAGAGCGTGAAGGAAAGCTGAAGGCTGGGTCGAGCATCATCGAGGCGACGAGTGGCAACACCGGCATCAGCCTCGCGATGATCTCGGCAGTGCGTGGTTATCGTTGCGTGCTCGTGATGCCCGAAGACATGAGTCTCGAGCGTCGCTACATCCTGCGCGCGTACGGGGCAGAAATCGTGCTCACGGCAGCGCAAGACGGCATGGCGGGGGCGGTGAAGCGCTCTCAGGAGCTGATGAAGTCGACCCCGGGTGCGTTCATGCCCAGTCAGTTCTCCAATACGGCGAACCCCATGGCGCACGCGCGGGGAACCGCGCTCGAAATTCTCGAACAGCTGGATGGTGACGTCGCGGCTTTCGTTGCAGGCGTGGGTACTGGAGGCACCGTCACGGGCGTTGGTGCCGTGCTGAAGCAAAAGGTCGGCAAAGCGGTGAAGGTCGTCGCTGTAGAGCCGGCCGCCAGTGCAGTGTTGAGTGGCAACCGACCGGGGATGCATGGCATCCAGGGGTTGGGCGCCGGCTTCGTGCCCGAAATCCTCGAACGTGACTTGCTCGACGAGGTGATCGGGGTCAGCGACGTGGCCGCCGAGCGGATGGTGCGTCGCCTCGCGCGAGAAGAGGGTCTGCTGGTTGGGCCTTCGTCGGGCGCCAACGTCCACGCGGCGATCGAGGTCGCGAGTCAGCTCGAACGCGGCAACGTCGTCACCGTGTTGTGCGACTCCGGGGAGCGCTACCTGTTCTAGGCGTAGCGGTTCCGTCGCCATTTTTGGGGTGCGCGTCGCTGGGTCTGCTCCGCACGCAGCCGTGAATTTTGGGGGGAGGAGCGCTGGTCTGGCCGCCCGGGCCGCGCTTTCGAACAGCTGTGCTAGAGCAGGCGCCGATGTCGCGCGGTTTCGAGCTTCCCGCCAGCGTCCCACTCGCCGAGCAGCGGGGTGATACGTTTGCAGCACTGGTCGCGGTCATGCGGCGCCTGCTGGCAGACGATGGTTGTCCCTGGGATCGCGAACAATCACCCGAGTCACTGCGTGACTACGTGCTCGAGGAGGCGTGTGAGGTGATCGACGCCATCGACGGCGGCGACCGTGGCGAGCTCTGCGAAGAGCTAGGCGATCTGGCCTTTCAGGTTGTTTTCCTTGCGGAATTGGCGCGTCGTGAGGGGGCGTTTGGTCCTGACGATGCGCTGCTCGGGATCTGTGAAAAGCTGGTGCGTCGGCACCCGCATGTCTTCGCGGAGCCCGCGATCGATGCCGCGGATGAAGCGGGCCGCGCGCGCATCGCGAGCCGTTGGGAGGAAATCAAACGCCAGGAGAAAGGCTGGCGGCCTCTCCTGGCAGGCGTCCCACGCTCGCTGCCCGCCCTACGTCGCGCCCACTCGATTTCACAGCAGGTCGCGCAAGTCGGCTTTGACTGGCCCGATGCGTCGGGGTCTAGAGCCAAGGTGACTGAGGAGCTGGCCGAGCTGGACCAGGCGCTGGCGGAAGAGAACACCGACGAGGCCGAGGCGGAGTTTGGCGACGTGCTGTTCGCGTTGGTGAACCTCGCGCGGCACCGCGGAGTCGATCTAGAGCGAGCGCTCCGTCGGACGTGTGACAAATTTCAGAATCGCTTCGCTTTCGTGGAAGACGCCGTGCGGAACCAGCACGGTGACTGGCCGCGAGACGAGCGGGGCAAACCGACAACGGGTCTTCAACTCACCGAGCTGGACCGCTACTGGGACGAAGCCAAGGCGCGCGAGCGTAAGAAGGAGTGAGCATGAGCGCAGAATTGCATCCAGTGGCGCGTTTCCCTGAGGAGTGGCGCGAGGTGTTGCAGAGCCTGGGGGAGAAGCCCTATCGCGCAGGTCAGGTGTTCCGCTGGATTCACCAGCGCGGGGTCATGGATCCGGAGCAAATGACGGATCTGGGCAAAGCCTTGCGGGCGCGGCTCTCGGAGTCGGGCCTGGCCGACCCGTTCAGTGTCGCCGAGGTCCTTCGTTCCAAGGACGGCACGCGCAAGCTGCTTCTGGAGCTCGCTGATGGTGGACGCATCGAGTGCGTGCTGATTCCGATGACGCGGGAGGCGGCGCAAGGCGAGAGCCCGGCCGAGGACGCTGACGCCGCCGCCGCGAGCCTCGACCCCGACGACCAAGCTGCTCCGCGAGAGCGTGTGACGCTCTGCATTTCCACGCAGTATGGCTGCGCAATGGGTTGTGTGTTCTGTGCCAGCGGGCAGGCGGGGCTCCAGCGTGGGCTACGCGCGGACGAGATCGTCGCGCAGGTGCTGGTGGCGAAGCGCTACCTCGAGCCCGACGAAGATCTGCGAAACCTCGTGTTCATGGGCATGGGTGAGCCGCTACACCACTACGACCAGACACTGCGCGCGATCCAGCTCATCACTCACCCCGAGGGCCTGGGTATGAGCCCACGACGAATCACGGTGAGCAGCGTCGGCCTGGTCCCTGGGATCCGACGTCTCGGCGAGGACTTCGGGGGCAAGGTAGGGCTGGCCATCAGCCTTCACGCCCCTGACAACGAGACGCGGAGTCGGATCCTGCCAATGAATCAACGTTTCCCCGTGGAAGAGTTGATCCAGGCCCTGCATGACTACCCGCTGCCGGTTCGGCGTCGTATCACCATCGAGTACACGTTGATCGATGGGGTGAACGACAGCTCGGCTCACTGTGATCGACTGATCGACTTGCTATCGGGGTTGCGGGTCAAGGTGAACCTCATCCCGATGAATCCGATCTCGGCTTCGGACCTCAAGGCGCCAGATGCGGCACGCGTGACGGCTTTTCGGGAGCGGCTGGCTGACGCGGGCGTCAGCTGTTTCGTGCGGGTGCGCCGCGGTGACGACGTGGATGCGGCGTGCGGGCAGCTCGCACTCCAAGGGGCGCCGATCAAATTGCGCAAGAAGTTCGACGGGGCGTAGCGCTGATAGCACCAGGAAAGACGCCCACGTGCACCCGCGGCGAGCGTGCTCTGGGCAAACCTCGAGTCTCCGCTATCCTCGGGCGATGGTGCGCCGTGACGCGAAAGATTCGGAAGCCTGCTCGCAGGATGCGGAGTCGATCGCTAGCTGCGTTTCTCCAGCGGGTGAGAGTCCCGTTCCGGTAAGCGTCGGTGCGCCGGGTAGCAGGCCCCAGGTAGCGGAGAGAGATCTTTCCTGCCTGAGCGGGGTGTCAAAAGTCCGTGAAGCAACGAGGAGAGTTGTACAGCGGGAGCAAGCGCGCGGGCCGTAACATGAAGTGAAACCTGCAGCCTCGACAGAGAAACAATCCGGGAGGCCGAGCCGCTCATTTCACGGCGAAGGCAACATCGACAGCGGGAGCACCGAAGCTCGCTGTCGGCTCCGGCGGGGCATGGGGAGCAGCACGTGTGCAAGGAGAAGCGCGAACCTCGGGAGGCCTGTCTGTGCGGCCCAAGTCAGGGCGAGGTGCGTCGTATAAGCCAAGGGCGAAATCGGCCACTGCACAGCGGGAGTCCGAGGGGATCATGGTACCGAAGACCGTTGGTCACCCAGCGGGAACGAATGCCGTGCGGCAAAACGCGGCAGGAGGGAAGGGTCCCTGCGGTAGCCGTTGGAAGCGTGGTAAGTGAGGGAATGGCCGGCAAGTCCGGACCTAACGACCCCGGTAGGCGTAAGCCGCACGGAAAAAGCGCAACTACAACGCCAACCATATGCAGCAGCCAAGCGGGCACCGATAGGCGCTGTCGCCCTGTACGACCACATCTGCAGGGGTGACATCTCCAGGAGGCGTGGAAGGAGTCAGACAGAACCAAGGAGCCGCGGGCGTGGATCGCCAGTCGATCTGCGACGTGGAGGAGCATGCCCAGCGATTCCTCGAGGAATTACAAGCTGAGTTGAAAGCGGGCGATTGGCTGCAGGTGCGGCGGCAGTACATCCTGAAAGCCGATGGTAAGAAGCGGCCACGCTAGTGCCTGACGGTGCGCGATCGGGTGGTACAGATGGCGGCGAAGCTGCGATTGAGCCCATTTTCGAGGCGGATTTTCTGCCTTGCTCATACGGGTTTCGTCCCGGCGTGCGCGACGATGGCGTCGAGACGCTGGAGCAAACCCGGCGCGAAGGGTGGCCACTACGTGCTGGACGCCGACATCCGCGACTACTTCGGGAGCATCGACCACGCCAAGCTGATGAAGCTGGTTGGGCGGCGTATCTCGATCGTCGGGTGCTGAAGTTGCTGCGGCAGTGGCTCGAAGCCGGAGTGATGGAGGACGGCGTCGTGAAGGCGTCGGTGCGCGGCACGCCGCAAGGAGGAGTGATCTCTCCCTGCTGTCCAACATCTACCTGCACGTGCTCGACGTCTGTGGACTTCGCCACAGCGCTTCCTGTACGGAACGCTGGTGCGCTACGCGGACGACTTTCGTGGTGATCTGCCGCACCAGGAAGGACTGCGAGCTGGCCGAGGCGCGATCCGAGGATCCTTCAGCGCCTCGGTCTCGAGCTACATCCGGAGAAGACGAGGCGAGTAGAGCTCACGACGCAAGCAGGGCTTTCTTGACTTCCTCGGCCGTCACCTGCACAAGCGGCTGAGCGGCAAGGTGCTGGAGAGGTCGGGCGAGCGGCTCTACTCTCCATCGCTGGTCGTCTCAGCGCGCGATGCAGCGGATCCGCGCCGTGAAGCAGCTCAATTTCTGCTCGAGATGCCACGCGGATATCCGCGATGTCATCGAACAGCTGAACCCTGGTACTGCGGGCTGGGGGAACTACTTCCGCACGGAAACGCCGCGAAGCGATTCAATCAGCCGGATGGCTACGTTTGGCAGCGCCTCCTAGGGCTCTTGGTGGCCCGCAAAGGGCGCAACCTCAAGGCGCCAGATGCGGCACGCGTGACGGCTTTTCGGGAGCGGCTGGCTGACGCGGGCGTCAGCTGTTTCGTGCGGGTGCGCCGCGGTGACGACGTGGACGCGGCGTGCGGCCAGCTCGCGCTCCAAGGGGCGCCGATCAAATTGCGCAAGAAGTTCGAGGGGGCGTAGCGCTCATAGCACCAGGAAAGACGCCCACGTGCACCCGCGGCGAGCGTGCTCTGGGCAAACCTCGAGTCTCCGCTATCCTCGGGCGATGAGCGAAAAGGATGTGGTGACGCGCGCGCGTGAGTGGATGGCCCAAGACCCGAGCGCCGCGGATCGCGACGAGCTCTCCGCACTCATCGCGGAGGACAAGCGGAACGAACTCGAGGAGCGGATGGGCGCAGAACTCGAGTTCGGTACGGCGGGGCTGCGCGGCATCGTGGGCGCCGGCCGTTCGCGGATGAACCTCGCGAACGTGATTCGCACCACTCGGGGCCTCGCGGACTACCTGCTGGCGCGAGTTCCGGACGCCAAGACGCTGCCTGTGGTCATCGGGCGGGACGGTAGGCTCTCGAGCGCTGAGTTCATGAACGCGACCCAGCAGGTGCTCGAGGGCGCGCGTATTCCGGTGCGCTACTTCGCGGCGCCTGTGCCAACGCCGATCGTCGCTTATGCCGCGCGGCAACTCTCAGCCAGTGCCGCGGTTTGCATCACGGCGAGTCACAACCCTCCCGAGTACAATGGGTACAAGGTCTACGCTGCGAACGCGGCGCAGATCGTGCCCCCGGTCGACGGCGAGATTGCGCAGCGTATCGGGCGTGTGGAGTCCGCCTCACAGGTGAAGCTGGGTGGTGCCGGGGAGCTGTCCGAAGCGATCCCTTCGACGCTGATCGATCGCTACTTTTCGGAACTCGAAGCGCTGCGACCGAAGGTGCGAGTCGACCGGGACTTCGCCATCGTCTACACCCCGATGCACGGAGTCGGAGGAAAGTTCGTGCTGCGCGGGCTGGAGCAAGCCGGCTTCCGTCGCGTGCATGCGGTGGCTGAACAATTCGAGCCGGATGGGCATTTCCCCACGGTGAAGTTTCCAAACCCCGAGGAGAAAGGCGCGCTGGATCTCTCAATCGCGCTCGCCGCTGAGTGCGATGCGGAGCTGATCCTGGCGAACGATCCCGACGCTGATCGCTTGGCGGTGTGTGTGAAGGCATCCAGCGGGCGCTGGGTCCAGCTCACCGGCAATCAGATTGGCGTGCTGTTGGCGGACTTCATGCTCGCAGCGTCGCCGACAACTCCGCGCCGGATGGTGATCTCGAGCATCGTCTCGAGCCCGATGCTGGGCGATTTGGCGAAGCACTACGACGCCCACTGGGATCAGACTTTGACCGGTTTCAAGTGGATCTGGAACGCGGCCATGGATCTCGAAGCCAAGGGAGGGGTGAGCTACGTCTTCGGCTTCGAGGAGGCGATTGGCTATTCCGCGGGGCACCTCGTGCGTGACAAGGACGGCATCAGCGCGGCGGTGCTGTTTGCCGAGCTGGCCGCGGCGCTCAAGGCTCAAGGTTTCAGCGTCGTGGAGCGACTCCACCAGCTCTATCGAGACCACGGGCTCTGGGTCAGCACTCAGAAGAGCATCACGATGCCGGGGTCGGAAGGCGCTCAAGCAATCGCTGCGGCGATGGAGCGGCTGCGGCAGACCCCCCCGAAGCAGGTCGGCGATGCCGAGGTGCTGAACGTGACTGATTACCAGCAAGGAGCCGAGCAACGCCCGCGCTGGCTTACGCGAGCGAACCTCGTCGCGATCGAACTCGCGGTGGGTCGTATTCTCGTAAGACCGAGCGGAACGGAGCCGAAGCTGAAGATCTACGTGGACCTTCGCCAGCGCCTTGATGCCGACCAGTCCGTGACAGGCGCCGAGGAAGAGCTCGCTGCGCGCGCCACGAGGGTGGCCGAGGACGTGGCTAAGCTGCTCGAGCTCGCCTAGTCGGTGTCGAAGGGGATCACCTCACTCGACTCGAGGTGAGGGATCCCCGCTTGCAGCGCATCGAAGATCGGCTCTTTGCTGCCAACGACGCTGATCAGCAGGTCCTTGGGTGTGAGCCTGCGCAGGCTCTGATTGGCCTGGGAGAGGGTCACCGCGGCGACTCGTTGGGTGTACTCCGCGTGGTAGCCGTCGGGGAGACCGTAGAGTTCCATGTCCAGCAGCTGGCCTACCCGCTTGGAGGAGCTGTCCACCGCGAAGGCATGCGACCGCACCAGATATGCTTTGACCCAGTCCAGCTCTTCCTGGGTGATGCCGTCCTTGATCCACGCCTCGAACAGCTCGAGCTCCAGCTGAACACAAGCCAGTGCGTCGTCTGCCTTTGGGAACGTCCACATACTGAAGCTGCGCCGCCGTCGGTCGACCGGTAGGCTGGCGTAGGCACCGTAGGACCAACCCCGCTTGCCTCGTACCTCTTGGGTGAGGCGGGACGTAAAGGTGCCCCCGAAGACGGTATTCGCGACGTGGAGCGGGATGTGGTCTGGGTCGTGGGGATGGCTCCCCAGGCAGCCAATCAAGATCTGGGTTTGCGTGCGCTCTGGCTTGTCAACGAACACCAGATGACGACCAGGACGCTGCGTCGGCTCTGGCGTCGGATCAGTCATCGCGTTGCCTCGGGGTAACGTTGCTGAGAGTCGCTCCGCGAACGCGTGGGCCGTTGCTTCGTCGATGTCCCCGGCTACGGCCAGCACCAAGTTTTCGGGACAGAACAGCTCTCGGTAGCGCTGCTGCAGGTCTTCGAGCTGAATCGCCGCGAGCGTCGTCTTGGTACCGCCGGTCGGGCGCGCGTAAGGGTGCCCCGCGAACAAGCGCCGCGCGAACCAACGCCTGGCGAGGCTTCGGTCACTGTCGAGTACCTCGACCAACTCGCTCAGGGCTTCTCGCTTGAGGCGTTCGAATTCCTCGGCGTCGAGGCCGGGCTTCAACACGACGTCGGACAGCACGTCGAGGAATGCGTCCAGGTTGCGTGAAATAGTCGTGCCGTGGACCCCCGAGGTGCTCTGGCCGACGTCGACCCAGATCGCCGCGCCGAGGCGATCAATCCGCTCATCCAGCACGCGGGGAGTAGCGCCACCGCCGGTTCTGCGCATCAGGCGGAACAGAAGCCTGGTCAGCCCCTCCTTTCCGGGAGGATCCACGACGGAACCGATCCTGAGCGCCAAGCTGCAGTGGACGAGTGGGAGTGCCGCGTCGTGCTCGAGGAGGACCGGGATCACGCGGCCTCCTGACCGTCGCGGCTCGGACGCACCATCACCACGCTGCGCTGCTCGGGACGGAGGTAGCGCCGTGCGGCGCGCAGCAAGTCGCTGGGAGTCACGCGTTGCATCGCCTCCAGCCGCTCGAAGGCCGCCCCCGGCCGGCCAAGAACTGTTTCATAGAAGCCGATCGTGCTTGCGCGGCCGTCCACGTTCTCGAGTCCACCAAGAAGCCCGAGCTCCATGCGGGCACAAGCCCGCTCCAGTTCTGCAATGGGGACCGGCTCTCGGATGAGTCGCTCCAGCTCGCTGTCGATCACTTCCAAAAGCTGTTCCCCGCGGATACCTTCGCGGCCTGAAGCATAGACCTCCATCAGTCCTGGATCGCGAAATGGACCGAGGAAGGTGCGGACCTCGCTCGCCAGCTCGAGTTCGGTGATCAAGCGATCGTAGAGCCGGCTCGCTCGTCCGCCGGAGAGCACCTCGTTGAGCACGGCGAGCGCCGGGTGGTCGTAGTCTCCGAGTGCCGGCGCGTGGTACGCCACGGCGACCTTCTGCGTCGACGTCGGCTGGGTCAGCTCGACGCGGCGTTCTGCGGTTTGCGCCGGCTCGGGCCAGCTCTCCTCAACGGGGAGTTCGAACGGCTTGAGCCCAGCGTAGGCAATCGCCATCTGCTTCAGCAGTTCCGCCGGCCTCACGTCGCCGACGACGACCACGCATGCGTTGTTTGGTGCGTAGTAGGCCTCATAGAACTGACGGCAGTCTTCGGTGGTGAATCCCTCGATGTCCGCCATCCAGCCGATGGTTGGATGGTGGTAAGGGTGAGTCGTGTACGCCGTCGCCCAAAGCACCTCGTTGATCGCGCCCTCCACGTCATCGTCCACGCGATAACGACGTTCGTTGGCGACGACCTCTTTCTCACTCTCGACCTGAGGTTCTT
This sequence comes from Polyangiaceae bacterium, assembly GCA_041389805.1. Taxonomy (GTDB): domain Bacteria; phylum Myxococcota_A; class Polyangia; order Polyangiales; family Polyangiaceae; genus JAHBVY01. Next base: position 21,015 of record JAWKRD010000011.1, on the reverse strand, counting down.
TGAGCACGAGCGCTCCCATGCGCTCGGCTTCCAGGCGGATCACGAGGGGTAGCTGGTCGCTCGGCACGGCGATGTTGTAATGCGTCCAGTCGAGCCACGTGGACGCGTTCGTATCCGCGCCAGCTTCCTCCAGTCGCCGATCGAACTCGCCCTTCGGCAGGTTCTCCGTCTCGTTGAACATCAAGTGCTCGAACAGGTGCGCGAGGCCGGTCTTGCCCTCTCGCTCATGGCGCGAACCCACGCGGAACCAAGTGTGATAGGCGACGACCGGCGCGCTATGGTCTTCGCACAGGAGGACGTCGAGCCCGTTGCCTAGCCGAAACCGCTCGATGCTGAGCTTGGGTCCGAAGGCGGCGGAGCCGAGATGACTGACTTGCTGGGCTGCATTGAGGGTCGCGTTGAGGGCGTCTAGCGCGTCTCGATCCATGCTCTCTCCAGTTGCTCGATGACGTGAGTGGCTCCGGTTGTCGCGAGCCCACGAATGACGGACTAGCTCGACTCTACGAGGCGCGAGGAACTGACGGGAAGCCGAATCACGCCGCCGCCGGCTCTGAACCTGGTTTAGGAATCGAGCTTGAGAATCGCCAGGAAGGCTTCTTGCGGTACGTCGACCTTACCGAACTGCTTCATGCGGCGCTTGCCTGCTTTCTGCTTCTCCAGCAGCTTGCGCTTTCGCGAGATGTCGCCGCCGTAGCATTTGGCCGTGACGTCCTTACGCAGGGCCCGCACATTGGTGCGTGCGATGATTTTTGCCCCGATCGCGGCTTGGATGGCGACGTCGTACTGCTGTCGCGGCACCAACTCCTTCATCTTGGCGGCAAGCGCTCGACCTCGATGCTGCGAGAAGGCGCGATGCACGATGACGCTCAAGGCGTCGACGGGCTCGCCATTGACCATGATATCCAGCTTCACCAGGTCGTCCGCGCGGTAGCCCGTGAGCTCGTAGTCCATGCTCGCGTAGCCGCGGGATGCGCTCTTCAGCTTGTCGTGGAAGTCTAGAATGACCTCTGAGAGCGGCAGCTCGTACGTCACCACGACGTGATCTTGAGTCGCGAAGTGGATGTTCTGCTGGATCCCACGACGTTCCTCACACAGCGCGACGACGGCGCCGACGTACTCCGCTGGAACGTGCACGACCACTTTCATGATCGGCTCTTCGATGCTTTCAATTTCGCCAACGGGCGGCATCTTCGAAGGGTTGTCCACCCGCACCATCTCACCCTTTACCCACGCGTGGTAGACGACGGAGGGGGCGGTGGTGATGAGATCCAGGTTGTACTCACGCTCAAGTCGCTCCTGGATGATCTCCATGTGAAGCAAGCCGAGGAAGCCGCAGCGGAAGCCAAAGCCGAGCGCGTCTGACGTATCAGGCTCGAAGACGAAGGAGGAGTCGTTCAGGTGCAACTTGCCGAGCGCGTCTCGCAGATCCTCGTAGTCTGCAGAGTCCGTTGGGTAGACACCCGCGAACACCATCGGCTTCACTTCCTTGAAGCCCGCGAGCGCCGTGGTCGAGCCGTTGACCGCTGTCGTGATGGTGTCGCCGATCTTGCAGTCTTCAACGCTCTTCATGTTGCCGGCGAGGAAGCCTACTTCTCCTGGCCCAAGCTCCTTGAGCGAGGCGGGGTGGGGCGAGAAGCAGCCGATCTCGGTGACCTCGTAGGTGCGACCGGTGGCAAGCATCCGCACTTTCTCGCCCTTCTTCAGCGTACCGTTGACGACGCGCACCATGACGACGGCACCGCGGTACGAGTCGTACCAGCTGTCGAAGATCAGCGCTTGCAAGGGAGCCTCAGCATCACCCTTGGGCGGCGGGATACGTTCGACGATCGTCTCCAGCAACTCGGGCACACCAACCCCCGTCTTGCCGCTGACCATCATCGCGCCGCTGCAATCGAGGCCAATCACCTCCTCGATTTGTTCGGCCGTTCCGTCCACATCACTCGATGGTAGGTCGATCTTGTTGAGCACGGGGATCAACTCGAGATCGTTTTCCAGTGCGAGATACACGTTGGCGACGGTTTGCGCCTGCACGCCTTGGGTGGCGTCGACCACGAGTAGCGCGCCTTCGCACGCGGCCAGGCTTCGGCTGACCTCGTAGCTGAAGTCGACGTGACCAGGTGTGTCGATCAGCTGGAGTTGATAGGTCTGGCCATCCTTCGACTTGAAGGGCAGGCGAACGTTCTGTGCTTTGATCGTGATGCCGCGCTCGCGCTCGAGCTCGAGCTTGTCCAGGAACTGCTCTTTCTTCTCACGCGCAGACAGCGCACCGGTGACGTCCAGGATGCGATCAGCCAGCGTCGACTTGCCGTGATCGACGTGGGCAATGATGGAGAAGTTGCGGATGTGACTGGTGTTCGCCATGACGGTAGAGTTCTTGAGAGCGCCGGCGAGAGAGCGTGAAGGTCTGACTTCACGCGACCGCCGTGTCGACTGCACGTTGGTTGGGGAGCGAGACGCGCGCCGACCACTTCGCGGAGCATGCGAGAGCACTCGCGAAGAAAGGATTCGCCTCCCTAGCGCTGAACCAATGAACGGCAAAACGGGAAAGCGCGTTCGAAGTCGGTTTCGACGCTCCGCCCGCACATGACTCGGATGCTTGGTCTCACCGCCGCGTGGGCACCCACTCGTGAGTCCGCTGCCGGTGCTCGCGCGTGATGTCTGCGTTCACTTCTTGCCAGGTGCGGGTGCGGGAGCGTCCGCGAGAGTCATCTGTCCCGGCAACGCGTGCTCGTAGTGCTTCAGCACCAAGTCGATGCCCTCGCGAATGTAGACGGCGACCGGAACCTTCGTGCGGTCGTGCAGCATGCGCAGTTTGTCGTTCTGCTCCGGCGTGATGTAGACCGTCGTCGAAATCTTCTTACGTGACATGGGTGGTTCCCGGCGAGGCGCTGAGCGCGGGGCGGACGCGGTCAGACGGAGTGTGCAGCGACTGCAGTTACATTAGATTCCCATACGTGTATTGTCAATCCACCACGTTTGGCGCCACAATTGGCAAAACCTAATCAATTCAGATGCTTAGGTCGCTGGGCTGGGCGGCCGACGGGGGCAAGAACGTCGCGTCCGTTCAGTCTCTGCGCGTAGCCATTGGCCCCTCTCGGGCCCGGCCAACTGGCCGGATGGTGCAAGCTGGTGCTGGGTCGCTGGCAGCTCTCGACCACTCGCACGGATGCGCCGACGCGAGACAGCGGGGTCAAGCACGCACCGCCGTGCCCTCACCCCCGATCCCCGACCTGCGATCCTTCGATGCGGTCGGACGGATGCTCGCTCGCGTCTGGTGCGACGCTTGCCACGCTCAGGGGCGCCGCCTACGATGCCGCACTGGCACCGGCAGAACTGATCGCGGCGTGCTAGTTGCTTCATGAGCTTGATGCCATCAACACTTACTGGACCGAGGGATAAGTGAGGGGAATCGTTGTGTGTTCGCAGGAGCATCCCAGCTCCCGGTGGCGCCTCCACTTGGTGCGATCGTTTGGGCTCGCGTGTGTGTTGGTTGGTGCGACGGCGTGCAGCGCGTCGGTCTCCACTGCTTCCAGCCCAGACGGCGACGGAGTCCAGCGTCGGGATACGGCGATCGTTCACGAGGACTGCGACCTCGACAAAGGTCACAAGACCGACGTGAACGGTGATGGACGCCCCGATATCACGGTCGTTCGCAACGGCGCGACAGAAGTCTGCCGTGCGGTCGACTTGAACTTTGATGGCAAGATCGACGCTTGGGTTTACCGCGACGGCTCTGGCCAAGTGCGTCGCCGGGAGAGCGACTACGACCGCGACGGTCGTGTGGATGAGATCTCCACCTATCAAGGTGGCTTGCTCAAGGAACAACAGCGAGCGACGACGCTCGGCGGCAAGCTAGACACTTGGCACTTCTACGAAGCCGGCAAGCTCGTACGCACCGAGCGTGACTCGGACGGCGACGCCGTCATCGATCAATGGTGGGAGTATCCATCGCCAGACAAACCCGAGTGCCCGTTGATCCACTCGGACGTCGATGGGGATGGGCGTCCTGATCCTGGTGCAACCGTGGATGTCTGCGCGCAGCCCGGCAGCGGCTACGTTCCTCCCGAGCGCTCGGGTCCCGCAAAGACCGGGCCCAAGTTCGAGCAGTCCGATCCCGGAGACGTGCCAGTCGAAATGGAAAAGAAGGACGGCGAAGGCGATGCGCCGCCCCCAAGCGAGGAGAAGTCGAAGTGAGCAGTCTTCGTAGGCTCTTCAGCGGCCCCCGCCGTGAGTGGTTGGTGGCGCTTGGCGCCGTCGCAATCGCCGGCGGCGCCGTGGCGGCGTGTGGTGGTGGACCAGAAGCCGGCCCGCAGATGCCGACCAAATCAGGCACCGCGGTGAACGCGAACGCGAACGCTGAAGATCAGTCTCGTTGCGACTTCAGAGGCCGCACCGATCGCGAGGTCATCGAGTCCACCGGGCCCGGCGCGTTGGTTCCCAACGTACGCCGCGTGTTTGCCGTTGTCGGGGAAGGCGAGGACCGACGTCGCGTGCTGTTGTGTCGTGAGATCGACACGAATCTAGACGGCATGAAGGACGTGGTCCGCACCTACGACGAGAAGGGCGATTCCCTGCGGGAACAAGCGGACTCGGACTATGACGGTCGCATCGACACCTGGATCACCTTCGCCCGCGGCCGCATGGCCAAGGTCGAGATGGATCGCAACGGTGATGGTCAACCTGACGAGTTCAAGTTCTACGTGCGGGGGGACTTGAGTCGGGTCCAGCGCGACACGAACTTCGATGGCAAGCCCGACGTTTGGGAGATCTACAACCAGGGCGTGCTGGAGCGCATGGGGGTCGATCTAGACCACGACGGCCACGTGGATCGCTGGGATCGCGACGAAGTCGCGCGCCTCGCCGCTGAAAAGGCTGAGCGCGAGGAAGAGGAAAAGGCTGAGGCGGAGAAGAAGGCAAAAGAGGCCGAGGCCGCCGACGCTGGCGTTACCGACGCGCGCGTTAGCGCACGGAAACGCTGAGGCGCCGCCGTCCCCCGACCACTGCAGCTCCGACCACTGCAGCTCCGACCACTGCAGCTCTGACCACTGCAGCTCTGACCACTGCAGCTCTGCCGCCCCGACTGCGTTGCGCATCGGGGCGTCGCTCGTTCGGGGGGCGCGCTCCCCGGTGGCGGCTCAGGCCTCGCTCGTGCCTTCGCGGCCGTAGCTGTCCTCGAGCCGCACGACGTCGTCCAACTCCGGCGTCGAGACTTCGAACACGCGAGTGTCCTCCACGGCGGCCATGCGGTGGATCGTGCCGGGCGTGACGTGAAAAACATCACCAGGGTTCATGCGACGGACATCCAGGGTGGGTGGTTCTCCAACTTCGAGATCCATCGCCCCGGTCTCAACCATCAGCGTCTCGTCCTTGACCTTGTGGTACTGGCGGCTGAGCTTGTGACCCGCCTTGATGAACAGGATTTTGGCCACGTAGCGATCGGTGTGTGCCCAAATCAGCTCGTGCCCCCAGGGTTTTTCTACACGGCGCATAGGCGCCCCATATAGCACGCCGCATTTACGAGGTGGGTAGCCGGAGTCTTGGCGTGGCGGGCTTCTGGCCTCGGGGATGCTTTCCTCGTGGCGTCGAGGCCCCGGACTCGCTAGTCACTCGGGGTTATGGCTGAAGAACGCCTCCAGAAGCTGATCGCCCAGGCTGGTCTCGCTTCTCGCCGTCGCGCGGAGGAGCTGATCCTTGCGGGGCGGGTGCGAGTTGATGGTCAGGTCGTCCAGGAGTTGGGCTTCAAAGCCGACCCTCGCGCGCAGAAGGTCGAGGTGGATGGCCAACGCCTAGTTGCTGAGAAGCCGGTCTACATCGTGATCCACAAGCCTCGGGATGTCGTCAGCACCATGCGGGATCCGGAGGGACGTCAGACGATCGCTGAGTTCGTCAGGCGCATCGGAGCGCGGGTAGTGCCTGTCGGGCGCCTCGACTACCACACGAGCGGCGTGCTCTTGATGACGAACGACGGGGAGTTCGCGAATGCACTCCTGCACCCTAAAAAATCCACAAAGAAAATCTACGTGGCCAAGGTGCACGGCGAGGTCAATGACTTCGACCTCGAACGCTGGCGGCGTCCGATCGAGATCGACGGCAAGCGGACCCGCCCCGCCGAGGTCAAGCGGCTGCGCTGGGACAACGGCAAGACCTGGCTCGAGATCACGCTGCAGGAGGGCAAGAACCGGCAGATCCACCGCCTTGGAGAGGCGACTGGGTTCCCCGTGATGCGCCTCGCAAGGATGTCCTTCGCGGGCATCACCGCTCAGGATCTTCGTCCCGGCGAGTGGCGCTTGCTCAACGTTAGCGAGCTCAAAGATCTGAAACGCCAGTACGGCGTGCCCCGCCGAGTTGGCGTTCAAGAGCTGCCTCAGGGCAAGCCGGTTCGAAAGCCGCAAATTGGTCCGAAGCGCGGCGCCGAGACGACCAAGCCGCGGTCCCGTGCGGCAAAGCGCGATGAGGCTGAGCCACGCGGACGTCGATCCCTCGCAGCGAACCGTCAGCTCGCCCCGCGCGACGTGGGGCAGACGATGCGTGGGGCGACGAGGCTCGCCCGCGTCGAAGCGGCGAGCAGCGCGGCCCCGCGCGCAGCGGTCCGTCGGCCAACGATCGCAACGCTGGGCCAGCTCGCGGTGCCGGCAGCAGTCGCGGTGCCGGCAGCAGTCGCAGTGCCGGCAGCAGTCGCAGTGCCGGCAGCAGTCGCAGTGCCGGCAGCAGTCGCAGTGCAGCCAAGCCGGCTAAGCGCGGCTCGAAGCGCTGAGCCGCTTCACGGCTTCGCCTCGGGGTCTTGAACCGACTCTGGGAGGCTCCAGTCCCAGTCGAAGAAGCCGCCGGCCCGCACACGTGCGTCCCCCAGCACCTGCTGGCCTGCCGCCGGGACCACGCTCGTGTCGTACACGATGAAGTCAGGCAGCAGTGCTGGCAGCGTGTTCGTCAGCAGATAGCCCTGGGCGGACACTGCATCCAGCACGAGCAGGTAGTGCTCGGGACTTAGGGGGTGAGGTTCGATGTACAGGCACCCGACGTCGCTGCCCGCGAACTCTGCGTTGCCGAGCATCAGCTTGTCTGTTTCCGTGCGGCTTTTCAGCCCGCTGGCAAAGCGAGCGCTGACCAGGTTGTCACGCGCTCCCCCGATCAGGAACAGGTTGCTCGACGTCATGGCGCTCGCGGGGAGATCCCGGTCGGCGACCACAGGGTAGCTGATGTCTGCGCTGCCGCGCCCGTTGGCCCAGGCTTTCGCGACCTCCAAGGTGGCGCGCGACGTCGCCTGACGCCGCGTCCCGTAGACGAACGTCACAGGCTCTAGGAACACGTCACGGATGGGACCCTCGACTCCTCTGCGCTTGTGTCCCGTGGGGACTGCGGCGATGGGGCTCACCGACCACCCCTCAGCGCTTCGTCGGAGCTCTTGCTTCTCGACGTCGAGCTCCAGGTCCTGCTCGGCGACGCGGGCTCTCAGCTTTGCGCTTTGCAGCCCCTTCGGCAGCGGCGGGACGAAGCGCAGCGCCGTGATTCCGCTGACATCGACCGCGACCTTTCCCGCTTTGACGCTCGCCTTGACCTCAGCCAGCTTACCCGGCGTCTCGAGCCCCGTGACTTCAACCCAGTAGTGCTTGGCGTAGCGCAGCTGATCCGTGACGAAACGCACCTCAGGCGGTGTGTCGACCCGGCGCTTGCTACTGAGCCATGGCCAGCCATCCGCGCCATCCCAAATCTCCGTCCACACGGAGTGCCCGGTCTCTGGCCACTCCTCGATCACGTCGTAGCTGAGGTCGCGTAGGCGCTGGATCAGGACCTTAGAATTGTCATGCGGAAAATCTTTGGTGCCCTGGGCGACGAACATTGGAACCTGTCGCAGGTTCTCTGCCCAGCTCGCCGGGGACCAGTGATGCATGCGCGCGTTCTCCCACGGCCGTATCGGGCGCTTCGATGTGTCGCGGCGGATGAAGTAGCTATGGTAGCCGCACAACGGGGAAGCGGCGCTGAAGAGCTCCGGGTAGCGCACCGCCATGTAGCCGGTGCCGGTGCCTCCCATGCTCACTCCGGTCACGCTGACTCGGTCCGCGTCGACGGGCAGTGTCTTGAGCGCCCACTCTAGGGCCTTGAGCGTGGCAGCCTCGCCAGATCTCGATAGAAAAGGTTTCCGTGGGCATACGGGGCGATGACTATGCCGGGTACTGCGTGGCCGATCGCCTGTGGGAGTCGAGGACCAGCGGCGCATCACGCTCTCAGGGGTCCCGTTGTAATGTGCAGCAGCAGTACCAGGGGATAGCGTGTCTTGTCTTTGCGTTTGCTGTATCCGTTCGGCAATTGTAGCGCGAACGGTTGGTCGTTGCCGTCCAGCTCGGAGTGGAGCGCCAAGGAGTGGACTCCCCTCCGTCTCTAGTGGATCGACGTCGTCCCCGAGATCCGTCGAGCAGGTTCTCCAGGTCGCGCTTTGCCTGGTCTGTTCCTCGTACGTCCTGGGCTGCGACCTGGCGCTGGAGGTTCAGCGCGGCGCGCCGTAAGCTCGCGGCGATCACCTCGGCGTCTGCGAGCCGAAGCTGAGGAGCCAGCGTCCGCGCCAGGGTCCGCTTTCGAGGTGAGGCGCCGCGCCTGTTCGAGCGCTGCGCCAACGGCTTGAGGCAACGCCGGGTCAAGCTTCAGCTCGAGCTGCCTGGTGGCGAACGGCAGCTTCACTTCCAGCTTCCGCCGCCAGCCGCCAGACGCGGAGCGGGCAGCTGCACGCGGTAGTCCGGAAGCCCGCGGTTTCCGCATGTGGGCTGCCCGACGGACAGCTGTCTTGACTCGGGTTTCCCGTCCTGAACGGGCAATGAAAGCTGGATCTGGGGCGCCGCTGCGCTCCCTCGAAGGAGTTCCTCGGGGAAACCGCGGGGGAAGTCGAATCGCAGCACGGGCGCGTAGCCGCTTGCGCCAAGGTTCGCGTCCACGCTGAGCGCGAGCAGCTGCTTGCCGAGGTTCGCGCTGTCCGTCTCGTCGGTGTCCGGTAGCGCAAACGTCAGGCCCGGTGGCGGTAGACCGTCGGCTTCGGACACGACCCGAGCCCAGAAGCCCCAGTGGGGGAGCGAGCTCTCAAGCCACAGCACGAGGCGGTGGCGCCCTGGCTCCAAGTGCATCGGGATGGGCACGAAGGCGCCGGCGCGAAGCGCGGGCTTTTCACGCTCATGGATGCGCTCGCCGTCGAGCCAGACACTCACGCCGCCATCGACGCCTAGCAGCAGATACGCGTCGCTTGCTTGCTCCACGGAGAGCCAGCCGCCGAGCGCTGCGTAGTTGCCTTTGGCAGGGATCGCTTTTGCGATATCCAGGGTGTCCGTATAGGCGACGGCCCGCCAGCGCGCGCTCTGCCCCTTGCTCAGCTCGCTGCTTTCCTTGGGGAAAAACAGCTTGGGGTCGAGTTGCTTCGCGCTCCCCGGCGGGACAGGGCCAGCCAGGAGCCACGCGCCGAGGGATCCGTCCGCGGCAGGGCAGAGGCGTACCTCCGCCCGCGCGGAGGCCGCGTAGCCTGCCAACGAAGCCGCACAGACGGCCGCGCTCACGCTGCGTAGGATCGCCCGCCGGGCGACGCCGCGTGACGCGACGCCGCGCAGGCGGCAGCGGCTACTTGCGGCCGTGGACCAGGGTGCGGAGCTGATCGCGGAACATGATGTAGACCTTGCCTTCGTCATCGACCTCGACGACGTAACCTTCGCCGAACTTGCGGTGAAGGACTAGCTCACCCTCGGCGAACGTCACATCGATGGCGTAGCGGCGGAACGCGGTCTCCGCGGCGCCCGCGACCTTCTGCTCCCACTCCTTGATGCGCTCGGACTCCGCCTTTCCGGCGGCGGTCTCGCGCTTCGGCTTGGGGCCGTCGGACGCCTTGGACGCACGCTTGACCACGGTCTTTCCGGCGCTCTTGGGAGCGCGGTAGTTGTGGGTGGAGTCACACGTCTGGCAAACGACGCGCTTCGGAACTCCTGCGACTAGGGCGACGATGCGATGCCCAAGGTCCATCTTGCACTTCGTACACCAGGCATCGATTTCGCTGCCGGCTGTCAACGCTTTCACGACTCGTCTTCGTCCTCTTCGTTGGTGGCGTCGCGCTTGACGCGCATGCTCGCCTTCACATCGGGCTTAGGGGGGCCCGATTTAGCGTCGTTTGGGATAAAGCGCACCTCCGTTTTGATCTCGAACGACAACGTGGTGAGCACTTTCGCTATCTCATCGGAGATGTTCGTGTGCTCCAGGAAGTCGCGGATCTCCTTGGCGGTGACGCGGTAGAGACCGTTCTTGGTCTCGTCGATCTGCGCGAGGATCAGGTTCAGCACTTCTTTTGGCAGGCGGAGTTCGCTCACCAACTGGCGTACGTTGCCGTCGCTGATGCGCTCGTAGCCTTCGCTGACCTTCTCGTAACCCGTCTCGATGACGCGTTTGATGATCTCCGGCACGATGCGCTCAAGGCGTCGGCGCTCGCGCTCGCGCTCGCGCTCGCGCTCGCTGACATCCGCTTCATCGCCTGAGTCCGGAGGCTCGCTGGTCACCGGGTCCGACTACCCTGCCGCATCGCGTCAGTCAAATGCGTAAAGCCGGTTCGTGCGTTCGCCTGCTAATGCGTGGAGCGTGCGGTGGTTCGGGGCCATGGCTTGGCTGGTGTTGTGCGCCTGCTCACGGGAGGAGCGCGCTGCGGTGGATGCGGGGGTGGACGCCCGGGATGCACCTAGCGCGCCTCCCCCCCGATCCCAGCCTTCGCTAACGCCCTCGGCGAGTGCGACGCCAGCCGCGGCTTCGAGCGATCCGGTCGACTCGAACAATCCTTGGGAGCGTTGTCGAACGGGCTACGTGCCGCTCGGCGACCCAAGCAGAGACGTGCTGCAGCTGGGACTGATGTGTGGGCCGTCCACGGGCATGCGGCCGCTCGAGCAGCGCATCGAGGGCAGCGCGCCGGGGGAGACTACGAAAGTGCTCGAGGGCAAGGCCGGCGAGTGCTTTCGCGTCGTGTTCGCTGCGCAGCCGACGGTGAGCGTGACGTTCACCTGGTCCACGGCGACAGCGCATGTGGGGGAGAGCAAGCCAGCACGGCTCGCGGGACCGAAGGGCCTGGCGTTCCTTTCTCCAGGCAGCTCAGCCTTGTGCCTCAGCGCTCCGGGAGATTTGGCTTTGAGGGTGGAGGCTCGGGGCAGCGGGCGCTATGCGTATCAGATCCTCAAGCGTCGCTAGGCCTGCTTGACCCGGGCCGCTTGAGTAGGCGAGACAGTCACCCCATCTCGATCGCTCACGGTCTAGCCGCCGCGAGCTGCCTGTCTGAAGAGATATCGTCATGAATCAGAGCACGTATCGCGAGCGCCGTCGGCGCGTCCTCGAAGCTATCAGTCCCGGCGTGTTGGTGCTGCCGTCTGCGCCCGTCGCCATTCGCAACAACGACGTCGAGCACGAGTACAGGCAGGACTCTGACTTCTTCTACCTCTCCGGCTTCGACGAGCAGGAGAGCGTGCTGGTGCTCAGCAGTGAGCGTGAACAGCCCTACCATCTTTTCGTGCGGAAACGCGATCCAGAGCGCGAGGTGTGGGATGGGCCGCGCGCAGGTGTGGACGGGGCGAAGGCGGATTTCGGTGCTGACCATGCCTACGAGATCGGCACCTTGGAGGTTGAGCTACCGAAGCTGCTCGAGACCGAGCGCGTGTACTACGCGTTCGGGCGTGACCCCGCGTTCGACCGCATCATGTTTGCAGCCATCGCTAGCGTGAAGGCGCGGGCAAAGCTCGGCGTGCGCTATCCGCTGGAGCTGATCGATCCGAGCAAGGTGCTGCACAAGATGCGGCTCTTGAAGTCGGGCGAAGAACTCACGCTGATGACGAAGGCTCTCGACATCACCCGCGAGGCTCACGTCGCGGCGATGGCGGCGGCTGAACCGGGCAAGTACGAGTACGAGGTCGAGTCGGTACTGAACGGCGTATTTCGCCGCCGCGGCTCGGAGCGCCCAGCCTATGGCTCGATCGTGGGCTCTGGTCCCAATGCCACGGTGCTCCACTACCGCAAGAACGATCGCCAGATGCAGGACGGTGACTTGCTGCTGATCGATGCGGGTTGCGAGTACGGCTACTACGCGAGCGACATCACGCGCACCTTCCCGGTGAGCGGTACGTTCACCCCCGCGCAGCGCAAGATTTACGAGCTCGTGCTGGAAGCGCAGTTCGCCAGCATCCGCGCCACACGCCCCGGCGCGACGCTGGACGACGTGCACAAGGCGAGCGTCGAAGTGCTCGCGCGTGGAATGGTTGAGCTCGGCTTCATCGAGGGTCCTGTGAGCGAAGCAATCAAGGACCTGCGTTACCGCAAGTACTACATGCACAAGACCAGCCACTACCTCGGCATGGACGTGCACGACGTCGGACCGTACTTCGAGAACGGCAAAGCGCGCCCCTTGCAGGCGGGCAGCGTGATCACGGTCGAGCCCGGGATGTATATCCCCGCGGATGCGGATGTGCCGGAGGAGTACCGCGGGATTGGCGTGCGCATCGAGGACGACGTGCTGGTGACGGACAAGGGCCAGCGCGTGCTCAGTGCAAGTATCCCGAAGACGGTCGACGAGGTTGAAGCCGCGTGTCGCGGCGAGCTCACGTGAGCTTCGCTGCCGCTTCGGGTGCCGGGCGCCGGATCGGGAGCGGGATTGGGTTAGGCACGCTGGCATGCGCCGCGCTGACGCTGCTGGCGTCCAGCAGGGCGAGTGCCGCGGACAACTCAGCTCCCCCCGTCACAGAGGCGCCCGTGGCGGACGCCTCTGGCCCCGAAGCGGCGGCCGGCGGGGCCGCGCAGGACGCTGGCGAGCCCTTTGAGCTGATGGCGGAGCGCGGTCTGTTCCTCCACACCTATTGTGGGCTCGCGCTGGGCGACGGCATTCGCTTGAACAACCCGTACCGGCTTCCTGAGCCCCTCGGCGACTCTCCAGAGAGTGTGTCGCGGTCGGCGGTTTATGGCGACCTAGCGGTGGGGCTCTTGCTTGGGCGTGCGCTCGGTTGGCAACACGGGGCGCAGCTGGACCTCGCGTTTGCGGTGGAAGGGATCCCGCAGGAGGTGCTGACCCCAAGCTACCTCTTGTATCGGCATTTCACCTCGCGTTGGTCTGGCTATGCGCGGCTCGGGTTCCCCGTGGTGCTCGAGCCAGATCTGAACGTGGGGGTGGAGGCTGGGCTCGGCGGACTCTTCGGAATCACCGGAGGTGTGCAGGCAAGCTTCGAGCTGATTTTACTCTCAGTTCTTATGGCGCAGCGACGCAAGAGGTCAGCATCACGGTGATCCCTGATCGTGTCGGCTCAGCTTGGCAGGCGCGTAGCTTACGAGGTGGCTGCAGTGACTCGACGGCGCGGTCCTGCGGGGCGGCTGTGCACTTCGCGCCCAGGCCGGAGACCGGTTCCGTGGGGAATGGTGGCAATCGGCGTCGTGCTGGCGCCCTTCTTGCTCGCTCCGACCCCCGGTGACGTCGGGGGATGCGGGCAGGAGCCGGTTGAGCTCGACGCGCCGATCTTTTTGCGAGCAAGGACCTCTTGTATTGTCAGGCTTGCCAAGAGTGCGGGATACGACACTCAGACGTGTCGTGATGCCTGCGCGGCGCAAGACACCCGTGGGCTGTCCTTCCCCAGCGGGTGCGTGCCGCTGGTGCATGATGGCGGGGTGTGTTTGCGCGCGCTCCGCCATGCCAGCTGCGACGACTATGAGCAGTGTGGACGACAGGGCTCCGAGCGTGCCGGGTGAGTGCAATCTCTGTCCCACGAGGCAGCCATGAGCGGCGCCCCGTGGCGCAGCCGCTTGCGCGTGAGGCACTGGTGGGGCTTGTTCTGCGGTCGCCGGCTGCGGCGGCGTGTGTGGCGGCAAATCAGCGCGAGCCCTGATGAGTTGAGCGCTATCGAGTCGCCAAGAGCGCTCCCGGAGGTGGTGGGGAACGCTTCCAGGCGGCCTCTCGCTACCTTGATGAATATCCGCACGGGAATTATGCGGAGGAGCTGCGAGCGTGGTTTGAACAGGTCGAGCCCAGCTACCAGCGCGCGCCTCAAGACGCGTAGTTCAGGGCCAGGCGCTTACTTGGACCGGCCACCGAACGGCCCCCACGCGAAAGCGGCACAGAGAAGCTGGCCGAGTCGGAAATGGCCTGCGGGTATGCGTTGCAACACTCGCGGAACTCGCACCCAAGAGGCGCAGGATCCGAGGCCAAGCTTGCCGATGAGGCGATCGCGCGACGCGCTCGTTGGTGAGTACGCGTCGTGGGTGCGCCAGTTGGCCGCGATCGATAGCTACGACCAGCCAACCAGTGAGCTGGAACCCGAGTTCATCCGCCACTGGAGAGTGGACACACCACCTGCAAAGTGTCGGGGAGATGTCTGCGTCAAGCTCGTGTCGCTCCCCTACGCCATCCCTGCTGGTGGCAAGTTGCGAGCGCGTCGCGCCATTTTCGATGTGCGGCTGAAGCTCAAGCAGGGCCGCGTCCAGCGCGCTTGGATCACCGGACCCGACCTGTTCGATCGCCTGAGCGAAGCGCTGAGTCTCAGTGCTGTGCGCCCGGACGATCCGCTTGCTCACGCCGAGGCGATCGCTCGAGCCGTCCAGCTGACCGAGCAGATGCTCGAACACGCATTCCCCATGCAGCAGTGTTCGCAAGTTGCTGTCAGTCCGGTCGTCGTGAGCCGCCAATGTCAGGGCAAGAAGGTGCGCGTCGTTGCCGCGATCGAGCCTGGTGAGGAAGATCAGGTCGTCTTCGAGCCGATCTGGGCTGTCGTGGAGCCGCAGCCCCAGCCAGAACCTGTGAAGCCCAAGCCGCCTCCACAGCGTCCAAAGGATGCGCCACCGGAATTCCAACCGTGAGTTCCGGGTTACAGCGGCGGCGCTACGGTTGCGGGAGCCGCCCTTCGGGCGCTATAGCCAGCCCGCGCTGAAAACCGTCAGCCAACCAACGAGCGCGTGAGAACCATGACTTTTGAGCCGCAGATCCCTTTCGTTCAGCCGCCGGATCTCACGCTGCTCAGCCGGGATGCCATCGGACACGGCTTTCCGCCGGTCGATCTCTCGATCAAGCCCTTCGGCACCCTGGTGGCGACAGGGGTCGCCCTAGGCACGTATTTGGCGGTACGCCAAGCGCGCAAGCTCGGCTTCGGCGAGCGGGCGTTCATGTCGTTTTCGTTCTGGGTGCTCGGGATCGGCTTCTTCGGCGGGCACTTCTTCGACACGCTCTTCTACTACCCAGAGCGTGTCGCCGAGAATCCGCTCCAGCTATTTGCCGTGTGGAATGGGCTTTCGAGCTTCGGGGGCTTCATGGGCGCGGTGATCGGCGCCTTCGCCTGGCAGTGGCGCTACAAGGTGCCGATGTTGCCGTACGGAGACATCGTCTGTAGCTCGTTCCCCATCGGTTGGATGTTCGGACGCATGGGCTGCACGGTGGCTCACGACCATCCGGGCCTGTTGTCCAACGCGTGGTATGCAGTGCAATACCCCGGCGGGGGAAGGCTCGATCTCGGGTTGATCGAGATGTTGCTGACCATCCCGCTCGCCGCCGTGTTCCTCTACTGGCGACGCAAGCCGCATCCCTGGGGCTTCTACCTGAGTCGCTTTGCGCTGCTCTACGCACCGGTGCGCTTCGGGCTCGACTTCGTACGCGCCCGAGATCTGGTGATCAGCGATAACCGCTACGCTGGGCTGACGCCAGCGCAGTGGCTCGCGATGGTCCTGTTTGGAGCGGGACTGTGGGTCGCGCTCAAATTCCGTGGCCGTGAGCCCCAGGAGCCCCCCAAGCCGCCGCGTGAACTCCGGAACCTGCCCGCGAAGCGGCGTGCAAGCGCCTAGCGGCTAGACGACGAGCTGGAGCGCGCCCGCCGCGAGATCCACACGGATCGGCAGCTTACCCGGCGTCTCACCGTCGTTGTCGATCAAGACCTCGTGCTGCGCGTCCAAGGCCTTGGCCTCGATGTGCCGGCCACGGCAGCTCAGCACCTGGTGTTGTCCGACGTGGGTGCCTTTGTAGACCCTGGGTGTCATCGCCAGGCTACGAGTCGCGCTGATGTCGCCGAGCGCCACGATGTCGAACAGACCGTCGCTCGGATCGGCGCTGGGCGCGATATGCATGCCGCCCCCGAAGTACTGCCCGTTCGCGACCGCCACGTTGAGTATCGGCCCTACGAGCCAGGGCTCGCCGTCGACTCTCACTTCGACCGCCGTGTTGCGATAGCTGAGCAGAGCGCGAAAAGTACCGAGAAAGAATGCAGCCTTGCCTCCGAGCCACTTCGGCCCGGAG
The DNA here is from genome assembly GCA_041389805.1 of Polyangiaceae bacterium. Lineage (GTDB taxonomy): Bacteria > Myxococcota_A > Polyangia > Polyangiales > Polyangiaceae > JAHBVY01. Next base: position 4,763 of record JAWKRD010000011.1, on the reverse strand, counting down.
TTGACCAAGCGGTCTGTGAGCCCGCCGATGCCAAAGCTCATGATGTTCAGGAACGCGCGAGTCACCTCCGCGCCGGCGTCTTGGCAGTGCAGGACGCCCAGATCGATGCGCTGTGTTTTGCCTCGCTTGAGCCGCTGTGCAGCGTCTTCGATTGACTCGTCGAAGCCAAAGCTCTTGCGAAAGTCGCCGCCCGTTCCCGCGGGGATCAGCGAGAGTCGGGGACCCGGCAAGGCTTCGCCTTTCGCGTCCAGGTAGCCCTGGCTCACCTCGTTGAGCGTGCCATCACCCCCCACCACGGCGACCGTTTCGACTCCGGCCCGACGCGCCTCGTTCAACAGCTCTGTCGCGTGGCCCGGACCTTGGGTCTCTCGGATTTCAAAGTCCACGCCAGCGTCCTTCAGCGCGCGGCGGATCTCCGGGAGTTTCGCGGCGGCGCGTCCGCTGCCGGCTTTCGGATTGACGATCACATGGGTGCTCATGGCCGCGTGCATCTGAGCATGGCTGGGCGCCGCTTTGCACCCTTCGTGAGTCGGCGTTGGGATCGTCGGGGAGGGGCGAAGGCGAACAGCTGATACCCCGCTGAATCGCACGATCCCAAGTGTGCGCCACCTTGACGGCCTGTCAGCGCCCGGTATCGTAATCTCTCCACAGCCGACCGGCGGACTGCCCGCTACGAGGGGAAGAAGTTACTACCCATGGAAACTGACGACGGTCGCAAGCTCTTCGTCGGGGGCTTGCCCGATGTCATCAGCGAAGACGTGCTCCGACAGCTATTCGAAGCAACCGGGGGCAGCGTCGTTGACATCAGTTTGCCGAGAGACCGCAACACGGGGCGTCCTCGAGGCTTCGCATTCGTTACCATGAGCAGCGCAGCCGAGGCGGAAGCCGCGCGGCGTTCGCTCGATCGCTCGAGCCAGGCTGGGCGTACCATCTCCGTGCGGGAGTTCCATTCGGAGCCTCGCCAGGGTGGCGGCGGAGGTGCGGGTGGTGATCGCGGCGGCGATCGTGGCGATCGCGGCGGCGATCGCGGTGATCGCGGCGATCGCGGAGATCGACCGCCGCGGCGTGAGCGTCCCGAAGGCGGTCGCGGTGGACCTCCCCCCGATCGCAACAACGACAAGACCTTGTACGTCAGCAACCTGCCGTATGACGCGAGTCGTGAAGAGCTCGAGGGCGTCTTCAGTGAAGGCAACGCGGGCAGCGTCGCGCGCATTCATTTGCCAACGACTCCAGAGGGACGCGGCCGCGGGTTTGGCTTCGTGACCATGGACACCTCCGAGGCGGCCGAGCAGGCGGTGGTGCTACTAAGAGACGCCGCGCTGCGCGGACGGAAGCTCCACATGTCGATCGCCCACCCGCGCGGCGATCGTCCTCCTCGACCTGGCGGACCGGGCGGGGAGCGACCCGAGCGTGGCGGTGGGGACCGCCCGCAGGTCGAGTATCGCGGCGGCGGCGGGGGAGAACGGGACTTCAGTCCGCCAGAACGTCCCCGCTTCGAGGAGCCGGCAGCAGACGGCGAGCTGGTGCCGCCCGACCGCTTCGAGAGTTTCCGCGGTGGCGGAGAAGACCGCCGCCGCAAGGAACGCGAGAAGAAGGCGAAGGAAAAAAAGAAGCCGAAGCGCGGTGCTCGCGACGAGCGAGGCCGGGACAACCCGAGCCGCTGGGACCGCGATAGCTGGGACGACGACTAGCGTTCGGCGCGCCCGGGAGCGCGCAGCGTGGCCCCTCAAGCTGGGTGAAGCTCCGTTCGGACTTCCGTATTGCGACGGTCGCTACATCTCTCCGCGCCCGGCGGAAGACCCCTATGATCTCCACTGGTTGCCAAGAGCTATGAGCCGTATGGCTGCGCTTTGACGCTCGCACTGGAAGCTCTAGCAACGTCTAAGGAACGTAGGCTAAGCTCCAAGAATCAATGGCCAATTCTCAAGGCCGGCGAGGGAGACAAGCTACTGGGGCGGGAGCCGCCCCAGGGAAAAACGGGGGTCGCACCAATCACAGTCCATCACCCAGGCTCCGGTGAGCGTTGCTGGCAGGACGCCTGATTGCACGCTCCCGCAAGTGCGTGCTAGGTACGCCGCTCCCTGGCCAGGGAGGCCCGATTGGAGCCGTGGCTGCTTTTTTAGCTGCTGCTTCACACGAACCACCTCTCTCGCCTGAGCCGAACCCCTTACGGCACTTAGACTCGCGCTGACTTGCACTGAAAGCACCTTCGCGCCTTCGGGCGTGTGTCCAACGTCTCGTTTCTAATTCGCTCTCGCTCGAGAGGAATGTTCTGGCTCACACAGCCACCACAGCGGTGGCTCTTTTTTCGCCACCTTTCGTGGCCAGCTCCTGGACTCGTCGATGATTTTCGACTGGCTATACGGCCTGTTCTCGAATGACCTCGCCATCGATCTCGGTACGGCGACGACCCTGATCTATGTGAAGGGCAAGGGCATCGTTTCGTGCGAGCCCTCCGTCGTCGCCGTCCAGCGGGATGCACGGGGCAGCAAGAAGGTGCTCGCGGTCGGACGCGAGGCCAAGGAGATGCTCGGCCGCACCCCTGGGAACATCCAAGCGATTCGGCCGCTGCGTGACGGTGTGATCGCGGACTTCGAGATCACCGAGGCGATGCTGCGCTACTTCATCAGTCGCGCCCACAACCAGCGCACGCTGGTCAAGCCTCGCATCATCATCTGCGTACCGTTCGGAATTACCGAGGTTGAGAAGCGCGCCGTCAAGGAGAGCGCTGAGAGCGCCGGCGCCCGTGAGGTCTATCTGATCGAAGAGCCCATGGCGGCGGCGATCGGAGCTGGCCTGCCCATCACGGAGCCGAGCGGAAACATGGTCGTCGACATCGGTGGTGGGACCACCGAGGTCGCGGTGATTTCCCTGGCGGGTATTGTCTACTCCCAGAGCGTGCGGGTTGGCGGCGACAAGATGGATGAAGCCATCGTCGCCTACATGAAGCGCAAGTACAACCTGGCCATCGGCGAGCAGACCGCTGAGCGCATCAAGATGACCATCGGCAACGCGTACTCGTTGGAGCAACAGATCACGATGGAGGTCAAGGGCCGCGACATGGTCGCCGGCATCCCCAAGACCATCCTGGTGAATAGCGACGAAGTGCGGGAGGCGATGAGCGAGCCGATCAACGCCATCGTCGAGGCGGTGCTCCTGGCGCTGGAGCGGACACCCCCGGAGCTTGCTGCGGACATCGTCGACAAGGGTGTCGTGCTCACTGGTGGTGGCGCACTGCTGAAGAACATCGACGTGCTGCTGCGTGAAGAAACCGGCCTGCCAGTGATGGTCAGCGACGATCCGGTTAGCGCCGTCGTGTTGGGCTCTGGCAAGACACTCGACCACATCGAGCTCTTGAAAGAGGTCACCATCGGCTGAGGCTCCGCCAAGGAGGCCGGTCGAGGCAGGAAGCGAATGTCGCGCTGGACTAGCTCGAGTGGCAGTGACGTTCTTCAGGCTCCCGCTGGGGTGGGGCGGCGAGGCTGAACAATGGGTTCCTGGAAGCGATATCGCGACACCATCTTAGTAGTGCTGCTGCTGGCGCTGCCGTTCTTCGTGCTGCGTACCCGCATCCGTAAGCCCGAAAACATGAGCGTCGTGGACCGCGTCATCGTGCGTGTTACCACGCCGATTCAGTATGCCTCCGCGGCGATCGCGCGCGGGGTGTCGCGCCTGGTTGGCGACTACGTCTACCTCGTCGACGTCAAGTCGGACAACGACAAGCTGGCCTTCGAGAACGCCCGCTTGCGCGACGAAGTGCGGCAGCTCGAGAACCAACGCTCCGAGAATCGTCGGCTCAAGCGGCTACTCGGTTTGCGCGACGAGATCCCCCAGGAAACGCTCAGCGCGCTGGTGATCGGCAAGGACACCACGGAATATTTCCGTGTGGCACACGTCACGCTGGATGCTCCGAGCGTGGAGGTGCAGCAGAACATGCCCGTCGTCAGCGTCGACGGCGTGGTCGGAACGGTACTTCGAGGCGCTGGTGATTCTGTCGATGTACGGCTGACCGTCGATAGCGGCTTCGGGGTCGATGTCGTGGTTGAGCGCACCGGCGCACGCGGCTTCGTGCGCGGCGTCGGCGACCGCAATCGCTACGCGGTCAGCGTGGAGTACGTGAAGCGCTCCGACGAGGTCGACGTGGGTGACCTACTGCTGACCAGCGGTGTGGGCTGTCGTTTCCCCAAGGGAATTCCGGTTGCCCGAGTGACCAAGGTCGAAAAGCGCGACTTCGGTATCTACCAGACGGTCGAGGCCGAGCCGACGGTTGACTACTCGCGGCTCGAGGAAGTGCTGATCGTCCTCAGCGACACCGAGCGTTGTTCTCCCGCTGACAGCGTCAAACCCAAGAGTCCGTGAGCGATGCGTACCTTCGGCTTGATCGGGATGGGGATCCTTTTGACGTTGATCCAGGGCAACCTGTATAGACTGTTCGGGCCACTAAATAGCCTGCTTTCCTCGCTGTTTGGCGTGGGAGAGATCAACGGCACACCCAGCCTGGTGCTGCCGCTCGTGATCTATCTCGGGGTTCACGAACTCTCGATGCCTCGTGGAGCGTTGATCGCGTTCGTGCTCGGATACCTGATCGACGTGTTTTCCGGGGCACCGTTAGGACTCTTCGCGTTCGTGCTGGTGAGCGTTTGGTGGCTTTCACGCATCGCTGGGGTCAGGCTTACGGCCCAAACCAAGCTCACCCAGATGTCTCTCGCCTTCTTTTTCGCGCTGATCGAAGCAGGAATCGTCCTGATGCTGCTGGCGATCTT
>JAWKRD010000010.1:0-186617 GCA_041389805.1 Polyangiaceae bacterium | reverse complement strand
TCAGCGAGGCGGTACTGCCCGACGTCGCCTACCGACTCATCGGTGATCTGGGCTGGCGCTGGATGGCTCACAAGCACGGCCTCGCGCAGAGGGAACTCCACGCGCGTCCCCTCGATCACAAACGCTGATGCCGCGACTTGAGGGCAGGCATCATCCACTTTGGTGCGGACCGCGCCCTGATGCATCTGTCCCGCGTGGAATCACTACGGCACGGTCGTGATGCGGCCGGAGCCGCGCAGGCTGATGATCACGTCGCCGTTCGGCGCGACGACCATGCCGATGGGCTCCTCATTGGTGAAGCTGACGCGATCGATCTCCGCGAAGGTGGTGCTGTTGAGGCGCACCACCTGGCCAGTGTCGCGACTGTTCACCCACATGCGGCCATCGCTGGTGAAGGCGAGACCCTCCGGTGCCATCACGGCGGGCGTCTGGATCACCGTGGAGACGAACCCACCGCTCGAGTCGAAGCGCTGCACGACGGAGTTGGTGCGGCCACTGACGAAGAGCTCGCCGCTCGGACCGAACACCATGCCCTCGGGGCTGCCAAGCTGGGCGGTCGTCGCAAAGTTGCCGAGATCCGTGCCGTCGGGTGCAAAGCGCACCGCGGTGCCGGTGTTGCGCGAGCTGACGTAGAGGTTGCCGCTCGCGTCGAAAACCATCGAGTTCGGTCCATTGAACGTCGTCGTCGCGAAGGTGTCGATGAACGCGCCCGTGGTGCCGTCGAAGCGCACCACGGAGTTTGCTCCGCGCGAGGTGACGTAGAGCGTGCCGTCGCTCGAGACCTCGACGTCTTGCAAGTCGGTGACGCCGGTCTGGGTCGCAAACGCGGTGGCGACGCTCGGGGTCGCTGGATCGATGCGGTACACGGTGTCCGACTCCACGACGAGCAGCCCACAGTCCTTGCCGAAGGCCACGCCTTCGGGCGAGTTGCCTGGGAGCGTCACGCCGCCGGCAGGCAAGCCAGGCCAAGTGCAGCTCGGCCCGCCACCGGTTCCACCCGTTCCACCGGTGCCGCCTGTCGCGCCCCCGGTGCCTGCGCTGCCGCCCGAACCAGCGCTGCCACCAACGCCGCCACCCGTGCCGCCAGCAGCTGCTCCAGAGCTACCCGCCGTGCCGCTAGTGCCGCCGGTCGCCGCGCCAGCACTCCCGGCGCTTCCAGCACTGCCGCCGCTTCCACTCGTTCCACCGCTCGACGAGCCGCTCGCTCCAGCCAGACCGCCAGCACCACCCTGGGCTCCGCCCGTGCCGCCGCTGCTACTCCCCGCGGAACCGCCCATGCCACCAACGCTGGTTCCACCCGCGCCCATCCCTGTGCCAGCACCGGATCCTTCGGGCTTCTTGGAGTTGTCTTCCCCATCACACGCGGTGACGAGGCTCAGGGTACAAAGCATGGAAAGTGCGTAGGTCGCGAAGCGCATTGCGCGCCATGTTACACGACTTGCCAATCGACGGGGGCGTCGCTGCGACTGCGCTTCATTCGAAACTGCACGGGAACTCTGACCGCGGCGACTCGTGATCGTGGTCAGCTCGGGGGAGGCGCACTCAGCAGCCGCGGATAGGAAGATCCCCGCGGCAATTGAACGCGAGCGGTCCCGCGCTTGTAGACCATCGCGTGCGACGCCTAGAATGCCCCGATGAGCGGCTTTCACCCACGGGCAGGGATCGCCTCCGCAGCTCTCGCGACGCTTTGTTTCGTCGCCTGCGGCGGCAACAGCTCCGTTGAGTCGATCTCGGACGCCGGCGGCGGGGATGCTGACGCTGCGGAGCCTTCAGAGAGCTTGCAGTGGTCTGCTTTCGACCTGTGTCCACTCTCCCCCAGCTACTGGGAGTTCGCGCTGTTCGAATCCGAGTGCCCCAACAACACGTGTGGCGACCTCGAGTCGCGGCTCGCCCAGGGCGACACCGCAGGCGCGATTCGTCGCGAGGTCACGACCGCGATCCCAGTCGCCAGGACGGCAAGCAAGCTGGAGCGCCGCAAGTACGCGTTCGCAATCGTGGCGCGAGACGCCGACTGCATGCCCATCGCAACGGGCTGCACGTGCGCAGACGCCGCCACCATCGAGCAGGTGGACATCAACGTCGCCGCGTGGGCGAACTGTCAGGTCGCCGGGGAGTGCTCTGTCGATCAGGCTTGCGCGCCGCTCAGCGGTGGCTCGCCGGGCGACTGCACGCTCAGTAGCCCCAAACCGTGAGCGCCGCGTTCTCGTCGTCGTCCAGCTGCGCGCGCGAGCCGCTCTTCGCGACGCGGCGGGCTTCCATCTCGAGCTTGTGGGTAGCGCGCCACAGCGCACGCGCGGCGATGGGCCGCGACTCGAAGGCGTCGGAGACGCACGCGGGGTCGACGTCGAGCTCGCACAGCGACGGCTTGCGGCCAAGCCGCCCAGACAGCAGCAGGAGGCCCCAGCGGGAAGAGTAGTCGTTGCCGAGGGTCGCCTCGAGGGGTCGCCCCAGTGGCGGCTCGACACCAATCGCGGACTGATACAGGTCGACTCCGTCGAGGTGTCGCGCGGGCTTCAGATCGAACGCTGCCAGGATGGTCGTCGCGACGTCCATCGAGGTCGTTGGCAGGCTCACCTGGGTCCCAGAAAGCTCTCCGTGCGGAAATTTAACGTAGAGCGGGGTGAGCAAGCGATCTTCCCTCAGCGATGGCGCCGGGTCGAACGGAACCTCCGGCGGATCGCCAACGGGCACGTCGCCAACGACGATGATCGCGGCGTCATCCCACGCGCCCTGCTTCTTCAGCAGGGTGAAGAGTTTCACCAGCTCGGCATCCTGCTTGATGAGCGCTGCGTCGTGAAACGCGTGCAGGCGCTGCCAGTCTTCTGCCGCCAGGCGCCGCGTGTTCACCCGGCGGCGCGCGCGCACGTCGTGGAGAATGATCGCGCCTCGTCGCGCGTGGAGCAGGCCGCCGTATTCTAGCGGCTGGAGTTGCCCTGCCTCCGCAGTCGTCAGATCCCACGGCGGGTGACCGCCACGCAGGTGAGTGACCACCAGCCGCCGGCTCTTGGAGTCCAGCTGCTTCTCAAGCCAGGCAGTCGCCTGGGCCAGCGGCTCGGTCGCTGGCAGGTCCTTCACCGGTGAGTACTCTTCAAAGCGGTCCCAGCCCCGGTCGAACCCGAACCCGGAGAAGCTCGTCGGCACGCCGGTGAACATCGCCGTACGCCCGCTGGCTTGCTTCAGCACTTCCGCCACGCTGCGTATATCCTCGGGGATGCGCCCCACGGGGTCCTGCAGACCATGAGCCCGCGGCGACACACCGGTGAGCAAACTCGCAACCACCGAAGCAGCGACCGTCGTCGGCGTTCGGTACCCGGTGAAGCTCACCCCAGCGCGCGTGAGCTCCGCCAGGCCAGGCAAATCCCGCGGAGCCGCAAACGGTGGCACCCGTCGTCGATCGATGCCTGCCAGCATGACGACGATCACGGTGTTGGTCTCCGGCGTGCTCTCCCGTCGAGTCACAGCCTCCAGCTGTAGCTCGGGATCCCCGAACACCAGCCGCCCCGAGTCGACCCCGGACGCTGCGCGCAGCTCGATCGCCACCAGGCGGTCCGCATACTCGGTGAGATCGATGTGCACCGGAGTCCAGGAACTACCCGGCCCGCCATGGAGCTTTCGCCGCTGAAGTACCAGCGGCTGCTTGCCGTCCTCCAGGAGTCGCAGCTCAGCGTCCCCCTTGCCAGTTCCCCAGAAGCCCAGGTTCACATTGAAGGCGGCGCCCTTTGGCACCCAGAGCGGACACCGCACCGCGCTCGGCGCCGGCAGCGTCAGGGCCTGGCGCGGCACCCCGTCAATCGCGATGTCACGAACGATGTCCTCTTCCCTCAAGGGAGTGAACGTCGACTTGATATCGTCGCTGACCGCCAGTCGAATCCAGTCCACGTCGATGCGCCCCTGCGGGCTCGATTTTCCACGCAGATTTAGAGTGACGGTGTGCCGTCCAGGACCGAGCTTGGTGTCGAGGCTGCGGGTCCGCTTGTTCTCGATGTCTTCACCCAGCTTGAGCGTGGCGACGTAGCGGTCGTCCAGGTAGATCCCCGCTTTGCTCACGCTACCCGCGGCCGCCCGAAGCTCGATGAAGGGTTCTTCCAGCTCGGCGTCGAGCCAGAAGTCATAGGCCACCTTCGCGGTGTCGATGCGCGCGACCTGAGTACCCTCGCGATCCACCGACTGGGTGTCCACGAACGGTCCGATGGCGAACTCCCGTCGGGCCTGTACGTCCTTGCCCGCCAGGTCGATGAACGCTCCGCGATGATACAGGTCGCAGCGAGACAACAGACTCAGCAGGCTCGTGCGCCGCGCCTTGGGCGGCGACGTGTCCACACCGGCGTCGCCACTCGACGCGACGGGCTCCAGATCCGACTTCGGCTGCGACTTGTCATCACAGCTTACGCCGGCGAAGACCAACCCACACAGGGCCAACACCGAGAGCTGCGGGAGCTTGCCGAAACCGCTCGTCACACGCCCCCACTTGTCCCCATGTCGGGTCCGGGTCAAGCGCTCCGTGGCGCGAGGCGCAAGAAACGTCGGCTTTTTGCCGATTACTCCTCGTCCTTGGCGCCCTGGACCTCGAACATCGTCGTGCGCCGCGCCTCGATCTGCACCTCTTGCTTGAGCTCCTCGCCGTTCAGCTTGAGGCGCACGTCGTGCTTTCCGATTCCGAGCGGAACCCGCCGACGCGGCCCCCGACCCACGAACTGGTCGTCCACGTAGATCGAATGCCGGGCGCCCGTGTTGAGCTCGAGCAGCCCCTTGTCCGCGTCCAGGGTGATGTCGTCTGGCGCGTCACCAACGCTCAGCTTGACGTCACCGCCCAGCTTCGCTTCCTGCTTCTTCGGCTTGGTGTCGGCGGCCGGCTCAGCAGGTGTCTCCGCTGCCTCGGCGCTACCTTCATCTTGCGGCGCCTCAGCTGCAGCGGCCGGCGGCTCCTCGACGTTCACGTCCGTGGAGGTTGGCCCCATCAGCATGCGCACGCCGAAGTAGGCGACCAACCCAGCCGCGGCGGCTGCGCCAATGGTTCCGGCGCCGCGCAGCCACTTGGGGCCGCCCGAGCGATTCACTCCATTCGCGGCAAGCGCGGCGGGGGTCTCGTCCTCCAGGCGAGGCATCGGCCCCTTGTCGATCTTGCGCACTCGCGGCTCGTCGAAACGGATCGACTTGGTGCTCGGCAGGCGAGGCGCCGATTCGGCTTCTTCGTCGTCCCGCTCGTCGGCCTTGATGGACTCGCGCTTCGCGTCCAGCGCCTTCAGCCCGATGCGCTCTTCGGCGCGTTCGGCCTGCTCTTCCTTCGGAGCATCTCTCCGAGAGGATTCAACTTCCTTCCGCGCAACATCCGCGTCTTTCCGCGCGGCTTCCGCGATGCTCTTCAGGCTCTCGGAGATCTTCACCTCCGGCTTGTCGTCCTTGCGCGGCCCCGGTCCTGGTCCGAGGCCCATCTGCGTGTCGACCTTGGCCTTGGCACGTGCGACTGGCACCGAGTCGGAGCTTTGCTCCAGCACCTGCGTCGCCGGGCTGTCCACCGCCGCTGGGGACGCGCTGGGTTGGTTGGCGCCGCTAGGCTCGCTAGCGCCGCCGGCTTCCTCGCTGGCGTCGCTCGCCTCGGGTGCGACGCTCTCGGCCTTCGGCGGTGCGGCCTTGGGAGCTTCGCTGATCACCGTGGCGGGTGCTTCGCTGGGCTCTTCCACCGGCGCCTTGGCCTTGAACTCCACTTCTTTGGTGGGGGGGAGAGGAGCGGTGTGCTCGAGCTTCTCTCCCGGCTTTGGCATCACCACCGTCTTGACCGACGGTGATTTGGACTCGTGCGACGGACGCCGCTCGAGGCCGCTCACTAGCTCGCTGCGCAAGCTCTTGGCCGGCGCTTCGATCTCCTTGGTGGGCGGCAGCGGCGCGGTGTGGCCCTGGGCGGCCTCCACTTCCTGCCGCGATGGCTCTGCACGGTCGTCAGAGTCTTTCTTTGCGGAAACGGGCCCCACGGTGCCGAGCGGAGCAGTTCCGTCTTTGCCACTCAGATCCAGGGCCGGACGCGGCACTGCTGGGGGCGCGGTGGCAGTGGGCGCCTGCACCACCGGTGCCGCCTCGGATGGCTCTTCCGCGCGCGGAGCATGGGACTCGTCGGCGCTGGTTGCACTCGGCGCAACACTGTCAGCTTCGGGCGCAGCGCGCTCTTCCGCGGGCGCGGGGCTGGGAGCTTCGGGCGCGGCGCTGTGAGCTTCGGGCGCGGCGCTGTGAGCTTCGGGCGCGACGCTCTCGGCTTCGGGCACAGCGCTCTCGACGACTTCAGGTGCGCTGCTTGCCTCGAGAGCTTGGCCCTCGCTGGCTTCGGCTTCGGGAGCCTTCTCGCTCCAGGCGTCGTCCACCAACTCAGAAACCGGCGGCACCTTGGAGGCACTGTCGCCCACAGCCTCAGCCATCGCTGGCGAAGGCTCCGGCTCGACGTCGAGCTCGGAGTCCGCGATCGCTCGCCGCGCAGCCTCGGTCACGCTGAGCAACGTCGAAGTCTTCTTGAACTCGATCTTGCGCACCGGCAGCTTGGCGATGTCTTCCTCTGCCGAGCTTGCATCGACGAGCGATGACTCGTCCCTCTCCCCCTGATCCCCTGCGGGCGGATGCTCGCTGAGGTGATCGAGCATGCTCTCGATCTCCTCTGCGTCCTGAGCGCTCAAGGCTGGCTCGGCTGCCTCGTCGGACTCCAGAAGCCCTGAGAAATCTGCCTCGTCGCCCGACGACGCGGGCTGAGAAAAGGCTTCTTCGATGGCGGGCGCTTCGTCCACCTCCGGCGGGACCGACGACTGCTCGAAGCGCAGCGTGAACTGCGGCGGCTCGAGGCTCTCCATCACGGGCGGCGGCTCACCTGTCGCCGTCACTTCGCTCATCAGCTCCGCTGCGCGCGGCAACAAGTCTTCGGCGCTCTGTGTGACGATGGCGCGCACGCCGCCGTGCTGCGCGAGGTCGAGGAGCACAGCCTCCACCAAGCCGACCTCGACGCCCTCCTTCACGAGTTGCCGCACGGGAACGCCTTGAGCCACCCGACGGGCGATGTCGCGCGCCGCGTCGGGCGTGGCTCGCATGTAGGCATCGAGCACCGCTGGATCGAGCGCGACCTGGCTGACCTCGAACAAGCGCCCCTCACCCAGCGCCGCGCGGGCGCCGCGGGCAAGGCGGATCGGCTCCTCGAGCACGCCAAACAGATCGTGATCGAAGTCGCGCTGCACTTCCGCGTCGCTCGGCTTCACCGCGAACCGCCCAGCGCTGACTCCGAGCAGCGCCGCGATCACCTGCTTGCCACGGGCGTGACTCCCGTCCTCGGAAGTGCGCGTCGCCGCAACCGGCTTCCCGCGGCGGATCTCCACCTCGTACAGGTAGGCCGCGTCGCGCACCGTGAGCACGCAGTTTGGCAACCGCTTGCACGCCAGCTGCAGCATCAGCCGCGGAGTGATGTCCCCGAGGCGACCCTTCACTTCGCCGCCCGTCGCGAGACGCGCTTCGATGCGACTCCGTGGACGCAACACCTCGCGCAGCCGCTGCACCACCAGCGAGCCGTCGGCTTCCTTCTTCAGGTAGCCGTCGGCGCCGGCACCCAGTTCGCGCACGCGCTGGAGCATGTCCTCCTTCCAGGACAGCAAGATGACCGGCACATCGCGCACCGCGATGTCTCCCTTTACCGCACGGCAAAGCTTGAAGCCGTCGAGCTCCGGCATCAAGATGTCGCTCACGATGGCGTCGGGCCAGTGCCGCTGAGCCAGCTCGAGCGCGCGCCGCCCGTCATGGGCCTCCATCACCTGAGCCCCGGCGCTACGCAGGAGACCGCTGATGAACCAGGTCACCGCCGGATCGTCGTCCGCGACCAAGATCAGACGTCCGTCGAGGGTGACGTCGTCGCCGACACGCCCGCCCGGGGCGCGCTCTCCTGCCCGCCGTTCGCCAGTCACCCAGGAGGCGACGTGAATCGCGCCCTCAGGTCCTCGCGGGTCGAAGCGCACGTTGCCACCGGATCGAACCGTGACTACCTCGCGGATACGCGCGATCGCGCCCCACACCGCTGCCAGCACCTCGGAGCCATCTCCGAGGTTCACCAGGCGCTCCACGGTGGCCGGATCGACAGTGCCCTTCAGTCCCTCTTCGAGCTCGCTGGCCACGCGAGTCGCGAGCTTCTCCACGGTCAGCTCGCCGAAGCCGCGCAGCGCCTCCGGTTTGGTCGCTCTGCGCCCGAACACATCGAGCACCGTCGCGCGCAGCGTGCTCGGACTGACAGGCTTTGGCAGCACTCGGTTCACACCGAGCCTCGCAAGACCCGAAGCGGCTTCAGGCGAGTCAAAGGAGCCAACCACGACGATCGGTGCGACCTCGAGGGCTCCATCCCCGAGCAGTGTCTCGATCAACTCTTGAGCACTTGGCCGGTCGTAGTCGACCAGGATCACGTCCGGTGCGTTCTCGAACGCCAGCCCACGAGCACGCATCAGGCTCTCGGTGCGCTCGACCTCCAGCGCGTGTCCAGTCGCGAACGCCAGCTCGCTCTTCAGCGAATCCGCCAGGGGTGGCGTGCCGAACACCAGCGCGTGCATGGGATACGCACGCCCTGCATTCGCCGCGGGCTTTACCGCGCGGAATTGCCCGGAGCCCCCAGGACTCAACACCAGGCTAGGCATCAGCTCCAGGCGGCGGACCAGCTGGGTCGCCCGCTCCGAGCTCAGCGGACCAGAAACTTCGGCCTCGACTTCGCTCAGCGCCTCGGCCAATCCGTCGAAGGCGAGCACCTGCGCTGCTGCCTTCAATGCGTGGAGTCGTCGCTGAGCTGACGCCTGACGCTCTGTGGCATCTGGCGCTTTATTCAGTGATTCCAGCAGGTTACGGATGAACTCCAGCCTTCGCCCCAGGCTCTGAACGAACTCGGTGCGTGCGGCGGCGACCGCCTCAGGCTTCTCTTCGGCTCCCGGACCCTCGACCATGGTCGGCCGTTATCATGCCACGCTTCATGCGGGCACGTTTCCTACACTGTTTTGCGCAAGCTCCGGTCTTCGCTCCGCCACAGCGCGAGACGCGCTTCGGCCGGCCTCAGCACGCCCCGCGCCGCGACCTCGCTCGGGACCTCCGCGCGCCGGGCTGCAGGTTTTTGCGCAGCCTCTGGTCTTCGCTCCGCCACAACGCGAGACGCGCTTCGGTTCAGTCTTCGGCGACGCGCTGGCGCACCCAGGCAGCTGCCTCTGTGGTGCTCAAGCTGCCCCCCAGGTCTCGAGTGACCTGCTTCTCCGCCAGGGCAGCGGTGATCGCAGCCTCGATCCGCCGCTCTTCTTCAGGCCAGCCGAGGTAGCTGAGGAGAGCGCCGACCGTGAGCAGCGCGGCGAATGGGTTGGCGATGTTCTTGCCCGCCAAGGGCGGCGCGGAGCCGTGCACCGGCTCGAACAGCCCGACGCGCTGCGGATCTGCGGGGTGCACGTTGGCCGAGCATGCCATGCCGAGGCCACCTTGGAGGCCCGCCCCGAGGTCGGTCACGATGTCGCCGAACAGGTTGTTCGTGACGATGACCTCGAACTGACTCGGGTCCTGCACCAGATACAAACACAGCGCGTCGACGTAGACGTGCGCGCGCTCGATATCCGGATAGCGCTTGCCGACCTCGTCGAACACGCGCAGCCAGAGCTCGTGAGCGTGGCGCATGGCGTTCGACTTGTCCGCCATGTGCACCTTCTTGCGGCCGTGCTGCTTGGCGTACTCGAACGCAGCCACGATGATCCGCTCCACCCCGAAGCGGGTGTTGATGTCCTCGTTGATCGCGACTTCGTGGGGCGTGTTGCGGCGCATCTGCCCGCCGACGCCAACGTAGACCCCTTCGGTGTTCTCACGGAACACCACCATGTCGACGTCTTCCTTCTTCTTGCCCTTGAGCGGAACCAAGTCGTCGGAGAGCGCGCGCACCGGGCGGATGTTGGCGTAGAGGTCGAAGCCGAAGCGCAGACCAAACAAGATGTCGCGCGCGTGGGCCATGTCGGGCACCCGCGGGTCCCCCAAGGCGCCAAGAAACACCGCCGCGCAGTCGTCGCGGATCTTCGTCTTTATATCCTCAGGGAAAGTCGTTCCGTCCTTGAGGTAGCGCTCGGCTCCGAGGTCGAGATCCCAGAGCTCCAACGGCAGCCCGCGTTCGTTCTTGTACCACTCGAGGAGCAGCCGCGCCTCGCGGGTCACCTCGGGTCCGATGCCGTCACCACCAATCAGCGCAATGGTCTTGGAGCTCATATCGGCTCTGCATACGAGTGCGCTCTGCTCGGAGCAATATGCAGTATGCGGCGGGCGCACCAGGTGACGGATTTAGCCGCGGCGCCCCAGAGGTCCGCTCAAGGACCTTGGCCGGCGACTTGCTCGACGCTCATGCGGATCAGCGCCGCGGCCTGAATCGGGTCGGCCTCGTCGATTTCCCCGAGCAGCGCGACTGCTTCGAGCAGCGGCACCTCGGCTACTGAACAAGCGGCCTCGAGAAACGGCGACTCCCGATCGTCGAGGCGGACCACTGCCGCCGCGCCCGCCAGACACAGCGGCCAGAGCGGCGCGTACGCCTCGAGCTCGGGCAGCGCGACGATGTCCAAGTCGACGCTCTCTCCCAGGCGAATCGACGCCATGACGTGAGGCACGGGCGCCGTGGGTGTGGATTCAGTCGGCGGGATGGCGTCCGCGATGCGACGCGTCGCGTGGCCCAAGCCGCCCAAGCGCTCAGGCGGGCCCGCAAAGATCAAGCGAGGGTTCCCGCCGAAACCGGGGCGCACCAGGCGCGAGACCATGGCGCTCAGCACACTCATCTGCTCGGGCTCGGTCAGCACCGCGCGCACGGCGCCCTTCGGGATCAGGCGCACGATGCCTGAAGCCAGCATGCCCTCGATAGCCGTGAGGATCTCCAGGTCGCCCTGAGGTAACTCGTCGGTCAGCTCGTCCACGGTGCGAGGTGCGATCAACAAGTCACCGACCAGGCGGTCCACCTGGGGTGCGTCGCTGGGCACCGGGCAAACCAGCAGCAACGCATCGGAGACGGGGAGCCGCGTCTTGAGCGCCGCCACCTCATCCACGCGGCGCATGCCCTCCATCAGCAGGGAATGCGTCGGCGTTTCCACGCGGCGAAGAGCCGAGGCGTAACCGCCGGCGAAGGAGAAGGTGCCCTCACGCTCTCCCAGCAAGCGGTAGAGCGCCTTCTCCCCTTCGAGGCGGCGATAGACCGCGTCGACGACCTCACCGTCTTCGAGGCGCACTTCACCGACACCACTGCTCGTGCTCAGACTCAGCGCGCCGGTGCGGCGATTCATGCCGAGCAACTGCAGTAGGTCCACCACGCTCACCTGATGCAGATCGCCCCGGAAGTCGCCGCTCTCCGCCCGCACCCCGCGCACGGTTGCCTTCGGCACCGCCATCACGCGCTGGGCAATCTGATCCACGTCTGCACGATTCAGTTCGATCCGCGGACGCTGAGGCTCCTGGCCCGGAGGCTCGCTCGAGTGATGCTGCGAACTGGTGGGCTGACGGCTGCTCAGCGGACCGCTGAGTGGGCTGCTGACCGGCGGATTCGAAGCCGGCTCGCTCGGCGGGCTGGAGCTTGGCCCTATTCCGTGTGGTACCGCCAGCGACTGGAGTGACGCGTCCACCGTGCTTGGCGCCTCCGAGACCGGGCGCGCCACCAGGATGAAGCGGGGTATGTCGCGCAGACTGCGGTCCGCCGCCAGGCGCGCCTGAAAGTCGCTGCTCAGGGCAACGTCCTCGGCGATCAAGATCGCATCCGGGCGGTTGCGCTCCGCCCGCTCCAGGGCGCGCTCAGGTTCATCCGCCACGGCGACCGTCAGCCCGCGAGCGCGTAGCACGCTGGCGAGCTCACCAAGCGCGTCCAGGTCCGAGTCGACTAGCAACACCGAGCGTGACATCGCTTACTCCAACAGCCTCAGGCCAACCGCCTCACCGAGGCGTTGAACCACCAGGTCGACCAACAAAGGATCCGCCGCGTGTACGGCGCGCATCAAGCCGCCGCGCTCGCTACGCCCGAGCAACACGTAGCAGCCATGTTCGGCGACGAGCGCGAGCGCCTCGATGTCCACCAGGTCGGGCTGTGCTCCCAGGTCCACGGTGATGAGCTCCGCACCTTCACGCTCCCGCAGGTGCGCCTTCACCGCCATGCCCAGGCTGACACCGCCGCGATGAGTCGCGACGACCCGGGCACGGTCGCTGCGCATCGCCTCGCTCACCGCCGAGACGGCGACGCCCAGCATATCCATCTGCGGCAGCTCGAAGCTGCGCGGCTGCTCGACGGAGTCGCCCTCGGGCACGTGCCACAGCAACGTATCGAGCACCTCCCCGAGCGGCATGCGATCGAGCCCCAGCCGCCTGACCACCGACGTCAGGCTCGCTTCCGCGCGGTGCTTGGCGACGCGTAGCAAACGAGACAAGTCAGTGCCGTCATGGGGATACGTCGCCATACCCATCGTCAGCTCGAGGCCGCTGCCGTTCCCCCGCCTCCCGTCGGGCTCCGCTCCGCGCTGGACCCTGCGCCGACAAATGTGCGCGCCGATGCCGCCGGTCTCGGGGAGCAACAGATAGAACTCGCGCTCATCGACACGCGCCAGGACATCCGTATCCCTCACCGCCCCCAGGATGCGCTCGACACTCGCGACGCTCGGTGGCCCGGCGCCGGTTTCTTCGGCGTTCACGGCGATGGTCGCTAGGGCAAAGCGCCGCCCATGGCGCCGCGCCTTGTCGATCTCGCGACCCGCTACGTCCACGAAATAGGCGAAAGTGTACGCGCTCGATGATGGATCCTTCATCGCGCCGCGGTGTGAGTGCTCCCGCTCCCCGATCAACGCAAAGGTGGTCGCCGCCTGGGCCGCGATGAGCTGAACCAGCTCCTCGGCGCCTCCGCCACGCCGCGGTGAACCGAGCACCACGAGGCCGCTACGCTCCTTGCTGATCGCCAGAGGTACGACGTCCCAGTCGTGGTTCCGCGAGTAGTTGAGCAGATCCATTTCCTCACAGAAACTTGGCGCATCCCCGATCTCGCCGAGCGAGTGAACGCACATCAGCTGCCGCGTGCGCTCACCAGCAGGCAGGTACACCAGCACGGTGTCCGCGTGGGTTGCCTCGGAGAAGATCTGAGCGAGGTCGCCCGCGGCACGACTGCGGTCGCTGTGCATCGCGATCTCCGCCACCCGCGCCGCCATCGATAGTCCACGCCTGGACACCAGCGCCGCCTCCTCCAGCCGCTGCCGCTCGATGCGTTCGGCGATGCGCGAGCGCACCGGCCCCACAGCAGTGAGGAGCTCGTCTCCACTGACGGGCGTAACCAGCATGCCGGAGGCGCCGAGCGCCATCGCCTGGGTCGCGAGGTTCACATGGGCTTCATCCGCGAGCGCGAGCACGCTCGCGTTGGGAGCCACCGCCCTCAAGTGATGCACGATGGCGACGCCACCGCCCTCACCCATCGCGACGTCGACGAACACCACGTCCGGGACCTCAGACGCGCTGCGTGCCAGGCCCTCCGCGAGATCCGTGGCGACGACGCACAGATCCCCCGCTTCTGCGAAGACCCGAGCGACCAAACGCGCCTGGTCGGCGTCGGCCACCAGCGCCAACACGAACAGCTCACTGCTGGGTTCGCCGTTCACAGCGGCTCAGCGCTCCCCCTGCGGAGCGGCTCCCTGCGCACGCAAGCCGAGCCCAGGCGAGATCGTGCCCGAAAACACCAGGCGTGCTGGGCCCCGCATGTGCACAGCGAGGTCAGCTTGCGCCACGCGGATCTCGAGTGGACCGCCGGGCAGGCGAACTTCAATCGGCGCATCGAACGGACTCTGGCCGGCCAAGGCAGCGGCGACCGCCGTCGCACACGCACCGGTGCCGCACGCCAGCGTGCGCCCGACGCCCCGCTCGAAGACCACGAGGTCGATGCTCTGGGGGCCGAGCTGCTGTGCGAACTCCACGTTCGTGCCCCCGGGGACCTCTCCGTTGACCTGCGCGCCGAAGCTGTCGATCTCGGCAAGCGAATAGTCCCGCCCGAACACGATCGCATGTGGATTCCCCATGGAAATCTGGGCGAACACTATCTCTTCCCCACGGAACAACGAAGCGTATTGCCCCACGGCAACACCACGCCCCATATCCACGCCGACCATTGCCTCAAGGAAATCTCCCGTGCTGACTGCGCAGCCGAGCAAGCCGGCGTCCGTATCCACGAGGATACTACCGTCACGCACCGAGTCCCGCCGGGCGAGGTGAAGCGCTACGCAGCGGATGCCATTGCCGCACATCTCCGGACGAGATCCGTCGGCGTTCAGCACGACCATGCGTGCGCTGGCCCCTGGGCTCGAGCCCGGCGCCACCAGCAGCACCCCATCGCCGCCAACGCCCCGATGGCGGTCGCACAGACGCTCGGCGTCCGCCGGGCCCAGAGCGTCGCTCGACTCCACATCGACGACGAGGAAGTCGTTACCCAAGCCCTCGTACTTCGTGAACGCCAACTCAGCCATTGGGGGAGCGTCAGTCTACAGCAAAGGTTCAACCCCGGCAGAACAACCCAGCTAGCGAGCGCTCACTGCGCCTCGATGACTTACTGAAGCGTGTCGGCCCGCTCCCCACACCGGGCCCGGACGTTAGGTCGTGAGCCGAAGCCGGACCTCTTCAGTCGTCAGCCCGCGAACCACCACGCGCTTGTGCCTCGAGCTCTCGCCAGCCACCAGCTCGAGCTGCCCCTTGCTCACCCCGAGCGCCTTCGCGAGGACCTTCAAGAGCTCAGTGTTCGCCGCGCCGTCCACCGGGGGCGCCGCGATGGCGACTTCGAGCACTCCCTCTCGCACACCCAGGACGCGGCTCCTGCTCGAACGGGGCTTTGCAAAGACGGCGAAGCGCAGGCCTTCGGGGACAGGGGTTAGCTCGAGGTCCATGGCTCAACGGCACGCGCGGCGGCGCAGCCAGCTCTAGCTACGCCGAAGCAGCCGTGCGCGCCAGGTTCGTGCGCTTTCGTTGACGACTGGCCAGGGGTCGATCAGGTTGCCTCCCGATGACTTCCCCTTCACGCCCGTTGCTCCTCACCGGCTTCATGGGAACCGGCAAGAGCACCGTGGGTCGCCTCGTGGCGCGCGCCGCGAGCGTCGACTTCATCGACCTGGACACCGAAATCGAGCGTCGCGCTCAGAGGTCCGTGCGGGAGATCTTCGCAGCGGAAGGCGAAGCCGGATTTCGCTCCCGCGAAGCGTCGACTCTACGCGACCTGCTGGAGGCAGCGCCCCCACGAGTCATCGCGCTGGGCGGCGGGGCGCTGCTGAAGCGAGACCAGCGCCTGCAAGCCCTCGACCAGGCCGTCGTGGTGTGCCTGCGCGCGGATGTCGACGAGCTCCTGCGTAGGCTGAGCGGAGACACCACGCGTCCGCTGCTCGACGTGCCGGATCCAAGGGGCCGCATCCTCGAGCTGATGGACGCGCGCGACCTGAGCTACGCCGAAGCTCACGCGACCCTCGAAACCGCGGGGAAAGAGCCTGAAGCACTGGCGACGCAGGTGCTCGCCGTGTGGCGTCGCGATCCGATCGCGGTGGCCGCTGGCGCCGACAGCTACACGGTCGAGGTGACCCACGGCGACTTGACGGAGCGCCTGGCGCTTCGCATGGCTTCCCTCACCCCCACCCGCGTCGTGTGTGTCAGCGACACCAACGTCGAAGCCGCTCATGGTTCCCTGCGGCAAGAGCTGCTGGAGCGGTCGGGGACCAAGCACACCACGGTGCTGCTGCAGCCGGGGGAAGAACACAAGGCGCTCGATGCGTTGAGCCCGATCTACCAGGCCGCACTGGACCTCGGTGCTGACCGCAAGAGCGTCCTGCTCGGCCTCGGAGGCGGCGTGGTGACCGACATCACGGGCTTCGCCGCTGCGACGTACATGCGCGGGGTTCGCTGGCTTGGCGCTCCCAGCACCTTGCTCGCCATGGTGGATGCGTCGGTGGGCGGTAAGACGGCAGTTGACTTCGGCCCCGCCAAGAACTGCGTCGGCGCCTTCTGGCAGCCGAGCGGCGTGGTGTGTGATGTCCACTTGCTCTCCACCGAGCCCGAACGCGGCTACGTGAGCGCGCTCTCCGAGGTGATCAAGACCGCGTTGATCGGCGACGCCGGGCTCCTCGACCTGGTCGAGCAGGAGCAACGGGGGATCCTGAGGCGTGATCCGCAATTGCTCGTGGAAATGTTGCGCCGCTGTGTTGCGGTGAAGGCAGCCGTCGTCAGTCGCGACCCGCGTGAACGCGGCGAGCGCGCGCACCTGAACCTGGGGCACACCCTCGGCCACGCCATGGAGGCCTTCGCTGGCTACGGACAGCTGACCCACGGCGAAGCAATCAGCCTCGGCTTGGTCGCCGCGCTGCGCTTGGGGACGCGACTGGGTCACACGCCGAGTGACCTTACCGAGCGCATCGAGCAGCTACTGAAGCAACTCGGCTTGCCCGTCGATCTCCAGGCACACCGGCTTCCCGAAGCCAGCAGCCTGCTCGGCCACGACAAGAAACGCGCGGGAGATCAGGTGCGCTTCGTGTTCGCGCGCGATGTAGGTGATGTGTTCACTGAACACGTTGCGCTGGATGCGCTGCACTCCCACGCGCAAACACTGTAGGAAACCCGCTTACTGAAGCGCCCGATTGTTTGGCGCGCAGCGAAGGCCACCGGTAAGCTTTCAAGTGTACTCGCGTCGAGGTCTATTCATGCGCCGTTCACTCAAAAAGCTCTTCGCCCTTACTGCCCTTGGACTGTTCACCGCCGCCGCCACCAGTGGCTGCGCGGACAACGACAGTCAGCTCTTCGTCGTCGGTGTGATGGTGCCGGACGGCGAGTGCTCGGTGACCGCCGATGAAGGGGCTTCGCTCTATCTCGCTGGGGTCCTCGATACGTCCCTCACAACCGCCTATGTCGGTCGCCTGCTAGTCGGCAATCAGCTCACCCAGCGTGGCTCGCGCGAAGAAACCAAGACGGAGACTTCACGCATCGCCATCCGGGGCGCCGAGGTGCAGATCTTCACCCCGCAGCAGGAACTCATCAAGGAGTACACCGTCGCGTCTACCGGGTTCGTCAACCAGGCGCCGAACGGCGACGCAGCCTATGGATTCGCCGCGGTCACGCTCATCGACCCCCAGACCGGCCAGAGTCTGGCCAATCAGGTCCCGGCGCCGGGAGACACGACCGGCGTGGTGGTGGAAGTACGCGTCTTCGGAGACAGCCTCGGTGGATCGGAGATCACGAGCGCAAAGCTCACGTACCCAATCACGGTCTGCAACGGCTGCCTGATCTCGTGCACCACCGACGCCGCCGCGGGTCGGCCTTGCAGCCGTGGCAATGACGAACCCATCGACTGCTCGTTCTGCCTCGACGTTCCGCTCTGCGCCGCGGCCTACAACGGCCTCCCGGCGGACTGACTCTGGTATAACCGCGCGGCGATGCCAGCCCGCCCCTCGACTCTCAACGCCACCTCCGACAAGCGCCGGGGTGGCGTTGTTGCATCTGCCCTCAGAGCAGCAGCGAGGTTTGGGGGTGAGGCGCTCCTCGTGGCCAGTGTGTTCTACTCCACGCCCGCGTACGCCGATCCTCAAGGAAACGTGTCCATCATCACGGGTCTGTGCGGAGAAGGCACCCGCGACGAGCTGTGGCAGAGCACGTGCTGGTACAACGCCTTGCACGGCGACGTGATCCTGGGTCGCGACCGCAACTCCGACTTCGGCATCGGCCCGTACCTCGAGGTCGGGACCGCCGGGTTCGATGACCTGCGCCTGGGCGGTGGTGGCAGCCTGCACATTCCGGTGCATCCGTACGTGCCCGCGGTGCTTTCCCTCGGTGGCTATGCGAGGAACTTCGGGGACGGCTGGGAACCGGGAGTGGCCGGCGACTTGTTCATCGGCTCCCGCAGCTATAATTTCCACTCGGCATATGTGATGACCGGCGGCGTGTCCCTCGGCGCGCGCTACGGCGTCGGAGACTCAAAGGAGTTGACGCTGATCATCGCCGCGCAACTCGACAGCTCGGTGATCTGGCTACCCGCCGTGATCCTGTACAACTGGATCGCGGGCGCTCCCGACAAGTAGTCCCGGGAGCGCCCGGGCCCGACGTCGCGACTCGAGCGCCCCTCGACTCCGGGCCCGTCAAGGCGTAATCCGACGCACAGGCTGTCCACCCCACCCGCACAACTTCTCCACACGTTGCCGCAGGCAAGAGCGAGCGCCCATCAGCTGCAGGAGAGCCAGCTGCTCCGCGAACAGGGCCAAACCAGCTTGAAATATGCTCGATCTCCGAACTCGCGAGCTGGCGACTGAACGTGCGCACCTCAGACTGGCAACCCGCATTCAAAGCGTCCGCACATCGATAACAGCGATTTCCATGGACCCCGCCGAGTGCTACCGTCAGGCGCATGGATCAGCGGGCGGAGCGGATCCCCGTCGAACTGCAGGTGGGGGGGCAGAAGTATCGCGTCCTCGCGTCTGCGGGCGACGACACGTTGCTTCGCCTCGCCGCGCTCGTCGACAGCAAGCTGCGTGAGCACGCCGGTCCACACTTGAACTCTCCCCAGGGTCTGCTGCTGGCGGCGATGGCGCTAGCTCACGACCTGGAGGAAGAGCGCGCGAAGCGTCAGCAAGTCGAGCGTCGGTCGCGCGAAGTACTGAAGAGCGTGCTGACTCGCGTCGACTCCGCCCTGGGCACCCTGGAAGCGTCGCCCAGCACGGACGCGACCGAGGAACCTGCCCTGGTCGAGGTTCGCCGTAAGGGCGTCGACCGCGCTGGCGAAGTCGGCCGCGACGACTGAGCGCGTCGCTGTCCTTCGGCACTGGCGAGCGGAGCTGCATGGAGCGCAGTCTCCGCCGTTGGGAGCCGCGCCGTTGGGAGCCGCGCCGTTGGGAGCCGCGCCGTTGGGAGCCGCGGCCGTTGGGAGCCGCGCCGTGCGGGGGGTCTCCCGCCAACACGATTCATCCTTGGCGCTGAGCGCCCTCGAACGCCACCCGACTCCGAGTTGGAGTTCGAGACTCGTCGCCTAGCGCGCTAGCGCAGTGCAACCGCGCGCGAGACGCTCCGCCAGATCACCCAGCGCGCCGCCTCTCAGCACCAGTTCAACCCCCGCCGCTTCAAATAGCGCGGCCAGCCAACGCTGGGTCACGCTAGCGCTTGGCGCGGCCAAGCCAGCACGGCGGGCACCGTCAAGCCAGCGCTGCATCGCCGGTTGGAGCAGGACGCACAGCATGGACTGAGCCTGAGCCACGTCGGGAACCAGCGCGCCGGCGAGCACCAGGTGCGGATGACTCTCCGCCTCCACCAGGTACGCCGTCGCCATCGCCTGGAGTTGGCCTCGCGGCGTGGGCTCCCCGGAGAGCGCGGCGCGGCACGGACTCACCACGCGCTGCTCGAGGAGTTGCATCACATCGGCGACGGCATGCTCCAGATCCTCATAGTGCTGGTAGAAGGTAGCCCGGCTGATTCCCGCATGGATAATTATGTGCTCGACGGTGGTCGCGCTGCGCCCGCGCGCCGCCAGTTGCTCCGCGGTCGCCTGGAGCACCCGAGCGCGCTGCGCCGCGTCCCGCGCGTCCTCGTCGAGCGTGCGATCGTAGCGCCCGCGAGCCGGAGCTATTTCCACACGAGATTTCAGAGACGGAGCGCCCATA
This sequence comes from Polyangiaceae bacterium, assembly GCA_041389805.1. Taxonomy (GTDB): domain Bacteria; phylum Myxococcota_A; class Polyangia; order Polyangiales; family Polyangiaceae; genus JAHBVY01. The sequence goes on along the minus strand of JAWKRD010000010.1, from coordinate 166,989 downwards.
CGAACGTGGATATTTTATTGAGGTGGAGATGCCTTCTCAAGGGGTGTCTGCGGCCACTGGAGCTGGCCGCGAGGCGCGGGGCCCACTCGGCGATTCTGCCTTCCAAACCGGGAAATCACCCCTTGAAAAGTCGTTGAGGCTCGGTCGTCCGCCCGGAGTCGGAGCCCACGGATGCCACTTTGTCTGGTGTAGCGATTTGCCTCAACCGCGGTTTCCACGGAAGAAGACGTCGGAGTTTTTAAGGATTCGGAGTTCGCTGTACGTGCGGTAAATATAAGGACTTGCTAGGGTTTTAATAGTCCGACGATGTTTTAATGGCGTTCGGTTGGGGGCCAACTTGCTCGTCCTCACCGGGTCGCGGGTTCCGCGGGTCCGTTTTGGTCGCTTCGAACCCCGATTCGGCAGCAGTTTCGGGCTCCGTTTCACGTGGCGCCTGGCGAATCCGGGCGCGACACGCCACCTCGCGACCGTTTCAACCCAGCTTCGGGGGCGCCCAGCTGCCTCCTCCGCTGATTGATGCGCAGCGGCGGCGCCGGGGAGAGCGTGTCCACCGTTGGGTCACCGGAGCCATCGGCGTTGTTGAGTCCGCCTTTTCCGGTTCTGCTTTCCGGTTCTGCTTTCCGGTTCTGCTTTCCGGTTCTGCTTTCCGGTTCTGCTTTCCGGTTCTGCTTTCCGGTTCTGCTTTCCGGTTCTGCTTTCCGGTTCTGCTTTCCGGTTCGCTGCACTCGGCTTCTGGCGCCAGTTCCCAGGCTTGGAGAGCGTGCGCCGGTCGGCCCGTTGCAGTGACTCCGCGTTTGGTCTGTTCGGCGCGCTCCAAGCGAGGACTTCCAGCGAACTGGCCATCCCGGGCCGGAGCGGAGGTGCGAGTTTGCGAATCCCCCCGAGGCTGGCCCGGGGGGCGAGCTCAGTGCGGCTATCGCGCGGTAGGAAGGGGCTGCCGATCTCGAGCAGCACTCCGTGGGCGAGCCGACCACAGCTAACGGCTACACGACTTCTCTCGCAGGCTGAGCGCGTGGGTCGGCCCGCTGTCAGTCGAGCGGGCTTCTGATGCTCGAAGGTTCCACGAGCTTGCTCTCCAGTGATGGCTTCTGGCCCCCTCGTCGCGCTCGCAGCGCTCGTGTAGGGATGCCGCCTTCAACGAGTCTCGGGGTTTCGAACACGCCGTTGGCTGCGGTCGGAGAGCCGCGGGCCGTGAAAGCTTCACCTCGGCGCCACGCGGCCTGGCGGGTGGCGGTCGTCGCCGGGCGAGATGCGCGTGCGCCAGAAGCGGCGGTTGCTCTTGTGTTGTCGGCGCGGCGCGCTGGGCGGAGGGCTGGGTCCGGTCAGGCTTTTCTGCGACCTAGGATTGTCGGTGCTTTGCAGTGCCGTTCCTGCGGTCCACGACCGCTCACGAGCGGCTGCGGCCTCAGCACTGGTGGTGCTTGCTCCAGGCGACTAGAAAGCGCCCGTGGGTCTCGGATTCTTGGAAGCAGAGTTGGCCGCGCTGGAGTCGGCAGGGCTCCTTCGAGTGCCGCCCGGTGAGGCTGCGCCGTCTGCCTTGCTGGACTGTTCGACGAACGACTACCTCGGCTACGCCCGAGATGTTTCACGTGAAACATCCCTCGGAGCCGGCGCCTCCAGGCTCATTCATGGGACCGCCACAGCCCATCTGGAACTTGAACAGGCTCTGGCCGCGTGGGTTCGCCTACCCGCGGCCATCCTCTTCTCCTCGGGGTACGCGGCGAACGTGGGCCTGATCCAGGCCCTGGCAGCACCAGGCGACGTGATCTTCAGCGACGCCCTCAACCACGCGAGCCTGATCGACGGCTGCCGACTCAGCCGAGCCAGAGTGGTCGTCCTCAGACACAACCAGCTCGAGGAGCTTGAGCGCGCCCTGGCGAGCGAGACGGGGCGCCGGCGCTGGATCGTTACGGAGAGCTACTACTCGATGGATGGAGACGGCCCCGACCTACGCCGGCTCCGAGCGCTGGCTGACGCACACGACGCCTCCTGGCTCGTCGACGAAGCCCACGCCCTGGGAGTCTATGGACCGTCAGGCGCTGGGCGCTGCGCAGAGGCAGGGGTCACCCCGGACGCGCTGGTGGGAACGCTGGGAAAATCTGTGGCGAGCGCCGGCGCCTTCGTCGCTGGAAGCCAAACCCTCCGAACCTACCTCTGGAACCGAGCGCGGAGCCTCGTGTTCTCCACGGCGACGAGCCCATTGCTGGCAGCGGAGACGCTGCCGATGCTGGAGCGGGTGAAACACAGCGACCCGGAGCGCGCCGAGCTCATTCGTAAAGCCAAGCGACTCGTGAGTCGCCTCGCCGACGCCGGACTCCCTTTCCCCGAGCACTACCTGCCGGGACCAATCGTCCCGGTCGTGCTGGGCAGCAACGACGCGGCGAAGCACCTCGCGGCGGAACTCACTGAGCAAGGCTTCCTGGTCCAGCCCATCCGGCCGCCCACGGTGCCCGAAGGCACCTCGCGCCTCCGCATCACGCTGCGACCCCAGCTCGAAGACCTGGCCCTCGACCGCCTCGCGACGCTACTGATAGCAGGATGGAAGCGCTGGTCGTCCTCGGCACCGGAACAGAGATAGGCAAGACCTACGTCAGCCGCGGACTCGCGAGCGCCTGGCCCGGCTGCTGCGCACTGAAGCCCGTGGAGACCGGAGTCACTGAGCGGGCACAAGACGCTACCGTCCTGAGCAGCGCCGCGCGCCATGCCTACACGGCGCCGCTCTACGCGTTCGACCGCCCCGTCTCGCCCCACCTCGAAGCCAGGCGCACGTCGCGACCAATCGAGCTCCCGAAGCTAGCCGCCTGGGTTCAGGCGACCGCCACGGCGCTGAACCGCAGTCGCGTGCTCGTGGAGTCGGCGGGAGGCGCCTTCTCACCCCTCGGCCCCAGCACCTTCAACGCTGACCTCGCGGAAATACTCCGCGATGCCTTCAACTGCCGGGTGCTGCTGGTGGCTCCGGACCGACTGGGCGTGCTCCACGACGTGCTCGCCACCCAGCGCGCCCTGGCCGCTCACTCGCGGGCGGCAGACGCCATCATCTTGAGCCAGGCCAACGCCGCTGAGTATCAGGACCTGGGCAACGCCACAGAGCTTCGGGCTCTCCAGGATGCACCGGTGTTCGAGGTGGCACACGGCGCTCCCTCACCCCCAACCCTGCTGGCGTATCTGGAGATGACGTTCACAGCGTCACCCTAGAGCGCGCTCTCACCCGAGAACCGTCTTGCATCGCCCAATCTGTTTCCGCGCGGCAATACCATAGCGCGCCACCATGGCGCGGCGACACCAGTGCACTGCCACTCGCCTACGCTTCCAGGCTCCCCTCGACGACGACGTCCTCGGTGACGCTGTGCACGCGGCCGTTCTCGAGGCGGACGATGCGATCGGCGATGCGAGTTGCGATCCCCCGCGAGTGACTCACCATCACGACGACCGCTCCACGCTTGCGCTCCTCGTCGACCAGCTCCAACAGCCGCATCACGCTGCCCGCGTCGAGACCCGAGGAAGGCTCGTCGAGCAACAGCAGGCTTGGCTGGTGGACCAACGCACGTGCCAGCGCGACCCGCTGTCGCTGACCACGACTCAGCGTGGAGACCGGGCGCTCGCAGAACGTCAGCGCCCCGACCCGCTCGAGGCTGTGCTGCACCCGCGCCTTGCCACACCCGTGGAGCGCGGCCGCGAGCTCCACATTTTCGCGTCCGCTGAGCTCGCGATAGCAGTGAGAGTCGTGGGCGAGCCATCCGAGCTGACCCCGAACCTGCGAGATGTCAGTGAACGGCGGGTAGCGCACCTTCCCGCTGGTCGGCTGGATCAGTGTCCCGAGAATGCCGAGTAGCGTCGACTTGCCGGCGCCATTGGGCCCCTCGAGCACCGTGACCCGCCCCGCGGGAAAACTGGCGGTGACTCCGCGCAGCGCCAGCGTGGTCCCAAACGTGCGCGTGACGCTCTCGACCTCCACGCGCTCCACCCGGCTCATCGCGGGCATCTTGGCATCGGAAGCTGCCTCGCTGCGAAGAAACAGCCAGCCCACCGCACCGCACGCGGCACTCCACGTCGTGATCGCGCTGGCGCCGCCAAAGAAGCGCGCCCACCCGCGGGTCCATGTGACTGGGCCAAAGGCTCCCAAGCCCCCGCCGCCGACATCCGCTACGCGGGCGCATGTGGAAACCCGCCAACGCTCTCAAGCGAAACACTTGAAAACCCCTCCCGCGAACCACAAACGCGAGCGACCTTCCGTTCAAACCTTCGAGACCCACGCGGTATGCGGCAAAAAAACCCAGCATCCCATCCACTTGGCTCTCACAGTTGCGAGCAGGCTGACCCTCCCGTGCTACCATGCGCACGATGACCACTTCCGCGGTCGCAGCGGACTCTCAATACCTTGAGCGCCTCGTCGACTTGCGGCGAGCGGTGGAGCACGCGTTGGAGGGGAAGCCCCGCGCGGTTGAGCTCGCCCTGGTTGCGCTCTTGGCGCGCGGTCACGTGCTCATCGAAGACGTCCCCGGCGTTGGCAAGACGACCCTCGCCCGCGCGATCGCTCGAGCGGTTGGGGGGGAGATGAGCCGGGTTCAATTCACCAGCGATCTGCTGCCCAGCGATGTGCTTGGTGTTTCCGTCTTCAACCAGCATCAAGGCGACTTCGTGCTGAAGCAGGGACCCATCTTCAGCAACCTGCTGCTGGCGGACGAAATCAACCGCGCGAGTCCCCGCACTCAGTCCGCCCTGCTCGAGGCAATGAACGAAGGTCAGGTGTCGCTGGATGGGCAAACCATTCCGCTGCCAGACCCATTCCTCGTCATTGCCACGCAGAATCCCCAGGACTTCACCGGCACCTTCCCGCTACCCGAGAGCCAGCTCGATCGCTTCATGGTGCGGATTCGCATCGGCTACCCACCGCCAGAAGTCGAGGCGCGCCTGATGCTGAACCCCGATGGGGATCGCGTCGACCGCGTCGCCCAGGTGCTGGACCCGCAGTCGCTCGTCGAGCTTCAGCGCCACGTGATGCGCGTCGATGTCGACAACTCCCTCGCGACCTACCTGCAGGCACTGATCGCCTCCACTCGCTCCACCCCGACGCTCGCCCTCGGTGCCTCGACTCGCGCCGGCATGAACTTGTCGCGCGCCGCCCGAGCCCGCGCGCTGCTTCACGGCCGGCGTTACTGCATCGCCGACGACATCTACGAGCTGGCGGTCCCCGTACTTGCCCACCGCGTGCGCCTGGCTGCGCACGCTGAGGGCTACGTTCCCAGTCGTGAAGAGGCCGAGGCCGCAGTGCGCGATGTCGTCGCGCGCGTGCCCACGCCTCTGTGAGGTGACGTGGCAGTCGGCCGGCTGTCTCTCCATCCCAAAGTGCAGCGCTCGCTGCGGCGCCCACTTCCACCCGAAGCAGGCAGGCTGCGCCGGCTCTACGCGCGCTTGCGGCCTCCGCGCCGCCTCAAGCTCACCCGTGAAGGCAAGTACTTCATCGGCATCACCTTTGGCGTCGGCTTCGCAGCGATCAACACCGGCAACAACTTGCTGTACTTGCTGCTCGGCATGCTGCTCAGCCTGATCGTCGTCTCCGGCGTGATGAGTGAGTTGAGCCTGCGCGCGCTGACGGTGGTGCGGCGGCTGCCTCCGCGCGCCCAGGTCGGGCGCCCACACCTGGTGGAGATCGAGGTCTACAACCACAAGAAGCGCATCCCGAGCTACGCGATCGAGATCGAAGATCTGCGCGCCGGGCAACCCGCAGACAAGCGCTGCTTCTTCCTCAAGATCAGTCCGCGCTCTGCCCAGGTGGCAGCGTATCGGCGCACCCCGGCCCGACGTGGACGCGACCACCACATCGGTTTCCGCGTGGCAACTCGATTCCCGTTCGGTCTCTTCGAGAAGTCCCGTGAGCTCGCCGCGGACGGAGAGCTGATCATCTACCCCGCAGTGGACCAGGTGCGACTCCCCCCCGCCGTGAGCGGACAGCGCGGTGGCGCCGTGGGCGCGCTGGCGCGGGGCTCCGGCGACGACATCTTGACCGTCCGCCCAATGCGGGAAGGGGACGACCCGCGGGACATCTACTGGCGCAAGAGCGCCAACATGGGTCAGATGGTCCTGCGTGAGCGTGCACGGGAGACTCAGCGCAACGTGGAGCAAGTCCTCGACGTGACGTTCCTCGGGGAAACGCCGGATGAGGAGTGGCTGCAGCGCTTCGAGCGTCGCATCCGCGACGTCGCCTCGCGGGCGGTGGCTCACCTCAAGCGTGGCGACGCCGTCACGGTGCGCACCACCACCGGCGAGCGCGCGCGCGCCAACGGCTCCATAGGCGCCGATCCGATTCTGCGCTTCCTGGCCTTGCTCGAGGCTCGGCCCGCGGAGCCGAAGCCCACGGCCACTCCCGCCAGCGAGGAGGAAGCAGCGTGAGGTTTGGCCTGATCCACCGCATCATGACCGATGCGCTGGCTGCGCTCGGCCTGCTGTCGCTGATCACGAGCGGTGAGCTCGGGCGCGGTGTGAGCATCGTCATGCTGGTGGGTCTCCTGGCGTCGATGTTGGTGCCCGAGCGCTGGCAAGATCGCACACCGATCCGTCAGCTCGGCGTCGCGGCACCCATCCTCCTGTTGCTGACCCAGGCCGCCCGCTTGTTCCTGGGGGCGCCCGTGCTGCAGCTCGCGATCGAGTTCGCCGCTGCGTTGCAGATCGTGCGCCTGGCTACCCGGCGAGGCGCGGCGCATGACCAGCAGGTCATCGTGCTCGCGCTCCTACATCTGATCGCGGGCACGGTGCTCGGCACCGGCCTCGCGTATGGCCTGTGTTTCCTCGGCTTCTTGGTGGTGGCGCCGGGCGCGCTCGTGCTGAGTCACCTGCGTCGCGAGGTCGAAGGCAACTACCGCCAGGGTGCACGAGACCGCACGGGCCTGCCCGTCGACGTGCCCCGCATCCTGCGTAGCCGGCGCGTGATCGGAAAGCAGTTCCTGCTGTTCACCTGCCTGCTGTCGGTGCCGATCTTCATCTTCACTGCGATCATCTTCGTGATGTTCCCGCGCGTCGGGCTGTCGCTGTTGTTGCTGAATCACGGCCGCGCGGAGCGCATGATCGGTTTCAGCGATCGCGTCGACTTGGGTGGCGTGGGCAAGCTCCGCTCGGATCCAACGATCGCGATGCGCATCGAATACGAAGGGTTGCCGGAGAATCCTCCGCCGCGCCTCGCGCTGTATCTGCGCGGCACTGCCTTCGACAGCTACGACGGCCGCTCCTGGTCGCGCACTCAGGTTCTGCGAGTGCCGGCGGCCCGTGAGAATGGCAACTACCTGATCAGCCGCGCGCCGGACCCGAGTGACCGCCACCTGACCATCGATCTGGAGCCAATCGATCCGCCGGTCATCTTCCTACCGCCGGACGCGGTGGCGCTGCATCTGGCCAACCGCGGGGAAACAACCGTTGGCGGCAACCCGCTGCTGTTCTCGGGTCCAGAGGGTGAGTTCAAGTATCGCACTCGAGACGAGCGCGGTGTGCGCTACGACGTCTGGACACCAACCACCGTGCCAGCGCCGGTGAGCGAACTACAAGCGACGGAGCGTCAGCGCTACCTCACGCTCCCGCCGAATCTGCCGGCGCGTGTGGGTCAGCTCGCGCGAGATTGGGTGGGGTCCGAAACCGACCCGACCAAGCAGGCGAAGATCATCGAGACCAAGCTACGCACTGAGTACAGCTACGATCTAGCGTCGCCCTCGGGATCCACGGACAACCCTCTCGACCACTTTCTCTTCGAGTCGAAGCGCGGGCACTGCGAGTTCTACTCCACAGCCATGGCGGTGCTCCTGCGAACCCTGTCGGTACCTACCCGCAATGTCACGGGCTTCATCGGCGGGACCTACAACCGCTTCGGGCATTTCTACGCGGTACGCCAAGGTGACGCGCACAGCTGGGTAGAGGTGTATCTGCCGAAGAAGGGCTGGACCCGCTTTGACCCGACGCCGCCGGGGAACTCCGCGCCGCGCAGCGAGCTCAACGGCGCGCTGGCCTTCGTGCGCGACTTCGTCGAGGCGTCCGCCCAGCGCTGGAATCGCCATGTCGTCGGCTATGACCTGCAGCAGCAGGTTGGCCTCCTGAACTCCGTCAGCCGCACCTACTCCAGCGTGCGAAGCCGCTCTTCACTCCTGAGCGGCCCGATGGGCTCACCGCGGCGCCTCGGCGCGCTCGGAGCCGGCGCCCTGCTACTTGGCTTGAGCATCTACTGGTTCCGCCGTTCGCGGCGCCAGCGCAAGACGAACCGCACGGAAACTTCTCATCGCCAGCTGGCCACCAGGCGCGCGATGAACCTCTACGAGATGCTCGAGGGCGCGCTGGCCAAGCGAGGCATTCCAAGGCCGCCTTCGGTGCCGCCGCTCCGGCACGCCAAGAACCTGCAAGCGCTCGCGCATCCGTTGGCAGACGAGGTGATGTCCCTGACCGAGGTCTATCTGGAGGTTCGCTTTGGTGGCCGAGAGCTCGATGTCGACACCGCTCGAGACTTCAACCAGCGTGTCCGCGCCTTGAAGGAGGAGCCGCCGGCGGCCGAGGCGGCCTGACGGTGTTGACACCGTTCACTTCTGAAACGGCCTTCCGTTTCAGAAAGGCCGACCCACCTGGGCCACGCGGCCGCAGGCCGCCGGGCCGAAGAGGTTCGCAGCCTGACTGCGCTGTCAGCCTGAGCGTGGCCAAACGATCACAGCGTGCGGTTGCTGACGCACACGCTCACGCCAGAACGAGTCGGACGGGATCGCCTTCAACGGTACCAAAGCGGGCAGACGCGGACGGCTTGGCGAGCATGCCGTCAAACTCCAGGTCGGCCTCTCCCCGCTCGACCCAGGCCACCAGGATCTGCCCTTCGCCGACTTCCCCCAAGCTGACCAGGTTAACCTCGACGCCGCGCCGCAATTCCTCTGCAGTTACGGACCGTTGAATACTGGCGATGGGACGCGCCCCAGCGATGGGAGTCGCGGTTCCGGGACGCAGGTCCCGAACATCGTAGGTTTGGACAATCAGGCGCTGAGCCCCGGCTTCGTCCGCCACTTCGGCAGAACTCACGCGGGCCCTGACTTGCTCCACCTCCGCCACTCCGAGACTCGTGGCCGCCACCAAAGCGAGCCAGGAGACGCCGGTTGCGGCGTTTCTTACGCTTTTGGGGATGGGGGGGAGGGGTGCCATGTCTTGGTTCCAACTAACGCCGCAAGGGTGCGACTCGTTACAGGTGCAAAGACATAAGCACCATCCGTGCCAACGCAAGTGGCCGCCAAGTGATGGATTTGACGTGGCCTCCCTCTGGGGCGCCTCTTACCCGGGTCAAACTCTACCGGGTCAGTCGCTACCCAGCGCCGCTCCACGCAGGATCGCCCGCGCCCAAGCAGCGGTTTTCCCGCAATTCAGCGCCTGCTTGCTGCCTGGGGTGTACGGACCGACCACGACGGCGACCCACGCGTCACTGCGCTGAACCACTAACGCGCCGCGTTGACCACGCCCGCACCCGCCCTTCGCCTGATACCCCTTACGCAACGCGTCTTCGAGGCGTTGCGCCCCAGCTGGGTCGTCCCACCGCATCAGCCAGGCAACCGCGCGATCAGCGCCCTTGCCGTACACCGCGATGCGGTCCCCGCCCCATCCACTGGCAGCGACGCTGCTGCCGGCGCGGTCCAACCACTCCTCGAGCACCACGCGCACCGACTGCTCACCCATCACGTCGTGATAGGTGACGTCCCAACCGGCCGCGGGAACCACCGGAATTCCCACATGCAAAGGCAGCTCGTCGCTGACATATTTTTCCGGATGGATAATCTGCTCGGTGCTCCGCGGCGGCCGTTTCCACGCGGCATCGACCGCGCGCCAGCCGCCGCGGTTTCTCTGATGGTGCACAAACGTCAGCCCGTCGCGATAGGGCGCGACAATCGACCTGACGATGATCCCAGGCACGTTGCCCGCCTCCGGCGGCAACTCTTCGGCGCCTTCAAGAATATCCCCAGGGATATCCAACGCCGTCTTCCCCTGAGGTCGAACCATCAAGTCGACCATTAGGCTCGTCGCGTCTCCCTCGGCCAGCGCGTGCAACGCGGCCTGCTCGTCGCCCGCATCATCGCGGTAGTCGAGCCTGGCCCCGAGGTCGAAGTGCTGGTCTTGCAGCGCGTGGACTAGCTCGTGGTTCAGCGTGATGATTTGCTCCATCACGGGTAGGTCCTGAGCGAGAAACATCGTCTTGGTGCGAGGCTGGTAGAAGCCCGCGAGCTTCGCCGTCATCACGCCGCGAATCGCGGCCCCGTAGTCGAAGTCCACGGGCGCCATGTTGAGCGCGATCAGGATCTCCTGAGTGCCCTCCAGCGCGCGCTTGGGCACTTCGTTCTCGATCTCACGGTCCACCTCGTCGAGCATCTCGTCGCGTGTGACTCGCTTGCCGATCACGCGACCCTGCACTGCAAGTCCCCGCGCAGCCGCCACTTCCAGCAACGTCGAAGCGAACGGATCCGCTGGCGCCGGCTGAGGAGATTCCGGCGCCGGCCGCAGCGTGGCCGACGACACCGAGGGAGCCGCAGGACTCGGCGCGACGTCGGGGGCGCGCTCGGCGGCGCGCGGGGAACACGCAGCCAGGGCAACGACCGCGGCGCTCGCGAGCCACCTCATTTGCTGCGCGAACCTGACTGTGCCGCAGACCGAATCGCAGCAATCGCGTCCCTGCGGTTGGGCCGCCCAAACACCGCGCTCCCCGCAACCAGGACATTCGCGCCTGCGCTGACGACGCGGCCCGCGGTCTCTGGCGTCACTCCACCGTCCACCTCGATATCGACGTTCAAGCCCCGGGCGTCGATCTGTTTGCGCAGTCGCTCGATCTTGGGCAGCACCTGGGGCAGGAATGCTTGGCCGCCAAAGCCGGGGTTGACGCTCATGACGAGCACCAAGTCTACATCCTCCAGGACGTACTCCAGCGTGGACTCGGACGTGTGCGGGTTGAGCACCACTCCGGCGCGCTTTCCCAGGCGGCGTATTTCCGCGAGGGTACGCTGCAGGTGCAGTGAGGCCTCGACATGCACGCTGATGACATCCGCGCCCGCCTTGGCGAAGTCCTCGACGTAGCGCTCCGGCTCGACAATCATCAGGTGGACATCGAGGGGCAGGTCCGTGACCTTACGCAACGCTGCAACCACGGGTGGCCCGAGCGTGATGTTGGGCACGAAGCGGCCATCCATGACGTCCACATGCACCCAGTCCGCACCCGCTTCGGCGACGTCGCGAATCTCGTCGCCAAAACGCGCCATGTCGGCGCTGAGGATCGAAGGCGCAATCAGCGTGGGGCGTGCAGACATGACGGACGGCATACAACGCGAGAGGAGGTCAGACCAGTCGTCATCAAACCAGAGGCGGAGAACCAAGCACCTCGTGAATGGGGCAGGGGGTCGCGCAGGAACGGAGCGCTTTTCGCTTGCGACACCGCCACGCCCCACACTGCCTGCACCAGGATCCGGGATCGCTGACCGAACGTGCCGGACTCCCGGTTCACCACACTGGAGCCGCCGCTTTCGATTGGAACGCAAGGCGTACGTGGGTAAGGTGGGAGAAACTTCAGCCCGACGTCAGAACTATGATTACGCGCCCGCTCGGCAAGCAAGACTACGATCACATCGTCCAGGTCATCGACCGCTGGTGGGGAGGGCCAACCAGCGCGCTCGCTCATCCGATCTTCTTCTACGAGTTGGGTCAACTGGCGCGCGTCGTGGAGCACGACGGGATCCTGGTCGGCTTTCTATTTGGCTTCATCGCCCCAGGGCCCCCGAAGACGGGCTACGTCCACTTGGTTGGCATCCACCCCGACTATCGTCGGCGTGGCGTGGGGAAGGTGCTCTACCAGACCTTCGAAGAAGACTGTCGCAAGGCAGGCTGTACTCGACTCAAGGGCATCACGACGACCGGGAACGAAGGCTCGATAGCGTTTCACAAGGCGGCCGGTTGGACGGTATCCCACGTTGACGACTATGCTGGGCCCGCACGGCCGCGAGTGGTCTTCAACAAGACCCTCACCTAGGTCGCCGCAGTACCTGATAGCCCTCACCAGCCGATAGCCCCTCCTCCCCCCGGTGTCACCTGCCCGACGTGACCACTCCATCTCGTGACTGAAGAAGCACCGCCAAGCTTTCCGGCCTCCGGCCCAGCTCGTGAGGCCCGGCGCCTGCTCAGCAGCGCCCTGGAGAGTTTGCAGCTCAGAGCAGGGCAGACCGCAGGCGTGCGTCAAGCCATCGAGGCAGCCGCGGAAGCCTCCAGCCTACTCTACGGGGTCGAGGCAGGTGAGTCGGAGAGCTCCTTCGAAGGGATCCGTGCGGCAATAGAGCAGCTGGGCGTGGCTCTCGGCGCGCTCCAGCGGGACTCCCTGAGCGACCCTACGGTTCTTTCCGGCACGGAAACGATAGCGCGCACGCTTGCGCTGCTCTACCCGGTAGCGCGCGCGCAACAGCGCGCGCGGCGGAATGTCATCTTCCACACTCGCGCGCCGGAAGCAGCGGAGCTGAGCCTGCCTGAGGACACGGTGCCGCCCGCGCCGCCCGCGGGTCGCCCGCGTATCCTCACGCCGAGTTTCCGCGGACACGAACAGCGGTCGCGGGGTGAGCGCGTCTTCGTGGAAGCAGACATTGGTCTGCTGTCGGACTCCCACTTCTACACGGGCCTCAGCCAGGATCTGTCGAGCGGAGGCGTGTTCATCGCGACCTACCAGCCAAAACCCGCTGGCACCGAGGTCGGCTTGTACTTCGCGCTCCCCGACGGATATGTGGTGGAAGCCAGAGGCGTCGTGAGGTGGACTCGTGAGGGTGGCGACGACACGCCGCCTGGCATGGGGGTGGCCTTCCAGGACCTGAGCCCAGAGGATCTCGCGGCGATCGAGCACTTCTGTGAGAGCCGCGCCCCGATGTATCACGACTCGGCGGACAACTGAGTCTGGTCCACGACTGGCCCAAGGCTCCTTGAACGGCTACTGTGGTCCGCGATGGCGTAAGGCGCCGGCGGAGGTCTCGTGTCACACAAGCCCGTAACGGCTGATGAACTGAAGCGGATTGGGCTCTTCGGGGCGCTCTCCAGCGAAGTCCTGGATCACCTCGCAGAGTCACTCCCAATCGTGGAGCCGGATCCCGGCGACTTGGTGTTCAAAGAAGGGGACACCGCCCGCGAGCTGTTCGTGTTGCTCGAAGGCGAAGCTGAAGTGGTGAAGCGCTCACGCTCCGGCGTCGACGCACGCGTTGCGGTGCTTGGGCCCGGTGACTGGTTTGGCGAGATGGGGGTCCTCGACGTGCAGCCCCGCTCCGCCAGTGTTCGCGCCCTGGCGCCCTCTCGGCTGTTGCGGATCCGCGCGACGGATCTCGACGCGCTGTATCGTCACGACCTCAAGGCGTACGCCTTGGTAGTGCTCAACATCGCGCGTGAGCTGAGCCGCCGCCTGCGGGTGACGGACGGTATCCTTGCGGATTTTCTGGTCAACGTACTCGACGTCGTTGAACGGCGCCGTCCGGATCCTGCCGGAGACTGATCAGCGCCAGCGCGCATGACTCAAGCGGTTTCCGCCGCCTTAGTTTGCGCTGTCGGGCATGGCGTCGCTGACGTCGGCGTCGCTGACGTCGGCGTCGCCAGCGTCCATGTCGCCAGCATCGCTGGCAGCGTCAGAGCCAGCGTCACCTGAGTCTTCTCCGCCGTCCAGGCGTCCGCCGTCGGCGTCGGTGACTGGCGCGTCAGTCCCAGCATCTGCGACCCCAACGCTACCGCCAGTTCCGCCGCTCTCCTGACCGGCGCCGCCACCAAAGGCACCGTTTCCGCCGCTGGCACCGCCAACGCCGTTGACGTCTCCACCCGCCCCAGAACCGCCGTTGCCAACGGCGCCGGCGCCCGCGTTCGACGAGCCTTCCGCGGGTGGCTCCGGCTGCGGGTTCAGGCTGCACGCGACGCACACGACGCCGACCAGCAGCGCCACGAACGCGATACGCCAGCCCCGCCGACTCACGTGCCGCTCCCTCCGGACATCCCCGCGGAACCACCCGTCACGCCACCGGCACCAGCGGTCGCTCCGCCCGCACCAGCAGTCGCTCCGCCCGTACCTGACACGCCTCCCGCACCGCCAGGCATGCCACCCGCACCTGCCATGCCGCCGGCACCGCCAGGCATGCCGCCGGCACCGCCAGGCATGCCACCCGCACCTGCCATGCCGCCGGCACCAGCAGCGCCGCCAGCACCGCCTGCACCCCAACTCCGGCCATGCCGCCGGTGCCACCAGCTCCACCTGTCGCTCCACCGCTGCCACCAGCGCCGCCAGCGGTGCCGCCGGATCCACCATTGCCGCCCGAGCCACCGACGGCACCCGAGCCACCGACGGCACCCGAGCCACCGAAGCCGCCCGAACCAGCCGAGCCGCCGTTTCCACCGTTGCCACCGTTGGAGCTGCCGCCAAAGGCGCCGGTCCCGCCGCTTCCACCACTGGCACCCGAACCTGTGGGCGGTTCGGGCTGTGGGTTCAAACTACACCCCGTCGCCAACGCGATGGCCGCGACCCAGACAAGCAAGCGCATTCGGGTACCCCGGTGATCCATTAGCACACGCGTACGTCTGCAGGATGCAGTCCATGCCCTCGCAAGGCAAACCGCGGGCCGACGCTTCCGGTCTGGCGCAAATTGGCACAAGATCGGACATCCACGACGCACTGGACGTCAGGGACTACAGCGCGAGCTCCCCATCATTCGCAGCGTCGGGATCCGCGTCTCCAGTTGCATCGGACGCGTCCCCGGCGTCGCCCGCGTCTCCGGAGTGGGAAGCGTCGACTCCCTCACCCCCGTCCTTGAAGGCATTGGGGTCGGCATCCCCAGCGTCGGGAGCCGGCGCCCCACCGTCGTAGTCAAAGCTGCTGCCGCCGCTCCCGCTAGCGCCAGAACCGCCGTTTGCCGCTCCACCGCTAGTCACGCCACCACCCCCGGAACCGCCCGAGTGCTCATCCGCGCCGCCACGCCCGCCATGACTGGTCAGGTCGTCGACAGGCGGCTCGGGCTGGGGGTTCAAGCCGCACGCAACACAAACCGCAGCCGCAAGTGACAGACACATCAGCCTGTCCCAGCGCAGCAGCGTGGTCATGCGAAGCCTCATCCCGTTCGCATCACAAGCAACTTCCGCGCCGAACGCCAACACCAGCCTGCGCCAGAACTGGGCACGGCTTCCGGCCCTTCGAGTCACCAGCGCTTCAGTCGCCTGGCTTCCGCCAGCAATTTCAGCGCGGCCTCGATGTCTCCCTGCGCAAGGCTCTCGCGAACCGTCCGCAGCTCCAGCTCGAGCTCCTCAAGGGCGCTTGCGACCTCCTGAGCGTTGCGGCTCAGGATCCCGCTCCACATCGCCTCGGGCCCGCCGCCAACTCGAGTCGAATCGGCAAACCCGGGGCCCGCAAAGCGTCGCCGGTCGCGCCCCGCCAGCTTGACCATCGCGCTCGCTACGAGCTGGTTCGCGTGGCTCGTGAGCGCAACACCATGATCGTGGTCAGCAGGCGAAACCACGACGGGCTGCGCGCCCAGTAGCAGGGCAAGCTGACGCACGCGCGCGACACTGTCTGCCTCAGTCGTTTCCGTGGGGCAAATGAACCAGCTGCGTCCACGAAACAGCTCGGCCGATGCGTGTTCGAAGCCACCGCGCTCCTTGCCCGCCATGGGATGACCGCCGCAAAAGTGCACGAGCCCCAGAGACGCCGCGCGCTCACACACGTCGCGCTTCGCCGACCCGCAGTCGGTCACACAGCGCGCCTCAGAGAACCATTCCAGCTGCTGCTCGATCACCGGCAGCGGCGTAGCCAACACCACCAAGGCCACCTCGGCCGACGCCTCCCGCAGCGCCGTCTCATCAGCGACGATCAAGCGACTGAATAGCTGCGGTTCGTCCACCGCTGCGAGCCCCGGTGCCAGGTCCGCACCCCAGATTTCGCGCACCCCGGCGTTGCGCAGCCCCAGCGCGATCGAGCCCCCCATCAGGCCCACCCCAACTACGAGCACCGCCTCGCCGGGGAAGGCCTCGCCGCTCATTTCCGCACGACCGCCCCGATTGAGCGCAGCTTGTCTGCGAGCTCAACCGCATCTTCCCAGTGCAGCGTCGCTGGTTGGGAGGGCAAGTCGCTCGCGGAACCAACCCACACCCGCAGCACGACACCATCCGCGCCCGCCCCAATCGCTGCGCTCGCGACTGCAGCGCAATAGCGCGCGCGCTGAGCGATCGTCGGAACGTCGACCACGATCGGCAAATGAGTCCGCAGCTTGGCTCGGGCGATCGCCGCCACCTCCAGGGTGCGAGCCCCGTTCGGATATTCGCCACCAGCTTCCATCAGCACCACGGTGCTGTTCCGCGCGAGCTCGCGCTCCGCCGCGCCGATCCACTTGTTGGCGCCCCAGCTGGGCTCGCGCACGACGAACGAGATCGGCCACTTCGGTGACTGGGGGCTGGGATGCAGGCTCACCCAGGACAGCGCGCCGAGTGATTCGGGCACATTGCGGCTGCGACTCACCGCTGCGTCGAAGGGACGGCCGGCCGCGAGGGCGTAAGGCAGACTCACCGGCGGTTGATCCGCGCCCGCCTCGGGAAACCCAATCGGCTCGATGGCGATCCACGGACGTTCCCCGCCGATGCTGCCAAAGTCACCGTCCACCACCGTCTGGCGCTGCCTGAACTTCCGCGATGAAAGTCGATAGGGCTCGCTGACGCGCACGACCTCAGCCACCGCTTCGATCTCGCGCACGACGGCGACGTCGGACTCCGTGACGTCCCCAACCACGCCGAGAATCGTCCGTGTTTGCCCGCTCGAGCGGTGCACGTCGAAGTTGTTTTGGACGAGGTACGCGATCACGGCCTCGATGGCGGACTCAGGAGCATCCGGCTCCATCACGACGATCATGGGACCGACCAGCCTATCAGAACTGCGCTCAATGGAGGTCCTGGTGGCAAGCGCGCGGTGCGAATCTGAGTCCGGGGGGCGCTCGACCATATGGGTTGGGCTGCGTGGGTTGGGCTGCGTGGGTTGCGCCGCGTGGGTCGCACCACCGCCGGCTGTGGGCGGTCTTCAGGGTCCCGCCCACGAGAAAGCCGCGATCGCTTGGCGCTCGGCGGCGGGGATTGTAGGTTTTCCCGACGTGCGTTCGCCCCGCTGCCAGGCGGGCCCAGCCGCACGCCTCCAGGAGCCAGCGTGAGCCAAGCGGATCAGAACTCGGACCCACTCATCGATACGCTCATAGCTGGGCGCTACCGCGTCGTCCGGCGGCTCGGCGAAGGTGGCATGGGCGAGGTGTACCTGGCGATGCACGAGGCGATCGAGAAGAAGGTCGCGCTCAAGGTGCTGCGGCCGGAGTACTCCGCCAAGGCGGACATCGTCACGCGCTTCCAGCAAGAGGCCATCAGCGCCTCGCGCATCAAGCACCCCAACGTACTCGAGATCTTCGACTTCGGTCAGCTGGACACCGGCGCCTTTTACCTCGCCATGGAGTTCCTCGAGGGACACGACCTCGCTGATGAGCTCCAGCGCGTCGTCGTGCTCACCCCTCAGGACGGCATTCGCATCGCTCTGCAGATCTGCCGCGCGCTCTCGGCCGCCCACACCAAGGGAGTCGTACACCGCGACATGAAGCCGGAGAACGTGTTTCTCCAGCGGGTCGCCGACGGCGAGGAGATCGTCAAGATCGTCGACTTCGGCATCGCCCAGCTGCGCAGCAACGAGGAGGCGGAGAAGGCGCAACCAACCCGCCGCCGACTCACCAAGACGGGCATGATCTTCGGAACACCGGAGTACATGTCGCCGGAGCAAGCAGCAGGCAAGAAGGCGGACCAGCGAGTCGATATCTACGCGACCGGCATCATCCTGTACGAAATGTTCACGGGTGCAGTGCCTTTCACCGGGGAAACGTTCATGGCAGTGCTCGCTGCCCATCTGAACGACTCGCCACCTCCAATGCGCATGATCGCTCCCGATCTGCAGATCTCCGCGGAACTCGAGGCGGTGATCATGCGCGCGCTGGCCAAGAAGCCCGATGAGCGCTTCCAGAGCATGAGCGAGATGGCCCAGGCACTGATGGGCACCCCCGAAGGTCTCGGCGCAGGACCCGTCACGCGGCAGCTCATGGCCTCTGACCCGCAGCTCTCGATGGCTGGCGGTCACGGCTACAACCCCAACCAGGCCGTTGGCGCGGTCACCGGGCACCAGTTCAGCGGACCTGGTCCTCAGACCTCCGCCCAGTTCACCCCCGGACAGCCAACGCCCAACCCCCTCGCGAACGATCCGAGTCGTCCCTCCTACAACCCACCGACAGCGGTGTCTCCTCCGGGCCCTCCAGCGTATCCCCAGGGTAACATACCCCCGATGCCTACGCCGCAGGCTCAGCAGCCAGGACCAGCGCAGGCCATCACCATCGGCGGCGTGGAGGATCCGAACGAAGCGGATCGCCTATCGCGAGCACACACCTATCTGGAGGCGACTGGTCCGACCCGCGCTCCCGAAGAAAAGAAGTCGAAGCTCGGTCTCTTCATCGGCATTGGGGTGCTGCTCCTCGGAGGCGCCGGGGCAGCAGCCTTCGTGATGCGCGCCCAGAGCACGGCCGATGGCCCCGCGGCAGAGCCGACCGCCTCCGTCGCTCAGTTACCTGATCCGCCGAGCGCGCCCCCGCCGAAAGAGACCGCCAGCGCACCACCGGAGCCGGTGAAGCCGGTGAAGTACACCTTGAAGATCACCACGGAGCCCGAGGGCGCCATCGTGAAGAAGGGTGACTTTCAGGTCTGCCCCAAGACACCGTGCGAGCTAGTCGCCGACCCAGACGAGCAGCTCGAGCTCAGCGCCTCCAAGGGTGCGATGAAGGGTAGCGAGAAGGTCTTGGCGCAAAAGGACGGACAGAGCGTGGTGATCAAGCTCAAGGCTCCCGCCGTGCAACGTCCGCCGACCTCCGGTCCACGCATGTGTGAGGTCGAAGTCGACGGCTTGAAGATCCTCCGCCCCTGTCCCTGAGGACTGCGGCGGTCGAGTGACCACGTCGGGGGCGGCTGAGGGCCTGCGCGGGTCACACCATCGCCCGCAATTTCCTCGTGGATATTTTTGAGCCTGACGGTGCCTCCGCGGCGCATCCACGAGCAGTCGCGGCGCATCCACGAGCAGCCGCACCAAGCGCGAAGGCCGCCGGAGATCCGGCGGCCTTCTGGTTCGATGCTGCTTCTAACTAGCCCGCGGTCGGGTAGCAGCAGCCAGTGACGCAGAACTCGTTGGCTGGGCACTCAGCCTGGCCCGGCTGCCCACACTGCTGACGACCGACGGGGCACTGCTGCTCGGTGCAGTCGGCGGGTAGGTCCGGCTTGCCCAGGCAGATCTCGCAGTGCTCGCAGGTGTTGAGGCACGCGGGCACCTGATCGCAGGGGCGGCATTTGCTCGGGTCGTTGAGCGTGTCCGGTGTACAGGTCCCGTCACCCTTGTTGTCCTCGGAGCCGAGGTACACCGTGGTTGCGGCGCCGGGGATGGCGCAGCAGCCAAAGCAGTCACACCCGTTGGGCGTGAGCGGCCCGCAGTAGCCGAGGCAGGCGTTGCTCTGAGTTTGATACGCCTGGTCACACGACATCGACGTGCCAGGAATGCTGGCTCCTGGATCGTACTCGCACTTCTTGCCCTCGGGATCGTACTTGGGGGCGACCTCGTGGGTGTCACACTCGTGGCTCCAGTAGCAGTCGTCGTTGCCCGCTCCGGAGTCGCCGTCGAAGTAGCAGTCAGACTTGCAGGGAGCCGCGTTCTGACCCGGGATTTCGCCCTTGTAGCCTTCCTCGTTGTTGTCGCACGCGCCAAGACAGCTGACGTCCTTCGAGTCGATCTTCCCGTCGTTGTCGTTGTCTAGGCAGTCACCGCACTCGTACACCTTGCCTTGGCAAGCGCGCACGACGCAGTAATTGCCGCAGCCCTGAACCGGGTCGCACGTTTGTGTGCCCGTGCAGAGATTGTCGTCGGGAATGGCGACACAGCCACCGACGGCCTCAGAGCACATCTGAGTCGTGCAAGCGACGCCGTCGTCGGGACAGGTGAGGGTGGTACCACCCACACAGCCCGCTGCGTTTGCGCCAGAGGCTCCAGGCGAGCAGCGCTCCACGCCGTTGCACACCGCGCCGTCGGAGCAGGCGGAGTCGTTGGGGGAGGCCTGACAGCCAGTGATGGCATCGCAGTAGTCCGTGGTGCAGCTGAAGCCATCGTTACACGTCGGCGCGGCGCCGGCGAGGCAGCCATCGGAGTCGGCGCTCGGGTCGTTTGGCGCGCACGTCTCGACACCGTCGCACACGGTTGAGTTTCCACACCGGATATCTTGCGGTGCGTGGAGGCAAGCGCCTGTCCCCGCTTCGCAGCTATCCACCGTGCAATACAAACCGTCGCTGCAGTCCTTCGCCGTTCCAGGCACGCACAGCCCGCTGCTCAGGTTGCAGCTCTCGCCCACGGTGCAAGGATCGCTGTCGTCGCAGTCGCTGTCCTGAGTGCACGCGGTGCCCGCCACGCAGCCAGTCGCGAGACACGCCTGTCCGGCGCCGCACTTGCCTTGATTTGGCGTGAACTTGCAGCCAGCCAGGTTCTCGTCGCAGACGTCATCCGTGCAGCCGACGTTGTCGTTGCACACGACGGGCGAAGCGACCAAGCAGCCGTTCACGTCACCTGCACCGTTCGTGGCGCAGGTCTCGGCGCCATTGCAGTACACACCGTCATCACAGAAGCTGTCGTTCGCGACGGCCTTGCAAGAGTCCGTGCTTTCGTCGCAACTGTCGGTGGTGCAGCCAATGTTGTCGTTACACACGATCGGCGCGCCCGGCACGCAGCCCTGAGCGTCGGCACCAGCCGTACCCGGGGCGCACTTCTCGGCGCCATCGCAATACTGGCCATTGGAACACACCGAATCGACCGGCGTGTGCACGCAGCCAGCCCCCTCAGAGCAGCTGTCCGTGGTGCAGCTGAAGCCGTCATTGCAGTTGGGCGCAGTGCCTGCGACGCAACCCGTCGCGTTGCTGGAGTTCGCTGGGTCGCAGCGCTCTGCGCCGTCGCAGAACAGCCCATTCGAGCACAGCGTATCCTGGGGCACGCTCACACAACCCTGAGCAGCCTCGCTACACACCTCGGTCGTGCAGGTCGCGTTGTCGGAGTTGGTACACGTGACTTGCTGACCCGCGAGGCACGCACCTGTGCCGGTATCACAGGTCTCGGCTCCGTTGCAGAACGTGCCGTCGTCGCAGTCACTGTCCTGAGTACAGCCGCCGCCGGTGCCACCCGCGCCGCCTGCTGAGGTTCCTCCTGTCGCCCCGCCGCCGGTGCCGCCAGTCGCCGCGCCACCAGCAGACGTACCGCCAGTTGCCGCGCCGCCAGTTCCGGCGCCACCGCTCGAGCTACCGCCTGCGGAGCTCCCACCGCTGGACGTGGTGCCACCCGCAGAGCTCCCACCAGCAGAGCTCCCACCGGCAGAGCTGCCGCCCGCTGAAGTGGTGCCACCCGAGGAGCTACCGCCAGCTGAAGTTCCACCAGCTGAAGTTCCACCGGCGGACGTCCCACCCGCGCCCCCAGCCGAAGAACCGCTGCTTCCACCCAAGCTTGCTCCGCCAACGCCCCCGTTGCCGCCGCCGCTCGTTCCACCTTGGCTCGAGCCAGAGCTGCCACCCGCGTTGCCTGCTGAGCCGCCTTGAGCGTTGCCCGCAGTGCCGCCCTGGGCCGTCCCCCCAGTCGCACCGCTGCCGCCCGTCGCGCCGTTGCCCCCCGAGCCCTTCGTCTCGTCGCCGCTACCGCACGCAACGAGTCCCAACGAAAGCGTCAGGGCGAGCCCTGCCAAAGAATGCCGCATGTGTCCTCCGCCAGCTCCTGTGTTTCCAAGCGCGGGCACACGACGCCAAGTTTGCAAACTTGGACGGCACGCGCGCCAGAGCCACTCAACCAGAAGCGTTCGTGGGGGACATCGGCCGCGCTTATGAGGTCGCTTCCGCGTTTTCCTACGCGGACGCATCCAAGCGACGCTGCGCGCCGAATGGTCGCGCAACCGAGCCCTCGCTGCGAAGCTCAACGATCTTCACAGCTTTGCCCGCTACGCAGCTTACAGCGTTTGAGCGCGCCGCAGCTTTGACCGCGCGGCTTGATTTTTTGGGGGGGAGGTCAGCTGCTTGAACGTCTGCTCCGACTCAAGCCGGCGTTCGGCGCAGGCGCTGGAACCGGCTTGCCCCAGTCAGCACAGCCTGCAAATGCTTCTCCCCGCGGCAACGCGCCATCCGGCTTCAGATGAAGAACGAGACACCCAAGCTCGCCACTGGGTGACCGATACGGAACGTCAGTGAAGCCCAGTCGACGAAGTGCCAACGCGCGCCAGCGTAAAAGACGAACGCGTCGAAATCGTCCTTGCGTTTGCCCTTGTTCCGCAAGCGTAACGACGCGCCAGGCTCACCGAACACCGAGAACTTGGGGTGCAACCAGAAGTTCCACTGCATCACGACGGGGATGCGGTCCACGTTCTTCTGGTGATCGAAGCCGAAGCCAAGACCCACGGTGTTGTTGATGGTCTTGACGAAGCCGTTGTCCACCAACTCGAAGGTGCCACGGAATCCGAAGCCGACGTCATCATCCTCGCGATCGAAGGGCGCGATCGGGCCCAGCAGTAGGTGGGGCTCCGCTTCGAAGACGTAGTCGATGTGGCTGCCCGGTCGCTTGATCTGCCCAAAGGCAGACCCAGCGACCAGCAACGCGCTCAGCCCAACAGCGCCTGCGAGAACACGGCGCATGGAACGTTTGACCGGTCGCTCAGACCGTGGGAGGCGGATCATTCCGCGTAGAATACTCCCTTGAGGTCTTCCGTGCTGGAGATCGGTACGCCGCTCTTCAACGAAATCGCACGGAACTGATAGTACATGCCCGGCGTGAGCGCGGGCCCGTCGTAGGTCACCGTGGCGGGTTTGCTCCCGCCCGGGTCGAAGTTGCCCTCCGTCTCCCAAACCTGGGTGCCGAGTGCGTCGAACAGAGTCACGCGATACAAGTCCTCGCTCGAGTCGTCCTCCCACTCGAACACCGGATTGCCGCTCACGCCTTCGGGAGCATCCGCGCCCGGAGAGAACACCGCGAGCGCACCAGTCACCTTGAAGCCGGTGCTGATGGGGAGGTCGTTGCCAGCAACGTCGATGCGCACCAACTCGGTCCCACCGATCGAGGTATCCGGGTCACGCACCAGACCGTCGTTCTCGAAAGCCGCGAGCACGACGTAGCGGCCCATGGGTACACCAGCGATCGACCAGGCGCCGCTCACGTCCGCCGCACGCAAGCCACGAGGTGCCTCGCCACGCAGCGCGGTCTCGTCGAACGTTTCCTCGGGGACAAGGATGACGGAGGTCACCGACGCACCTCCGCCGTTGACGATCTGAATGCTCCCGCTCACGACGGCGGTCGCTTCACCTGCCGACTCCAGATCGACGTCTTCAGTCGTCTCCCCGGCCTTCACGTCCGCGCTGTTGGGCGTGAGCTCGAGCCCGGCCGCATAGCCATGCACGCCAACGCTGCCAGCAGGCACGTTGAACACGGTGTACGCGCCATCGGAGTCCGCAACGCCAGTCTCGCCTCCCGCGACCACCAGCGTTCCGCCCGGATTATCCGCATTCACGTGGCCGCTCACGGCCCCGAGTCCGTCCGTGTTGGTGAGCGCGATCAACCCGATGTCGGTCGCGGTGTTCGCAACCTTGCCGTCCCCGTCGACGATGCTGACGTCAACGGGCAAGGCGACGCGTGGTGGCTTCGGAAATGAAAGGTACCCCGAGGCGTCCGCGCGGAGCGTGTACGACGTCGCCACCGGTGAGCCATCACTCAGGCGCTGTACCGGCACACGCAGGTCGTAGTGACCGTCCTTGTCGGTCACGGCAACGCTGGATACCGAGGCACCGTTCGCGTCACGAGCGACCACCAGCGCCGCTTCGATCGCTGAGTCGTCCGCCGTGTCAAAGACCCGACCGGTCACGGAGACGGGCGCGTAGCACGCGGGCTCACCACCCACCGTCTCCTCGCACACTTGGTCGTCTTTGCAGCCTGTTTGAGCAACAACATCGCAGCCCTTGGGTTCCTGCTTGGGCGGATCGTCATCGCCGCCACACGCAGCGAACGTAAGTCCCAAGCAAAACCAGCCGATTTGTGCGTAACGCATGGACACTTCCTTCCACTCGGACGCACCAGTGCACGCCGAGTCCTGCTCTCGATCACGCGATCAGAGCTTGTCTCCTCACGGAACTGAACCGTCGCGATTGCAGCGCGACGTTCTAGCGCCGCGCCGCAGCCGATCAGCGAGGCGCTTCGATGCAGCAGCCTGTCACGCAGTAGTAAGCCGACGGGCACGGCGCCTGACCGGCCAAGCCGCACGGCTGGACGCCCGCGGCGCATTGACCGCTACCACCAGTGCCACCAGCACCCTGCCCCGCGGAACCACCCGAACCGGTACCGCCGGTGCCACCAGTGCCGGGCGGATTGCAGCTATCCGGTAGCTTATCCTTACCGATGCAGAGCTCGCACTCTTCGCACGTGTTGAGACACGACGGCACCGGCGTACACGGATGACACTTGGTCGGATCGTTGACGTCTTCCTTGGTGCACGTCGGGTTCTTGAGCATGTCCTCGGAGCCCAGGTACACGTACTTCCCACCGCCCGCTGGGAGCTCACAGCAGCCGAAGCAGTCGCAGCCGTTGGGCGTCAGCGGCCCACAGTAGCTCTCGCACATGGGGTCCTGGCCCGACTCGAGCTCAGAGCAGCCCTTGCTCGTCCCCGGGATGTTCGCGTTCGCGTCGTACTCGCAAGCGCTGTCTCCGCTTGGGTAGTAGTTCGGCGCGGCGGAGAGCTTGTCGCACTCGTGAGACCAGTAACAACCGTCGTTGTTGCCTGTGTCCTGGTCGAAGTAGCAATCCATCTTGCACGGGGCTTCGTTGCCGCCGGAGATGCCTGAGTCGTAGGAGTCCTCGGTGTTGTCACACGGCCCCAGGCAATCGGGGTCTTCGGAGTCGATCTTCCCGTCGTTGTCGTCGTCGAGACAATTTCCGCACGCGTAAACGTGGTTCTGGCACTGGGTCACCACGCATCCGCCACCGCCACCCGCTCCGGTGCCCGCCGTCGTCCCAGCGGAGCCGCCGTTCGCCCCACCGGTCGATGTACCTCCCGTGGTCGTTCCGGCAGTGCCGCTGCCGGCGCTCCCGCCCTGGGCGCTCCCCGCGGAACCACCAACGCCACCGCTAGCGCCGCTGCTCGTGCCCGCTCCGCCGTCGCCCATGTCTCCGACCTGGACGTCGTCACCGCACGCGGCAGCAAGCGCACCCACACCTACAATAGTGCTCAGCGCAAGCCACCGGCGCACAACCCGACCCGTGGATTCGACGCGCCCTGAGCGCGCATGGTGATGTTGCAACACGACGAAGCAGTGGTGCCCGTCGGAGCGGGTTATCACTCCTCGAGGATCGACTCGACCTTGCGCTGGTGCGCAGACTCGGGATGTTCCGCCTCGAAGGTCTCGGCGCGGCTCTTCGCCTCGCCCTCGCGCTTGAGCCGCTTGAGCGCCTCAATCGCAATGACTTCGCGCTCTTGGGCCAGCACGCCGCTGGGATACAGCCGTTTGTGTTCCTGGGTCGCTGCCAATGCCGCCGCCGGATCCTTGCTCAAACTGCGGCGAGCCCGCTCGAGGATCGACGCCTCGCTGGGAGCCGCTGGCTTGCTGGCTTTCTGCGGCGCTTCAACGTCAGCCGGGGCTTTTTGCTCCACTTCGACTTCCGTAGTTGGAGTGGGAGCGCTGGGCACCACGACTTTGGGTTCTTCAACCGGGGGCGCGACCTGTACCGGCGCCTCTTCGAGGCGTGGAGTGACGGACTGGGCTTTCTCACCCCCGAAGAGAGCGTATCCACCAGCGCCTAGCCCGAGGGTGATCCCCACGGCAATGACGAGCTTCGCGGCTCCGCTGAGTCCCGCCCCACCCCCGGCTGGTACGCCACCTGGGGGCGGTCCCATCGGCAACCGCGCAGCCATGCGCGAGAGCGCTTCAGCGGAGGGAGCGTCTGCACGGGCGCTCCCAACCAAACGGCCAAGCTCGCTGCTCGCGTTCAGGCGTTCGTCGCTCATGCGCCCTCCTTGCGAGGACTCTCGGCCGCGACCTCAGCACCCGACTCCTGGGGCTGAGGTGCGATCTGCAGCGATTCCTCGAGGATTTTGCGGGCCGCACGCAGACGCGAGTATCCCGTCTGCAGCGGGCAACCAACCAGAGCCACCACGTCCTTCATCTCCAACTCCTCGATCTCGTAGAGGACGAAGACTTCACGCTTGGCATCGTCGAGCTGCTCCAGGGCTGCCGCGAGGCGGTCGCGCATCTCGCGCTGCTCGACTTGTCTCTCCTGATTCGGATTGAGCTGGGGCTCAGGGAACTCAGAAGGGAAGCGTTCACGGCGGACGTGGGCGCGTCGCCGATAGTCAGAAGCCACTCGCAGGCAGAAGGCGTATATCCACGTGCGAAGGCTGGAGCGCCACTCGAACTCTCCAAGGCGTCGGTGAACGGCGACAAAGACCTCTTGGACATGGTCTTCAACGTCTCGCTCGGCAACCCCGAGGTACCGCAAGCTGCGCCAGACGAAGGCTGCGTGTTCATCGAATATCCGCCGAAATTCGGGTAGCTCACTCATCGGCGGATTCAACCAAACAGCCCCCACTGGGGGGTCGACTTGGGTTCCTGAGGAATGCGTGCGCGCCTTGATGGCGCTTTTCTCCTCGGGAACTGGACTCAAAACCTCTTGGAAGCTCTGTCCTGCCCTGTTTGACAGGCGTGTCCACGTCACCGCCACCCACTCTGTGGACGGCGACGCGTTCGATTATGACGTGCTCAGCGCGAAGGCGCTGCGGCTTTAAGAAGCTTACTCGGCGTCCCGACATTTGCCTACGTGAACCTAGCTACACCCCGAGGGGCGTCAGTCGGGTCCGGG
Organism: Polyangiaceae bacterium; assembly: GCA_041389805.1. Classification (GTDB taxonomy): domain Bacteria; phylum Myxococcota_A; class Polyangia; order Polyangiales; family Polyangiaceae; genus JAHBVY01. Next base: position 140,039 of record JAWKRD010000010.1, on the reverse strand, counting down.
ATCCGGCCAGAATTTGGCTAGATCCGCGGCGCGCGCACAGCGCTGCTAGAGCCCCAGGCGGAAGCCAATGCTGAGTCTTCCGCCGATCGGGGCGACGTGAAAGAGTTCGATCTCCCGCCCGGCCCGCTCATAGAAGTATCGGTCTTGAACCATGGGCACCAGCGCCTCCACCCCAACCACGAGCTGGTTCGACCCGATCGCCGGCGCCCAGCGCAGACCCAAGCTCAGTTCCCCACGGATGCGCCGGCGGGTCCGGTTGCTCTCCAGCTGCGCCCCTCGAGCCCACACGGCGCCAACCCGCTGACCCGCGCAAACTTCAAGCCCGAAGTCGAACGGACACACGAGCAAGCCCGAGGTGACCGAGTTGAGAGTCAAGCTGCCGTCGCTCGCGGATGCTGAACCGTGATCGAAGTTCGCGCTCAGCTCGAGCGGCCAGAACCCTCCGGGCTCTACCCGCAGCCCCAGGTCGCCCCCAAAGCTTCCGAGGGGTAGTGCGCCCGCGCTAGTGGTTGCATCGACGAACAGACCGTACCTCCAGGGAGGCGCCTGAGCCGCACTGGCGGGCCGCGGGGGCTTCGGGAGCTTGAGCGGTGTCCCCAGCGGCGGGACGGCCTTCGGCTTCTCGATCTCCGGCTCTGGTTCGTCGGGCGGAGGTGGTGGCGGTAGCTCCTCCTCGGGGACGTCGATCATGATCGAGGTGACCAGGAGCAGCGAGTCGTCGAGCACACGACAGTCGTCGCCCTCCATATCGAGATCGCGGCTCCCAACCAGGGTGCCGTGCTTGCCGGCCGGGGTGTCAGCGGTGCGCAGCTCGAGCTCGGCGTGCGCCTTACCGTCGCGAAACGTAGCGTTTCCGCGCAGAACCAGGTCGGCGTCCTGCTGGAACACCGACCGACCCAACCGGCGCTCGACGCCTGTACGGAGCTCGTCAGCGCTCATGCACTGATCCGACGCCTGCCAGACGACCCGGGTCGTGGCAGGCGTGGCCAGCGCTGGAGCTGGAATCACCAACCCCAGGACGAGCGCCAAGCGGCGGACTCTGCGCCGGAAAAGCATGCCCGCAGGCTAGCCCATATCGAGGGCTATTCAGCCGGGGCGGGCTCGTACGGCTTCATTTCCCCGCTGGTGTAGCGCTTCCAGTAGTCCTGGACGTGCTTGAGCAGGGTGGGGGCGAGGATCACGCTGCCCACGATGTTGGGAAACGCCATGCACAGGATCATCAAGTCGCTGAAGTCGAGCACCGGCCCCAGCTTCGCCACCCCGCCGAACCACGCGGCGACCACGAACAGCACACGGAACACCATCACGGAGCGCAAACCCACGCCTTCACCGAAGTGGTCCAGCAGGTAAATCCAGCCGCGCTCGCCGTAGTAGCACCACGAGATCATCGTCGAGTAAGCGAACAGCACGACGCAGACGCTGAGCACATAAGGGAACCAGCTGATCACGCTGGCGAACGCCTGGCTCGTCATCACCACGCCCTGGTCGACGTCGCCCGCGGTCGCGAGGCTCGACTTCCAGGCGCCAGTGACCACGACAACCAGCGCAGTCATCAGACAGATGATGATGGTGTCGATGAACGGTCCAAGCATGGCCACCATGCCTTCGCGCACCGGCTCGTCCGTCTTCGCGGCGGCGTGGGCGATGGCCGCACTGCCCAGGCCGGCTTCGTTGGAGAAAGAGGCGCGGGTGACCCCGATCACCAGCACACCCACGGCGCCCCCGAAGATCGCGTTCTTGGTGAACGCCATGCTGAAGATCGTGGCGAGTGCCTCGGGGATATGCCTGGCGTTGACCAGGATCACGGCCACGGCCGCCGCCACGTAGATCGCGCACATCGCAGGCACCACGCGAGAGGTCGCGGCGCCAATGCGCTTGATGCCTCCAATGATCACCGCGGCGACCGCCAGGGCGAGCACCGTCGCATACACGTACTTGGCGTTCGGCCCCAGGCCCACGGCATTCTTCAGCACCGCGTAGGACTGGTTGGACTGGAACATGTTGCCCCCGCCAAAGGCGCCACCCATCACCATCACCGCATAGGTGCATCCGAGCGCCTTGCCAATCGGCCCGATCCCGAGCTTTTTCAGGCCCAGATCGAGGTAATACATCGGGCCGCCGCTCATGCTGCCATCGGGGTTGTGGCGCCGGTAGAGCACCGCGAGTGTGCAGCTCGAGAACTTGGCGCTCATGCCAAAGACCGCCATCACGATCATCCAGAACACCGCGCCCGGACCGCCTTTTTGAATGGCGATCGCGACGCCAGCGATGTTGCCTAGGCCAACCGTCGCACTCAGCGCAGACGTTAGCGCGCGGAAATGGGAAATCTCACCCTCGTCCTCCGGGTCATCGTACTTGCCGCGCACCACATCGATGGCGTGGCGGAAGCCCCGTAGGTTGATGAAGCGGTACCAGAGCGTGAAGAAGATCGAGCCGAGGGCGAGGATGGCAACGATGAAGGGCACGCTGGCGCCCTCCATCTCGACCTTCCCGTCCTTCCCCACCACCTCTTTCCCCGCGGCATCAACCTTGGGGTGCATGAAGGCGCCGCCCGAGATGTCGAAGAACAGCGCACCTGCGACCCAACCGTTGAACTTGCTGAGCCCAGCGCCGAACGCGGAGAGGTCTTCCTTCTTCTCTGCTGGGGCCTCGGGGCTGGGAGCAGCCGACGCGCTGGGCGCCGCGCTCGCCGCAGCCGCCACGGCCTCGGGGGGCGGCGCTTTGTCTGCCAGCGCCGAACCGCTCAGGGTCAAGACGAGGGCCACCAAGGCAAATAGGCTCGCGCCGCAAATCCAGGACTTGTTCACGCTGTCTCCGTTGGGCGCCGGGGCGCCACGCTACACATCACTCCATTGAGGCGGAGCACGCTCCTCCCCGAAAGCCTGCGCGACCATCGCACAACTGGCGCTCGCACCGTAAGTCCCGTGCGTGGCCTCACGCCCCCAACAGCCGGCCGCTCCACAACGCCCTCTAAAACCGCGATATACTGCGGCTCCACCGGTCGTCGCCTGCTGTATGACCCGAAGCCCGCGACGCACTGCGGCTTAAAGAGGCGCTAAAACACTCACAATCGGCCGTGCGGTGAGTGGCAGTTCTGGAGGCACCGAAGTAGCGTCCGCCCGTGACGGACGAATCCCAACCGCCCGCGAGTCAGCGGCTATCCGACAGGCCCCCACGCAGCGTACCCGATCCTCATGGGCGTCGGTCTCAAGCTCGCGCGTCGCTGACTCCAAAGACCCAGAGCGGGATCCGGGATCTCCACGGGCGACTGATCGCGGTCTCGCTGGGCGTCGCGTTACTAGGGCTGTTGCCTGATCTGCTTCCCAACGCGATCCACGAAGGGCGCGAAGTTGGCTGGACGGCGCTCGTGCCGCCCCTCGTGGCGGTGGTGGTGACGTTGGCGACGCGCCGACTCCTGCCCGCGCTGGGCGGCGCGGTGCTGATCGGAGCGTTGCTCCGCTTCAAGAGCGACGTCCTGGTCGAGGGCAGCAAGACGTATATCTGGGACAACGTCAGTAACTCCACCCACCTCTACATCATCGGCTTCACGCTGGCGTTGCTCGGCATGGTTCAAGTGGTGAGCCGCGCAGGCGGTACCTCGGGGATCGTCGAGTGGGTCACTCGCTACATCCGCTCGGCGCGCTCGACGGAAGTCGGCGCGGCGTTGATGGGGCTGTTCGTATTCTTTGACGACTACGCGAACTGCATGTTGGTCGGGCCGACGATGCGCCCGTTGACCGATCGCTGGAACATTTCCCGAGAGAAATTAGCCTACATCGTCGACTCCACGGCTGCCCCGGTCGCAGGCCTCGCAGTAATTTCCACATGGATTGGCCACGAGGTTGGCCTGCTCGACGCACAGGCGCAGGCGCTCGGTCTCGACCAGCGGGGCTACGCGCTCGTGCTCTCCGCGCTGCCCTTCCGGTTCTACTGCGTGTTTTCCCTGGTCTTCGTGTTCGCCTCGGCGCTCATGGGTCGTGACTTCGGCCCGATGTTGAAAGCCCAGCGACGCGCTCGGCACCTGCAAAAGCCGCTGAGAGATGGCGCGCGCCCGATCGCCCAAGGCGACTCCGAGTTGATGGCACCGCCAGATGACAAGCCGCATCGCGCGCGCAACGCGCTGATCCCGATCTTGGCGGTGGTGCTGGTCGCGATGGTGGGCTTCGTGGTGGACGGCGGCGGGGCGAGCAAGCTCGCCAGCAGTCCTGGTTCGGCCCTGAGCTTCACGTTCTGGCGTGAGACACTTGGCGCCAGCGAGAACAACGTGAAGATGTTGCTGCTCGCGGCAACCGTCGGCTCCGTGCTGGCTATCGTGTTGCCATTGACCCAGGGCATCTTGAGTCTCGGCGCTGCACTGCGGGCCTACTGGAATGGCGTGCGCCATGCCGCTGCGGCGGTGGTCGTGCTGCTCCTGGCGTGGGCACTGGCGCAAGTGTGTCAGGACCTGGGCGCGCAAGAAGTACTCGGCGCGACGCTTCGCGGGAACATCGCGAACTGGGTGGTGCCCCTCGCCACGTTCGGCCTGGCAGCTGCCATCGCGTTCGCCACGGGGACATCGTGGGGCACGATGAGCATCCTGATCCCGATCGCCGTGCCATTGGCTCACTCGATGGGCGGACTGCCGTTGATGATCCTGACCGGCGCCGCAGTGCTCGATGGTGCGATCTTCGGGGACCACTGCTCGCCAATCAGTGACACGACGTTGATGTCGAGTATTGCCTCCGGCTCAGATCACCTCGACCACGTGGAGACGCAGCTGCCGTACGCGGTGTTCGTGATGCTGGTGGCGGCAACCATCGGCTACTTACCGATCGCGCTGGGTGGCCCTGAATGGCTGCCCTATGTGCTGGGCAGCGTGGTGATCATTGCCTGGCTTCGCATCGTGGGGCGGCGCCCCGAGGACGGTCCGCCTCCGGTTGAAGAAGACGACTACGACGACGACGTGGAACTCGCGTCGGAGCGGCTTGCCTGACCCACACGCCACACAGCGAGCGGTCGCGCCCCGCCGATAGCAATTGAAGCAATTCCGCTTTTGATACGCCTCACCCTCAAGGGTGAGGCGCGCAGGGAAGCGAGCAGGTCAAGTCAGCCTGGCGTCCCATTCTCGAGTCGGCGCCCGTTGTGATTCGGCGCGCGGTTGCCTAACCTCGGAGCAGTCGTTCGCTCGCGGCGAGCGCAGTGGCCTGCGCGGTTGGGAGCTTCACGCCACCGCAAACTGGTTGATTGTTCGTGCCTCTCCGACGCGAGTGCGAGCCGGGAATTACGTTGGACCATCGCGTAGCGCTGACGATCGGGTGCCCTGCAGAGTTGGAGGCGGCACTGCATCCGCTGTTCCAGCCGCGCAGCGAAGCCAACTGGCGAGACGTCGATCACCTCGACCCTCCGGCGCTGATCCTGATCGGCCCCGACGAGGTCGAACCAGAGCTCGCGGCGCAGCACCTGGCGCGCTGCTCGCCAGGCTCGACCCTCATCATCTACGTCGCGCCTTTCCGTAAGGAACAAGTGGACCGTCTGCTCGAGCGCAGCCCCGTGATTCCGCTCTCGACCAAGGTCGTGACCTTTCCGGATCCTCACCAGCTCGAACGCGCGCTGAACCAGCTCGCCACCCGTTTGACCCTCGAGGAGGCCCGGGACCGCGACGTGGCGCAAGGTGGCGAAGAGGCGTCCTCGTTGGCGACATGGAGCGCACCGCCCCGGGCGGAGCCGCTGATTCCAAACCTCTACTACCGCTGGTGGCTCGCACACCGGGAGGAGCTGACACCAGAGATCTTGAAGGTGCTGCTCAGCGCTCCGGGCGGCCAGGCGCTGATCGAGTTGATCAAGAACGATCGCCTGGCTGGCGTCACGGAGAAGCGCCGGGAGCTAGAGCGGCGCGCGTTCCTCGAGGGTGACCTCGAACCATTTGTCGCTGACTATGAAGAGCGCGGGCGGCACTTCGCGGCGATCGGCCTCTCCTTGAACACGTGGTTGTCCATCCTCGGCGCGGTGAGGAGCACCGTCTGGGCCCACTACGTCACGTCCAAGGAGTTCGACCCGGCTGACGTGGGCGCATTCGCCCAAGGCCTCGAGCACTACACCCAGACGTCTTTCGGGGCGCTTATTCGAGGCTGGCAGGGCGCCTTTCGCGAGAGTAATCAGCGCCTGAAGGAGCGTGAGAGCCTGTACACGGCCCTGGTCGAGTCCTCGCAAGACGTGATCCTCAGCAAGACCCTCGACGGCACGATTACCGCATGGAATCAGGCAGCGGAAGAGACCTACGGCTACCCAGCGACTGAAGCGCTGGGACGCAACATCTCGCTGATCGTGCCTCCCACGCGGCGCGGCGAGCTCGACTGGATCATGCGCGAGGTGAAGGCGGGCCGCGGCGTACAGAATCTGATCACCCAGCGAGTGTCCCGCGGCGGGCAGGTTCACGACGTCTCGATCACCGTCTCCCCAATCCGCAACGCCGTGGGCGAGGTCGTGGCGGCGTCCACCTTCGCGCGCAACGTCAGCGACCGCATGCGCCTCGAGCGGCGCAACGCCGCGATCCTTGCGGGCGCGCTCGACGCGATCATCACTATCGACCAGCACGGGCGAGTCGTGGAGTTCAACGCGGCGGCCGAGCAGTTGTTTGGCTACACCACCCAGGAGGCCGTCGGGCGTGAACTCGCGGAGCTGGTGATCCCCGAAGGCGACCGCGAAGCTCACCGCGCTGGCCTCGACCGCCAGCGCAACGGGCAGCCCTCCAGAGTGCTCGGCAAGCGCATCGAGCTGGTAGCGCGACGCAAGGGCGGCGCTGATTTCCCTGTGGAAGCAAGCATCGTGCGGCTCGCGGGCAGCGATCCGCCGCTCTTCACCGCGTTCGTCCGCGACCTCACCGAACTCAAGCGCGCAAAGGAAGACCTGAAGCACATCATCGCGGATCTCACTCGCTCGAACGCCGACCTGGAGCAGTTCGCGTATGTCGCTTCCCACGACCTTCAGGAGCCCTTGCGCATGGTCTCCGCTTACATGGATCTCTTGCAGCGCGACTACTCCGCTCAGCTGGACGAGCGCGCGATACGCTTCATCGAGTACGCCGTGAACGGCGGAAAGCGCATGAAGGAGCTGATCGACGATCTACTGGCGTACTCCCGCATCGAAGCGCGCGCCGTGGATCGCGCGCCGGTAGAGTGCGAGGCAATCGTTGGCGCGGCGCTGCGAAACCTGAGTCAGCTGGCCGCGGAGAGCGACGCGAAGGTGACCTGGAGTGACTTGCCTACAGTGTACGGCGAGGCAACTCAGCTTCTGCAGGTTTTCCAGAACCTGGTTGGAAACGGACTGAAGTTTCGTCGCCCGGATGTGCCTGCGGAAGTGCAAATCAGCGCGCGTGAAGCAGGGGACGACTGGTTGTTCTGTGTGCGTGATAACGGCGTCGGCTTCGATGCCAAGTTCGCGGAGCGCATCTTTCAGATGTTCCAGCGCCTGCATCCACGTACAGCTTATCCAGGTTCCGGCATCGGATTGGCCGTAGCAAAACGCATCGTAGAGCGTCACGGCGGGAGTATCTGGGCGGAATCCAAGCCTGGCCAGGGGACGCTGTTCTACTTCACGCTGCCCAAGCAGCACCGATAGTTGCCCGACACCGCCGCTGTTTCAGGCTACCCTGTCTCGAGTGGTGCACCTCGCGAACGACAACGCCATCGTGATGGTCGACGACAACGACGGAGACTTATTCCTCGCGGAAACCTGTTACGCAAGATCGCAGCTGCGTGCTCCGTGGCTCACATTTCGCTCGGGTCGCGCGTTCATCGCCTACCTGGAGCAAGTCAAGCGAGGCGCCGAGTCGATGCCCGCGCTGGTGCTGCTCGACATCAACATGCCGGAGATGACCGGCATCGAGGTGCTGGAGCAGATCCGCCGAGACCAATTCTTCGATCAGCTGCCGATCGTTTGCATGCTCACCAGCTCGAGTGACCCGCGCGACCAAGCGCGCGCGCGCTCCGTCGGCGCTCGCGGGTTCTTCACCAAGCCGTCAACCACCGCAGACTACGTGGCGTTGTTCAACTCGTTCGCACCACCGGGCCCCGAGTCGTTGCAAGCCTGACGCAGCGCTCCACCCAGCTTGGCTGCTTGCGGAGCTCGCGCTGGGCGCGGAGCAACACAGCGACGGAGCAACGGAGCAGCGGAGCGACTGAGCCGAATCAGCCATCGATCCCCAGAGGTGCGAGGCGTACCCTGGGTCGATGTCTGACACCGGCTCTCCTCTCCCCCAAACCCACGCTCAGGCAGATGCGCAGATCAAGCGCGTCGGTATCGTGTTCTCGGGCGGCCCTGCGCCGGCGGCAAACGCCGTGATTTGCTCGGCGGTGATGTGTTTTCGTCGCCAGGGCAAGGAGGTCCTGGGGTTTCGTCACGGCTACAGCAGCTTGCAAGAGTTTGGGCAGGAGCTGAGCGAGCTCGAGGCTGAGGATCACTACTTCCGCTTCGAAGATCACCACCTGCGCGGCCTGCGCAATGCCCGCGGGATCATCATCGGCACGGCGCGCGCCAACCCGGGCAAGGCCATTCACGGCCCCGCCGATCTGCGTATCCCCGAGAAAACGCGGCGGCTGGACAACGTGTATCGCGCTCTGTGCGAACTTGGCGTGGACGCGCTGATCAGCATCGGAGGAGACGACACGCTGAAGACGGCCAACTTCCTCCACGAGTATCAGAAGACGCTCCCCGCCGAGGCCAAGCGTATCCGCGTGGTACATCTGCCCAAGACCATCGACAACGACTACCGGGGCATCGACTTCACCTTCGGCTTCTTCACCGCGGTGGACTTCATGGGGCAGGAGCTCTTGAACCTGCGCGCGGACGCGATGGCGACTGGCTCCTACTTCATCGTCGAGACCATGGGGCGCAAGGCAGGCTGGCTCTCCTACGGCGTCGCGATTGCCGGCGAGGCACACATGGTGGTCGCCGTGGAAGACGTTCAAGGCGAGCTCGCCATGAAGCAGGTGGTGCGCGACAGCCGTGGTGAGCGCGAAGAACAGCGCCTCAACATCGAGGCGCTGGCGGACCGAATCGTGGACTTGATCCTCACCCGGGAGCAGCGAGGAAAAAACTACGGCACGGTGGTCCTGGCGGAAGGCCTCGCGGAAATGTTGCCGCAGAGTTTCCTCGATGGAGTATCTCGGGACGAGCACGGACATATCTCCCTGGGGAAAATCGACATCGGCAAGGTCGTGGCGCAAATCGTCACTGATCGCTTCCAGGCCCGGACCGGACGCAAGAAGAAGCTGACGGGCGTACAGCTCGGCTACGAGTCGCGGTGTACGGCGCCTCACGCGTTCGACGTGATGCTCGGTTCACAGCTCGGTGTTGGTGCCTACCGCGCGCTGGTGGAAGAGGGCCTGGATGGCCACATGGTCAGCGTCACGGGCCAGCTGGATCTGCAATTCGTGCCGTTTTCCGCGCTGATCGACCCGAGGACGCTGCTGACGGAGGTGCGCTTCGTCTCGACCGAGAGCGATTTCCACCGCCTGGCTCGCCTGCTGGGCACCCGCGTCGAGCGCCAGGGCTAGCCGCGGCGCCCTTCCCGCGTGCGCGCCAGCTCGCGTACGATACTTGCAACGCGACCAGGGCGATGGGGCGGGTTGCCCACCACAAGGAGCGGTCTTGCGATGATCAAAGCTTCGGGTTCGAGGTTGGTTTTGGGGTTAGGTGCGCTGTTCGTCGCTGCGCTGCCTTACGGCTGCAGTAGTGATGAAGGCGGCGGCAGTGTGTCGCAAAGCGACGCGCCGAACGCGGTGGCCGTAGCACTTTGCGGCGACTACTACGGCTGCAGCTGCGACGAGAATGACAACACGTTCAGCAGCCAGGACGACTGCGAGTTCCAGATCGCAGCCACTGTTCAACAGGCGATCGACGAGGGCAAGGCCGCCGAGCTCAGCTACGACGACACCTGCATCCCGAAGCTCAAGGGGCTGGTGTCGGCGCTGAACTGCCGCGCAAGCGGGGAGATTGGCTTCGACGCGAACCTGATCGAACTCTACCAGGACTACGTCGACTGCAAGCTGTACTACGGCGAGAAGCAACCCGGCAGTTCGTGCACCAAGCTCAACGACAGCGCCTCGGACGACTGCGTGAAAGGCTCCAAGTGCGAGCTCGGCGTGTGCAGCGCACTCACCGCGCGAGGTGGCGTGGGCGCTCCCTGCCAGCAAGGCGACGAGTGTGACGCCGGGCTGGTGTGTGTGGGCATCGACAACCCGACCACGAAGACCTGCCAGAGCCTGCCCGCGGTCGGACAAACCTGCCTCGGCACCCAGGACCTCTGCACGACGACCGCCTACTGCGATCAAAGCTCGAAGAAGTGCGTAGCTCTGCCCGGCACTGGACAGGCTTGCGCCCCAAACCCCAACGTCGCGCTCCGTCGCTGTGCGGAGGGCAACACCTGCGAGCAAGATACCTGCGCTGCAGCCCCGGGCGCTGGCGAGACCTGTGCCTTGGAGTGCGCCGTTGGCCTCGTCTGCCAGAACAACCGCTGCGTGATCGGTCAGAGCGCGTCGTGTGACGTGACGCGGCTGACCGCTGCCGGCGGCTGAAATTCAGCGAATCACATCGGTACCGAGGCGCTGTACAAGCGCCTCGGGGACCTTCACGCTGCCGTCTGCCTGCTGATACTGCTCGAGGATCGCCACCAGCGTACGCCCGACGGCGAGGGCGGAGCCGTTCAGCGTGTGCAGCAAACGCGGCTTCGCCTTCGGTTCCGGACGGTAACGAATCTTGGCGCGGCGCGCCTGGAAGTCGCTACACACGGAGCAGCTCGAGATTTCGCGGAAGGCGCTCTGTCCAGGCAGCCACACCTCGAGGTCGTAGGTCTTGGCGGCGCTGAACCCCATGTCACCAGCGCACAGCGCCGCGACGCGATAGTGCAAGCCCAGCCCCTGCAGCACCTTCTCGGCGTGCCCCGTGAGCACCTCCAGCTCGTTCAGTGAGGTCTCCGGAGTGCACAGGCGCACCAGCTCGACCTTGCCAAACTGATGCTGACGGATCAGGCCGCGCACGTCCTTGCCGTAAGAACCTGCTTCACTACGGAAACAAGGCGTGTATGCGGTGTACGCGATCGGCAGCTGCTCCGCCTCGAGCACTTCGTCCCCGTGGAGGTTCGTCAACGACACCTCAGCCGTCGGCAAGAGGTAGAGCGGCGAGCTATCGCCTTCCTTGTCGTCATCCGCCAGGCGGCGCTGAGTGCGGAACAGATCCGCCTCGAACTTGGGCAGCTGACCCGTCCCGAGCAGCGCCTCGGCCTTGACCATCAGCGGTCCGGAGACCTCGGTGTAGCCGTGAGTTCCCGTATGCAAATCGAGCATGTAGCCGGCGATTGCCCGCTCGAGGCGCGCGCCGAGTCCCGTCAGCACGCTGAAGCGCGAGCCGCTGAGCTTCGCGGCGCGCTCGAAATCGAGGATGCCGAGGCGCTCGCCGATCTCCCAGTGGTTCTTTGGCTCGAAGTCGAACTTCGGCGCGTCGCCCCAGGTGCGCACCACCTGATTGTCCGCTTCGCTGTGACCATCGGGCACGCTCGCATCGGGCAGATTCGGCACCTGCAACAGCTGCTCGGCCATTTCGGCTTCAACCTTGCCGAGCTCACTCTCGAGCTCTTTGATTTGCCCTGAGAGCTGCTTCAACGCGTCGCGCTTCTCCGCGAACGCGGCTTTGTCTGGTCCCTTCGCGAGGGCCGCCATGGCTTGGTTCGCGGCGTTGCGCTCCGCTTGTAGCGACTCCGTCTGACCGATCAGGGTCCTGCGTCGCTCACTCAGCGAGGCAATCCCATCCAGCGTACTCGCGGCGGCGCCGGAGCGCCGACCGAGGGCGGTTCGAACCTCATCCAAGTGGTCTGCAACGTATCTGGCGTCGAGCATTTCGGCGGCCTTATAGCTCACTCGGCGCGTCACGCCCATTGACCGGAGCGTGGCGTGCCTTCCCGCCGCCCTCGCGGTAGATTCGAGGTGTGAAAGCGCCTGTACCTCGCCTGTCCCGCTCACTCGCCTCTTGGTGCCGCGCTCTCGCCCTGCTTGGCACCGGGCTCCTTGGGCTCGCCTGCAGCGCGAACCCGCCCCCGCGCTGGCAGGAAGGGGGTGCGCCGCTCTTGATCCAGGGCGCTCGCTGGGACCGACCCGATGATGACCCCATCGAGATCCTGCCAAACGGCCAGGTGCTCGAAGACGGCGAGCCGATCATGCTGGTGGACCGCGCGGGTCGCGTGGTGGATGACGACAACGACCCAGTCGCGATCCTGTTGCCCGACGGATTCGTCGGGGGCAACGACAACGAGCTACTGGGTCGCATTGGGGTGTCGAATGCGTCGCCTCCCAATTCGCCCGCCGCCTGGCTTGCGATCACTCCAGACGGCACCGTCGTGCGCTACGACTACGACGGCGATCAAGCGAACGATGGCCGCTGGGTGGGGTGTGACGGTGCAGCGCGGCGCACCTGCACCCTGGTGACCCACATGTTGCTGCTGCGGGAGTACCAGCGCCGGCCGCGCTCAGGGGTGAGCGTCGGCATTGGCGTCGGCTTCTAGCCAGACTTCGCTAAGGGCCCGCGAACGGGTAACTCAATCGCCCTCGCGGCCCATCCTCTTGCTGCGGCGGGCGGCCTCGTCGGTCCGCTCCTCGAAATACCCGAGTATTCCTCCGGTGCTCCCTCCTCAGGCGCCCGCCTCGCTGCGGTCTCGACCGCGATCATCGATCGACTTACCCGTTCGCGGGCCCTAAGTATCGAGCCGCAATCCGTGCGGCTTTTTTGGCGGTTTCCGCCGCGCACGGTAGCCAAAGCGTAGAGGTCTTCTACGCCATGCGCTTCCGTCCGTACTCGAGCCCCGAATTTCCGAACGACAATCACCAGCTCCACTTGGGCGCTTCGTGGGTGTGCCTGAGCACGACCGGCTCGCCCCGAGCGGTGATGCGCGCGCCTCAGCAGCACGACGAGCAGCCGACCCTGGTTCCCCTCACGCCCCTGCCGCCAAGCGTAGCCGAGCGAGTGGCAGAAACAGCGCCCCCTCCGAGCGTCGTGCCGAGCACGAAGATCCCTCTGCCGCCAGCAAGCATCGTGCAGAGCGTGATGCAGCGCTCCGCAGATGGACTCGGCTTCACCATCTGTGTTCCAGACCCCCAGCTGTTCAACGAGTGGGACCGCCCGGCACGCACTGACGAGCTGCACCTCACGGAGGCTCCGGGGCCGCTGCTCTCGCAACTCCTGGAGCGCTTCGACAGCATCAGCTTCACGGTCACCGAGGCCTACGCGGCGCACGAGGAGCTTCACGAAGCGGCGCCCGAGACCCACCGTTCCATCGCGCCGGCGCTCCTGGCCCAAGACGACCAGTCGCGCGCGGATGACGTTTCAGGCTTGGAGCCAGTCCTCGAGCCAGAAGCGAGCGTGCCACCTCCGGTCGCCGAGCTGATGGACAGCCTGCCGCCATCGACCCCGATGAACGAGAGCCAGTTCGAAGCCGACGACCGCGCGCTCAGCGCCGAGCTGTTCGAGGTCCTGAAGACCCTCGAGATCATCGACTCGGAGACGGAGTTCTCGAGCGTTGAGGCACCACCGAGCGGAGTCCACGCCACGCCGATCATCAGCAAGAGCGCGGTGGACGATCTGGCCGATGCAGTAGCCGAGGCGCTCTGCGCCGAGTACGGTGTCAGCCCACCGGCGCTCGAGTCAGCACCCCAGGTCCATTTCCCCGAGGCATCTACCCAGGCGACCCTCGGCGAGACCTTGGAGCAAACGTCGGCGGTGGCACACAGCGAGCCTCGGCCCGCGGCGGAGCAAGAGCCGACGCCGAACGCCGTCGCCGCCCCCGCGCCGAACCACTACAGCGACTTCGTCGGGGCCCTGTGTGCCGTCGCCATGGACAGCGGAGCGACACGCGCCGCCGCCGTACTGCCACGCCTGCTCGAGGGCAAGCTGCTCGACGCGAGCGCTCTCAGCGACGAGATCCAGGCGAGCCTCGAGCACGCCGGAATCGCCAGCTTGCACGGCTCATGCATCGAGCCCTCAGAAGCCTTCAAGGCGAACGCAAGCGCCTGGAACCGGGTACTCAGCGGCGCCAGCGACGACCTCTCTGCCTGCGGCGATACGCTGGACGGCTTTGCGGCGTCCCTGCTGGGCGCTCTGCTCGGTCCGAGCAGCGACCCGAAGCAGCTACGCCGAGAGCTACGTAAGCGCGGCGTCGCGGCCTTCGGCATGCTGTCCGTCGCAGCCTGAGCAAACCCGCCACGGATCTCGGGAAGAATCCGCCGTCACCACGCGCGGGCACACGAGCAAGCCTCAGAACGCTTGCAAAGCAAACGCCCGCTTCGCCTGCTAGCCAACGTGTAGGACGACGTGTAGGACGATGTGTAGGACGACGTAGGACGAGCCGTTTCCCAGATGGGAATGCGGCTCGCGGCAGAACTTGCGTGTCCATTCCAGGCCCACTGGAGTCGACAAACCCGCGGCGTTTGGTCGCTTTGCATCGCCGGCATGGCGCTTACGCCACGCGGGCAACGGAACAGCTGCGCAGGGCAATCCGCCGACGCAGGACTGCGTCACGCGGTGGCACGCAGTGCTATGCCACACGGAAAGTGCTCGGCTGAGAAGCCGGCTATCGACCACCGACTCCACGTTCACGAGCGCTTGGCGAACCGCAGCGCGTGCTAAGCTTTTCGCCATGAGCTCTCCTCTCCACGGCTCCAGCCGGCATAGCGTCATTTCTCGCGTCCTGGGAGGAGTCGCCATCGGCGCTCTGCTTCTCGGGGCAAGCTTGTTTCCCGGCGGTTGTAGCGGCTCATCGGGCGGAGCCTCCGTCTGCGACCAGCTGGGAGATGCCTGTGGTGGCGAGTGCACCTTCGATCAAGACTGTCCCAATGGAACCCACTGCGGGCAGGGCAGCACGTGCACCGCTGAGTGCACCAGTGATGGAGGCCAGTGCGGACCTGGCAAGCACTGCGATTCCACGGGGCAATGCCAGAACGGTGAGGCGGGAGCCGGCGGCTCCAGCTTCGGGGGCACCGGCGGCGGGTCGAACGGCGGCACGGGTGGCAACGGCTGCATCGATGAGGACGTGAAGTTCGAGCCCCAGACCCCGACGGTCGTGCTGCTGGTCGATCAATCCGGCTCGATGACGGACAACTTCGGCGGCACCGACCGCTGGAGCGCCGTCTACAACGCGCTCTTCGACCAACCAAACGGCGTGGTCCTCCAGCTACAAGACAAGGTGCGCTTTGGCCTCAGTCTCTACACCAGCCACGGCGGCTTCAGCGGCGGTGAGTGCCCAATCCTCACGGAGCAGGGCGTAGCCCTCGGTAACTACGCCGCGCTGGAAGCGCTGTTCTCCGCGAACCAGCCCGAGGATGACACCCCAACCGGGGAGAGCATCTCGGCAGTCGCCGCCGAGCTGGTTCAGGTCACCGAGCCTGGGGACAAGGCCATCGTGCTTGCCACCGACGGCGAGCCCGACAACTGCATGGACGCCGACGCCCACGACGCCACCTCCCAGAAGATCTCGGTAGACGCGGCCGCCGCTGCTTTCAATCAAGGCATTCGCACCTACGTCATTGCCGTCGGCGCAGACATCAGCGACGCACACCTGCAGGACGTGGCGAACGCCGGTAGCGGCACCACCAGCGGCCCTGATGCTCCGTTCTGGAAAGCCAACGATCAGTCGGGCCTGATCGACGCGTTCAACACCATCATCGAAGGCGTGCGCTCCTGCGTGTTCGATCTGAACGGGACGGTGTCCACCGAGGCTCAGAACCAGGGTAAGGTCACGCTGGACGGCAAGGCGCTCGGCCAGGACGATGCAAACGGCTGGAAGCTCAACTCGCCGAGCCAGGTGGAGCTGGTGGGCGACGCCTGCGACGCCATCAAGAGCGGCGATCACGACATCAAGATTTCGTTTCCCTGTGGATCGATCACGCCGCGCTGAACGCCCGCGGCCGCTACTTCTTGCGGCGGCCCTGCTTCGCCGGCTTCCCCGACTTGGCGGCCTTGCTCGGGCCCTTGCGGTTGCCCGCGTCTCGCCCCGTCGCTCGCGGGCCGGCCCGACCAGTCTCCTTGCGACCGCTGTCCTTGCGACCGCCGGCCTTGCGCGCACCGTCTGAGCGTCCACCGCGCTTGTTCAAGACTTCTTCGAGGGTGTTGCGGCCACGCCGGCCGCGCTGGTTCTTCTGCTCCAGATCATCTGGTGGGATGCGTCGGGCAAACACCGAGCGGCGCAGCACGGAGACGTCCTCGATCTCCACCAACATGCGGTCGCCGATCTGAATCAAGTCGCCGCTGTTCAGGCCGTGAGCGCCGAGCTCATCTTCGGTCATCTCGTAGCGATCCGGGCCGAGAGACTCGAAGCGCACCAGTACGTCGACGAACGGATCATCCAGGCTGACGTAGAGGCCAGAGCCGACCACCGCGCTGACGCTGCCCTCCAGCTTGTCCCCGATGCGGTTCCGCATGAACAGCGCGCGGTACAGGTCAGACACCTCGCGCTCCACGTCCATCACCGCGCGCTCGCGCTGACTCGAGCGCGTGGCCGCCGTCGCCGCGACTTCCCGCGCGGAATCACTGGTGTCCACCTGGCCACCGCGCAGGATGTGCTTCACCTGACGGTGCACCATCAGGTCGGGATAGCGACGGATCGGCGAGGTGAAGTGCAGGTAGGCGTCCGACGCCAGGCCGAAGTGCCCGACATTCGTGATGTCGTAGGTCGCCTGCTTGAGCGAGCGCAGAGTCAGGCCTTCGAGCACCGTCTTGCGCGGATGCTCGGCGATCGAACGCAAGAATTTGCCTAGCCCGAGAGGCTCCTGCATCTCGTCCAGGTCGAACTGCACACCAAGCTTCTGAGCTACTTCGCCCAGGCGCTCGAGCTTCTTCTCGTCGGGCTTGCCGTGCACGCGATAGATGGCCAGGGCCTTCCGACGACCCAACCAGCGAGCCACCAGCTCGTTCGCGAGCAGCATCAGCTCCTCCACGATCTGATACGCCTTCTTGATCCCTGGATCTTGCGTGCGCCGATAGATCGCCGTCGGGGCGCCAGTCTCTGGATCCACGACGATGCGCGCCTCGGGCAAGTCCAGGTCCAGCGCACCCCGCTTCATGCGCGCGCGGCGCAGCTTGCCGGTCACCTCCGCCAGGACCTTCAGCTCGCGCTTGAATGCGTCGGCCTGGGCGCTGCGCGGCGGTTCCTCGGTGAAACCCAGTGCACGCGCCACACCGCCGTACGTGAGGCGGGCAGCCGAGCGCATCACGCCTTCGACGATCTTCACGCGCTTGACCTTCGCCTGCTTGTCGAGCTCGGCGATCACGCACAAACACAAGCGATCCGTCTCCGGCAGCAAGCTGCACAGATCCGCGGCGAGAGCCGATGGGAGCATCGGGATCGCGCGGTCTGGCAGGTAGATGGTGCACCCGCGACGCAGCGCCTCGGCGTCCAGCGCGGAGCCGGGCTGCACGTACTCACTCACGTCGGCGATCGCGACCCACACCTTGTAGCCGTCACCATCACGCTCCGCCCAGACCGCGTCGTCGTGGTCGCGCGCGTCCTCGGGATCGATCGTGGGGAGAGGAACTCCGCGCAAGTCCTCGCGCTTCTCTGCAGCGATGCGCCTCAGCTTCGCTGCCATGCCCTCGGCCTCCGCCATCGCCTCCGGCGGGTGCTCTTCGGTGACCTCTTCCCGCACCAAGATCTTCGCGACTTCAACCAGCGGGTCGCCGTCGGCGCCGAGCACTTCGACCAGCTCCGCCTGGGGATTCTCGTTCGCTGAATCGGGCCACTGGGTGATGCTCACCACCGCAGCGTCGCCGTCCTCGCCGCGCTTTTCACCGGGCGGAAGCGTGATCGGGCCACGGATGCGCGTGTCATCAGGGTCGAGCCACAAGCTGCGCCCGCGGCGCCGCATGACACCCGCGACGCGAGGACTGCGCCGCTCGACGATCTCCTCGATGCGGCCCTCGACGCCCCGCGCGCTGCGCCCCACGACACCCACGCGCACCCGGTCGCGGTGCATCGCGCCGCCAATCGCCTCCGGGGGGACGTAGACATCGTCCTTTCCAACCTGAACCACGAAGCCGAATCCTCGCGGATTCACATTGAGGAAGCCTTCCCAGCTCTCCGCGGCAGCCCGAGACTTGACGTCGGCCCGGTACTTTCCTCCGCGGGCCTCGCGCAGCTTGCCCTCGGCGACCAGCTGGTCGAGGAGCTCGGGCAAGCGCCGCTTGGAACCCTTGGGCACACCGCAGAGGTCTCCAATCTCGCCCACACTGAGCGGGCGGCCTTCTGCGCGCAGCGCTTCGACGATTGCTTCGGGTTTCGGTAAACGAGCCATGGCCCCCGCTATAGACCGTCCCGCTGCCGCACCCAACGCTTAGCTGCAGGCGACCATTCCGCCCTCCACCGGGACGCAGCGCACACGAGCTCAATCGACCGCCAACCAGCAGGCCCAGATCCCCCGGCGAACGCCAAATGCTTCGACTCAGGGGCGCTTGGCGCTACAACGCGGGAGTGCAGAGAGGACACTGGCTACTGCTGTTGCGCGTCGCCACCTTGCTGGCGTTGGCCGCAAGCATGGCGCTGCTGATCGACTACACCACCCCGGCTGAAGCCTTCTGTGGCGCCGACTCTGCCTGCGCGAAGGTGCGCGGAAGCGGCTACGGGTACCTGTTCAACGGCCTGGTGCCGGTGCCAGCCGTCGGCTTGGCCGGCTTCGCGAGCCTGTTCCTTTTATCCCTCTGGAAAGACTCCGCGACCGGCCGCAAGCTCTTGCTGTACACCGCAAGCTTCGGCGCCGCGGTGGCGCTGTTCCTGATCGTGCTCCAGGTCGCGGTGGTCAAGCACCTGTGCTGGCTATGCATGGTCGCCGATACGAGCGCGATCATCGCTGGTTCCGCCAGCATCATGTACAACAAGGCGTTCAAGGACGCCGAGGCCGCGCAGAAGAAGGAACGGCCGATTCCCTATGGCCCCGACTTCGCCCCCTGGGCCCTCGCGCTGATGGGTGTGATCGCCGTCGCTGGGCCTGCCATCTGGCCTCGAGTGCGACCCCTGCCGCCGGTCCCCCCCACAATTGGCGCGCTCTACGTCTCGGGCAAGATCAACGTCGTCGAGTTCTTCGACTTCGAGTGCCCCCACTGCCGCGCGCTGCACCCCAAGCTGATGAAGCTCAAGGAGCAGTACAAGGACCAGGTCAACTTCGTCAGGAAAGATTTCCCCCTGGCATTTCACCTGAACGCGATGGCCAGCGCGAAGGGGCACATCTGCGCCAAGAATCAGGGGAAGGGCGAGGAGTACGCCGAGCGAATGCTCACCAGCGAGCCCATCGGGTCCATCGGGGCGACCAAGACCGCCAAGGCGCTGGGCCTCGACATGGACAAGTTCGAGAAGTGCGTCCTCGACCCAGCCACGGAAAAGACCATCCAGGCCGATCAGAAGATCTTGCGAGATGCCGAGATGGTCGGCCTGCCGACGACCTACGTGGGCGCGCGCCGCATCATCGGCAACCAGGATGAGTCCGTGTACGCCGACGCGTTTCGCCGCGCGGAAGCGGAGCTGAAGAGCGGCGAGCACGAGAGCGGCGTGCCTGCGTGGCTGTACGCGGTGATTTGCTTCGCGGCCTTTGGCCTGGTCGGCTGGTTCGGACGCCGCGAAGCGGACAGCTGAACGTCTGACGCAGGCCCGGTCCCGCCGCGGGCCAAGCGACGCCTGCCGGTGAGCGCTCGGGATGGAGCCGGTGTTCCTCACCCCCAAAAATTCGCGAGACCGCTCAGCTCCTGGACGACCCCTCATGGACGCCCGCAGCAGCTGCCGTCGGACGCCGCGCGACGCGGTGCCGGCCGTCGCACCAGCGCCTACCTGAGTTGTTTCGGGGCTATTGCGTGGGACAAAACCGATGGTAGAGTCCTCTATGGAACAGAAAAGTAAGCAACTGCCTGAAAGCACGCACGGGTCTGGTGGCCGCGTCGTGCCCTTCGAAGTGTTTCAGGCGCTCCCCAAGACCGACCTTCACGTCCACCTGGATGGCTCCCTGAGGCTGTCCACGATTCTCGACCTGGCGAAGGAAGAAGGCATCAACCTTCCCGCCAACACCGAAGAGGGCCTGCGCAAAGCCATCGGCTGCGGCAACAACTTCGGATCGCTCGTCGAGTACCTGCGCGGCTTCGAGATCACCCTCAAGGTGATGCAAACCGAAGCGGCGCTCGAGCGCATCGCGTTCGAGCTGGCTGAAGACGCGCACAACGAAAACGTACGCTACATGGAAGTGCGCTACGCGCCGATGCTGCACACCCAGCGCGGCCTGAAGCTCACCAAGGTGGTCGAGGCCGTGCTCAACGGTCTGAGCCGCGCACGGGAGACGTACGGCATCAAGTGCAACGTCATCGTGTGTGGGATCCGCAACATCTCGCCGGAGTCTTCCTACGAGATGGCGGAGCTCGCGGTGGCGTACAAGGGCCGCGGCGTCGTTGGTTTCGACCTGGCCGGTGCCGAGGCTGATTTCCCCGCGGCACACCACAAGCGCGCGTTCCAGCTGGTGCGGGACAACAACATCAACTGCACCATCCACGCGGGTGAAGCGTATGGCCCGAGTCCATCGCCCAGGCCATCCACGTGTGTGGCGCTCACCGCATCGGCCACGGCTGCCGCCTGCGGGAGAACGGCGATCTGTTGCACTACATCAACGATCACCGCATCCCTCTCGAGTGCTGCCCGTCGAGCAACGTGCAGACGCAAGCGGTCGAGACGCTGGAGAGCCACCCGCTCAAGCTCTACTTCGACCTCGGTCTGCGCGTGACGATCAACACCGACAACCGGCTGATCACGGACACCACCGTCTCCAAGGAGCTCTACTTGGTGCACACCAAGATGGGCATTCCGTTCAAGGAGATTAAGAGCATGATCGTGGCCGGCTTCAAGTCGGCGTTCCGGCCCTTCCACGAGAAGCAAGCCGCGCTACGTCACGTCGTCGCGGAGCTCAGCCGCTACGACGACGATGGCAACTTGCTCGAGGTTCCGCTCAAGGACGCCAAGCGTCCCCGCGCCAGCGCCGAGCTGAGCAGCCCACCCGCGTCAGCACCAGCGCCCGCGAAGGCTTGAGCAGCCCCCAGGCAGCTCGAGGGCCCTGCACCAAACGGTGTGGGGCTCTCTGCTTTTGTCGACGTAGACTCACGCCATGGCGAGCATCGGACGCTTCATTTCACTCACTCGGCTCGCGCTGGCGCTGGGTTTGTTGGGGGTGAGTGCAGGCTTCCTGGCGCGCTCGGTGGGTGAAGCGCTGAACGGCAACGCGCCAGTCGGTGCGCTGATTCTGTCGAGCAGCGTGATGCTCCTGGGGCTGGCGATGCTGCTGACTATATTTCCGTACGGTTGTACACGCTGCAAGGTCGCACTGCGCGATACCGACACGACGTTGCCGCCGGAGTGCTTCGAGCGGCTCAACCAGAGCATCGTACAGCGCAACGCCGAGGCTCTGCTCGAGCTGCGACTGGAGGAGGCTCCTCGCGACACCTGCGCAAAGCTCGAGCTCGAGTACTGCCCCCGCTGCCAGCAAGCCGGGCGCGCCCGTGCCCTGACTCAGCACTACAACGGCGAGTTCGTGAAGACGGAGCTGATTGGCCCACGAGAAGCAGTGGACGGCGAGTTCGTGTCTGCGGCGCTCGAGTTGATCCGCAAGCGCGCGCTGCTCTGAGCTCAGAACCGCAAGTCGGAGCGCACGTCACCCGTGGCTTCGCCGAGGGTCTTGATCGCGGCTTCGATGGCTTCGTCGTCACCCTCTGGGAGCTTGATGATGAAGCGCGCGTAGATATCGCCCACCTTGTCCTTGCGCTTCACGCCGCGCCCCTTGAGCCGCGCGAGCTGCCCGCTCTGGGCGCCCTTGGGCACCGTCAACGTCACGTCGCCACCCGGCGTGGGCACCCGCACCTTGGCGCCGTAGTACGCCTCGGTGACGCTGATCGGCAAGTCGACGTGGAGGTCGAGTCCGTCGCGCTCGAAGTACGGGTGAGGCGACACACGGATGCTGAGGATCAAGTCTCCAGCGGGTCCGCCGCCCATGCCGGGAGCGCCGTGACCCTTCACCCGGACCTTGTCGCCATCGTCGGCGCCCGGGGGGATCCTTACGGAAACTTCTTCACCGCCATCTTGCAGGCGCAGCTTCATGGTGGAGCCCGCGATCGCGTCGACGAAGCTCACCTGAACTTCGCTGAGCACGTCGCTGCCCTTCATCGGCATGTTGCCGAAGCCGCCTCCGCCATTGCGCCGCCGGCCGCCACCAAACAGATCGCCGAACATATCGCCCACGCCGCTGCCCTGAGCCGCGCTGAAGATGTCCTCGAAGTTGATGTTGCCTTGGGGGCCGCCACCACGGCGCCCTCGTGAGCGGTAGGCGCGATACACGTCAGGGTCGAAGCCTTCGCGTAGCCCTTCTTCGCCGAACTCGTCGTACAGCGCGCGCTTCTTCGTATCGCTCAGCACCTGATGCGCGCGATTGACCGCCTTGAAGCGGCGCTCCTTGTCAGCGTCCCCTTGGTTGCGATCGGGGTGCAGCTCTTTCGTGAGCTTCTTGAACGCCTTCTTGATCTCGTCGGCAGAGGCGCTGCGGCTGACTCCCAGCTCGTCGTAGTAATCCTTGGCCATGCTTGGTTTCCTGATGCCAGCGCCGAGCGCTAGCCGGTGGAACAACGTAAATCGCTGTAGCCACTGAGCAACCCTCGTTGGAGCGCGCTTTGAGGGCTACTTCCGCTGCTTCGCCCGCCTCGCTCCGCCTGGGCTGCGACAACTCACCACCACCCAGTCGCTGTCCACATCGAGCGCTCGCTCCTCGAAGTCGGCCGTGAACTCGATGTCACGGAAACCCGCGTAGTGCAGCAGCGCCTCCATTTCCTGGGGGAAGAACTGGCGATGCGTCAGCGGCACCGCCCACGGCTCTGAGCCATCCACTGGCTGAAACTGCATCCAGCACAGCTGGATCTGCCGCACTGGATCGTACTCAAAGCGCTCGGAGTACTTCACCAGCTTGCCGCTGCTTGGATCACGCAGCCGCATGCCGCTGTAGTTGCGCCCCGGATCGAGCGCCAGGTCCGCTGGGCGCGGCAGCGAGAAGTCGAACACCAACCGTCCGCCGGGAACCAGGTGGGACTTCACCCGCCCAAAGAAGGCCTCCACATCGGCGCGGGTGTAGAGGTGCAGGACACTGTTGAACGCGCTGATGATCAGTGGAAACCGCCGCCGCGTGCGCCACGTGCGCATGTCGCCTCGCGCCAGGTGGACCCGCGCCTGGACCTCCGCGTCCTCTTTGTTCAGGCGCTCCTTCAGTGACTCGAGCATCGGAGCCGAGAGGTCCACGCCCCAGACCTGATGCTCGGAGCGAGCAAGCGGCAGCGCGACGCGCCCGTTACCCACGGCGTACTCCAGCACGGGGCCACCAACTCGATCAGCCAGCGCGACGTAGAAGTCCACGTCCTGCCGGCGGCTACGGTAGGCCTTGGAGTAATACGCGGGGTCCGCGTAATGGGCGAGGGCGCCATAGTCACCCGCGTGACCGAGCGTCGAGAGATCCAGCCCAGACACGCGTCAGCGCTCGCCAGTGCGGGTGGCGTTGCCGGGAGGCAACAACCGCTTCAGATGCGGTTCTCTTCGATCCACTCGCGCACAACCTCCTGGCTGTCGCGGTGGAAGCGCACCTTGCCAGCCGCGATCTCTCGCAGGCTGTTGACCGCGTCGCGATTGCGCGCGCGAACGAGAGGATCCGCGCCCTTCATCAGCTGACGAGCACGGTTAGCCGCCAGCACCACGAGGGCAAAGCGGTTCTCTTCTTTCTCCAAGCAATCTTCAACGGTAACGCGAGCCATAGGGGACGGGCACGCTAGCGAGCGCCCGCAGCCTGCGCAAGGCGATCGCCTCGGCAAATTGAGCGTCGACCCAGCCAAACCCCCGAATATCCGCACGGTTGTTCAGCTCCACTGAACATGAGTTTAGCTTTCTTGAGCACCGAAGTGTTCCAACTACCCCCACACTGGAACTGGGCAGGTCGTGGCAGGCTGAGTCTCGATGAACCTGCTCACGCGCTTGGCCCGCTCGAATCCCCTCACGACCGACCTGGGCCTGTTGGTGCTGCGGGTGTGGTTTGGCCTGACGATGGCCTTCGTGCACGGCTACGGCAAGCTGATGAACCTTGGGGACTTCAGCGCCAAGGTCGCGAAGCTCGGTCTGCCGTTGCCCAGCGTGCTCGGTCCCGCCGCGGGCCTCAGTGAATTTCTGGGCGGAATCCTGCTCGCTCTGGGCCTGATGACGCGGCTCTCGGCGGTGAGCTTGATCTGCACGATGAGCGTGGCGGCCTTCGTCGTGCACGCGAACGACCCCTTCCAGAAGAAGGAACTGGCGCTTTGCTACGCCTTCGCGGCGATCGCGCTGCTGCTAGCCGGCCCAGGCCGCTTCAGCGCGGACGCACGCTTCTTCGCGCGGAAATAACCGCTACCCCACAAAGCCGTAGATCCTCTCACCAGATCATCCGTCATCCGCTAACTCGAAGCTGCGCCTGGTGGATCGCGCTTCTTCGAGCCGATCGGGCTTGCGTCGTGGGGCGCAAACCGAGACATTCGCGAGTTGGGGAAGAGGCTACGCCGAAGGGGCGTACGTAAGCTGACGGCGTGTGCGCGGGGGAACGTCTTCTCGCTGTGACCGTGGGCTGGGAGGAGCTTGAGATGCTGATTGATAGAACCAAGGCTTTGTTGTTGGTGGGTGCGCTGGCGACCAGCGCGTGTGTCGTGAAGGAGAGCGCGGACGACGCCGACGGCGGCACCGCAGGCAGCGGTAACGGCGGAAGCGGCGGAAGCACCGCCGGCACCGGCGGAAGCACCGCCGGGACTGCTGGCACCGCGGGCAGCTCGACCACGGGTGGAACGGGTGGAGCAACCGGCGGTACCGGCGGCGCAACTGGGGGCACCGGTGGTGCAACGGGCGGAACCGGCGGAACCACTGGCGGGGCGGGCGGAACCGGCGGCGCAACCTGCGACGACAGCGTGGGCACCGCGCTCACGGACTGCAGCACGCAGTTCCCGGCGCCAACGACTGAAGGCGTGTGCGACATCCGCAACGACCTCTGCAACCTGATCATCGGCAAGCTCAAGCCAGGTCGCGATCAAGCAGTCGCGGACTGCATGACCAACCTGACCGACGCCTGCGACTACACCACCGGCTACGCCTGCTACTACGACGCGCTCAAGGACTCGTGCCCAGATCCCGACGTCACGCAGGACTGCGCGGACATGGTCACGGCCTGTTCGGCGACGGTCACCGTCGACCAGACCGAGTGCGAGCAGTACACGAGCGGCATGACCCCGGGAGCGCGCGCGGCGTTCGCCGGCTGCATGGCGACGGACTGCGACGTGTACCTGTGCGCCGAAGGCGTGCTCTTCACGGCCATCGAGTAAGGCCAAATACAGCGCTGGGAGCGGCAAATCTCCCGGCCAAGGCACGGCGCTCGAAGCATTGCTCGGGCGCCGTTTTTTGTTTGGGGTGAGGGTGTAGTCTTAGGCCATGGCGCACAAACCGTTCCCCGACCCACCCAGCTGGAGCGAGCGCTTCTTGAGCGTGGGCATCACTGGGACCAACGGCAAGACCAGCACCACCAGTTTCCTTGCGGCAATTCTCGATGACTTCGCGCCGCCGGTGCCTCGCACGACCACGCTGGGCCTGTGGCTCGGCGCTGAGCAGCAGACCGACCTACCCCAGACGTACCTCGGCTTCATCCGCCTGCTAGAGCGCGCCAGGGACCGCGGCGCCCGCTTCGCCAGCCTGGAGGTTACCAGCGAGGTGCTAGCTCAAGGCTTCGCGCAGAAGTGGCCGTTCCGCGCGGCAATATTCACGAACCTGAGCCACGACCACCTGGACGCGCACCAGAGCCCGGAGCACTACTTTGCCTCCAAGGCCCAGCTCTTTCTGCACCTCCCACCGGGTGCCACCGCGGTGATCAACGGCGCCGATGAAGTGTCGCCGCTCCTCGCCGAGGTGACGCCAGACCACGTGAAGAAGCTGTTCTATGGCGTCGCTTCGCGCGGTGCGCCGCAGCTGCCGTTAGACGTCAGCGTCGAAGACGTCAGCTTGAGCTGGCAGGGGACGCGGGCGCGGGTGGTGGCTTTGACGGAGGCAGCCCGCGCGCTCGAGCTGCCAGAGCAGCTCGAGCTCGGCGCGATCGGCGAAATCTTCCTGGAAAACGCGCTAGCCGCGCTCGTCATGGCCACGGCCCTCGGAGTGCCCGCCGACCGCGCCGCCCGCGTCCTGGCGCTTCAACAAGCTCCCAGGGGACGCTTTGAAGTGGTGCATGAGTCGCCTCACGTGATCATCGACTACGCGCACACGCCCGACGCCTTGAGCCGCACGCTGCGCACCGCGAAGACGCTCTGTGCAGGCGAGCTGTGGGTGATATTCGGAGCTGGCGGCAATCGCGACAAAGACAAGCGACCCGAAATGGGTAAAGCCGCCGCCAGTGCTGACCACGTCGTCTTGACTACCGACAACCCGAGGGATGAGTCGCCGCTCGCGATCGCCGAAGCCATCGCCGCAGGACTGAAGAGCGTGGAAGGCGCACCTCGCCCCCAAATCCAGCTCGATCGAGCGCTGGCCATCGCTCAGACACTGAATCAGGCGGGCCCGCACGACACCATCGTGATCGCTGGCAAGGGACACGAGACGGGGATTCTCCGAGACGGCCAGCTTCAAGGCCAAGGCGATCACGAGTTGGTGGCGCGCGCGTTGCCAAAGACCCCTCCGGCTGTTTAACGTTCCAGCATGAAAACGCGGACGGCGATGCTTGGGCTGGTGATGTGTGGAGTGGCGCTGCTCGCGTGCAAGAAGGTGAAGGTGCCCGCGGAGTGGGAGGTTTATGTCCCCACGGAAGGGCTCACGAGCGCCATCCCGATGAGCACGTACGGCTCGCAGCCTCCGCAGATTCGGCTCTTCTACAAGCGCAGCAAGGTCAGCATCAGCGAGCTGAACACGGCCTTCGAGACCAAGTACACCGGCATGGGCCTGGAGAAGATCTGGGAGTGCACTGACATTCCGGATAAGCCCGCCGCGGGTTTCGCGAAGGCGCCGATGCAGTACGTCGACTACTCGGTGATCCCGCTGACCGCTGACACCTGGGACGCAATCGTCGCCAAGACGAGCAAGATCACGCGCATCGGGCTGCCACTCAAGCGCAAGTGCGTGTGGCTCCCCGCGGCGGCCAAAGTCTGCGGGGGCATGCCCTCAGGCGACGAATGCCGCATCTCAATCCAAGCTCAATAGCCGTCGATTCCTCGCGGAGACATGTCTGCCGAGCGCTAGCGAGGCGTTCAGACTCTCAGGGCACGCCCGCCCGGGAGGCGGGCGAAAAGCTACTCGTCGAGATCGTGGAAGCTTGGCAGCTTCCCGAAGTTGAAGCCGAGCCCGGCGACGTAGGTCGTCCAGTTCGTGTCGTTCAAGGCGCGCAGGAAGGTCACTTCCGGGTGTAACGCGAAGCCGTCACTGATGCGGAAATCAAGGCCGATCCCCGCGCGCGCGATGAACCCGGAGTTGCTGTTCAGATCGGTGAAGATGGTGTCGCTGCCGTTCTTGATGGAGGAGCGCGCGTAGGTGATGCCTGGCGCCAGCACCATGCTGATGCTCGAGCTGAAGTTCAGATCCAGGATCAACGGTAGGTGCCCGTACACCACCCAGAAGTTCTCGTCCCCGGTGCTGCCAGTGAACACCTGCGCGCCCGGATCGATGGCCAGGTCCACCGCGTCCTTCATGAAGTTGTATTTGACGTCAAACCCCGGGGAAACGAAGTTGTAGACGTGGAAACCCATGTCTACCTCATCGCTCAACCCGTAGCGCAGCTGGAAGGTGGGAGGCAGCGGGACGTTATGCGTGGCTTCTTCGGTAGAGTAGTTTCCGTTGTCGTCGACAACCTCTGTATCCGCCTGGAACCCAAGCGCCTCGGCGGCGACCGTGAACCCAAGCTTGCCCTTCGGCGTGGTGCGCGCCGTCTGATACAAGTTGGGGTTGGGGCAGGCCGTCAGGCAGAGGCTCGCCGCTGCCACCAACAACAGGCCGCGGCGCTGGCTTCTCATCGATAGCTTGTGGACTACGTGCCCCAGAGGTGAGCAGAAGCAGCTCTCCAGGGTGCGAATCCAAGCAGCGCGGGCGCGGTACATGCGACGGCTTGCTAGCACGACTTGCTGTTTGTTCAGCCCACGCGAGTGCTCGTCTAGATCGAGAGCTGGAGGTCAATCGGCCGAAATCACTACGCTTTAATAAGCAAAGCGGCGGGCACCACAACCCTACGACGAAGTGTGGAACCCATGAAACGTGCCGACAACAGAGCCACTGAGATACTCTCCACAGTCCGGTGCTCTAACCCGCCCGCAAGGATCTCGTGGCATATCTGAGTGGATCGACCCAGAGCATCCCCGCTGGGACGGCGCTAGGGCGGTATGCCGTCGTCGACCTGGTGGGGATGGGCGGCGTAGCTGAAGTCTACGAAGCCGTGCACTTGGGTCTCCACAAGCGCGTGGCGCTCAAGGTGCTGCGGAAAGAAGTGCGTGAGCACCCCGAGGTGCGCGCGCGATTCCTGCGCGAGGGCAAGAACGCTTCACTGATCCGCCACCCCAACGTCGTCGACATCTACGACGTCGGTGAGCTCAACGGATTGCCCTTCCTGGTGATGGAGCACCTCGAGGGCGAAAGCCTCGCGGATTTGTTGGACCGCGAAGGTCCACTGGATGAGATGCGCGCCGCGCAGCTGCTCTTGCCGGTGATCGCAGGTGTGTGGGCGGGTCACGAGAAGGGCGTCGTGCATCGCGATCTCAAGCCAGAGAACATCTTTCTGGCCCGGGATGGCAGCCGCCGCACGACGCCGAAGATCCTCGACTTCGGCGTTTCGAAGGCGATGAGCGCCGCGGACGCGATCACGCTGCCTGACACCGCTATCGGGACGCCTCACTACATGTCGCCCGAGCAAGCGCGTGGGGAGCGCCCGGTGAAGCCGTACATGGATCAGTACGCAGTGGGCGTGACGCTGTTCGAGATGATGACTGGTCGCTTGCCGCGACAGGACCTGCACGGCAACGAGCTGATGCAGTCCATCGCGTTCGGCACCTTCGAGTCGCCGCGCGCGTGGCGCCCACAGATGACGCCAGAGATGGAAGCGGTGATCCTCACGGCAATGGCGCCGACGCCCGATCAGCGCTTCCCCACGCTGCGTGAGATGGGGCTCGCGATGCTGCCGTTCGCATCGGGTCGCGCTCAAGATCACTGGCGGCCGGAGTTCACGCAGGTCAAACCACCAAGTGAGCAGCTCGCGCGGCGCGCTACGGATCCCCCGCCCGGCTTTGCTGATGACGACCAGACCGTGGTCGATGACCTGCTGGCAGCCAGTCACTTGGCTGAGCTGCGCGCGTCGGATCCGCGCATGCCAGCGCAGAAGCCCGTATTTCACAGCCTCTGGGACGACGACGAGAAGACGGAGTTCACCGAGATCAATCGGCTCCTCGATCAGCTGCCTCCCGACGTGCGAGAAGTCATGACCCGCTGGCGCAAGGTGCGCGCCGAGCGGCTGAGCACCGAGCGCAAGCGCGCCGCAGCTTTCGCCAATGAAGTCCGCAACAGCGGACGCCCACCGCCCATGCCCACGTCTTCGGCGCCACCTTCGTCGTCTGCTGCTGCTGAGTTCCGCTCGAACCGCTGGGTCGCGGTGCTCGGCATCGCGACGCTCGTCGTGGCGGTGGTTCTGACGCTGCTGGTCGTGTTCAGCGGACCGTAGCCATTTCCGCCCGGCACTCACGCCTGTCAGAACGAAGCACCCAGGCTCAAGGGTAGAGCTTCAAGTTCTCACGCAGCCGCTGATCGTCCGGAGTGGCCTGCAGCAGCCGCTCGAGCGCCTCCCGCCCCGCAGCGAACTCTCCAACGTAGTAGGCCGCGGTGCCCACCAGATCGAGCAGCTTCGACTCGTAGACCGTGACGTCAACGAACAGGCTCGCCCTCTCAGGGAAAGGGATCCGCGCGCCGCGCTGGGCGAACAAGAAGCAGAGCGGCCAGTTCTGTGCCTGGTACCAGTGCCAAGCCACGGCGAACAACGGCTCCGCACGGAATGGCGAATGGGCGTAGGCGTCGAGGTAAAGCTGCTGACACTCACTCCACGGGCGCCCGAGCGCTTCAGCGACTCTCCCGAGGCGGAACATCGACTCGTAGACCTCCTCCTGCCAGCCGCCCAGGGCGATGCGCTCGCGGTACGTTTGCTCCGCCTCGCTCAGCCGCCCCAGGCACTCGTACGTCTGCGCCAGATAGAACGTCGAGCGTTCGTCCCCAGGGCGTCGCTCCAGATCTCCAAGCAAGAGGTCGAGATCCTCCTCCCAGCGCCTGGTGCGGTCGTCCTCGGGGCGCAGGTCGTGCTCGATGTACGCATCGGGCACCCGCTCCGTCGGCGGACTGCGATCCGGGTGACACAAGATCTCGTGGGTGACACCCAGGTAGCGCCAGCCCGCCGCGGCACGCACGACCCGGGGTGAGTCGTGGACCAGCTCGGCGCTGTAGCGCACCCGCACTTGAAACGCCTCGTCCTCAGGGCGCTCACTACCTCGCCGCGACTCACAGAAGCGCCTGAGCGCCGCGCCTTCCCTCAGCGCGTCATCGCCATTCAACAGCAGGTTGAACACGGCGCGCTCACCGGCCAGCTCCAGAGCCCGATTGCGCGTCTCCTCGAAATTCACGAATGGCCCGGAGTGAAGCTCCCCGGGCAGCTCACCCAGCACGTCACGGATGATGTCCTGCGTGCCGTCCGTGGAGCCGGTGTCGAGGATGCTCCACGCATCCACGCAATTCCTCACGGATTCGAGCGTGCGTCGCATGCCGGCGGCTTCGTTCTTGACGATCATCACCAGCGCTATCAGCGGCTTCTGCTGCATGCTCAACTACCGAAGCCGTGCTCCGTGTGCCACTTGGCGAGGCTCATGTCCGGATACTCCTCGAAGCACTTGTCGCTCGACCCGACCTGCGGCTCGACCCAGCTCGCCTTCGAACCGAGCATCATGTGAGTCGTCTCGGGTGGCTTGGGTAGCTCGGAATCGATGGCGCTCGACACCGGATGCACGATCTCCGGCCAGCGACTGTTGAATGCCCACAGGTGCGAGCCACATTCCCCGCAGAAATGTCGCTCATGACGGCTCTGGTATTGCTCGGTCTCACCGGCGTCGTTGGTTCGCGTCAGGGTGGCGCGATACACCTTCACGTGTTCACGCCCATCGACCTCGAGCGTGCTTGCGTCGCCGCCCAGGTTGATCATGTAGCCGCCGGAGCCGCCAGTCTTGCGACAGATTGAACAGTAGCAACGCTGATACGGCACTGGCTCGAGACTTTCGAGCCGGAACCGCACCCTCCCACAGTGGCACGAGCCTTCTAGCTTCATGCCGCCAGTATATCCGCTCAACCGCGGAACAAGGCGGACTGCTTGGCCTTGTTGTCCGCGTCGTTCATCTCGCGGAAAAAGTCGATGACGGCTCGGATCTGATCGTTCGCCTTGTCGACGTCGTCTTGCAGCAACTGGCGACGCCGGTCGGCGGCGTCCGAGGCAGCTTGATGCTCTTCTGCGTTCGCGTCGTGCTCAGCGGCGCTGGCGTCGTACTGTCCCTTCAGGATCACTCCTGCACCAGACGCACCGCTGGCTCCCCCGTCCAGCACCTTGGAGGCGCCGTCAGCCCAGTCCGCGTTGATCGCGGCAAGCTTCGCGGCGCTCTCCGCCTGGGCCGCCTGCGCGCTGTTCGCCCCCGCCTGGGCCTGTGCTTCCGCGAGGTCTGATTCCGCCTTCAGCTGACCGTTCGCGGCGCTCGCCTTCATCACACCACCTGCAGCGGTGAGCGCTCCAGACGCGATCTGAGATACCCCCGAAGCCCACGCGCCGCTGCGGATGTCGTCGGCGCGAGCGCGCATCTCGGCGATCCGCGCGCGCGCTTCCTTCATCAGGTTCGCCTCCTCGAGCATCGCCTGTTTGCGTGACTCTGCCCGGTCTTGTTGATGGCTCTTGGTCAGCAAAGCCACCAGCGCCAACACCGATCCCGGCTCGAGGCTGGTTTGGGGGGAGGGGAGCAACGCGCCGCCTGCATCCCCCGTCAACGTGACATCACTGTCTTGGGGCACGACCCCAGAAGTCGCTCCCGCTGCGCCCACGCTCAGGTCACCCATGACTCAAATCCTCCGGTAAAAGCACGCTTCCAGCGTGCGCTGCTGCTCGTCCAAGGACCCGCGAATGCTGCTCAGTACCCGCTCCGAACCCTCGTCTTCGTCCTTGAGCGCCTGGAGCAGGACCTGCTGCAGGCGCTGCATCCGTGCGGCATCGACCTTCGCTGCTTCGGCGTCTGCCATTTTACCCTGCGCCTTCGCCTCGGCTTCACCCGCCTGGATGGTGGCCACACCGGCAGTCGCGGTTGCAGCACCTTGAGCCGCCATCGAAACGCCTTGCCCGACACTCATCGCCGATGCACCGCCGACGCCACCGCCCACGACAGACATGCCGAGAGCCGTCCAGTTAGCCGCTTCGTCGCTCATGCCAAGCTTCTGCAAGATGTGTGTCTCGCCTTGCAGGAAGGCACCTGACGAGAGCGCTAGCGCGACCACGGGTGCGGCGGCGCCTCCCGTCGCGACCACCGCCGCGACACAGCCCGCCACGGCGGCGAGCTTGCCGACGGTGGAGGCGACGCTCGCCACCTTGTTCCAGAAGCCGCCTTTGTGGCGCGCCTTGGCTGCATCGGCGATCGCTTTGCGCAGCTTCTGGAGCGCTTGCTTGCGCAGCTCCTGGTTGTTCGCGGTTTGCTTGCTTGCAGACTTGATGTTGATGGCGCGGTTCGCGCTCTGATAGGCGAACAGCGCCATCAGCCCGTCCTCTCCCGTCAGCGGCAGCAAGCTGACCTGACTCAGGTCCGGCGCGCCCAGCCCGTTGTTTCCCTGCGGCTGCGCGATGGCCGCGTTGTTCGTGGCTGTGACTTCCATGTTCAGTGCTCCATTCGCTCGCAGGCTTCTAGGATGGGGAGCAGCTCGTCGGCGTCCGCCTGAAGGATGCACTCCCGCGCGACCGCAAACGCGTCTCCGGCGTCTTCTCCCAGGTTGTTGAGTAGGCGCGCGCGTCCCAGGGCGCAGCGGGGCGCCGGCTCGGCCTCGACCATGCCGACGCCGTACATCTCCAGGGCGACGCGCTGGTGGCCGACACGCTCGTGGCACTCCCCGAGGGCCACCCAGGCGCGCTCGTCGTTGGGTTTCGTCACCGCCAGCAAGCGAAACAGCGTGGCGGCATCCGCGTAGCGCTCGGCCTCGAACAGCCAGTGCCCCGCGGCGTAGAGCAGCTCAGGGGAGGGCTCCTCTGAGCCCTCCATTGCCGTGTGGATCATGATGCTCAGATGTTCTTGGCGATCATGTCCGGAGCTGCCTCGAGCTTCTGGACGATGTTGGTGGTGAGCTGAACCAGCGTGGTGCGCTTGGTCATCGCACTCTGGAGCGTGAGCATCTCCATTTCTGCCTTGTCACCGAGATTCTCCGCCATGTTCCCGACTTCCTGCTTGTCGGCGACCCATTCATCTTTCGAGCGGGGAACGTACGTGTAGATCTCGCCGACCGGGTCGGGCGTCGTGGCTTTGCCCCACGGGTTTGCAGCGGCGACCTGCCCTACCCCCTGCCCCGCCGACGAGGCTGCGCCACCGCTCTTGGCGTTTGACGAGTCCAGCTTGGCAAGCTGCTGCTCCAGGTCGTAGCGAATGGGGTCCCCCTCCGGCAAAGACTTGATCGCCTTCTCCATGTTCGCTCGCATCTCTTGGTACTGCGCGTCGCTCTTGGGTGGCTGATACTGGGCCATTGCGTTCTCGAAGTCCTTGATGGCAGAGCGTTGCTGGATCCGCTTCTGCTGATCGGCCATCATCACCTTCACTTCGTCGTCTAGCTTTCCAAGGCGGGTGGAGAGCAACACCATCATCTCCTCCACGCCCAGATACGGACTTTGCGGGATGCCGGAGCACTCCTCCACGCCGTCGCCAAAGTTCACGGCGTTGATCGCCGCGTAGTTGGGTCCTGTCAGAGTCATTCCAGGTTGAGACATCGTTCGTTCCTTTCAGCAGCGGGCGGCGAAGGCCGCGAGTTTGGGCGCCGGGGGCGGCGCGGTGAGTTCTTCGAAGGTCTGCTCGTCGAGCACCAGGGTCGCGTCCCTGAACTGCGCCAGGGCGGCGTACGCCGTCTCCCAGGCGCGGTTCTGTTCTTCGAGCTCGCGCTCGATGCGCTCCAGGGTGAGCAGGGTCTGTCGGTCTTGCTGGGTCATGAGTGCTCTCGTTTCCTTAGGGATTAGATGCCTTGGCAATGGCCCTCCACGCGTGACCCAAACGGTATCGAGGGCACGCGCCGCGCGCTCCCGAACGGGCGGCGTCGTTTCCCCAGGTTAGGGTGCCCTCGAGGGAGGCGCGCGCCGGGTCATGGCTTGGGGTACGACCCGGCGCGCTCGCCTCACTGGAGGGCCATTGCCTTGGCTGGGCCTGCTTTCGCCCCTTGAGGCCGCGGGTTGCGCAGATTGTGGGTGCGCGACGCGATCTTCCGAAGCGAGCGGCCTCTGACGGCAAACTTGGCCGCTTGCCGCCTAAAATCTGCGAGCTCTCCCGGAACTGATCTCACAGCCCCACGACGACCGGGTGGCCGCCGGAGTATGCTCGAGGGATGCGACTGGGGATCGGACTGATTGGTGCAGTGGGCGTCGGCTTGGCGCTCTCGCTGGCCGCAGGCTGCGACAGCGAAGATGCCACGAAGAATCGAACCGGCGCGGACGCTGGCGACGGGGATGGCTCCGTGAGCTCGGGCGGCACGGGAGGCACCGGCTTCGGGGCCTGCGTCGCGTGTAACCCCGCGGAAGCGATTCTCGCGGAGCAAACGCCGAGCCTGTCTGCGGCCGGCGTGAACTTCTCACTCGCCAGCGGGACATGCGACGCCAGCACGTCGCCGTCTGCTGCCGACCAGCTCACCATTGATTTCGACTTCAACCTGCTGGCCTGGACGGCGTCCGGCAGCGGCTACACCGTCGAATCACTCAGCATGGGTGACTTCAACAACGATCCGATGGGCTTCTACCAGCTCACGGACCTACCGACGAACACTCCTATCACGCTGGTGTTGGTCGAGGACGGCAGCGGAGCCAGGGTGAGCGTAACCTTCACGGTCAGCAACGACGTGTCCCCCATCCTGCAGGCGGTTTGCGTCGCCTTCGAAGCGTGAGCGAACAGTTTCTTTCCGTCAGGATACGTCTCCTGGGATTGTGCAACGTTGTGCAACGCCAGGGTCCAAGCTGTGCAATGGGCTCCCCGCGGGAGGCGTAAGCCA
This sequence comes from Polyangiaceae bacterium, assembly GCA_041389805.1. Classification (GTDB taxonomy): domain Bacteria; phylum Myxococcota_A; class Polyangia; order Polyangiales; family Polyangiaceae; genus JAHBVY01. The sequence continues at coordinate 104,707 of JAWKRD010000010.1, read as the reverse complement.
GCGACACTCCCCACTAGCTGGCCGGGCACGCTGCTTGCTTGGCCTATCCAAATCAGCCGCGACGACGGCTGCTCGGTACTACTTATGAAGCGCACGGCGTCTTGGATTCTTGGTTTGGGGTTAGGTCTGCTGTACGCCAGCTCGGCTGGCGCGACGCCCCAGTTGGCCGCGCCGTGGCCCTGCGGAGTCACCTACTCCGTCACCCAGGGCCACAACACCGGTAGCCACACAGCAGAAGGCGCCTACGCCTGGGACATCGGCATCGGCCTTGGAGGCGAAGTCAGCGCACCAGCTGACGGCACCGTACGCATGATCCGTATGGATTCAAACTCATACGGCTGCGACTCCGCCTACGCCAACGACGCGAACTACGTGATCATCGCCTTCGGCGACGGCACGGAGGCGCTGTTTCTGCATTTGCAAGCGGGTAGCTCGAACCTCAGCGTGGGCCAGTCGGTGAAGCGGGGCGATGTGGTGGCGCGGGTCGGCAACAGCGGGTGGATCTGTGGCACGCACTTGCACTTCCAGATCCAGCAAACCTGCGGGTCCTGGTGGTGCCAAAGTCTACCCAGCACCTTTCAAAACTTCGGCGACCCCAGCCTCGGAACCAACATCACTAGCGACAACTGCGGGCCGCCGCCGACTTGCGACGCGCGCCTGAACGGCGCCGAACTCACCATCGACGAGAGCGACACAGCCTGCTTCGAGCGCGCCACCTCGTACTGGTGGGACGTCGCCGAGGGCTACGGCGACCACCACTACTACACCTTCGCGACGGACGCCGTGGACGAGGAGACCTACGGACGCTGGCACTTCCACGTGGATAGTCCAGGCGACTACGAGCTCTCCGTACACATCCCGAACAGCGAAGCCAGCTCCGAGAACGCCGTCTATGAAATCTTCGACGGCGCCAACGTCACGAGCAGCCCAGGCGTGAATCAAGCAACGCAGAAGGGCTGGGTGAGTCTCGGTGTCTACGCACTCTCTCAAGGCGAGGACCGCTACGTCAGCCTCGGTGACAACACCGGGGAGAACTACGACAGCTTGATGCGCAAGCTCGCCTTCGATGCTGTCCGCTGGACACCCGCGGACTCGGGCAGCGGCGGCGCCGGAGGCAGCGGCGCTCAGGGCGGCAGCGCTGGCGCGAGCAACGGCGGAAGCAGTACCGGGAGCGGCGGCGCCGCCACTGCAGGCACATCCGGTTCCGCGGGGAGTTGGCCTGGCGGCGGCAGCGGCGCTGACAGCCAAGGCGGTGCGGCTCAAGGCGGCGCAGGCTTCAACCCCGCCAGCAGCACCTCCGAAGGAGACTCGGGGTGCGCTTGTCGAGTCAGGCCGCTGGATCAGCGTGGGCAGTCGCCCGCCGGACTGCTAGCGCTGTTGGGACTCCTCTTCTTGCGCCGCCGCTCACCCCGCCGCGCTGGGCGCTAGGCAGGGTGTTGAAAAACACCCTGCCAATCAACAACAACCGTGCCCGCGCGCAGCTCGACCAGATCTCGCTCGCCGCAGCAAGAGGATCGGGCGCGAGGACGCTTGAATTCCCCGTTCGCGGGTCCTTAATCGAAACCTGCTTGGCGGGAGCGCTTCTTGTCCCCCTGGCGCTTCTTGGCGTCCAGGCGCCGGGCGGTGGCCCCGCGGCTCGGCTTGGATGGCCGTCGGCGCTTGGGGCGCACCAGCGCCTGACGCACGAGCTCCGCTAGGCGCTCTCGCGCGAGTTCCAGGTTCCGCCGTTGGTCGCGAGTGTCTTGCGCCACGATCACGATCACGCCTTCGAGACTAGCTCGCGAGCCAGCGAGCTGAATCAGGCGCGCCCGCGTCTCTTCACTCAGCACGCGTGAGTGACCCGCGTCGAAGCGCAGCTCGACCTTTGAAGCGACCTTGTTGACGTTCTGCCCACCGGGCCCCGACGCGCGCACTGCCGACCAGCTCAACTCAGAAGCTGGAATGATTATCCGTGCGGTAATTCCTAGTGCATCAGCCATCGAACGACTCCGTGGAGATCTAGCGCCCGGTGGTCCAACACCCGCTTCAGATCCCCTCCTCGCCGGGGCGCGGACCATAGCTCATCCCCTGGACGCCCGCCGTCGTGCGCCTGGGTGCAGGGGCAACCGCCGCGCCTCCCCCCCAAAAAAAGCCGATAAAACCCTGTCGATCAATCGATCGAAATAATTCGATTGGTCGCTGTTGGCACCTCCGAGCGTCACCAATCCGCGCGCGCCGTCCGACCACAACCAGAGCCGCCCGGGCCATTTCTCGTGCTCAAAAAGGCTTTCAAACAGGCCGCCACGCGGACTCTCAGAATACGTGTTGAAACACACACGCGGTGCTTTTCGCTCACCAGTAAAAACCGGTGAAACTGAAGCCACTCTCGATATCAGGCACTGACATCGCCTTTCCGCCCACATCCGGGGATAGTTTGTCATCAGGTCCGTAGACATTCAGGAGCGAGCAAGCGACGGTATTGTTCAAGCGCTGCCACTGAGCAGCGACGACACCGCAGTTCTCGATCGCTTGCTCATTGAACCGCCTAGCAGTCGTGCGCGGAGGTACGAACCGTGACTCCAAAGACCCATCCATCGCAACCAAGGGCCACTCAAGGCCTGAATAGCCTCACGAGGCGCCAGCGGGACGTACTGGACCTGTTGGCGCAGGGCTATCCCAACCGAGAAATCGCAGGGCAACTCCAGCTCTCCGTCTCCACCGTGAAGACTCACGTGGAGAACTTGCTGAAGGCCCTCGGCGCGAGTAACCGCACGGAAGCGGCCGCCATCGCCCGCAGCCTGGGGGACATCGCAACCCACAGCAGTGGGAGCCACACGCGGCTGATCTCTGCTGCGCCATTCGAACAGCGGCCCGCGGTCGCGGTGCTGCGCTTCGACTGCTACGGCGACGACCCGGTCGAAGCCAGCTTTGCTGCAGGCCTGGTCGACGACCTGATCACCCTGCTCAGCAAGTGGCGCTGGTTCCCCGTCATCGCGCGCAGCACGAGCATCCACATCGGCGGCAGCGATCACCCAACTCAGCAGCTGGGCGAAGCCGTCGGCGCCGAGTACCTCGTCACCGGTAGCGTCCGACGCGCCGGGGAGAGCCTGCGCATCACCGTGCGCCTCGACGCGGTGAGCAAGGGCCACACTCTCTGGTCCGAGAACTTCGACGTCAGCATGGGCCTCCTGTTCGAGCTGCAAGACGAGCTCGCGCGGAACATCGTGGGCAAGGCCTACCCCGAGCTGATGCGCGCTGAAGGCGAACGCAGCATTGGTTTCCCCACAGAAAATCTGAACGCCTGGGAGCTGACCCATCAAGGGTTACTGGGCACCGACGACCGGTCGCGCGATGGCAATGAAAGGGCCCTTGATTTTTTTGAACGAGCCCTGGGCCGTGACGGCAAGTTCATGCTTGCGCTTTACGGACGGGGCTATGCGCTGTACCAGAACATCATCAACCAGTGGGTCCCCGACGTGACCCAGAGCCACGACGCTCTGCGCGCAACGGCAGAGCGGGCTCTCGAGACCGATCCAAAGGACGCCATCGGGTGGTACCTGAAGGGCCGTTCCGAGATGTCCCAAGGCAACTACGACTCCGATCGCCTGTTTCAGGCATCGACCGACATCAACCCGAGCTTCGCGTCCGCGCACGCAGCGCTGGGGCACGTCAAGCTCGCGCGCGGGGATCAGAGCGGCTTCAGCAGCATGCGCCTCGCGGCGCGCCTGAGTCCGCGAGCCTATGCGGCGGGCCTGGGCTTCGCGCACTTCATCGCGAACGACTACGAGAACGCGGTCACGGCTTGTCGCGACGCCCTGGTCACGCGACCGCAGTACGCGTTCGGACACGCGCTACTGTGTGCTTCCCTGGGTATGGCAGAACGCACCGCTGAGGCGAACCAGGAGCGGACGCGGCTCCAGAGCTACCATCCGAGTTTTCGCCTCTCGGGCATTCACGCGATGATTCCGCGCGGACAGACCGACGTGGCCGATCGCGTCGTGGACGGCCTGCAACGCGCAGGTTTCGAAGAGTAGCGAGGCGCGACCTCACTCAGCGAGGTACGCTGATGCATGGCCAAACCCGCGGTTTGGCGACGGTGTGGGAGATCTGGGCTCTTGCGCCTTCCAGGGGTCCAACGCCATGCTAGATGCCCAGCGTGTCGGAACCCTTCACGATGCAACGCCGAGTTGGCCGAGTGATCGAAGCGCGAGTGTTCGCTTTGAAAACCCGCGAGGACGCGGACATTTACTCGAAGGCCCTGGCCGCCGAGGTGCTGCGAACGCCGGCGACGATGCAGCCCATCCTGTGCGCCGACCACCGGCCGGTGCGCATCTACCCGCAGCCAGCGGCGGATCGACTCACTGAGTTGTTCCAGAACATGAACACACGCCTCGACCGCATCGCGATCTTGGTCTCGCACACCAACGCCACGCTCTACCTGCAGCTGCAACGCATCGTGCGCGAGGCCGGCTACGAGAACCGCAAGGTGATGCATGAGCCTCGGGAGGCTCTCGCGCACCTTCAGGACAGCCTGAACCCCGAAGAGCGTGATCGCGTCCAAGACTTCCTTGCGGAATATCACGACGCGGGGCAGAAGCCGTTCTAGCGCTACAGATCAGCGCAGCAGCGGAAGCCCGTCGAATAGTCGTGGTAGTCCGGGGCGTGGGTCGCGGTGACGTACAGGCAACCCGTGCCGTGTTCACCATGGGAGCTGAAGTAGCCGCCCATGAACACGCCCATGCCACGCTTGCCTAGCCATTGATCGCCCTTCTCGAGGGGCAGTTCCTCTCGAAGCTTCGCGCTCACGTCGTCGGCGACCCACTCGTGGAGGTTACCCATCATGTCGTTCGCGCCGACTTCACTCGTGCACTCGGCGTACTCGCCCGTCTTGGCCAGGAAGCCTGGCTGCTGGTTCAACTTGGGATTGTTGTAGTGCGCGTCGTAGGTGTAAGTGACGTTGCCGAACAGCTTGTGCAGCAAGTGCCCCTTGTCGACATTGCAGCGGCGTTTCTCGAACTCGTTGCCGTACGGATACTTGGCATGCTCCGTGCCGGAACATGCCGTGTACCACTCGCGCGCCTTGCACAGGCGCTTGCCCGATGCTTCACAGGCGGCTGCAGCCTCGAAGCGGTTCACGTAAGCCTGGGGCAGGACGCCGCCGACCGAAACCGCGCGGTACTTGACACCATCCAGAGGGCGCTGGCTGGCGGCGAGTGCGGCTCCTGACTCCGCCTCGACCAGGTTCGCTTCGTAGCGGTCCACGCAGAAGCTCGGCTGCGCCTTCAAGCTCACGGGCAACATGCCTTGGGGACATCTGCGCGTCACGTTCGCCCGGGTGTCTTCGATCGGCGCCGAGGGTTGGGGGGGAGGGACAGGCGCCATCTCGCTCTGGCCCTTTGCGTCGCTGCCCCCCAGTGAGTCACACGCGACGCACGCGAGGGCTGCGCACCACAGAGCAAATCCGCGTGCGAATCTGGCAGGGGGGAGGCCAGTCACTCACCAACTTGTAGCACCCCCAGAGGCGCCACTGTAGCAGCCTTCCCAGTCCGCGTTGCGAAACCGGGTGAGCGCAACTTCCGGCTCATGCTGTTCGGCACCCGCGACATACCGCCGGGTGTCCGTGGTCCTGAACTCAAAGCCGTCGAAGGTCTCGACCCGAAGCGTGATCCCGGCGTCCCCGATCTGCAGTCGATTGTATGCGTTTCGATGACCCCGCAAGCGCGTGGAGGTGGCCGTGGAGGCTTGCACGAACAGCGTGCTCAGCCGGGCATCGTGGCTCGAGCAGTGGCAGCGCGGCCCCGCCCAGCTCTCATGCAGGTGCCCCGACAACGCCAGGTCGATCTGCAGTTCATGCAGGAGATCGACGAGGCGACCAGGCACTCGATGCCGCACGCCCCGCTGCGGGTGAATCAACGGATGATGGGAGGCGAGAATCCTAAATCCGCGCGGTAAATCCGCGAGGACCCGACGCAAGTCGGACAGCTGACTCCTGGTCAGCGAGCCCTCCTTCGCCCGCCAGCGCGACACGCTGTCGATACCGATTGCAATCAAGCCTTCTCGCTGAACGAGGGATACATCCCCGAGGAATCGCTGGTAGCGCCGGCGTGGCCACAGGAGCCTGGCCAGGGGACGGAAGAAGGGCGCGATGTCATGGTTACCTGGCACGACCAGCTTCGGGCACGGGATATCATCCAGAAAGCGCCGCGCGAGGCGGAACTGCGAAGTACGAGCACGCTGGGTCAGATCTCCGGTGACGACCAGCAGGTCCGGCGGAGACTGAACCAAGGCCTCGGAGAGCGCCCGCACACGGCACGGCTCCGTGCGCCCGAAGTGGAGATCGGAGACGTGGGCGACGTCGAAGCTGCGCGCGAAAGGGAAACAATCCTCCTGGCCCGTGGTTTGCCAATCAGTGGTCATGTCGAAGCCATCGATGCAACCCCCGTTCCGCTCCTACCGCAGCCTGATCCGGCGAATTCGCGCCGAAAACCGCCTGCTCCATCGCAGGCTCAACTCGAGGCAACTCGCTACGGTCGAGGCGGGCGCGCTGCGCGAGGTCGACGCCGCCCCTACGTCAGGCTCAAAGCCGCTCCACGTCCTCGAGACAGCGCAGGGAAGCCGGTTTGTCTTCAAGCGCGGGGAGCTCGCGTTGCTCGAAGCGGAGGTGGTCGCCCATCGACTGCGCGACCTCGCCAAGCGTCCTTCGGTGCCAGCTCAAATCCGCGAGGTAACGCTCAACGGTGCGACGCTGACCGGATTGCTGAAGCCGTTCGTCGAGTACGACCCCGAGCGCGAGCTGCCGCCGGACACCGCCCAGTGGACCGATCTGCAACGCCACGTGATGCTCATGGAGCATGCCTGGGAGTGGTTCCTCGATAACCTGGACACCAACTGCGGCCAGTTTGCCCTGCTTGGCGATAGCGCCTTTCCTGTCAACATCGACTGGGATCGTTCGTTCGCGCAGCAGGGTGAAGGCGCGCTGTCTCGCTTTGCGAAGTACAAGGGCACGCTGCCCAGCGCACGCACGTTTCTCTACGCCGACTACGTCGAGGGGCGCATCGACCTGCGCTTGGGCATGCTGATCGAGGAAGCCAGGGTGATCCGCAAGTTGCCGAAGGCCGAGGCTGCTCGGGTGCTGAGCCGCTATGCATCGGTGCGCTTCGAGACGCTGGAGGCACGGGCACGCTTCGTCTCCGGCGTGCTCGCCAAGCAGGTTCACGCGGAGAAGGCCTTTCGTCGCTTCGCCCGCAGTCTGATCGCGGAGCGCAAGGCATTTGCAAAGGCCAGGCGCCCAGCAAACTTGAGCTTCAACGAGCGCCTTATCATTTTCCGCATGGGATTGTGGAACCGCACACAACACGCCTGGCACAGCATCTCCCGAGGCGCGCCGGGGAGATTAGGACGCAGCGCGTTGAAGGCCGTGCGGCGCCTACGGTTAGGTACGGGCATCGGCATCCAGCCGAGCCAGCCGGTCGGTGGGCACGGTGACTCGACCTGACACATCGGCCCAGAAGCGAGACACGCTTGAGCCCGGATGCACCTCCCCCCCAAGACGAACGGCCGTTAGTCCAGTACACTGGCGCCGTGGGAAAGCGACTTGGCATACTGGGACTGACTTCGCTCGGAGCGATTGCGCTCGGAGCAGGCCTCTTGAACGGCTGCGGCTCCGATAGCGGGAGCAGCGTCGGAGGTGGAAACCGTTTCGACGCCGGCGGGGGCAGCGGAGGCGCCGGGAGCGGCGGCACGGCTGGCTCGAGCAGCGGTGGCACGTTCAACCTGGACGGCGGTGATTGCGAGTGCGACGGCGGCGTCTGCATTCAAGGCGTGTGTTGCCTCACGGATAAGGCGTGTGGCGACGTTTGCTGTGGCGACACCGACGTGTGCTCGTTCCAGAAGTGCGTGACACCGGGCAAGACTTGCGTCGACTCCGACGACTGCGACGGTGGTGACTACTGTGAGTATTCCCTCGGGGATCCCCCTGAGGTGCCCGATGCCGGCGCTGGCGGCGCTACCTGTACCGGCGGCGTCTCTCTCGCTACCGGGCGCTGCCTCCCGAAGCCGCCGCAGTGCGCCGCAGGGCAGGACCCGGGTGAGCCCATCACCTGTATCGAGAACTGCGAGTACCACCCGCCCGCGGCCGCCTTCGACCCCGAGCTGAAGTATCACTGGGATGGCGGCAACGTGATGATGACGCCGATCGTGATCGAGCTCGACGACGACAACTGTGACGGCAAGGTGGACGCCAAGGACATCCCGGAGATCCTGTTCACGACCTTCGAGTACACCAAGCCTGCGACCGGCGACAACGGCAAGGCCATCTACTCTCAAAACGGAACTCTGCACGCCATCAGCATCGTGGGCGGCCAAGTCGTGGAGAAGTGGAGCTACCACCCCGACACGCCGTTCGATGACCGCCTCAACCCAGGGACGCATCTGGCCGGCGGCGACATCGACGGTCAGCCGGGCAACGAGGTCATCGTGTGCACCCAGGACGGACGCACGCGGGCACTGCACGCAGATGGTTCCGAGTTCTGGGTGTCGACGGCCACGGGTTGCTTCATGCCCGGCATCGGGGACATCGATCACGATGGCTCCCCGGAAGTGCTCACAGGCAGCGCGGTGCTCAACGGCGCCGATGGCACCACCAAGTTCGCCGTAGCTGGCGCGAGCACGGGAGTCTTCGCCGACATCACCGGCGATGGTTTCCTCGAGGTAGTGACTCCCACGGCGCTCTACGACCACAACGGCACGCAGCTCGTCACCACGGGCCTCACCGCCGGTCACATGGCGTTGGGCGACTTCGACAAGGATGGCAACCCGGAGATCGTGGCAGTGGACTCGGCGTCGCACCTCGTCCACGTCTGGCACTACGACCCGGGGGAGCCCGGGGGCTTCAAGATCCTGCGGCAGAACATCGACATGAACGGAACGTTCATGAACAACTGCCCGAGCGGCTCCGCGGGAGCGACCCGCGGCGGTGGACCGCCAACGGTTGCCGACTTCGACGGCGACGGCACGGCGGACGTCGCGATCGCCACCGGCATTGGCTACACCGTGCTCGGCGGCACCAAACTGCTGGACACTAACGTCGCCAATGACCAGACCAACATCTGGCTCAAGGAGACGAAGGACTGCTCCTCCGCTGCGACCGGGAGCTCCGTGTTCGACTTCGACGGCGACGGAAAGGCCGAAGTCGTCTACGCCGATGAACACACACTTCGCATCTACGACGGAACCAACGGCACGGAGCTCTGGAGCACGTGCAACACCAGCGGCACCCTGACCGAGTACCCCCTTGTCGCCGACGTCGATAACGACGGTCACGCCGACCTGATCGTGATCTCGAATGACTACTCGAGCATCACCTGTCTATCCGACGGCACGACGAAGGTGCGCGGAGTACGCATCTTCGGAGATACCGCAGGGAAATGGGTGCGAACTCGTCGCATCTGGAACCAGCACACCTATCACGTCACCAACGTCGAGGAAGACGGGCGCATCCCGCTCAACGAGCTCGCCAACTGGAAACAACCTCGCCTGAACAACTTCAGGCAGAACATCCAGCCCTCCGGCGAGTTCAGCGCACCTGACTTGGTCGTCGACCTACGCCCGAAGTGCGAAGGTAGCTACGGCTTGATTGCTCGCGTGCGCAACATCGGCCTCGCGAGCGTGCCCCCAGGCGTCGTGGTCGGCTTCTACGAGGGGGACCCAATGGCCGGCGGAACGAAGCTCGGCGAAGCGCTGACCACGAAGGCGCTCGCGCCTGCAGAAGCTGAGGACGTCATCCTCGACCTCCCAAGCGCCTCGATGGCTCTGACCCAGGGTCAAACCATGGCATACGCTGTGGTCGACGAGGGGCACCCGCCTCACGCGTGGGTGCAGTGTCGAACGGATAACGACACCGACAGCGCGTCGGGCGCGTGCTCTGGGGTGCGTTGATCCAAACATGCTGCGGACCGCAACCAGCGGTCCGCGGCAGCGCTGGCGCACTACTGCTTGGACTGCGCTTCGAGCTTGTCGATGACTCGCGTCAGTCCGTCGAAGCTGTCGCGCAGCGCCCAGGCTCGCAGCGCGTCGTCAGTATGCTTTGATGCCTTCTTGCGCCCATTTGCGAGCGCCTGCTTTGGGCCCTTGCAGCTGGCTGCCAGGCTCCGCTCCAGGTCGCTGGACGCACCCTCATAGATCTGCGCGCAGGCGCGAAAGTTCTTAGAGTTGTAGAGTGGTGCTCCCACCTTAACGGCTTCCGCGATCAAGTCTCGAATCTGGCGGTAGTCGCCTTGACCACAACCCTTGAGCAGCTTGACGTCGTGATCTGGAATGTCGCGATGCACGAGCGGTAGATCCGCGACATCTGCCGGCGGTGCCGTCCCGCCAGGCTCGTCACTTCCCGAGTGCGGCGGCTCGAGCTTGGCGACTTCTTCCCGGGAGAGGAAGCGTGGGCTGAGCATGAGCTCCTTGAGATAACGCACCGGCATGCCGAAGCCCAGGTTGCTACCGCCAAGAATCACGAACGTGGAGATGCCGATCACCTCTCCATACTCATTGAAGATGGGCCCCCCGGAGCTGCCTGGTGAGATAGGCGCGGTGATCTGCAGAACCTTCGTCTTGTCGTCCATCTCGCGCACGCCGCTCACGATGCCTTCGGACAATGTGGCTTTGAGCCCGAGAGGATTACCAATCACGATCACCTTCTGCCCCATGATCACGCTGTTCACGTGCGCCAGGGCAACCGGGGCGACGCTCATGTCGGTCTGCAGCGCAGCGACGTCGTGGTCGGCGTCCACGGCGACCTCCGGCTTCAGCTTCAGCTCCGCGCCATTCATGAGGAACGCTTGAATCTTCTTGGCGCCAGCGATCACGTGCAGGTTCGTCGCGATCACGCCCTTCCAGCTCACGATGAAGCCAGTACCAGACCCCGTATCCGTGCGGATATATACGATCGAGGGCAGCGCACGGGAGAACAACTCCGGCGGCGCGAGGCGCTCCCTGGAGCGCTCGGCTCCGGCGGCGGACCATTCAGGTCCTGCATCCGCCACAGGAGCAGGAGCGTCAGGCACGGTGCCCCCTTTCGCCACTCGCTCCCGCTCCTCCGCGCATTGTCCCATCATTCCAGAGTCGCGCTCCGCGAGGCGACACGCGTCCAGACACTTCTCGTCGCCCTTACATTGTTCATCTGCCTGGGGCGCCGGTTCGCGCTGCCCGATGGTGCTGCCGCGATGAAGACACCCAGCCCCGAACACGAAGGCACCGAGCCCAACTCCCAATAGCAGACGACCCAGACGGCCCAGGCTAGACGAAGAGAGATGGCGCGAGCTAAGCATCGCGAGACCATATCACCAGCCCGCCACAGCTCCAGCCCCAGTCAGGCCCGCGTGCATCACTTCCGCGCGGTCCGAATCCTGGCCAGTCCAGCAAGCCAGTCCAGCCCGGCGGAGACTGCGATGTACTGAACGACCGCGTGCCTGAGAGGCTGCTCCAGGCTCCGGATGATGAATGCGACCGCGCGGACGACGCCCCCGGCGAGCCAACCTGAAGACTCGCTTTGGCGTAGCTCCGCCACGCAGAGCGTCGCACGCGCAGAGCGTCGCACGCGCAGAGCGTCGCACGCGCTGAGGGTGGCACGCGCTGAGAGTGGCACTGCGCTGAGTAACACTGCGCAACCACTCCGCGGTCTCTGTAGCCGCCAGACACACACCGAGCGAAGTCGGACTCCCGTTCGAGAATCGACGCCCAATCACAACACTGGTCTGGTGTGCAGGCGCGCAAGGATTGCCGACAGAGACCTGCAGCAAAGTCGCGCGCCTAGCCGCCACCCCGCAACGATGTCGTCCCATGAAGACCGCAGAGAAGCGCTGGACTTAGCTCCGCGCAGACTGGCAAAAAGCCTCACCACGCCGACCACCTCAGTTTCCGCGTGTCAATTTCTACGTCCCGACAGCAATCGACGATACCCGATCCAGCCGCTGCGACGACGGACAAGAATCCACCCGCCGTGTCACCACTCCATTAGCCTGGCTCACGCCGGTGCTCAGCTGTGGGCGGCCCTTCGATGCCCTACGCTGTAGCTTGTGGAGTTTCAATGGCTTCAGGGTGTTTGAGCACCACTGAACCTAGACTACGAACCTAGACTACGAACCTACAACCCACCGCTTTCGCGGGGAAAAGGCAACTCGAGCCCCGTTAGCCTAAATGAGCCAAAAGCTGGCCGTTCTGGCCACCCGCGCTCTCCGGTGTCCGATTCCGCCAGCTAACGGCACGGCAGCACAGCAGCTCAGCAGTAGAGCGACACAGCAGCACAGCAGCTCAGCAGCACAGATGCTCAACAGGATAAAAGCCAAAGTGCGGCGTTCTCGCAGAGCGGAGTTGAAGCTAAGCTTGAGCGTTGTGTCTCGAGAGGGTGAGTGAACGTGAACGGGAGTGAGGCCACGTTGGATCGCAGCATTTTGTTGGTAGACGATGACCCTGCAATCGTCCGCTATCTGCGCCATGGCTTCGAACGGCGAGGTTACAAGGTCACCTCAGCTACGGACGGCGTGGACGCGATCGAGTTGCTGCGGAAGCAGTCGTTCGACGGGTTGGTGCTCGACCTCCACATGTCCGAGATGGACGGCTGGAGTGTGATCCAGCAACTCAAATGTTTCCCCACGGCACCACTGACCATCCTGCTGTCGGGATATATCGACGTTCCAGCTACGGTTGCCGCGGTACGGGCGGGCGTGTACGACGTGGTCGAGAAGCCGGTCACCATCGACGATCTCGACCGCAGGCTTCGCTTGGGCTGGCAGGGGACTCACTCCGCTGGTCCAGCGCCTCGCGCGGAGCCACTGCGAGACGCCGCGGATCGTATCCTCGGGGATACTCAAGCGATTCGGCATATCCGCAACCAAGTGCGCAGCGTCGCGCGCTTTCCAGACCTGTCCGTGCTGATCATGGGTGAGACGGGGACCGGCAAGGAGCTCGTGGCCGAGGCGATCCACAAGCTCACCCATGAGGATGAGCCCTTTGCGTCGTTCAACTGTGCCGCGATCCCAGAGGCGCTGTTCGAGAGCGAACTCTTCGGCCACGAACCAGGGTCGTTCACCGGAGCTCGCGGAGCGCGGGTCGGCCTGCTGGAGTCCGCCGGCTCCGGGAGCGTGTTCCTGGACGAGGTTGGAGAGATGCCGCCTGCGCTCCAGCCCAAGCTGCTGCGGGCGCTGGAGACGCGCCGCTTTCGCCGCCTTGGTGGCACCCGGGATCTCCCGCTTCGCGCCCGCGTCATCAGCGCAACCAATCGGGTGCTCGACCAGAGCGACTCCGAGATGCGCTCGGACCTCTACTTCCGCTTGGCGGGGTTCACGATCTTTACGCTCCCGCTTCGCGACCGCTTCGCCGACATCGAGCCCCTGGCGCTGCATCTATTGCACGCCTTCGCCGCTCGCTATCCCGGTGTGCCGACTCAGCTCAGTCAGGCGGCAGGGGAGCTGCTGCGCCAACACGACTGGCCTGGCAACGTTCGCGAACTGAAGCTCGTGATCGAGCACACGGCGGTGATCGCGGGAGGAGCGGTGATTGAGGCAGAGGACCTCCAGCGCGCAATGCGCCAGCGGAGTTCCCACAATCCACAGTCTGGAAAGTTCCCGGTCTTCAACTCCGGAGAGTACCAGTCCGACGTGCGCGGCCTGCGCGATGTCGAGCGCGACATGATCATGGCTGCCTATGAAGGCAGCGGCCACAACCTCAGCCTCGCGGCCCGCAGCCTCGGCATCCCGCGCTCGACCTTGCGCGACAAGTTGCGCAAGTACGGTTGCCGCTAGCCCGCGGTCAGCTGCCCGCGCAGCACTCGCAGCCCGTCACTTCTCCCGCGCGCACCGTGACCTGAGCAGGCACGGCAGCGTGCTCGTGGGCGCTCCGTAATGGCCACTGACGGACTCCGACTGACCAAAGTGTCGGATTCCGACAGCGCGGACATCTTTCCGCACAGAACCAGGCGGCCCGGCGCTATTTTCCAGCCAATTTCCCGCTGGATGCAGGCCCTGTACGGCTACGTTTCTGCCCGCGCCGCGATGGACTGTGGGTTGCATAGAGCATCGAGCCCGTAGGCTCCGATGACTGACTTCGACGGACTGCATCTAGACCTGGCGCAAGTAGGCGCCGCCCTTGCGGTGTGTGACCGCAATGGACGGGTCGTCGGACTCAGCGCGCAGGCCAAGGCAACGTTCGAGCGAGTCGGCATCGACAGTGACGTGGTGCCGTTCTCTCTCCCCCACTCGCTGTGGACGCAGCTAGGCAACTTGCAGCTCGGAGACGCGACCGAGTGGTCGCCAGAGCACGACCCAGGTACGTACCTTGGCTGCTCCCCCTATCTGCTCGGCGACAGTCACCTGCTGCTCGTGATGCGGGAGGTCTCCGACAAGCGCCTCAAGCTCTCTCGCGCGTTGCATCGTCAGCGTCTCGAGAGCACAGGCAAACTGGTCGCGGCGATCGCCCATGACCTACGCGCACCGCTCTCGAGCATCGTCTACAACGCGGAGCTACTGACGCAGCAGCACACCCTGGAGGAAATGGAGCTGCGCGAGGTGGTGCACGACATCCGCATCGCCTGTCGTCGCCTCAAGCGCACCATCGACGGTCTGCTGGACTACGCACGACTTGGACCCCAGGTCGAAATCGATCTCTCCCTCAAGGAGACCCTGGAGCGCGTGGGCTCGTTCGTGCGTCCGCTGCTGCGTGACGGCAAGCACAGCCTGGCATTCACCGTGGGACCCGGCGCCGAGTGGGTGAGGGGCAACCCCATCGTGATCGAGCAAGTCTTCGTGAACCTGGTCGTGAACGCGACCGAGGCGAAGGGTGAAGGCGCGCACATCGAGATCGAGGCGGACTCATCCGGTGGCTCTCTCGTCCGAGTGTGCGTTCGCGACGATGGCCCCGGCGTCCCCGCGCAGCTCAGAGAGCGCATCTTCGAGCCATTCTTCACGACCAAATCGAAAGGCACTGGCCTCGGACTCACTACCTCGCGGCAAGCAGTGCGCGACCTGCGAGGCGATCTCATGCTCGAACCGAGCGACACCGGGACCAGCATCGTCGTGCTCTTGCCCAAGGGACAACCGGTAGCGGAGGGAGCCGCGGAGCTGTGACTTCTGTGCTCGTCGTCGACGATGATCAGCAACTCGTGTCTGCCATCTCGCGGGACCTGCGAGCCAACGGCTATGACGTGCTCTCAGCGTCATCGGTCGACGGTGCACTGGAACAGCTCGAGGAGCGCGTCTCCGACGTCGTCTTGACCGACCTGCGCATGGCGGAGGCCGACGGTATCGATCTCCTGCTCGCTATCCGCGAACGCGGGTTGAACAGCCGCCCGATCCTCATGAGCGCGTACGCCACCGCGCGGGACCACCAGAAGGCAGTTGAGCTGGGCGCCGTGCGCGTGCTCTGCAAGCCCTTCGGCTCACGCGAACTACTCGACGCGATCCAGCAAGCCATCGACTGCGCTACCGGGTTCCGAGGCAGCGTGCATGGCTTGAGCCTGATCGACATGCTGCAGATGTTCCACTACGGACGGCGCTCGATCACTCTGCGCGTGGACGACGCGGTAGCGGGTCAGATCCACTTCGAGGACGGCGAGATCGTTCACGCGGAGCACGGCGAGACAACCGGCGAAGAAGCACTCAAGGCCATTCTGGCGATGCCGACCGGGTCGCTCAGCACTGGAGCATTCCAGCGTGGAAATACCACCATCGAACGCTCCTTCCAATCGCTACTGCTCGACCTATTGCGCACGGTCGATGAACAGCAACGGGACGACGCCGAGTTCGACCTCGGCGAGGCAGATTTCTTCGGAGCCGGGTTCGAAGGGGAAGACGAAGGGGACGCCATGATGGGCAAGATTGACGACGCATGTAAGGAAGTGGTGAACAACGTGGACGGTGCTGTCGCTTGCGGTGTCGTCGACCTCGACACCGGCATGCTGCTCGGCATCCACAACACCGCGCAGTACACGCAGACGCTCAACGAGGTCGTGGCCGCGGCCACCATGGACCTGTTCAGAGGCCCAAACGTCGGCCGGATCGAGCAGATGGTGCGTGCCCATCGGGGGCTACCCGAGGACGGCGAGCACTACTTCCAAGAAGTGCATATCGCCTCGGCCCACAACTACCACTTCGCCAAGACGATGAAGGGCGGAAAGGCAGTGATCATGCTGGTTACCAAGAAGACCACGAACGTCGGGCTGGGCTGGGCAGAGCTCAGGGCCGCGCTCCCGAAGGTGGAACCTTTGGTGCCGTGAGGATTCGCGAAAGTCTAGGAACAAGAGAAAGAAGGGTGGAAGGCAATGAGTCTTGATGATGCGTTGAACAAAGTTCGGTCGACAGTACCTGAGTGTGTGGCGACGGGTTTCGTCGACATGAAGACGGGCATGCTGCTCTCGGTAAAAACCGTGGACAGCCATCCCCAGGAGGTACTCGACCTGGTCGCGGCGGCGACGGGTGAGCTATTCCAAGGTCAGAACGTCTCGGCCATCGAGAGCACGTTCAAACGGATGCGCGGTGTTCGAGATGACGGTCACCACTACTTTCAGGAGATCATCATCCTCTCGGACAACCTGCTTCACGTGTTTCAACGCTGCAAGCGTAACGAAGACATGGTGCTGGTGGTGGTATGCCGCATCTCCGCCAACCTCGGCATGGTGTTGACGAAGAGCCGCTCGCAACTCGAAGCAGTCGAAGCGGCAGTCTAGGAAGCGGCAGTCGAGCTATGTCCAGCGGACGACGCGATGCCCCGACGATTCCATGTCGTGACTCGGCGTCGTCCCCAGCTCATTCCGTCCCTCCGGCAGCAGTAGTCCCGCTCTTGGAACGCGTGGAGGAGCTGCCGGAGGGTGCCACCGGAGCGCTGCTCTTTGGAGCTGAACAGGCTCCAGCAGGAGCCATACTGGTGGAGGCGGGAAGGATCTGCTGGGCGGCTGTGGACAGCATGCGTCGGCGGCTGACGGACTTGCTACGTCAGAACACCGACCCACCAATCCCCGCGGCAACACTCCAGGCTACGTTCAAGAAGTGCCGTTCGGCTGGGCGGCCTTTCGGAGAGACCCTCGTCGCAGATGGCATCGTCTCCGAGGATGGTCTGAGACGAACGCTCCGTCAGCACAGCGCGGAGAGCATCGCGGTTCTCACGCTACTTGGCAGTTTGCCAGTCACGTTTCGCGAGAGTCGCGAGCGTCGCTACGACGCGCGCTTTACGTATTCGCCGGCGGAGCTCCTGTGCACCATCGGTGCGCTGCGCGAACCTGCTCTCGCGACACAGGCGCGCATGCGTCTGAGAGAACTACTGGCACAAGGGGGGATCGGAGTGGCCTTTCATCGCTCCCGAGCAAGCGCGTTACCTACTCCGATTGGAGTGGTCGGTGCAGACTCCGTCTCCGTCAGTGAGATAGTGGAAGCGGGCCAGTGGAGCGTCGGAGCCCAGGACGTATCCGCAGCGATGGGCGCACGCGCCGACGTCTATGCCGCGGGCACGAGCAACGGTCGGTTCGCGACGACTTGGCTGGAAGGCGACGTGGTCTACACGGTCTTCTGCGAGTCCACTGCGGTCCTGGCCCGCGTGCTCTCCAAGCGCACTCAGTCGCCGACTTGAAGCGGGGCCCGTCAGGCGGCCCAAACATGGCGCGCATCGCCAGCAGGGGGATCAACCGTGGCCATATTCGACGAGCAAGAGCAGAAGATCGTCGTGCGCGTCGTGTACGATGGTCCAGCGCTGGCTGGCAAGACGACGAACCTCGAACAGCTCTGCCACTTCTTCACGCCTCTGCGGCGTAGCGAGCTCTACTCCCCAAAGGCGCTCGCCGGACGCACGCTGTTCTTCGACTGGCTACAGCTCGAAGGCGGAGTCGTCGCCGGCTATGGGTTGCGCTGTCACCTGGTCACGGTGCCTGGTCAGGCGGTGCTGTCTCGCCGGCGCTGGCACCTGCTGGACATCGCGGACGTCGTGGTCTTCGTCACCTCGAGTTCCCTCAGCGAACTCAAGGAGGCGCTCCCGATGTACAAGCTGCTCAAGCAGTACCTCGAGCGCACGAATCGGGGCGATATTCCAATATTGATACAAGCGAACAAGCAAGATCTACAGGGCGCCGCAGCTCCCCACGCCGTCGCCGAGGCGCTCGGCGCGCCCAGCGCCACTGCTATCGCCGCCAACGCGGCCAGCGGAGGCGGCGTACGCGAGACGGTCGTACTTGCTATCCGCGCGGCAGCAGAGAGGGTTCAGCGCCAGGTTCTCGACCAGGGCTTGCATGCACTGAGTGGACAGGTGCTCGGCGGTGAGGCGTTGATGCACGAGATGGCAGCTCGCGAGGAGCAGGACCCCCAGTCTCCCCTCGATGTCGTGCTGAGGCATCACACCTCGATCTCGACAGAAGAGCCCAAAGCCGGCAGCGCGCGCATCCACAACAGCGCTCCACCCGCATCGCGCGACGACGGCGACGACGACGCCCCAGAGCCCGAGACGGTGCGCGGCGCGCAGGCCCTCTTGGATAGCCGCCAGGAGGAAGCGCCCAGCGACGCAAGCGCGATGAAGTTTGGGGGTGAGGGAGTGACGCCCGATACGAAACCACCCTCGACGGTTCCCGAAGCTCCGAGCTCGAAGTATCCGCCAGCGAACCAACCTGCGGAGTCCATCGCGCCGTCCAGCTCCGAGATCGATAGCTCCTGGTCAGTACCGTGCGGGCCTCCGGACTCGAGCACACGCGTGGGCAGCGCGCTCTCCGACCGTCTCCTTCCGGAAACATTACCCGCACCACCGAGTAACTCCCCGACCACCGCAACGCTGACTCGCGTGGAGCGGCTTGCGGATCCGCCACGGCTTGACGTTCAGGCAGACAACGACAGACCAACCAGGCCGCCGCCGAGCTCGAGTCGCGTGTTCGAGCCCTTACCTCCGCTACCACGAGCGGACGTACCGAGCGGCCTGGTCTGGCCTTCAGCCAACGGTAGGGAGATCCTGCAGCGCATCCCCATAGACGACGCCATCTTGCATACGGAGCTGACGGGGCGCTCTGGCACCGCAGACGGCAGTGGACGCTCCGACGCGTACATCTACGAAGCAGGCATCTGGTGTCTGAAGACGGCGCTCAGAAGGCGCTACCTGGACGCCGATGAGGCGCGAGACGCGCTGCTGCAGCTCGTGCGGCACAAGATCCTGCTCGGTGATCTCCTCGTGCAGAACACCGTTCTCACCGTACAGAACGGGCCAACCGGAGACTTCTGGCTGTGGACGATCACGCCTTGGCTCACCACGCTGAGGGGCTCGATGACCCACGCCGTACATCGGCGGGACAGCACCGAGCTGGAGCGCAGCCTGGTGATCTTTGGAGAGTTGGCGGTGCGATCGCTGCTCTTGGCCGCGCGGTCCGAGGTGCTGCTGGACGTCCATCCGTCGAACTTCGCGTCGCTTCGCGACCGCTGCTACTACCTCGACGACGACGTCGCGCGCGGGTCACGACTGCCCGCGGTAGGTTTCGCCCTGCTCAGACGGGTCGAGGAGTACGCGGACTGGCCAGCGGCAACGGAGGCCTACATCGACGTGGTCGCCGCCGGGATGGCGGAACACCTGAAACAGTCAGACATCGAGCGCTTGGATCTGCGGCGTGCGCTTCAGGACGCAATCGTTCGCTCGCCCGGCGCCCTCGCCGCCAAAGAGCGTTTCCTTGCGGCACTAGCTTCCTGCAGCGCCGGATGAGGCATGCGCGTCGGCGTCATCGCAGATGTGCACGCCAACCTCGCCGCCCTGGACGCGGTGCTGAGTGCGTTGAGCAACCTGGACGTAGTCGAGATCATCTGCCTCGGTGACGTCGTGGGATACAACGCCGAACCCAGCGAGTGCGTCGATCGGATCGCTGGCACCTGCGCGGCTACCGTGGTCGGCAATCACGACCGCGATGTGCTCAGTCCTGCACCGATGGCCGGCACCCGCGCCGTGGCCCGTCTGGTGCAGACTTGGACCAGGGACCAACTGTCCGCTGCACACCTCGCCTGGCTCGGCGCGCTACCGAACCGCGTGATCCATGAACATGGCTTCATCGCTGTCCATGGCTGCTACCTCAACGATCACCACTACACCGGCTACGTGACCTCGACCATGATGCCAGCAAACCTCGAACGCGTCGCCGCGCGCGACGACTGGCCCAAGGTGGCGCTCGTGGGACACACCCATGCTGCAGTCGCCGCGTGGCTGTATGCCGGCAAAGTCAGCGAAAGACACGACGCTGTCTGCGAGTGGCCCGCACGAGCAACGGCGGTACTGCTGAACCCCGGTTCCGTGGGGCAACCACGTGATGGCGATCCACGCTCCAGCTTCGGTGTCCTGGACGTCTCGGAGCGGCGCTTCGAGATCCATCGCGTGGAGTACGACCTGGAGCGGACGATCGCTGCAATCGAGCGAGCCGGGCTACCCACGGAGCTAGGGGAACGCCTGAGGGAGGGACAGTGATGGAGTCACCTTTGTTCGAGCTGGAGGATGCTGGGCTGTGTGGGCCAGAAGCAAACCTGTTCAGCGGCCTGTCTTGGCAGGTGGAGATGGAGCGCATCAACGCGCTGATCGGGCCAGCGGGTGTTGGGAAGAGCCTGATCCTTCGCGGCTTGGCCAACGCCCTTCCGGAAGGCTGGCAGCGCAAGGGCCGCTGGCTCTACGCAGGAGCTGATGCGGCGCCGCCCAGCGAAGATCTGTTCTGGCTCAAACAGCTGCCTCGAGGAAATAGTCAGCCCTGGGAAGCAGCCGACCTGATCCGCGAGATCAACAACCACCGCGTCGTCTTCTTGGACGAGCCCGAGCGTTGCCTCGAGCAATCCCAACTACAAGTTCTCGGCGCTGCGTTGCGCGCGTACACAGGTACGACGCTCCTGGTCACTCACGATGTCGCTTTCGCCCGTGAGTTCTCGGACCGCGTCGCGTTGCTGTGCGCGGGCCGCTTGTTCGCTGATGACCTCACCCCAAAGGTCTTTGAGAATCCACCGAATGAGCTGACCGCACGCTTCATCCGAGACGGCAATTGCTGGCCGCGGCCCGAGACCCAGGCCCTCCCAAGCCATTTCAAATGGGTGATCCCCAACGCGCTCGCTGGAATGGGAAAACCTGGACTGCTCGGGCCCCTCGAGGATGAGCTCGCCGCGATCGCGATTGCGGGCGTCTCCATGTTGCTGACGCTGACCAAGGAGAGCTTCACGCCCACAGAGCTCAGTCCGTTTGGACTCGAGGCTCGGCATTTTCCCATCGAGGACATGGGGATCCCCACGGTGAGCAACGCAATCAGACTCTGCCGAACCATCGAGAAAGCTCTCGAGAGAGGCGACCGCGTAGCGGTGCACTGTCACGCCGGGCTAGGCAGAACCGGCACGATGCTAGCGGCTTTCCTCATCTATCGCGGCGAAACCGCCGAAGCCGCGATCACACGGGTACGAGAAGTCAGGCCCGGTTACATCCAGTCCCAGGCTCAGCTCGACTTCCTGAAGCGCTTCGCAGAAGACTGTCGGTAGTCCTACTCGGCAGCTTCGGCTTCCACGAACCGCTGGGCCCGTCGTTCGACCTGAGCCATGCGCACGAGCCAGCGCGAACCGATCAGCAGCCACAAGAGCACGCTGCCTCCGGCGAGGTGAAACACCGCGCGATACGCCGTGCCCGGCGCGAGGTTCGACTTGAGGATCGCGCAGGTAATCCCGGCGACCGCCGGACCGAGCAGCATCCCGAACGCACCGGCCGCGTTGACCCAGGCCATCGCACTCGCGCGAGCCCCTTCCCGAGCCTGCGCCGCGTAGTTCAAGGTGGTAGCGAAGAGCAGCGCCGAGGATATCCCTGCGGCAAACATCAGGACTGGCAACCACGCCGGAGCGACGTGGCCCAACCCATTCAGCACCGCTCCGTACACCACACCGCCCGTCAGCAGCAGGGACGCCGGTGGCACTCGCTCGGCGAGCCGCGCCGCCGGGTACATGAACACCGCGAAACTCAGCGTGAGCGCGCTGAACAGCAGTCCGATGTGCGAGTCCCCGAGTCCGTGAACGCGATGCGCGAACAACGAGAATGTCACCACGATGCAGCCGACGGTGAAGCGCCCAACGAAGGCTGCGCCGATCGGCACCATCAGCTCCCGCTGCCGCAGCAAGGCCCGCAGCTCCAGGCCCTCTTTCGCGCGCTCCACCGCGCGGCGGCTGATGTGCGTCCCGCGCACCCGGCGATACCCAGCGCAAGTACCCCGCCTGCCCACAGCGGCGCGCGGCTATCCAGGGCGATCAGGAGCGAGCCGAGGGTGTTGCCGAGCGCGATCGCAAAGATGATCGCCGCGCCCGCCAATCCCATGACACGTCCGCGACCCACCTGACGCCCAAGCCCCGCCATCTCCGCCAACAAGACGGTTGCGGCACCCACATGCGCCGCTCCCTCCACACAGCGCAGCGCCAGCGCCGCGTCAGTCGATATCCGACAGCTGATCGCCAGGAGCAGAACACCATCCGCCATGGCCAAGATGGTCAGGATGCGACGCGGGTCGCGACCCTTATCCAGCAGGCGCCCAACAATCGGCGCGGCGACCGCGGCGCCCAACATGTTGAGCGCGCTGAACGCGTGCATCGCGCCCTCATTTCCGCCATGAAATGTGGCGAACAACGGTCGAATCGCCGGTATCACCAGCGTGGCGGGCAACATCTGAAAGAAGATGATGACCGCCAACGCTCGAGCCCGACGGGGCATGGGGTAAGAACCAGTCGCTGTTTGCGGATCCACGAGAGTTGCTTCAGCAAGCCCCGTGCCGCGCATGCAGCGCAGTCCTGATAGACTCGCCACCGATGCGTCGCTGGTGTTGGGCCCTGTTCGCGACGAGTGTCGCTTGCAGCCCAGCGCCGGAGAGAACCTCGCCCCAAGCCTCAGCCAACCACGCCAGCGCGTCTGGCAGCTCGAGCACCCTCCGTCCTTCGCCCCGCCGCGCCCGGGGAACAGCAGCGCTCACGCGCAACGCGGACTGCGAGGCATGCCACCCGAAACAAGCTGCAGCTTGGAGAGGCTCGAGGCACCATCAGTCGGCGTCGAACACGGCCTTCCAAGCGGCGTTTGCCGCGGAGCCGAGCCGCTTTTGTCGGGCGTGCCACGCGCCGGAGTCTGACGCGGACAGCCCTCACCCCCAACCTACGGACCAGCTGGGTGTGGGCTGTGTAACGTGCCACGAGCTGGAACCCGGCGTTGTCCTGGCGGCCGGCGAGCAAGTACAAATTCAGCCCGCGACGCGTGACGTGCCCCATCGTATCCAGCGGACTCGGGACTTCGCCCGCTCCGGGGCCTGTGCAAACTGCCACGAATTTTATTTCCCTGGGGCAACTCCGGGCGCGACAGGCACGGGTGCAGAATCGCTGATGCAGTCGACCCTGACGGAACATGCGGAGAGCCGAGCCAGAGATCGACCCTGCGCAGCTTGCCACATGCCGCTCAGCGCCGGGCTGCGTGATCACGGCTTCGAACAGGTGCGCGACCCAGCCTGGCTGCGCAAGAGACTCAAGGTGGAAGCAAGGCGTACCGCCTGGCGTTCCCTGGAGATTGAGCTCAGCCAGACCAACCCGGCGCACGCGTTCCCCACGGGTGATCTATTTCGGCGCCTCGAGGTCGGCGCCGAGTTGGTCGACGAACAGGGCAGCGTGGTGACGCACGACGTAACTTACATGCGCCGCGAGTTCCGCGCGCCCTCCAGCGGTGTGGGTCGTGAGCAGGTCGCGGACGAGCGGCTGTTCAATGACCCGCGCACGCTCGAGCTCGACGTCGCGTGTGATTCAAGTCGCCGCGGGCACTTGCGTTGGTGGGTGAGCCTCCAGCGTGTCACCTTCGAGGGCGACACCGATAGAACCCGCACGGAAATTGACTCCGAGTCCCGAATCGCAGAGGGGAAGATCGAGTGCCATGGGGAGAACTAGGATGCAGCAGCACCGCCAGTGGCTCGCGGTGGGCCTGACGCTCGTCGCTTGCTCACGCGAGCCCAGCCCGGCGCCAGAGCCGGATCCCACGCCGCCGCCGGAGCCGAGCGCCAGCGCAACGCCCCCTGTCAAGAGCTCGCGTACGACGGAAGCACGGCAGCCACCGTCAACCTACGCGCTTACTCCGCGGCACGCGGAGCAGCTCCGCGAGCGCATCGGGATCTACCAGGGAGAAAACACTGTCTTCGTTGGGATGGGCGCGCGGCTCGGCAAGCTCAGTGAAGACGGCTTCGACTGGCTTCGCTATATCCCCAAGGATTCGGGATTCGGCCCCAACGAGATCACCGGTGCAGGTGGTCGCTACCCGGATTTGTACTACGTCACCTATCAGTCGCCGATCGCGCGTGCGCCCACGCCAACCTTTCTACCTTTACCCAAGGGCGCCCCTTCGGTGTTCAGCCCCGGCGGGGGTGCTGGATTCATGCTGGGGGTCGCGCGCCTCCAAGACACACTACTCGTCGCGGGCTACTCCAACACCGTCGGTCGCATCCTCGTCAGCGCGGGCGGAAAGCCCCTCGTTCGCAAACAGAAGCTCCCGCAAGACGCTGGCTGCAGGGGAGATGAGCTGACACCAGCGAGCAGCGGCGCTGGACGCCACGCTGTCGAGACGAACGCGCTCGGCGCGACTCCCCACGGAACGCTCGTGAGCCTCGGGGTCCTGTGTAACAAGCGAAGCCCAATCCTCGAGGTGTGGGAAGTGGGTCAAAGCGAATCGAAGTTCGTGGACGTCCCCTGGCGCGGCGACGTGAACTACACGCTAGCCTTTCCGGCAACGGACGACGCGCTCTGGTTCGTAGACACCAAGGGCAAACGCATCCTGCGCTACGACGCGGGCAAGGTGAGTGATGTGCCAGCGCCGAAGGACTTTCGCACCGCCATCGCGGAAAGCGGTGTCCTGTATCTGCTCGGCCCGAGCGCGATCTACGCCCTCACGAGCAGCCCATCCGCAACCCCAGTGCCAGTTGGCGAGCTGCGATGGCCCATGCGCCTCCAAGGCTTGGCCCACCTCGGGAAGACTTTTTGGGTCGTCAAAGAAGGGCGCTTGTACGAACTCACGCCCAGCGGGCCGACACGCATCGACGCCGGCTGCAAGCACCCGTTCGTGTACCTCTACTCAGTCACGAGAGACGCGCCCAAGGCATACAGCTTTCCCAAGACGCGCGGTGTGTTGCGCAAGTTCGAGGCGGCCAAGGCGATCAAGCTTCAAGAGTTCGAGGCCGCTGGGCGCAACGTCGGGATCGCGGTGGCAGACCGCGCAACCGCCGAGCGACTGATGGAGTATCTGCGCAAGAGCATGCCAAAGGAAGATCCCGAGCTGATCTGCTACATGCCGCCAGAACCGCGCGAGGTCGATCTGACATCAGGCGCAACCATTCCCCCACGGCAATGACGCGGGCGCCAGGCAGCCAGCGGCAAGCAGCCCAGCACCGCACGCTAGCTGAACAGCGCGTGGTACAACTTTCGGTGGTAGCGCAGTTCATCACCCTCGAGCTCGCGACCGACGTCGGTGAGCTTCTGCTGCTCGAAGCACAAGCAGCGCAGCAGCACGTCGTGAGCCTCGGGTAGCTCGGCGTACTGATCGTAGTAGGCGCGCGCGGAGGCCGCGAGCCTGACCTGCTCTTCAACCGGCACCTCCATCGGCAGCAAGCGCTTTGCTCGCGCGGCGAACGACGCGATCTCCGTTGACGAGACAGGCACCTCCTCATCCAGAAAGCCTCGCGGCGCGTCGAGCGTGACGACTTCAACCACCATTCGACCTGCAAACTGGCGGTAACCAATCTGACGGGTGAACCGCGCGACCATCCGCAGCCCTGCGCACAGCTCGTGCTTGGTCTCTTGCTTGGACCGAAACGTCTCGGGCCGCCCAGAGAGGCTCCACTTCGCGTCCGTCGTCAACAAGACACCAAAGCGATGCACCGCCGGCCCGAGCTTGGACAGATCTTGAGCCAGGCGCTCGGCGCGCTCTCCGTAGCTCTGTCCCTGAGCCAGCTTCGCCTCACGGATCTCGACACCAAACGCAGGCGCCGAGCCGATGCTGAGGCTCAAGCGGTCGCCACCCTTCACCAATCCACGCGGAACTAGCAGCATGTCCAGCCGACGCTCATCGACCAAACAGGTCCAGTCGAAGGGCTCGAGCGCGGAGTCCAGCTGAAACGCCAGCTCCAGCGCCAACCAACTCTCGATATTCCCCTTGGAAAGGTGATGCGCGAAGGCGCTCTGCGCTGTGGCGAGTGCGAGCGACTCCAGCAGGGAGCGCACCGCCTGGCGGCCCTGCAGCGGGACGAGGGGATCCATCGTAGGAATTGAAGTTTTTCGACTCTCCAGTGTCAATCGCCCCTGACGGTGCAAGCGTCGAATAGGACACCAAAAAGCCCCGGATATAGCACTCAGTGCCATGTTCCAGACGGGCGCAACGTGGCGCTTTTGCAATCCTTGTCGAGCTAGTCCCGCAGCGCCCCGCAGCGCAGCTCCGCCTCTCGCACCTCCCCGCACAGCGTCAGGTAGAGGCGACCATCGTTGCGCACCAGTTCAAAGCTGAGGGCGCGCTCGTCGTGTTGCTCGAGCCAGCCGACGAAGTCGGCCGGGAGCTGCCAGACCTTGATTGCTTCCTCACGGAAAACTTCCTGCTTCTCGAGCTGACGCTTGAGGTGAGTCAGGGGGTCGTCAGTGTAGAGCTCCACTCGGTCGCACGACTTCGAAGCCTTGTGCAGGCGTTCCGCAGACGGCGCCCCAACGTCGATCCAGGCCAGGCGCCGCCCGGTCAAATCCGTAATCGCGACGGGTGGCTCCGAAGCATCGGAGAGACCGCCCTTCGAGAACGCGATGCCTTCCTCGTAAGCCAGGCAATACGCGAACGTGCGAAGCCAGAGGTAGCGCACAGACTCCGACGGATGCCGCGCCAGGCGCAGCTCGAGCTGTTCGTACACACCACGCTCGACGTCAGAGAGCGTGACGTCCCAGCGGTAGATGGTCGCAGACAGAGCCATGGTCGAGTCTATGCACGAGCCGAATCGACGATTCAATCCGGCCAGAGCCGGCGCAGCTCCCGCACACCGCGCCCGGTCTTCCTCCGCAGCAAATTACGCAGGGTCACCCCATCGAGGTAGCCAACTTCCCGCGCGATGTCGTCCACGCTGGCGTCTGTCGTGCGCAGCCGGTGAATGGCCTGCTCGACCCGCAGATCTTGGACGAAGCCGAGCGGGCTTCGGCCGAGCACTCGCTGTGTCCGCCGGGCCAGGGTCCGCGGACTGGTCCCGATCGCCTTTGCGGCATCTTCCACGGAGAGCTGCTCGGTGATGTGCCCACGCGCCCAGCGCTCGAAGGCTTCGACCAGCGGATCCGCGTGGGCGAGCTGGTCTGGAATGGCGTGCAGCGCCGGAGTGGATCGGGCTTCCACCAAGAGGTAGCGCGACACCAGCGTCGCCAGGGTCGGGCTCTTACCCCGTACCAACCATAGCGCCAGATCCAGATGCGCCAGCGCGGCACCGGCAGTGATGCAGCGCCCGTGCTCGACCACCATGGTCGAGTCGTCCAGCTTTACCTCGGGGAAACGCTGCCTGAACGTCGGCCCAAGCCACCACGTCGTCGTGGCACTTCCGCCATCGAGCAAGCCCGTCTCCGCGAGGACAAATGTTCCCGTGCAAGCTGCGAGCAGTCGCGCCCGCTCGCCGTAGCGCCGCCGGAGCCAATCACAGGCCTCGTTCACATCGCTGCGCTCGAGGGCCGCGCAGATTGTCTCTGGTGTCTTGCAGCCCAGCGCAGGGAGCAACACGACGCTCGCCCGCGACGCTTGCTCGAGGGAGACCACGGGCACCTTGAAGCCGAGCGCGGTGTGAACTTCTCGCCGCAGCCCTAACGTGCGCACGTCGAAGCGCACCCGCGGCCCGGGAACGTTGGGAGCCAGCTCATTGGCCGTGGCGAGCGTGTCTAGCAGCGCGGCCAAGCCAAGGTCGAAGACTCCGTCCAGCGCGAGCACGTCGATACGCATGACCGAAATGATATCAACGTTGTCGGTTCTGCCAATGGGCCAGGAGCCGGCCACCAACTAGGCTCACTCCTCACAACGCCGCGAGCGCCGCCATTCCGCGAACCAAACTCGCGTGCACTGAAAGGAGCCACCCATGGTCAAAGTCGGACTTCTCGCAACCATCAAGGCCAAGGCCGGAAAAGAATCAGCGGTCGCAGAGCTGCTCTCGGGCGCGGTCGCCCTCGCCAATCAGGAGGCAAAAACCGTCGTTTGGTTCTCGTTCCGCGTCGATCAGTCGACATTTGGTGTGTTCGACGCTTTCGCCGACGAGAGCGGCCGCACGGCGCACCTCGAGGGGGAGATCGCCAAGGCGCTGATGGCCAAGGCGGATGAACTCCTCGCGGAACCACCGAGCATCAAGCCCGTGGACCTCTTGGGCGTGAAGCTCAACGCCTGAGTCGTGGTGCAACGTGGGTCCTCACCCCCAAAAACCCACGGGGACACGCCGCAGCTTCTGTGGAGTTTTCCGGGGGTTTGGGGTGAGGGCTCAAGGTTTTCCATGGCTGAGCCGTTCTCCACGCCATGGAGCTGCCCCGCATCCTGATCGTGGACGATGATCCTGGCGCGATCCACGTCCTCGCCCGCGTGCTGTCCGAGACGGCGTCGCTCAGCGTGGCCACGAACGGACCAGACGCGCTGCGTATCGCCGCCGAGACTACGCCGGATCTGATCCTGCTGGATGCCGAGATGCCGCAGATGAGCGGCTTCGACGTCTGCCGCGCGCTCAAGGCAGACCCCACCCTCAACCACATCCCGATCGTGTTCGTTACCTCTTACAAGGACGAGCAGTTCGAGGTTGCGGGGTTTGACGCTGGCGCAGCCGACTTCATCGGCAAGCCCATCAATCCGCGGCTCGTCCGGGTGCGCGTCGAGAATCAGCTGCGCGTCAAGGACATGAGCGATCGGTTGCGCAAGAGCGCGAAGACCGATGGCCTCACCGGGCTCTACAACCGTGCGTGGTTGGACGAAGCCATGAACACGGAGTGGCGCCGTGCGCGGCGCACCCGCGGGCCGCTGTCCATGTTGTTGATCGACGTGGACCACTTCAAGCTCTACAACGATCACTACGGTCACCCCGCGGGTGACCGCTGCCTGCAAGCGGTAGCGAGAGCCTTGAGGAAGATCGGCCGTCGCCCCGCGGATACGGTGGCGCGCTTCGGCGGTGAAGAGTTCGCGCTCTTGCTGCCTGATACCGACGGGCGCGGCGCCGAGTTCGTCGCCCAGCAGCTGCTGAGCGCCATCGCGTCCCTCGGCCTCGGACACTCCAAGTCTCCCACATCACCGCTGGTCAGCGTGAGCATCGGGATGGCCACCTGGGACCCCAGCGCGAGCAGCAGTCCCAGGCAGACTGACGACATCGCAGCGGAGATCGCCGAGTTCGTCGAGCAGGCTGATCGAGGTTTGTATGTCGCAAAGCGGAGCGGAAGAGCGCGCGCGTGCTGGGCCGCTGACGCCGGCGACGCGAAGGCCACGGGCACGTGAAGGCGCTCACGCGCCCGGGACCCACACAGCCAGCTTTCGCCGCACTCTGGATCGCGATCGCTGGACTCGTGGTGTCGCTGCTGGTCGCCGCCCACCAGAAGCGAAGCAACGAAAGCATCGCTCGTGAGCGCTTCGAGCGCCTGAGCAACAGCGCCCTGAGCAGCATTCAGCAGCGCGTCAAGCTGTACGAGTATGGCCTGAGAGCAGCACGCGGCGCCGTGGTGGCCCAGCAGCCTGCACGCATCAATCGCCGGCAGTTCCTGGCGTATAGCCGCACCCGTGACATCGACTCCGAGTTCCCCGGGGCGCGCGGCATGGGGGTGATCTGGCGCGTACCCCAGGCGGATGAACAGCTCTTCGTACAATCCGCGCGGCAAAATGGCATGCCAAACTTCAAGGTGGCGGAGCTTGCTCCCAGTCATGAGGAGCGCTTCATCATCGAGTACATCGAGCCTGCGTGGCGCAACGAGCAAGCCATCGGTCTCGACATCGGCTCGGAATCCCGACGCCGCACGGCGGCCACGCGGGCAATGCTCGAGGACCGAGCGATCCTCACCGCGCCGATCACACTGGTGCAGGCGACGGGTAGCCCGCTGCAGTCGTTCTTGCTGCTGTTGCCGATCTATGAACCGGGACAAGCAAAGGGCAAACCCGCCGAGCGCGAGCGCGCGTGCATCGGGTGGTCCTATGCGCCGCTGGTGATGAGCGAGGTACTCGAGGATGTCAGCCCAGGCGAGGAAGTCGCGATCACCCTGCGCGACGCGGAGTTGCCCGGCGACCCGCCGTTCTTCGCCGCCGGCGTCGACGACTCGAAGCAGCCAGGGCTGCGAAGCAGCAAGCTATTCGAGATCTTCGGGCGCACCTGGGCAGCCGAGCTGCACCCAACACCCCACTTCACCGACCGTCTCGAGCTCACCAGCCCGAGCTTCGTGGCACTGATCGGCGGCCTGATCACCGCGCTCCTGAGCGGGCTCGCCTACCAACTGACCCGCACACGCCAGCGCGACGCAATTCTCCGTGCGGAACAAGACTTGCGAGCGGCGATCGTCGAGAGCTCTCCGGACGCGATCATCGGCGAGTCCCTCGAAGGCATCGTCGTCGAGTGGAACCGTGGGGCGGAGTTGCTGTTCGGCTACAGCGCGCAGGAGGCGATAGGCAAGCCCCTCGCGGAGCTGATACTCCACGCGGATCAGGTGGGTGAAGACGTGGCGATACGTCGGACGCTGGGGGAAGGTAAGCAAGTCCCCGCCTTCGAGGCCTTGCGCAAGACCAAGGTCGGCTCGTTGATCGACGTCTCCCTGGCCGTCTCCGGTGTGCGCAGCGGCCCCCGAGGCGTTCGGTTCTTCGCCAAGACGCTGAGAGACATTCGCGAGACCAAGCGGGCTGAGCGGGCCATCCGCGCGATGAACGAACACCTCGAAGCACAGGTCGCAGAGCGCACCCAGAAGCTGAACGGCGCGCTGCACGACCTCGAGAACATCCTGGATACGCTGCCTTCCCTGGTGTCCTACTGGGACGGCGACCTGAAGAACCGCTTCGCGAACCGCGTGTTCCACGACTGGTTCGGGCTCGACCCAGCAACTCTACCGGACAAGCACATCCTCGAGGTGATGGGTGAGCGCGCTGAGGAGATCATGCCCGCCTTCGAGGCGGCCCTGCGTGGCGAACCGCAAGTCATCGAACGCAACCTGATAGATCCACACGGTAACAAGGTATCGAGCGTCCTGCGACTGATTCCCGACATCCAGGGGGGCGCGGTGGTCGGCTTCTACGCGATGGCGTTCGACGTCACCCCACAGGTCGAGGCACGCCAAGCGCTTGCCCAGGCCCTGCGCGACAACCAGGCGCTGCTGGGCACCATCCAGGCATTCGCGATCGTCTCCGTCACGGATCGCGCGGGACGGATCACCGAAGTGAATGACAGGTTCTGCGCAATCTCCGGCTACACCCGAGAGGAGCTGATCGGTCGGACGCACTCGATCGTCAACTCTGGGCACCACGACCGCAAGTTCTGGCGAGACCTGTGGTGTACTATTGCCTCCGGGAAACCATGGCGCGGGGACGTCTGCAACCGCAAGAAGGACGGGAGCCTCTACCGGGTCGATAGCATGATCGCACCCTTCATGGGTGCTGACGGACAGATCGAGAAGTATGTCTCGATCCGCTTCGACATCACGGAGCGCTATCGGATGGAGCACGCGCTGCAAGCGGCGCATGAGCGTGTCGCGGTCGCAACCGACAGCGCAGGCATCGGTATCTGGGAACAGGACCTCGCTGTCGGCACTGTCGTCTGGGACGAGTGGATGTACAGGCTCTACGGTCACCCGAGGGGAACTGCCGAACCAGACGAACTCTGGAGCTCGTCGCTGCACCCCGATGACGCCGAGCGCGTTCAACGCGAGGTCGCTGAAGCGGTCGCAACGGCGCCTGCCTTCGAGAGCGAGTTCCGCATCGTCCGCCCCGACGGTGAGACCCGTCACCTCAAAGCCGCCGCAAGGATCACGCGAGACGCGGAGGGCAACGCCCTGCGCATGGTCGGCGTCAACTTCGACATCACCGAGCGCAAGCAGGCAGAGCTGGCGCTGCAGGACGCGAAGGCCAAGGCCGAGCACGCGAATCAGGTCAAGGGTCAGTTCCTCGCCAACGTGAGCCACGAGATCCGGACGCCGATGAACGCGGTGATGGGCCTGAGCTACCTGCTGGGCCAGACGGATCTCGACGGCGAGCAAGCGAGCCTGCTCACCAAGATCCAGAAGTCCAGCAAGTCCTTGCTAGCCCTGATCAACGACGTGCTGGACATGTCCAAGATCGAAGCGGGTGAGCTGACCATCGAGCACGTGCCGTTCGACCTCCACAGCTCGCTGCAAGAGCTGTGCAGTATCGCCCAGGTCCAGGCGGAGTCTAAGCACATCGATCTGACGCTGATCATCGATCGCTCGGTTCCGCGCGGTATTAATGGTGACATCACGAAGATCAACCAGATCTTGAACAACCTGATCTCCAACGCCATCAAGTTCACCGAACGCGGCGGTGTGAGCCTACGGGTCACTGCGGCGAGCCAGGCGAGCCAGACGAGCCAGAGGAGCCAGGAGATACAGCTCGTGCTTGAAGTCCAAGACACGGGTATAGGGATGACCCCCTCCATTCAAGACAAGCTGTTCCAGCCCTTCGTCCAGGCCGACGCCTCGACGACGCGCCGCTTTGGTGGCACTGGCCTCGGCTTGTCCATCGTCAAGCACCTGGCGGAACTCATGGGCGGCGGCGTGGAGCTCGAGAGCGAACCGGGCAAGGGCAGCAACTTCCGCGTGACCCTCCCGGTGGCCGTCGCTGACTTGCCCGCCATACCGCCCCAGCTGACCCAGTTGCCGCCCACCGCCGCCTCCCTGAAAGGGGTCCACGCGTTGATCGTGGACGACAGTGACATGAACCTGTTCGTCGCCAAACGTATCCTGGAGCAACAGGGGGTGAGCGTGTCTCTTGCGAGCAACGGTCGTGAGGCAGTGGATGCGCTGCGCGCCGATCCCGGCGCCTTCGACATCGTGCTGATGGACGTACAGATGCCCGAGCTCGACGGACGCGCCGCAACACGGCTCATCCGCGAGGAATTAGCAATCGGGGTGCCGGTGGTCGCGCTCACCGCGGAGGTGCGCGCCAGCGAGCGCAAGCGCGCGCTCGACTCTGGTATGAATGACTTCGTGAGCAAGCCGTTCGACGCTCGCGAGCTGATCCGGGTGCTCCAGCGCCAGCTGTTTGGCCGCGGGTCTCTCAGCGTTCCGGCCAACGACGAGGGCGACGCTTGGCCGTGCTTTCAGGAGATTGACGTGGTCGACGCCAAGGCTCGACTGCGTGGCGACTTCGAGCTCTTCAACAACCTGCTCAAGCGTTTCCTTGAGGAATATCCATCCATACCCAGCGCGCGCCAGCCTCGCACGGATCAGAGTCGGATCAGCCTCGCACAGCAGCTCCACAAGCTCAACGGCGCGTCGAGCGCCTTCGGCGCGAGGTCGGTTCATCAGCTCGCGGCTCGAGCCGAGACCGCCTGCCTCGAGGCGGAGGACGTCCACACCGACCTGCTCCTCACCGCGCTCGAGCAGGCTCTGGGCAGCTTGCGAGGGGAAATCTCTGAATACCTGGACGGCATCGCGGCGGACCCCGCGATTGACAGCGACCCGGTGCGCGCCACGGATTGGTCCGCGCTGCTGGGCCTCCTGCAGCTGCTACAAGTGCAGGACTTCAAGGCGCTCGCGCGCTTCGAAGAGCTTCAGGTAGACATCGCCAGCGCCCTCGGCCCGCGAGGCACCCAGGGGCTCAAGAACGAGCTGCAGGCCCTCGATTTCCGCGCCGCATCGGATCGTATCCGCAAGGTAATACCCGCGGAGCACCGGGCGTCTGCCTAGCTCACGGCACGGCCGCGTCACCCGCCAGTCGGCTCGAGCTTCGCCCGAGCGAACTCGATCGCTTCGTCCAGGGTCGCACACGCCTGGACGTCGCCGTTCAAGAGCTTCGCCTTCGTGAGCAACGCGAGGGGCTGTGGACACACACCACAGAGCACCGCCAAGCGTCCCTGGGCGTGCAGGCTGGCAAGCGCGCTCTCCAGAGCAACCAGCCCCGTGGCGTCCATGGCATGCACCTGCTCCATGCCGAGGATGACCACCTGCGTTTCGCCGTCCACCACCTCGAGTGCCGCCATCGCCTTCTGCGCGGCTCCAAAGAACAGCGGCCCGGAGATCTCGTACAAGGCGACATGCGGTGGCAAGTCAGCGCGGGCGACGTCAGCCCCTTGCTCCGCCAAGCGCGCCTCCGTGACCTCGGCCATGCGGCGCATGAACAGGAAGGCCGCAAGCACCATCCCCACGGAAACACCAACTACCATATCGAAGCCGACGGTCAGCACGTAGCAGGTGAGCAGCACCGCCACGTCACTCTTGGGTGCGACCCGCAGCGTGTGCACGAAGTGCTTGGCCTCGGACATGTTCCACGCCACGAGCAGCAGCAACGCAGCCAGAGCAGCCATCGGCAGATAGCCGAGCGCTGGCGCGAGCAGCAACACTGCGCTCAGCACTGTCAGCGCGTGCACCATCGCCGCCACCGGTGAGCGCGCGCCCCCGCGGATGTTCGTGGCCGTGCGAGCGATGGCCCCCGTGGCGGGGATGCCCCCGAAAAACGGTGTGATCACGTTCCCAACACCCTGAGCGATCAGCTCGGCATCAGGGTCATGCTTGGTGCGCGCCATGCCATCGGCGACGACCGCGGAGAGCAGCGACTCAATCGCACCCAGCATCGCGATGGCCAGCGCACCGGGCAGCAGTTCTCGCAGCGTGTCGAAGTTCAGGCTGAGCGGCTGACTTCCCGCGCTCCAGGGCCAAGCAGGGAGCGGCGGCAACTGCGGGATCCCGTTGACTACCCTCCCACCTATTTCCGTGTGAAACCGTTCGGCGATGGTCGCCACGTGAAATCCGGGCAGCCAACGCGTCAGCGCCCACGCCATCAGCGCGGCGCTCGGCAGCGCGATGAGCGGCCCCGGTACGCGCTTGGTGACTCGCGGCGCGCCGAGCAGCAGTGCAAGGGTCACGGCTCCCACCCCTAGCTCCCATTTGGACGCGGTGCCTCGCGCCGCGAACATCGCTCCGAGCTTGGCCGTGAAATGCTCCGGATTGCTTGCGAGCCGCAGCCCCAGCAAGTCCTTGATCTGCAGGCTGGCGATCACGGTTGCTATCCCCGCGGTAAAGCCGGTGGTGACCGGATGGGGAATGAACTGGATCAAGCGACCCAGGCGGAAGAGCCCCATCGCGATCAAGATCAAGCCGCCCAGGAGTCCCGAGACCAGCAGGCCAGCCGCGCCAAATTTCACGTAAATCGGCGCGAGGATCACGATGAACGCGGCGGTAGGTCCAGTGACCTGGGTGCGCGACCCGCCGAGCAGCGCGCAGACGAAACCGGCGACGATCGCGGTGTAGAGCCCGCGCTGAGGCGGCACACCGACTGCGATCGCCAGCGCCATCGAGAGCGGTAGCGCGACGACTCCAACGACCAGACCAGCGAGGGCATCGCGCTTGAACTCACCAAAGCCGTAGCCCTCGCGGAGCACCGCGCGGAGCGCGGCACCAGGCAGGCTCGCGAGGGGGATCGGTTGAGAAGCACCCAGGTGACGGGTACGCGCCATACGCGACGCCTCGTACTCCTCGCCCCAACTGAGTCAAGGCGCAAAGCCTGCGGCGAGCCCTCGGGTTTGCGCCCTGACCCGACCCGTCAGCTCACGACGAAGTCGTGTACCGCTTCCGCCAGCTCGGGCCCGCGGTCCTCCTGGAGGAAGTGACCACCACCGACGATGGTCGTGTGCGCCTGACCTTTGGCTCCCGGCACGATTTGTTGCAGCACCTTGTCGAGACCCCGCATGATCGGATCCTCGTCGCTGAAGGCAGTCAAGAAGGGCAGCTCGAGCGCCATGAGCTTTTGCATTGCCTCGCGGTTCGCTGGCGCTTCAGGGTCATCCGGGGTCGCCGGCACCAGCAGCGGAAACTGCCGCGCGCCCGCTTTGAACGAGTCATCGGGGAACGGCGCGTCGTACGCAGCAACGATGTCTGGCCCGAGATCCGTGGTGCAACCTCCATTCACGATCCCCCCAACCGGGAAGTCGGGTGAGTTCTGTGAGAAGTTCTTCCAGGCCGCAAAGGCGGGACCAGGGTCGACGTCGCCTGTTGGCAACATCGTGTTCGCGGCGACGCAACGAGCAAAGCGCTCGGGTTGCTCCACCAAGAGCCGCAGCCCGAGCAGTCCGCCCCAGTCCTGACACACGAGGGTGATCTGCTTCAGGTCCAGCGTCGAAAGCCAGGACCGCAGCCAACCGAGGTGCCGCGCGTAGGTGTAATCCTCGCGCCGGGTGGGCTTGTCGGAGCGACCAAAGCCGATCAAATCAGGAGCGACGCAACGATGCCCATGCTCCACCAGCACCCGGATCATCTTGCGATACAAGAAGGACCACGATGGCTCGCCATGGAGCAACAAGATCGGCGCCGCGTCTCGCGGTCCCTCATCCAGGTAAGCCATGCGCAGGCTACCGCCGTCTCCCGACGGAACCTCCACGTAGTGAGGTTGATACGGAAACTCCGGCAGGTTGGCGAAGCGCTCCTCGGGCGTGCGTACGTAGTCCATGGTCTCTCCTTGTATTTGAATACTCACTCAAAAATCGGGCGCGAAAGAGGATGAAGGCGCAAAACACCGCGCCTCACCCGAACGAGCTAGCCAGGGCTCAACCCCAGCTGATGCATCGCTTGATCCGTCAGCTCCATCAGCGACGCGCGGCGACTCGTCATGCGACTAGCCACCAGGATGCCTTGAAACGCCACGGCGAGGCCCCGCGCCGCTGCCCTTGGATCCACACACTCCGCGATCTGTCCCAGCGCTCGCGCGCGCTGGATCTGGCGCTGCATGCCGCGCTCGACCAGCCGCATCCCAGTTGCCACACGGGAATGCACCTCGGCGTCTTCCATGCCGAGCTCCACCGCGGTGTTGAGCAGCAGGCAAGCCGGGCTGGGCGTCGCCTTGGAAACGTGCGCAAACGCCGAGGTGATGAACTCCCGCAGCTCTTCTAGCGGCGGGCCATCGCACTCCAGGTAGTGGTGTACCCGCGCGGTAATGACGCGCTCGATGTAGTGGTCGATCACCCGCAGGAAGAGCGCGCGCTTGTTACCAAACGCATGATACAGGCTGCCTGGCTTGAGCTCCGTCGCGTCTTCCAGGTCCTTCATGGACGTCGCGCGATAGCCCTGATGCCAGAACACCAGCATCGCGGCGTCCAGCGCCTCACGCTCCTCGAAGGCCCTAGCTCGACCCATGGCGCAGACCCTAGCAGCAATTTTTGGACGATCACTCAAAAACGACCGATCACTGAATTCACGAGGCTTTTCGCCTGCCTTCTGCTGGGGGGGGAGGGACCCTGAAACGCCCCGCGGTCCACCAACGCCAGCCGCTCAGTCCGGCAGATCCCTACGGTCGCTTCGTTTCCGCAGCCGCAGCGTGAACCCGCACGCCAGAAAACGCAGAGTCCGCACGGAAGCAACTCATTTCACCTGCCCGAGGTCATATGCCGCTCGTACCCTCAGCGCATGACGATGAGAACCAAGGCCGTGCTCTACGGCATCCTCGCGCTGATCGGTGTGCCTGGCTTGATCCTGCTGTTCAACTACAACAACGTCGGCTACCTGATGGATAGCGGCGAGGCGACCGTGAGCATCGCCCAGCTCCAGAGCGGGAAGCCGCCGGACACCATTCACCTCACCGTGACCCAGGCCGTACTCGACCGCCAAGGCAGCGTCGAATACACCTGGCGCTCGAAGAAGAGCAAGAAGACCTACTACTACTCTGCCCTGCGATCGAGCGCAGATCCGAGCGGAAAGGCGCCGGTGGTCGTGGTGTCTGAGTCTGCTCCCGAGCTCACCCACGGAAACCAGTTCTCCGGCATCTGGACCAACCGCGGCGATGGCTTCAACGCGCAGATCAGGACGCTGCTCGAGGAGCAAGGCGTCGCGCTGACCGACGAACCGATGGTCGTCGACATCGACAAGAGCCGCGACGGGATCCTGCTCAACCTGGGCCTGTGGATTGGCGGTGCGGTGCTGCTCATCAGCTTGGTGACGGGCGCCATGTTCGTGATGCTGAAGGAGCCAGAAGACCCTCAGGCAGCACAGCGCCGCAAGGCCGAGGTCAAGCCGCTGGTTGACCAAGCCGGGTTCAACGCTCAGTTCGCTCAGCTGCTGCGCCAAGCGTTTCCGAACCCCACGGAGCCGTTGAGCGTTCGCGCCACCGGGGATGTGGTCACGATCAACCACGGCGATCAGGCGTACCCCGCGCCACCTCCGGTGATCGCGACACTGAACCAGCTGAAGAGCCTGTTGAAGAAGCACAAGGTCTCCACGATGTTCATCTACTATTTTCTCGAGCACGACGACCTGAGGTACGACTGAAGCTGCGCTACACTGCTCAGTGTGCATGCGCGCCTGGCCAGCTCCGACGACTTCGAAATCGTGACCCGCTCCACCGCCCTCGGTGGAGCGAGCTGGCGCCCGGTGCACGCCCACGACGACTACGAGCTGAGCTACGTCGAGGCCGGGTGCTTGGATTTCCGCACGTCAATGGGTTCATTCGGCGCCTCGGTTGGCGACTGCTTCTTGATGTTGCCGGACGTGGACAATCGTCCGCGCCTCGCCGGCCGGCTCACGCAGCTGCACCTGACGCGAGGCCAGCTGCGGCGCGCCCAGGACGCGCTCGGCGTTCCAGAAGTCAGCAGCGTGCGGCGCTTCTCGCCCGCTGCGACCACCGCGCGCTTGATGGCGCTGCTCGCAGCTTCTGCACGAGAGCTGCCTGAAGGCGATCCTCAGCTGGCATCACTGGTGGACGCGATCACCCTGAGCCTCTTGCCGCGGCGCGGGCCGAGCGCACAGGAACCGCGCGACGCGCGTATCCGTACGGCGATCGACTTCATCCACAGCAAGCTGCGGGAGCGCATCGGCGTCGACGACATGGCGCGCGCCGCGGGGCTAACGCGCTTCGTGTTCTTGCGGCAGTTCAAGGCGCAAACTGGCACTACCCCCTATCGGTACCTGCTGGATAGGCGCTTGGACTGCGCGCGGGAGCTCCTGCTTCAGGGTGAGAGCAGCGTCTTGAGCGTGGCGCTGGAGCTCGAGTTCAAGGACCCGGGGCGCTTCAGTCGCGCCTTTCGCGAGCGCTTTGGCTACGCCCCGAGTCGGCTGCTGAAGTAGCGCGCACGAATCACCAAGCCTTCGTCACCATTCGCTGAGACCCAAGCGGCGCGAGTCGCCAGGCTCCGTGCATGGCCTTCACGAACAAGCTGTGGCTCGGGGCGCTTTACGTCGCGCTCGGTTGCTCCCCTGCGGCGCAGCCTGGCGGCGTGCCAGCGTCTCCCAGCGCACCTCCCCCCCAAACCTGCGAGAGCCAAGGAGCGGAATTCATGCTTCACATCGACCGTCAGCGTTACCCTCACATTCAGTTCCGCGTGGATCAATTCGTGGTGCCGGAGTCCGCGCGAGAGGCCTTCCTGGAGGCGACCCAGCGGAACTTCGCGTTCATCCGTACGTTGCCGGGCTTCCTTGGGCACATCGTGCTGGAGAAGCGCGGCGGACCGACACGCTTCAACCTGAGCACCATCGCCGCCTGGGAGAGCCCTGAGGCGATTGACGCCGCGGTCGCGAAGGTCCAGGCGTACTATCAGTCGATCGGCTTCAACCCGCCGGCGTTCATGCGCGAGCACGGCATCGAAGGCGAGCTCGGGAGCTTCGACGCGCCGCTCGCGCTTCAGGAGTAGCTGCCCAGTCCGCTTCCCCGAGGTTGCGCTCCGAATGGGTTTCGCCGACTCCGGCGTCGAGAAGCTGCTAGGCTGCGGGCCGCATGCGACAAATCGGTGTCATGAGCGTGTTGCTGTTAGCACTCCTTGCCTGCAAGGAGTCGGAGACCAAGCGCGAAGAGGCGACCGAGGCGCCGCCCGATACCAAGGGCGCGCCCACACTGGCTGAAGCACGCAAGGGCTTCGTCACCAAGCTAGAGGGCCCAGTCGATCGCGAAGACGGCCCGGTTGCGGCTCCGGAAGCGCCATTCACAGTGGTCAAGTACACCTCCAAGGTAGGCGAGCTCGAGGCGTACGTGACGACGGACCCAGGCGACGGGAAGCAGCACCCAGCGATCTTGTGGATCACGGGCGGCGACTACGGGTCGATCGGAGACGTGTGGAGCGAGCGCCCGCGCGACAACGACCAGAGCGCCGCCCAGTATCGCAAGGCTGGCCTGGTGATGATGTTCCCTTCGATGCGCGGCGGAAACGAGAACCCCGGGCGCCCCGAAGGCTTCTTTGGTGAGGTGGACGACGTCATCGCTGCGGCGGACGTGCTCGCGAAGCAACCCTACGTCGACCCGAAGCGTGTCTACCTCGGTGGCCACAGCACCGGCGGCACCCTCGCGCTGCTGGTGGCCGAGTGCACTGACCGCTTCCGCGCGGTTATGTCCTTTGGCCCCGTGGAAGATCCCCGGGGCTATGGTCAACCCAAGTGGGCGCCCTACTCCGCCGAGAACCCTTCGGAGTGGCGTCTGCGCGCGCCATCCATCTGGCTCCACGGAGTGAAGTCACCCACCTTCGTCATCGAGGGCGCGAAGGGCGGCAACATCGAGTCCCTGGAATACATGCAAAAGCGCACCACGAACCCGGCGCTGCACTTCATTCCGGTGGCCAACGCCACCCACTTCAGCGTGCTGGCTCCAGCCAACGAAGTCATCGCCAAGAAGCTGCTGGCAGACACCGGTGAGACCCCGAACATCTCCATCACCAGCGCCGAGCTGGACGCGCTGTTCAAGTAGCCGGGTCAACAGCCTGGCTCAAAGCCGCAGCGTGGCGCCCAGCCCGACCTCGATCCCGAAGGGCACGGCATCCGGGTAGTCACGGAACTGCGGGTCGGGGCCTGGCAGCCCGATGTCGCAGCCCTCCCCGACGTGTCCCGCGAGATCGTGGCTGTAGCCAGCGAATGGCCCGATCGCGAAGGTGTCGCTCACGTACTGCGCGTGGGCTCGCCCTCGCACCACCAACGGCACGTAGTTCCGTGTGGTACAGGTCGCGACGGTGACCTCCTGACCAACGCCGACGCCAAAGGCGGCGCTGCCACCGACGCGCAGCGGCACACCCTCCAGATCGAAGTTCAGCCCGAGCACCAAGGGAAACCACTCCCAGACGCCGTAACTCTTCGTCTCATCCCGCCGGTCATCGTGCAGCGAGAGCTGGTAGCGTGAAAACTCAGTGCCGATTGAGAAGGCACCCCGATTCCCGCCAATGCCCAAGAAATACGCGGAGCGGAAGGCGTCACCTCCCGGGAGCCACGCAGCGCCACCATTCAGCTCCCAGCGCCAGTGAGCGTGCGCGCCTCCGTCGGCAGCGCGCGCCGGCGCGGGGGCGACGAGCGCGCCGCAAGCCAGCACCGCCGCCAAGATCGGACACACAACGCGACGTCGAGATCGAGATTTCATGAGCAAGCCTCCAAGAACTCGCAGCGATTGGAGCGACTACGGACAGCTCAGCGCCTGCTGCTGCTGACGCACCTGTTCGGCGCACATCTCGAGGCGCAGCTTCAGGTCGCTCTTTGCGCTGACCAGCGAGTGCCCGAGGGACTCGGCTTGAAGATCCAGCGCGGCGCAGTCAGCCCCCAGTACGCAGTCCTCGGTAGGTACGTCAGCCTGCTCGATGCACAAGCCCGCTGAGCTGCAGTCAGCCGTTACCGAGCAATTGCAGCTGCCTTCTGAATCCGAGCTGCAGCCCTCGATACCCGTGGGGAAACAGCTGGGCTCGACCAACGTAGGCACGAAGCACACCTGACCCGCGCCACAGTCCGCACTCTCTTCGCACAGCGTGCGCGGGCAGCCGTTGGCATCCAGGCGCGAGGTAGCGCCGCCGCAGCCCTCGGTGTTGCACAAGTCTTTGAGCAAGCAGGGGAACGCGCCATCGCAGGCACGCGCCGTGTGGGGACACGCGAGCTCCTGCTGCTTGGCGTACATCTTCAGCTGACAGTCTTCGACTCGTTGCTGCGTGTCCCCGTTGACCCAGCCCTCCGTGTAGGCGAGCTCGTCGACCCGCTGAGCCAACGACTTACAGTCGTTGGGCACGACGCACGTTTCCTCCGGGATATCGCTCGGCAACATGCACAGCCCCGTGCCAGCGCCGTCCAGCGTGCCCCCACACCCACAGCTACCGTCGGGTCGCGCCTCACAAAAGACTCCCGTTGGGCGCTGAAAGCTCTCGACCAGGCTCGGCACGAAGCAGACTCGCCCCGGCTCGCAGCGGTCGCTGTTGTCACAGTTCGAGCGTGAGCAGCCATCGGCGTCGAACTTCGCCGCTGCACCTCCGCAGCGTTGAACCGCGCACAGGCTCTCGAGCGTACAGCTGCCGCCGCACGCTCCAGCCGGCGTGTCCTCCGGCTCCGAGCTCGAGCAGCCGCCCATGACTCCAAGCGTCAAAGCCACACCCAGGAACGCGAGCGCAAACCTCACGTTGGGGAATGTGCGCCGACTCCGCCCGGCGTAGCAAGTCGCATTCGCGACCGTACGGCGCCGCGAGGTTTACACGGGCACGGAAAGCTTTGCGCCGCCTCACCCCCGCGTTGCTTGGCGTAGCCGCAACCCTTAGCCTTTCCATGCATGGGGGGCGCCGTGAGCTTGGGGTTTCGGCCGACATTTCACCTCGAGGTGACGTGCTCGAGCCGCGAGGTGCGCAAGCGCCTCCAGGCGCGCCTCGGGGAAATGCCCGTGGTGCTGGGGGTGACAAAGGTCCCAGGCGGCGGCTCCGAGGGCGACCCGATCAGCGATCACTTCACCCTGAGCATCCCCGAGGCAGACCAGCACTTCTGGTCTCCCTGGCTGAACCTGGAAATCGCACCCCACGGAAGCGGCACGCAGATCTCGGGGCGCTTCAGCCCGCATCCGTCGGTGTGGACCGGCTTCATGTTCGCCTACCTGGCGCTCGCGGTGCTGGCGTTCTTTGCGCTGGTGTTCGCTGCCGCGCTATCGATGAGCGGCGGCGCCCCGTGGACCCTTGGCCTCAGCGGCCTGTGCGTCGCCGCGATGATCCTGCTGTGGTGGGCGTCCCAGGTTGGGCAACGCCTGGCTCAGAGCCAGATGGCTGAGCTACGCGGCATCCTGGACGGCGCGCTCGGTGAGTGCGGCTGGACCTTGCAAGAGCACGCGGAGCCGCTGGGCGAAGCAACGACCTAGAACGTCCCCTGCCAGCCACCCATCGCCGAGTGTTGGCTGACTTGCAGCATTGGAGCGGAAGCCGCCCTTGGAGGCTCGCTGCGTGGTCGCGTCTCACGCGCCAGCCACGCGGCGTCGAGAGCGATCGCTGTGCCGACACCAAGCGCAGCGCCGAGGATCGGCGCTGCGTAGCCATGGTCGCCGTCGTCGATTGCGACCGCTCCGTAAGCGAAGGCAATCGGCAACACCGTGCGGAAACCAAGGCTCGCGAGCGCCGCGCCACCACGCCCGTGGGCCAGGTGGATCGCCGGAACCGCGAAGAAATAGCCTACGAGCCCCGCGCCTCCGGTCGCGGCCCCCAGCGCCACCGTGGCGCCATCAGCCGTCAGCGTCTGCCAGCCGTACCACACCCGCTCGGTCTCGGGCTCCGTCGGCGCGAGCTCCCGCTCGGATCCAGGCTGTCCCCAACCGTTGCTGGGCGCGCCCCAACCCGCGCCTGGAGCCGGGCTACCCCAGCCACTCTCCGAACCCGGTTCCTGCCACTGGGCGGAAGCAATCGCAGGTGCTCCAACCACGAGCACCACCGACACGAGATTCAAAAGCCACTTCATGCCCCCGCCAGAGCAGGAAGCGGACCAGCGTCGCCGCAGCACGTTTCCGCACGGTTGTTTTCGAAGAACCCAGGGCTTTTCTAGGGGGAGAGGCGCGCTAGCTCGCGTCGGGGGCCCACCCGTGGCCGCCCCGTCTCAGCCGCAACCAGCGTGGAGGTGTTGCCCTCCCCCAACAACTCAGTGTGAATCTGGGAAACAGCGCCGCGCGGCCGAACCTACAGGGACGCTCAGGTTCCAGTCATGCGCCCGGTACAAGCGTCCAGTCCCGACCGAAGCGCGCCAGGCAGTGCCAAACACGCTTCAGCTGCTGTACCTCGAAGCGGGCATCCGCCCGCGCGGCCCCGACGATCGCTGGAGTCAGGCACCCGTCAGGCGCAACCTGCTCTGCCACGCGTACGATCTCGGCGCCGCGATACTCGGCGTTGGCGCGCAATACCTCGAGGTCGACGACATAGCCCGGGTGCCACTCGATAGCGCACCCGAGCTCGCGCGCCCAGCGCTCCACGTCGGTCCCGCGATAGCTCGGGTCGAGCACCAGCGCCTCAATATCCTCAGGGATACGCAGCTCACCGTGCACATGGGCCTCGACGTAGCGGTCCAGCAAGTCCTCGGGTGGCGCTGCCGCAAGCAATGCCGCCAACCCGTTGCGCGCCGCGGTGCCGAAGTGGGCCGG
Source organism: Polyangiaceae bacterium (assembly GCA_041389805.1). Lineage (GTDB taxonomy): Bacteria > Myxococcota_A > Polyangia > Polyangiales > Polyangiaceae > JAHBVY01. Next base: position 60,223 of record JAWKRD010000010.1, on the reverse strand, counting down.
CTCGTAGTAGCTATCCGGGAAGCAGAAGGAGCAGCGCGAGAGCACCTCACCCCCAACCCGAAAGAAGCAGGAGCCAAAACGAGGAGACGCGCCGTATGCATCGCCGAGCTCCAGGGCGCCGTACTTCGGTCGCTCCGAGGCGGGCCGCTGATCGTAGTACTGGGCGAAGATGCGGCTCTCCCACTTGAAGCGATCGCCGCCTTCGAAGGCAGTTAGCCCGCCGTTGCTGACCCGCGTCTCGAACTGGGAGCGATAGCGGCGATCCCGCGCGATGCACTCCAGCACTTGACCCATGCTCGTCGGCAGATCCGGATGAAAATGCAGCGCAACGCGCGTGCCGGGGTCAAGGGGCTCGCCTGCAGCAAGGCGCTCGATGTGGATCAGAGCCGGATGAGAGGTCACGTCATGAAGTCCTTTGCGCTCACTCAGGCTTTGCCACTCGCTCCAGCGCCTGCTTCAACGCTGTTTCCTCGAGGACATGGCCGCCCGCGAACTCGAGCTGCTCCGCGTCAGCACCTTTGGCTTTTAGCAGCTCGAGCAGATGATGCTTGGGGTCGAAGTTGTAGGTGTCCTCGCGGCCGCTCACCAAGAGCAGCTTGCCACAGCCCGCGAGGGACTTTGGCTCCGCTTCCAGCTCACCCTCGAACTTTGCGCTACCAACGCTGATCGTCCACTCGGCGTCTGGTAGCGTCGCCTTGAGCCGGCAGCTGCGGAGCAGCTTGTTCAACAAGTAGCCGCCATTGGAGAACCCGAGCAGGCCGTACGCCTTACCGGCGAAGCACTGGGCAGCTGCAGCGCGGATGCGAGCCGTGGCGGCCGTTGCTTCAGCGTCGTCGAACTTCCAACCCCAGCACACGGAGCCAGGCTGCGTGGGGCAAGCCATGCTGGCCCGTGGCAGCGCGAAGAGGACCCCTCGCGCCTTGGCCACGGCCGCGAGCACTTCACGATTGTGTTGCTCTTGATCGCTGGGAGGCTCGGTGTCCATGCCGTGCAGGTACACGACGTGGTGCGCCGCGCTCGCTTCACCGATGCAGCTGACAGTCGCAGGTGGGGTGGGCGCTACTGACGCTTCGGATCGTGCCGACGCCGGATCCATTTTTTCCACGCGGGATTCCTCACGGGAGCATGCCACCGCGAGCAGCAAGCTCAACGCGCTCAGCCCCATGACTCCCCGTGACACGCTCGGGGCATATCACGCTTGCACCGCCGCAGCAGATCCGAAGTGAGCGCCCCGCTTTCGCCACAGCGTGACGTTTCAGGCGCGCTGCCCGGTCAGTGCCGGTCGCGAATGGCGCGCACGAGCTGGGCCTTGGTCATCCGACTTCGGCCCTCGATCTCGAGCTGCCTGGCGCGGTTGTAGAGCTCTCGCTTGCTACGCGACTCCAAGGACGTGCTGGGATTTCCCGTGCCCTGGGTGGTGCGATTCGGGGTCCGCCCCTCGCTCCTGCGCTGCTTGTTCACGGTGCGCGCGGCGATTTCCTTCGCCTTCGCAGAAGACTTTCCGCGCTCCTGCGCGCTGTCTTTGATGTGCTGATACTGGCGTTCATCCTTGTTGGTCCATGCGTCGGGCATGCACACCAATCTGCAATTCGCATGCTCAGCGGCTACGGTAGAGCTGAAGCGAACCAGCCCCGGGCAGCTCCTCGAGCCAGGGGAGCTCCGGCAAAGGGAGATCCACACAAGCCAGGCGCAGCTCGCGTTTCTCGGCGAGTGGACGCAACCCAGCGAGGAAGCGCTCGAGCCGCTCACCGCTGAACGGGCAGTACAGGAAGAACACACTGCCACGCTCGAGCGCCGGCAGCTGCTCTACGGCGTCGCCCAGCACGAAGCTCACGCGCTGCGTGCCGAGGCGTGAAAACAGTTCGCGGGACGCTTGAACTAGCTGAGGCTGAAGCTCGAGACAAATCACCTCTGCCTCACTCAGCAGCTGAAACAGCGCCGCGGCGCGTCCCACACCACTGCCGACATCCACCACCACGTCGCCCGTCGTTATCCCGAGCTCGTCCACCGCGCGCACCACGGAATCCACCGGCGCAGGCAGATACGGCACGCATCCCCGCGGCAATGTACCGTCATCGGGGATCTGCTCGAGCCCAAACAGGCGGGAGAGCCACGCGTCCCGCTCGAGCGGCGGCACCGCGAGCAAGGCCTGGCGGAAGGCGCCAGGAGGCGAAAGCGGAGACTCGCTGGAATGCGTCACGGCTCTGGAGTGCCGTCTAGCACCCAGGGCAAGTTGAAGCGATGCACTTCGACGCCGCGGTGCATGCAAGGCGAGAGTCAGCGCACCATCCACGGTAACAACCTCGGGGAGTACCCCCTCGTACGACGGCTTGAACGACGTGCCGCGCAGCCACGGGATCAGCTGGTTCACCCGTTTCTGCTCCTACCTCTGACGCCAGGGGTTTTGGGGGTGAGGGGCGCACCTTAAAGCTGAGGGGCGCACCTTAAAGCGACGGAAGGTCCGTCCGCCAGCTCGCGTATCCTCTAGGAATGGCTCTGCGTGGGTGGGTGACGTTGGGAGTGATTGTGGGCGCCTGTGTGTTCGCCGCCTGCGGCAGTGATGGCGGCGGTGGCGGCGGCAATCAAGCATTGCCGTGCGGCACTGAAGTCTGCAACGCGCACCAGGTGTGCGATGAGTCCGGCAAGCAGCCGGTGTGTGAGTGCCAAGCCGCGTACACCGGAGCCGACTGCGAGACGTGTGCGCCAGGCTACGAAGACGTGGGCGGCGCTTGCTTGCCACTGAAGGTCGACTGCGAGGCAGCAAACCCCTGCGGCACCTTTGGCGTGTGCGTCCAGGAGACGGGCAAAGCCGACCGCTGCGATTGCCTGGAGAATCACACGGGCCCAACCTGCGCCCAGTGCGACACTGGCTACCAAGACAACGACGAGAACGGCACCTGCGAGGTCGGCTGTGATAACCCCACGGAAGCGCCCCAGTGTGACGCGCCGCGCGTCTGCGACGATGTGACAGGCAACGCGCTGTGCGCATGCCCCATCGGCACGCAGGGAGAACGCTGCGAGCTATGTGAGGACAACTACGCACGCCGCGGAGACGGGTCCTGCTACCAGACCTGTGGTCACCCCGACGTCACCTGCGTTGAGCCGCAGTTCTGCTTCGATGACGGCGGCCGCCAAGGTGCGAGCTGTGTGTGCGAAGTGGGGTACACCGGCGCGACCTGCAGCGAATGCGACACCGGCTTCAGCAGGCAAGGCGAGTACTGCGTGCGCGCCGACTTGAGCGGCGTCGACCTGCTCAGCGTGGCGAAGGTGAACGGTCGTAACGCCATCGTCGGCGTCAACGCCACGAGCGGTGCGCTCACGCCGCTGCGCACGAACTCTGGCGCGGAAGGCCTGGTGTATGACAGCAGCACCAAGCGACTCTACGTCGCCAACTACCAAGGCGCGCTGAGCCTGGATCTGGCTTCCGGAGAAGCCACGCTGATCGCCGCCGAACAGATCGGCCACGGCAAGCCGCTCGCGTGGGACTCGCGGAGCAACGTGCTGCTCAGCCTGCGCTCGAGCGACTACAAGCTCCTCGCCATCGACCCCAGCTCTGGCAACGTCACTGAACGTGGAGACACCGCGACCAGCTGGGTGTGGGACGCGACCTTCGACGCTGGCAGCTCCACCCTCTATCTGCTGCGCGCACAGGGCGGCACGCCGGAAGTGTTCAGCGCCGATCCAGACACGGGTGCAGCGACCCAGCTTGGCGTGGTGGCAGAGCTCAGCGCTATGTCCAGCGAGGCCCTCGGCGGTATCGCCGCGCTGGCGAGCGGTGACCTGGCAATTACCGCGCGGCAAAACATGACGACGGACGAGGCCGCGCTCGCCGCGTGTCGTGAAGCGGCGGATCGCCTCGGCTTCGACGGCTACGCGGCGGCGCCCGGCAGCGTGAAGACCAATGACCAGGGCGACTCCACACTTAGCTCGAGCAAGACCTCCGGCGTAGAAGTCGTCGCCTACCGCTCGTACTCCCGCAACGCGCCCAGCACGCTGACACTGAACGTCACCAATCCGGACGCCTTCGTTTGCATCGCGACCTACGAAGAGGATCTGATCATCAGCGTCCCCGCCAGCGCGAGCTGGGCGGGAGGCCTCGTCTACAACTACCGCGCCAGCGTCAACGCGAACGTGGCGAGCGGCTTTCAGACCACGCACCCGCTGCAGCTGCTCGGCGGCTCCGAAGCCAACTTGCTCGGCGCCGCCGGCTATCCCCAAGCCTTCCGCTTGCTCTCGAGCCAGGAGGGCTACGACCGTCGACTGCCCTCGCTGACTGACTTCGACAGCTACAAGCGCGCCCACGCGCCGTATCGCTTGCTGACCGTGACTCCGCCGGCGCTCACGGTGAAGTCGAGCGTGGCGATTCAAGGCGAGCTGGCGGGTGCGCTGAGCGCCTTCTGAGCCGCCCTTCGCCTACGGCTCGATCGAGTTGCGCTCTGCCGCTGCGGCGTCGACTTCGGCTCGCCTGAAGTGCAAGGGCTCGAAGTCGCCTTCCACCCACTTCTCCGTCGCAAAGCGATCTCCAGCGGGCCAGTTGTAGGTGGCGTTCGGCGTGCCGTCGTCATCGAAGCCAATCACCAGGCGATACACCGCGCCGGCGCTGGACACGCACTGCTCCGCGATCCCCGAATCCGTGAGGCAACGGCTCTGAGCCACATTGGGGCTCGAGTCGCCGCCATCCGTCGGTATGAGCTCCGTCTTGAAATCTGCGCTCTTGAACGACGCGCGGTGGATGTCACCCCAGGTGACGCTGCTGGCGCCCGATGCCTGGCGAAGCGCGTCCAGGTGCTCCACCGCGTCCTTCAGCGCGCCCACCAGCTGCGCGTTCTGGTTCGCGCCCGTCAGCCCCTCGAGGTGTAGCGTGTGCGCCAGGAAGGCGAACTTGGTCATCGTCACCGGTTGCGCGTCGTCGATGCCGGCAAACAGCAAGCCCATCGGGTCAGCCAGGGTGCGCCGCTCGAGCGCCGCCAGCCACACCCTGAACAGCGCCGCAGCCTCCGAGTCGCGCAGCATGCGGTGATCCCAGGCTCTGAGCAACTCGTTCGCGGCGCTGAGCTTGGTGTCGCCGCGATAGTCGGCCAGGCTGGAGTCGCTGTCGATCGCCTGCACTGCCGTGTCGAGCAAGGGCAACAAGCCATCGGCCAGGCTCGAGGAGCTATTCATCTGGAGCGACTGATTCACTTCGCGAGTCACTCCGGCGCCTCCGATCAGCTGATTCAGCTCGCCTGTCAGTCGCTCCGCACGGAAACCAGGTGAGAAGAAGCTCCCATAGTAGAAGTCATCGTTCAGCGGATCGTTGTCTGCCGTGTGTCCCCACGGGTCGTTGTTGGCAGTGACGATGAAGGGCCGCGCTTCGTCCAGGTGCGGCAAGTGGTCTTCATCGAGGTAAGCCCCGGTCCACAGGTTACGAGGCACGGAGCCATCCAAGACTTCGTTGGCTCGCGGCCGGTCTGCAACGGGTCCACGATCCGGGACCAGGCCGTTCACCCGCAGCCGGATCCCATCGGCGCTCGCCGCCATCCAGTTCTGCATGCCGGTGCGCTGCTCCTTCGCGGCGGTCTCGAATTCGTCCAGGTTCTCCGCGCGATCGAAGTCGAAGAAGCCGCCAAGCTCCGTGGTACCGGTGAAGCCAGGCCAGCCGAGCAGCAGCTGACCGCTCGCGAACAAGACACGCGGCACCGGCAGCACCGCGTCGGGCAAGAAGACACCCTTGCCGGGGATCTCGGACACCTCCAGCGTTTCCTCCCGGAAGGCTCCATCAGGCTGACGCACCTGAATTCGTTCGGTGCGCGTCTCCACCGCGAAGTCTTCTCCACCCAGGCTAGCTACACCGTCCTTCACCTGCACCGACCAGATGTCTTGAGCGTCCGCGAAGTTCGTCGTCGCGCCCCAGGCTACGTGACGGTTGTGGCCGACTTGAACTCCAGGCACGCCCACGAAGGAGAAGCCGATCGCGTCGAAGTTGCCGCCAGCGTCCTTCGAGTTGATGTGGGTGAGGTGCATCGCGTTTGGGCTGCGCAGCGAAGCGTGGGAGTCATTGGCAAAGTATGGACGCCCAGTGTCCGTCGCATCACCGCGCACCACCCAGCCGTTGGAGCCTTCACCGACACCGTGGAGGGTCTGCAACCGCTCCACACCGCGCAGCAGCTTGCGAAGTTCCTCAGGTGTGACGCCGATACGCGGCGCGGCCGTCGCACTTCCGGGAGGCACCACGGCCGTCGTCTTGAGCTCCGGGTTCATGTAGAACGTCTGCCCGCCCGGCTGAAACACTGGCAGCACGTCCCCAATGTCCGTCAACTTGTGGAGCAGCGTGTTCAGGATGTCGAAGCTCAGGGTGCTGGAGAACCCGAACTGGATGCGCACGCCGATCGAAAGCACGTCTTCGGGCGTCCAGTGCTCGAGCAGGGACGCGCCCCCGTACTCTGCTAGCTCCGGCGGCGCCTCCGCTTTGCCCGCCTGGATCTCGTCGATACGCCGGTTCACGCCAGCGACGAACGCGACGCTGAAGTTGTGCTCTAGCGGTCGCTCCGCGCGCATCTTCGCCACGGACTCCGCCCCAAAGCGCGCGAACGCGAACACTCGCGCTTGCTGATCCGTCTCGAGGCCCTCTTCGCCCAACATTTCCGCGAGGCGGCCGATCGAGGAGCGACGATTCACCTCCATCTGAAACAAGCGGTCAGACGCTTGCTGGTAGCCCATGGCGTAGAACAGATCGAGGTCGCTCTGGGCGTACAGATGCGGCGCGCCGTTGTCGTCGATCACGCGCTCGACAGGCTGGGCCAGCTGATAGTCGCTGAGCGGCGTGACCTCAGCTGGCGCTATGGCTTCATCACTGCCGCAGCCATAGAGACCTTGAACGGAGAGGCAGGTCAGTAGCGTGATACCCAGGTGCTTCATTGCTTGCTCTCCTTCGGAAATCGCGAGCTCATGCCTTGCTCCAGCAGGCTGAAGGCGGCGACGCCCATGCGCTTGAGGTCCGCTTCGCCCTTGCCGTCGAACCACTCACCGAGTGTGCCGCGGACGACACCGATCATCGCGTTCGCCATCACTCGGGCCTCGAACGCCGACATCCCCGGGCATGCTGAGTCGCCGGGAGCCGTACCGACCGGAGCTTGCAGGGCCGCCTGGATCACCGCGATCCACTCGTGGTCCTGTCGGAGCTCGTACGCCGTGAGCGCGTCCGACGCCTGCACCAGATCCCAGATCTTCCACTCGATTTCCGCACGGCTTTGATAGTCAGCCGCGACGGCGAGCAGCGCATCGCGCACCAGATCGAAGGGAGTAGTCGCCTCGAGTGAAGTCACGTAGCGCGCAAAGGCTTGCAACCGCCTGGCGTGTCGGGGAAACACGAGCGCGGCCTTGACGGGGAAGTAGCGGTAGAAGGTGCGAGGCGACACCTGGGCGCACGCAGCGATCTCCTCCGCAGTGACGGCGTCGAATCCACGCTCGAAGAACAGCTCGAGAGCGATGCGCTGGAGGTCTTCGGCGGTCTGCTGCTTCTTTTGCTCCCGGAGCCCAACCATGGGCCGGAGTGTCCGATTTTGACAGTTACTGTCAATTGGCAGTTTCTGTCATTTCACTCCAGGAGCTTGACCCTGGATGCTGGAGCCCTAATATGGGTGGGCGGTCAGTCATATTAATCAGGCCGTTTTACAGGGCAATGGCTCGTATCACTCAAGAAGCTCAGGCTCAGACGCGGGAGAAGCTGCTGTTCGCCGCAGCGGACGAGTTCGCCGAACACGGGCTGACCGGCGCGAACATCAACCGCATCAGTGTCGCCGCAGGGCTCGCGAAGGGCACCGTCTACAACTACTTCGACTCCAAGGAAGACCTGTTCTTCGCCGTGGTCGAAGAGGCGTGTCGGCTCGCTGTCGAGCAAGCGAATGAAGACCCTCGAGGCACCACCCGAGAACGGCTGCTGGCGCTGATCGCATCCGACATCGCGTGGTTCGAGAAGCACCCGGCGTTCGCGCGAGTGTTCCTCCGGGAATCACTGGACCCGGATCCAGAAGCACACGCGCGGGTGATGGCGGCAGCCGCGCCGTTCGTGATGCGCGTTGCTCAGGTGCTGGAAGAAGGCGTCCTGCGCGGTGAGGTGACCGACGCTCGGCCGCCGCAAGTCTTGGCGATGACGCTGGTCGGACTCGACACGCTGGCCCTGTTTCAACACGTCGCCTCCGGCGGCGCTTGGCCGACTCTCGAGGAGATCCCCGAGTTCGTCGTGGGGCAGTTCATGGATGGTGCAGCGCCGCGCTAGCGGGCCCTGCTGGGATGAAAGGTGATGGATCATGCTCAAGTATCGCGACCTACCTCACGCCAACGGCTGGCCTCTGCTCGGCGACTTGCCGGGCTTCAGCAAAGATCCGCTGGGCTTCCTCACGCGCCTGCACGCTGAGCATGGGAACATCGCTCGGCTGCAAGTTGGCCCCATCAAGGGCGTCAGCATCAACGACCCCGAGCTGATTCATCAGGTGCTCGCGAAACAGCATGAATCCGTACGGAAGTCGATTGATACACGCTGGCTCAGCTCCGTGCTGGGCGACGGCTTGGTCACGTCCGAGGGTGAGTTCTGGAGGCGTCACCGCAAGCTGCTCCAGCCGGCCTTCCACAACACCAAGATCCGTATCTACGCGGACATCATGGATCGGCGTACGCAGGAGCTAGTCTCGAAGTGGACACCTGGCGTGGAGATCGACGTCCACGCACAGATGAACCAGCTCACGCTGCGAGTGGTCGCGGAGGCGCTGTTCGGAGTGGACGTCAGCAAGTACTACGATGACATCGCGCGGCCACTCGATTTGGTGATGCGGCGCTTCGAGGAGATGCTGACCTCCATGGTGCCCGTGCCACCGCAGATCCCCGTCGCCGCCAACCGCCGCGCGGCGAAGGCCGTGAAGCAACTCGACCGCGCCCTCGAGGAGATCATTCGCGACCGACGGAGGCTGCCCGAGGGCGACGACCTCTTGAGCGAGCTACTGCGGGCGGAGCCCGCGGAACGCTTCAACGACCGCGAGCTGCGCGATGAGCTTCTGACGCTGCTGGTTGCGGGACACGAGACCACGGCGCTCGCGCTCACCTGGGCGCTCATGCTGATCGCGCAACACCCGCGTGTGGAGGCTAAGCTCCTCGAGGAAACGCGCGCACAGCCCGGTATCGTGCGCACCACCCGGGAGCTGCCGTACCACGAGCATGTGGTGAATGAGGCCATGCGTCTCTACCCACCGGTGTGGGGCATCGGCCGCGAGCTGGTGCGCGACGCGGACATCGGCGGCTACCACCTCACCAAGGGCACACAACTCTACTTCGCCCAGTGGGTCACCCAGCGAGACGCTCAATACTTCGAGCGTCCCAAGGACTTTGATCCCGAACGCTGGGAGGAGCCCAAGCATCCTCGCCATGCGTTCTTTCCGTTCGGCGCTGGCCCGCGGGTGTGCGTTGGGTTGAACTTCGCGATGCTGGAGGCGGTGGTGATCCTCTCGCGGGTGGTCGAAGCATTCCACCTCGACCTCACCAAGAACCAGGACATCGACCTGATGCCTGCGGTCACCCTGCGCCCACGGAATGGCCTGCTCGCAACCCCACGGAAGCGTGAGATGGTGCAAGCTGCGTGAGCGCTCGGGTAACTGTTGCTCGCGGAGGGTGTGAACGCAGGTTGACTCACCGACCGAGGACGAAAGTTCGCACTCCACTACCCAGTAATGCGTACTGAAACCCGCAGTTTCGGCGCCGGCCGCCCCCGCTACAGCGCGCATGAAACGCCCGGAAACGGGCCTGTCACACGCGAACTCCACAACGAAAATAGCGCCAAATTCTCCCCTTCGCGCTGCGTTCACGGCGCTCAGGTTCAACGCCAGAGCCAAAATCCAGCGCTTCCATTCGCACGAAATCCGCTCGGATTCCCGGTGGGAATGGAGGGAAGAAATTAACCGCGCGGAAGCGTCAATTTGGCTTTGACGACCTGGGACCCCTAGGCTACCTGCCGATCATGCGCACACAACTCGCACTCGTCCTCTCAGTCGCAGCCCTCGCCCTCGGGGGTTGTTCAACCGCTAGCCTCACCGCCGAGGGCGCCAAGGTCGCCCCGACCCGCGACCCGCTCCCGGAGACCTGCAAGAACGTCGGCCTCGTCACCGGTAAGGGCGGCGGTACCTTCGGTGGCAGCATGGTCAGCAACGAAGATCTCATCGAGTACGCGATGAACGACATCCGCAACAAGACGGCGGAGCTCGGCGGCACCCACGTCCGCACCGATCCTCCCCAGATGGGTAGCGGCGATGGGACCACCACCTCGGTCACGATCACCGGCACCGCCTACAAGTGCCCAGGCGCTGCTGGCGCGGCGTCCGGCGTTCAGGTCATCCAGAACTTCTGATCCGCCGTTCGGTTGGGCGCTGACCATCAGGGACGGGCGGCTGCATCAGCTTCGCAGCCGTTCCGGTCCCTGCTGGAATTTCCTTCAACATTTTCTGCGACAACCCCTGGGGAACTCCATCCCGGTGCAAAGGCTCGAGCTTTTGCGGGCCTCGGAGTTCCTACATGTCGCACGCTTCAATTCGCCTAATCCTTTGGTCCCTGCCGCGCCTCGGCGCCTGTGCTGTGGGCCTTTGCTCTGGTCTCGTCAGCGCCGCAGCCAGCGCCGCGGAGGAGCCCGCCCCCGATGCGGTCGCAGCGCATGATGCGCCGGACGCCGCTCCTCACCCCCAAACTAGCCCGAAGGGGAGTACGCAGTCACCGTGGGACTATAGCGGTGAGATTGGCGTACCGAAGCTCGCCAGCGACGACTTCAAGCTCGTTGGTGGGGGAGAGGTTGGTTACCACAAGGAAACGTGGGGGATCGCGGCGGAGCTCGCCTTTGCGTCCTACGCCACGAGCTCGGATCAAGCGTTCAACTCCACGTCGCGCAACTCGTTTGGCATCGACGGCGAATGGGCTTTGAGCGAGCCACACGCGCCGACTCAACTCTCGCTTCAGGGTGAGCTGAAGTACGCCTCGTACGCCACGGTGTACATTCCCATCGACCCGAACGCCGGCGATCTGCTGAGCGAGTTCTCCGGCATGAGTCGACTGTCCGCGTTGCTGGGCGTCGAGCGCCAGGTGGACCCGATGTTTGCGTTGCTCGGCGCCGTGGGCGTCGGCTTTCAGAACGAGAGCTACTCCGCCTCTTCAGACTCCGGCATCGAAGCCAGCACCTCGGGTTCTGCCCGCTTCCTGGGACGCGTCGGCGCAGACTACGCGCTGATGCCTGGCACCGTGAGCCTGCGCCTGCGCTCGGAGCTGAGCTACGCGTCCGTCACACGCACCCAGTTCGCGGTCAACACCGACGACCTGGCAGCCGCGCCCACGCCGGAGAGCTTCAAGCTGATCGAAGCCAACAATCGACTCTTCGGCGATCTAGAGATGGCGTCGTTCGCCGGCATCGTGCCCAGCGTGTTCGTCGGCCTCGACGTGTTCGCGATGACCGGCGACGCAGGCTCGACGTCGACGCTCATCCCCCTGGCGGGCGTCGGCCTGTCGAACTGGTAGTCCGCGCTTCATTTCCGGGAGGCATCAAAATTGCCCAACGGCGACCGGACCGTTTCGATTGAAGCCAACCCCAACCTGGGAGTTGCCTTCGAAGACGAAGCTCGAGACGATGAGTCCGGCCCCCAGGGTCTGGATCGCACCATCGAAGACCAGCGCCCAGTCGAGGCTCCGGTCCTTGCAGTATTCGTCGCGCGTCCCATAGCCACCGTCAGCCCCGCCACCGACGCAGCCGTTATCTGCTTCGGATCGCAACCCGAGGGCGACGAAAGGACCGGCTACCGGCAGCCACAGCCAATGGGTCTCTGACTCGTCTCGATGTTTGTAAGCCAAGCCACCAGCGACGCCGTAGCCGGCGCCCAGCGCGAACACGCCGCCCCACAGCGCGGGGCGCGGCGGGGCTGAATGCTCTGTGGGCGCGAGTGTGCTCTGAGCCGCGGCCTGACTGGCCAGGAGTGAGATCCCGATACTCAACGGAACTGCACGGAAGCGCTTCACATACCTAGTTTGCCACGACTCTGCCCGGACATCAGCCAGCAGCAGGGCGGGTCGAGTTCATGGGCACTCGTAGGCGCCAAAGGCTGTGGGATCCTTGCGCGAAACGCCGAGCGCGTCGACGTCCAGGGGCGCGGTGCCGCGCGCGATCCCGCCGCACACGCTGCTGGAGGCGCTGGGCCTGGAGTCCGCGTCCAGGCTGAGCGCGCCAGTCACTCCGGTTGGATCTGCGTCAGGCGCCGTGGCGCTGCCCCAGTGGTTCTTCAGGCCATCGAAGGCCACCACGTTCGTCGTGAGGGCGGTGTCGTCGGTGCAGGTGACTTGCGTGGAGCTGACGACGTTGCCTTGAAGCGTCGCGTCCACGGCGATCGCTGGATCGCTCGAGCCAACGCCGCACTGGGCGTCCGTCACGGTGTTGTGGAGCAAGCTCACGCTGGGCTGGGTGCTATTGGCGCCGTACTGGAAGGCGAAATACCGCGCGGAACCGATCGTGTTGTTGAAGGCGTTCACGGTCGGCGCGCCGGGAGGCGTGGAGCAGGCGTCGTTGGCCCCGCAGCCGAGCAACCAGGCGTAGATGCCGATGGTGGTCGCTGAGTTGCCGTAGTCGTCGATTTGCTCGTTCAACGTCAGGTCGACCTCGAGCACGCGCTCGATCTGCTCGAACTGATTGAAGCGCACAGTGCGGCTGCTGACAGGGCTGAAGTTCAGCGTCCCAGAGTAGAAGTTGTGGATGTAGTTTCCGGTCACTTCGTAGCCGCTCTCGCCACCGGTGCTACCGATGGCGGTCACGTAGCCCATATCAGCCCACAGCTCGCTACCAACCAGCGCGACCTTCTTGGCGTCGATCATCACCAGCGCGGTGCCGGTGCCTACGTGTAGCTTCAAGTTCGCCAGCCGCAGGAAGCTCTGACGCACGACGAGGGCATCCGCCGCGTTGTGAAAGATGACTTCTTCCCCGGGGAAACCGACAATCTGGACCGGGTTGGCGCTGGTCGACGTCGACGTGAGATCGACACTCCACGCGCAATTGTCACCGTTCGAACAGTTCGGGATGTCTTGGTCGTAGTTGCCTGCCCGCAGATAAACCAGATCACCGGGAGAATAGAGCGCCTTCAAGCCCGATAGGCTGGTAGGGGTCCCGAAACTCCCATCGCCAGTGCCAGAGGGGCTGACGTACAGGATCTTGCGCTGAGTGGTCACCAGCTGGAGCTGATTGCTCACCTGGTTCCCGGAGCTGATGACCTCCAGCTGCCCCGCCATCGCGGAAGTTCCCGCCGGGATCTGCGCGACAACCTTACGCATGCCGCGATAGGCCGCAGTGCCCCAGCTCTTCACGGTCAGGTCGCTGCCCTCGAACGTCACACGGCCTTGCGTCGCGCCCAGGTCTAGACCGTAGATGGTGACGAGCGCGCCGCCGACATCGGGCCCACCGCTGACCGGCGCGTGAGTAATATCCGTGTAGAAAATACGCGGGATCGGTCCGGTGGGCTGGGCGCCACCGCTGCCGCCAGCGCCCGCGCTGCCTGCCGCGCCACCGCTGCTAGCCGCGCCAGTGCCACCGCTCGCGGTGTTGCCGCCACTGCCGCTGACACCAGCACTGCCGCCCATGCCGGAGCTGCCGCCCACACCAGCACTGCCGCTCATGCCGGAGCTGCCTCCGGCTCCGCCGGCGCTGGCCGAGCTCGTCGCGCCGTCACCGATCAGAGAGTTGCAACCAGTCAGCGACAGGATACTGAGCGCGAAACCAAGCTTTAGAGTCGAAGTCATCTTCAATCCAATGGGTCGCACATCTCCCACACGAGAGCACGCACTCAATCGAGTCAGCGCCCCATGGGCATTTCCGTACAGCTAGATGTCTAGTCTCAATCACGCACTCACCAACGAAGCGTTTGGCTAGGAGAGAACTGCGGTTTCTCCCGACGAAGTGCCGAGATCGCCGCTAGCGAGCGCTTGGCCGAATGCTACGTTTGGAGGCACGCTCCAACCCCTCACACCCTCGCTCGCATTGGCTCATTCGCCTTGGTTGGTGCGCCTTCCCCTCATTCGCGCCTGAGTGCTCGTCCTTCGCAGGAGTCGTTGATGCATACAGCTCGCCTTGTCTTGAACGCGTTTCGGTTCGGCAACCTGCTCCTGCTTGCTTCGTGCTTGGCGTGCTCCGCTCGGAGCGGCGGTGGGAGCCAAAGTACGGGAGGGTCGAGTCAGGGCATCGGTGGCAGCAGTGCAAGCGCGGGCGGTGGAGGCGACGCAGGTGGCTCAACTGGTGGCAGTCCCAGCGGCGGCGCAAGTGCCGGCGGGGCGGGTGGCGACTCGGGCAGCGCTGGTTCCGGTGCAAGCGCGGGCGCGGCCGGCGCCGGCGGCGGCGCACCGGGCGAGCTCCCCTGCGATCGCGCCTACACCTACACCAACGCCGGCAGGAGCTACGCCGCCTGCGAGTCGGTCGTCGATGGCCTGAGCGTCAAGTTCTTCCCACTTGCCCTGGGGAAACGCGCAACGCACCTGGCAGTACACCTGCACGGGGACACGGCAAACGGCTGGTACAGTGACTGGGCCTTCGACCCTGACATCTTGGACTGGGCGCAAGCTCGGGACATCCTCGTGCTGGGTCCGCTCGCTCGCACCCACTACGACGGCGACACCAGCCCGGCTTATGGCGCCGCGTGGACTCCCGAGGGCGAGGCCATCGCAACCATGCTGGAGACGTTCATCGACACCTACGGAGCCTCCCCCGAGTTGACCTACTATTGGGGGATCTCCGGAGGCTCCTGGATGATGTCCTCGACCTTCATCGCTCACGTCGGCCAGCGCGTGCCGGGTGTATTCGTCGCAAACTGTGGCGGAGACGACGTGTGCGCGGGCGGCGGCATCAACGTGGGTGGTTGCTGGAGCTGGGATCCGCGAATGGACCTGGCTACGCGCGACAAGATCTCGATCCTCTACAACTACGGGAGCGACGATTTTCTCGCCGGCCCTTCACACACCGGCTACCTCAAGTTTCAGAGCCTGGGGTTCAGCGTTCAAGAGCAGATCCATCAAGGAGCCACCCACTGTAATCACCCCATCGCCGGTCCAACTATCAGCTTCTGGGAACAACAGACTCCCTGAGCGGCGTCAGGCTTCGCACAGTTGCGCAGTAACCAGCTTCCGCAGTGACCCGCTTGCACAACGAGCAGTGCAGTCTTGCACAGTCTGTGAAGTGCACTGCTTGTGCAGCCCTGACATGTTGGCAGTACCTGCGCGACACGCCTGATCAGGCTCAAAAGCTCTGATAAACCAGGGCTGTGAGCGGCTTTACTGTATGGCAATGGCGAGTCGCGACAGCGGGGATGCTACTGTGTAGTTCTCTGGTAGTCGCGGGTTGTAGTGAAGGCAACCTCGAACAGCGCTCGAGCGCGACCAGTGACGAAGCGCTCCAGGCGGCTGTTCCTCCGGGATACAAACTACGCCAGCTGGAAGCACCAGCGGTGCGCTTCAGCATGCCTGAAGGGCTCACCCTCAAGGTGGAGAGCTTCGATCCGACGCTGCCAGCACAGAAGTTCCGCCACGAGCTGATGCTGATCGACGATCAGAACATCCAGGTGATGATTCACGTCTGGGACAACCCGAAGCACCTGGAGGTGCAGGACTGGTTTCAGCTCCACATGTCGGGCTTCATCAGCGAAAAGAGCTCACTCCGTCAGACACGGGTGACCCCACAACATTTCCCTGCGGTTGTACTCGATGAGCCCGCGTCGGAGCAGGCTGCTTCCCAGGAGCTCACGCTGTTCGCGACTCGAGATCACGTCTACAGCATCACGTGCATCGACCCCGTCGCGAATCCCCCAGCAAAAAAGCTGTTTGATCACGTCGTGGAGAGCTTTGCGCCGCTAGCCTCGGGAACCAGTGCAGCCACGGAGGCACAGCCATGAGCCCGCTGAAGCGATTGTACGCCTTCGCCCTGGGCCTCGCGTTGCTTACCCTCACCCCCCAAGCACACGCTGCATTCAGCTGTGGTGGCCAGTCTCACCAAAACACGTGCGGAAATTCTACCAACATCTATCCGTGTTGCGACAACGGCGGCAACTGCACCTGGTGGGCGTGGGAGATGGTGTGCCGCAACTGGAACCTGTCACTCGTCAACTGGGGCAACGCCAACACCTGGGCGTCCCACGCAGCGCTCGATCCGCGCTTCGACATCGTGAACTACCCGGTGACGGGCGCCATCGCGACCAGCACCCTGGGCACGTATGGCCACGTCGCCTGGGTGACGTCGCCGGCGAGCGGCGGCTCACAGGTTACCGTGACTGAAGAGAACTGCTGCTCGGGCTGCGCGCCCGGCGTGCGCACCATCACATACAGCGCGTCCAAGTTCAACAGCGGCTACGTGGTGCGCAAGGGCACGCTGTGCGACTGCAGCAGCGGGCAAACCCAAACCGAAGACTGCGGCGGCTGCGGCGCTCACACGCGCACCTGCGGCAGCAACTGCAAGTGGGAGAACTGGGGCGCTTGCAAAGGCCCCGCGGAAACCTGCGACGGCGTCGACAACGACTGCGACGGTCAGGTCGACGAGAACCTCGAGCGCGAGTGCGGGAGCGACGTGGGTGAGTGCCGAAGAGGCGTACAAACCTGCGGCGGCGGCGACTGGGGCAGCTGCGAAGGTGGCGTGAAGCCGCAGTTCGAAGCGTGTGACGAGAAGGACAACGACTGCGACGGTGAAGTCGACGAAGACCAGGTCTGCGAACTGGAAGAAGCCTGGCAAGCCGCGCTGTTCGACAGCGGCACTCACAGCGACCTGAACGGCGACGGCGGCGCCGACGTGTGCGCGCTGAGCGACTCCGGCATCACGTGTTCGATTTCCTACGGAAACGGCTTCAAGCCAACGCCCGACGTCACGCTCCACGACGCGGACCTGGCAGCGCCGGGGGTCTTCTCCACCTTGCGCATGGGCGACATCACCGGTGACGGGCGCGCCGACGTGTGCGTGCGGCTGCCGAGCGGCGTGCGCTGCTGGAAGGGCACGGAGTCTGGCCCTGGAGACTCCATACTGGGGCCGAACCTGAGCGACGCCGACGGCTGGGGGGAGACGCGCTATTTCAGCGCGATTCGCCTGGCGGACATCAACGGCGACGGCAAGGCGGACCTGTGCGCCCGGGGCAAAGACGGCTTGGCCTGCTACCCGAGCCTGGGTGACAGCTTCGGCGACGCGCGTATCCTCGCGGCACTGAGCGACGCCGCCGGCTTCGACGACGTGAATCGCTATGGCACGCTGCGCCTCGGTGACGTCAACGGCGACGGCAAGAGCGATGTATGCGCCCGAGAGTCTCAAGGCATGTCCTGCTGGCTCGCGAGCGACGCTGGCTTCGTCGAGCGCATCGCTGGGCCCGACTGGAGCGACGAAGCGGGCTGGAGCGACTGGCACAGCTGGAGCACGATTCGCCTGGCCGATGTGAACGGTGACGGTCGCGCCGACTTGTGCGCTCGGGAGTCCGAGGCGCTCCGTTGCTACCTGTTCGACGGCACCGCCTTCAGCAAGCGCCTGGACGGCCCCGCGTTGCCTGCCCCAGGCATGCAGTCACGCTCCGCGCTGGCGTCGATCCGCATGGCGGACCTGGACGGCGACGGAAAGAGCGACTTCTGCGTCGCCAGCGCAACCGGCATGGACTGCTGGCTCGCGACCGACGGCGGCTTCGATCGCCAGGTGCTGGGCCCCAAGCTGCCTGCGAGTGACGGCTGGGAGAACCCCGATAGCTACCGCACGCTGCGCTTCGGCGACATCAACGGAGATAACCGCGCGGATATTTGTGGGCGCACCAATCGCGGCTTCGTCTGCTGGCCCTACGAAGGCGGCGGCTTTGGCTGGGAACTGGCAGGCCCCACGTGGAGCGACGCCCAGGGGTGGAACGTGCCTGAGCGTTACCAGTCCATTCGCCTGGCCGGAAGTTTTGGCGGGGGTGAGGTCGGGCCACACGGCAATGGCGGAGGCGCTGGTGCTGGCGGTAAGTCCAACTCCGCCGACGGTGACCAAGCGAGGACCTCGGCCGCTCACGGTTCGTGCGCCTGTCGGCTTCCAGAACGTCGGGGAGCTCCTAGTTCAGGCGAGCCGCTCGGGTGGCTAACCATGAGTGGTCTGCTGGTGTGGGCTTGGGCAGGGCGTCGTGGGAGCCCGTGAGCTTCGCTGCGGCGAACGCCGCCTCGGCAACGGCCCCGATCTGATCCTGCCCTATCAGGGGCGCACCAGCACGTTGAACGTCGGGCTTGGTGGCATCGCCGAGCCGTCCTGGGTATACACCACCCAGCGTTGCAGCGAGGCGTTGTATGCGGTCGCCACTGGGACACGAACGCTGCCCCAAGTTCCACGCCGAGGCGTCACGAACGGAACGACGTCGGAGTTCCCGTTCAAGTTCGCATCCGTGAGGATCGCCGATGATCCAACCCGTGTACCCACGACACGCATGGATCGCTCGATGCGCACGTTCATCGCCAGCCAACTGGGCAACGCGCCGCCGTCTACATCGTAGATCTCCCAGCGCTGGCTCGTGGAGTCGTAGCGAGTGCTCAGAGGACGCGTGAAATAGGTGTCCCTCGCGGTCCAGTTCAGGGTGAACACGAAGCTCGCCGCAGGGTTTCCGTTCAGCTCCGGGTGATCGAGCCGAGTCGCGCTGCCAACGAGGTTGCCAGCCTGAACGTAGTGGATGAAGCCTCCACCCGCAGAGTAGTGAAACACCGCACCACCAGGCATCGGGGCGCGATCCTGATTGAAGATCCGCCAGCGACCCCCGTAGTAGTACACGCCAATGGGGTGAGGGTTTCGAACTCCGCTCGGCGACTGTCCCTGGCTCGCGATCAGGAGTGCGGACGGATTGTCGTTCAGCGCCGGGTCATCCAGCACGGTGACGTTGAATGACGTGTTCGCGCCGCTCGTCACGTGTACTTCGCCGCCGGCGTACTCGCGCTCCGATACCTCACGGAAACCGGGTGCACCGGTCAGCCACGTCGACCCGGAACCAACGCTATTCACTCCAAGCAGCACGATGCCTTCGGAGGTTCCGGTGAAGCAGCTTCCGCCGCTATCTCCGCTGGTGAGGAACTGCCCAGACCCGTTGGTTCCCACGGAGAGCAACTGGTCCGTGGCAGCGTTGACCGGCAAGTTCGCGTAGCGGAGCACGCCAGCGGACTCGAAGCTGGCCGGGTAGACCCCTGAGCCATAGCCAAAACACAGCACGGAGCGCCCGAGGAACGACGGGAGCGGCTGCCGTGTTGCTGACATGCGATGGCCGGATCGGCTGCCTGCGCGCTCGAAGAAGCGATCCGCGATCAGCAGCACGCTGTCGGTGTCAGACCATCCTCCAGGCTCGGCGCGCACGTCGACAATATCCACGACGCCCGTTGTCTGGTCGCCCATGAAGAGCTGGAACTTGCTGAGGTCAGTCTCGATGGGGCCGCCGATCGAGCCCCGTGTGTTGGTGACGCAGTGGCGCGCCGTGAGCACGACGTCGTTGCGCAGGAGCGTGCCGGAGCATAGCGAGTACGCGTGACCATTTGGCGAGTTGCCAATGTAGTGCACCTCGACCTGGCCCCAGAACTCGGCGTCGGCGCCTTCATTCCCCGACACCACCGGCTCCTCGGAGGTGCCTAGCGACTCACCCTCTTGCGCGTCCACGGCGCAGCCAACCAAGCACAGCAGGGACGCGATCCAGCCCAAACGAGAGTAGCGCATTGGACTCCTGATACTCAGGGTCGCCACGAACCTCCCCGCGATGCCGACCCTCGAACTCGAACGCGATTCAGGATCGGATTCACGCAGTGGCGTTCTCGACTGACGACTGAACGCGTGAGATGCGTGGTCTACAACGTCTGCGCCGTCACGCTAGTTCGCGACCAATCCACTCGCTCACCACCTGAACCACGCCATCAGGCCGCTTTGCCCACCCGGCGTGACCCAGGTACTTGCCTTGTTCCGCTGAGCCCAGCACGCGCTGCTCGACCTGAGCTGCCTTGAACGCACTCACGGCGCGACGGAGCGCGGCTTCGGACACCAGGTCATCGCGCTCGAAGGCGAGAGAGAGCACTGGGCCCGTGAAGCGGGCCGTCATTTCCTCGGGGTTACGCACCCGCCCAGTATCGAACTTGCCTGTGCGCGCCCAAGTGCTCCATTGACGCATCAGCGTGCGCGCTTCATCACCACCAAAGCCAAAGCGCTTGCCCGGATAGTACCCAAGCATCCGCGTTACTGCAGGCATCAGTGAGATGAGCAGACGCACACGGGCGCGACTCTTCAGTCGATAATCCCGAAAATACGGAAACGCGCAAGCCAGGTGCAGCACGGCGGATAGGCGCTCCAGGTGCACGCCAGACGCGATCGTCGCGAGGTGGCCACCCAGGCTATGCCCCGCGAGCACCAACGGCACCCCAGGACATTGCTCAGCGAGCCAGTCGAGCGCAGGCGGGATATCCAACTCCAGGATATCGTCTAGCCCGAAGTCGTCACCCCGCTTCGGCTTCAGGGCGCTGCGACCATGCCCACGCTGCTCCATCACGCACGTGGCGACCCCATGCGCTGCTAGGCCCGCGGCGAACTTGTCGTACAAACTCGCGCGGATCCCCAGCGCTGGTAGCAACAGCATACAAGCCCGCGAGTCTTGATCCACAGGGAACCAATTGATCGGGACCTGCACGGCGTCCAACGCGCTGAGCGCCAGCTCGGATTTCATGGCAACTGGCGTGGTAGCACGTCGTTACGACCCCAATCCATTACATCGGAGGTAATGGATTGGAGTGCAGCTTCCTAAGCTAGCAGACGTGACCGTAGCCAACGCCAAATGGTGTCATGCACCCGCAACCACCGCCCATGGGTCCGTTCGCGTAACACACGGGTACTTCCGCGTCGTTGCAGCAACGCGAGCCGAACTGGACGCTAACGACCTGTACCGCAGGCCCGCCCGGACCACCGCTACCCGCGTGGCAGTCGTCGCCGTCGCCGGTACACGCGCCACCGCTACCGCCTTGACCACCATAGCAGCCGGGGAACAGCACCGCGCTCAGCAACGCTGCAAGCGCGTAACGCACCAAGCGCTTCATGGGTGCAGCTCCGCGCTCGTGGTCGGGGCCACCGTCACGGTACCACCCGGGCCACCGTTGCCACCCGGACCGGCATGACAGTTGCTCCCCCCACCGGTACAGGCGCCGCCAGCACCGCCGGAACCACCGCTGGCACAGCCAAGCGCAAGCCCCGAAACCGAGATCAACAAGACAAGTGAGACCAACAGTCGCTTCGACATCACACCCTCCAACCCAATAAGAGACCGGCTGCGAACCCTTGGCACACCCAGCATCGGTGACCCGAAGAGGGGAGTTTCGCGGCAGAGTTAGCGGAGGAACGTTGAACGAATGCCCGGCTTACAGGAGGCGGATCATTTCCCCGCAATCGGATCCGTGTTCGGGATAGCCAGTCCAGGCTTGAGCGGCACTTCGATGAACTGATGGCCTGAAGCCTGATGACAGGAGTTGCAGGCGCTCGCTGCCTGGGCAAACGCCGCTTCGAACTTGGACTGGTCGTGAGTCGCGATGCCTGTTCGCAGCGCGGGGATGGTGTTTTTCGAGAAGTCGCTCACCAGGCCCGGCAGCACCTCCGGGTGACCTTCCTTCGGTGGCGAGGCGCCGGGGAGCGTTTCCGTGAAGATTTCTTCGAGTTCTCCCAGCTCGTAGTCCGCGAGCTCATAGCGCCCTGCAGAGGCCGCGCGCCCCAAGATCTCGAAGCGCCGCGCGACGTCTGACATCGCGCTGCCAAAGCTGATGCGCGGCGTCGCTCCCTCACCCCCGTCCGAGCCTGATCTGGCGCACCCGCAGACTGATGCTGCTGCGTACACCGCGAACAGCAAATGAGGGAGAAGCGGTTTCGCTGAGAGCTTGGATGGCATCGCGCAAGGGTATGTCTCGTACCCTCCGGAGCAAGGGAATGGCGCCGGAGCCTCGCTTACTTGTCCCTGGGTGTGTATCTCCGCGTGAAAGGCACGCCGTTGAACGTATGGGTGCAGCAGGCACAGGACGGCTCGAGGCTTTCGGGGCCGAGCGACGGATCCACGCGCTGGAGCAAGCCTTGCTCGTCAACGAACAAACCGCTGAAGTAGCTGGACTCGCCCACACACACATACGGTTCACGCGCGGACTCCTCGAGCGCCACGAGCCAGAAGATCGGTTCACTCCGATCGAGTCGAGACTTAGCCTCGCGGAAAATTCCTTCCCACTCGCCTCCGACTTTGGAGAGCAAGAAACGAAACAGTGGAGTGTAGTCGAGGCCACGGCGTGCGCTCCCACCCATCGAACCGCGACGGGCGTCGCTGCTCTTCGTCTTGGCTCGTTGCTCGCGGAAGTCTCCGCCGAAGCCGTGGTGCACGCCGCGCGCCCTGGTGTTGACCTTGCGATACAGCGGTTGCTTGCGCTGCGGTCCTTGCCCCTTGTCCCCCGTGGACATCCGCGATCCGTATCACGGACGGAAACGCGACGCCCCTCGCACAGCCCCTTCCTCGGCAACTTGGCCCCGAATAGACTGCGCCATGACCAGCGCGCCGGTTCAGGGCATCAGTTGTACTTCGTGCGGCGGGCCGCTCACCCCCGAGGGGAACCAGGTGCGTGTCACCTGTCCCTACTGCAAGGCGGTCAACGAGATCGCCTCCGCCGGCGCCGTCAAGGTCGCGAAGCAGCTGGACGCACTCGGCATCCGCGTGCCCGAGCGGCCGAGGACCCTGGACCAGATCCACGAGGAAATAAGCGAGCGCCAGCGGGCTGAGGCCACGGCGAGGCGGCACCACGTGACCGTTGCGCTGGTCATGCTCGGCGTGGTCGGCGTACTGGTCGCGGTGCTCGCGCTGGCGCTCTAGCAAATCAGCCGCGCAACACCGCCGGGGAGGCAGAAAACGACCACGCTCCGGCGCTCTTCTGGCGATACCCATGGAACGCGGACTGCCGCGTTTGGCGACGTGGAGTGTGGGGGCTACCATCAACCCATGCGCCTCCCCTGCTGCTTGCTCGTTGGCTTGTTGATGCTTGGCTGCAGTAGCAGCGACTCAGGGTCTGGGGACGTAGGCGGCAGCGGAGGCAGCGCTGGGAGCGCCCAGGGTGGCAGCGCTGGGAACGCGACTGGCGGCAACGCGAACGGCGGCGCTGGGGGCGCTGCTGCTAGCGGAAACGCTGGAGCAACGGGAGGCGCAGGTGCCACTGGCGGCGCGGCGAACGGTGGTACCGGCGCGAGCGCGGGCAACGCCGGCGCGGCGGGAGACGGAGGCAGCGCTGGCACAGCGGGTGGCGGTGGAACCGGCGGCATGAGTCTCGCTGTGCGACCCAGCGCTGGCTGCGGCAAGACCGGCGCCCCGACGGGCAAGCTCCCGGGACAGACCAGCAGCGTCGGCGGAGTGCCGCGCGGATACGATCTCTTCGTCCCCAAAGCCTACGACGAGACGAAGCCCGTCGCGCTGGTGTTCACCTATCACGGCGCGGGGGGCACCGCGAACACCAACCAGTTCAAGTTCGACGACTTCAGCGAGGCCCACGGCGGCACGTCCATCGAGGTCGCGCCCCAGGGCTGGACCGCCCCCGAGTGGGACACGAACCACTTCGTGCCATTCAACCTGGACGATAGCGTCCAGCTCTTCGATCAGGTGCTGGACAGGCTAGCGAATGAATACTGCGTCGACCTGAATCGGGTGTTCGCCATGGGCCACAGCAACGGCGCGCAGATGGCCTTCCACCTTGGCTGTCTCCGTGGGGATAAGCTACGCGCGATCATGCCAAACGCCGGGCGCTGCTTCTCCTATGGCGCTGGCGTGTGCGACCCGTACCACGCAGCCTCCAGCCAGCAGTGCAAGGGCAGCGTGATGGTGCTGAGCGTGATGGGTGAGGACGACACCACACGCCACGCCGACGAAGCCGCCACGGTGGAAGGCTTCCGTCAACGCGCGGGCTGCAGCACCCAGACGGAACCACGAGACCCAGGCCCGTGTCAGCGCTTCCTCGGTTGCGACGCAAACGCCGAGGTCGCCACGTGCCGCATTCCGGGCCTCGCTCACGCGATCTGGAAGGCAGGCGAGGCAGGCGTGTACGACTACATGCTGAGCCTGTAACTGAGTCGAATCGCGTCGGTGTGGCCGATTGGTTTTGATGCAGCATGCCGTCGAAATGATGGAGCGGCCCATCCGTTCTGGGGGACGAAGCTAGACTCCCTCGCGGAGAGTGCGGAGAGCGCAGAGAAAGATCTCGCGGCTGGCTACCGCGAGACGGTGGCTGACCTCAAAGCGAAATACGCAGCCGCCCAGCACAAGTACGACGCGCTGAAGGAAGAGCGCGGCGATAAGTGGGAGGACCTGCGGGAGGAGCTGAACCACGCGTGGCACGACCTGGAGAGCGCCTTCACCAAGTTTACTTCCTGAACGCTCCAGCTCCGCCCGGCGCGAGAGCCCTGGTAACGCGCGCGGCGCCACGCTCAGTCTGAGCTTGGCGCCAACGCGTCTCGAGCGAGGCGCAGCGCGATCAGCGGGCGCTCGGCCTTCACTTCGCGCTCGCCCGCGCACTCCCCGGAGCCGCGAGCCAAGGCGCGACAGACTTCAGGTCGCTTGTCGTACACCTTGCAGCGAAACTGCCCGCTGCGCGCGTCGATCACCAGCGCGGCGCAGTGACCATCGGTGAGGCGCATGAACGCTCGGTTTCCGCGCCAGACCACCAGGGAGTGTCCACGATCGCCGAGGCGCGAGTAGTCGTAGCCCGTGACTTTGACGAACTCCGCTGCCTTGGAGAAACAACAACAGCCGCAGTCGACGCACGCGGGCACGTCAGCCCCGATGCTCTCGCCGTCTGCCGAGCCGGCACGCGCGGCAGTCAATGACTGAGTCGGTAGCTCCTCTGCCGCCCCCGCTCGCTCGCGCGGCACTGCTCACCCCAGGGTCCAACGAGTTGGTCGCCCTCACGCTTCATGGCTCTCACCCGTTCCCTTCGAAGCCGAAGGGTACTCCCGAAGGGCTGCTGAAAGATAGGAAGCGTTTCTGATTGGTGCCCGCGACGGCGATCAGAGCTTTGATTCCAGGCGGGTTTGGGGGTGAGGGGGAGGAGCAGCGTGAACAGTCGCTGTTGCGTGCTGTCTCGCCACAACGTGGCCAAGCCGGTGGGCAATCGAGGCACATCCACACGCCTCGGCCGTGGTCCTGCGTCGCTTCAAGGGCTCCGCGCGTCACCCGAGCTGGCCCACTGGTTGCAACACATTTTCACATGGCAAACACCAATACACCCTTCAGCAAGGGATACGAAATGTCGACCCGTGAAAAGCTGGCAGAGGCGGAAGGTGCCATCAAGGGCGCCGAGAGTCGCCTCAAGGCAGAGCCTGCAGTCTTCCGACGCCTCAAGCATGAGCACGGGGAGATGGATGGCCTGATGAAGCAGATCCTCGGCGCGGACGTTGCCGTACGGATCAGTCTCTTCCCCAAGCTCGCCCGTGAGCTACGTGCCCATGGTTACGCGGAGGAACACAGCGTCTATCGCCGCATGGCGCGCTACGGTGCGACGCGGGAGCCTGCTGCCAGCGCGGCCCGGGCGCACCAAGATCTGGATGCGCTGCTCGGAACGCTCGAGCGCTCGGACTTCGCGACCCGGGACTGGATGAAGGACTTCGCTCTCCTGATGCAGCTGGTCGAGCGTCACGTGCAGGAGGAAGAGCACGAGCTCATGCCCCACGCCCAGGAGCTGATGGATCACGAAGAGCTCGAGGCACTAGACGCCGCGTATCTCTCGGCCAAGGCCAGGGTAAAGGCCTCCTTCCCGAACTGATTCAGCACCGCGTTCCGCCCGCTAGCCCTCAGCTAGGGGGGCGGAACATCGAATTGATACTCTGACGCGCGAGCGGACTCCCGCTTGGCGAACTCCTGCGCGAAGGCGCGCAGTCGAGGGCAATCATCAAGAGGGAGTGTCCTACGCCACTGAATGTGATCCAGCACACAGAACAAGGCCACTTCGCACAAGCTGGTCACGCGGTCGTGCGGGAGCTCCTCGAGCACACGGTCCAGGTGCCTTTCGAGCCAGGCGAGAGAGCCTTCGAAGCCACGCTTACCCTTTAGAAAGAAGATATTGTCCGCGTCGAGCCTTCCGATGCCGGTACCGAACACTAGCTGCACTTGAGCCGCCATCGCATGCCACACGAGTTCGCTGGCGTTGCGACTGAGGTGGGTCGTCAGCGTCTCGGGCCAAATGATCTTCGGCGGTGCTCCGTCGCGCTCTCCCGCACGCTCCGCCAGGCGCCGACAGATGTTGACCGTACCGAAGAGCGGCTCTCCTTCAACGCTCTCCCTCAGCATCGGGATCTTCAAGGTCGGATTGTCTCCGTAACAATCCGCGTCGACCTGGGTCAGATCGAACACCGGTGACAGAGCCACAGGGATTTCAAGCTCGTGCGCGAGCATGCGCACGACACGCGTGTAGTGCGAGCTGCTGCGGCCAATGAGTTCCATCAGCCGTTGTGCATAGGGAACCCGCGTCCCCATAGCAAGGGCTAGCGCGTGTGGAGGTCGTGCTGGTTCGGCCGTGCCTGTCATTCACACTTTACGACCGTTCAGGCCCGCGTTCCACTCCAGTCGAGAACCACGCGGTCTCAAACCGTGCGGAATCTTCACAGCGCTTGACCCAGCATGCCGCGAGACCGTGCGGAATTAACCACACAGCAATTGCGAGCGCTGAAAGCGACAACTGCATCGAGTCGCATGCTACGGTTCGATTCGTTCGGAACTCCAGACCCATGCGGCTCTCCACGACCATCCTGCTTGGCTTCATCTGGTTGCTTCACAGCCATGACGCGCACGCCCAGTCAGCGGGGCAGGACCTCGGTTGGTCTCCGCCGCAGGTCAGCTTCAGCCCCGCGCGTGAACGCGAGGCGAGCGACAAGCCGGCGTACACCGGACCCTACAGGCTCGAGCATCGCTGGTACGGCTGGCAGACGCTGCTCGTCGACGCGGCCAGCGTCGGGCTCGCTGTGGTCACGCAGAACGCCTACGTATTTCTGGGTGGCTATTGGATCTTCCCGCCGGTGCTACACCTGGGGCACGGCCAGCCATCACGGGCCATAGGCAGCCTCGGCCTGCGGGTGGCGTTGCCGTTCATCGGGATGGGACTCGGCAGCGGCCAAGATGGCAACGGTGAGGACGGGGATGCGGGCCTTGTGTACGGCGCTCTCACCGGACTGGTCGTCGCGTCGATTCTGGACGCCGCCTGGCTGAGCTGGAAAGACGAGCGAGTCCCGGTCAATCAGGGTCTGAGCAGCGCGCCGCTATTTGCCGTCACTCAGCACTCGGCGATCGGCGGCTGGCAGGGGAGCTTCTAGTGCGTGGCTCCCCGAGGAAATGTATTGCGTGCTTCAGCCTGGCGCTGCTCGGGGCGCCCAGCCCAGCTAGATTTCATCACGGCGATGCTCGAGCGGCTGCGCCTCCCACTTCGACGGAGTCGAAGCCAGTGGTGCCGCCCGGCTGGCGCGCCGAGCTCGGCATCACGGGAATGTGGCTGCCAAGAGCAGAGCGAAGCTTCAACCGCCACGCTCAAGCCTTCCGCTTCGGCGCTGGTTATTCGCTGTTGTCCTTTGGCCTCGAGTACGCCCACTACCACCTCCCGTATGACGCTGGCTTCTCCGACGACTTCAGCGTCTACCTCCCCTGGGCTGCCGTGAACTTCGATCTCGGTGGCTCCCTGCGCGCAAGCCTCGAAGCCGCCATCGGCTTCGGCTCGGAAGAGCGCTCCAGCGAGGAGCCCATCGTGCCCCGGGTCCGCGCCAGCCTGCAGTTCGTCCAGTCCTACTTCGCCATAGGCCCGCTCGTCGGCTACGGCCTCAACCTGGCCGACGGCCACCAGGACTCCCACAGAAGCTACGACGCAGTTCCGTTCGGAATCGAAGTGGGCGGAATGTTGAGCGTCTGGTTGTTCTGACAGTTTGGGGAAAGCCTGATAGCAACGTTCGGGTCCAGTGTTGGGTTGGCGCGCACCGTAGAGGACCTCCGCTCATGAAAGAACGATCTGCCCTGAGACTTCGTCAGCTGTCCGCTGTCGTGCTGCTTGTCGGCTGCAGCTCGGCGCCCCCAGCCGAGCCCGACGCTGGCCCAGGTGACCACGGAGACGCGGGCGTCGCGATCTGTAGCGAACAGTTGGACGGGACGCAGCTGTTCACTCCAATCCAACGCTGCTGCCACGTTGGGGAGACACGCGAGGCGGCGGGAGAGCTTACCTCCAGTGGCGACCCTGGACCCGTCTGCCGTGGCGAGTGCCGCGTCGGGGGCACGGTCGAGCAAGACAGCCTCCGCTGCGACTGCGGTGAGCTGACGTGGGACGGCACAGCGTATTCAGGCCCGGGTCCCTGTGGCGAAGGTGAGGTCTGCTGCGTTCGCGGTCCGGGTGGCCCCTCCCCAGGGCCAACCTGCATGAAACCCGACGAGTGCACCGACTGCCGACCGAGTAAGTCTGATCCTAGCGTGATCGTTGATTGTTGCCGCGGGGCAGCATGTCGTGGGGTTTGCTACAATGAGGCCAAGGACTGCCGCTGCGGCGATGGACCGGGCTGCGAAGCTGGCTCTGAATGCTGCCCCATGGACGGAGTGATTGCCTGCGTGCCCGAGGGGACGTGCAGCCAAGGTCCCTGCCCGACCCCACCGTCGACTCCGGGCGCCATCACCACATGTTGCGGCGGCGGCACCTGTACGGGGATCTGCGTACAGGAGCACGGAGGCACCTACTGCTCATGCGGCGGAGAGGCCAATGCTTGTGCATCCGACCAGGACTGTTGCCTCGGGCCCAGCCGCGAACCCGCAGGGCAAGACACCTTCTGCGCGCCCAAAGGGACCTGTGGTCAGTAGTTTGCAAGTTGCCTGATTCCAGGTGCTTCCGCGGGGTGCCATCGTCGCGGCGACGTCGGTCCTGCCGTGCGTGTCTGCCTCGGTCCGTAGGCACCACAAGCCGGCGGAGGAGAGATTCACCAGCGCGGTCCGCGTTTCGGCTCGAAGACACCAGAAACCAGGTCGTCTCGCAGTCTGGTTAGCTGACTAACCTACTCGCACACCCAGTTGAGGCCCGGGTCGTCGAGGTCGACGTCCACCAGGCGGCCAGCACTGGAACCTCAACGGTTCGGTAGCAGACCTGCCAGTCGTGTCACGCCCCCTCGCCATTGATTGCGAGCACGTCTACGTCACCATCATACCGGGCGCCGTGGCACGCATCCGCATGGCGGATCTTGGACCGGGCGCTACGCCAAACTGAATTCTTCGATTCCTACCGCACAAATGTTCGCTCAAACACCAGAGTACGCCATAGCCGAGGAACCCCTCCATCAGTACCGCACGGATAAGAGGGTCATCGAACCCACCCATACCATCCGACAGTTGTGCTCCTTGGGCGGGGGCGGGCTCCGTTGGTAGCCCTCCCGTTGCGTTGCCGCGAGGATATCATGAAGACTAGTTCCGCCATGCGAACTGCCATCCGGTCCATTCCGCAACTGACCGAGCCGATCTCCTCGGGTACAACTTCAGCTGGCGCTTCCAGGTTGGTCTTTGTTTCGCCTGGCGGCTCAGGAGGCGCCGCGTCTTCGCTCGCTTCCGCGGCGCTGTGAGCATCCGCGACGACTTGCGCGAGCTGCCCGTCCAGCGCCGCCTCGTCTTTGAGCAGCTCACCGAAGCTGAGCTGCGTCTCGGCAGTACGGGCGCGCTCGGTCTTGTTTCCGTAGAGGCGCCGCTTGAGCAGCTGGTTTTCGTGAGCGAGGTGGACGATGGTCTCGCGCCGCACCTCGTTTTCAGCTTTCAGCTCGCCGAAGGCGACCTTGAGCTTCTCGAACTCGCGCGCACCTCACGGCACCACAAGCGGAGGAGGAGAAATTCACTACCGCCTGCGGCGCTTCGGCTCGCAGGGGCTCGCCGAACGTGGCCGTCCGTTGACTCGTCCAGCTCGCTGGACTCGTCCACTCCCGGTCGCTTTCACTACGGCGGTTTTCAAATCCGAGAATGCCTTATTTCCGCAAAGAATCAGCTCACTCGCTAACCATCCGAAGACACACCAGAAACTAGGTCATCTCGTAGGGTTACGTGACAAGTGAGTGGGCTGGTTGGGGGTGAGGGATGCGACGACACGCGACGGGAGAGGACGCGAAGTTGCTTTCTCCAGGTTTGCCTTGAACGGGCCATCCCGAACTGACCAGACTACGTTTATTTCCGCGTGGAATGGGGCCGAGAAATCCAAGGTCTTTGCATCGCGATACGCCTGATACACCCTGCGCGTCTTACTTGCTGCGAACTACCGATGGCGCGTGAGGTCATTGCGGGAAGAGAAATCAGCATATCGAACGCGCCAGGCGGCTCCAGTCCAAGATCCGAATTCTTCTCAGAATTTCCGCCGGCTGCCGCGCCATTGCGGAGGTTCGGGAGGATGGGCAGCGCTCACATGCTCCGAATCCACATAACCGCGATTCCGCGCGTGATCCATCACACGAATTTTGGGTCAAAGAAGCAGGCTGGGGCGCTAGGCTAGGCCTGTGGCACGAACTGCACCGGTCCCCAACATCCCCGCACCTCCTGGCATGAACCCCGGAGCCTTCGTGGCCGGAGGTGGTGGTGACGGCGGTGGCGCCGGCGGCAAGGGCAGTCGCAACGGTAACGGAGAAGAGGGCGCCGGTACTGGTGACGGTGACGACGACGCAAATGGCGACGGAAACTGTGGCGGTGCCGCAGGCGACGCCTGCAACGTTCACGAAGACAACCCCGCGGCAGGTGACCCAGTGGAGCTGTCGACGGGGCGCGTGTTCACCGTTGCCGTCACGGACTTGTTCCTGCCAGGTCCCTTTCCATTCGTCTTCAAGCGCCAGTACAGCAGCACCATCGCCGGAGTCGACCGTGGACTCGGCTACGGTTGGAGCCACAGCTTCGCCTGGCGTGTCTACCAGATGAAGAAGACGCTGGTCGTTCACACGGGCGAAGATCGGATGGCGGCGTTTGCTTTCCCCACGGAATCCGGCATCGCGGAACTCTCCGAAGGTGGCTGGCGAGTCTGGGCTGAGTCGACTGGCATCGTCGTCGACGCTCGTGACGGCTTGCAGCGCCACTTTGTCCGCTTGGGAGAGAGTGATGATTGGATTCCAACCAAGATCGTCGATCCCAATGGGAACACGATCACACTGACCCACGATGACGACGGGGCATTGGTTGGCGCGGTCGACGCCGTGGGGCGAAGCATTCGCTTTCCCCAAACGCCGACCGGTCAAATCGGTCGCATCGAGGTGTTCGACGCAAGAGCGAATCGGTGGGTCACCTTCACGCGCTACGGCTACGTGAACTCCGACTTGGTCGAGGCTGCCAACGCGGACGGCGAAACATCCCGCTTCTCGTACACGCCGGAGCATCGACTGGAGTGGCAGCAGCAACCTTCGGGGCTGACCTTCCACTATCGCTATCTGCCCGACGGCCGTTGTTACGAGAGCTGGGGTGATTTTGGCGCTCAACCCGATGCGAGTCTGTCGACCTCCGTCCCCAAGTTCTTGGCCGATGGGACGACGAAGGCGCTCGGTGTTCACCACGTCCGAATCGAGTACGCAGACGACGGCTACGTAGAGGTCGTCGATTCCGTGCAGATACTCCGGTACCAGATGGGAGGCGCAGGAGCCACCCTGAGCGTGTCTGACGGCGCGGTGACGACACGCGAATTCGACGAGCATCGCAACTTGATTTCGAGAACAGAGCCTGACGGTGCCGTTACCCGCTACGAGTACGACCTGCATGGTCAGGTCGTGGCGACGACGACGCCGGACGGTCACCGCTGGGAGACGCACCGAGACCGACGCGGACTCGTGGAGCGAGAGACTCAGCCCGACGGTGGCGTGTGGCTGTACGAATACGACACGGTCGGGAACATCAGCGCGATCACCGATCCAATCGGTGCGCGCACTTCATACCAGCGCGACCAACGCGGTCAGATTGTGCGCTGCCAAACGCCCCTCGGCGGCTACGAAGAGACTGAGTTCGACCCCCACGGGAATGTGGTACGTTTCCGCAAGGAAAACAACGTCGAGCGCCGTTTCGAGTATGACTTCTTTGGCCGCATGCTCGTGGTACATGGCACGCGGGGTGAAGTCGTGAAGGCGGCGTACACGCCGTTTGGAAAGCAGAGTCAGGTAGTCGACGCTGACGGCAGCGTTCATGGCTTCCGCTACGATAGCGCCGGGCGTATCGCGGCTTGCGACCTGCCCGACAAGACCAGCGTTCGCTTCGAGTATGGTGGGCAGGACCGGCTCGTAGCCATCGTCCACGCAACGGGAGAGAAGCAGCGTTTCGCCTACGATCGCGAGGGACGCTGCATCGAAGCCTGGAACGAGACCGGTGAGGAGTTCCGTGCGAAACTGACCCTGGGTGGTCATCCTGAACAGGAGACCTACTTCGATGGGCGTAGCGTGAGCTACGCGCGAGATGCCCACGGCAGACTCGTTTCCCAAGTTCTTGCGTCGGGAGAGGTCGTGAACCTCGAATACGACATCATGGGGCGGCTGGTGCGTCGCGAGTACTCGGACGGCGCCGTGCATGAACTCGAGTACGACGCGTGTGGCCGCCCGATTGCGATGCGCTCACCTCGAGTGGAGTGCCGGCTCCTACGCGACGCGGCTGGCAGAGCAATCTCCGAGACGCAAACCGTCGATGGTGACACGATCACGCTCGACTATCGTTATGACGCGCTAGGAAACGTGCTGGAGCTCGGGAGCTCGCTCGGCACCTGGTTCAAGGTGCAGCGCGACGCGAGTGGGGTTCGCAAGCACACCGAGGCGAACTCCGGTCTGGACGTCACCCACCAGCTAGATGCGTCGGGAGGCGAGGTGGTCAGGCGCTTCGCAAGTGGTGCGCGCCTGGAGCTGTCGTTTGACGTCGTTCACCAGTTGCGCGGACTAGGCCTGTTTGGAGCAACCGACACCGCACGCTCGATCGGACCAATCACCTCACCCCGTCCAAACTTCGCTCGCTCTTTCGAGTACTCGAGCGATGGCGGGTTGGCGCTGCAAGGAGACCCGCTTGCGAACTCGGCTCGGCAATTCGACTACGACTCGCGAGGTCAGCTGACGAAAGTGACCCGCGATGGCACAACTCTCGAACAGTTTGGCTATGACGCTCGCGGCAACGTAATGCCCAGCGGACAGCATCGACGCTACGGAGCGGGGAATCGCATCGAAGAGTGGGTCGATTGGAGTCTCAATGCCGACCCGGATGCTCGCTTGATCGAGAAGAGTCGTCGGCTCGATGACGTGCGTCGGGAGACTTGGTCCTTCGAGTGGAATACGGATGGCACCTTGGCTCGAGCGATTGCTCCAGATGGCGCTTCAACCACCTACGTCTACGATCCGCTCGGGCGTCGTGTGCTAAAGACTCATGATCGCATCGATACTCGTGGTCACCGGATCCAGTTCACCACGCGCTACGTATGGGACGGTGATCTGCTGATTCATGAGATTCGGCGGTCTAGCACCGAGGTCAAAGCCGAAGAGCGGACCTATGTCTACACGGACATCGGCTACACGCCTTGGGCGATGCACGTGACCACACGGGATGCGGACGGGAGCGCGGAGGAGGGGATCTGGCGCTACCTCACCCACGATCCGTTCGGTTCCCCTCTGGTGGTGAGCGACGACCGCGGGAGTGTTTTGCTGGAGTACGAACGCACGGCGTTCGGGGAGTTCTCCTTCCGCGGGGATCCTGATGCGGACTTTGGCGTTCGCTTCCAGGGCCAGTGGTTCGACGCGGAAACAGGCCTCCACTATAATCGGCACCGCTACTACGACCCACGGCTGGGTCGCTACATCAGCCCGGACCCAGCTGGCCTACCGGCCGACATCAACGAGTTCGTCTACGGTGCCAACCCGATCACGGACATCGACCCATTCGGGCTGGTCCACACGGCTACCGCCCGGCGCGGTCGAACACCGGTTCGAAACTCTATGACCGGAGGCACCGACTTCAACTCCGGCTGGTCTGGTCGCGCAGGCAACCGAGACACCTATCTGCAGCGTCGCGCTGCCCGCGGAGCGAGCTTCGGAGAACTCTACCGAGAGAGTCATAGCGAGTTCAAAATCATGCGGCAGCTCGACCCCACGGGCCGCGGCAATCCAAGCCTGCGGGGCCAAACGCTGCGCATCCACGGTCAGAAGCGCTCCTGCCCAAACTGCGCAGCCGAGCTCGAGCGCTTTGCACGCCGAAACGGAATGCGCGTCGAATACACTTCGGACGAAGACCGACACAACGACCGCCCCCTGGTCATCGATCATCGACCTGGACGGCGACCGACTTCCAACCGCGCGGCATACAGCAGCATCACCACAGCCCGTACCAGGCGCGCCGCAGCACGGCGCAGAGCACGGGGATGAGGATCCATGCGAGTCAGCAACATCAAGAAGGCGTCAGCCCAACCGAACAAAGTCACCGAACTCGATCTAAGCGGTCAGGATCTGAAGCGCTTGCCCGACGCGGTGCGGAAGCTCACCAAGCTGCGGAGGCTGGAGCTCGCCGGCAACCGCTTGAAGGACCTCCCGGAGTGGCTGCCGGAACTGAAGACGCTGCGGGAGCTGGACTACAGCGGGAATGGGCTGAAAGAGATCCCGGAGATCATCAGTCAGCTGACGGGACTCGAGGCTTTGAAGTTGGGGGAGGACCCGTTCAAGGAGCTGCCCGAGTCGTTACTTTCGCTGAAGAAGCTCAAGCGGTTGGAGCTCGTTGGTGTGCAGCTGAAGGATCTCCCGGCGTGGCTCTCCAAGGCCAGCATCCAGGATCTCGTGCTCGTGTTTTGTCCCAAGATGGCGGGGCTCCCCAAGGTCATCAAGGAGCTCAAGCAGCTCAAGCGGCTCGAGCTCGCCGACCTGGAGTTTGACTCCTTGCCCGACTGGCTTGGACAGCTGGGGCTCGAAGAGCTCGCCCTCGGTCGGCTCAACATCGGTTCGCTTCCGGCGAGCCTGTTCAAGAGCGACCTGCGTGTGCTGAACCTGACGGACCTCGATGATCTCGGCATCCCCAGCGGGCTCACCAATATGAAGGGGCTAACGCAGCTCACCATTTGCCCCGGGGATACACAAGAAGGGGAGGACTTCGTCCCAGCGGAGCTCGGGAAGCTGACCAACCTCGAAGAGCTGCACCTGATCAATATCCAGTTTTCATCCCTGCCCGCTTGGCTTGGAAAGCTGAAGAAGCTGCGCCGCCTCACCGCATTTGGCGAAGGGCTCACCGAGCCACCCAAGGTGCTTGGCTCGCTTCCCAAACTCGAGTTCGTGGATCTCGGATTCGCACCCGAGCTGGCAGGGCAAGAGGCAGCGGTGCAGGCGTTGGTTCCGAACGCTGAGCTCGTGATGCCGACCTGAACTCTCCGCCACGGCGCGGTCATTCAGTCGAATGATCAACCGCTTGATTTTGGATCCGCGCGGTTTCAATCGGTCCGTTCGCAGCAGGCTCCGCTACCCCGAGATGCGCTCAAGGAGGCCGGCGAGCTCGGAAGGTGTCGAGATCTGTTCGCCGGTGTAAAGGTCGAAGACGTTCGCGTCCTGTGTCCACATGAACTCGACAAACGCTCGAAGTGCGGCTCCAGCTTCGGCCCCGGCTCGACTCAGCGGGATCGCGATGCCCAAGGCGTCGAGCGTCATTCTGGCCGGTTCACTTGCTTCGGCCGCAGCGGACGCGGGAACGGGGAACAGCTCGGAGGGCCTGTACTGCAATGCCACACTCGACTGCAGTTCGAAAAGATCGAGATGGCCTTTCTGCAAGCAAGTTGCACGATACCCATTCCTGGTGCTGGAGAAGCGAACCTCACTTCCGTCCTTTCACTGAGGCCCGTCACCAGTAATGTTCGCGCGCTGGCCGGGACTGACTGCCCACGATCGTCGTAGTGAATGAGCTGTGAAGAGCCCGCTGGTAGACAGCGCGCGTGGTGGCGAATACGAGCGCGCAGGAAACGAATGGTCTGTTCCACGTTCTCGTCGAGCTCGAGATTGTGATTGACGATGTGGACTGCGAGTTTCCGCGCGTCATTGTAAATGTCTGGCGTGATGGCGCCCCAGTTCGACGAGTGGGGGTCCCAATCCGAGAGCTCGGAAGGGCGCGACGCTAGCGAAAGAGGCGCACCAGCGCGCTCAGCCGCGCCGTCACTCACGCGGTAGGGCTGAGCGACCACCTGAGCGATTGCTTCACCTCGTTTGCCCATCTCTACGATCACGGCATCCAGACGCTCACCGTCGCGACGGACATATGCATCGGTAGCAATCGCGTACTCGAGCGCCGTGGAGGCCCGCTCTTTGACGAGTCTACGGCCGAAGTAGGCGGCCTTGTCGCTACGCTCGGCGACGATGGTCAGGCACTCGGTCGTGTCGCCCTCACGCACCACCAGCGCGAACGGGAGCATCTGCCCACCCGACCCCAGCCGATCGAAGGACAACATCAGAGTACGTTCAAGCAGCTCGTTCACCGTGCACCTCGGACTCACGCGTGTAGCACTCCACTGCGCGTCGACCAGCGTTGGGAGTTGACTAGCTATTCTGTCGTGGCCTCGCTGCGAGGCATCGTGGAGTATGATCCTCGTTCCGGCTACCACGACCTGCAGAGGAGGTAGGATGAGTCGGGCAACAGTCAGCAAGCCAACTGCCAGGCGCTGAATATCGACTTCGACGGTCCAGCCGCGTGTGCGCGCTGAACTCCTTGGGACTACTAACTTGACTACCTCATGTAGAGAGAACTCATGGCTACTTCTCGTCCCGACAGATCCTTGAGCGCGGAGGGACGCGGCACGCGAGCCCGCGCAGTGGGGTTTGCCATGCTGTTGATCTGGGGCGTTACCCTGCTGTGTCTCGCGGCACTCGATTTGGCAGGATATCAAGCGTTCGTCCGCTCCCTCGAGTGGTGGACCACGACACAATGATTGACCACTTTCGCGAGAGTGTCGGGCTAGCAGCGCAGCAACCGGGAGCCAGTATAGCCTTGGCAGCGCTGGCAGTCGGCGTCCTGGCTGCTCTCGTGGTGCTGGGACTGCTCGCGGTCCAGCGCGTTCCTCGGAAAGCCACTCTCCTTCCCATCGTGCTGGCCGCTGTCGGCTGGCTTGGGAGCGTCTGTTTCGCCGTGGCGATGGTCCGGGATGGTCAACAGGACTCGTTGCGACTCTGGCACGAACGGGCAGGGGAGGTCAGTGCCCTGAACGCGGCAGCGGCCCGTGCGGAAGCAGGGCACACCTTGTTGGCCCTATGTGTGCTGAGTGTGTGTGGGTTCTGTGTAGCGCTGTCGCTGGGTCGTGGGGTGTCCGCGTTTCGCCGAGGCACTGCGGCCGCGCGGGTGGCGCTTCCCGGCACGCTTGCGCTGCTGACTGGCGCCCTCGCCTATGGATTGGTGCGCCGTATCGATCTCACCTACTTCGAAGTCGAGTGCGGGGCCGCGTTTCTCTGCCTGGGGCCGGTCACTTCCGGAACAGTGGCGCTCACCGCCAAGCTGCGCACCATCCTCCTCGTCGGCGCGACCGTGGCAACCGGCGGCGCGCTCCTCCTTGCCAGGCGCTTGAGTCCACCGTCGAAGGCTGGCCTGGTCATCGCCGCAAGCGTCTTCGTGCTGGGCGCAGGGAGTTGGGGCGCCACTCGGCGCCTCCGTATCGACGCCGGCACGCCGTTGCCTGAGCGGGGGATCACTCGCGTTGGCTGTCCAGTAGCACTTGCCCGCGCCGACTCGCTTCCCAAGGACTGCTCGGCGTGCGGAGCGTGGCGGTGGGGACCGGTGATCACCGTTCGAGGAGCGGTAGTTGATATGAACGGGAAAATCGCGCCGCCCGATGCGCTCAGCGCTGAACGCGCCAAGTACTACCCTCCGAGGCTGCCGCCGCCCAGCGTCGTTCTGATCGATCGTCGCAGCGACTTCCGCGCCACGATCCGCTCGCTAGCGATGATCCGCGACCGGTATGCGCGGCTGGCAGAAGTCGGGATCCAGGAGGCAGCATCCCGTACCATGCAGACGGAGACCACGGGCAAGATCGAGCTGCCGGCGCAGTGCTGCTGTATCCGCGTGGAACTGCTCGAGGGCGAGCCGCCGA
The DNA here is from genome assembly GCA_041389805.1 of Polyangiaceae bacterium. Lineage (GTDB taxonomy): Bacteria > Myxococcota_A > Polyangia > Polyangiales > Polyangiaceae > JAHBVY01. The sequence continues at coordinate 22,153 of JAWKRD010000010.1, read as the reverse complement.
TCGATTGGGACGCGCTTGTTCGTGCCGCCGAGAGCGGCAAGCTCCCAGTCGGCCCCAAGGCAGAGAGTACGGACAAGTAGACCTTCATCCTCACCAAGCGGTCGCCAACTACCACCGGCACCTGGTTCGACGTCCTGCAGAACAACAAGAAGAAGATCGAGGTTCAGTTCAAGTGAAGATAGTTGACTTGACGGCAGTTGGGGACCGGTGGCGTTGCCAGGCATCCTTCACGCACGAGCAGTCGGTGACGTTGTCCCGTCTGTACGAGACGCTTGCCGGGCTCGGTCACTTGAAGCCCAGAAGATTTAGCATCAGTAGGGGCCCCAAGCGAGGACGCTGGCGGTCCTTCACGGAGATGAACTCAGCGGAGCGAGTCGGTACCAGCGGAGGCGCGATCTTCTTCGATGTGGGTGAGCGTGTATCGGACTGGTTTATAGATTTCCGCGTGTGGCCACAGATGTCACTAGCTGTCTGCCTTGAAGATGTGGACTCGGTGTCGGAGGATTGGCTAAGGATCTGTCGTGACTGGGACACGCTTTTCGGAATCGCTCACGCATACGTGCACTCCTATGCCGAGTTGGACGCGGCAGGTGAGATTGAGCGGGAGATCGAGAGGTATCGTGGTAGCGAACCAGTGCCTCGAGAGCTGCCTGAAGTCTACTGGTGGACAGGGCTGGCTCCGGACCTGGTGGCGCGACTCGGTCGTGAGCACGTGACCTCAACTCCAGTTGATCGGATTGAACTCTTTGAAAACGGTCCCATCTTTCTTAAGATCTTGTCCTCGACCGGAGCAGATCCTCGCCGAGGTACAATCGCCGAAAGGACCGACATTCGAACCCACTTGTGCGTAGATGTTGAGTACGCATTGGAGCTTCGCGAACTCCAAGAGCGCGCGGACAGGTTTCGTCGGCTCGTGACGGGTAGGGCCCGCAGTTGAGGAACTCATTCTGGGAATCGCGCACACATACCCCGTGGCGAAGCGATTGACGTTCATCCGACGGCTCAGCCGGTTCCAACCCAGAGTGGGCGAACAAGGGCCATTGGATGACGCGGATTGGCGGCGATCTGATAGCCCGGGGCACGACGTCCGCCTCTATCGCGCGACCGCAGAACAGTTCGTGACTCGCCATCTACGTGAGAATGGGAGACGCAAGAAGGCAGCAATCTATCATACCGTACGCGACGGGAACCCAGAGAGTCTGCTGCATCTAGACATAAGCTTTTGGAGATCCCAGCCCGGCAAACGCGACCCGCTTTTCGTCGAGGCGTTTCTAGGGATGGCCGTCGGCGCGTACCTTGGATGCATGATCGAAGATCAGCTAGGCGGGAGGTGGGAGCCAGCAGACGTGTACACCAGGTCTCGCGTCGTCGTGGGCAATCGGGCTTGGTATCCGTTCCTCCGGGCTGAGCGTTGCCTGGAGGGGGCAACGAGACGCCAGGTCTTGCTGCACTCACTGTACTGCTTCTACCGAACGGTTGAGCGTGCCATCTCCCGCGAGGATGTGGAGCCACGGGCATGACAGCTCTGCACACGACTGTGCTGACCAGCGTGAAGTTTCTGCGACCTCGCCAACCACCGAAGAGACACCAGAAACCAGGTCATCTTGCAGTCTGGTTAGCTGACTAGCCTACTCACAGACCCAGTTGAGGCCCGGGTCGTCGAGATCGACGTCGACCAGGTACCTGTTCTTACCGTCGTTCCAGTAGCCATAGAGGTGGTGACCGTGGAGCGACGAGTAGTCGCCCACATGGAAGTCATCCAAGTGGCAGCGCTGATTGGTGTTCAGGTCCATGCGTACCAGGCGGGTCGCGGCGTAGTAGAGTTCGCCAGCCTGCCCAAAGGTCTTGGCGCAAGTCCCGCATGGCTCGTGCCATACCACCCAGTCAGTACCCACCGCCGCGAACGTCTTCGCGATGCCGTTGTCGGGAGAGTCGAACGTCACGCGCTTCGTCGTCCGTGACGGAATGTCGTGCAGGTAGATCTCTGCTTCTCCACGGAAACCGTCGTAGCTCGATGCTTGCCCGGCGCCGCGGTGGTCCACCCAAACGATCTTCTCGCGGTCAGGAGAGCAGGCACCCTCCACTTGCAGCGCGCCGCCGTCGTCGATGTGGGTGAGCTCGCCGGTCTGCTCGTCGATGCGATCCACTCGGCCGGTATTCGTGTTGACGCAGTAGATCGCGCCATCGGCGGTGCAGCCTTCGCGGCAGTCGAGGCGGTTGTTGCTCAGGTGACTGATCTCGCCGGTCGTTAGATCGGCCTTGTCGAGCCCCGAGCGCGTCGTCCACAGCACATTCTTGTCGGTGATGAAGGTGCCGGTGAAGCCGAAGTCGGTAGTGTCGTCGAACGCAAAGTACACTCGGCGCGTCTTCTTCGCTGCGTCCACCACCGCGATCTCGCCCTTGGGCCAGTCCTGGAAGGTAAGATGCGATATCTGACCTCCGTTGACCCTTGCGAAAGCAGAACGCAGCGGAATGAAGAACGTCTGGTCGGAGCCAACCCGTGCGTAGAGGGTACCCTCGCTATTGGTGTCAGCTACCCAGGTCTCACTGAAGCCGTGTCCCCAAGCTGCGTGGACGATCGGCCCCTTCAGAGCGATTCGACAGCCAGGGCCACAGTCAGGTAGCGCCTCCGCGTCTGCGTCTACCATTGCGTCAGGTAGCGACATCGCGTCGCCGTAGTCGGGAGCGTCGGCTTCGGTTGAAGCGTCGGTGATGGCTCCGCCTGCGCCGCCAGCTGCGTCCGGAGCGGAGTTAGAGGAACCTGAGTCACAGGCCGCGGCGACTACCGAAATCGTCGCCAATCCCAGGGCGCAGAGTTTGGCGCGCTTCATGGCAGGTACTCGCCGTTGAAGGGAACGTAGTTCACCGTGATGAAGCGTAGCACCTCGACGCGGTCCGCGAGGACCCCCATCCACCGCCAACGAGACATTCTTGCGATGGGTCCTGCCAACGGCGATTCACGGTTCCCTAGCGCCGCCTGGATCGGGCGCCAGCGAGGAGGGAGCAACGTCCTGTTTCCGCGCGGCTCCGCCTCCGAATGGGACTCGAAACCGGACGCATCATTTCGCTTCGAGCGGCACCGCCGTGAGCCCTTGCTCGCCCTGGGACACATACATCTGCGTGTCGTCGAGGCTGACACTGGCGCGCTCACGCACCGGACGGAAACGATACCGCGAATACACCTCCTTCGATTGACTGAGGCGCAGGACGCTTGGGTCGCTTGCGTCCACCGCAAAAGGATGATTGCCGTAGGCGAAGGCAGCACGCTGCCCACGCGCCGCCACACCCAGGAATCCGAAGGCATCGCCCAGTGGCACCATCACGTCTCGCTTCGTTAATTTCCCCGCAGCAAACCCAGCGATCGCACTGACTTGAAGGTCGTCACCATACATCGGGTATCGGGCCATGTGCGTGAAGAACACGCCATCGCCCATGGCGCTCTCGGCTGGCGTCTCGACGTCCGTCAGTTGCAGACTTGCTTGCAGGCTGACCTCCCCCCCAACACTCACTAAGTTGAGCTGCCGGCTCAGCCACTTGCAGATACCCGAGGAGGGGTAGCTGTCGGGATCGTCGGGAATGAAGTTGTTCAGCACGCCGGGGCACTTTGAGTCCGCAGCGATGTGCGCCTCATGTCGTTTGTAGCTCACCGTGAGGAGCTTTCCTGACGTGGGATCCACTGCGAGCAGCGAGCCCGGGATGTTGATCTTCTCCAGCGTAGGCGCGCTCGGATTGCTCACGTCGATGCGATCCAAAAAGAACTCCACGCGGCCGTCCGATACCGGTTCGTAGTGGCTGGTTAGAATCGTGTTCTTCCAGGCGATCAGGCCCGTGAGCCCGAGTGTGTGAGCGAATGGAATGACGGTGGTCTTCGGCTGCGCTGGATCGGAGAAGTCGACCACCTCGAGACTGGCATCCACGGCCTCGTATTCCTGCAAGTACATCGACGGCGAGCGGAGCATGGCCAAGGTCGAACCGGTCATGACTTCAGCCTTCCCGCCAACCGCTGCGCCGTTCAACCCGCGCGGCTGCCATCCAGACTCTTCCGATAGCGCCCACAACCGCCTGCGGCCCGATGATTGCTGCGTATAGCGGCCAAGCAATGTTGGTTCCGCGGGGTTCGAAATGTCGAAGGCCAGAACTACCGTTGCTCTCCGCAGCTCGGTTGGAACGGGGTCATGATGCTCCTGAACAACGTACGCTACGCCAGAGTCCGTGAACAGCTGGAGCGATGGGTAGGTGTCCACGCACATCGGGTTGTCGACGGACACCTCACCGACGGCGGGCCCTGCCGCGTCGGACCTGTTGACGACGGCGAGCGAGGTCGATTGGCTCCACCAGCTCGCAGCAACGCTGACGACCTGGTCGTTCACGACCTGAGTTTGGCTCGAGTGGCGTACGAGCGTCGCGTTCGTGGTGCGCGAGGGATGATCCCGATCGCTAATGTCGAAGAGCTCGACCTGATGGTCGCTGACAGCATACAGACCCTGCTGGCTCAGCCAGTTCTGTCGGAACTCGTTGCTTGCGGGCGCGACTCCACGCGTAGCGAGGGTGTCTGAGCTCAAGTCGATGAGTTGAATCCCACTCGAGTACTTCGGACAGCGCGCGCCGGTTTGGTCATTCACACCAAACGAGACGAGGGCTAAGCCCTCCGGCTCCAATAGCTTGAAGCCCTTCAGCATGCGGTGCAGATCGATTGGGCGTTCGACCCAGTCGCTACCGAAGTGCACGCGGGACAACAGCTTGGGGTTATCGAGATCGCTGATGTCGACGTTCGAAACCTGAAGGTCCGAGCTGTCGTTGTCGAAGCCGAGCGCCAGGAGTCGATTTCCGCGCGGCTCTACTGCGTAGAGAAAGCCGGGCATCTCGATTCTGGCGCCGAGCTTGGGCGCCGTGGGATCGCTGAGGTCGAAGGTGAAGAGCGGATCCGATACGCTCGTGCCCTCATCCCCCATGATGGCAAACGCGTGATCGCCGTCGAAGCGCGCCGCCTTGAGTTGCTCGGAGTACGGGGCCTGAATTGCTACTTCTCCTAGAGGCAAGATCGCGTCGGTACTCTCCACGCCATAGGTGGACACCCCGCCCCAGGAGACCACTCGCAGCACCCCAGCGCGTTCGTCCATGGAACTGGGCCCGCCGATAACGCCCTTAGTAAGCACCGAGGGTCCCAACGTCAGCGCACCGCTTAGATCGGAGAGTTCGACCGCCTGGATCTTGCCGCTCGGCTTCCCCTGAGCATCGATTGCATCGAGCCCGAGGTACGCACGCTTGTCGGTGAGGGTAACGCACACGGGAACCAGGGACTCGAGTTCAAAGAAGAGTGACGCAACCTGCTCCAGCCCAGTCGTATTCGAAATCTTGAACGACGTGACGGTAACGCCCCGCGTTTCCTGGCAGCTCGTGCAGTCAGCATCGGAACTCACGACGAAGAGCAAATCACCAACGACGCGCCAACGGACGAAGTTGCCGTGGAGCTCCGCGTCACCGAGCACACGCATGCTCGCAGGGTCGGTCACGTCCAATGCCACCACGCGACCCGTATAGTAGCTGTCTGGAGATTCCGTTCTGTCATACACCACCAACGCGACGTTTCCGTGCAGATGCAAGCTTAGCGGGCGCGCGTCGATCGTGAACTGACCCAGCTGCTTGGGCTGACCCGGAGTCGCAATGTCGATCACGCTCAGGCCACCAAACGTGGACAGGGCATACAGGCGGTCTCCCGCCGTCTCCGCCAAGGCCTCCTCTTCCAACGCAACCTCGGCCGGTTCCGGAGGCGGCGTGCCATCACCTCCACCAGCACCCGGATACTCGTTGGTGCCACCGGCGCCCCCTTCACCGCTCGGTGCATCAAACAGGTTCGGGTTGTCAGAGATGAACCGCCCCTGTCCGCTGCTGTCGTCCGGGTCGTTCGAACAACCAAAGACCAGCAAGCTGACCAGGCTCAGCAACAGGACGAGAAGCCCAGGTCGGCGACCGCGCGGGAGCGCAAAGCGATTCATGTACCCAGCACTGCACGAGCGGTGCCAAGCTCGGGAGGGGCGTCAAAAAGGCTGAATTTCGTTAGCGCGGCGCAGCGTGGCACAGCGAATCAACGCAGCTCTTTCGCCAGGGACGCTCTCACTCCGCGCTGAACTCGATCGGGTAGACGACCGTGACCACGCCACCTGTGGGCTTTGGGAATACGAGCTTTTGGTCGCCCCGAGCCGGGCCCTGGATAGCGCGGCGGAGTTCCCGGCGGCCCTCCGGGCGTAGGTGAACGTGCAGCGGCTGCGACGAGTCGTGTTCGTACGCGCCTTCAATCAGGAACCGACGGACCTGTCTTTCCCCGCGGCACCCGCAGCAACCGCGGCGCTGCACTATCACTGCCCTCGCGCGTCGGGCGCGAACCGTTCCGGTTCTTTCTGGGACTTCCTCAACCCCGGCCTAGGCCTCCACGTCGCCTATCTGGATCTCTGCACCTCCGGCGCCTCGACGGGCAAGCAAGATCCCTCCACAGAGATTGGCGCCGGAGGCACGTTGCAGCTCTTTGGAGACATCGTTCAAGGCGGCATCGCCTACGACCTCCAAGCCGAGCTACTACTTCATCGGCTTGGGACTCCAGACCGCAACGAACTTCGGGGTCTCTGTGACAAGCGAGTGAGTTGGTTGGGGGTGAGGGATGCGACGAGACGCGACGGGAGGGGACGCGAAGTGACGGTGGATTGGGCAACGAGGGGGAAACGGAATGCGATGTAGTATGCCTAACTGACTAGACTACTCACAGACCCAGTTGAGGCCGGGGTCGTCGAGGTCGACGTCGACCAGGTACTTGTTTTTTCCGTCAGTCCAGTAGCCGTACAGGTGGTGGCCGTGGAGCGACGAGTAGTCGCCAGCCACGATCCCATCCAAGTAACACTTCTGGTTCGTGTTTAGGTCTAGACGAACATGCCGAGTGGCCGCGGCATAAAGCTGACCGGCGGTTTGGAAGGAGCGGTCGCAAGTCGCGCACGGCTCGAGCCAGACCACCCAATCTGTCCCGACTGTCGCAAACGTCTTTGGCGTGCCGTTGTCTGGAGAATCGAAGGTCAGCCGCCGAGTGGTGTGAGTAGGAATATCATGAAGGTAGATCTCGCCCGCCCCGCGAAAGCCAAAGTAGCTCGACGCTTGAGCTGGAGCGCGGTGATCGACCCACACAAGCTTCTTGCGGTCGGGAGAGCACGCACCCTCGACCTGCAGCGCACCACCATCATCCAGGTGCGTGAGTTCACCCGTCTCTTCGTCGATTCGGTCTACACGCCCGGTGTTGTTGTTGACGCAGTAGATTGCCCCGTCCGTAGTGCAGCCTTCGCGGCAGTCGAGCGGAGAGCCGCTGAGTTGCTTGATAGCTCCCGTCTCCAGATTTGCCTTGAACAGGCCATCCCGGACTGACCAGACTACGGACTTCTCCGAGAGGAAAGTACCCGAGAATCCAAGGTCTTTCGCATCGGGATACGCCTGATACACCCGGCGCGTCTTGCTGGTCGCGTCGACCACGGCGACTTCAACGTTCGGCCAAGGATTGAATGCCAGATACGCGATATGGCTGCCGTTCACCCGCGCGAACGCCGACTCATGAGGTACTCGGAAGGTCTGGTCAGAACCTACCGTGCCAAACAACAGCTCGCTTTGGTTCGTATCCGCCACCCAGCTCTCGCTGAAGCCGTGCCCCCACGCTGCGTGGACGATCGGGCCCTTGAGGGCGATTCGACAGCCAGGGCCACAGTCAGGCAACGCCTCCGCGTCTGCGTCCACCGTTGCGTCAGGTAGCGGCATCGCGTCGCCGTAGTCAGGAGCGTCGGCTTCGGTTGAAGCGTCGGTGATGGCTCCGCCTGCGCCGCCAGCTGCATCCGGAGCGGAGTTAGAGGAACCTGAGTCACAGGCCACGGCGACTACCGAAATCGTCGCCAATCCCAGGGCGCAGAGTTTGGCGCGCTTCATGGCAGGTACTCGCCGTCGAAGGGAACGTAGTTCACCGTGATGAAGGGTAGCACTTCGACGCGGTCCGCGAGGACCCCCATGCAAGCGCCCATGCGACCACGCGGCGCCGACTCGAGCTGGTCCAGCACCGAGCTGGTGTTCCTCGCACCGCTCACCTGCATGGAGTCACGAACGGGAGCACGAATGGACAGGGACCACCGCTAACGTTACGATCTTGCGATGGGTCCTGCCGACGGCGATTCACGGTTCCCTAGCGCCGCCTGGATCGGGCGCCATCGAGGAGAACTCCACCGCTGGTTCCCCGCGGAAGTAGTCGCGAGTCCCAAGAGGTTGGGCTTGGTCGTGCAGGAAGCCATCGACTTCGAGACCGGGTGGTGTCCAGAGTGGCTCTCCGAGGACGACGCACGGACTTTGCTCCGGTTTCTACATCGACACGACGTAGGTCCCGGCGAGGAACTCATGAGTGCGCTAGAACGGCGACGAGCGACCACAGGACGAGGCCTTCAGACGTCGCGACAGCGGCGTGGATCGAGCCAGTGAGCGTAGGGGTAGCCTGGACTCTTGGGGTGGAGAGAAGGTGGAGGTTGTCTGGTTCGCTGACACTACCCCACAAGGCAGCATGCGGACGTCGGAGAATTGCGGGTCCTTGCGCACGCTAATAGCTGTTCCTCGTAATCTGCCATGCGAGCCCAGTATGGTTGTGCGTCGTCTTCCAGCTCTCCCCATGATACACGAGCGATATATGGCAGTCCTTCAGCACCCAGATTGCCTCCATATCCCTCTGTAGCAACCGCACGGAAAAGCCGGCGCTCGGCTGTCCGCATGTCGAATGAGAGGACGTCCATACTTGAGGATGAACAGCCTTGCCGGGGGCCTCCAGTCGTGCCAGTTGAGGTAGACCGCAGTCACAACACCGCCAAGCGTGTCCGCCCAGACTCCGCGACCGGCGCCCGGTAGGAGCACTGGCGCGTCCCTGAAATGGAACGCACCTTCGACGTCAGGGACCTCCTGAAACCTCCCAGGGAACAGTGCGTAGAGTTCCGCGACCGTGGCACCGAACGGGATGCCGGCAACCGTCGGTGGCGGTTCGACCAACTTCCCGGGCAGATAGAGGCAACTCCAGCATATGGGTGCACCGATATCGGCGCGCGCTCGACACCGGGGACAGAACGTCTCACCTTGCGGCTCACCTAGTGGGCTAGGACCAAGAAGCTCGCTCAACGATCACCAAGTTTGCCAGGCCGGCTGTCGGCAGCAACCAGCAAAGAATCGGTGCAAGCGCCAGCGCACTGAAGAGAGGCGGAACTGTCGCTGCGCAGATTCTCGAGCCAAGTGTCGAGCAACTTAGCGTTGGCCCGTGCTTCCTCGGGTTCTGCCTGCACTAGCGCGTTCCGCGGTTCGGCTCGCAGGGGCTCGCGAGCGGTGGCCGTCCGTGGTCGAACTCCCGGTCGCTTTCACTACGGCAGTTTCAAAACGGAGAATCCGTTATTTCCGCAAAAAGAATCAGCTCACTCGCTAACCATCCGAACACACCAGAAACTAGGTCATCTCGCGGGGTTACGTGACAAGCGAGTGAGTTGGTTGGGGGTGAGGATGCGACGAGACGCGACGGGGAGGACGCGAAGTGACGGTGGATTGGGCAACGAGGGGGAAACGGAGTGCCGTAGGGTCTCGTTGGCTGACTAGACGACACGGCGGGCATGCTGGCCGCGCTATCGGGTGGTGATGCGACGCGAAGAGTAGCCCGTCCTCGCGCGCCTCGAGCTCGACCTCGGGACCGGGGGAGGTGGCGGGGTTTGCCCCGAGGATGACGAGATCTTGAGGGTGCGCATGGTCAGCTCGCAAAACAGCGGAGGCGAGGCATCGGCGTGATGCCAACAGTAGGAACGAGCTTCAACGCGAAGCCGGGTGGCCGCTCACCATCGCTCGGATCTCAGCCCCCACCGTGCCGACCGCTCAGGAAGAAGTCGACCTCGTGGTCGGAAATGGTAAGGGGCGGTGTGAGCTTGAGGTACGCTGGAGCGTTGCTAGCGACGGCAGCAATGACCTTAACTCCCGCACAGCATTTGGCAGCACGCGAACGCACCGAATGCATCATCAGCGGTTTCGAGCCCGTGTATTCGAGCGGCAAGCAGCAGGCCTCGGCCTCTGATGTCAGTCACGCCGAGCCCCTCGCGACGGAGCTGCTCAAGTCCAGCGACGAGTCGTTCTCCTGCGCTGCGCCTGCGCAAGCAAGTCGTGATCGCGCATTGTGCGAAGCGCAGCGGGCCCGCGGTCATGGCGAGTAGGTTTCAGAGAATGTCGAGCCGTGGATGTTCACGCCCGACGGGGTCCCGATGCCTTGTCGAATACCGAGTCCGTCATCAGAACGGCGCCGAGTGGAACGGTGCCACCAGTGAGTCCCTTCGAGGTGACAACGATGTCTGGTTGCAACGCAACTCTCTGGAACGCAGACACTTTCGCCGTCCGTCCCCCAAGCCCGTAAGCACCTCGTCGACGATGAGGAGCGTGCGAGTGCGGTTACAGAGATCTCCGAGCGCGAAGGTCGTCGTCAGTCCACTCGTTTCCACCACCGGCGCCCTGCACGACCTCGAGCACCACACCAGCGATGTCGCCCTGCGCCAGCCGTCGTTCCACGCCGCTGGCGTGCCAGCGCCAATTCATGGCTCTGCACGCCTGCGTTGGGGAAAGGCACGCGCCATGGGGTCTCGCGCCCCATGGTGAAAGCGCGCCAATGGTGAGCCCATGATAACACCCTTGAAAACTCACGAATGCAGGCCTGCGGGCGGACGCGCCATCGCAAACTTCAGCGCAGCTTCTATTCCCTCAGCCCGCTGTTGCAGAAGTAGACCTTCCGAAGGCTCGCACCAGCCAAGGCGCAGGATCTCCTCCGCCAGGAGCCCACCAGGGTGGGACGCTGAAGAGCATTGTGCCGGCGCGTCCCGAAGAGATCGCTGCGGCGAGCGCATCGCGCACGAGCGGATTGTTATGACCGAGGCTCGCTGCGCCGAACCCCATCGCCATGTCGAGGAAGTCTTGCGCCCCTCGGCGTCTTCGAGAAAACTCCCCTCGGCCTTGGTGAAGTCAGTCATCCATCCCAGGGACTCGTAGCCGGCAGCTCAGGCCGGGCTGACGTATCCCGATAGGCTTCGACATGTACCTCCCGAGACGCAGACCACATCAATTCAGCCCTTCGGGTGCACAGAAGACGCCCTATTGTAGATATCCGGCACGCTGATTTCCGCCAGAAGATCTCAGGTCGGTTCACCACATACTTGGCCAACTTCTGGTAGAGCCCGCGGGCCGTGCTTGTGGCAAGCAGCCAGCGGCGGAATCCCTGAAGCTCAGGGTGCGCCAGAATGGTCTCGCAGAGCCAGCGTCCGAGCCCGCGCCCCGATACTCTTCGAGAACAGACACGTCCGGCAAGGTATGCGAAGGTCGCGAAGTCCGTCGTTACCCGGGCGAACCACTTTGCCGACTACCGGGCTCACCATCGAACGGGGCGGCCAAGGAGTGGTCCAGCGATCGCTGGACGATTTCAAGCAGGATCCCAGCAGCAGGTTGACCGAGCCAAGAAACCATGGATCACCGCAACGTCGAAGTGGTCCCGACTTGTACTGATGCAAGGCATCGCGGTGCCACAGCTTCGGCGGCACCCGTAAAGGTGTTTCGGTCACGACGTTCTAAAGCCCTGTCCGGCCTCGCCCGCTCGCACTGCCAAGGCCCGTTGTCGCCGTAGTGGTCGAGGACATCGTCCCACGCACGCCAGTTGAGTTCGAGTAGGAAGAGCATGTAGTCGATCGCTCGAGTCTGTGCGGCCACCCGCGCTCGGCACGTCGCACATGAATGGGCGGGAGAAGGCTAGTGTGGTTGTAGGCGTCGTTGAGAGCGGCATGCTTGCCCGACCTCATCAATTGCGTCCCTTCGCCGGTCAACTGCCGCATTTGGTGCAGCAAGCGGAGCCTCATGCCGAAGTCCCTCGGTGATGAAGAGAGACACGAAGTAGCCGACAGAGGCTCCATCACAGGCGAGCAGCGTGAAGACGTCTACGTACCCACATGGAGCGGCAGCGGCAGGCGCCGTCCACTTCCTCCACGCCCATCAATCCGAGACTCTCGCAGCTCGCCAACTCGAACGCTTCGTGCCCGACTTCCTCGGCGTAGTACTTTGTCATGCGCTGACGAGGGCCAGGTAGACGCTGCCATCATGGGCGTCAGGATCTCAACGAATCGGCAGGTGACGTAATACTCTTCCAAGTAGCAGCCCTGAGCCAGGCTCCTCGATGCATTCGGCGACGTGACTGCTGTGAGGAACCTTGGGGGTCCCAAGTTGGCACATGCCCTCTGCCGCGATCCGCTCTGCCAGGAGCATGAAGTCCATCCCCGAGCAACGCCCGGTCAGGGTCCATTCGCGCTAGCAGCGGCAGACGGCATACGGTGTGAGGCTACGCGCGATGAAAGTCTTGACGCACATGAGTGCGACTCCACGGAGCGTCGCTCACCAGACGCTACCGCCAACTCCTCCAACACTTCCTCGGCGATCGCGCCCGCCCGCTTGGCGTCTCGCCGAGGAGTCTCGGCCACTTGAATGAGGGTCAGCCCGGCGCAGGCGAGTGACCGGGGCGCGCTGCCGGCGCCAGCGCGAGTTGGAGCATGAGCGCCTGGACGTAGAAGTTATCGAGCGTGAACGCCTCGGTCGGACTCGCAGACGCACAATGGGCACGGCCAGAGAAGGTATCAGCGACACCTGCTGGGAGGCGATTCGCGTAGGCAGCGATACTCAAGACGGTCCGCGCGTAGCGCTTCGTGCTCATCATCTTTGAGATCGTCAAGCACCAAGGAGGCCGCATCTTCAGCGGCGGCCCTGCAGCTCGCCGATTCGTCCCTTGCGACGTCTGCCCACTCCGCGTCACGAATGAGCCCGAGGTGGTCCATCTGCTCCACAACTGCGCGCCATCCGGATCGACCCTCACGACGTATATCGCTCCAGAGCGCCGCTGAGAGATTCTGCAGTGACTTCAGCAGAGCGACAACATCCTCGGTGTCACCACGGTCAACCGTGACAACGAAGTCTTTCCCCATTGCAGCTAATCCGGATCGTTCCTCCATGGGCTTCGTGGTCAATCACGTCAGCTGCGAGATAGGGACAGCCGTAGTTTTGGGGGCTCCAGATTCCATCAGTTAGGACCAGAGTCGTCGAAGGGAGTACGAGATCCGGGTTTGACAAACTCCAGAAAGAGCAGCGACGGAAGCTGCGCTGTCTCTATTGATGAATGTCTTTCACCAAGTTACTTCTAGTCTTGCTCTGCCGGCGGGAGGGGCAAACATCGAGACCTTATGAAGCAATTCCTGTCTCAAACCTGTTCAACTGCTCGAGCAGCCCGACGAGATTCTTCTTCGTGTTGCGGAGTGCGTGTTCTGATACCGTCGGAAGGGCCGACAGAAGTTCCCGCTGGTACCGATTCGTGGGCCTCGGTCTCGTTGACGTCTGCGTGCTGAACAAGCGGGCCGGTGAGCTCTTGCGGAAGACCAAGCCGCGATGCGGTCCTCTGAAACTCTCTCATGAAGTGGGGCGTCGGTGCTTCAAAGATCCATAGTGCCGCGTGAACGAGAGGACGTCCAGTCGTGCATACGTGGAAAGCGAAGAAATCAGCGCGAACGTTGCGGGAGAAGGCAGCTGACCATCGGTCGAAACGCCAACAGCAGACAAACTCTTCGCAGTAAGTCGGTCGTGGAAAGCCTCTGCGACAAAGTAACCGCCGAAGCGCGTCGAGGCCAGGGGCTGGCGTACGTGCAAACGCACCGCTGACAATCTGCAGGCTGAAACCGGACAATGAACCAATACTGTAGGACGTAGTCGATCATCTGCGAGCGTGTCACGGTTTCGGTTCTGAGGGACTGATAGAACCGGAATTAGCAACATCGATGTCGTGCAGCTGCAATGAAGCCCTTCAAATCACTACACGCTTGCACGCGCTGATGCTTTTCCGGGCAGGCCGCGGGCACTCTCAACTACGCCCATAACGTCAAGCTGACGAAGAAGCTCCGAGTATCCAATGAGGACAATCGTGTCCGAGCTCTTTTCCTGTGCGAGGTACGCGAAGAGACGCTCAATGTCAGGCCCGGCGTCGCGATGAAACGAGAGCGACCAGGATCGTCCTGAGTACTTGATGTTCGCGCCATCAACCTGGACCACCGCTTCCACATCGGGACGAAACCGCGGGCACTCAAGCGCCTCTGAAAAGCGAGTCACGGCGGTCCTTCCTGTACGACTTCGCCGAAGTGGCTCAGTTTGCGTGCGTCAGGGGGCATCTTCGAATAATGATCGAAGATCTGCTCATAGAATTCGGCGTACAAGCTTACGAAAAGAGGAAGTAGGCTCTCGAGTCGTTGGGCTGTGGCGGGATCCAAGGGCTCAATGTGGCGAAAGATTGAACGCGACACGTTGCCGTGACCCGCACGAATGTTGATTAGCGCATGCCTCCGAATCGGCTCGACAAAGCCGTCCGGAAGACCGGTCGTGCGTTCGCAGGCTGAAACAAAGGAATCGATGGCACCTTCACGCCCCTCCAGCAGTCCGACCGTTAGGAAGAAGAAGAGGGGCTCAGTGGCGGCCCAGTGTGACAGGGAGTTGCAGAGCGCGGTTGTCGCCGGCAGCGGGACCCATTCTCCGATGTCCTGCCGTGTGTATCCACACGACTCAAGAGCCGAGAGCAAGAGGTCGTCATGACCGAACTCGGAGGCGTAGAACTCGTTGATCAGCGACTGGACCTCCGGGCTTTCCGGAAACCAGAGCGCGGGAGAATCGAAGAGGGGCTCTCGCGCGAGAAAGTGGTAGTTCTCAACCGCTGTTCCGATCAGGAGGTGTCGCGCAACCGGGCCAGGAGTCATGAGCGCCTGCCAGTAGCGGTTCCGCAGAACTCTCGCGTCTAGAAGTCGAATGGCAATGCCCTCCAGCCGAAAGAGCACATCGATTCCACGTTCGCACGCGACATCCCTGGCAGGCGGCAGAAAGCCGCGTCGCCCAAGCTCCGCCCGAAAGAGTTGTGCGGCGTCGAGCAAATCACCGCTGCAGGCAGCGCTTTCACCCAACAGGTTTCGCGCCACGCACGACGCCTGATGAGCGTCGTCAAGCGCTATGGATGCGACGCCGACGCCGGGGCGATCAACGAAGACCGACGAGCCATCATAACGGATGCTGATTCCGCGAAGAGGAACTTGCTGGGTCACGGTGCGCAGGGGTTAGGTCAGAGATGAACGGCGATGAGAACTGGCTTTGCTCCATCAGCCGGCGCGATCTTGATCCCGTACTTCTTGCCGATCCCAGTAGTGATCTCGATCGCCACCGCCGATTCCTTCTTTTGCTCCTCAGTGAAGCCATCGAAGTTGGTGGTGAGTTGCTCGATCTTGTCTTCCTTCTTTTCCTGCTTCACGAAATCCTCCTGTGTTGGACGTCAACGAATGTGACGGCGCAGATCGTCGTGCACTGGTCAGGCCCTGTCAAGAGTGCATCCGGTTGCAACACGCCAATCTCGCAGGCTCTGACACGCGAGCGCGACCGCCCGGAACTTGTCGGCGGGACCGCGAGCCCTCGGACGGGAGAGCTCAATCCAACGGGCTCCTGAGGAGTTCGGATTCAAAGTAGGCGCCCGTACTTCTGGGAGTGGGATCGCATCGGGAGTGACACGGCCGCCTGCCCCAACCAAAGAAGAGCCCACGACCAAAACCGCGAAGACCCCAAAGCAGGCATCTGAGCGAACTGAGGACACTCCGACCCCGAAACCGCAGGGTCTGCTGTCGTGGCCCGAGTTTAGAGAACCTCGCAATTGCGGGTCTCCTTGCGGTGCGTGGACTGGCTGACCAGGCGCGTCTTGACGTCGAGTTCATACGTAGCTCTCCGCCAAGCTGCAGCCCACCCCGCATCCGTGAGGTTCCATCCGTTTGAGTTCTGAGCCCACCTCCGCCCCGGCGGGGCGGCCCGCGCGTACGGCCGTAACGGAATTCCGCGCGCGTCGAACGCAGCCATCCAAGCTGATTCACACGAGAGGTGTCCACGAAGGCCTGAGGACTCACAAGACCAAGCGAAGCGACGTCACCGACCGTAATGGTCTGGCCCTGAAAACCACGTTGTTGTCACCGTGGATGTCTACGTCTTGCTTCTGGCTCCGCTTGTTCATCTGGGACTCAACCAATTGCGTTCGTTCTGAGAACGCAAGGACCTGGAGAATAACGGGTACATACGTGGAGCTAAGAAGCCTCACTCCGACGGACTACAAGTGCGCGCTCTCTTCCGAAACCGCGGCTTCCCATCTCCGTCTGTGCGCTCCGATGCTCAACTCCGACCCGACGCTGCGAGTCGGCTCACCGACTGCCAGCGGGCGCGACGACTGGAAGTCTTCGGGGCTAGGAGCTGCCCGCCATCCTTCTCCGCACCAGCAGATTCGTCGGACGTCCTCTATCCGCAGCTGTCGTACTTCGCTTTCCAGACCTGAAGGGCAGGCGAACGATCCCACAGCCTGACTACGCCTTCGAAGTATGGTGGAACCACGCCGGTGTCTATGTTCTCAGCCAAGTAGCCCGGGAGATTCGGCGAGTTCTGGCGGTCTACGTGCGGTACGAAGTATGTTCGTCACGCTCGTCCTTTGGGTCGAAGAAGTAGAATCTCGTCCTGGGCTCCAGAGTCAAAAAAGCGAATCTGCAGGTTCTCCGCTACCTCTCCATCCCGAGCATCTCGCTGAATCTGTAGCAGTGCGGCTACCGTTTTGCGCGCACTCCCCGACGAGCCTCGACGCTCTGATTGAACCCCTGCTGCCACCTCCTCAACGTGTGAGCTGAAGAAGTCGAGAATTAGGAACCGGACCTCACCTCTGCGGAGCGCATCGAGGATATCGGGTGCGCCCCGCTCCACAGCTGTAATGTGAAGCTGACCCCAACTATCCATATACCGGCCCTGGAGGCCTGGATGCGTTGCGCGAGTTCGGAAAGAAAGTCGTTTGCATGCGCATAGACCTTCTGTATGCCGGTGGTCTTGCCCGGAGGGAGTCCGGGCACATCGGCTGAGAAAAGCCCGGTTAAGTAGCCATCCAGCACCACCCCGGTCCCAACTGACGCAAAGACGGCGAGAATCACCTGCCTTCAGCGCGCTCTTCTCGGCATACTCCATAAGCCCCTTCTCGTATTTCACTTCCAGCCTCGCCAAGTCGAGTTCGTGCGCACGCTGAGCTCCAGCGACCCTCTCGTGCGCTGCCAGCTTCTCCCATTTCGATGGAGGCCAGTAATGCACTGTCTGAAAACAGCGAGATACTCGCGTTGCTCGGCATCAACACCTACAAGCCCAGGTTCGTTACCTCGATATCTACACTCTGCTGTGCTGCACGCAAGGCGTTGATAATGCGTTCCGGAGTCTCAGGTCCGTCGGTCGCGCGAACCTATCGAGAATACGGTGGTACAGGTAGACAATCTTTTGTTGATCCACCTCTCGCTGTTCGGCTTGCGCCGTCGTGAATTCCGCCGCGAACATCCCCAGCAGATCACCGATGTCTGGATCACCCGCCCGGCCCGCCTCGTGGGAACATCCGACTGTCTGTTGGTAGTCATCGCGATACAATCGATTGATGCTAGGAGTCAAGCCAGATAACTCAAGTGCCAGGCACTGTCATAGTTCGGCACGCGATGCCGTTAGCGCCTCGTCCTGCCGGACGGTCCCAACTCCACCCGCAACGCCTCGGCAAACCCCACCGGCAAACTCTGCACCGGCTCATCCCGCTAGACCATATTCATCAAAGTTGGGCGGAGCTCCCAACAGGAACTCCATCCAGCGTTCGCGCATCCGCACGGTTCGTTCTAGGCGTTCGTCGATCGTGTTGCGGATGAGTGGCAGCCCGTGATGTCCAGCGTGGTGTCTGGGCGCCGGAGGCGCTCGCGGGCGACGAGTGAACCGAGGCGGTCGACACGCCCGACGCGCTGCTCGAGCTGAGCTTAGGTTCCAGGCGAGGTCGTGGTGGATGACGGCGGTAGTGGTGAAGGTCTAGGCCTTCTTGCATCACTTCGTTGGCGACTAACACCATTGGGTAGAGCGGGGTGTTGAACGCTTCGCGCAGGCGCTCGCGTGACTCTGCCGTCCACGGTGTGCTGACGATGGCGCCGGCTTTGAGCACGTCGTGAGCACCTCTTTGCGGTGGGCTTCGACAGGCTTGTCCATGTAGACGAGGAAAGCGTCGCGGTCGCACCAGCGGCGGCCGGTTGGCGTGGTCAATAGCGATCGATGACAGGGACCAGCGTGCGAGCCTCGATGCTCTCGACGTCAACGCCGCTTGCTCTTTCGCGGGCGGCAGGTCCGGAAGGAACGGCACGTAGCGAGACACCAAGTAGGCTGCGAGCCTCTCGACGGTGCGAACACGCAAGTCAGCTGGCACATCAAAGAGTGGTGACTTTAGGTGCGACCAGAGGTGCACCTTTGGGATCACAAGCTGGCGTCCTCTGCCTTGATGTTAAGTCGCAGTCTGGTCATGAGTGGTGAAGCTCTCGACGTCGTCGCTTCGAGATCGAAGCCAAGCAACACGAAGCGTGGGTCCAGGATGCGCTCCAGCACTTCTGGCTCGACGTCGTCGGCACGACCCCCGCTTCACGCAGGGCAAGCGCAGTCGCTTGCTCCACGCAGCGCTTCACGAGCGACCAATCGGCGCGCTCCGCGTGAGACTTCGGGAGCTTGAGTCCGCCGAGAATCTGGTTCGCTCGATCAACGATGTTGCTCAGGTGCTCCTGCGCGAACCACTCGCCTCGAGAAGGGTCGGCACGTAGCGCTCGCGCAACGCGAGGTACAGCGCGTCCTGCGGGCGCTGAAACCGGTTCCGTAGCTTTGAGTGTCGCCCACGGATTCGAGACTCATCTTCGGTCGTGTCGAAGATGTCCGATGCCTGTGCTCGGGAAACACTCGCTGCCACGCGGCGGGCATGCGGTCGTTCCACTCCCGCTTCGATCTCTCGCTTGAGCTCATGCAGCGTGGCGACGCGCGCGCAGAAGATGAGCGTCTTCTCATCGTGCTCGGCGGCTTCGACGGCATCGCGGACAACATGGGCTACCTTGGGATGTCCACCGGTTGTCCTTCAGTTCGCCAAGAACACCTTGAAGAAGCTTTCGATAGGCTTCGGCGCTGTCAGCGAAGTTGCTTCGCTCTTCGTCCCTCAGCGCTCGTCTCGCGCAGCTGCGTAGGAGGACACCATGTTGATCTGGACGGCGGCCTTGTGAGTACGTGCTTTCGTGCGGAACAGCTCTGCGATGAAGCGCTCGTACAGCATGAAAGGCACACCATCGCCACCCGTCGCCTGTACGCGCCGGGGGTCGGATTTGCGGTACTCCCGTTTGTCCTCTCGCAGGCTGCGGATCATCCATCCGCGAAAGCCTGGCTCGATGCGTTCATAGCGAGAGCTGCAGCAATCGTCGGCCGTGAGCGACCACGGCGCGCAGGGCAGGGTCGTCTGGTTCTTGCTTCAAGCTAGGGTCACGCGCGAACCACGCACTGAAGTCAGCAACGCCCGCGCCGTCCAGCATGCGCCACAGCGACTCGAATTCGTTGTATGCCCGCGTGTACTCAGCAACATCGTCGAGCAAGCGCTCCGCCTCCTCCTCCAGTCAACCCGGAGCGGTGCGCGCCAA
Source organism: Polyangiaceae bacterium (assembly GCA_041389805.1). Lineage (GTDB taxonomy): Bacteria > Myxococcota_A > Polyangia > Polyangiales > Polyangiaceae > JAHBVY01. Next base: position 2,546 of record JAWKRD010000010.1, on the reverse strand, counting down.
CGCGAATAGCGCGAACGCCTGACGTAGCTCTTCGACGGTGAGCTGAAAGGGCGTTGCCGTAAGGAACAGCGCCTTTTCGAGCGCCCTCCGAACACGGTGCGCACTCAGTTTTACGCAGCGACTCGGAGTTCTTCGGCTTGTGAGCTTCATCAACGACCAGCAGGTCGATCGTCGGGACCAGCTCACTGAGCACGCGAAACTTCAAGTCTGCCAGCGCAGCGTCGACGGCGCTTGATTCTTGAATACGTCGTAGCCGCCTTCCTCTCCGTAAAGCGCGTTGAGCGACGGGTCCTTTGCTGTGACTCGCTAGGGCACGCTCGAGAGGACCTTCCGTTCTCGCCCAATCGAAAGCGTCCAAAAACAACACTTCGTCGTTGGCGACGCGCTCGAGCTGACCGTCGCGATAACGTTTGAACAGCGCCGCGATCTGATTCCCCGCTAGGCCGTGCTCCGCTGCCCAAGCGGAGAGCAAGTACGCTTGGTCGGCGGTGGCGCGACTCCCGGCAAAGATGTTGACTGGCGCGACGACGATTGGTGCTTCGTCAGGGCGCGAATCAACGACGCCAAAGTTCGTGGCGGCGCCCGCACCTTGTCTCGGAAGCCGGCATACAGCACATGGTTCGGGAGCGATCTCCGAAAGCGCGCAGCTCCTTCTCCCACTTCTGGTTCAGGTCGGGCCCAGGGGTGAGGATCACTGTTCAGGCGCTTGGGTTCTCTTGTTGTCGCGCTGCAATGGCTCCCAGCGCTTCGTCTTTTGTACCGACTTCGTCGGCGAAGAGCACGACGCCGGGCTGCTCGTAAGCGCAACGACAATGCACGCAAGACGGTGTCTTCCTGCCGGCTCGACATCGCGCTCGGGCACGGTAGCCCCGCGTCGGCTCGTGCATCAAGCCGAAGGAAGCCGCGCAGCCGCTCTCGGTTTCGATGAGTCACACCTCACCCCAAACCCGTAGAACTCGCGAACGGCGGAGAGCCAGGGACGCGCGGAAGACTGCGGAGAGCTCATCCAATTCGGCTGCAAGCTGAAAAGTGGCTTCGTCCAGCAGCGCCTGTTTCTTGGTGTGTCAGCCCCGTCAGGGAGTTCTAGCGCCTTGAGTTCGCGTAGGAGTTCGCAACCGTAGACCCACCTCATCAGCGGAGAGCTTCTCTTCTGGTACCTCGCGGAGATGCCGCCAAACGGTGAGAACCCCTGTGGGCATCCGCTGAGTCGGAAACGGAAAGCGGCTATCGTCGCTGACAAGCTTCAGATCCTCCGCGGCACCCCACCAGGCTTTGAACACATCGGTCGGGCCGAAGCCTTCGCCGAAAGCGGCGTCCAGCACGCTGGATAGGCTTCGATGCCGCGCTGGAGCTTGAGCGTGGCCAAGCGCTTTCGCGCCCACTCTCCACAAGCAGCGCGAAAGCTCGCAACCCGAGTTGGGTGAGCAATAGGTTGGTGGGAAGCGCCGCGAGGTCCAGCACGCGAATGGGAACCTGCCACTCACGCCCTGCGGAAACGAAGGTGAGCTCCGCGCTCGTCGCGCTGAGGTCGAAGTCCCGAACCAGCATTGGCGAGGTGGGAGCGCCATGGCCTTTCGCGAGTGACCGCTCAAGGTAGCGCAGCTCCCAGTCGCCCAGGCTTGCCGGACCCTCGCTGCACCAGGTGACTTCCAGCGTTCGATTCTGCGCGTCGAACACCACGTCATCGATCCACGCGGAGAGGTCGACTTCTGTCTGCATCGACTCTCGTTCGACGAGTTCAACGCCGTCCAGCTCATACGAAACCAGCGACGGCAGTAGATCATTGAGAGTCACCTCGCCGTCGAAGCGACACAGCACGCACGCTTCCACATTGCCCGCTTGCTCGAATCCACGGTCAAGGGCCGCGCGGGAAGCGTTTGCCGAACCAAGCAGCGCGTACGTGTAAGTCTTGCGCCCAACATCGGCGGTCACGAGCACCGCCTTCGCGTGCAGCGGTCGCCGCTGAGCGTGCCCTGCGGAAAGCTGACTCGTGGGGTGCAGCCAAAGCGACACCGGATACTCCGCCGCGATGCGCTGGAGAATGCGGCGGGGCGCGTGCACTGTTGGTCGACTCACGGGCCATAGGCGATGATCGGCGATCGCACGTTCGCATTCCGAGCGCTCGAACCGACACGACTTCCCGGCGGCGTTGATTGCTTCGATGCGCTTCGCGCTCGCACTCGTAAGCGTGAAGTAGTCCATACGCTCGACTTTGCCGTCCGCGGACTCTTCCAATCGGCGCCAGCCCCAGAGCGATCCGACTGAACCATCGAACGTCGGCAGCTCACCGTAGGGTGGGGACGCGAGCGGCGCGTCGTCCCAAGGCACACCGACATCAAACTGGATGTTGGATCCCGAACGTAGCGCCAGAAGCTTACCGAGGACGGCATGCATCCCGGCCTGCTCGTCGCTGACGGCAAGGTCGTCCTGCTCGAAGAACGGAGCGAGCACGCCGACTCGCGTGATCCGCGCGGATGATGCGATCACTGCGTTCAACTGCTCGAGGAGGCTGGGACCGAAGGTGCTGACGAATCCCACGTCCCGCG
>JAWKRD010000009.1:0-200571 GCA_041389805.1 Polyangiaceae bacterium | reverse complement strand
CGGTCGCGCAACCGGCCGCGCCTCCATCGCCCGTGGTGGAAAATCCTCAGGGAAATGCTCCGGCAGCCACGGCGACCGCCGCTGCCACGGCGACGACTGCCGCCCCCGTGAGGGCGGCGAACCGAGCGCCTGCGGCTGTCAACAAGTGTGCGCCCGACGGCGCTGCCGCGCCCTGCGCTTGCGGAGGTGGGAGAACCGGCATGCAGTCCTGCAATGCCAAGGTCGGCTGGAGCAAGTGCAGCTGTCCCAAGGCGGTGGTGAAGAAGTGCGCCCCGAATGGGGCTACCGGGGTTTGCCAGTGCAGCGATGGCAGAGCCGGGATGCAGTTCTGCGACGAGAAGGTCGGGTGGAGCAAATGTTCTTGTTGAAACAGCGTCTAGGCAGGGGTCGCACGCTGGAATCTTCGAAGGCTGGTCGCTCTCAGGGTGTCGGCCTTGCGGCGCTGCTCTTGCTCGCGCTGTTGGCGTGCAAGAACAAAGAGCAGCAGCCTCGGCCCGAGCAGCCCAGCCCGGCGCTGCCGCAGGTTCAAAATCCGCAGGGTAATGCACCAGCGGCTGCCCAGGGGAACGCTCCGCGAGGAGTCGCACCCCAGGTCGCTCAGGCTCCGCTCGGGTTCACGTTGAGCCATTCGAGCATCAACCAGGGCGAGTCGATCAAGTTGACGTTCAGCCGAGCTGTGCAGCCGACATCAGGCAAGAACTGGGTGACCATCGTTGCCTCCGGGAAGCCGGACAACGACTGGGGCGAGTGGAAGTACGTACCCGCCGGTGCGACCAGCATCGAATTGACCCCAAAGTCGACCGGTTCGCTCGAAGTGCGGCTTCACGATACTTACCCGGATCACAAGTTCGGCGTCCTGCAGCGCGCGTCTTTGAACGTGAAGGCGAAGGCGAAGCCCAAGCCCAAGACGGCGTGTGTCGACGGGCAGACCCAAGCGTGCCCCTGCGGCGATGGGACGTTTGGCCGACGCACCTGCGATCGGGGCAAGTGGCCCAGCGGCTGTTTCCTGTGTGACTGACGCTGCTGCCTGGACGCGCTGGGCAGGGCGTGACACGGACTCCGCGTGAATCGCTTTCGAGCTGGGATCGCATCGCTCACCGCGCTGGCGGTGGTGAGTGCGTGCGCCGCGCGTCCAGGGACCCGGAGCGTGGATGATCAGGTGGAAGCACCGGGATTGACCGTCGACCATCACATCGCGGAAGGCACGGGGGATCCCAAACCAGTTGAGCTGCTCCTCGACGCGGGAACCGAAGCTGCCGCGGAGCCCGAGGTGCCGAGCGAGACCGCGCCGGATCCGGAGCCACTCAGCCTCAAAGACCAGTGGGAGTACACGCTGCACTACGTCGACGGCGAGGTGAGCGTCGAGCGCGTGCGCAAGCTGATCTTCCCCAAGCCTGTCGTGACCGACCGGCGCATGGGGCGCTTCGCCATCGAGCTCTGGATTGGGCGGGAGCTGATCGACCGCGTGCGCTTCGACTTTCCGATGCTGGCAGCCGAGGAGCTGCCGAGCGGCAAGCGGAAGCCGCTGCATGAGCCGCCGACCCTGGCTGCGGGGGCGGACGTGTTTCTTTCGGTGCGTGTGCCTGCGAGCCCGCGCGCGACCCGGGCGGTGCTGATCGACCGCGCGCTGGGGACGCAGCGCTCGCTGCCCTGGCCCCCGGATTCGCCTTTGCCGCCCGTCGCCGCTTCGCTCAAGCCCCCAGCGGCGCCGGTCGAGAAGCCTGCGGAGGCTGTTGAGTCGGACGCTGGTAGCGACGCTTCAGTAACAGCCGAGGCTGGTGCAGAGGCAGGAAGTAAGGCGAAGAAGACCCCGTAGGGCATTCGTACGTCTCAGCGTCTCAAGCCCCGTGCAAGTCGAGACGCCTAAGTTTTTAGTGTCGCTGAACCCTCTCCTTCGGAACAGTGGCCTTTTGACCATCAACCGTGCCACGCTACCCGCGCCATGAAGTGCGAGGCGTGCGACCACGAAAACATAGACGGTGCGCGGTTTTGCGCGGGTTGCGGAGCCATCCTCCCGGCCCAGCACGATGAGGGTGAAGACCCCCTCGTCGGGCAAGTCGTCGGAGGCCGCTACCGCATCACCCGAGTCCTGGGTGAAGGCGGCATGGGCATCGTCTACCTGGGTGAGCAGCAGATGGGCTCGACGGTGCGGAAGGTCGCCGTCAAGACGTTGCACGCTCACTTGAGCAAGGACCCATCGGTCTTGGCGCGCTTCCACCGCGAGTGCGGAACGGTGGCGCAGCTCGAGCACCCGAACACCATTAAGTTCTACGACTTCGGGTCGATGCCCGACGGCACCTTGTACATCGCGATGGAGTTCGTGTCCGGCTCACCGCTGGACAAGATCGTCGAGGCGGGGCCGATGCCCCCCGAGCGCGTGCTCAAGGTGATGAAGCAGATCTGCGGCGCGCTCGATGAGGCGCACAAGCAGGGCGTCATCCACCGCGACCTGAAGCCCGAGAACGTGATCCTCACCACGCGCGCGGGTGAGCAAGACTTCGTGAAGGTGCTCGACTTCGGCATTGCCGCACGGAGTGAGTCGGCGGACGCCCAGAAGGAAGCCAAGCTCACTCAGCAAGGCATGGTGCTCGGAACACCGCCTTACATGAGCCCTGAGCAGTTCACCGGTAAGGAGCTGGATCAGCGCAGCGACATCTACTCGCTGGGCGTGATGGCCTACGAAATGCTCACCGGCAAGCTGCCGTTCGACGCAGACACGCCCTGGGAGTGGGCGACCAAGCACATGACGGCTCAGCCGACGCCGTTCGAGGCTTCGGCCCAGCACGTCTCCGCGCCGCCAAACATGCGCGCTGCGATCATGCGGGCGTTGAGTAAGGATCGCGAGGAGCGTCAGCCGACAGCGGTTGCCTTCTACTCCGAGCTCTCTGGTGGCGGCGGCCTCACCGTTGAGCAAGCCCCTCTTTCCGCGGGGGAAGACGCGGGCAGCGCGCACACCGCGGCGATGGCAGCGGCGCCCGATTTCGGCGCGATGAACGCGGGGCCTGCGAGTCCACCCATGGGAGGCCCGATGGGTGGCCCGCCGATGGGTGGCCCGCCGATGGGCGGACCCATCGCGCCCGCCGTGTTGCCTCCGCCGCCGCCGATGAATCAGGCGCAGCAGGGCGGTGGCAACAAAGGCCTGGTGATCGGCCTGGTTGCCGTGCTTGGTGTGCTCGGCCTGGCGATCGCTGGAGTCTTGGTCGCCCGCGGCGGCGGCGACGATGGCCCCAGTGGGATCACGATCCCCGAAGCTGACGGGGGCGGCCTCACCGCGGGTGGGTCGGCCACCGAAGTGAAGCCGGAGAATCCTCCGCCAACCGGCGGCAGCGGCGGCGGCGGCGACACCGACCCCGACTCGAGCGCCACGGCGGAACCCACCAGCCAACCGACTGCGACCAGCAAGCCGACCTCCACCGCACAGCCAACGTCCACCAAGCCGGCCGGTAATGCGGCAGCCTGCGACCAGTGCATCGCGGTGGCGTCGAGCAGCCCCGCAGCCGCGGCGAACTACTACCGCCAGTGCACGGACGCCGGAAAGAAGGCGACCTGCCAGTCCAAGGTCCGCGCCTCAGCGCCCAACGCCGCCCGGGCAGCCGCCTTCAACGGCAACTGCGCTGCCGCGAAGGGCATCGTCGGCGCCGCGAATTCCATGGGCGCCGGCAGTGGTGCCCTGAACGCCGCGGTCTCGAGCTGCAAGTAAGCGCTGAGTCTACTCAAATCAGGGTGGCGTGCAGCCGCCCTGAGGCTGACACTCGCATCCCGGTGGCGGCACATCTGGGTTCCGTGGGGAAGCACACTTGCTGCCGCTCACGTCGGGTGGCGCCGGTACGTCTACGAGGTCAAATGCGTAGTACTGCTTGGCGCTGAACTGCATGCCGAGGCTCAACGTATCGCAGGCGGCCCCGGATGCGCTTGGGGTCGAGGACATGTCGTAGCTCTGCTCCAGATAGCTCAAGGTGCTGGTGAAGCTGTCGCAGAGGTTTTCGCACAGCCCCAGCTCTCGCAAGCTGGTCTCTACGGCGCTCCTGGTGACGGTAGCGCCCAGCGTTGCTTCGGAGAACTCCCAGCCGCCACTCTTTGCTTGATGAATCCGTGCGGCAATGACTGGCTTCGTGAGGAGCATGCGTAGGCCCGGCGTTTGAGCGTTCAGCCCGTTGAGCCAGAACTCGGTGGAGTCGGGCAGCTCCGCGATCAGCCAACCGCTGCGCACGTAGGCTGTGGTGTCCGACCAGTTCGATTCCGGCAGTCCACCAGGGACGTCAGCCGCGCCGATACGAATGTCCCGCTTGGCCACGTGGTAGGTCCGCGTGACGGACGGCTCCAAGCGATCGCGCCACTTGGGCTTCAGGGCCGATGCGTTGGTCTCGCCGTCGCGACAGTTCCAGTCGGCGGGTACATCTAGGCCAACCGACGAATACATGTCGAGGCGCACGGCGGAGTCATCGGGTTCGCCGTTATAGCCGCTGACCTTGAACACCATGCTCATCGAGCCTTGGCGCAGGGCGCAGTTCCAGTCTTCACCTGTCATTCGAAAGGGCTCTCCGACGTCCGGCGAGAGACTGAGCATCGAGAACACCTGACCCATGGCGTTGTCTCGACAGAACTCGCCGTCGAACACGTTTTGAATCGAGTTCGTGCAGGTCTGCTGCTTGAGCCCAGGGCACGCGTCGACTTGCGCGTCATCCAGCACGCCCTCTGGCCAGCTGGCGCGGTTGCAGCTCTTGTCGAGATTGAAACCGACGCCCTTCCACGCGTCTCCGTCGAGCTTCGAGTCGAGGTCGATGTTGCCCACGTTGAGGTAGTTCATCACGAGGTAGAGCGTGGCTTCGTCCGTCGGCGGCACGTCCGTGGGGCGCCCAGACTTGTCTGGGACCCCGACGGTTGGACACGCTGGTTCGCCTTCGACATCTTCCCAGAAGCGCGTACCGAGGGCTTCCTCACCCCCGGCCGAGCCTCCAGTGGCCCCACTGCCGTTTCCGCCGGGACCTGTCGCGCCCGTGCCTGCGTCGGCGCTTTCCCCAAGGTCCGTAGAGCGACCACAGCTGCAGGCCGCGGCCAAACTAAGCAGCGCAAGGCCTTTGCGGAGCCTCAAAATTGGCACTCTCCAGTTTGCCCCACTGGAGGACAGATGCAACCGGGTGGCGGGATATCCGGATTCCGTGGGGAAGGACACTTGCCACCGCTGACATCGGGAGGCGCTGGGACATCCACGATGGGGCCCGGCGTGATGGTGTTGGCGGTGAACGCCATGCCGAAGGATAGCGCGTCACACGTGGCGTCAGGCACCGGGTCGTTGCTGGCTGAGAGCATGTCGACGGTTTGATTCAGGTAGCCAACGGTGGTGGTGTAGGAGTCGCACAGGTTCTCGCAGAAGCCGATTTCCCGGAAGCTCGTGATCATGTCACCGGGGCGGATGCTTCCCCCGAGGGTGCCCTCGCTGATGGTCCAGAGCTGACTCTGCTTGTCTTGTTCGAGCCGCGCAGCGAGCACGCCGTTGTTGACCAAGAAACGCATCCCTGGCGTGTGGGCGTTGAGGCCGTTGAACCACAGCTCGGTTTGGGGTGGCAGCTCCGCGATCAGCCAACCGCTGCGCACGTAGGCGCCGGGATCGGCCCACTTGCTGTTCGCAACTGTGTCCGTCGGCGGAGTGGCTGGGTCGATGTCGCGTTGGGAGAACTGCCACTGCTTCGTCAGGGGTTGCGGCGCTTGCTGAGTCCAAATCGGATCGAGCGGATAGGCGCCGGAGTCACCGTTGCGACAGTTCCAGTTCGCAGGCTGCGTCACGCCGGTGCTCGAGTAGACATCCACGCGCACCGATGAGTCGTTGGGCTGACCGTTGTAGCCGCTGATCTTGAACACGATGCCCATCGAGCCGCGGTGGATCGCGCAGTTGAAGTCCGCGCCGGTGAAGCGGAATGGCTCGCCAACAATGGGCGACAGGGACGCGATAGCGAACAGCGATCCGATGGCGTTATCGCGGCAGTAGTCGCCGTCGAACACGTTCTGGAACGGGTTCTTGCACGCTTTCTGCTTCAGTGCGGGGCAGGCATTCAGCTGTGAGTCCGCGAGCGCGCCGTCTGGCCAGCTCGCGGCGTTGCAGCTTCGGTCGAGGTTGAAGCCGCGCTGCTTCCAGAACGTCTCGTCGATTTGCGACGGGTCGGGATATCCTCCACTGCCCAGATCCATCCAGTCCGTGACGACAAAGAAGGTATCGACATCCGCGCCACCTGTTTCCGCGGGGCGCTGAGACTTGTCGGGGCGACCCGCCGTAGGACACGCCGCGTTGCTCTCGGTGTCTTCCCAGAAGCGTGTCCCCACGGCTTCCTCACCCCCGCCCGCGCCTGCGCTGGCTCCGGTGCCGGTTCCGCCGCTTGCGCCGGACCCTTTGGCGCCGCTGCCAGCGTCCAGGTCCGAGCCGAGCTCCGTCGTGCGCCCGCAGCCGCAGACCGTAGCCAGCGTAATCAGCGCGAGTCCAGCTTTCAGTTGCCTCATTGGCACTCCCCGGTTTGACCCACTGGAGGGCAGGTGCAACCTGGCTTCGGCACATCGGGATTCCGCGGGGTACCACACTTCCCGCCGCTGACATCGGGCGGCGCAGGCACGCTCACGACCTTGAACTTATCGTACTGCTTGGCGCTGAACTCGATGCCGAAGCTCAGTGCGTCGCAGCTCGCGGTGGGATCTGGATCGTTCGTGCTCGAGCGCATATCCACGGTTTGGTTCAAGTAGCCGACGGTGGTGGAGTAGGAGTCGCACAGGTTCTCGCAGAAGCCGGTCTCGCGAAAGCTCGTGACCATGTCGCCTGGCTTGACGCTGCCGCCCAGGGTTGCCGTGGAGAACTGCCAGCGGCCATCGCTGGCTTGCTCGAGGCGCGCTGCCAGGATCCCGTTGTTGACGAGCAGCCGCATGCCCGTGGTCTCGGCGCTGAACCCGTTGAACCACAGCTCCATGTTCGGGGGCAGCTGGGCGATGAGCCAACCGGCGCGCACGTAGGCGCTGGTGTCCGCCCACTTCGAGAACGGCGGCAGGTCGTTTTCCTGGGGGAAACCCGGTGCGATGTCACGCTCCGCGAGCTGGAAGGTCTTCGTGCGCGGAACCTCGGGCTGCTGTTGCCAGCCAGTATCCAATGGGTTGCTGTTGCCAGGTCCAGTGCGGCAGTGCCAGGCCACGGGCTCCGTGAGGCCGACGGAAGAGTACAGGTCGACGCGCACCTGGTCGTCGTTGAGGTTGCCGTTGTATTCACTGATGCCGAAGACGACGCTCATCGAGCCCTGGCGCAAGGCACAGTTCCAGTCGGCACCATTCAGTCGGAACGGCTCACCGACGATTGGCGACAGAGACGCGATAGCGAACAGTGTCCCCAACGCGTTGTCGCGGCAGAGGTCGCCATCGAACACGTTCTGAAAGTCGTTCTTGCAGGCGCGATCCTTGAGCAACGGACATGCAGCAACTTGGTCGCCACTCAGCGCCCCGGGGGGCCAGCTGGCGGCGTTGCAGCTCTGGTCCAGGTTGAAGCCGACGCCCTTCCAGCTCGTGGCGTCGCCCGTCGGTGTGGGGCCGCCGTCGCCGAAGTTCATTTCGGTCATCACCAAGTGGATGATCTCATTGCCGCCGCCGCCGGGCGGGGGACGCTGATCGCCCTCGGGGCGCCCCTCCGTCGGACACAGCGCGTCGCCCTCTTGGTCCTGCCAGAAGCGAGTGCCTTCTGCCTCCAGTCCAGCAGTTCCGCCGTTCGCCGTGCCCGCGGCACCGCCGCTCCCGGCACCTGCAGCGCCTGCAGCGCCTGCAGCGCCACCATTCGCGCCCGCGCCGTTTCCGCCCGGACCTGTACCACCGCTGCTGTCGCCGCTGTCGGAGCCGCCGCAGCCCGTGAGGGCGCAGACCGCAAATAGCCAGGCAAATTGCCCCGCGTGCACATTCATCTTACATCGCCTCCAAACCATGGCGTCGTCCGCCGGGTGGACCCTGTGAGTGTTGGCGATCTGAGTTCTCGATCACAAACCGAAAAAAAAACCGAGCGACTGATCTCACCCCACGGCACACCCCTTGCGAAGACCACAACATGATGCGTCAAGCTTTTGTGGTCGTAGTCTTGAGTTCTGCCGCTGGCTGCAGCGGACAGATGACAAATCCTCCCGGCGTGCTCCAGACCGGCGGTACCGGAGGTGTGAGCGGGAGCAACAGTGGAGGCACAGCCGGCACAGGCAGCAGCGCCGGATCAGCGTCCGGTGGTTCCGCAGGGTTTGGGGGTGAGGGGAACACCTCGACCACCTGTCCTAGTGACGTCAAGCTGATCGATGAGGATCAGATCGCCCGCGCAGCGATGGTGAACCTCTCTTGCTACGGTGATGATGGCTACCGCGCGACGCAGGAGCAGATGCGTCGTGTCGCCGGAGGCTGGGTGATCCCAGAGTCCATGACTCAGTGCCTGGCCGCGGTCACGGGGGGGTGCGATGAGGCGCTCGCATGCGCCGGCTTCTCCAAGAGTCAACCTGGAGACGTCGTGGGTATCTGCTCGGGCGACATGATGGTCGTGTCGGGCGAAGGTGGTCTGCGGATCGACTGCACGAAATGGGAGGCGACCTGCGTCACCGGCAAGTGCCAGGGCGGCGACTGGGACAGCTGCGATTCAGAGACCACACCAGACACCTGTACCGATGGCCGTCCCGTCGCCTGTGAGAAGAAGCTGCAGACTGGCCCGAAGTGCTCTGACTACGGTCTCAGCTGCGAGTTCGTTGACGACAGCTTCAGCCAGTACACGGTGTGCAAGGGTCAAGGAGCCGCTTGTGAGACGGAATCCTCAACCAACGACCTCGCGTACACGGGTCTCGCGTGCAACGGCTCCCAGCTCTCCGCGTGTGTGCACGGTGCGGAGGCGATGCTCGAGTGCTCCTGCCAGGGCCAGGGCTTTGGCTGCCAGAGCGCTGGCGGTGCGTTCTTCTGTGGGCGTGCCAGTGAGTGTGACCCGGCGACCTTCGAGTCCTATTGCGACGGCGGCGATGTGGTGATGTGCAACGCCGGCAAGGTCACCCGGCTGGCGTGTAGCGCCTCGGGCTTTGCGCAGTGCACGGTCAGGAGCTACGGAGCGGTTTGCCAGAACTAGGCGTCTCCCCGTTTAATCCGCGGGGAGACATGCTCAGGCTCGCGCTTACTCTAGTTCGTCGGTGTTGCGCGCGCTTGGGATCGGCGGGATGAAGTCGCAGTCGTTGCGCGACAGGCAGAGATCCGAGGTCAGCGTCTGCCCGTCCGAGTTGAAGTAGTGCGCGACCATGTTCAGCATGAAGTAGCCAATGTCGAAGGTGCGTTGGCTACTACAGCCGCACGGGTCGTCGCCTGTCTCGGTACATTCCGCGAGGCAACGCTTGATCAGCTGGTCAGCTGTCCAGCCCGGCTTGTCGAAGCCGTGCTGCCCTTCGGGGCGGGTGTAGGGCACGATGTGTGCGGACTTACCGCCCAGCAGGTCTTGGCCCTCGAAGCCGATGCGCATGGGCACTTCTGCGCGGGGGATGGCGGCGCCGTAGAGGTCGTCTCCCCCGCTGAAGTCCTCGATGTCGAGGTGAACACCGTTCCCTTGAGGATCGGTGTAGCGCTTCAGGGTGTTCACGCCCTCCGTCGTGTAGGTGTCGATGTAGTGTTGATTCGCTGGTTCACCGAAGCGCGGGTCGTTCTCCAGGTAGGGGACGATGCCCGAAGAGCGACCGACCAGGATGCCGCCGCTGACAGGAACGGCGGTGTCGCCCATGGTGGTGATGATCAGGGCGTGGGTGCCCGTTTGCTCGCCGGTTGCACTGTAGACCAGTGGCTCTCGCTGCCAGTATTGAGCGAGAACAGCGGGGTCGCTGGGGTCCAAGATCATCTGGCTGAGGCCGCTCAGGCGGCGGAAGTCCGGGTGGCCGCGGCGCAGGCCGAGGCCTTCCATCAGGGCGACGAGTGGTTCCCCAGGGGAATGAATTGTCTCCTGGAAGTTGAACTCCTTCTCGAACTGTTCCACGACGCGATACGGCTCAGCGCCCTCGCGCAGCTTGCAGTCTTCGCTCGGTAGCACCTGAGGCCCAGCGTAGAACTCGATACGCAGCGGATCGCCGACGTCGGTCTCGTTGGACGCGCGCACGATGCCGCTCGGCTCCACGAAGGCGCAGCGGCGCTTGCCGTTGCGCTGGTTGATCACGACCATGGTGTCCCAGGGCTTCACCCCGGTGATGGTCGCGATGGGATACGTGGCGTCATCGTTCAAGTCGGCCACGATGGTCTCGAGCGCCATCTCACCGGTGTCAGGGTCCGTCGTGCCCACGAAGAGCGGCCCCATCACGCGCAAGATGAAGGCTTCGGGCACGCCGCTCTGGGTTGAGCGCGGACCCAAGTCGGCGTAGCCACCTCCACCAGAGACAGGTGCAATCGCGTCGATGCCGGGCTCCACGCCGCCGTTGACCATCGCCATGATGCCGCCGAGGGAGCCACCGAAGTAGAACAGCGGCGAGTCCGCGCCGATGTCGACGTTGCCATCGCCATCGAAGTCACCTGCCAGATCTGGCTGGCCGTCACCGTTGGTGTCGTGAGCCCACTTCGCCGCGCCGTCGAAGCCGCGCAGGATGCGTACGAGCTGCATCGTGTCGACCGCGTACTGGCGCACCATGTCGCGGGTGTGGAACAGGTACGAAGTCCAGAAGTCGGCGCCGCTGTCTTTGGTGCCGTCGTTGTTCTGATCCCGAGCGCGATCGAGCAGCAGTGCGTTGCCAGCCGCTTCGATGCCGTAGCCCTTCAAGAGGCCGCGCGCGAGCAGTTGCTCGGTGCTGCTGAGGCTGAGGCCATGAGACGGCCCGTCGATGCCCAGCACCGCGAAGCCGTGGCGCGCGAAGAAGCTCGAGAATGACAAGACGTCGAAGCGGTTGCCGGTGTAGCCGTGCCCGAGCAGGATGACCGGCACTTGCTTGCCATCTTTACGCGCGGAAACTTCCTTGCGCGGAATCGACAGCGTGAAGTACACGTCTTCCCCCACTGCCGGAGCCTTCTTCGTGCTCAGGTCCTCGGGCCACACCTGGTCGTCGAGCGGCAGCTCCTTGCCCTCGGCGTCATACTTCGGGAACAGCTGGGGCGAGACGTAGGACCCGATGCTGTAGTAGTCGATGTTGTAGGTGCCATCGATGAGCTCCTGTAGCTCGACACCGGGGTCGGCTCCGTTGAACTGCTGCTGGATCGCCTCGAGTGCCGGCTTCCAGACCTCGCCGTAGAGCAGCTGGGGCTTCTTCATGCCGGGGAACGCGTCGGCGTCCCGCATCGGGTACAGCTTGGACACTTCCGCGGGGAATTCGGTCGCGAGGTGCGCTTGAGGGCCCTCGCCGTAGAGGCCATTACGCACCGCTTGCCAATCCGCGCGGATCGTTTGCGTGGTGAAAGAATACGTAAACGCGATGTCGGAGAGCGCGATGCCCTTCGGTAGCACCTTGAGCAGCGGCTGCAGCTCCGCCGTCTGCCCGTTGTGATTGATCGTGCGATAGGGCGAGCCCACCGGCTCACCGTTCACGTCGAGGATGCGGCGCGTGACGATCACGGCGTAGCGCGTGTGATCTTCGAGAGGCACCAGCGGACGAGCGATCAGCGTGTTGGTCTGACGCTCGTAGAACGTCATCAGCGCATCGGCGCGACCTTTCAGGTCTGCTTGCGCGGGATGCATTCCCGGGCGGTAATTGGGGCTATCGAGCAGGCCGTCAGCGTCCGTGTCTTCCGGTGGGTCGAGCACGCCGTTGCTGTTCGCGTCCTCGCCAGCATCGAGCACGCCATTGCCGTTTGCATCTTCACCCGGGTCGAGCCGCCCGTTCCTGTTCGTGTCTTCGTCCGCTTCTTCGTAGAAGAGTGAGATCGAGGCGCGCCGCGGATCATTCTTCCAGTAGAGTTCCTGGCGTTCGAGCACGGCGGGGTAGTTGCCGTTGCCGATGTCCAGGTGCTGGATCTCTCCATAGTGCTTGGAGCTAGGGGTGATGTTGACCACGTAGATGGCGTCGTCATCGGTTGCGTAGTCTGGATCGTCGTGACGGCTGATCACGCTTTGAATGTCGATGGGTCCGGTGAACGGAACCACGATGGGCATGAGTACGCCCCAGCCGTCCATGCGATCGAGGCGCTGGCGAATACGCGCTTCGAAGCCAGTCGGAGCCACCATGGACGCATTGATGCGACGCCGAGTCGGCGACGTCTCGTCGTAGCGCGTGGCGATGTCGTTCGGCAGCGCGAGCTCGGGCAGGGGACGATGGAAGAAGTCCATCTTCACCTGGGTGTGCGAGGGCGGTGCCTCAGCCAGTCCTTCGGGCTGTTGTCCGCAGCTACCCGCGGTGACCGCGAGCACGCTCAGTGCGGACACACCCAGCGCGGTGCTGATGAACCGACGGAACAGACGCGGACGCGTTGCGTGATTCTTCATGGCTATCAAATCCTCGTGTCCAGCAAGAGGCGCAGCGCGCCCACTGTGGGCAGATGTTGACCATCGGCCTTGGAGAAGGCGTCGCCTGGAGTGAAGACACCGCCTTCGGCGCCCAGTGTTCCTTCCATGCCGTTTACGTTGACGCGGAAGCGCAACCCGACGTCGTACTCCGTGCCGAGCACGTGGGTCGACATGGCCCCCAGCGCGTTGCGCGCGGAGCCTCCGCCGACCACGCGGCTGTTGAAGGGATCCGCGGGGAGACTTGGCGCAAAAGCAAATAGCGCGCCGCCGTAGACCTCGAAACCATCGGTTGGCCGCAGGCGGAGCCGTGGGAAGATCGCGACGGTGTTCGTTGCACTGCCGCGGGTCGCGATGCGCTCGCGGTCTTCTGCAGGCACACCTACCAGGTTCGTGTCGGCGGCCGTGACAACGCCGCGCGCGCTCTGGGCCGCCAATACATGGCGGTACAGCAAGAGCCCCATCTCGTAATTTGGATCCGCGCGGAAGGCGCTCTGCTCCGCATCGTCGAGATCGGAGTCGCCCGAGGCGTACAGTACGTCGACGACCGAGCCGAACTTACCCGCGTCGAGCTCCGCGCGCACTGCGAGCCCGAACTGACTCACATCGTGCTCCGGGAACGCGGTGCTTGGTGCGAGCTCCGTCGTTCCTGTGATGTACGCGGCTTCCGCCTGGAAGTTGAACCAAGCGCCACGTAGCTGGTGCTTCGTGCGCCCGTAGACATCAATCGCTTTGACGTGGGTCTGGTCGCCGGACGCTGCTTCTTGCTTGCGAAGCGCGCCGTAGACTCCGATCCCGTGCGCCTTGCCCTCACCCAAAGAAAGCGCTGCGACGACTTGCTTGGCCTTGTCCCCTGGCAAGAGCACATCGTCACCGGAGAGCAAGTCTGGGTCGACGAGATCGCCGCCGACCGCGGCCACGAGTCCCAAGTCGGTGTGGGGCCCGGTGGCGATCAGCGCACGCAGTACGCGATCACCTGAAATCGGGTCGGCGAAGCGGGCGCTTCCGGGCTGCCAGCCGTGGGCGCCATCGTTCGCGACGAGCCCCAGGCCCCAGTAGCTCGTCATCCAGCCAGCGCTGACATGGAGCGCGCGCCCGAAAGAAAGGCGAGCGAACGCCTTTCTGAGTTCCTGATCACCCGCGCGATGGCCGGGAAAGAGCTCTTTGTCTCGACTCAGGCCGTCGTCGAGCGGGTTCGAGTTGCCGCCGACGATCCCGGTGTAGAGGTCGTGCTCGTAGACCAGCTCGAGATGCAGCGGCAACATGCCGATGCCGCTCGAGTAGCGCGAGCCCAGGCGTGCTCGAGGTCGGAAGGTCGTGCCTTCCGCGTACTCGTTGCCATCCCGGTCTACCTCGAACGCCGACACCGATTCGACCGTGAGGTGTCCATCGAAGGTGAACTCGAACTGCGTGCAGTCAGCGCCCTCGCTGCTGAACTGCGGCCGATACTGAGCCTCGTCTCCGCTCAGCGTGAGGCTTGGCGCCGGGCCCAGTCCGGGTCGACCCTTCGAGCGGCACAGCAGCTTGCGCGCCTCTGCCACCTCCGCGGCCTTTCCGTCTGCCGGTTTTGCAGTCTGCGCAGTTGTCTGCGCAGTTGTGCGTGCAGTGGCTGTCTGTGCAGCCGCCCCCGCGGTCCAGGAGCTGACGCTCACGCAGACCAGGCCTACCCACCTCAGTTTTTTCATCCGGTATCTCTGTCGCGCTGCGGATTTTCGCGGTGCTGCGTCAGGCTTCGACGGCGAAGACGTGAGTCCTCGCGGAAGCGCAACGCGTCGTCACGAGCCAACCCAGAGCTCGTTCCCCCGATGGCTCGCTGCTTAACAGAAAACGGTCGTTCGGTTCAATGCCAGTGGAGTGGCGTTCGAAACCATCCCGACACACCGCTTTGGGGACGGACCTTCCCTGCGTCGCAAACAAATCGGAGTCGATTTTTCGGTCACACGGCCGGGTGGCTGCCTGGCGAGCCATCGAATTCCCCAGGAGATGCCTATATTTGCAGGCTACCTACATGCCCACCCAATTACCGCAGGGTGTATACCTTTTGCCACACCCCTTCCTTGACGCACTGCTCAACCTGAGTCTAGATCTGGGTTCGTCGTCGGGCAGGACGGCGCTTGATGCTTTCCAAGCGGAGGTGGGCTCCGCTCGGAGTCGGAAGGACGAGCAAGAAACGACGAAGAATCACGCCCCCGAGCAACTGAAGCTGGAGGCGTGAGGTGACTTGAAGACGGGGGACACCGCCGAGCGATCGGCGCGGACAATCACAACGCTCGAATGTTCAACCCTCACTCGGACCGAACCAGCCCCACCCGGCGCTTCTTACAAGCACTCCGTGGGACAGGACTTAGGGCCGAGTCTTCGAAAAGCCCAGCCCGCGAGACATTTTTTCGCGCAATCCCAAGCGCGGACCCTTGAACGCCACGAAAGTGGAACCCCTCACTCGCGAGCCGAAGCATCTCCCAAGGACTGTCGATGAGTAAGAAGCTCAGCTGGCTCCAAGTCTGCCGCTCCCAAGAATTCTGCGGAAAGTGGGTAGCGCTCGATAACTGCCGATTCGATGAGGCCACCCTCAAGCCGGTGGAAGGCGACGTCGTGGACAGCGACGAAGAACTCCCCGCGCTCTGCGCACGCATGCGCGAAATGGGTCGTTCCTCATGCTCCATCGTGTTTTGTGACGGGGACGTCTACGTCGAGACCCGCCCGCAGCACACGCTGGACGCACCGATCCGCACCGATCGCCCCGCCTGACGCAGACCCGATGCGAAACCTCACGACGCCCCCTCGCGGTGGGCGTCGTTTGTCATTTGGGCCTAGCCCCCGAACTCAGCGGATCTTCGGCTTCACCACGGCTTTGCCGTCTTTGACCACCACGTCGAAGTCGATCTGCTTGCCGCGATGCTTGGCCTGCAGCTTCTGGTAGCTGGCGTCGAGCTGCTTCTTCAGGCCGCCGACGCTCACGCCAGACTGCTCGTTGAGCTGCTTCTTGGCTGCCATCAGCTTTGCGTGGACCGCTTTCACGCGATCCTCACTGAGGCCACCGCTCCCCGCTGAGGGCCTAGCCGCAGCGGGAGCCGATGCTCTCGCCGCGGGCGGACCGCCGAAGATCTCGCTTGCCCGCGCAGAGCCTCCGATTGCCGACCGAATGGGGCGACCCCCCTGAGCGACGGGCTGCGCGGGAGCCTTCGCCGGACCTGGCTTCGCGTCGGGAGTCGGTCGCGTCGGCGCACTCGGGGCTGGCTGAGCCGCGGGACGCGCGGGTGCTGCTGGGCGCGCTGGGGCAGCAGGCGGTGCCGGGCGCGCTGGGGGAGCAGCCGCAGGGCGTGCCGCAGGAGGTGCAGGGCGTGCCGCAGGAGGTGCAGGGCGCGCCGCAGGAGGTGCGGGGCGCGCTGGCGCTGGCGGTCGTCCGGGCGGCTGTGCTCCCGGGCTCTGCGGTGGGCGGTTCGCTACAGGTGCCGGGGCCCTCGGAGCCGTGACTTGGGGACGTGGGGCTGCGGCACCCGAGACGGCGGGCCCTGGGCGGGCGGTCGAGGGTCGGGCAGCTGGCACCGCGCCGACTGGGGTGAGCCGATTGACGGGTGGAGCGCTACGCCGCGCGGGCTGAGGATCGAGATCGAAGTCGTCGAGCTCCAGTTTGTCGAGGGTAGCGGGCTTTGCCGCAGGGATCTTCGGCGCCGTGGGAGGCTCGGAGGGGAGCGCGGCCTGGCGAGGCGGCGCAGGTTTCATGACGGCTTCCAGGGCACGCTTGGCTTCTGCAGCGAGGTCCAGATCGCCCTCCATGAGCGCTGCGAGGTCGTTTTCTGCGGCATCTCTCGCGCTCTCAGCCGCGGCGGTGCGCTCCGAGCGATGGGAGTCGGGACTCGCGCTCGTGGCGTCGCTGCCCAAGCGGCGCTCCGCGCGCAGCATCTGGCGCTTGTAGGTACCGTTCTCTATCTCGCGGCAGATCCGGCCCCAGTGCTGCTGGAACGTGTTGTAGCGCTGGATCAGCGTCTGCAGCTTGAAGCGGCGGGCCGTGTTTCTGATCTTGATCTTGCGCAGCGCCCAGAAGCGCCGGTCCACGTCCTTGCGCGCGACTTGTGGCTCGATCTTCTCGATGCCCAGAAAATACTGCTCATACAATGCACGCAGCCGATCGAGGCGGTGCTCGAGTTCGTTGATCTGGATGTCGAGCTCGTCAGCGTCCAATGCGATGTGCCCAGTCAGCCTCTAGTTGTCGCCGGCTGCGTGCTCGTTGCAGCCCGTGAAGCCCGTTACAGCGGAGTGATCGTGAGGTTGTCGAAGCAAAGCTTCGCATCCCAGTCGTTGAACCCAAAGTGGTCGTGGTCTGATCCAGTTAGCGGCTGTGGATCCGTGTAACTCAAGATCAGGATCTCATTCACCCACCAATTGACGGTCTTGCCGTCACTGCGTTCAATCTTGAAGCGATAGGTCTCACCTTGACGCACCTTCGCAGTTCGGACCTCGGTGCTCGCAGGGTCGAGGCGGACTTCAGGGCGGTTCTTGGCGTGCTCATCCAGGCGCGCGAGCACATGGAACTGGTTGTTCCAACCTCCAAATATCGTGAGGTAGCTGGAGGCGTCGTTGTAGGAAGTCCCGCTGGCAGCCCCAAATCCGTTGCCCCACAGCTCGGATTTGATGTCTCCCGCAGGTGAATAGCTCGTCGCCTCGAACTCGATGCGGGCATTGGTTGGGAGCCTTCGCCTCAGCCAAGCCGGGTGGTTGCGGGCGCGCTCGACGCACAGGCGGCCTGCTTCCATGCGCCAGGCGGCGGAGGTAGCGCGCCACTCGTTACCCACGAGCTTACGATTGAAATCGTCGTGGTAGGGGCCTTCGAGGGCGGGATCTCGATTCGCTTCGTTCGCCCGGCTCTGCACCACCGCCTTGGGAGTCTCCTGGCGGGGCTTGACCGTGGTCGCCGTCGACGGCTTGGCCTGATGGTTCTTGGTTTCGGTGTCTTGAGGGACGCAGTGCAGGCAGCAAGCCGCGGTCAGGCAGAGCAACAATCGCTTCACAGTCGGGGATGCTAAAGGACCGTGGGCGGTTGTGGTACCGGGAGCTAGAGCATGCAGCCCGTTCTCCTGCACCTGCGCTGGTTCGTCCAGCCCACGAGCGTGGCGTGGGTGTACGGAGCGTGCGCCGTGGCAGCGCTCGCGTTTTCGTTCGCGGTGTGGCGGCGACGAGGTCTGGACCTCCAGCGGCTGCTGCCGTGGGTGATCGCTGCTCTGGTGCTTGGCGTCCTGGCTGGGGTGCGTCGCGGGCAGGCGTTGCCCGCGACGGAGCTGGTGGTGACCAGCAGTGGCGCCTCCTTGGTGCTCGCCGCGGTCAGCGCCTGGATCCTCACGCTGGGTCTCGTGCAGCGCAGCGGTGGCAGCGTGGCGCGCGCGTCGAGCGCGTTTTTCCTCGCAGCGCTCGCGGGCCTCTTGAGCGCTCGCTGGATGTACCTGCTCGCAAACCCGGAGGCGGTGGTCCACTGGGCGAGTTGGCTGTCGGTGCGAGGCGGGGGCCTGCTCGGGTATCCCGGGCTGCTTGTCGGGCTTGGAGTGGGGGCCTGGTGGATGGCGCGGGCTCCGGAGCAGCGCGCAGGTTCTGTTGCCGCGCGGCAATGGCTGGATGCGGCAGCGCCGGCGGCGGCCCTTGGCGCTTCCGTGGTGCGTGTAGGCTGCTATTTGTTCGGTTGCGACTACGGGCGGGTGCTGCCTGAGGACTCGGCCGCGTTGCTCAGCTCGCTGGGGACATTTCCTCATTGGCAAGCGCAGACACTGGAGGGCTGGGGCGCTCCGGCTTGGGTAGCTCAGGTCAACGGCGGCTTACTCTCCGACACGTCGCGTGAATCCCTCCCGGTGCACCCGACGGAACTCTACGAGGCGGTGCTCGGCGTCTTGCTGTTCGGCCTCCTGGTCTGGGTGCGGCCACGCTGCAAGCGACCCGGGCAGGTGTTTGGCGTGTTCGTTCTTGGCTATGCGTGGCTGCGCTTCAGCTGCGATCTGCTGCGTGGCGATGGCGAGCGGGGCCTGTTGGGGCCAGCGCTCGAGGGCCGATTGCTGCTCGGCTTGGGCTGGATCGTGTGGGGGCTGCTTGCGGGCTTTGCGGCGGCGCAGCTGGTCCGGGACGCGCGCTGGCGCTCTTCGCTACGAGTCGCGCTGCTGCTACCGGGGCTGTCGATGCTCGTCGTGCGAGTTGGGCGCCACCCATGGGACGCGCTCACAATCAGTCTGACCCAGTGGCTCGCGTTGCTCAGCACCGCGGCCTGCGCGGTTGGCTTTCAGTGGCTCGAGCGACAGCCGAGTTCGACCAAGGAGCGACCCGCGGATGTCGTCGAGCCATCCTAGGCGGCTCGCCACGCGGCTTGGGGTGGCGCTTGCTCTGTGGGGCATTCATTGCCACGCGGAACCGGTCAGGGTGCGCTACGTCGCGCCGTCGGCCTGCCCCGACGAGCGCGCGTTCCTGACTCGCGTGCGAAGCCACACGGACCAGCTCGAGCTCGCAGAGCCCGGCAGTCTTGCGCGTGTACTGGAGATCCGCATCGAACGTGCTCAAGCTGGCTACAGCGCTCGTCTGGAGTTCGTCGACTCGCGGCGCGAACACATCACACGAACCATCGGCGGGCAGGACTGCAACGAGGTCACTGACGCACTTGCGCTGACCGTGGCGCTCCTCGTCGAGGCGGCTCCCAAGCTGCAAGCGCCGCCAGAGCCGCCAGCGGCGAGAGACAACCCGCCGCGGAGCGATGCTGTGCCCCCCCAGCGCGCCACCACGCCCGCACCCCGTCCAGCTCGTCCTCCTCCGCGCGCTGCCATCTGGAGCCTGGGATTTTCCGGGCGGGCGAGCTCCCAAGTGGCGCCGGACCCGAGCTATGGTTTGGCGCTCGGCTTGTCACGGCTTGCACTCTGGAATCCTCAAGGAAACGATCTCGCCGGGGGTTGGCGAACGGCGCTGGACATCAACTACCAGGACTCGGGTCCGGTGACGTTCGAGCAGACGAGCGTCCGTTTCCGTTTGGTGGGGGTGAGGGGAGCGCTGTGTGGCGCCTGGACGTTGCGTGAGCCGGTGTTCGCGGAGCTCTGCGGCGCCGCCGAAGTTGGCTACTGGGCTGCCAGAGCGGAGCGCTCCCAGCGGCTGCCCAGCCCCCGTTCGGGCTCCGCGGCGTGGGCCGCCCTGGGCCTCCCCATGAGTGTCGGGCTCGCGATCGATGGGCTCCAAGTGTTCGTGGCTGCGGGACCTTGGTTTCCCCTGAACCGAGAACAGTTCACGTTTTCCCGTCCAAGCAGCGTGGTGCACGAGGTGCAACCCATCAGCGTGAGCGTGGATTTGGGGCTGCGGCTCGCGTTGTAGTTTTTTCGTGATCCAAAGCGAGCGCTGGAGGAATCACCAGGGGTGCGCAGTTCGTCCGCGATTGACCAGTCCTCCGAGGAGGACGCCCCGTTGGTCACTCCCGTGGCGACCGGGCTGAGCGCCGAGGAGCTGGTACGGACGTACTTCGACTTCGTGTGGCGGCTGTTGCGGCGCTTCGGCTTGAACCCAGGCGACGCGGATGACGTGGCCCAGCAGGTGTTCGTCGTCGCGTGTCGCAAGCTGAGTGTGATTCACGCGGGTCGCGAGCGAGCCTATTTGTTCGGCGTCGCCAGCCGCAGCGCCGCGCGCTTTCGCCGTGACCAGGCACGGCGTGGGGAGCTGGAGCTGGGTGAGGACGTGCCTCTGGATGTCCCAAGCCCAGAAGCGTTGGTCGATCAGCGGCGTGCGCGTGAACTGCTGGATCACGTGCTGGCACTAATGCCCCTCGAGCTGCGCTGCGTGTTCGTGTCGTTCGAGATTGAGGAGCTCAGCTTGTCTGAGATCGCTGAGGGCCTATCAATTCCTCGGGGAACCGCTGCTTCGCGCTTGCGCCGCGCGCGGGAAGACTTCGAGCAACGCGTGAAACGCGCGGAGCTCGCGCGTGATCACGGCATCAGAGGAGGACGCGATGACTGACCCGGAACGCCTGCTGGAAAGGGCTGGGCCTGGCTCTGCGCTCGGTCAGCTGTTGCAAGCCGGTGCTGCGGAGCGACCCGACAGCGGCGCGCTGCGCCGGACACTCGCGGCGGTGGGTGCCGGGAGCGCCTTGATTGGCGTCGCTGGCGGCGCCCAAGCTGCGGGTGCCGCCACGTCGAGCTCCCTCGTTGGCTCTGGAGCCGCCGTGGGTTCAGGCGCTGCCGTGGGTTCAGGCGCTGCCGTGGGTTCAGGCGCTGCCGTGGGCAAAACCTCAGCGGGTCTGCTGCTCCTCAAGTGGGTTGGTGCAGGGGTGCTGGCTGGAGGTGTCGTCACGGGAGCTGCTCACGTCGCCACGCGCCCTGAGCCGCAAGCACCGCCTCCGAGCGTGGTCGTGCAGGTGCAGCCGGGCGTCGCCTCAGCGCGCCCCGCGGAGCCGCGTGAGCGTCCTGCCGCACCGAAGGTCGAGGTCAACGAACCCGAAGCCCCGCGCACCCAGCAACCCGCCCCAGCTGGCGCCGCGTCGTCGGAGACCGCGGCGCCAGAGCCGTCCCAGCTCAGCGCCGAGCTTGCTGCGCTTGGTCGCGCCAAGGCGCTGGCCGCCAGTAATCCCGGGGTGGCGCTGCGCGAGCTGGCGAGCTACCAACGAAAATTTCCCGGCGGTAAATTGAACTACGAGGCTGTGGTCTTGGGTATGCAGACCGCGGAGCGCGCCGGCCAGCCAGAGCTGGCGCGCCGCTACGCGCGCCAGGTGCTCGCGTTTCAGCCTGTGGGTCCGCAGGCGGACCAAGCCCGCTCGCTGTTGGCTCCGTGACCCGGCGCGCTAGTTCGAGATTTTGTGATCCGTTCGCGTCCCACCAGGCATGAGCAGATATGACCAAGCTAACGCCCTTCATCCTGCTCCTCCTCACAGCCGCCTGCAGCAACACCACCGATCTTGGAAGCGGACAAAACCAGGACAACCTGTCCGACGGCGAAGTACTCTGCCAACGCGTGAGCGAGTTGCCGTGCGGAGTCGACCAGTCTGCCTGCATGAGCGGACTCGCCGACCAAGATGAGCTTGCGGCGAGCAAAGGCTGTACCGCGGAAGTAGACGCGATGCTCAGGTGCCTCCGCGACAAGCCAATTAGCTGCGAGGATGGGCAAGCTGCAAGCTATGGCTGTGAAGCGCTGCAAGAAGCAGCGGGAAGTTGCATCTTCGGCACTGTGAATCACGGAGCGTGCGGCGGCTCGGGTACCGGGCAACCTGGCGGCCCCCAGACTTGCAGTGCGTCTTGCGACGACGGTGGGCAGGCCTCCTGCGCGGGTGAGGGTGACGTCGTCACATGCGTTTGCGAGCAGGGCCCCCGGGCAGGGCACGAGTTCGCGCTGTTGTCGTGTCAGGATCTGGAAGTCGATTTCCTCACGGAATGTTACAACGGGCCGCCGGCGGGGAGCGGCGCCGCCTGCGGTGGCTCCGGAACAACCACCACGGACGGCAGAGACGTGTGCGACGCCAGCTGCACGAACGGCGTCGATGTCAGCTGCGAAGGTGCAGAAGGTGGTCCCGTGGTGTGCTCATGCGGCACCAGCGGCCGCCAGTTCGCTCTGACCAGCTGTGACGAGTTGCCATCCCGCATGCCCCGGGCGTGTGAATGAGCGCCGCACCGTTTACGTGCTTTTAGGCTAACCCCCTTGAATCATGGAGGTTTTATGCCCACCGACCAAGCCTAACTTGGACTGGGACGGGCTCCGGAGATGTAAGATTTCAAGGCTCAGACGCGTTCTCGGATGACTTGCTAGCCACCCCCGCACGTCTATAGGCTAGCCTCTCGCTTCTGGGCGGCTCGCCGTCCCAAACCCGACACACGTCAGGGAGCTTCACGAATGCGTACATCGCTCAAGATCACGACGGTCGCTATCCTCGCCAGCTCGATGGCCATGGTGGCGTGCCGCAAGAACGACGAAGAGGAACAGGCTCAGACCGCCGGCTATCAGCAGCAGCCGGGCTACGGGCAGCAGCAACCCGGCTATGGGCAGCAGCAGCCCGGTTACGGACAGCAGCAGCCTGGCTATGGGCAGCAGCAGCCCGGTTACCAGGCTCAGCCTGGTGCGACGACTCCGCCCGCCGGCACCGCGCCCCCCGCTGGCACCGCGCCTGGCATCCCCGGTCTGCCCGGCATGCAGCAGAGCAGCGGCGGGCAAGCTCAGCCGTTGGACCCCGCCGCAGGTGCCGTAGCACAGCCCATCCTCCAGCAGCTCGCCGCTGGCTCAGTGCCCCCGGGCGCCAAGGCCGTGGGCTCGGCGCTGGTTGGCAACTTCCAGCAAGGGCAGACGCTCGAGTCTCAGATCCAGCTGCAGCCCGGCAAGTGCTACACGGTCGTTGCCGCGGGGATGCCACCGGGCATCACCGAGGTCGATGTGCAGTTCGTCGCCGTGAGCCCGATCCCCGGCATGGCCCCGGTCATGGCTCAGGACAACGCCTCTGGCGCCCAAGCCGTGTTGGGCAAGAACCCCGACTGCTACCGCTGGGCGTTGCCCGCCGCTGCACCGGTCAAGCTCGTGCTGACCGTACGTGGCGGTTCCGGTATCGCGGCCGCTCAGGTCTACGAGAAGTAGACCAAGCAAAGCGCCGGAAACTGCAAAGGCCGAGGACACCAGTCCTCGGCCTTTCGCATTGTACGAACACGTCGCGGGCGCGCGTCTATTTCGGGGTACTGTGACCGACGGTGACGCCGACGAGTAACGCCTAGCGCCGTCTCGAGGTGTTGCGCTCGTGGAGGATGCGCAGGCCGTATAGCGTGAGCGTATCGTCGACTGTTTCCAGGCTCTTCGTGTGTTGAGCAATCAACGTCGCGAGGCCGCCCGTAGCGATCACACGACACTCGAAGCCGAGCTCCTCGATCAGCTTCTCCACCAGGCCATCCACCAGGCTCGCGTAACCGTGAACGATGCCTGATTGCAGCGAGTGCGTGGTGTTGCGGCCGACCACCCGCGGCGGCACGGCGATCTCGATACGCGAGAGCTTGGCCGCGCGCCCGAGCAGGCCGTCCAAGCTGACCTGAATGCCAGGCACGATGACTCCTCCAAGGTACTCCGCCTTGGGGGAGATGCAGTCGAAGGTCGTCGCCGTGCCGAAGTCGACGACGATCACTCCCGCGCGGATACGCTCAAAGGCGGCGACGGCGTTCACCACGCGATCCGCTCCGACGTCCCGCGGGTTTTCGTACAGGATACTGATGCCCGTCTTCAGGCCAGGGCCGACGACCAGCGCTTCCCGCGCGAAAGCGTGGCGCACGGCGTCCATCATCACGTCGGTCAGCGGCGGCACCACGCTAGCGATGATCGCGGCAGAGACCACGCTCGGGTCAATGCCGCGGAGCGCCAGCATTTGCCGAAGCAGCACGCCATACTCATCTGCCGTACGCGCTCGCACCGTTTCCGAGCGGAATGTCTGGACCAGGTCTTCGTCGTCGTACAGGCCGAAGGCGATGTTCGTGTTGCCGATGTCTACTGCTAGCAGCATGCGTTCCTCACTGTCAGCGTGGTCACTGACCCACGATGGTTGCCTTCTGGATCACGTCCCCCTCGACGACGCGGTCCCAGTCTCCGGTGGCTTTGCCCAACAAGGGGTAGCTGCCATCCAGTCGGGGAAACTTCCCGAGCGTGACGAACAGCTGACTCGAGGCGGTGTCTCTACCGCTCAGCGCGAGACCGATCCCCAAATGCCCAAACGGAACCGGCGACGTTTCGCAGCGCAGCGGCTCACCTTCAGCGCCGCCGTAGCTGTCCGCGTTGGGGTCGCCGAACTGGACCACGAAGGCAGGCACCACACGGTGCATCGTGAGTCCATTGTAGAAGCCTTTTCCGACCAGCTCCTGGATGCGCGCGACGGATACCGGCGCGAGACTGGGATCCAACTCGAGCCCGAGCTTCCCGACGTCGAGCTCTAGGTTGACCACGAGCTTGTGATCCGGACGTGGCAGCTCGAGCGCAGCGATCGACTTCGGCGCGACGAACTCGCTGCAGCTCGCTCGCTTGTTACCAGCCGTACGCAGCGCCTTCTCGGCGTGAGCGCGCAAGGTGGCGTTGGTCGATTTGCAGTACCCCTGAACCAGTTTCTCGCGCGCTGCGACCTGCTTGGCGTCTTTCAGCGAGACCGCGGCGAGCGCATCCAGGAGGACGCCGATGATCTCGACCTGACTCGGATCGCGCTTCTGCGCGAGGGCCGCGAACAGTGCGTCGACGACCTCGGGTTCCGACGCAAACTGCGCGCCCTCGTCCTCCACCTTGCTCCCGCGGTCGGGATGCGCAGCTAGGATTTCAGCTGCGACCGCCGTTACCCCCGGCTCCTTCGCCTTGAGTGCATCCGCGAGGATACGATATTGCTCTGCCGCCTCAGGGTGACCTGCAAGGAGGTTCAACGCTCCCTCTCGCACTCGACGATCGCTGTGCTTGGTCAGTTCGTGCCAGCGGATGTAGCGCGCCCGCGTCAGCTCTCCCCGGTCCAGCACTTCGAGGACGTACTTCGCCTTGACGTAGGAGTCGTCGGGATCGCACTCGACGAGCTTCGGATACAGGCTGCGCGTGCCGGCGACGCGTGCTGCAGCGCTGCAGCGGAGCAAGATCGCACGGCGCCGCTCAGGCTTCTTGTCTGGCAACGGCAGCTCTGCCAAGGCCTCGAGAGCCCCTTGCGCGGCGCGGAGCGGTGGTTTCAGACCGCTGACTAGCTCGAAGACCAGAGCGAACTCTGGCTTGCTCAAGCTGGCGGTGACCTGAGGTTGATCCTTGGCGTTTTGGGCGAGGGCATCTCGCAAGGCGTTCTGGCCGGCGGTGTCCAGCTTGCTCAGGCCGCGCGCGGCTTCGATGCGTGCGGTGAGCGGTTGCTTCGCATCGGTGACGATCCGGTGCAGTTCCGGCGCGGCCTCCGTGCCGCTGCGGATCAGCGCACGCACCACGTACACGACATCGCCGTTCTTCGGGTCGAGCTTCTCGAGCAGCGCGTCCGCCACGTCCCGGGTGCGCTTGGCGACGCTCGCGCTCTCCGGGTCGAAGTGCCCGAGCGGTGCGAGCGCGAGCGCGAAGTTTTGCTCGCTGGCGAGGTCAAGCAAGCTCACGACCGTTTCCCCGTGGAGCTTATGAGCGCGCGCTGCCAGGCGTGTGAGCGCGAGCGCCGCCTGTTCCTTCAAGCCTTTGATCGGAGAGCGCAGCCAGGCATTCAACGTGGCTTCCGCTTCGACTCCACCACAGCGAGCCAAGCCGTCGGCCAGCGCGGTGAAGGGCTCGATACCTTCTGCGTTCGGGGCAACCGCGTCGAGTGTGACGCTGAGGCTCGCAGCACGGGTGACGAGGGCACGCACTGCTGCAAACTGCTGGCCTTCGCAGCTGAAGCCGACGCCATACGCCGCCCAGGCGACGACCTCAGGATCTTCGTCTCGCAGGCGCTCGATGAGTTGCTTGAACGCTGCCTGGTCGGCGATGCGGGCCAGCGCCCGCGCCGCCGCTCGCCGCACCAGCGGGCTCGCGTGCCTCAGGTCAGCCGGCTTGACGCTGCTTGAGTCTCGCCGCTGCTCCGCGAGGAGCAGGGCCTTCAGGCGATCGGCCACGGCCTCGCTGGGTGCTTCGTCTTCGTCTGCGGGTGCAGCTGTGCTGGTAGCTGCGGAGGCTGAAGGCGCAAGCACCGACGCTGAGGCGCTTGCAGCGCTCCCCGTTTCTTTTTCCCTGTGGCAACTCACTGAGAGAAGAGGTGCGCACGCAACCAGGGATAGAGCGAGCCGTGCGCGAGTCAAATTGGGTGCCTCGCTCCCATCCCTCTGGGTACATAGCGATCGAGCGCGGTCTTGATCAGCTCAGAGAGCGCGCGCCGCGCACGCATCGAGACAGAGATGGGTGAGCGCGCTGGGTGCTCGTGGACCAGCAAGCCGTGATCGCGAAAAAGTCGTGCGGCACGCCGCATGTGAAAGTCGCAGGTCACGAGGCGCACACGCTCGGTTGCAGATTGAGCGAGTAGCGCCCGGCTGAAGTACGCATTCTCGCGAGTGGAGTGCGAACGATCCTCCTCCAGGATCAGCGCGGTTGGCACGCCGAGGTGTTCGAGCTCGCGGCGCATCGCCCGCGCCTCGCTGATGCCGTGCCAGCGCTTGCCACCAGACACGACCACCCAGCGGGCTCCGAACTCGTGATACACCCGTGCACCCCGAGCCAACCGACGCTTCAGCGCGCCGCGAACGTCGCCTCCGGGCTCTACCCGGCAACCGAGGATCACGATGGCTGGCTCCGCGCTCATGCTCGCCGGACGCTATAACCGATCGCCGCCGAGTGGCAATTCGGCCGCCGCGTTGCGCGCGGTTCGGCACCAGCGCCCCAGGCCGGCTTGGGAGAATCCGCTGCTGTTTTGAGCTTTATCACGCTAGATGCCCGCTCCCGCTGCGCTTGGGCAGTCACGCGCGGGCAAGGCGGCGAACGGTCTCGGTGAGGGCCTGGTGGTTCAGCGGGCCGCAGAGTGACTCGACACCGCTCGCGTCACCCAGGTCACCCCCGTGCTCGCTGACGAGCAGCACGCCCATACGAGGGGACAGCTTGCGTAGAGGCCCGAGCGTCGGCTCGTCCATCGGGGCGCGCGCGACGAGCACGTTGATTGCACCAGCTCTAAGGACGGTTTCTGCTTCCGCGAGGTTATCCGCGGTACTCACCTCGAAGTGGGCGGCGCGCAAGGCTGACGCCAGCACCCGTCGCATGCTCGGATCGTCGTCGAGCACCAGCACACGGCTCGCATCCGAGATCGGCGCGTTGAGCTCGATCACCGCCCGCGTGCCCCCCGATTCTCGGGATTCGAGGCGTACCTCCCCGCCGTGGTCGCGCACGATCTGCGCCGTGATCGCTAGCCCGAGGCCAGTACCTAGGCCGTGTGGCTTGGTCGTGATGAACGGCTCGAAGACGCGATCGCGGACCTCTTCTGCGAGACCTGGTCCGTCGTCGTCCACCAGGATTTCCACGTGGTGTTCCGCCGCGCGCACCGAGAGCTGCACTTTGCCTCCGCTGAGGGCCGCGGCGTCTATGGCGTTCGCGACCACGTTGACGACCGCCTGCGCAAGACGGGGCGGATCATGCGCCAAGGAGAACGCGGGTAGCTCAGCGACCTCGAGCCTGACCCCTCGCTCCTTCGCCCGAGTTGTCACCATGCGAAGGGCCAGCGAGATGGTCTTTGCTATGGGAGCTTGCTCGAGATTCGCGCGCTCCCGGCGAGCGAAGCCGCACAGGTGTTGCACGAAGCTCCCGATGCGTTCCGCCGCGACTTCCATGTCCTCCGCGGCTTCCGCCAGATCCGGATCGGAGATCTGTTCCGCGATCTGACCCACGTAGCCGGTGCTGGCGCGGATCACCGCTAGCGGATTGTTGATTTCGTGCGCCATGCTGGCTGCCATGCGACCCACGGTCGCCAGGCGCTCCGCGTGCTCGAGTTCCCGTTCGAGCTTTCTCCGTGCGGTAACATCGAGCGACACCTCGGCGAAGCGCAGCGCGGTGTACTGAGTGTTCGGCACCGGGGAGAGCGACAGGTGCACGATGATGTCTTGCCCAAGCTTGGTGTGGCGGCGTACCTCGGTGACCTGGCGTGCGCCCCGCGATAGCCGTTCTTTTGGCGCTCCTCCGGGTTCGAGCACCTCGATGTCTCGCCCGATGATTTCACCCGCCGCGTAGCCGTACAGGGTCTCGGCGCCGTGGTTCCAGGACAGGATCGTTCCGTCGTCGGACAGGCCAATGATCGCCTCGAAGCTCGACTGCACGAGTAGCGCGAGCTCGTCCACGTGCGCGAGCAGCGAGCGACGCCCGCGGTCCAGCTCGGCCAGCTCTACCTCTCGGGCCAGCAGCTCGGCGAACTGCGCCGCGTCGAAGGGCTTCGCTACCAGCGGCGCGGTGAGGCGGGGAACAATCCCGTCAGGATCCGCCATCAGGTAGACCCGCGTCCAAGGGTGATCCTCACGGATCTGTTCGATGAAGTCTGGGATCTCCGTGAGTTCGGTGTCCGCGACGAGCACCATCGGCGGATTGAGCGCCACGTTGCGCCACGCTTCGTCCACTGAAGCTGCCCAGGCGGCGATCAGCCCCGCTCGGGACACAGCGGAGCACAAGGCTCGCGCGGCTTCTTCATCATCGGATACGACCAATACGCTCAACTTGCTGCCTCGTCAGTGTGCGCCCAGGTCGTCCAGCTTGAACTTGGTGTCGTTTGCCCACTCGTCGAACGAGCCGTCAGCGAACCAGCTGCGCAGCTCTTCGATGCATGCGAGGAGCCTTTCACGAGTGGGGCTGGAGGCGCTACCGGCCTGGGTCAGCTTGCTCACCAGCTCATCGATCGCGCGGCGGATGACGCTCGCGACTCGCGGCGCTCTGCCGCTGTCGCTCGCGTTCTGGAGCAGCGTCTCGATCAACTCGAGGCTGTTCTCCTGAGTGAGGGTGACGGTGGTATCGAGTTGTTTCGGGATCTCGAGGTCTGAGCGTGTGGTGGTGCGGGCGCGAGACCGCATGGTGTCCATGCGCATGACTTCGAGCAACGCGGTGCCCACGGTGAGGACATCACCTGGCTGGACGCTCTGCGGCCCCTTGATCAGCGTCCCGTTGACCCGCACACCGTTGGTGCTGTTCAGGTCCGTGACCGTGAGCCCTTCGCTCGTCAGCCTGAGCGCACAGTGCTCCCGGGAGACCAGATCGTCGCTGATCACGATGCTGCAATACGGGCTGCGCCCCAGGATCGTCTCACCCCGCCGGATGGGGAAACGTGTCCCTTTGTATTTGACCCAGTAGGTACTCACTGCCCCAGTCTGAAGAATAGCCAAAGGCGGGCGCCGACCGGTATCGAAACCGCGCGCGTCAACGCGCCCGTTTGGGCGTCGATATCCCACCCGCACCCGCGGCCACACCGCGAAGCAAGGCCCAGCACCTTGCCGCCCAGGATCACAGATGCGCCTCGCCGGCATCCGGGAGGTCAAAGCATCTCCACGTCGAAACAACGCAACCGGCGGGGAAGTAGCTTCGGACGTCCACCCTCAAACCCAACGAAGTGGGGCCCGTGGCCGCTGGGCGTTCAAACTCGTGTGCGTAACCCGCTGGGCTTCGGCTGGCGCGACAGTAGGGGGCGATGTAGGTTCTCGTTCGGTCGTTGGGCCGAGCGACTTCCATTCGGGCTGGTTTCCCCACGGGTTGCCTGCTAGAGCGGCCCATCCCCGCGAATTTCAGGCGATCGTCGTTTGTTCGCGCCTTCCTTGGGCGAATTCGGATACTCACCACCTGAGGGCCGACTACCGCGGCCACCCACCGCAAGGGACAGAAGGTATCTTGGACGCCATGGGACGTCGAAAGTCCCCAGAAACCGACAAATCAGCGAACTCTGGGCGAGCCCACAACGGCTCTCAGCCTGAGCGGGCCCGTCGTCGGCGACGAGGCCGGGGCCGTGCCTCGGAGCCTGAGGAGACGCCGCCGTCCGCGCCTGCGACGAGCCCCGAGCCGCCGTCCGCCTCCGAGCCGCCGTCCGCGCCCGATCGCTATGCGATCGAGCTCGATCCAGAGTTGATCGATCAGGACGCCGCCAAGGTCGTGCGTCGCCTGGTGCGCCACGGGTTCGAGGCGTACCTGGTCGGTGGTTGCGTGCGCGACCTGCTCCTCGACTGCTCCCCCAAGGACTTCGACGTAGCCACCAACGCTCGCCCCGACGACGTGCGCACGCTGTTCCGCAACTCGCGCATCATCGGGCGGCGTTTCCGCCTGGTGCATGTGCTGTTCTCCGGCGGAAAAATCATCGAGACAGCAACGTTCCGCAAGACCCCGCAACAGAGCGACGAGCGGGCTACCGACGACCTGCTGATCCGGGACGACAACGTGTTCGGTGAGGCACATGAGGATGCGGTACGCCGCGACTTCACCATCAACGGGCTGTTCTACGACCTGGAGTCCAATGAAGTGTTGGACTGGGTCGGCGGCATTCCTGACATCCGGGCGCGCACGGTTCGTACCATCGGTGATCCCGTAGTCCGTTTCCTGGAGGATCCAGTTCGGATCCTGCGCGCCATCAAGTTTTGCGCGCGTCTCGACCTTGGGATCGCGCCGGACGTATACGACGCGATCGTGCAGTGTCGTGGGTCGCTCGCGATGGCGGCGCGTCCCCGTCTGTTCGAGGAGGTGCTGCGCTTGATGCGGGGCGGCGCGAGCCATCGCTCCGTTTGGCTGATGTGGGAGACCGGCGTGCTCGACGTGCTGCTTCCTGAGCTCGCAGCTTACCTCTCCGACACTCAGGAGTCCGATGGCAGCACATGGGCGCTCTTCTCAGCCATCGATCGCGAGACCAAGCAGCGCGGCGAGGCCTTCGACGACGTGGTGCTCTGGACCGCGTTGCTTCTCGAGCCGATGCTCGAGGCGTGCGAAGGCGCTTCGGATCGCGTTGAGGCGGCGTTCGACTTCCTAGAGCCGGTGGTCGATCGCTTGAACGTACCTCGGCGCATCGCCGACGGAGTGCGGCGCATCGTGGCCATGATGCCGCGCCTGCAGACAGGGCGCCCCGGGCGCTTCGCGCGCACGCCGCTCTACGACTACGCAGCGGAGGTGGTGGATCTCGCCAACAAGGCGCGTGGCGTAGCCATCAAGCCAAGCCGAGACGCTGCTCCCAAGAAGAAGCGTCGCCGATGACGTTGCTCCTCACCCCCAAAAACATGCGCGGCACCACGTTGACTTGCCGGGTGCGGGTTCGGGGGGGAGAGACAAACGCAAAAGAGGCGGTGCCCGCTGGGACAACCGCCTCTTGAATCCGCGAGGAACTGTATCAGTTCACGTTGAGCTCGACGCGCAAGAGCTTGCGGCCGATGAACACGTAGTCTCCGTGGCCAAGCGTTGCTTCGGTCTTGATGCGCACGTAGGTGCCGTTCCGCGAGTCGTGATCCGTCAGGGTGAACTTGCCGCCTTCGTCCGCCACCGTGCAGTGCTGAGCCGACATGTAGACGTCGCCGGGGAAGTTCAGGTCACCGTTCTCACGCCCGATCTGCAACGCAGTTCCGCGAGCACAGACCGTCATACCGGTCGAGCCACCCTCGAGCATCTGCACGAGCCGGAAGGCGGTGGGGTGCTTGGGCGAGGAATAGAAGAATGTGCCGTCGCCGTCCGCAGCGTCCGAGGCCTTGGGTGTCGGATCGAGCCGGAACACCTGCTCGCCAGCCAGGAACGTGTCGCCGGGTGAAATCTCCACGGTGCCGCGAATGCGCAGGTACACGCCGTTCAGCGAGCCCTCGTCGCGCACCACGAGGCGCGTGTCGCGGTAGAAGAAGTTCGCGTGCTTGGGCGAGATGAATGGGTCGTCCGGGAACTCCAGCTGACCGCTGCGACCGACGATGTGTTGGTCCAGCTTGAGGTGATAGCTCAGCGCGTCCATCCCTTCCCCGCGGATCAGGATCAGGCGAGCCTTCTCAGGATCCTGCATCTCGCTGAAGAAATGCACCTGCAGCTTGCGGATTTCAGGCGGCACTTCAGCCCCACAGCGACCACAGAACTTGTGACCCGTCGGTACGGGGGTCATGCAGGACGTACACACGAAGTGCTTGGCTTGATCCATCAGTTCCTCCTCGGAGAGCCCGGCGAGCGGGTTCGGTGGCCGCGCGAGCTGAACGTTTCGCTCTGAGCCTCGCTCAACATCCGGCGTTTGGGAAAGACTTTCCGTTCTTCTCAGCAGCTCCGAAGGCGGAGCTTCGACCGTCGTTGTTTCATCGTCGTCGAGTGCGGTTATATAAGGGCTCGTCGGTTCGTCGTAGATGGAGCGCGCGGGCTGGGTCATGCGCCGCTGCGCTTCCTCGCCGCTAGCTCGGGCCGCGCGCAACGCGCTGCTGCTGGTTCCGGGGCGAGCCGCCTCGATCGCCAGGTCGTTGCCGCACTCGGCGCAGACCAAGGTGCCCACCCGGCTGTAGGTCTCGCAGCGACCGCAGCAGATGCCGATCTCTTGCGTGGAGAGTTCCGGCGCAGGGCTTCCCATCTCGTTCGCAGACACTAATACGAAACGCCGCCCAGCGTCAGTGGATGAAGGTCAGCCGCTGCTTCGTATCGAAGAAGCCGTTCTTGCCCGTGAGTCGGAAGAACACCGTCTCCTTGCACGTCGCGCGATCCACCTGCCCGAAGCGTCGCGAGTCGAAGGGGTAGAGGCGGTTGTCGCTCACCAAGAACACCTTCCCCGCGGCGACCTTTTGCTCTGTGATCAGCTGGCTGCTCATGGAGCGACCTTCGCTGATGTTGCCGCGCATGTGCAGACTCCCGCCGAGATCCTCTTGATCGCAGAACTGCTCTACCTCATTGCCGGTAGCGGGATCGAGCGACTTGAACGTGCGCTCAGTGCACGCCATTTCCGTGCGCATCGGGCTGCCGTTCACCCAGATGTCGTTGCCCTGAACCTTCACGCGATCGTTTTCCTCGGCGACGATTCGCGCGATCACCACCTCATTGGGATCTGTCGGGTCGGGGCACAGCACCAGGTCGGAGTACTTGGGGGCGCTGAGGCGCCAGAGCAGGATGGTGTCGCCGGGGTTCAACGAGGGTGTGATGGACGCGCCGAGCAAGGGATCGTTCTCGGGCACCGTCCACCAGCGGATCGCCGTGAGCCGCGCGAGGCCGATGATCACTCCGATGATGAGCGCGGTCCAAATCAGGAACTTGACGAACTTCCGCATGCCGGAGGTCGGATCATGTCACGCCTGACGCGTGGCGGGCAAAGCTCCTCCCCGCTTCCTGGCGCGCACCGCCTTGGCGCTGCCAAACCAGGCGCGCAGCGCGTGCGTGATTCGGGCTCTCTAGCGCGAGGGGCAGCCAGCAACTGGCGGCAGCTCTGCCGGGCTCGCGCCGTCGCTGATCGCGCGGGCGTTGGCGAAGAGTTCGCGGAACGCGTCGAGCCGAGTGAACTCCGATAGGTTCACTGTTTGCTCGCTCCCGTCCATCACGCTGCGCGAGACGACACCCACCAGCTCGCCCGCGTCGTTCAACGCGGGCCCGCCCGAGTCGCCGGGACAGATCGAGGCCTCCAGGGTGTAGCGGTTCTCTTTGACCTTGAGCACTCGCCCGCCAGGGCGTGGCTTGCGATGGATTGCCTCGCCGCTCAGGCTGCAGCGACCGAAGCCCACCGTGTGCACTTCTTCGCCGGATTGGGGAGCCTGGTCTAGCTCCGGTTCCAGCGTCGTCATGCCGATCAGCTTGCGTTCGAGGACCAGGATCGCGATGTCGCCAACTCCGGCCCGATGCCCGCAAGGTGGGGCCACTACCGCGTCTACCCCAACTTCTCCCCAAGGAAGGTAGTCGCCGCCGAGTTCAACTCTCAGCTCTTCGGGCTCGAGGTCTTTCTCAAGAATTTCCCCAGAGATATCTCTCTGTGCGACGCAGTGGTGAGCCGTGAGCACCAGGTCGTCGGCGATCAGTGTGCCCGTACAGGTCGCATTCTCTGCGACGACGCGCACCACGTAGTCGTCCGCTTGCGCCAGCGCGAATGGCAGCTCGGGCGCTTCGGCGCGACCTGGATTTTCCGCCGCAGCGGGCGTGGGTTCTTTCGCCGGTGTTTCGAACAGCGCGGTCACGCTGGCGCAACCAGTACCCAGCAGGAGCAGCGAGAGAAGTGGGAGGGTTCGGTTCACGGGAGCCTGGGGGGTGAGAGCGCGGTAGCAGGAGGTTCGCGCATGGCGCGAGAAAGTGGATCTAGTCTTCGAGGCGGCCGGTGCGAGTGGCGCGGTACTGCGCGAGGGCGACCCGTGCGGGCTGAGCCTGTGGGTCGGTGACCCCGACGCGCAAGAACTCCACGAGCAATCGCTCCTGAGCTTTTCCGCGTGCAAACACGGTCGGGGAGCAGCCGATTTCGGAGCAGTCGGCTAGAACCGCGCGCTGAAGCGAGAGAGCGCGCTCGAACTGCCCAAGCTGGGTGAGCGCGCGAACGCGCAGGCTGGCGAGACGCGGTTCGCGCTGGAGCTCCGGCGCCACCCATCCCAGGCTGGCTTCTGCCTGTCCCGGCTGGCCGTGGTCTAGGAGCGTGTCGCCCAGCCGAAGGGCGGTGTGGGTGTCGGTGCGGTCCTTCCCAAGCCGCGCCTCGAGCTGCGGCACCTCGGCGGGCAGGCTAGCGGCGGGCCAGATCAGGCTGACCTGACGGCTGTTGTTCGAGCCAGCCCACAGCGCAGCAACGGTGAGCAACCCCACCAACCACACGCTGGATTTGTCAGATCCCGTCATGAACCCGCAGCGGACACCCGCACCTCCGAAAAGTTCCGACCCAAAACGCTTTGACGGCTTGGGTTGGTTCACGATCTTTTTTCGGCCACACCCTGAAAGGAATCTTACGCCAAAAGCGGATGGAAAGCTCCTGCGCGGCTGGGACGCGACTCCAAAAAGGGCGTCAGGGCTTCGCGTGTCTGACGAAGAAATCGAAGGCGACTTGGCTGGCGTCAATGTCGTTGCTTGTGCGACCCACGATGGCAGCGGGGGCGTAGGGGACTCCGCCTGGCCAGGTGTGCCCCCCGCCCACGACCCGGTAGAGGCTGACGCTGGTGCCTTCGGCACAGCCCTCGCGGCTCTCGACGTAGACACGGGTCTCATCGTCGGGGGCTCGGTCCGCCAGTGGGCGCAGGGGGACGCTGCTGGTGCAGCGATTCTGTCTTGCCCACCACTCGAGGCTCGCTGTGGACGCTACCACTCGTCCCCGCTTGCCCAGGATCTCACCACCGCCGAACGGAACGATCGGATCGGCAGTTCCGTTGATCATGAGCACAGAGATGGGGCGCCGTGGAGTGGCTGCTTCGTGGATCCCCGGCAGGCTCATCACCACCGCGGCGATTCCGCGGAAGCGCTCAGACTTCTCGACCGCCAGGGTCATCGCCATCGCGCCGCCGTTCGACGCGCCGACCACGAAGACTTGCTCCGGGTCGATGCCGTAGTCGCGCTGCGCGACATCCACGAGCTGAGTCAGGAATGCGACGTCGTCCACTCCGTCAAGCGCTGCCTGCTTGAATGGGCGGTGGTCGTTCCAGGCTTCGTCGATTCCCTGGGGTAAGAGCAGCACCCAGCCGTGGGCATCGGCCTCGCGCGTCAACCCATAGCGAGTGCCACGGTTGAGCAGAGCGGCACTTCCGCCGTTTCCGTGCAGCGCGATCACCAGCGGCACTGCTTTGCTCTTCGCATGCCCAGGCGGCAAGTGGACGTAGAACACCCGCTTCCGACCCTGAGCGACCAGGGTCCGCTTGGACAGCCCGCGGGTGCTCCAAAGGTGACGCGCTACCAGCGCGCAGGAACCCAAGCAGGCCGCCACGACCGCCAGCAGTAAAGCGCGGCGTGGCCACTTGCGGCGAGGTCTACGCAAGGACCAAGTCATCGCGGTGTACGACGACCAAGTCGCGACCCACACTGCCGAACAAGAGCTCTAGCGCCGCAGACTTCTGGCGTGCTGCCCGGGCAACATCGAGACCACCTAGGCGCGCGAGCCCGCGACCCACTTCGTTGCCCTCGGCATCTACGATGCTCACGGCGTCCCCGACGTTGAAGTGGCCACGCACGCCCACGACGCCCACCGGTAGCAAGCTGCTCTTGCCCGCGCGCAGCGCCTTCGCCGCACCCGCATCGATGACCACGGTTCCCCGAGGTTTCAGCGTGTAGGCGATCCAGTGCTGGCGGGCGCGGAGCACGCCCTCGACTGGGTGCACGAGCGTTCCGACGTCTTCTCCCGCGAGCAAGCGCGAGATCACGCGAGGCTCGGCGGCGCTCGCGATGACTACCCATGCGCCTGACCTGCTAGCTTTTCGCGCAGAATCAACCTTGGACATGATGCCGCCGCTGCCAACGGCGCTCGAGCTGCCACGGTCCTGAACCACGAAGTCCGCGGGGAGCTCCGAGAGGCGTTGCCCCGAGGCATCGAGGACGCCAGGCACATCCGTTAGCAGGATGAGCACCTCAGCGCCGACCAGGGGCACGACCATCGCGGAGAGCTGGTCGTTGTCGCCAAAGCGAATTTCATCCGTCGACACGGTGTCGTTCTCGTTCACGATGGGGAGCGCGCCCGCCTCGAGCAGCTCACCCAGTGCGTTGCGCGCGTTGTTCAGGCGCTCACGGTCCGCTAGGTCGGCGTGAGTGAGCAGCACCTGAGCCGGAATCATCCCGCACTCCGCGCAGGCTTCCTCGTAGCGCCGCATCAAGACGGATTGGCCGGCGGCGGCAGCTGCCTGGAGCTTGCTCATCTCCTTTGGACGACTCGTGTAGCCAAGGCGTTCGCAGCCCAGCGCAATCGCACCGCTCGACACCAGCACGAAGCGGCGGTCAGCGGACTCGAGCGCCTGACGCGACTCCGCGAGTTGGGCGATCAGGTTCGCTGGCAAGCCCGGGTCGCTGGAGAGCGCCCTGGAGCCAACCTTGACCACCACACGCCGGGCGGATTGAAGTGATGCGCGGGCCGTTGCCATGCGGCGGGTCCTATAGCATGGCCGCCCTGCGCTGCGCGGCACCTCAGCGCGTTGGGGTCAACGCCCGAGCGGCTTGATGAGTTGCAAGTCGAGCACCGGAGTTTCCGTTTCGACTGCCGCGGCGATCAGCTCTCGACGACTACTGGCCAACATGCGCCAGCTGCTGGTGCGTCGCGGCGGGCGGCCATCTTCGGTGCGCTCGAGCACCACGCCGCGAGCATGCAGCGCTTGCTTCAGGCGCGATCCGTCACCAGTGACGCGCACGAGGCACAAGGCGCTGCCCTGCGCCAGCGTCGCTGCCGGGGCGGCGCCGAGCAGCTGGCCGTACTGCAGCCACACCACGTCACCGGTCGACGCCAGGTCGTGCTGGGCGGCGTTCATCAGTCTCTCGCAGGACCACACCAGGCGAGGGCTCTGGAGTTGGCCGACAGCGTCGGCGCCGCTGCAGACGGACTCGATGCGTTCGCGGAGCCACGCAGCGCGCAGATCGTCCAAGCCATCCAGCGGCTGCTCCAAGACCACCAAGCGGGGTCGAGTTACGACGGCCATTGCCAGGCTGACGGCGCAGCGCTCGGCGGGTTCGAGTGCGCCGGGGTAGGCGCCTGAGAACTGGCTCAGACCTAGCGTCTGCAGCGTATGTCGCGCGACTTGCGCGCCATGGGGCACGCGAAATAGCTCTGCGACGAAGCGCAGGCTCGCGAGCACTGGCTCGTCGTCCAGCAGCCAACCATCGCGCGGGACCAAGCGCGCGCCACGACTCAAAGCGCGAGACGCCGGCTCCCCAACCAGAGACAACTCACCGCTAGACAGCTCGGCTTCCCCGACCAGCAGCCTCGCGAGGAAGCCACTATCGCCCAACAGCGCGACGCGCGGCGCGTCGCTGGTGAAGCTGACGCCGTCGACCAACACCCCGCCTGCGTGGCTCACCGTCAGCTGCCGCGCCTCGATGGTCGCGGCGGCAGCGTCGGACGGCAGTTCCTCGGGGATATCCGTCGAGGCGCCAGTCGAGGCGGCCACGGGCTGACTCATGGCTTCACGGGCGCCATCTCGAGCAGCATCATGGGCTTGTCGCTCTCGTAGACCATGAACGGCCCGAGCGCCTTGATCATGCCGCTGATTTGCGGCGGAATGCTGATCTGGGCGTCCGCGCGCAGACCCTCGATGCCGAGGAGCTGGCCGAGGATCGACGTCTGGATCTCCGGCAGTTCGATCACGGGAGCGTCGTCGCTCAAGCCGGCTTGCTTGCGCACGTAGTCCAGCGCCTGGCGAATGCCGCCGAGTTCGTCAACGAGCTTGCGGTCTTTGGCTTGCTCCCCGGTCCACACCCGCCCGCGCCCGACGGCGTCAACCTGCTCCTTGGTGAGCGGCCGTCCAGCGGCAACCCGCGTGATGAACGTGTCGTAGAACTGGCCGACCTTCTTATCGAGCTCCTTGCGCTCTGCGTCCGTGAACGGCCGATACAGTGACTCTGCGTCGGCCTTGGGAGTTGTCTTGTAGGTCTTCACGTTGACGCCGATCTTGTCGAGCAAGCCCGCGACATCCGCCTTGCCGTAGAACACACCAATGCTGCCCGTGATCGTCGCGGGGTTGGCGAAGATGCGGCTACCGGGAGCAGAGATGTAGTACCCGGCGCTAGCGGCGTAGCTACCCATGCTGACCACCAGCGGCTTGGCCTTGGCGGTCAGTTCCACCTGACGCCAGATCACGTCGGCGGCCATGGCAGAACCACCGGGCGTTTCCACGCGGAGCACGACCGCGCCGATGCGCGGATCTTCGCGCGCGTCTTTCAGCGCCTCGGCGATGGTGTAAGAGCCGGCGAGCTTCATGCCCAGGAATGGGATGTTGCTGCTGCGCCCGTCGATCATGTCGCCGTCCACGTAGACGACGGCAACGCCCCGCTCTCTGCCGAACTTCTTCTTGGCGCGTGGCCCCAGGACGTCCTCGTCGACGACCAGCGTGTCGCGGCCGATCATCGCGCGCACGGAGTCGTCTAGCTCGTCGTCGAACGCCACTCCGTCGACGAACTTGGCCTGCTGAGCCTCGGAGGCAATGAATGGGCCCTTGGCGACGTTGGTGCGCACCTCTGCAGGCGTCATGCGGCGCCCTGAAGCCACCGCTTCCACGAACTGCCGCTCGAGTTGCTGAAGCATGTCGATGCGATCCGCCTTGGCGACCTTGGAAGGACCGGTGCGGGTCAGCTGCTCTGGGGCGCTCTTGTGCGGCCCAATTCTGACGAAATCCGCACGGATACCGAGCTTGCTGAGCAGACCCGCGAAGTACATCGACTGGCTCTTGAGTCCTGCGAAGCGCAGCCCACCAGCTGGGTTGACCAAGATCTTGGTCGCGGCGGAGCACAAGAAGAGTGCCATGCCGCCGTTGTCCTCCAGATGGCACAGCACCTTCTTCCCGTGCATGCGCAGGTTGTGGATCGCGTCGCGGAACTCCTGCACGTGAGCGAAGCTGTCCGACGGATCGGTGCGTAGCTCGAGCAACACCGCGTCGATGGCTTCCTCATTGGCCATCTTCCATAGCCTACGCATCATGCGGAAGTGTTCCCGCGGACCTGGCGTCGCCTCGAT
This sequence comes from Polyangiaceae bacterium, assembly GCA_041389805.1. Lineage (GTDB taxonomy): Bacteria > Myxococcota_A > Polyangia > Polyangiales > Polyangiaceae > JAHBVY01. The sequence continues at coordinate 161,170 of JAWKRD010000009.1, read as the reverse complement.
GCGGACCCGCACCGCATAGCGGGGCGCCTCACCCCCGACCGGTTCGCGGAATCCCCGAATGGCGACGCCCAGGTAGGGATTGGCGTAGCTGTCGTCAGAGCCGAGCGCGTTTCCCCCGACTACACCGCCCGAAAGCTCGGTGCTCCCGGCGGGATTCGAGTTGTATAGGGCGAGCCCCAAGGACGCAACGTAGTCAGGCTCACTCTGATCGAGGTGGTGCATGGACACGCCACCCGTGAGGCGACCCAGGGGTGCGATGTCGAGGCCAATGGTTCCTCGCGGAACCCATTCCTCCGAGTCGACGATGTACTTTGCTTCCAGGCCTAGCTCGAAGGTGCGCTCACCCGTCGGTCTCAGCGCCATCCCCATGTCGTAGCTCGCTGAGCGACCACCCCCCGCGCGGTTTCGCGGACCGTTCAAATCGTTGCCAACGAACGACAGCCCGAGCGCAGGCATGGGGCGAGAGCTCATGGCGATGCTGTAGGACGCCAAACGATCATGGATGGCAGCGTCGGAGTAAGAGCGCTGCAACGAGAAGCCGAGGGAGAACGCATCGGTGGAGCTCAAGGCCAGACCCCAGGTTACGAACTGATAATTGTCCGAGTTGGGGGCAGAAGCCGTGGGGTTCACGGCGTCCACGCGTAGGCCCATCGACAGGTTCAAGAACAACGGCGTGGCGAACGAGAATGCGTGTCCCTGCCAGGGCACCGAGAGGTTCTCGTCGAGGAAGATGCCGTTCCAGCGCAGCTCGGCGCCCGGCATGAAGCCAATGTTGGCGGGGTTGAAGGCCAAGGCGCTGCTGTCGTCGGTGCCGGCGAGGCTCGCACCGAGCACCGGCAAACGCTGGGTTCCGGTGTCTCCCGGCACCTGGGCGTTCGCGGTGTGGCTCAGCCCGAGGGTCAGCGTGGCGGCGGCGAGGGCGATGCCCAGCGGTCTCCTGCGGGCAACGTTGGGTCTGGTCATGCGCTCAAGATCTCCCGAGAAGTAGCGACGTTACGGATTTCCGCGCGGCGACGTTCCAGCTCCGCAGTGTCCTTGACCGGCAGGAACCGGGACTCTGCACCCTCGCGTGGCACGCGAACGAACTGCGTGTCCAGGTGGCTGGTGATCTCGCCGAGCAGGCGCTCGAACTGAATGAAGCGTTGATCGCCGTGCTGCTTGGTGACGGTGAAGTACGTCCAGGGCATGTCGAGTTCGAGCAACGCGCGGGCGTTCACCCAAAAGGTGTTGGTGTTGAAGACCCGCACGCTGGTGGGGTCGAAGCTCTCCGGGAGTCGGAACTCCTCGAGGATCACGGGCCTGCCATCGAGGCGAGCCGGGATGCCGCCGCGGTCGGTGCCCACCTTGTCCACCACCTCGCAGCTGATTGGTTTGCCATGCCTGAGGTGCCAGCCGATGAGCAATGGATCCAGCGTTGCGCCGAGGTTGTCGACGTTCGTAATCAGCACCAGCTTGCCGCCGTCCGCGACGAACTGCTTCAAGAGGCCGCTGCGAGCCAGCGCCTCGGGCAAGTCGCCGTGGCCTGGCGCGTGAGACTGCGGCTGGCCAGATTCCCCGCGGAATAACCTTCCTTCGGGGGTGAGGCGCAACGAGAGGTTCTGGGAAAACGTTGCCACGTTCTTCGCCTCCGGGTGCCCCGCGAGGGCTTGCTTGAGCCCCTCATCGGTCGCGTCGCTGGTCATCAACCAGAGGGGGCAGCCGTGACCCACGCGCTCCACCTCGCGCAGCCGCAGGTCCAGGAAGCTGTGCCCGTCGACGGCCTCGACCAGCGCCTTGATCACGCCCCCCATGCGCGTCGCCATGCCGCCGGCAAGCACGATCAGCGCACACTGCCCAGCACGCAGTACCTCTTCGCCCTTGCGGATCAGTGCCTCTCGCTCCGCGGGGTCGCTTGGCAGGTCCAAGACGTCCGCGTCAGTCGGGGCCTCCACCTGACCTTTCACCTGGTTGTCGGGTTCCCGCCCCAGGTTCCGTTCAGCCAGCCCAACGAACCAGGTGGCGTCGAATGCGTGGTGGTCCAGCTGGCGCTTCAGCGCGGGGTCCAGAGCAGCCAGCTCGGCGGCCAGGGCTTCCTTCATCGGAGCAGTCATATTGGGCTCGGGATGGTAGTGCGGAAGCCCCGAACTTTGTTACTCACTCGGCGCGAACCGCGACAAATGCGCGGTTCAGCGCTCCAATCGCTCACCGATTTGATGCCGCCCGTCGGCGGAATTCAGGGGTTTTCCTTCGCCCGCGCGCACCCTGGTTGCTAAGTCCATGCTCGATGGCTCAACTCGTGAGGCCTCTGGGGGCCGGCTCGCGTTTGGTTGGTTCGCTGCTCATGCTGCTTCTGCTTGGCGCCACGCTGTCTGGCTGTGGCGACGACGCTGAGGTCGCGAGTCGCCCGACGTCGCCTTCCGACGATCCGCGGGATTACGACGTCGACACCAGCGTTGCCTATCAGATTGACGTCTCCGAACCGCGCTGGGTGATCCCCAGCGCGGGTCTCCCCGCGGATACGGCTGCGGTCTCCAACGCGAACGTCGAGATCCACTTCTTCGGTGGCAAGCTCTACATGGCGTGGCGGGCGGCGCCGTTTCACTTTGCGAGCAGCGAAACCAAGATGCAGGTCGTATCGTCGACGGATGGTGGCCTCACGTGGGATCTCGAGACGACGATCGCCGTGGGTCGTGACGTACGCGAGCCGCGGCTCTTTGACGCCGCGGGTGAGCTCCACCTGGTGTTCTTCGAGGCTGGCACCAACGCGCTGGCGTTCGAGCCGAACCGCATGCTGCAGGTGGTGCGCGACGAAGCCGGCAAGTGGAGCGATGTCGAGGTGGTCGCGGATCAACCCGAGGTGCCCTGGGATATCAAGCGTCGCGTCGCCGCAGCGGGCGAGGCGAGCCAGCTCTGGATGACTTCTTACATGGGTGACCACTACGGCGGTGAAGGCTCCGTGGTCCAAGTGTTCTTCAAGCACTCGAGCGATGGCTACACGTGGTCTCCCGTGGCGGGCGATGGCGTGGCCTATCGTGGCGGCGTCAGTGAGGTGGCGTTCGAGTTCACCCAAGCAGGTGACTTGTGGGCCGTCACTCGCAATGAAGACGGCGATGCGAGCGGCTGCGGCTCCCACGTCTGCGTCGCCAGGGCCGGCGACCTCGGAACCTGGGACTGCCCGGACGTCTCCGATCCCGAGCGCTACGACTCACCGGAGATGTTCCGCCACGGTGACGACCTGTACTTGATCGCGCGACGAGATATCGGCGGCCCGTTCGGTACGGGGCCAGACGCATGCTCTCTGGTCGCATACTCTCAGCGCGCGAAGACGACGGCGCTCTACAAGATCGACACGTCGGAGCGCAAGGTCGTCCACATTCAGGATCTACCGGGCGCGGGTGATACAGCCTTCGCGTCGGTGCGCCGGATCGACGCACATCATTTCCTGGTGGCAAATTACACGGCGCCCCTCGACGACCCGAATCAGACCTGGGTGAAAGGCCAAACCAGCGACCGCGGGACCCAGGTCTACTTCGTGGACATCCGCTTCGTGGCCCAGTGATCCGCAGCGTTCAGCGATTCCGCCGGCTCTGCTGGGTTTGGGGGGGAGGCGCGCTGGGCGCCCTCTCGCTCTCGGGGTGTGTCATTGGTTCGACGCTCAACCGGAGTCACGACGAAACCAGTCGTGTTCCCCCTGAACCGACGAGCAGGGATGCACAGGCGGTGCTGGCAGGCTCGCCAGAGACCTCACGGAAGCAGCATCCCGAGGCTCGACAGCCTCAAGAAGCTGGGAACCTGGGAATCGAGTGCAGCGCTCCGGCGACGCGTCCTGGGTACTGGCACTGGTCGGGTGTTGAGTGGGAGTGGCACGCTGAGCATCGAGAATGCCCCCACGTCTGGCAACGCTGAGGGCGGGGGTAGCAGGGTGTCGGGTGCCGCGCGTTCTCACATGAAACACGCGGCAGACCGAAACAGGCTGTCCATGCGGAAAACTTCCGCGTGTTTCCGGTGCGGAAACGGGTGCCGCTTGGCAAGCATGCGAAAACAACAATAACTCCAAACGGTGCACTCTGATGCCATGGGGTGCCGGCCTGACTTGATGGGGCATCGACTGACGTTTCGTTGCGTTGTGTGTGCGCGAGCCGGCTCGACGTCGCCATCTCACGTCTTAACAAGTGCGCGATGCCGTGCTCAGTGCGCCCGCGAAGCTTTTGGGCGAGTACTATGACCTGGGATCCCACGGGTGGGTTCACTTGGGGTTGTCTCGTCTGACTCCGTGATGGGAGACGAGATCTCGACGCCGTTCTTGACTACTAGTGATCTGGTCTTACCTCGTCATCGCTTCGTTCGTACTACTGACTACCGGCCTGTGGCTGCGAGTCAGGAGTCTCGGCACGCGTAGCCAGCGCTTGAACGAGCAAGTTCTCGAACTCGAGCGGCGCCTTCAAGAGAACGTTACCGCGGGGGAACGCACTAGTCGTCCCGGTGTGAGTGAAGCCGTTCAGGTGTTGGTGTCCCGTTCGGAGACGTTGCGCTCTGCGCTCGCCGAGTTTCCGGGCGTGGTTTGGTCGCGACGTGCGGATGGCGGAGTCGGTGACTTCCTTGGAGGGCGCCACGAATCGCTGTGGCGTGGTCAAGGCGTCACAGAGCGCGCGGAGGTGGTCGCTGGATTGAGCTCAGCCGAGACCGACCAGCGCGTCGCGCGCTTCGACTTGGAAGTGAACGGAGTCTCCTTCGACGTGAGCGTCGAACCGCTAACTGACGGTCACGGTGGCAGCTTGCTCGTGGCGCTCGATGTGACGGAGCGACGCACGCGAGACGAGAGCCGCTTGCAGGTGGGGCTGGCAGACGCGCAGCGAGTGGAGGCGCTGGGGCTACTTGCCGGTGGCGTGGCTCACGACTTGAACAACCTGTTGGTCGGCGTGCTCGCCAACGCGGCGCTGGTGCTGGAGGAGACTCCCGACGACTCGCCCCATGCGGCGATGCTCTCGAGCATTCTCCAATCGGCGCAGCGCGCCTCAGAGCTGACCCGCGGCATGCTCGCCTACGCGGGACGTGGGCGTGGTGATGTGCGACCCCATGATCTCTCGGTGGTCGCACGCGAGACGGTGCAGCTTCTGAGCGCCTACGGATCGAAGAAGGTCCAGGTCCAGCTCGAGCTGGCGGATGCGCTCCCGCCTATCGACTGCGACAGTGCACAGCTTCGACAGCTGGTCATGAACCTGCTGACGAACGCGATCGATGCGGTGGGCGATCAAGAGGGTCGAGTGCTGATCCGCACGCGGCTGATCGACGTGGGGCCGGCGCTGCTCGCCGACCCATCACTTCGCGGCGACATCAAGCCGGGGCGCTACGTCTCGCTCGAGGTCGAGGATACGGGGATCGGAATGAGCAGCGAGGTGCAGTCTCGCATGTTCGATCCGTTCTTCACGACGAAGCCTCGTGGTCACGGCTTGGGGATGAGCTCTGTGTTGGGCTCGATGCGCAGCCACGGCGGTGCGCTGACTGTGAACTCTCGCCCTGGGGAAGGGACGCTGTTCCGGGTGATGTTCCCGCGCTCGAACCTCGAACTGCGCCACGAGACGACCAAGCAACGTCAGGCACTGCGCGTCGAAGGCTATGCCTTGATCGCCGACGATGAGCCCGAGGTACGTCGAGCGGCGGCCCGCATATTGAAGCGCATCGGTTTCGAGCTGCTTGAAGCTCACGATGGCGCGAGCGCGCTGGAACACTTCGAGCAAGCTGGGCCCCGCATCTCCCTCGTGTTGCTCGACGTGAACATGCCGAAAATGAGCGGTATCGAGGTGCTCGGCGCGATGCGCCTGGTTGACCCGGAGCTCCCCGTCGTGCTGACGAGCGGCTACCCCGAGGAGGGCCTCGAGCACGTGTTGAGTCAGCGCACCCGTTTCCTACAGAAGCCTTACACGCCGAACGATCTCGTGAAGTGCGTTGCTGTCGTCATGAGTGGCTGGCTCAACGCCGTGGAGTCCCAAGCGCGACTGCGCCCTGGCGCCAAGCTGGTGGATGAGGGAGCCGGGCGCCAGGCGAAGTGACGTCGCGCCCGGAGGAGAAGGGGCAAATTTCCTTAAGGAAACGCTACTTCTTTACCTCGCCGGTGCTCAGGTCGATGGGTAGCTCGCGCAAGACCTTGGGGTCGGCGCAGAGCAAGACGGGAAGGGAGCCTTTGACCTGCTTCTTGATGTGAGCGACCAGGCGCTTGCCGATCTCGTAGTCGTCGGGGATGGCTCCGAAGTACTTCTTTCCGTTGTCCTCGGTGACCACGAAGCGCGTGCTCTCGAGCCAGCCTTGGCCCTTGATCGCCTTGCGAGTCAGTGGAAAGTCGTAGTCGTCGGGAGTCACCTTGGTGAAGCCATACAGCAACGCATACAGGTGCTTGCACTCCGAGTTGGCTGCCTTGGGTAAGCTCAAGTTGCTCGGCTTCTGGCCGAACTCGGCCTGATAGGACTTCACGCCCTCGCTGGGAGCGCTGAGTCCGTAGAGCGTCTTACCGACCTGCACGAAAGCGTGGGCGTCGCTCGGTACATACAAGCCACTCGGCGATTCGTTCGTGGGCAGCGCGATCGACTCCCACTTGCCGTCTTCGACTTGCTTGTAGAGCTTGTCCCCGCCGTTGACCCACAACGTGCCTTCCGCGCTGATCGTCACCTGAGCGGCGACGGGTACGTCGCCCACTTTCGTGATCGCCTTGCCGTCGAAGTGAAGCAGCGGACCGTTCCCGACACTCAGGTAGACGTCGTCCACGCTGCGTGCGGCTGCGCTCAAGTCTTGGAGCGCGGGGACATCGAGATCGAACATCTCCGACTTGGCGGAGCCTGGGGCGAAGTACTCGAGCTTCAAGACTGGCTTCTCTTCCGCGCATAGACTGCCGGTGACGAAGACATGTCCAAGGGGCGTCGCGGCGAAGTTCGAGGGCACGATCGCGCTCAGGCAGCCCGGGCTGCCGTCTTTGGGCAGTGGGACGGACGAGCGAGTGAGCTTCGGCACGGGTTGCTTCGGCGCGCCAGCTACCACGCGGAAAGTAGGAGGCTTGCGGTCGAAGCCGAACTCATCCATCGCCAGAGCGAGGACTCTACCTCTGTCCCAGCGCTGGACACCGACGTCGACCCAGCGTGGAGAGTTCGCGCTGATGTCCTTCCAGCCACGGCTCGTCGCCTGCGCGGTCTGGCTCCAGCCAACGCGTCCATTGCCGGTGACGTAGCCGATAAAAGCGGACTTGGGCCACTCTCCCGCGGCTGCTCGGAAGTCGGCGAACTGCGGCACCTTGAGGTTCAGGCCTTCTGGCGAAGTGATCTCTCCCGTGCTGCTGAGCAACAAGAAGCTGAACGAGAAGCCGCCTTCCGGGTGGGGGCCGACGATGAACGCCGCGTCTCCCATGGGTTCCAAGCGGACTTCCGTGGGGAAACTTGCCCAGGGCTTGAGTGGGCTCGGGGCGGCCTTGGGTGACGGGTTCTGGTCCGGTGATGAGGCGGGCGTAACACTCGCTGCGGCGGGCGAGGAAGCCACCGGGGCTGACGCCGCCGGTGCGCCGAGGGCCGGTGTGTCCGGTGGATTGGGAGCGTCGGCGCTCGGCGTTCCCCCACCGCACGCCTGCAGGGGCAGGCAGAGTGCGCACACACCTGCCGCGAACAAGCTGCGTCGATGGGAAACTGAAGTTGGTTGATCTTTCGGTGTCATGGCGAACTTCTCTCGTGTGTCTAATTCTCTAGTGTGCTCGTAGCGCGACTGATCGAGAAACTGCTGTCTGCGCCGGCCCCCGGTTGGGCGCAACAGGTGGTAGCGTGCCGCTGGCTAGCACCAGCTCTTGCTCGATCTCGGCGTCTTCTTTGTTTGCGCGAGGAAACGCCACGCGCTGGTAGGCGACCCACCAGGCAATCGGGAGCGCCGCACTCTCCGGGTAGTCGACGATGAGCTGCACCCGCCGTGGCTGACCTTCGAGCAGCCGGTCGTCCCGCTCTAGCTTGCGTTGTGCGAAGCTCCCCACGTTGACCGTGCGGAAGTGCTGGGTGAGGTAACGATGGTCACGCGCGAGCACCTGATAGTCGTCGCCCACCGCCCCGCACTGGCGACTTCCAGGCGCCTGAACAGGTCGCCGGTGGGCAGCGCGTGACCGACGCCGCGCGCTTCGAGGGTCAGCTCCACCTGGCCGCCGTTCACTCGTCGCGCCTCTACGCTGAGCGCGCCCTTCACAGCGTCCAGGCTGCGCGACGCGGTGAAGTCATGCTGTAGGTGACCATCGGCGGCGCGGGCCATGTGGCACGTGGCGCAAGTCTCCGTGGCTCGGCTCGAGCGTTGGTGTTCGCTGACGGTCGACTGCATCAGGAGCGGCTCCCGGCGCAACGCGCGGTCCGGGAACTCGAACTCATGGCAGCTTGCGCACGCGCCTGCGGGCGTGCGGCTCAACGTGCGCAACACCGCATGCGCGCTTGGGTCCGGCTCAGCAGTGCCACCTGCAAGGATCTGGTCCTCAACCACGTGGCACGTGACGCAGCCAACGCCCAGCTCCGCGAGGGCTGGCTCGGGCGCGGCTTTCGCGTCCGCTTCTGGAGCATGGCACCCACGGCAGAATGGCAGCGGTTCTCGCTGGAGCGCGCGCTGTTATGCAGGCTCCAGGTAAGCCAGCTGGTGCAATGAGCCGCGCCACTCCCTCGCTATTTCCGCGTGGCAAGATTCGCAGCTGGTGTTCTGGGCCACTGCGTCGAGTCCGCGGGCAGGGTTTGATCGGGGGGTGAGGAGCGACGTATCAGCGGTCGAGCCAGCCTGCGAGGTCTCGCGAGCGACTGGCGCGGCGCCGCAGCCGTGCAGCGCCGCCTGAGCTGCCAGCGCCGTGACCCCTAACCCCCAAGACCCGATCTGCCGAAGAAACTTGGGCGTCCTGTGACGACTCCGATTGCTCATCACCCCAACGCACGCTCATAGCAAGAGCGGCCGTGGGCCGCATCAAGTGCCTCGCACCGCCTCTTGAACGCCGGGCCGTGGCGACCTCTTCCTGCTACGGCTGTGGAGGCGCCAACCAGGAGAATTCCGGGGGAACCGGCGGCAGCCAGCGAAGGGGATCCGCGGGCGTGAGCGCCTGAGGGCAGCCTGGGGCGTCGACGTTGGTACGCAGGCCGAGGAGCATCAGGTCGCAGGACCACAGTCCTTTGGCGGAGGCAGGTGGCTGGGCGTGCTTGGCCCGCTCGATGGCTTCGTCCGCGAGTGGCACGCAGCCATGCTTGGGAGCAGGTTGTGGCGCAATCCAGTCTTCGCGTCGTGTCGGCCCGCTCGCCAGGAGTTCCGCGAGGAACGAGATGGCAGAGGCGTCGGTCTCCGCGTGCCGTAGGTACCAGCTCGCGCGCTCGAAGGTCGACCGCGTCGGATACAGCAGTCCGAGCTCCAGGTACATGCGGCCGAGCCCGGCGGCGAGCTCGGGGCTTTCCAGGGCGCTCAGCTTGCGGCGTTCGGGTCTGGAGAGCCCTGCGCGCACACGTCCCTCGAGGGCGTCTGGCGCATCCGCCGCGAACCAGTGCGCAAGGGGTCCGCTGACCGTCCGAGGGGACTCTGGGATCGGCGGCAGCTGGATGAACTTCAAGCAAGAGAGTTGCAGCCCCGAGTCGTCGCTCGGCCAGTGGAGGGCGCGCGGATGGCGGATGAGTCCCCAGTCGCTCGCGAGCTGGGACGCAAGCGCGTAGTGGCGCTCCAGCTCCAGGCGTTTCAGGCGTTGATCCAGCTGACCGTAGAGCGCCAGGCGAAACTCGTAGCGCGCTTTCATGGGCGCGCGGATGGCAAAGCCCCGCGCGGTGCGCCCGAGCTCACGCCGCAGGCGGAACAGGTCACCCGAGGTGACTGCGTCCGCGTAGCTTCCTCGCGGTAATGAGCTGGTCAGCGCTTCAAGCTCCGTGAGCCGCTTCTCTTGCTCCGCGAGCCACGGTTCCATGCGCCGTTCGAGGAAGCGCCGCGCAGCGTCTGAGGTGGCTTTGCCGGAGTACGCAGGGGGCCTTGGCCAGGTGACCCGGCGCAGCCAGGACGCGATGCGCAGTCCAGCGAGCGTGACTCCTATTTCGCCGGGAGGTGCGGCCCCCGAACTGGCGTAGGTCTCGACCATGTAGTCGGCGCAGTCTGGCTCCAAGTCGGCGCGTACGGCGCGCAAGGCGCCAGGTCGCCCCGGAAAGCAGCCGTCCAAGCTGCGCAAGGCGAGACGCCTTGCCTCCTGGTCGTCGAGCGCCAGCGCCGCCGCTAGCTCTCGTAGCGGACTGCTCGACCTGCACGCGGCGATCCCGATGTGGCACTCGATCTTTGCCGCGGGGATGCCTGCGGGTCTGTCGATGAGCGCCACGGGGCCATCGGGTAACGGTGCCGCGACCGCGAAGATCTCTGGCGGTAGGTTTGCGCTTGCGAGCTGGGCTGAGGTCGCCGCCGGAGCCTCCAACCTGGCGACAGGGACGTCGGAACTGCGACGTGGCTCCGTTCGCTGAGGAGCAGCCGCGCAACCTGCGGCGATCAGCCAGAGACAACCAAGTGTACGTTGCGTTGATGTCATGGGTTGCGTCGGGCGGTCAGATACCGAGCCGACGGCAACCGTCCTAGGCCAGCATCTCTTGGATGATACCCAGCGACTCGGCCATGCCTTGGCGGCCGAACGTATTGATTTGCAGACCCATCGCGTTGGCCAGAGTGACGAACAGATCGTTGTGCGCCCGGCCGCGCACGTTCCACTTTCGCGAGCCCTTGTCGTCAGTCGTGATCTGCCCGGAGTCCAGATCGAAGATCGGGCAGCGGATGTACTGGCCCATCTTGAGGTAGCCGTGAGCATCGCCGATCACCATCCAGGGCAGGCGGCTCAAGTCGTGGCTACCTTCCCCGATGTGGGAGTAGACGAACACCAGCGTGTGATCGAGGAGTGACTGACCATCGGTCTCCGGCAGGGCCGCGAGCTGATCGAGAATGAACGCGACCTTCGAGTACATCACGCGGTGCAGCTCATCGATCGTGCCCGAGGCTGCGCTGTCGGTGATCTCCGGCTGGTCGCCGCTGACCTTGTGAATCAGATCGTGCCAGTCGCTGCTGCCGTAGTCGCCTTCGGTGTAACCAAACTCGTAGTTTGGGGGCTCCTGAATCGACATCGTGACCACCCGGGTCGTATCCGTGTGGAGAGCCGCAGCCGCCAGGCGACCGATCAGCTCGGTGTGCACGTGCCACAGGCGGTTGTTGATGTTGCCCTGCTGGTAGCCTTCGGTAAGGGCCGCCCAGGGATCCATGATGCTCGCCTTGTCAGGGCGATTGGCCTCGCGATTGTTGACCACCCCGAGGCTGTCGAACAGATCCTTGCGGTACTGCAGCATCGCGCTGACTTTGTCCTTGTCCTTACCCCCGAGCTTCGCAATCAGGGAGTCGTAGTCGCCCTTGACGTGGTTGTAGACACTGGTGCGCCGGGCTTGCTGAGCGGCCTGTTCCGCCGCGTCAGTGTTGAGCGGATCTGGGAACAGGCGATCCCAGATATCCGGGATATACATCAGGTACGGCACCTGCTGGCCCGGCGCCGAATAGGAGTGATGGTTCGTCGAGCGGGAGTACTGGCCCGCGCTCTCGTCGGCCATCACCTCGAGGCTCGGCAGCTTGGTGACTGGACCGTCCTTGTTCAGGAACTGCGCGATGGCTTGATCGATCGACGGTCCACCGCCAAGGTCTCCGGTGGAGCCGTAGCGGTCGGCTGCGGTGAGCATGTGGGTCAAGCCAGCGAAGTGCGCGTTACCGGGCGGCGTGGGATCCACCTCGTTGCTTACCATGTCGAGGTTCTCGAACATGGTCACGCGCGAGCGGTACGGAGAGAGTGAAGACATAACCGGGCGGAAATCCCATGCGGAGTTCGGGAGCGCCGTGGTCTGCGCGACGTACTTTGGACCCTGGACGGAGGGTTCGAAGGTGGTCCGGCGGCAGCCTGGGCTCACCTCGATGAACAGCATGCGCAGCGGCACATCACCCGGTGCGGCCTTTGCGCTGTTGCTGGAGAGCCAGGGGAGTGCGGCGCCAACGCTGCTGGCACCGAGGAGCTTGAGGATCGTGCGGCGGTCGAATCGGGTCATCTCACGCTTCTTTCAGGATCTTCAGGGAAAGTGCGGCTCAGAGCTTGGGCCGACTGACGAAGGAGGGGGTGGTGACCAGGTTGAGGATCAGCCTCTGCATGCTGTCCCCATCGGTCTCCAGGAGTTCGACGGCGAGTGCTTGCACCTCGCAGGAGTCGGCGTTGGCGACGGAGCGGCCGAGCGCATAGCGGAACAGGTGCTCCGACATGCACGACGCGACCTGGGGGCTGGAGGCGAGCTTGCGAGAGAGGTCGACGCCGTCCTCGATCTGGCCTTCGACGTCGCTCGTCGGGAGGGTCCCCGTGGCGTCTACGGCGCAGCCGTTCTCGGTGTCGCGGTAGCGCCCAAGGGCGTCGTAGTTCTCGAACGTGAACCCAGCGCCATCGATCGCCCGATGGCAGTCCTGGCACTCGTCGCGCACCGTGTGGGTCTTCGCGACGCTGTCGCGCGTGGTGCAGATCTCGCTGGGGTCGACCTTCTCCGGCTCCTTGTTGAGGTTCTTCGGATCCGCCGGGCCGGTCGGGGTGCACAAGAAGCTGCTCAGTAGAGTTACCCCGCGGAAAATTGGCGAGTGGCGTAGCCCATGAGAAGTTGAAGACAACACACCGGGCTGGGTGAGGATGCCGCTGCGCTGGTCCTGGGGGAGATCGACGTAGACCAAGTCGTTCGTGCCCGGGGCTGCCACACCGAAGAGCGGCGCGAGGCGATCGTTGACGAATCCGTAGCTGCCCGTCATCAAGGAGGCCCAGGAGTCGTCCTCCCAGAGCGCCTTGTCCAGGTACAGCCGCGCGGACTCTTTCAGGTCCGCCTTGAGCTGCGTGTTGAACTCGGGGAAGGTCTTTGGGTCGAGGCTCAAGCCGTCGATCTTGTAGAGCCTCATCCACTCCGCGAGGAAGTTGGTGAGCACCGGACGGGCCCGTGGGTCCGCCATCAGCCGCTCCGCTTGCAAACGGATGCCGTCGTCGCTGTCCAAGACACCTTCGCTCGCGGCGGTCGTGAGCTCGTCGTCGGGGAGCGTCTCCAAGAAGAAGTATGAAAGGCGAGAGGCCATCTCGTAGCCGCTCAGCCGCACGGCTTTGTCGCCCACCGGCGTGTTGGCGCCAAATTCCGCACGAAATAGGAAGAGCGGCGATTCCAGGACCGCGCTGATCACCATGCGCACCGCGTTGTCGAAGCCCTGATCCGCGCGCGCAGTCGTTGCAAAGGTCTCGAGGCGAGTCTGCTCGTCGGTGTCCAAGGGTCGGCGATAGGCCCGCGCTGCCAGGTCGGTGGCGATTTGGCCAACGCATGCGTCGCTGTCGTCGCTGCAGCTTGCCCAGCTGCTGAGGTTCTGCGCGGCGGCATTGGCGACGTCACTCGATAGCTTCACGTAGAGCTCGACGCCGAGCGGCGATGCCGACTGACCGGACGCGTTGTTCGTGAATCCGTCGACGCGGGTGTCCGGAGCGGTGTCCAGCGTCGGCAGCGTCACTCCCGGGAACAGGTCCGTGACGCTGTTGCGGTACTCCGTGGGGCTCAGACGCCGCAGCGGCGCCGAAGATGACTGAAACACGGCGTCGAGGCACGCGTTCTGCGGGTTGCTCGTGCCGCCGCTGCCACCGTTGCCGCCGGGTACACCGCCCCCGCTGGCGCCGGGGTTACCGATGTTGCCCTGGCAGCTCCACCCCGCCAAAGCGGCACAAGCGAGCATTGGGATGGCAAACCAATGTGTGGGTCTCATGGCTCTCCCTTCGCGTCACCGCTGCACCCGGTCCCGCCTTGGGAGCCGAGCCGAACCCGTGCGCGTCGTCATGAGACTACCACCTCCAAACCTGACATTGGCTCGCAGCGAGGGAAGCTACGTGATCCTCAGATTGACGGTTTTGCCCGTGGTAATGCCTGCTTTTCGCGTGAGCGCTGAACGATTCCCGTGTGGCTAAATGCTGCTTTCAGTCCAGAGCACCTTGGAGCTGATGTAGGTAGACCAAAGCTGACGAGCACTCAGATTGGCCTATTGCGAGACCAAACGCACGAACGCCCCCTCGCCGGTTTGCTCTGAAGTGCAGTCAGCCATTCTGAGGGCGTAGAGGTAGCCATCGGAAAATTGCCGTACGGAACTGATTGCGCCGAGGTGTCCAGCCGGGTCGTTCTGCTCGGCGGCGCCGCTCTCGCTCAGTAGCAGCGAACGCGTGAACCCGGTGCAGGCATCTCCGAAGAGCACACGGTCGTTCATGCGTCCTGCGTATGGATCGTCCTCCCCCCCTGAATAGGCGGAGCTAACCCACACCACTCGAGTTGTCGCGGAGGTCGCTTGGTCGTCTTGTTTGACGAAGGCATCCCCGCTGTCGTGGGTGAAGTAGGTCGCTGGGTCATGGAACTCGTCACAGCGCGAGCCGCCCTCCTGTGTCTGCCCATCGTCTCCCTGTTCGTCGCCTTCTGTGCACGGTCCTTCTGACTCCGCCCAGCCAAAGTTCCGACCTGGGGCGTCGATGACGTTCACCTCCTCGAAGTCGAACAAGCCGACGTCGCCGATCACCACGTGCCCGTACTGATCGAACCCGCCGCGCCACGGCGAGCGCAAGCCCCAGGCGTAGGCCGCCTCGTGGATCGTCCGATCCGTTTCCCCAGGGTTACCCGAGGCGGGACGGTACGGCGCAGCCCCGTCTTGGGGGATGATGCGGGCCACCGCACCGAGTAGGTTTTGAGTGTTCTGCGCGTTTTCATCGCGCACCTTGTCTCCGAACAAGGCGTAGAGTGGTCGTTCGTCCCCTTCCATTTGTGGAGCGAAGCCAATCCAGCCCACGTTGTGCCAAGGGCGGGTCGCCAAGGGGTCCTCGACGTTGAGCACCTCGTGGCGTGTGCTCGGGATGGCCGCGTAATCCTTGGGGTCGAACTTGTAGCGATAGACTCCGCTGGCGGTCCCGCTGGTGCAGTATCCGAGGTAGATGTAGTGGTTTTCGTCGAACGCCGGATCGAGCTCGATGGATATCAGCCCGCAGTCGAGAGGCGCCACGACCTCGGGGATGCTGAACTGGCCGAGCAACTCCAGGCTGGGGATCGCTTCGTCACTGAGCTCGTAGTGGAGCACGGTCCCCGCCTTGCTCAGCACGAGCAGCTGCCGCGTTCCCGGGAGGAACTGGAAGTCGGTTGGGTAGTCAGGCCAAGAAGCTGCCTTCAGCACCTGAGCGCTCAGCTGCGGCGGGCCCTCTTGCGGGGCTTGCTCCTGCTTCGCCACGTCTTCATCGCTGCACGCGACGAACGCGAACAGGCTCAGAGCGCATAGGTTCTTGGGGGAGAGGTTAGTCATCATGCTCAAGGTGTTCGATCCAATCTTCAATCAGTGTCATTCCAGATGCGTCTTCGACCTGCACGCCGAGCGGGGGCATCGGCTTCGCGCGACGCTTCCCCTCGACGGAGTCCATCGCTTGAACCAGCAAGCTGCTTTGTGGATCCCCAGGGATCACCCGGATCCCGGCGGTGGACGCGCTGCCTCTCGACTCGACATTGACCAAGTTGGTGATGGCCGCCCCAGGCAACAGTGAGAATTCACTGTTGGGCCCGTGCCAGTCGTTGTGGCAGTGGGAGCAGTTGCCCACGAAGTAGCCAAGCACGCGGCTCTGCACGTCCTCTCCGCGCAGCGTCTTCGAGGGAGGCGCCGGCGGAGCGGTGAACGCTGAGCGCGCCAGCACGCCCTCGTCCGCCGCTTGCTGCTGATAGCCGTTCAGCCCCAGCAGGGCCTGAGGGCTCGAGTCGTGACACGCGGAGCACTCGCTCTCGCTGGGGACCTCGTGTGCGAGCTGGTTCCCCGAGAAGTCGCGCACCTGCAGAGTCGCACCCGAGTCGACCCGGGTCGCGTCGCGAGACTCCGGATCCCACACGTACACCGCGTAGCGACGTCCGCCGTCGCGCGCGAGATGGATGACGCGGGTTTCCGCGGGGATTGGATTGCCTTGGTCATCCGCGAAGAACAGCGTCTTGAACGCAACGCTGTCGAGGGGCACTGTCCAGTTCGTGGGATCGGAGGCGTCGATCAACTCGCCTTCTGGGAGCACGAGCTGGCGCCGCTTGCGGGCGCCGTTCGTCCAGAGTGGGAAGTGAGGCTCGAACTCCAAGGCGCGGGGATCCGCCTCACTGGACCAGATGTCCGTCAGCGCAGTGGGATCCTTCGACGCAGTGGGATCCTGCAGCGCAGTGAGATCCCAAAGTCCCACCTCGGACAAGCGCTCCGGGAACTCGCTTTCAGGATTTTCTATGAAGCTTCGTTGATCCGAGGGTCGATTCCCCTCGGAACTGCATGCGAGGCAAAACGCGCAGAGTGAGCTCGCGAACCAACGACCGAACGCCATGGAGACTCCTTCAAGCGAACTCCATGCCAGCGTCGTTCTGCTGTGGTGAAGCACCAGAACAGCTGATTTTGGGCTCAGCGCGAGGCTGAGCCAAGCTGCGCCACAAGCGCCCCTGGGCGAAAGCGCGAAGCTCGGGTTCGCTACTCGTCTGTGAGCTCTGGCTCGATCAAGCGATCACTCGCGTCAGTCTTGGCTGACCGAGATCACGATCTTTCCGCCAGCGACGTTCTGGTCCATCAGTCGGTGCGCGTCCTGCAACTTCTCGAAGGGCATGACCGGGCCGAGCTGCAGCGCCAGCTTGCCTTGCTCTACGAGGTCTACGTAATGCTGCAGTTTGGCTTGGGTGATATCTGACGAGCCACCGGAGTAGCTGGTCAGCTTGACCCCAGTCGGGATCTCGTCCATCGGAGTGAACTGCCCGAGGGACCACTCACCACCGAGTATACCGGTCATGCACACGATGCCGCCGGAACGCGTGGCTGCCAGGGAGTCCAGCAACGTCTTCGTCCCGATCAGCTCGAGCACGCGCTCGGCTCCTTGTCCGCCGTAGTACTCGCGCACCTCGTCTACCAGCTTGCCGCTGTCAACGAACACGTGATCGGCGCCCGCCGCAAGCAATGCATCGCGCCGACCGGCGCTGCGCGTCGTCGTAGCGACGCGTTTGCCAAGCGCCTTGGCCAGGGCGAGTGCGGCGTAGCCGATGGAAGATGTTCCCCCGCGGATCAAGAGACTGTCGGCGCGATCCAGCTCGAGCCCGGTCTGGAGCGACCCGTGGGTGGTCTGGAGCATTTCCGGGAGTGCGGCGAGCCGCTCGCTCGGGAGGGACGTGTTCAACTGGAACACGTGCTCGCGGGGGACGCAGGTGTACTCCGCGTAGGAACCATCGAACTCACGGCCCATACCGCCCATCATGGCGGCGACCCGCGTCCCGGGTTCGAGATCGCAACCGGGGGCTGCCTCGACCACCCCGCAACACTCGATGCCCAGGATGCGCGGAAAGCGCACGCTGGGCGAGTCGCCGTTGCGCGTGAACCACTCAGAGCGATTCAACCCAAACGCCGTGATGCGGATCAACACCCAGCCGTCCTGCGGAGTTGGGATGGCGACTTCACGCAGCTGAAGCTGATCGGCGCCTCCCGCTTGCTCGATGACATAGGCCCGCATGCGATCCTTCATGGTTCGTCCCCCTGACTGCCTCTGGCGTGGCGGCGCTCGAAAGTGCCCCACGCGGCCCCTAGTCATGGGGCAACTTGCGGCGTTCGTACAGTCCTCGCCGTACACCTGGGCGTTTGGGCGCTCTTGTTCCTCTGACGGGGCGCTGCTACCCACGATTCCGTGGTCGGTCTTAGCGAGCGTGCTGCGGCTTTTGGACGTGGGGGTGCGGGGCTCCTCCTGATGGCTTGCGCTTCGTCGATGCTCACCTGTTCTGACCCGCTCGACCTGTGTGGCCCCAAGACGGCCAACTTGGAGTTCTTCTCCAAGGGAGACTGCATGCTGACACGTGCCAGTTTCTTTCAAGGGCACGAGTGGTTGACCTACTTTGGTAACGAGGCGTTGCCAGCGGAGACTCGGTTCTCCGGAGCTGATCTACAGACCATTGCCGAGGGGAACCGTCGCGTGGACTGGCCCAAGGAGCTCCTGGTCAACATGAACGCTGGTGTGGTCCAGTATGCAAGCGCGCTGACCGAGTACACCGACCGTCCCGAGGTCCAGCGCTACCACTTCCTGCTCGATGACAGAAACACACCTGCGGAGGCGGTGGCGGACTCTCAGGGGGAGCTAAGGCGACTCACGTCGCTCGCTCTCGAGAACTGGACCAGCGATCCGGTGAAGGCGCTGACTCAAGTGGGACGCGCGAACCACCTGATTCAGGACTCGTTCTCTCCGGCCCATGCGAGCCGTGACTCGTTCGACCCCGAGCAACCCTGGTGCATCATCACCGTGAAGGCGTTCATCAAGCGTGCGGATGGCTACGACACACCCGACGTGGAGTACCACGGGGGCACCAGCAGCGACACGGTGGGCCACACTACGACGCAAGACTCGATCTATCGAGAAGGCCGAGACTGCCTGGAGCCGAGCGGCGCCAAGCAAGTCGAAGCGTGCCTATCGGAGCCTGCGAAGCGCGCCATCTTGGCGACCGCGGACTACCTCGAGCTGGTGCAGAACATGGCCGTTCGGGTGACCGCGGGCGAGGCGGCAGCGGTCGTGCTGGCCGAGGACCTGCCAGCCTACAACTCGGAGCACCTGGCGTTGTGTCGGGACTGAGGGGCATGTCGAACTCGAATCGCATGTCGAAACCTAGCCGCGCGACCTTGCGCCGCTTGGCCATCGCCGGGGTGCTGGTGTGCGGCCTCGGTGGACTACGCTACATTGCCGAGCGGAATCAACGTGGGGCCTGTGAAGCACGCGTGGCAGAGCTCGGAGTCCGCGCCCCCCTGTGGCAGAACCCGACCGGAGTAGATATTTGTGCCGGGGAGAGCCGCCCGCAAGCGGTGGCGCTCCTTGACGTCTTGGAGCAGCACCCGGAGCTACCCAAAGTCAAAGTGAGGGTCGAGCCGAAGCTCGTCGGCAGGAGCGCCCAGGTTGAGCTAGACAGTGGCGACATTCTGGCGCCACCAGCTGACGCCGCGTTGCGCGATCCTGCGGTGTGGCTTCACGAGCTAGCCCATGTTCAATCCATGGGGAAGCGACCTTCTGAGCCGATTGCGCAACGCTTGCTGCGGGCCATCGAGGAAGGTGCCGCGGACTACTACGCCGCGAGCCTGACGGGCAGTCAGACGCTGGGCGTGATCGAGGGGCGAGCTCAGCGTGATCTCAGCCAGAGCGTCGACCCACAGCTCAGCCAGTGGTCTGCGCTGGCGCTGGGGGCTGCGGATCCCCACCGCTTTGGCTGGGCGCTAGCTAGCCAGCTCTGGAAGCGCCACGGTCCGAGCCCCGGGTTGGCGGCTGATCTCCTGAGGGGCCTTGCTGCGCTGGAACCTCGCGAGGCGCGGGGCGCGCACGTGATTTGGGAGCTGAGCCGCGCTGTGCCGCCGCGTAGTCGAGCCGCGCTTGAAACTTGCTTGCTCGCCTGGCTGCCCGAGGAGCTGCGACCTCAGGCACACATGGCGAACACGAACTGATCCGCGCCGGCGTGACTGTCGGCGGCTGAACTCGGACTAGGAACTCTAGAGGATGCACACACAACGCTTGAGTAGGTCGCAAAGGGTCGCGTCGTTCGGAGCGCTGACGGTGAAGTTGGCTGTGGGGCTCCTGGCGACGTTGCTCTTGTTGAGCGGTTGCACGCTGCACCACAGCAAGCAAGCGCTGGTCGGCGGAGAAGAGCCGCCGCCAGCGCCAAACGCGACGTTCATCCAGGAAGAGGACAGCGGAGTATCCCTGCTCGGCTTCGTCGAGATCGCCGAGCCGGATCACTACGCGGTGCTCCTCGAGCGCGCACGTCGTCGCTACAAATGCGGGCGCATTCACCACGTCCAGCTCGACTTCTTCACTGATCACTGGCTGCTGATCGCTTTCCCAATTAGCCGCATCACGGCGATCTGCGATCCTCCGCAGGGAAACACCCAGGGAGCGTCCGCCAAGCGATGAAGGTTTGGTCCGCCATCGCCTGCGCCTCGAGCCTGGCCCTGCTCTGCGTGAGTGCCCACGCAGAGCCAGCGCCTACCTTCGAGTCGAACGTAGAGCCTGAGACCGAGCCACTGCCTCCCATCGAAGAACGGGATGCTCCGGTGGACGACGGCTACTTCGCTGACCGTGTGCGCGAAGGCTTTCGTAATCACTACTGGGTGCTGGGAGTCGGCGCGGAGTACTTCGCGTCAGCTGCAAAAAACGTCGCGAGTACAGGCGAGGAGCTGATTGGTCTGACGGCAATGTGGAGACTCGGGGCGTTCGGGCCTCACTCGCTCCTGATGGTCAAGCCAGGGGTCGACCGTGTGCAAGACTCGCGCTCGCTCGCCGGGCTCGGCTTACGCGGCTTCTACGACATTCGGGGCTTCACCGAACTCTCGTATGGTATCGGCGGTCACGTCGAGGTGCGCCTCGCCGATCATTTCTGGCTCGGCTACCTCACGCCATTGGAGCTCGGCGCGGTGGTTTGGCAGAAGGGCTCCTGGAACGTCGAAGCCTTCCTCGGATTACGCCGCGCCGTCGCCGGCAGTCTGATCAACTACTACTTGATTGATCCCAACGGATTCGACAACGGAGACGCCTCCGACAACCTGGACGACGCGTTGCACGGCACGCCATGGCGCGTGTTCGCGCGCGTCGTGTTTGGCAGGAGGGTGGACTGATGCGGAACCTCGCAAGCGCGCTGACCCTCGCGCTCCTGTGTGTCTCGTCCACCGTGCAGGCCAAGGACTACCGCCTGTCTTCGCCAGGCGGGCGCTCGATCTACGACGAAGACGAGACCTTTGGTGAAGTCGTCGATCAGCGGTCGCGCCGCTTCGTCGTCGAAGCAGCGGTGGGTGCGGGCCCCGAGGGTAACGTCGGCATGCTGCTCGGCTACATCAACTTCCCCGTGCGCGGCCTCGAGTATTATCTAGGCTTTGGCTTGGAGTCGAACCCTGCGCGTCAGTACACCGCTGCCGTGCGCTACCTGTTCAACATCGAGGGCTACCGACCTTACGTTTCCCTGGGGTACCAGTACAAGGACACTTTCGCCATCGGCACGTACAGCCACAACCTGTTCGGCGAGGTGGGCTACAGCTGGGTGCTGCATCGCACGTATCACCTCACCGCCGGCGTTGGGGTGAGACGCATCCTCAGCGTGCAGGTGCGAGATGACTCACCGCTGCGGGGCAGCGACGTCGACCCTCAGTTGCTCGATGAAGAACTCAACGGAATTGCGCGCTGGGTGCCAACGTTTGCGTTGCGCTTTAGCCGTGCCTTCTGAGGCTTCTGACCGCGGCGGCGGCGCTGCGCGTCGGGGTCTTGCGGCGGACGCTTCCTCTTCTCACGCTCTAATTTGCGGCGGTCACCAGAGCCAAGCCGGTGCCCGGTGTCGAGGGGAGCGGTGCCTTGCGGGTCGCGTTGGGCGTCGTCCCCGCGCGTTGGCGTAGCCGGGCGATGCTGAGGTCGAGACGGGGCGCTGCGTGTGGGGCTCGCGGGCACGCGCGCCGGCGCTTGGTACGCTGGTCGGTTTGCTGGCGCCGGAGGCGGGGGAGGTGGAGGAGCGTCCGCGTGGGGGCCGGTGTGGATCGAGCAGCCCGCGAACACAGCCAGGCTGGCGCTCAGTACCGCGAGCTTGGTCAGTTTCGCTAGGCTCTGGAATAGCTGGGCTTTCATCGACGGGCTCTCAAGCGCTCCCCCGTTGGACGTGGGGAGGCGCTGGATTGTTCTACCGCTCACGGCTCCGATTCTACCCTGGGAGCTTGCCAGGCCGCGCGGGACTGAGGTCTGCTGAGGTGTGCAATACGTGCGGCCAGGGCTCGAAAGCCGCGAAGTAGTGCTGGTGGGTGGGGGGCACGCTCACATTCAGATTCTGCGCCGCTGGGCCATGAAGCCTGTCTCCCGGGTCCAGCTGACCTTGGTCACGGACCAGGGTGATGCCGTCTACTCCGGTATGGTTCCCGGGTTCGTCGCGGGTGACTATTCCCGTGAGGAAATAAGCATCGATCTGGCGCGGCTGGCCGGACGCGCCGGCGCACAGCTGATTCAGTCTGCGGCGACCCAGGTCGATGCCGGGCGCCGTCAGATCTGCTTCGCTGATCGCCCGCCCATTCGCTACGACGTGGCGAGCCTGGATGTCGGTTCTCGTGTGCTTGGCTGGCGCCTACCCGGTGTGAAGCAGTTCGCCCTCGCGACCCGACCCATTGCCAAGCTCACGCGAGATCTGCATCAGCGCCTGACACAACTCCAGGGAGCGAGACGTCTCTGCGTCGTGGGCGGAGGCGCAGGTGGTGTCGAGCTGGCCTTCTGTTGTCAGGCTCGCCTAGCAGCGCTCGGTCTCGATGCTGCAATCACCCTGGTCGACGTCGCTCCGCAGATCCTCGTGGGATATCCAGACGCGTTGCGCGAACGTGCCCTCGAGCTTGCGAAGGCGAGAGGTATTCACTTCGCGCTCGGGCGCAACGTGGTCGAGGTCTTGGAGGGCGGCGTCAAGCTGGAGACTGGCGAAGTGGTCGCTGCCGATCTCGTGTTGTGGGTCGCTGGCGCCGCACCCACGGCGCTACTCGAAGAGAGCAGCCTGCCCAAGGATCCACGCGGGTTCGTGCTCTGTGACGATCAACTCAGGGTCCAAGGGCACACCGATCTGTTCGCGGTCGGGGACTGCGCGGTCCAGCAAGACCATTCATGGGTGCCGCGCGCCGGCGTCTATGCCGTGCGGCAAGGACCGGTGCTGGACCACAACTTGCGCGCCGTATTGGAGCGGGCACCGCTTCAGAGCTACACACCCCAAAGGGACTACCTATCGCTCTTGAATTTGGGGGGAGGGGTAGCTCTGGGGAGCAAGTGGGGGCGCACCATCGAGGGCCACTGGGTGTGGCGCCTGAAGGATCGCATCGATCGTCGCTTCGTTGACCGCTTCAACTTCCCCGAGCCGCAGCGTGAGTCGCCTCCGCTGGGCTCCGCCGAGGCTGACTCGGAGTCCATGGAGTGTGGCGGCTGCGCCGCGAAGCTCCAGCGCGAGGTGCTTCAAGAGGCCCTATCTGGCCTCGCCCCGGCGCGTCGCGAGGCGCGCGTCATCTGGGGCATTCCCGAGGCAGAAGACATTGCCGCGTGGAAGCATGGACCGGACGTCGTCGTGGCGAACCTGGACGCCTTCAGCGCGTTCACTCGCGATTACTTCGCGCTCGGGCGAGTCGCTGCCACCAACGCGCTCAGTGATCTCTGGGCGAAGGCCGCGCAGCCGCAGGTCGCGCTCTCGAGTCTGGTGATCCCAAAGGCGCCTCGGGAGCGGCAGACCGACGCAGTGCTGCAGATCCTCCAAGGCGCGCAACGCGTGTTCGAGGCTCATGGGGTTCAGCTGCTCGGCGGGCACACCCAGGCCGGGGAGCAGATGCAAGTCGGCTTCGCGATCTGGGGCGCGGCGCGCGGCCCGCTGCTCCCCAAGCGTGGAGCGAAGCTCGGCGACAGTTTGATTCTGACCAAGCCTCTCGGCAGCGGTGTCTTGCTCCACGCCGATGCGCTGGGTGATTGTCGCTTCGTCTGGCGGGAGGCGCTGTATACGTCGCTGTTTGCCACGAATGCTGAAGCCGGAGCGCTCGCCCAGCGGTGCGGTGCGCACGCAGTGACGGACGTCACTGGTTTTGGCTTGCTCGGTCACTTGAGCGAGATGCTGGAGGCTGACGGACTGGGCGCAGAGCTCGAGCTCTCGGCGTTGCCCGTGCTCCCCGGCGCCCTCGAGCTGCTTGCTCGAGGCTATCGCTCCACGTTCCACGCGCAGAACGCTGCCGCACGGAATAAGTGCAGGTCGACTGCGACCAGCGGCGCCGCCAACGCTCGCACCGAGCTCTTGTTCGACCCGCAGACCAGCGGGGGACTCTTGATCGCCATCCCCGCGCAACGGAGCGATGAGCTGTTGAGTCAGCTGGCGAGCGCTGGGCTAGCTGAAGCGCGACGCATTGGCGGGGTGACAACCTCGGGTGTGTTGCTGGTCTGAGGCGCAGGCTCCCCCGCTGCCGCGTCACAAAAAGCCAAGGCCGCGAGCCAGGAGCTCACGGCCTTTGCCGCGCGGAACCGAGCGCGGGTTAGTTGACGTTGACGGTGATCGTCAGCTTCTGCTTCTCGATCAGGCAGCGATCCGCGTTACAAACCGAGAACGCCAGCGTACCGCTGATGGTCTTCGCGCCTTTTTCGTTGGGCGTGAACGGGATGGCCATCGTGGAGCGCTTCTCCGTGACGTTCATTCCCTTCACGACGCTTTCCGGAAATGTCACGCCCGCGGGCGCTGGATCCAGCGTGAACTTGTAGGGGTACTTGTCGTTGCAGTGGTACTCGCCCTTGGCGGTGAGCACCGCGGTGAGCGTGCCAGGCTTGCCGGCAGTGTATTTGCCCCCGGCGAGGTAAGCACCGAATGAGTCTCCAGTCGCTTCCGCGCCCTTCTTCTCTTCAGCGGGCTTCTCGGCCACGGGCTCGGCCTTCGCGGCTCCTGCCTTCTCTGCCGTCTTCGCCTCCGGCTTGCCCTTGTCGTCAGTCGGCGCCGCAGCCTTTTGATCCTCTGCCGTCTTGTCGTCCGCCGGTTTGTCTTCGGCAGCCTTGTCCTCTGCGGGCTTTTCCGTTTCCGCGGGCTTGGCTTCAGGCTCCGCAGGCTGCGTATCCGCGGTGGTAGCGGCAGCCTTTTCGGGACTTGGGGTCGTGGCCTTGTCTTCGCAGCCAAAGCTGAGACCGGCGGTGAGGGTGAGGATCGCGAGAGAAGCGAAACGCAACATGGGGAAGAGATAGCACGAAGCCAGGGGATTGGCGCTGAACAGCCGTACAGAGCGAGTCGATCTGGCTTGAGTGGCCACGAGTTTGACCTCCCCCCCCGAACTTTTTGCGGACGCGTTGGGGCCGACTACGAAGTGCGCGCGTTCGTGGGCGTTTTTGCGGCGCGTTAGCCCGCTCTCGAGCTGCTGCTCACGCTGTTTGCGCGCTGGTCCAGGACGCGTCGCACGACCCGTGCGAGCTCCTTCGAGTGGTAGGGTTTGGCGATCACCGCCGCGAAGCCATCGCTCGAAGTGTGTGGATCGACCTCGTATCCGGTCGCGAGGATGACCGGGATGTCGACTTCCCGCATCTTCAGTTCAGCCAGCAGGCGACGCCCGCCCATGTTGGGCATCACCGCGTCGGTGATCACGAGATCGAAGGCCTGATCACCCTTCGCGATGCGCTCCAGAGCTTCAGCCCCGGACCACGCCAGCACCACTCGGTAGCCGCATGCATCGAGGACGCCCTTTGCGGCCAGGAGGGGCGCGTCACGGTCGTCGACCACGAGCACGGACTCAGTTCCCTGCGGCAGAGCTGAAGGTAAGCGGTCGCTCTCGACCTCACTTGCGTCCGCCTCGCGAGCCGGCAGATACAGGGAGAAGGTGGTGCCGCGGCCCATGAGGCTCGAAACCGACGCCCAGCCGCCTTGCTCTTTCATGCTCGCGTAGACCATCGCGAGCCCCAGACCGGTGCCTTCACCGGCAGCCTTGGTCGTGAAGAAGGGCTCGAAGACTCGAGATTGTACTTCCTCGGGGATCCCATGACCGGTGTCGGTGACCGTCAGGACGAGGTAGGACCCAGGCAAGCTACGCGCGGAGGCTGCGGTTAGATCCGCGACACGCATCCTGAACTCGAGCTTGCCGCCTTCGGGCATGGCGTCTCTTGCGTTGAGCGCCAGGTTCAGCAGGGCTTGCTCGAGCTGTCCACCATCTCCCAGGATGCACAAGTCTTCTTCTTCGAGGTCGAGCTTGATCGTGATCGTCTCCGTGATACTTCGCTCCAGCAGCTTGGCCACGCGCCGCACGATCTTCGCGGGTTGCATCGGCCCCATCGTGGCCTCGCGCTTGCGCGACAGAGTGAGCAAGCGCTGCGTGAGCTCAGCCGCTTGCCACATCGACTGCTCCATCTGCTCCAGGTGCTCGTCGAGCTCCGGGTCAGCTTGTTTCAGCCGCACCAGGGAGACGCCTGCGAGCATCGCTGTGAGCAGGTTGTTGAAGTCATGGGCGAGGCCTCCGGCCAAGCTACCAACGGCTTCCATCTTCTGTGCCTGAACCAGCTGCTTGAGCAGCATGTGCTGCTCAGTGCTATCAGAGATCAGCGCCAGAGCACCGCCGCCTCCCAGGGGCGCAACGCTCAGCTGGATGTGGCGCTCGAGCTCCGATGACAAGTGCTCCTTCTCGCCGGCCTGGCCTTTCTCCGGTGCCGCGAGGGTATGTTCAGACTGGATGCGCTCCTTCCGCAATAATACCGTGCGGATACGGTCTGAGACGCCAGACTCTACCCATTCTTCTCCTTCGAGCAGGTCGATCGAGCCGCTCTTCGTCAGCTGCTTCAGCCGTCGATTACAGATCGCCACCTTGCCGTCTTCACGAATGTAAGCGATCCCGATCGGAGCGTCGTCGAGTAGTACACGGAAGCGCCGCTCCTCTCGGCGCACGTCATCGAGCAGGCGTTTTACCAGCTGCGAGCTACCCCAGGCGCGCATCCCCATGAACAAGGCGAGCATCACACCGAGCCCCACCAGAAAGGGTACGAGCTCCGCGGTCCACTGCCCGTGGAAGGCGAACGCCACCATCGTGATCGCCAGCACGCCCACGGCTGGAACGAGCGCATCGAGGGTTGGCGAGACGTCATTGCTCGTGCGAGAGCGCTCGGTGTGCAGCCAGTCGGCCTCGTACGCCGCCCAGATCATCAGGCAAAACGCACCTACCCAGAACACGTCGATGACGTGGCCCGCCTCGTACGTACGCAGCAGCAGTGAGTGGCCATACAGCGTGGTCACTGCCGCGAGCAGCGCGGCCGCCAGCACTTGCACGGACAGCACGCGTCGCCGCCTTCCCCAGTTGTGCTGCCACAACGTGCTCAAGCCGAAGAGCAACATGGACAGGTGCAACACTGGATATGCCAGCGCGCTCGCGACGTAGAGTCGAGATTCCGTGAGCTGAGTCGCTGGGCGATACAGCATCATTCCGCCCACCATTGCCACCACGCTGAGCGTGACGCCCAGATCACCCACGTGCTTCAGCGTCAGAGGTATGCTCGGGGCGTTCTGTTTTTCAAACCAGAAGCCCGCGATGAACGCTGGCACCAGGGCGAAGAAGAACAAGTCCGAAACCGCGGGGAAAGGCGTGATCTGGGTAGCTACGAGTTCGTAGTAGTCCCAGATCAACATGCCCATGAACCACGAAGCGCAGCCCAACGCGAAGCACCACCAAGCCCGCCGTTGGTGAGTGCGCTGTTGCCTGAGCGCCGTGTCGACGCACTTGGCTGCCGCGATCAAACTGATCAGCGTCCAGCCGATATCTGCCCACCAGTGTACGGCGGTGCTTCGCCCGTGCAGCAGCACCACACCGGCGTGGAACAGCAAGGCAACGGCGCATAGCAAGCCAACCAACCGCACGCGGCCGGAGCGGTGGGCCTGACTCGTCGCGCCCCGCAGCTGGGCGGAGTTGGACGGGCTCGCCCGGGTCGGCTGAGGCGCTTGAGTAGGCATCCTCAGCGGTCAGTATCCGCGCAATCGCCTCAAGCACCAAGGGGCGCGTCAGCTTGTTTCGCGTGAGGCTCCCCCGGGCTGCGTCGATTGTAGCGCGGGCTAGCCGCGCAAGCGGCCGACCAACACGCCAATCACCGTTTCCACGCGGAGCACGCGAGCACCCAGGGTCAACGGAGAAAACCCCGCGTTTGCCAGGAGTTCCAGCTCGAACGGCACGAAGCCGCCTTCGGGACCTACCGCCAGGGTCAGGAAGTCCGGACAAGCGCGAGGACAAGGTTCGGCGGCGCCTGGGTGCAGCACCAACTTTCGACCCTGCGCCCGGCTCAGCTCGTCCTCGACGAAGGGGCGGAAGCGACGTCGCAACTCGATCCGGGGCAGCAACGTGTCGCGCGCCTGTTCCAGCCCCAGCAGGGTCTGCTCATGCATCCAGGCTGGAGCAAGCCGATGGTTTTGCCAGTAGCTCTTTTCCACGCGGGCCGCGTTCACCAAGGTGAGCCGTTTGATGCCGAGGGTGCTGGCGTCTCGCAGCAGACGCCCCAGTACCTTGGGACGGGGCAACGCGAGGATGAGGTGGAGGCCGGCATCCTGGGGCGGGCTCGACGTGAACTCGATCTGGAACACCACTCGGTCCTGGGCGAGTTCCAAGACGCGGCCCCGGCCGACGGCGCCATTCAACACCCCAACTCGAAGCTTGTCGCCCACTTGAGCGCGGTGCACCTGACGCACATGAGCAGCGCGTCGCCCGCTCAGAACGGCCAGCCGGGTTTCGAGATCCAGTTCCTCTGGCGCGATCAGAATCAGATTCACGGGCGGTGTTCCGGCTGGGGTCGTGGCGCCGCTGAAGCGACTTGAACGCAATGACGCGATTGGTCAGAGCTGCGGAGTCCGGTCGAAGGTTCGAAAACCAGCTGCAACTTAAGCCAAACATCCGTTAGGCTTTCGCTCGCCATGATTGTTCGCATTCGCCGATTGCTTACCCCGGTTGTCCTCGGACTGTTCGTCTCTTCTGCGTTCGTTGCCTGCGGCAGCGACGATGACCCTGGCGCTGATAACGGTGGGAGTGGAGGCACGGCAGGGACGGCTGGCACCGGAGGGGTTGGCGGCACGGGCGGTGTCGTCGATCCAGAGGCCCCGCCGCTGCTCGGACAAGACTGTGATCCGCTGTCCACGCACTGCGGTTACCCGTTCCCGAGCAACGTGTACCTCGTCGATGATCCCGCCGGAAAGACTCCCTCGGGCAAGGTGGTAGCCTTCGGTAAGACGACGCTGCCGCGCTTTGCGTTCGGTCCATCGATTCATCCAGCGCTCTTCTCGCACCTCGACGGCTTTTCCCCAGGGCAAGCGCCGATGATGTACTTCCCCCAGGTCGCGGACGACGGTTTCCCGACGCCCGAGTCGATCGATGAGTCGCTCAAGGCGGACTCCCGCACGATCCTGATCGAGGCAGACACGGGCCGGCACATTCCTCACTGGGTGGACATCGACTACTCCACGAACCTCGACGGCAAGGATGGCCTCGACGACGAGCGCGCGTTCATGATCCGCCCAGCGGAGCACCTGAAGCACGGCACCCGCTACATCGTCGCGATTCGCGGCCTGAAGAACTACGACGGTGCACTGATCGAGCCGAGTGACACCTTCAAGTCGCTGCGGGACGGCACTGACTCGAGCGAGTACTCCGTCAATCAGCGGCGCGATCTGTACGCGGACATCTTCGCCAAGCTGGATTCCGCCGGCGTCGCGAAGGACGATCTGCAGATCGCGTGGGACTACACCACGGCCACGCGAGAGAACACCACGGCGAGGCTGATCGAGATGCGCGATCTCGCGCTGGCAGCGGTCGGTGATGACGGCCCGACGTACAGCGTGAAGTCCGTCGAGCCCGATCCGAACCCTCACATCAAGTACCGCGTGACGCTGACCATGCAGCTTCCGCTGTACCTGACCAACTCACGGCTCTACAGCCAAGACGATCCGGATCAAGCGGTCCTCAATGTGGGTAGCGACGGTAAGCTCGCACAGAACGGCACCATGGACTTCGACGTGGTGGTGCACATTCCCAACTCCGTCGACGGCACGGAACCACTTGGCCTGTTGCAGAACGGGCACGGGTTGTTTGGCAGCAAACACGAGGGCCAGAACGGCTACCTCGCCACGATGGCGGACGACTACAAGTGGCTCGCGTTCAGCGTCGACCTGTACGGCTTCTCCGGTGATGACGTGCCTCTCGCCATCAACGCGCTCGGCGGCGACCCCGATCTCTTCGAGTCGTTCATCGCGCGTCAGCATCAGGGGCACATCAACCAGCTGATGACGATGCGCATGATGATGGGACGCATCGCCAAGGAAGGCATCACCTACAACGGCGAGACGCTGATCGCGCCAAGCCAGATCGACCCTAGCCTGCGCGCTTACCGCGGGGATAGCCAGGGCGGCATCATGGGTACGGTGTACATGACCATCTCGACCGACGTGACGCGAGGTCTGCTCGGCGAGCCTGGATTCCCCTACAACTTGCTCTTGAATCGCAGTCAGGACTGGCCGGGCTACGGCTTCGTGCTCAACGCCGCCACGGAGACAGCGCTCGACGTGCAGCTCACCCTGGGCCTGATCCAGATGCTCTGGGACCACACGGAGCCGTCCGGCTACGCCCACTACCTGACGGGTGACACGCTGCCGAACACCCCAGACCATCGCGTGCTGATTCACTCCGCGATCGGCGACCATCAGGTGACTTCCTATGCCGCTCAGCTCCTGGCGCGCACCGTCGGGGCGAAGGAGCTCTTGAGCAACGACGGCAAGGTGCCGCGCCCCGTGTGGGGGGTAGAAACTGCGGCCGGCCCGCTGACAGAAGGTTCCGCCCTCGTGGAGTTCGAGTTCGGCCTGAAGCCAGAGCCCCTGCGCAACCTCCCGGCGACTGACGGCGAAGATCCCCACGATCGCGTGCGCGCCCTGGAGCCTTCGTACCAGATGCAGGATGAGTTCTTCCGCACGGGAACGATTCGGGCCACCTGTGATGGGATCTGCAACTGCGACGGACCCAACGAAGAGGTCGGCTGCAACTAATCCGCCCGGAAACATCACAAACTGAACGAGGCGCGTCGCTGGACGCGCCTCGTTGCATCTGGGAGCCGCAGCCTAGAGTGAGCCTGCGATACCAAACACGAGCGCGATGTTGCGATCGGTGTAGTCCACGCTCCCAGGGCCCCCGAAGTCCTGACTTCCGGAGAAGCCCAGGTCGAACACCACACCGGTGACGAAGCCGAAGCCGGGCCTGGGCGCGATGCTGAACAGCCCCTCCAGGGTCAACCCGAACTGATCGAAGTCGGGATCGTTGAACGTGTAGTAGGTGAGCCCGCCACGGGGCCAGAAGCCGAACACGTCACTGATGCCGATCATGTAGCCAACGCGCGGAGCCAGGATGAAGCCATCCGAGTCGTTGTCGCTGTCGCTGATGTCGAGGCTCGCGTAGCCGAAGGCACCGCCGATGCTCAGGTTGTCGTTGATGAAGTAGTCGAGGGCGAAACGCGGGGTGTTGTACGGAGTCGAGTTGCCTCCCGTCCAGCCGATGCCAAAGCCCTTGATGGTCCTGTCATCGTCAATGGGTGCGTCGTAGCTGAACTTGTCGTTGCTGAAGCCGAACAAGCGCTCCGCGCTGAACACGAAGTTCCCATCCGCGCCAAAGCCGCCTTCTTCGGCGCTCGCTAGGCCTACCCCGCTGGTCACCGCCAGAGCTGCGAGCGCGCTCACGATTCGTCGTTGCATGCGTCGGTTGAACCTCCTCGCCCGACCTGGGCTTCGCTCACCATAGCCGCGGATGCGGGGTTCACGGAACCGTGGTTCGCGGGGCAAGCGCTTGGCCCAAAGCGTGCACCCTGGTGGAAACAGCCCCACTCAACCCGAAATCGCCACACTCCAACTCTGCTGGGCGTGTGTTTTTTGGGGGTGAGGGTGAGACATTGCGCCCCTCGAGGCGTCGTGCTTGGCTGCGCGAGCCGATGGTCCCACGCCCCAAGCGTGGGGGCGTGACTTCGATGGTCGAGGTCACGTCAGGGAAGTCTGGTGACCGGTTTGACTTGAACCGGAAAGCCAGCGCGGAGCCGCCGCCGTAACCTCGCGACCCGCACGATCCGCGTGCGAATCTAGCTTCGAACGATAGCCACTGGGGCAACCTGGGAAGGAGATCGGAGCGAGCGAGGAAGCCGGAAAACCTGCTCTCGGTGCCTCTTACGAGGCCAATCCTGCTGCCGCTGGCAGCGCGTCGGGTGCGAGCTCACCCGCGGGAGTAGCCAACCATGCGAAAAATCGTTGTTCGACCGCGCAGCCTGCGCGGCCGCGCTGGGCAGGGTGCAACTGTCCTATCCACACTACGCGTCCCGGCCTGGTCTGCGGTTCCGCTGTTGCTCGGCTCGCTGGCTTGCGGATCAGAATCTGGCGCCCCCGCCGCGAGCGGTGGAAGTTCGGGCCAAGCGTCTGGCGGCCAGGCGTCTGGAGGTGCCGCAGGTGGTGGTGTGTCCGGCGAAAATCCTGGTGGAAATTCTGCGGGCGGCTCCGAGGCGGGTGGAGCCGGTGGCGTGGCGGGCGTCGGTGGCTCGGCTGGGGGAGGCGGCGTCGCAGGCGGCGGTACCGCTGGCACCGCGGGGGCATGCGCCAGCGCATCGCCGTTTGCGGTACGCGCGGTTGAGCATCAGTTCGGTTCAGGACAGACGTTCGGGCAGCAAGACTTCCCGCAGAATGTGCTAGGGCCGCCCCGCGGCGGAGGTTGCTGCGGGGGCTCCCTCGATGTCGTTTCCCTGGGGATTGGCGGCTGGGTGGTGCTGGAACTTGGTGATACCGTGGTCGATGGCCCTGGCGCAGATCTCCTGGTGTTCGAGAACGCGTTCGAGTACGGCACCGGGCAAATCTTCGCTGAGCCAGGCAGCGTGGCGGTCAGCGCCGACGGAGTCACTTGGTGGGAGTTCCCCTGCTCCGCGTCGGAAGCGCCGTGGGGGCAATGTGCAGGTACACACCCGGTGTACGCCAACGTCGACGAAAACGACGTCGATCCGACCGACCCAGCCACGGCGGGTGGCGATGCCTACGACCTCTCTGATGTCGGGCTAGCAGAAGCGCGCTACGTGCGGATCACGGATCGCGCCGACCTCGTGGGCAGCGTGTTCGACTTGGACGCGGTTGCGGTGGTCAACGGCCGTTGTTCGCAGTAGCCCCGACTATCGCACCGGTGCCTACATCTCGCGCGCTCTCCCATACCGGAAAGCACTCGCTGGGTGAGCCAATCTAAATAGCTTCCTCGGTGCGAGTCGGGCTCAGATTTGCACGTGGTATTCTGCTCATCACTTGCGAAGGGATGAGCATGCGACCACTACGCTGGCTAGCGATCCCCCTGATGCTGGGCGCCTCCTGCGCCGGCTGGAGCTGTCAGGGGGAGATCGGCAATCCGGGAGGAACCGGGGAGCTTGGAACAGGAGGACTGCCTGGCTCGGCTCCCGTGTCCTTCACCTGTGATGACACGAAAGAGCCCGACGCGGTGCCGCTGCGTCGGCTGTCGAACGTTCAGCTGCGCAACACCGTGCGCGACTTGCTCGAGAGCTCTCTCCCCAGCGACGCAGACACGATCTACGCGGGTGTAGAGACTACCCTGAACGGCTTTCCTCAGGACTCGCGCAAGGGACCAGAAGAACACTGGGGCGGCTTCACCCGTGTCGATCAGTCGGTCACTCAGGAGCACGTCGATCGCGACTACGATCTAGCCGTCGCCCTGGGGAACGCGCTCACTGCAGACGACGCACGCCTCACCGCAGTTGCCCAGGCGTGCGCAACAGACGGCGACGCGAGCAATGACGACGCCTGTCTCGACGCCTTCGTGAAGAGCTTCGGTGAACGCGTGCTGCGCAAGCAGCTGTCTGCCGAAGACGTGGACTTCTACAAGCGGCCGGCTGGCACTGCGCCTTTCGAACGGGCGGACTGGGCTGATGTGATCGCGCTGATGATCGCCTCGCCGAACTTCTTCTACATGGTCGAACACGGCGGGGATGCCGCGGTGACGGGCAAGCCCGATTTGTTCCCAGTCTCTGCTTACGAGCTCGCGTCGCGACTCTCGTATCACTTCTGGCAGACCATGCCCGACGAGACACTTCTTGGCCACGCCCGCGACGGTAGCCTGCTGGACCCAGAGGTCTACTCCGCGGAAGTAGACCGCCTGTTCGACGATCCACGAACCCGCGTGACCATCCGACAATTCTACGCGGAATGGTTCCGTCGCGCGGACGTCGCCCAGCTGAACACCCTGGTCGGCACTCCAGCCTACGACGAAGTTCGCGGTGACTTCGAGCCGTCACCCTACCTGCGAGACGCGATGTTCGACGAGGTAACGGACATGGCGCTCTACTACACCCTCGACACCGAGGGCCACGTCGAGGATTTCTACCGCAGCCGCAAGGCGTTTCCGCGTACGCAAGAACTCGCGGATTTCTACCATGTTCCAGTGTGGGACGGCTCGGGCGAGCCTCCAGACTTCAGCGAGCCCGAGCGCCAGGGTCTGCTGACTCGAGCGGCGATGGTCGCCACGGGAGCTGCGAACACCCGACCCATCATGAAGGGAGTCTTTATCCGCAGGGCACTGCTTTGCGACGCCCTGCCTCCGCCTCCCGCAAATGTGATGGCGACCACACCGGAACCCGCGTCGGACGCGACCTCGAGGCAAGTCGTCGAGAACCTCACGGGCAACGGGATCTGCCCCGACTGCCACGCGAAGTCGATCAATCCTCTGGGATTTGCCACGGAGAATTTCGACGCGCTCGGCAGGCCAAGAGACGTGGAGAAGATGATCGACCTGGTGACCGGCGAAGTGCATGGGCAGGCGCCAGTGGATACCGAGGTCGTGGCTCGGGTTACGCCCGACGACCCGCGTATCGCCAGGGACGGTATCGAACTCCAGGAGCTCATGCTCGAGAGCGGCAAGGTGCAAGCCTGCTTCGCGCGCGCCTACTTCCGCTTCACGTTTGGCCGCACGGAGCAGGTGAGCAAAGACGCCTGCGTGCTCGACGTGATGCACCAGCCCTTGAAGCAGGGTCAGCCCATCAAAGAGACGCTGCGAGCGGTCGCCCTCTCAGACGACTTCTTGCAACGCAACTTTGGAGACAAGTGAGATGAAGGTTACACGGCGACATGTGTTGCGTGGCATCGGTGGTTTCACCCTCGCGCTGCCGTTCCTCCCTTCACTGCTGACCAGCAGCGAAGCCAAAGCCGCGCCGACGGGTGCGGTCCGCCGCTTCATCGCCATGCGCATGGATCACGGTGGCCTCGGCAGCGCGAACATGTACCCAGCTGACAGTCTGCTCACGGAACAGATGGACTACGCGGGGCACACCATCCGGCGAGGTGACCTTGCGCTCGGAGACGTCAGCGGCACCGCGCAGCTCTCGAAAGTGCTGAGTGCCCCGGGAGACAAGTGGACCGCGGCCCTGGCCGCCAAGATGAACGTCGTGCGCGGCATCGACCTGCCGTTCTACATCGCGCATCACCGCGGCGGTACCCTGGGGAACTATGGGGACAGTGACGACGAACAACGCGAGTACGTGCCAACCTGTGACCAGGTACTCGCTTGGTCCGACAAGTTCTACGGAGATCTCAGCACGATTCTCCAGCGTAGCGCGGTGATTGGTAGCGGAAGCATGTCCTGGGGGCACACCGTTCCCAGCGACAAGAACTCGCCGATCGAGCCGCTCCACGCCGAGAACAGCTCGCTCAGCTTGTTCGACCAGCTGTACCGCGATCCAGGCAACCAAATGGAGCAGCGCAAGCCCATCGTGGACCTTGTGCTCGAAGACTACAAACGCCTGCGCGATGGTAACCGTCGGCTATCGAGCCTGGATCGCCAACGCCTCGACGCGCACATCGCGAAGCTTGACGAGATCCAGCGTCGCCTCGGGGTGACCTTGTCGTGTGATGGGGTGACCCGTCCGACGGAAGACTCGGCAGATCTTCAGCGCGACAACTTCCTGCACAACGTGCCCAAGCACATCCAGTTCTGGAGCTTGATGAACGACGTCATCGTGGCCGCGTTGAGCTGCGATACGACGCGTATCGTCACCCTGCGCACTGGAGACATGTGGGGCGAAGGCGGAGCGACGGGTTGGTTCCACGAAACGCCCCTCGAGTGGCATCAGGAGGTCGCGCACAAGTGGTTTCAGGCTGACCGGCAGCAAATCCTTGCGGAATCAAACCAGCGCTTCTTCGAGCACCTGTTCATCGACCTCGTGAGCAAGCTGGATGCGGTGCAGGAGGCGGACGGCAGTACCCTCCTCGACAGTTGCTTGGCCTTCTGGACCCAGGAGTCAGGCATTCACACCCACGACCCGATCGACTTCCCGATCATCATGGCTGGTAGCGCGGCGGGGTGGCTTCGCACCGGCCAGTACCTCGACTACCGCAACATGAACGTGGTCGCTCACAACGGCCAAGGCGAAAACGACAGCGGGGAAGTGACCCACGTGGGCTTGCTATACAACCAGTTCCTCGGCACCGCGATGCAGGCGATGGGCCTCAGCCCAGCGGACTATGAGGTGGAGGCTGGCGGCGGCTACGGCTACCACTGGGAGGAGACGCGCAGCTGGTACGCGGGCTACCAGAAGTACCCAGCGAGCGTCTCGGGAGTGCGCGGCGAGGTGCTACCATTCCTGAAGGCCTAGCCAGATTATCACGTGGAAAATCTTGAGCGGCCCAAGTCGTGGCAGCGTCACAAGCAGAACAAGCTTCGGCTGTAAGCGCGCCATTGCTGCGCGCCCTGAAACTCCTGCTCGGACCAAACGACGATGTAGCCGTTCCCCGCATCGGTCACGCTGGCCGCAGCCTCGATCGCACCTCGGTCCCCGTCGGGCTCCCGGACCGCGAGCTCTTGCACGAGCAGCTTGCCGCTGCTGTCCATGGACCAGAGATACACCCGTTCGTCTTGGCCGATGATCGTGAACGCGCTGGCCACCTTCGAAGTGGCGAGGGGACTGAACGGTCCGACCTGATTCGAACTCGTGAGCTCAGCACGCTGCTGAACGCTGCTCGGTACAGTGCCTCCCACGAAGATGTTGCCAATGTTGCTCGGAGGGACTGGCCCAGTGAACAGGCGCGCCGGAAGGAGGTTGGGGGGCGTCGCGTGGGTCAGGCCCACGACCTCGAAGCCCTGACTGTTGGCGTTCGCGATCGTGAATGCAGGACGTGTTGCAGGGTCCTCGAAGTTGGTCTGCCGCTTGGTAGCGAGCTGCGTCGCGTCGGCGCCGTACCAACCGTTGCCTTCTTCCGTGAGGATCAAATGAATGCCCCCGGAGTAGGCGTAGTAGTACGGCTCGTCCGCCTGGTCCGTGATGCTCGTGAACTGCGTAGCTGGCGGCCCGAAGTAGAGGTCTGACCCGCCCCCCGTCCCACACTCGAGGACGAAATGGAGACCCGAGTTGTAGGAGCCAAACAGTGCCTGAGGGGAGGTACAGCCCGCTGGCTTGGTGACATCCACGCGCGTCGGGTTGATGGGCGTCGCGAGGTCCGCGCCAACACGGGGAAACACGAACTCGGCGATCCCCGTTTGGTCTTTGGTCAGGATCCGGAGCTCGTCCGCGGAACAGCTCGCAGCAGCGACTCGCTCCAATGGGTAGGTCCAGTTCCAGGACATGCGGATGGGACCGGCGTCGCCGTTGTATTGAATGCTGTAGATTTCCGCGTCCCCCTGTCCGTCGCCAA
This sequence comes from Polyangiaceae bacterium, assembly GCA_041389805.1. Taxonomy (GTDB): domain Bacteria; phylum Myxococcota_A; class Polyangia; order Polyangiales; family Polyangiaceae; genus JAHBVY01. The sequence goes on along the minus strand of JAWKRD010000009.1, from coordinate 123,941 downwards.
CCAGCACGAACGCTGAGTATTCGTCGGCGCAGCGCGCGATATGAAAATAGGGCCGCGCGGCTCGGGTGGTCGAGCCAAGCTCGGTGATCGGACCCAGCTTGCAGCTTGGCCCAGCGCCGCCGGTTCCGGCTGCACCCGCACTGCCACCCATTCCCGCACTGCCACCCATTCCCGAGCTGCCGCCCATCCCCGAGCTGCCGCTAGTTCCCGCGACGCCGCCCACGCCAGCGGTGCCGCCGATGCCCGCGCTCCCACCCATGCCTGCGGTTCCACCGTTCCCGCCGCCGCCGCTAGCGGCAGAGCCGCCTTCTCCGGAGCTACCTCCGGTTCCCGCCGTGCCGCCCGCACCCGGGGCACGCGAGAACTCATCCAAGCCGATCAGGCTGCTACAGCCCAACGCGGCGAGTGTCGCCAAAATCCACAGCGACGAAGCAAAGCGAGAGGAGAATCGAGGCATTGGCGGCGATCCTCGCGCACACAGGGTCAAACACCAACCCAAATATTGGCGGAAGGTGCGCCCGCGCTGTCGCCCTGACAGCGCCGCCAGAGTGGTCCTGGCACTTACGCACTGGCTGAGTGCGCGCAGGCTGAATGCCGTGAATTTCAGCCACAGCGGGTGGGACCGTGCGGCACGTGCTGGTGGAACGAGCGACCGAGGGCACGCCTCCCCCCCAAAAAGACCGGGGATTTGCCAACGTCGGGCTAGAGCGAGCTTGGTACGACGCTTGCTCCTAGCCAGGCATGCTTACTTGTCGTTCTCTTGTCTCCCGCGCGCTGATCAGCGCCGCTGCGCTCATCGGGACCGCCACGGCCCTCCCCACATCCGCTCGGGCTGCGGTGCCGACCTGGGAAGAGCTGGAGCAGCCATTTTCCGCGCGGCTAAATGAGATCGCGAACTACCCCGAGGCTGACACTGCGCAACACGAGCTGCGGGACCCGCGCTGTCGGAACGGGGTGGCGTGCAGTGGTGACCTGCGGGTGCAAGGAGAGTTCGGAGTCGGTGGTGACCTGCTGGCGTTGGGGCCGACGAGCGGGCTGCAGCTGACGGGCCGCTACCGCTGGTTTCAGGTTGGCCTCGGGTACGAGCACGTGAACGACTTCTGGCACCGTGGAGAGACCAACTCGTTCAGCGGGCAAGCTGGGCTGGCTTGGCAGTCGAGCTTTGGGCTGAGGCTCGAGGCAGGTTTGGTGCTCGGGTACTCGACGACCCGGGTGAAGCAGGACGACCAGTTCGAGGACGCGAACCGCCTGTTCACGGGTGCGCGCGGAGCGATTGCCTACGAGTTTGCGACGAGCAGCACCAACCACCTGTTGGTGGGGTTAGCGGTAACGGGTGGCAGCAATGTATTGCCCTCGGCGCCAGCGTCGATCCTCGACGAAGCGCTCACACCTCGGGGGAGCGCGATGCTCACCCTGGGCTACGCCTTGGACCTCTGAACGCAGGCAAGCTTGGGGGATAGCTTGCAGTTTGCGTAGCCGACTACACGCGACTAGCCTTGAGCTGTGAGCCGCCGATTTTCGCGTAGACCGTCTCGCGTCGTGAAGCGCGGCGGCGCGCTGTTCAGCGTCTTGCTGGCTCTCCTGGTTGGGGGGAGGGCAGCAGCAGACGGACCGGTGCTGCACGAGTACTTCGAACCGGATCCTAAAGAAGACGTGATGCTCCAGGCGACTGCGATGGGCAGCGACTTGCCTGCGGCCATCGACACGCCGAGCGGCGTGGTGCGCGCGCCGGACATCTCCCGCATGCCTTCCCAAGTGGAAAAAGCATACGGCGGAAGCTCGACTCCAGAGAGCGTGGACGCTAGCTATCGCATCGACTCCGACACGACCCGTCCCGACGTGGTGAGCTACGACGACCCGTTTACCCCCGCGGTGACGCCCTTCAAGCGCTTGTACGCGTACGACGCGGTGAGCGACTCCCTCGAGCTCGTGGTCGAAGACAAGTCGATGACCAAGCTCTCGCTGGGGGGAGTGACCCAGGTCAGCGACGACCAGTTCTTCGCCGACATGACCGTCGATCTCGAAGCGGACGTGCCGGTGCGCGTGCCGTCGCCGGGCCCAATGGCGAAGCTGCTCAAGGCACGCTCTCAGCCCGACGTGAAGTTCGAGATGCTGCGCGACAGCGCGGATAACTGGTTTATCCGTGCGGAACAGCGGGCTAGAGTGCGCCTGGTGATGCAAATCGCAGTGCCTCGGGACGCCTTTGGCGGTCGCTTCGCAGATGTCAGCTTCGCGTCGCTCAAGCCGAGGTTGCCGGCATTGCCACGCGCCGTGCGCGAGGATGCGTTGGAGGTCGCGCGCCACATCGGCATTACCGCGGGGCAAACCCCTCGTAGCGTCGTCCAGTCGCTGGTGGCTTACTTCCGCGGCTTCGCTCCGAGCGGGCAGCGGCCTCAGGCGGGAGGTGTCGCGCTCTACAAGGAGCTGGCGCTCTCCAAGAAGGGCGTCTGCCGCCACCGCGCCTATGCCTTCATGATCACCGCGCACGCGGTTGGTATCCCTGCGCGCATGATCCGGAACGAGGCTCACGCCTGGGTTGAGGTGTGGGACGGTCAGATCTGGCATCGCATCGACCTGGGTGGTGCTGCGGGGCGCATGGAGCTCGAGCAAGACCAGTCACGCCCGGCCCACGCCCCGCCGAATGATCCCTACAGCTGGCCTGAGGGGAGCGAGTCCGGCACCGACATGGCCGAAGAGGCGCGCAGCTCCGGACAGCAACCCGGAGGCAACGGCAACGGCGCACCGGGCGGCGAAACCGGGGACGCAGGAGCCGGACAGTCCGGTTCTGATCCGAACGGAAACGCATCGAGCGGGAATGCGCCTTCGCCGCTGTCCATGCTCACGCAAGACGGCGGGCTGGCCCGCGACGAAGCGGACAAGCGACCAACGCCCGACATGAGCCTCAAGCTGGGGCAACCCGATGTTCGTCGAGGCCACGCATTGCGCGTGATTGGCACCGTGAGCTCCAGCAGCAAGAGCTGTGGCGGTGTGCGCGTCGACGTCGGGCTGAAGAGCGCCAGCGGCGAGGTGTACCTGCTACAATCCATCTCCACGGACGCCGAGGGCCGCTTCGATGACTCCGTCATGGTGCCCTTCCACCTGAGCGTCGGGGAGTATGAAGTCATTGCTAGTACGCCGGGTAATGAGCATTGCGGAGCTGCCCTCAGTCGTTAAGGACGGCGGCTCCCACGACCCGCGAAGGTCGGGCTCGAAGGGGGGTCGCTAGTTATGTTGCCGTGCGGTAACTGGCGAGTCTCGGCCTTTGCTTGGAACGCTGGATACGGTACGGCCTTCGCCTTCTAGCGAAGAGCCTCGTGAGGGCCCGCTGCATGATCGGCCTCATGGTGGTTACGCTCACCCGCCTGTTCGCCCGCCCCCTGCGGGCCGTTCCGCCGCCTCCACAACTCCCTCGTATTTCCCGGGGGTAAAGTGACTAGAGCCTCTCTAAGACTGAGCCGTCCGTCGCTTTGAGTTTCCTTACGTCTCGGCTCGGGCTTCGCCCATTGCCTAGGAAGGGACTCATGGCGCTTGGAGGCTGGTGGTCTTCGAGGTCTTGCCGGTTCGGGCACTAGTCGGTTCGGCTCGGGGCTTCGCCCCATTGCCTCAGGCTTTTGTTGGTGGCACGGCTCGGGCTTCGCCCATTGCCTCAGGCTTTTGTTGGTGGCACGGCTCGGGCTTCGCCCATTGCCTTAGGCTTTTCGGCTCGGGCTTCGCCCATTGCCTTAGGCTTCTCGGCTCGGGGCTTCGCCCCATTGCCTTAGGCTTCTCGGCTCGGGGCTTCGCCCCATTGCCTCAGGCTTTTGTTAGTGGCACGGCTCGGGGCTTGCCTGTTGCCTTAGGCTTCTCGGCTCGGGCTTCGCCCATTGCCTCAGTCTTTGGCTAGTGGCACGGCTCGGGCTTCGCCCATTGCCCTAGGCTTGGTGTCGGGCGATGATTGTTGCCACGCGGAAAATTATTGGGTTGAGGTCGGCAAAGCTGGAGTGGCGGCCTTCGAGATAGAGGGTGATGCCCCGGAGCCTGGCGATCCTCGACGTTACTGGCGGAATGTGGTGCCGGAGAGCGCGTGGCACAGAGGTTGCTTATCGGGGGGCATGGCTCGACATCCCCGCTCCAAGGCGTCGCGAGTGCGTGCGCCGTTCGTGATCACTGCCAGCTTGGCATTGTTGGCTCCCGCTTGCGGCGGAACGGCAAGTGGAGGCGAGGGCGGGACCGGGGCTCGGGCGGCTCTAGCGGGTCCGAGGCAGCGGTGGCACCTCGTCAGGTTGCCCGACTTCGCTGCCCGGAGATGGCACAAGCTGTGCCGTTGGCGCGAAGGATTGTTACTATGATCGCTGCGGCTCCGAAGGGCTGAGCGACCTGGTCGCGAGCTGTAATGGGGGCAAGTGGGAAGTACGCGAGGGCGGCACTTGCAATCCTCCTCCGCCGCCTGAGGAGTGCCCGTCGAGTGAGCCGTCCACTGGCGCGTACTGCAACGTGGCTGCGGACCGGTTCTGCAGCTACCCAACGAGTGAGTGCTGTCCTGACGTCGAGGCGCGCTGTGTCGACTACACCTGGGAAGTGCTGATCTCGAGCTGTAACCCGCCTCCTCCACCGGCTTGCCCGGAGGAAATGCCGGAGGACGGCAGCGACTGCGCGCCGGCGGATGTGTGTGGCTACACCGTCCAGACTTGCAACTACGGTACGTGCAGCGAAGGTAGCTCGGATGCGTTCACGGCCTTCTGCAACGGCACCACCTGGTCCGTTCAACTCTGTCAGGGCGTCTGAATCGCGATCGCCCTGCGGCGGGCTCTGAAGGCTATACCTCGCGGCCAGACCGCGGTAACGGCGGGAGATGTCCGCTGCAGCAGAGCCGATTCAGACTCGAGTAGAGAGCGACACCGAGGCGGAGTTTCCGCCTCTTGATCTCGTGGCGCCGCAGCTCACGATCCGCGCCGTGCTGACGGGCATGGTCCTCGGTGGGCTGCTGTCGTTCTGCAACATCTACAGCGGGCTCAAGATCGGGTGGAGCTTCAACATGTCTGTCACGGCGGCGCTGCTGTCGTTTGGCTTCTGGCAGGGGCTGCATGCGCTGTTCAAGACGAGGCGCTGGGGGTTGCTCGAGAACAACATCAACCAGACGGCGGCGTCCGCTGCGGCTTCGATTGCTTCCGCGGGGTTGGTCGCGGCGATCCCGGCGCTGACGCTGATCAACGGCTATCAGTGGACCTACTGGGTACTCGTGGTCTGGACCTTTGCGGTGAGCGTGCTTGGGGTCACGGTGGCTATCGGGCTGCGGCGGCAGTTCTTGCTCGTCGACCGACTGCCGTTTCCGTTCGGCATTGCGACTGCCAGCACCGTGAAGGAGATGTACGCCAAGGGGCGGGAAGCCGTGATGCGCGTGCTCGCGCTGATCAGCGCTGGGGTCGTTGCGGCGGCGCTGAAGCTGATCGTCGACTTGGCGAAAGTGCCGAAGCTGCCCATCCCAGGGTCTTTCGCGGCGAAGGGCGCCCTCGCAAAGGGCGGTGTGAGCAAGCTGTCGCTGTACAACCTGGGCTTCGCGCTCGACCCGTCGCTCCTGCTGTTTGCGATGGGCGGCATCATGGGTTTCCGGGCGGGTGTTTCCGTGTTGCTGGGGGCGCTGGTCGCGTGGGGCGCGCTGGGGCCATACGCGCTGGAGCAGGGCTGGGCCGAAGCAGGTAAGGCGGGCGCTACCTGGTTCTCAACGGTCAACAAGTGGATGCTCTGGCCCGGTGTCGCGATGATGGTCACCTGTTCGTTGACCTCCTTCGCGTTCTCATGGCGCGCGGTGCTGCGTGCGTTGACCGGTGCGCGGCGTGCCGCTGGAGAGGCTCCCGCAGAGGACTCGAGCCACGACGTACCCACCAAGGCTTTGATCGGAGCTGTCCTGGCTGCGCTGGTCCTGGCGACAGCTACCCAGGTGAGCTTGTTCGGTATCGTGCTCTGGGCGGCGGTGCTCGGGGTGTTGCTAACATTCGTGCTCGCAATTGTTTCCGCGCGGGTATCGGGGGAGACGGGGCTCGCTCCCGTCGGACCCATGGGTAAGGTGACGCAGCTATTCTTCGGCATCATCACGCCGGGAAACGCCGCCGCGAACCTGATGGCTGCCAACGTCACGGGAGGCTCGGCGAGCCAGTGTGCGGATTTGCTTCACGACATGAAGACGGGCCTGTTGATCGGGGCCTCGCCGCGCTTTCAGGCTGTGGCGCAGGTGTTCGGCGTGCTGGCGGGGTCGCTCGCGGGCAGCTGGGCGTACCTGGTGATCATGCCGAACCCGCAGGCGCAGCTGCTGACCGAGGAATGGCCAGCTCCAGCGGTTGCCGCGTGGAAAGCAGTTGCGGAGATCTTTGCGAAGGGCCTCGATACCATGCCCAAGGGCGCCATCGGGGCCATGTTGATCGCGGGTGCGCTGGGTATCGTGCTGGCGATTCTTGAGAAGCAGAAGGGCAAGTGGGCCAAGTTCGTGCCCTCGCCGGCGAGCATCGGGATCGCGATGGTGATCCCGGCGTACTACTCTGTCTCGATGTTCCTGGGGGCCGCGGTGGCGCTGCTTCTCACCCGCAGCGTGCCGAATTGGTCCGCGCGCTTCCTGATCGTGGTGGCCTCGGGGCTGGTCGCCGGGGAGAGCCTCGCTGGCGTGGGACTCGCGATCCAGGAGACGCTGAAGTTCGCCGCTGGTCGTTGACCACTTGTTTCTTGGGGGGAGAGCGCGGCGCAAGGCGGCGCGAGGCCCTTCCAGATCTTCCAGCGCCCTCGAGATCCTGCGGAGCTGCGAGAACGCCGTCAAAGACTGCCAGAATGCCGTGGAGCACGCGCGAGCGCGATGTGGCACATTCGGGGGGCTCGTGGCGGGCTCGAGGTGCGCCTCACCCCCAAACCCGCGAGCTCTAGCGAGCCATGAGTGATCTGATCGTCCCCTTCCTCTACGAACTCAGGAACAAGCGCCTGAAGGTGGGCACCCAGGAGGCAGTGCAGCTGGCGAAGGCGATGCGCCTCGGGCTGCACAACCACACCCTGGACGGCTTCTACTACCTCGCGCGGTCGTTGATGGTGCACAACGAGGCCGATCTGGATCGCTTCGATGAGGCGTTCCTGGCGCACTTCAAGGGCATCGTTGTCGAGACTCAGGAGTTGATCGATCAACTCGAGGAGTGGCTGAAGGATCCGAAGATCCTCGAGACGCTGACCGACGAGCAACGGGAAGCGCTGCAAGAGCTGTCGAGCGAGGAGCTACAGCGCATGCTCGAGGACCGGCTCCGCGAACAGAAGAAGCGGCATGAAGGCGGGAGCAAATGGATCGGTACTGGCGGCACGAGCCCGTTTGGTACCGGTGGTCAACATCCGTCCGGAATCAGCATGCGCGCTCAAGGTCAGAAAGGTCACGGCGGCAAGGGCGCGATGGGCATGGCCGATGCGCGGAAGTACCGGCCTTATCGCTCAGACCTCGTGCTGGACGTGCGCCAGATCGAAGTCGCGCTGCGCAAGCTCAAGAACTACAGCCGTGAAGGGCTCGAAGAAGAGCTCGACATGGAAGCCACCATCGACGCCACGGCGAAGAATTTCGGTGAGCTCGAGATCGTGCTCCGGCGCCCGAAGAAGAGCAACGTGCGGGTGCTCCTGTTGATGGATGTTGGAGGCTCGATGGACCCATTCGCGCAGACCGTGAGTCAGCTCTTCAGTGCAGCGAAGCGCGCCTCCAACTTCCGTGAAGTGAAGGCGTACTACTTCCATAACGCGATCTACGGCCGCGTGTTCAGCACCGAGAACCTGATGGACCCAATTCCGGTGCCAGACCTGCTGGACACATTAAATTCCCGGTGGAAAGTCATTCTGGTGGGCGATGCGGCGATGGCGCCGGGCGAGCTGCTCGGCTCTGGGCCCTGGGGGTCGCCTTACGGCTTGAACACGTTTGGTGACGGACCGACTGGGCTCGACTGGTTCGTGCACATCGCGAACAAGTTCGACCACTCCGTGTGGCTGAACCCGGATCCGCCCCGCTACTGGGGCGGTGGCACCTGCAAGGCGATCGGTGCGGTGTTCCCCATGTTCCACCTCACCCTGGAGGGGCTCACGGAGGCTATGGCGCGTTTGTCCAAGGGCTCCGTCGTCGCGTCGCATCACCACAGCGTCGGTCGCTAAGGCGAGGCGGGCACGGCTGATCCAGGCGGCGCGGCTGGTTCGGGCGCCGGGACGAAAGTGCCGGGCAGGGCGGGTGTCGGGGTCGCCGGAATTGGCGTCAGGCCCTGGGGCACGGGAACCTGCTTCTCGTGCTCGCGTACGTGCTTGGCCACCGCCTCGACCGGCTTCTGCAGATCGATATTCGCGAAGAACTGCGGGCCAGGACGCTCGTTGGTCGCGGTGAGGGAGTAGCGCTCGGATTGCGCCATCGTTCCGAGCTGTACACCGAGCTGGACTTGGGTGACGAAGAGCGCGTCTGGCCGCACGACCTCCACGCGGATGGCATTGTCGGCCACGCGGATGCCTCGCACCTTCCAACCGTCGCCGAGGTCGTCCCCCCGCTTGAGTCCCAGCAGCGCGGCAGCGTCAGCCGGTGGGTCGCCGGGATTTTCCGTGGGGAACCAATGGTCCAGCACACGCAGCTTGAACTCGTCCTTCGTCATCTGCGCACCGCTCGAGGCGGGCGCCGCCTGCTTCGCGCCAGGCTTGACTGTCATGAGCAACAAGATCACGCCCACGCCCAGCACGACCGCCACGGCCAATCGCATGGGGAACTTCGAATCGCTCGGTGTGGGACTCTGCTTGGCTTCGCTCAAATCACTTCACCAGCTGTTGCAGATGCTTGGTGTTGTCTAGCAGCTCTTTGAGCGCCACGTCCTGACGGCGTGCGGCTTCCTCGATCTGGGTCGCCGCCGCGAGCGCTGCTTCCGAGCCGCGCGCCTGCTGACGGTGAGAGACGTTCAGCTGGTTCACCATGTTGCTGATGTTCTCAATCGCCTGAGTGATTTGCCGTCCACCGCGAGTCTGCTCCTGACTCGAGCGCTCCACTTGCTGGCTGATGGTGCGCATCTTCTCGCCGCTCTTCATGATGAGCTCGGAACCGCGCGCTTGCTGGGCGGTTGCAGCGGCGATCTGTTGGACGGTTTCCGCGATGCGTCCGATGGCGTCGGTGACCTGCTTGCTGCCCTTGGCCTGTTCAACGGTGGCGCGGGCAATCGCGCGCACCATGTTGGTGCTCTTCTGGGAGCTCTCGAGGATCTTCTTCAGAGCGCGCTCGGCCTCGTTACTGACCTCGACGCCGCGATCGACGTTCTGTGCGCCGCGCTCCACCGCCTGGATCGCGTTCTTGCTCTCCGCCTGGATGGTCTTGATCAGGTCGGCGATCTCCTTGGTGCTTGCGCCAGCGCGCTCGGCGAGATCTTTGATTTCGTCGGCCACGACCGCGAAGCCCTTGCCATGCTCACCTGCCTGAGCGGCGATGATGGCGGCGTTGAGCGCCAACAGGTTGGTCTGCTCGGCGACTTCGTCGATCACGTTCAGGATCTGACCGATGGCGTCGATGCGTGATCCCAGGTTCGAGATCACGGCCACAGCCTCCTGGCTGCTCTCCTTGATACGGTAGATCTCGCCGATGGTCTTGAGGATCGACTCGGCGCCGCGCTCGGCGTCCTGAGCCACTTCCTCTGATAGCCGTGCGGTCTCGTTGGCGTTCGACTGGACCTGGTCGATGGACACGTCCATCTCGTTCATGCTCGAGCTGGTTTCCTCAGCCGTGAGCGAGAGCGCGTCGACGTTCTTCGCGACCTCCTTGATCGAGTACGCCATCTCCTCGATTGAGGCGACGGTCTCGCGCACGCTGGCACCCAGCTCGCCGATGTTCTCCGCGACCTCGTCATTGGTCGCAGTCATCTCGAGGATGCTCGAGCTGCTTTCTTCGGCGCTGCCCGCGAGCACCTCCACGTGCTGGGCGATCTCCCGCAGGTTCGAGGTGACTTCCTTGATGTGGGCGCCTGCTTGCTCCGAGCTCTCGAGCTGGTGGACTACGCCCTCGGACAGCATGTTCACTGCGTCGGCCAGCGCCTGGGCTGCTGACTGGGCCTCCTGTACCCGGCGGCTCCAGGAGGCGTGCTCGTCTTGCAGCACAGCAAGCTCCGCCTGCAGCTCTTCGAGCTCCTCGGAGTTCGCGGCAGGCGCTTTCCGTAGGGATTCGATCTCCGCGTCGCGCTCGGTGAGCGCGCGATTCTGCCGCTCGATCTGCTTCTGCAGGTCGCGGGTCTTCTCGTCGCTGCCGGACTCCAGCTCCTTGACGCGGTCTTTGGCATCGCTGATTGCCTCCACCAGCGTTCCGAGCTCCTCGTAAAGCGACGCGATGGCTTCGGGCGCCCCCTCGGGAGCGCTCACCGACTTACCCATGCCCGCGCGACGGATCGCATTGCGGATGCCATCCAGCTTCGGGCCACCTGCGGTTCCGGCGAATAGCAACGCGGCAACACCGCCGGCCCCCGCGAGCACGGCAGCGGTCATGGCGTTGTCCTTGCCGACAACGGCGCCGATCACGGCGGCGACTACCACCAACAAGAGTCCGAGAAGCTGGCGCTGAGAGAGTGTCATGTGGCGAGTTTGCTGACGATTGACGGGGCCGATTCGCCCTCGGTGGCTCGTTGGGTGGCCCTGGCGGGAATCAGTGGAAGAAGACCGGGAGCACGCGTTCCGCGCCTCAACTCAAAGGGACGGACAGAGTATTGGGCCCCCTGCTGGCAAACAAGAAACTTGGAGCCAGGCCGATTTCGCCAAGCCCTCGGCGAAACCGTAGCAAACTCCGGATGGGGCGCAGATGTGCAGTAGTGTTAGCCCTTGAAGTCCCGAGTCGAAGGCGGAGCTTCCGACAGCAGTGGCGGGCCACCCACGGGTAGTGTCACTCGGAAGCAAGCGCCACCACCGCTGCGATCCTCGTAGCTGATGTCCCCTCCGTGCTCCACGACGATGCGCTGGACGATGGCCAGGCCAAGGCCCGTGCCGTGTGGCTTGGTCGTGACGTACGGCTCGAACAAACGGGCCTGAATGTCGGGCGGGATGCCTGGGCCGTTGTCTGCCACCCGGAGTTCGATCTCCGTGCTGTCCAGCGGCTTGAGGCTGACCCTCACTTCGGGTGAGGGGACTTCACGGCAAGCGTCGATCGCGTTCTGCACCAGGTTGGTGACGACCTGCACCATCTGATCCGCGTCCGCTTGGACCTCGGGACAAGGCTCGAAGCCGAAGCTGACTTTTGCCCCAGTGTTCTCGTGGAGCATCACGACCTTGCGGATGCTTTCCACGAGGTTTAACGGCGCCGGGTTCGGGGCAGGGAGTCGGGCAAAGCGAGTGAACTCGGAGACGATGGTGTTGATGCGTCGCACTTCGTCGAGGACGGTGCGCGTGGCCTCATCGAAGTATTCGTCGAACGCCTCGTCGTTGCGTGCGCGGAGGCGCCTCAGCGTCTCTACGGCGGCGCGGATCGGGGCGAGGGGGTTCTTGATCTCGTGAGCGACCTGGCGCGCGATTTCTCTCCGCGCGGCAATGCGCTCGGTGGCGGCCAGGCGCTTGCGTAACGCCGCCAGGTCCAGGATGGCTTTGTTGAACGAATCGGCGAGTTCTCGTAGCTCCCTCCCCCCCCGACCACGCACGGGCTGAGGGTTACCTACGACGACAGCACGCGCTTGCTCCGAGAGGTCCGCGATAGGGCGTGCCAAACCACGCGCCATCAACATCGAGAGCAAGAGCGCGACGCCCAGCGTGACACCGCCGATCGCGAGGATGGTGCCATCCAGGTGCTTCAAGGCTTCGAGCAGCGGCACGCGCGACTTGGTGGCGATCAAGGTGATGCCGCCCAGTTCGTCGACTTGCAAACGCTCCACCATCAAGTCGCTCGGGACCTTGGAGCCCGAGGCCACGCGTAGCTGCACCCCGTGAGAGCGGCCGACGTCTTCGAGCAGGCGGTCCAGGTGACGAGCAGCGTAGACGCCAATCCAAACCTTGCCCAAGCGACGGGTGCAGTGCGCTTCGACCGCGAGCGGCTCGCCCTTACCACCGCGAACGCCCGCTGCTTGGCTTGGTTTGGCGATGCGCGAGGCGAGCTTCTGGTCTGTCGCGCCGACGACCAGGTTGGGATGTACAGCGCCCAGAATTTCGCCCTCGCTCGTGATCAGCACCAGCTCGTCGACGCGCAGCGCCTTGCGCATGTCAGGCACGCGAAGGCTCGCCGCGAGACGCCGTCCCGAGTCGAGGCGTCCGGTCGACAAGTCGATCAACGTGCTGTCGAGTGTCGGATCGTGGCGACAAATTGGCTCGACCATCTCGGGCAAGCTCGTGATGTCCGTGCTGAGCTGCTCGTTTAGCCGTGAGACGGCCTCCTTGAACTGCTCCCGAAAGCGCTCTTCTTCCGTGCTGCGCCAGGCTTCGCGCACGCCGAGGCCTACCGCGGCGGTCACCGCGATCGTGAGCACGGCGATAGCCAGCATGAGGCGCTGCGCGAGAGTCACAGGGGCATCCTACGCTAACGCGCCTGCCCGACGCACGATTCCGCCTTCTCGTTGCGCGGGGCGCGGCGCGCTTCTACGGTGCCCGGCGTGAGCCCGCGCTTCTATACCCGAGCATCGCTCCTCGCCCTGTGCTTTGCCTTTGGCTGCGGTGCGACGAACCAAGAGCACACCGAGAGCCCACGCGGACCGAAGGGAGCATCCGCGAAGGACAAGCCTGCGACTGACGTAGAGGTCAAAGGCCTGCGCTCCCACGTCTTCGCCAAGGTGCCAGGTGGCACGATGGGGCCGTACATCGGCTCGAGCAGTGCTGGGAGCATGGCTATCTGGGCGGCGACGAAGTCGGCGAGCGCCACCTGGTACAGCCAGGCGCTGGATCCGCGAGGACAACCGCGCGGTGACGTTCACGAGCTGGGTCCCGCCGCAGGGGAAATCGGACTGGCTACCGTCAGGCCCGTTGGCGACGCGAAGGCCGGTGGCAACCTCAAGGCCAAAGGCTTCGTGATGCTCTACAGCGAGAAGAGCGCCGCCGAGGAGACCATCAATCTGCTCGCTGTTGGGCCAGGCGGTGAGCTCGCGAGTGGACCGATGGCGCTCACTCGCACGGCTGACAGCGTCCTCTGGCTAAACGCGGTGCCGACCAAGCGCGGCGCCCTGGCACTCTGGGCGGTGCGCGGCTCGGGCAAAGCCGAGCTGTGGGCGGCCGATCTGTCTGATACCTCGGGGAAGCAGGGTGCTGCATTCAGCAAGACGGCGCGTGCGTGGCAAGCAGTGCCTTTTGCTGGAGGCGCCGCAGTCGCCTGGATCGAGGCTGGAAGCGCCCCAGGGAGCAATGGGCCTGTGATGCTGGCCTTCCTCGACGAGCAAGGCGCTGTCAAAGGCAAGCCACTGCAGGTCAGCGGCACCGCGAGCGCCCAGCTCGATCTCGATCTCACCGTCAGCGCAAGTGGGCTCGTTATCGGCTGGTCCGACAGCAAGAACCTCGAGCCTCGGGTGCAGCTCGCGCTGGTCGACGCTCAAGGCAAGCTCCTGGCTGGACCGGTCGCGAACCTGCCCGGCGCAGGTGAACAGGCCCTCGTCGACTTGCTGGCGCCAGCTCAAGGGCTTGGCACCGCGTATGCCGTCTGGGAGGCGCCCGGGCTCAGCAGCGAGCGCGAGCGCTGGCTCGAAATCGCGAGCCTGACGAGCGACCTCAAGCCAGACAAGCGCGCCAAGTTGCGCGTGGTCGGCGCAGAGACGGCGCCGGAGCTCGTCGCGACCAATAGCGGCGTCGCGGCGCTGACCCTCGCAGAGAATTGCCCCGAGGAAGTGGAGTCGTGCGACGACGCGGATCTGCTGCCGACGTTCGTGCGCCTGGACGGCAAGCTCGAGGTGGTGGCGAGCGAGCCGCTCAAGACCAACGAGCTGCCCAAGGGCATCAACATCGCCTGGGGCCTCTCCTGCCCTCGGGAGAGCTGCTTTGCGCTGGCCGCGGACAACCAGAACCCAGCGCAGCTCTTCAGCGTCGAGCTAGCGCCGACGGGCACGGCCTACCGTGCTGCCGCCGAGGCCTGGACGCCGGAGTCACCTCCGCGACTCGAGGCGAATCAGGCGCTCGCTAGTAGCGATCCGCTGAGTGGCGTTGCCGCGGTGAAACAAGGCTCGGGTTCACTGGTCGCTTGGCTCACCTTCTTCGATCCGACCACACCTTATACTCGGCGTACTACGCCGGCCCCCGACGGTCGCTTCGACCCAGTGCGCGCGCTGCTCAAGGTGCGCGGCGTTGGCGCGGACGGCACGCCGGGCGCGGTCGAGACGATTTCCTACCGTGCGCGCTCGATGGGTGGTGTGGCGCTCAGCGCTGGTGATCCGAAGGGCAACGATGCGCTGCTCGTGTGGAGCGCCCTCGACAACAAGATTCCGCAGGTCTTTGTCACGCTGCTCGGAGCTGGCGGCAAGAAGTCCAAGCAGTCGATGCTGACGCGAGCGCCGGGCGAAGTCAGTGACGTTGGCGCAGGCTACATCGCGGATTCGGCGCTCGGCGCTGGAGGGTGGATCGTCGGTTGGGTCGACGAGCGCCATGGCGATCCGGAGGTCTACGCCGCGCGCGTCGGCAAGGGCCTGCAGCGCATCGGGCCCGACCGCCGCGTGACTTCGGTGACTGGTTCCGCGACCGATGTGCGAGTGTTGCCCGGCGGAGACAAAACGTGGCTGGTTTGGTCTGAGGCGCGGGATCCTGCCGCCGCAGGAGTCGCGGATATCTTCGTCGCCACGCTGAAGAGCGCCACCGCTGAGCCGCAGCCAGGGCAGCGAGCGCTGGCGAAGACGAAAGGTCACTCGCACTCACCTGCGGTGGCGCTTGCTGGTGACAAGCCGGTCGTGGCGTGGCTCGAGGAAGGTGCAGAGGACGGCGTGCGCATCGCGGTGCTGAGCGACTCAGGCGCGCCGGAGCGCGATCCGCTGGTGATCGAGCTACCGGACGCTGCACGTCCCACGTCGCTGAGCATCGAGTGCGATGGTCAGCTTTGCCACGGAGTCGTCAGTGCAGCGCGTGGCGCCGCCTCGGAGCTGTACGGCTTCACCGTTCGGCCTCCAACGGCCGTGGTGAAGGTGCGTCGCCTGGCGCGCCTGGAGGGACCCAGCGAACAGACGGCGGCCCCGGCGCTGCAAGGCAAGACGCTGTTCTTTGCCGATCAGCGTGAAGGCCGCGGCTTCCTTCGGCTTGGCGAGATCACCTGGTAGGCGCCCAGCTTGGTAGGCGCCCAGCTTGGTAGGAAGCTCAGGGCTTCGGATGCGCGAGCAGCCAGTCCACCAGGGCGCGGCGGTACTCGTCGGTGAAGTTCGGGATGTGGCCGACGCCGTTCATCTTCCACAACTCCACGGCGCCGCCGGCTGGGCACTCGGTGTATTCGAGCTTGTCCGTCTCTGAGCCCGCGACGCTGGCTTCGTAGTCCACGGGCTCGCCAAGCGGAGTGAGCGAGCCAGTGCAGCCGTTCTTCGTTGCCCAGGTGTCCACGCTGTCCTCGGCGCCGGGCACGCCGGGCACCGTGACGTAGGAGACGGTTTCGTCGCTCGTGCCGTGCATCTGCAGCGCATTGACGGGTGCGCTCGGTGCGCACTTGCTCTCGTCGCTCCACATCTCGCCCGCCAGGCTCGCGATGCCAGCCACCAGATCCGCCCGATCACACCCGAAGCGGTGAGACATGAAGCCACCGTTCGAGTGACCGATGACGTACACGCGCTTGTCGTCGATGTTGTAGCGCTGCTTGGCTTCGTCAATCAGCCCCGCGATGTACGCGACGTCGTCTACGCCGGTGTTGCCAAAATCACAGCAGGCGTCGGTAGCGTTCCAGAAGCGTTTCCCGTCGGCACCGGTGGTTCCGTCCGGATAGATGTAGATGAAGTTCTTCTCGGTCGCGAGCGGCTTGAGCTTGAGGACGACGAGCTCTTCAGCGGCGCCGTTCGCGCCAAAGCCGTGGAGCATCACGATCAGCGGCGTGGGCTGCGATGGGTCGTAGCTCTCTGGGACGAACGGTGTCACCGGGCGGTCCCCGCCCATGGGCGATGTGTCGACTCCACCCTCACCCCCAGCCCCCGATCCAGAGCTGCCACCGCTGCCGCCGGTCGTAGCCCCCGCGGTGCCGCCGTTTCCGCCGGTCGCAGCGCCACCCGTTCCAGCGTTGCCGCCCGAACCCGAGCTACTGTCGCTGTCAGAGCCACACGCGACGACTCCAAGGCCCAATGCGCAGACGGACACCAGCGCCACATGCTTCGAGAGCTGGGCGAACCTGAGGACGTGAGAGGTCATGCCGCAGTCTATCGCAGCGCTCGCGGTGTGGCGCCAGTCAGAGCGTCAGGATTGGCGCTTGGAGCACCTATCAGCGGTGGCTCAGTCTGACTCGGTCTCGCCGTCTTCGATCAAGTCGCGGAAGCGCTCGTTGAGCCATGCTTCGAGCTCGTCGAGGGGTGCTTCGAAGTCGGGAAGTCGGACGATGCGGCCACCAACGTCGCGCGCGAGGGCGTCGAACTCCTCGGGATCGAACGCATACGTCGTCTCGTTCATCACGATCGCCCAGGGCCGCAGGGTAGCGGCCGCGGTCGTGAGCCGTTCAACCACGCACTCCTCGATGTGGCCGTTCAGGGCTCGTAGTGCCGCGGCGCGGCAGATCCTCAGGCGCGGACCCTCGATACCGCAGGCGAGGACGATGCGTTGGCGCACCTGGCGGACAGTCTTCACACCGACTGGCATGGCTCGCTTCAGCTTCCTGTTAGTTCGCAGGCGAGGCAAGGGAAAGGCGCGCACGTAGCAGCTACGAAGCGGAACGCCGCACTGCGGCTACGAAAAGATGCACCGCGAAAGATGCAAGCGTGCCTCACTCAGCCACCGCGCAGGATCTCCGACCGAGCGGCTTGGAGGAGCACGACCCGGCGGCTATCCTCAGCGGATCGTGGCCACATCAGACGACGCTGCCGAGTCCAAGCCGGGCAAAGACGTCGAGTCGCCAAGCGACGACGTCGACCAGAGCAAGCCAAAGCTCGACGAGTCCCAGTTGCGTACGAAGAAGCACGACTCGATCATCCCGACCGCTCAGATCGAGATCGGACCGAGCAGCCTGCATGAGCCCGAAGGGCTCAAACCGGCTTCCCAGCGGCCAGTGATCAAGGGCTTCGAGTCGGCACCCCCAGCGAGCACCCGCGTGCCAGAGTCCGTTGCGCGCTTGTCCGAGCGCGGTGGGGCGATGAGTGACAGCGAGCGCTGGATGGCCGCTGGCGCGCTGAAGAAGGCTGTGGCGGACGGCGACGAAGCGGCCGTCGAGGCAGCCCTGAAGAACCTGCCGCAGGTGGCTCAGCTCGCCTACCGCATCGCAGAGGTCTACTCCGTGGCTACCACCGGTTTTTCCGGACCGCTCTTGTATGCACGGGGAGGCGGCGCGGTCGAGGCGCTGCTCCTGGAGTTCGCAGAGGCCGCCAAGCAGAAGTAGCCAGCGCGGCCTGCATTTCCTCGGGGAAATCGACTAGAGCAGCTCCAGCACGCGCTCTGGGGGCCGACCGATGCGAGCTTTGTCGTCCACCACCAAGACGGGGCGCTCTAGGATGCTCGGATCCTTGACCAACGCGGCCACGATTTGAGCCTTGCTGGCGGTCTTGGAGAGCCCGAGCTTCTTGTAGCCAGGTTCTTTGCTGCGCAGGAGATCGTGCGGCTTGAAGTCGGCGTCGCCCGCGCTCAGCGCCTTGAGTAGCGTCTCCACCACGGACTTGCTCGGCGCTTGCTTGAGGTACTCGCGTACTTGAATCGCTTCTGGGCCGAGACGGTCAGACAGGAGCTGCAAGGCCTCGCGGCTCTTGGAACAGCGGGGATTGTGCCACAACGTCACGCTTTGCTTGGACATGGCGCGGATACTGACACAGCTGTGCAGGACTAACGGCGAAGACTTGCGCGGCTTCTGAACCTGGTGCAAGGGGAGGCCAGCTTTCTCGTGCCAAGCCTTTCTTACAGTCAGGCAGGAATGCCCGGCAGCGCAGAGGATCTACGGGACCGGTGCGTTCATCGATCTCGGGGTCGACGTCGCTGGCTCAGGCGCGCCCTCATCGGTTTGGTTTGGGGGTTAGGGGTCGCGTCACCTCACGTCGCTTCCGCGGCCGCGCCGACCAAGCCGGAGAGCTCCGAGCCGCAATATTCCCCATGGCAATCCAAGAAGGCGACGCCCTTCGCGTCGCTCGCGACCGACGTAGGGGTCGTGTACGCGCGGCCTCGGCTCACGCTGGGATACGGCGCGCCGTTCTGGAACTTCGTTGGCATCGGCGCGTACTGGCTCGTCACGAACAGCTTCACGTCGCCCTATGTTGGCTGGCGCGCGAGCTTGCCCTTTCTGGATACGTTCTTTGGCATCCGGCGCACCATCCCATTCGACCGGCGGTTCCTGCGCAAGCAGGAGCAATACTCCGACACCGACCTCGGCCTCGAGAACGGTGGCGAGCGCAGCAGCTACACTGCGGTCGATTTCGAGCTCGACCTTGCAGCTCCCGTTGCTCACGGCGGTGCTTTCCTCGGCGTGCACCCCGTGTTGATCGACGTGCCCCGCGACACCTATGTCTACGAGGAAGTGCTGCGCGTGGTGATGCGCCCGCCCTTCGCGATGGGGATCCGTGGCGGCTACGTCTATGGGTTCGGTGAGAGCCAGGACGTTCAGCTTGGCGCGCTGGCTGAGTACGTGGTCGTGCCGGGCAGACCTCGCGGCGTGACTCGCGGCGGCCCGTTGTTCCACGTCAACTTCAGCAAGCACCTCGAAGGCTTTGCGGCGTTCTCCTTCGTGCTCGACTCTCCCGACGCCCTCGGTGTGGTCGACGGCACCTATGCGTTCCTGGGCTTGCTGCATCGCTGGGCGCAGCGCTTCTAGGTCGCGCAGCTCGCATATTCGTGCGGATACGCAGCGCGTCGACTACTTCGCGCTCGAGCTAGGGATCACGCCCTTACACTTGGCGTCACGGTCGGCGGTTAGCCGCGGCTTGTCCTCTGGCTTGGCATCAATCAGCTTGAGCTGCGCCTCGGTGCAGAGATTGTTTTTCTTCAGCTCGTCGGACAGCCCGCTGACGATCTTCACCTGGAGTTGGGCGAGCTTCTCTTGCGCCGCCCGGCCGCTCGCGCCGCCGGGGTCTTTCTGCACGGCCGCTTCGCAGGCCTTGCTGGCTTCTTCCAGCTTGCCCTGCTTTTCAAGCTCGAGGCAGTCCTCGTAGTCGCCCTTCGCGGCATCGCAACCGACGCTCACTAGAGCCGAGATGACGCTTCCGATGATGAGTGGCCAGCGCTGATGCATGGCGCGCCTTATAGCAGCAGCGTGCGCGGATGCATCGCGAAGCGCCCTGAGTCAGCTAACGCAGGCTGCGGGCGGCTCGCGCGACGATGGATTCCACGGCGGCGCGGTAGCCATAGCTTTGCACGGCCGGATCGACCGTCTGCTTGGCGCAGATGCTCGCTGTCACGCCTTGCTCGCCGAGGGCACGCAACAGCTCGAGTTGCCGCACGCCCGGCATCGCTCCAGCGCTGTGACGATCACCCGTGGTCTTGCCAGTGTCCGGGTCCACGCAGATCGGATCGTTGCTGATGCCGTAGCACTCGCAGCTGGTGGTCAGGCAGGGGTCAGGCGCCGGTAGCGGTGAGAGGCAGGCGTACTGCAACGCTTTGCCATCCGTGTCGTAATCGTAGCCGTTGGGGTAGGCGAAGCCGTCGTCCTGACTGCGGATCCCCTGGCCACTACGCGCGGCGACGGATTCGCGCATCAACGGGTCTCCCGCCGGGCGACCAGCGGTAGGCAAGAGGTCGCTCCAGCGGTCCTGCATCTCACTTGCGCTAGCGAAGGCTAGGGAGCCTTTGCTCGTCAGGCTCGCTGGCTGCGCGATGTCTTGCCATGGCACACCCACCAAGGCGGCGAAGACCACGTCCTCAGGTCGACGTCCCTCGCCGCTGGTCGAGCTGAACAGGGGATTCGGCAGTCGCTCACCGAACTCGTCCCCGATGGTTCGGTCTTGTAGTGCCGCGCGGTAACGATCGACCGGGTACAGGAAGTCGACGCCGAAACGCCGTTTTTGATCGAAACAGCGCAGGTTGGGCGGATCCAGGCCTTCTTCCAAGTGAGCAGATTCGCAGCCTGGCGCTGGACTCGGGCAGCCGGCTGGTGGCGACTGGCCACAGGAGTGGCAGCACGCATCGTTGGGGTCCTTCTCGCACGCCGCCGTGGCCGGAGGCAGTGTTACTTGGTTGCCCAGCTCGTCGATTGCTTGCAGTCCCAGCCAGTACTGGTTGAGCGTCGGCACTGAGCAGTCGTTCTCGTTGCTCAGCATCACGACGAGTACCAGCGAGTCTTCGCGCAAGAACACGCGCCGTTGCTCGAGCAGCTCTTCATCGACGCCGACCCCGATCGCGCAGCCATTCGAGGTGTCGCCATCGAAGCAGGGGCCGCGTTCGCTGGTTCGGCTTGGATGTGGATCCGCGAGAAAACGATAGGTTGACTCGAGGCTGGCCTCGTAGCCGCAGCCGTTGCTGCCCGCGGCGAGTACCTGGGCCCGCGTCTCCTCGAGCACCGCCTCTAGATTTGCCGACCCCGCCGGGGCTTGCTGGGCGTCGGGATCCCAGGAGATCAGGCCGAGCCCGCGGTAGCCAGGAGCGCCTTCGTAGCGGCCCAGGCTGGCGACCAGGTGAGCGCGGTCGTCCTGAGCCGGATCCCAGCTTGGCCAAGCGGGCGTGCAGCTATCGGACCCCGCGCCACCGATGCTGGTGGTGATCACGCCAACGTGCAGATCGCGCACCGCCGGGAGCTCGCGCTGTAGACCTTCGGGGCAGGCAGCCGTTGGGTCTGCGAGGGTGACCCGCTGCTCGCCAGCCACGCAGTCAGGGTTCACCAATCGGTGGACCAAGAGCGGTGCCGCTTCGGCGAACGAGGCCTGAAACGCGTCCATCCCGTACGAGTTGTCGACAACGAACAGCAGGTCGACTTTGGTCGGCGCGACGACCGGCGGCTCAGCGTCGCTGTCGGCGCCCGCATCGCTGTCCACGCAGCTCGCGGGATCGCCCTCACAGCCCAACCGGGTACGCCCGCAGCCCGCAGCGCTCGCCAGCGCCGCAAACATCAACAGTCCAAGTCCGCGTGCTCGCATGATTCTAACGTACTACTCGCGGGGCAATTCTGACCTTCCTAAGCGACAAACTTCAGGTTTTGACCGTGTGGAACCAAACGCTCGTTTTCGTGTTCACGCGGTCGCCACACGCAACCTGCGGGAGTCGACGAAGAACAGCGTCGCGAATACGAGGAAGAAGACCATGGAGCTGAGCTGGTAGAAGGTCAGACCCCAGAACACCCGCGGCTCCGGCCTCAGCAACTCGGTCGCGATGCGCCACAGCATGTAGGCCATCAAGTAGAGCTTGATCAGCTGGGTTCGAAACAGGCCGCGCCTGGCGGCGAGCAGTAGCAGCACCGCCGCGGTCGCATGAAATGCAAACTCGTAGAGCTGTGTTGGATGACGTGGAACACCGTCCCCAAACCGCACTGCCCACGGCAAGTCGGTGGCGCGCCCAAAGCAACACCCAGCGTGGAAGCAGCCAAGGCGACCGATGGCGATGCTCGCCGCGACGGGAGCCGCGAAGGCATCACCGGTCTTGTGGCGCACCCCCGCCACTAGCTTCGCTACCTCGACTCCAAGGTAGCCGCCGGCCAGCCCCCAGGTGATGGTGCGCCCATCCTTCAACCACGCGCTGCCATCCAGCAGGCTCTGCCAGTCGGAGACGGCGTAGGGCAGCTTGGCGAAGAACGTGCTGCCGATTATTGCCCCGAGGAAAAGCGCTAGCCGCTGAAGCCGCGTCTCGCTCGGGCCCTTCGGCAAGGCTCGCCGCACCAGGACGCCCACCATGATGGCCGTGGCCATCAACGCGAGGTACGCCCAATCCATCAGTCCGCTTCGCCGCGCCGAGTCAGCTGAATCAGCTGCGCTTCGAGCTCGGGCAGTGGCGCGTGCCCCGGTCGGTAGAGCACGTTGTAGGCACAAAATGGAATGACGTGGCCGCTTGGCAGCACGTGGTGCGTGCAGCACTTCATCACTCGACGGAGATCGAAGTTGTAGACGTCCAGGAACGAGGTGATGGCGATGCGGAACACACGATCGGGTGAGAGCGTCTCGCTCAGCGCGGCTCCGAAGAACTCCACTACAGCCCTGGCGTCCTCCGCGCTGACTCGATCGAGTTGTCGCTGTCCGAGGGCGCTACCAAGCCAGGCTTCGACGGACGCGCAGTCCCCGGCGCTGCAGCCTTCCGCGCTCAGGTACTCCTCCACGAGCTGTCGCGCGCGCGGCCGGTCGAACGCGATGCCGTTGGCGAGTAGGTCCTTGTGCTTCTGCGCGTCTATGAAGCGTAGCAGGGGATACAGACGCTCGCCGTCGCGGTAGGCGTAGCTGAGCGTGTGACAGTTCGGGTGGGCGCAGGGCAGCGGCATGAAGTCAGACTCGCGGAACAGGCCGTCTGTCTGCTCCGCGATGCCTTTCACGACGTCAGGGAACGTCACCCTGCGTTCCAGTGTCTCGGGGAGCTCGCTCCGCCCGCTATACGTCGCTGGCTGGAAGCTCACGCCCCCGATGTTCGGTCGCTTGATGGCATAGCGGATCAGGGCTCCCAGCTGGTCATCGTTCACGCCGGGCTGCAGCGTGGCGACCAAGGTGACGCGCACCTGGTGCTCTGCCAGGCGATCCAGCGCCTCGAGCTTTTCCGCGAGGATGTCAGCGCCGCGCAGGCTCTGCGTGGCCTTCGCTTCCAGGCTGTCCAGCTGGAAGTAGACCTCGAAGCGACGCTCGTAGCGCGATACGTGCTCGGCGAGCTTCGGATCTCTGGCGAACCGGAGTCCGTTCGTATTCACCATCACGTGCTGGACGTTGCGCTCGTAGGCATAGGCGAGGATGGCTTCGAAGTCAGGGTGCAGTGTCGGTTCGCCTCCTGAGAGCTGCAAGATCTCCGCCTGACCTTCCGCCGCGACCAGCCGATCGATGGCGCGCTTCACGTCGACGAGGGACTCATGGACGCCTCCCGGCCCGCTGCTCGCGTAACACATGGGGCAACGCAGGTTGCAGCTCTGGGTGAGTTCAACGAGCCCGATGCAGGTGTGCTGCTCATGCTCCGTGCAGAGGCCGCAGTCGTATGGGCACCCTCGCTTGGGCAAGCTGCCGAATCCAGCGGGGAGCTTGCCAGGAACCGAGAACTCGAGTCGGTCATAGTAGTCGACGTCGGAGCAGATGAAGTCTTCTCGCTCACCGTGCTCGGGGCAGCGCTTCTGGAAGTAGACGCGTTTCCCTCGCGTGATGATCTTCGCGGAAACGACCTGGTGGCACTCGGGGCACAAGCTCTGCGTGAGACCGAGGAAGCTGTAGTCACGGAGTTTCATCAGGGCAGGCTCGCGAAGCAAATGATGGCAAAAATGACGACTGCAGCCACGAGCAGCATCAAGACGACCGCGGTCACTACCAGGAACACCGTCACGCCGATCGCTACGCCCTTGATGACCTTGTCCCCTGGACGGTCGCCACGTCCGCCTTGGACCGAGCCCTGGACTGCGCCATCGAGGTTTCTGGGATAGGCCCCGTCAGCGGTGACGCCTTGCGTCGCGGCCTGCGTCGCAGCCTGTGCGGCCTGCGCTGCAGCGGCTTCAGAGCGCCAAAAGTCCAGCCTGCCCACCCAGGCGATGCGTGCCAGCACCACCGAGACAGGCAGCACAAGGACTCCGTACGGAACCAGGAGACCCGGGGCGATGACCCACAGCTGAGCACCGACGAGCAGTAACACCAGGCTCGCCAAGATCACGATCACGAGCCAAGTGCGATCGCGCTTCACGACCTCGGATGCACCGGGGCTGACCGACTGTGAGAGCGCACCTTTGCACAACCAGCAGCGCGTAGCGCCAACGGCTACGGTGGTCTGGCAGTGCGGGCAAGGGTAGGTAGCGCTCACGCCTCATCCCTCGAATCAGGCGCTTCCGCGGGAAAAGTCGAGTTGGGCGCGGTGTCCGCTGCGGTGAACAAGCGCTGGGCTGCGTTGACGAGCACGATCAACACGCCCGCCAGGATCACCACGGTGAGCGCGAAAATGAGCTGGTGATAGCGCGGCACCGCGAGCGCAGGACGCAGCGCCGCCGTGTGCCACAGGAGCACCCCGTAAGAAACCAGCGTGCCCCCCGCAGTACAGGCGATCAATCGCTGACTGAAGCGTGTGGCGCTCAGCGCAAGCACCAGCAAGAACCCGACCAGCATGGGACTCTTGGGCCCGTCGAGTACAGCGAGCACCGCGGTCATCATCGCGAGATCGATACTGGTGGTTAGGTACTTGAGCCAAATTGGGAAGTAGCGGAGTCGCATCACGACGACCGTCAGCAGCGCAGCGCCCACCCAGCTACCAACCAAGGCCGTCACCATCGCGTGCATGTCTCGACCAACCACGGCTGGCATGCCGAGCGCGCGAGAGCCGTGGTGATTGATGATCTCGATCACGTAGAACGCGAGCACGGCGACTACACGCGCGAGATTGGCGAAGGATTCCCCGCGGAATTCTTGCTTGCGCTTGGCTACCTGCCAACGATTCGGAATCATCGGAGCCTAAGACGCCAGCTGAGACAGTCGTGGTGGTTGCCACCCGCCAAAGCGCCGCTCGAGTTCCAGCGCCGCGGCGATGGTGTGGTGGTCCTTCAGCGGCGCGCCAATCACCTGAACTCCGAGCGGCAGCCCTTGGCTATCCAGGCCCAGCGGTACTTGGGTCGCTGGCAGCTCGAGCACGTTGACGATGGCCATATACGACCACGGCATGTGCAGCCGCGTTGCCCAGCGGGCTGGCTGCTTGTGTGGCGGCGCCGTCACTGAGTACGACGGATACAGGAGCAGCCCATCTTCGCCGAGCAACGACTCGACTTCCTGCCGCAGCTGCAGGCCGAGCTCCAGCATGCGGTGAGCCAGGCCCGGTAGCTTGCGAGGCAACGGATCGGTCAATGCGAGCGCCGAGGCCATCCAGGTGTGCCTCGAGCGACCCACGGTCCATTTGAGCATCTCGAGCAGCGGGTTGATCGGCTGACCGTCGCCAAGTAGCGTCCCGAAGGGCACCTCCGTCGCGACGCCCATCATCGCAGACCAGATATCGAATTGTTTCCGCAGGGCAGGGAGTTTGATCTCCCGCAGCTGCATGCCAAGGCTCTTGAAGTGCTCCGCAGCCCGCGCCTGGGCACGTCGTAGCTCGTCCGAGACCGGTAAATTTCCGCTGTCTTCGATGGAGAACAGGGCGCGCCCTTTGAACTCGACGGTCGCTGGATCTCCCAGGCTATCGCTCGGAGCCCAGTCCGGGTGCTCGTCGTCAGGTCCTGCCAGCAAGCGCAAGAGCGGCATCAGATCGTCGGCGCGGCGGCACATCGGGCCGGTGCACAGGTAGCGCCGCATGGCGCCGTGAGCGTTCGGGTATTGCCCGGTGTTGGGTACCAGGCCTCCGGTTGGTTTGTGACCAAATATACCGTTGAAGAACGCCGGGCCGCGGATCGACCCGCCCACGTCGGAGCCAAGACCAAACGGAGATGCGCCGGAGGCGATCACCGCTCCCTCACCCCCCGAACTCCCGCCAACGATACGCCCGACGTCGTAGGGGTTATTGGTGCGGCCGTAGACGTTGTTGACCGACTCCATCCACATGCAGAGCTCACTGGTGTTGGTCACTCCGAGCGGGATTGCTCCTGCCGCGCGGATACGAGCGACAGCCGTAGCGTCAGCCTCGGCGATGACGTCGCGGCGCGCAACCAACCCGGAGCTCTGAGGCATGCCGGTGAACGCGAAGCACTCCTTGATGGTGCAAGGCACGCCGTGAAACGCTGGCAGCTCCTCGCCGCTTTGGACCTTGAGGTCCGCGGCGTCGGCCTCTTGGCGGGCGGCTTCGTAGCGCTTCTTCACCACCGCGTTGGTCTGAGGATTGGTGCGCTCGATCTGCTCGATGTGGAGCTCGACGGCCTGCCGTGAGGTCAGCGTGCGACTGCGAATGCGTGCGGCGAGCTCTGTAGCGGACGCGAGGCGAGGGTCGGTCATGGGTCGCGAGAGATTGACCTGACCGAGCCCCTCGCTCAAGCGCCCACGGCGCCAACTCAAGGGTTTTTGGGGGTGAGGGCGCGCTGCCTAGCGGCGAGTGGCGGTGTAGAGGTCGTGCGCCTCCGTCCCAGCGCTCTCACTCCGGGCGTAGACGATCGTGCACAGGTCCGGCGACAGGCTTGGCTCCGTGTCGTCCAGTGTCGGATCGCTGAGCTCGATGCGCTTGGCCTTGCCCGTTTGCTGGCCGGCGTTGTCCAGCAGCGTCCAGTACAGATCCTTGGGCGCGTCCACGCTGGCGACGCAGGTGCTGGTGGAAGACAGCGACTGTGCGGAGAGCAGCATCAAGTTCCCGGCTTTGCCGACCCAGGGCGTGAGGTCAGGGCTCTGCGTGTGACAGTCGTCCTCGAGCACGAGGGGCACGTAGTCGATGTTGAACACGATACCCGGCTGCCCCGTGTGGAGGTGCGGCCCTCCAGCTTGCCCGGCGACGACTCGATCGCTCATCCACCACACACGGCCGGGGCCCACCGCGATGCTGTAGTCCAGCGTCGCGCTGCCGGCACCTACGATTTGGTTCAGGCTCCCCAGTTCGCTGGGCGATCCGTTGTCCGCCACTCCGACGAGCTTGCGCGTGCCGTCCATCTCCTTGGTGTCGAAGGCCGCGTCGAACCTCAGACCTTCTCCATCGATTCCGCGGGGAACGTACCCGCTGCCGTTTTGGTACTCGACGCTGGGTGAGCCCGAGTAAGGCGGCGACAGCTTCACGATCGCGTAGCCCCCACCGCCGTCACCGCGGGTGTACCAGAGCGTCCCGTCATCCGCGATGCGTGGGAAGCGCTCGTCCACCCCGGTGCTGTTGTTCAGTGGGAGCCTCGTCGGAGGTCCAAATCGCAGCCGACCGGCGATCGTCGCACAGCTCGTGCACTTGTTCGTGTCCTCGTCGCAGTACTCTCCCATGAGGCACTCGGTCGCACAGCCCGTGGCGCCGCCAGCCCCCGCGCTGCCGCCAGCCCCGGCGGTCGAACCTCCAGCCCCACCCGAAGGGCCGCCTCCGTTGCCTCCGGGAAACGAGCCGCCGGCGGAGCTACCGCCCGCAGTGCTGCCGGAGCTACCGCCCGCGGCGTTGCCGGAGCTACCGCCCGCGGCGTTGCCGCCCGCGGCGCTGCCGGAGCTACCGCCCGCGGCGCTGCCGGAGCTACCGCCCGCCGAGCTACCACCCGCGGAGTTGCCCCCGGTCTCACCGGCGCTGCTGAACTCAGACCCACCACACGCGACAGCCAGGGCCCCCGCGAGGACGCCTCCAACCAAGCCAAGCCATTTCATGCTCGGAAGCGTCCACTGGGTCCGGGGGCCGCGCAAGTCACTCGTTGGTCGGTACCCCTCGGCAGGCGACGTAGACGTCGGCGCCGTTTTGCGGCGTGTCGTCGCCCACGAACCGCAACAACTGGCGACGGTCAGCGGGGCAACTTTGCACGAAGCGCTTCCCCTGGGGCGTTGCCTCCTCGTTGATGTAGCACCAGCCGAACCCGTCCACGGCGTCTTCGCTCAGGCAAGCAGACAGCGTCTCCCCGCGAGCTTGCTCGATCTCGCACAGACAGTAGCTCTCGCAGTCCACCCCGGTCCCTGCACCACAGCTCGCGTTTTGCTTGAGCTGCCGTCGGACAATCGGATCCAGGTCGCCGTTCAAGGCTTTGCGCCCGCGACTTCCGTCACAGCCGCAGCTGTCGTTTCGGGTTGCTTCCACGACCTTGCACGACACGCCGTCGGGCGTCACCTCGAGCGCGCGCTGGAGGCACTTGCCGTTGAGTAGCCCGCTCACGCGATCGCCAATTGCCTCTGCGGCGGGCGAGTAGCCAAAGCTCGGGCTGTCCTCGTCGCTGACTTCCTTCGGACAAATCGAGGCAACCACGGCCGCATCCTCGATGCTTGCGAGCACTTCGAGCTCCCGCCGTGTGGGAAACGCCCGACCATAGGTCTGCTGATCGGTGTAGGTGCCGTCGGGTTGCTCGCAGATGGGCTTGTCCAACGTCTGGCCGTTGTACTGGTCAGCTTTGCACTCGAAGCCATCTGCCGGCGGCCGGGCGAGGGGAAAGATGCAGGAGTATTGCAGGTCGTTTCGTTCCGCGATGTTCCACTCATGGCCGTTGATCGGGTTCGAAGTCGGCGTTGCGTTGGAGTTCGCCGCGACCAGGGGAGCGCGCAGCACCGGGTTCGAACCGCTGCGCTGTTCCACGCTTTCCCACATCAGTGGGTCCTGAGCGGGAGCGCCGGTCGTTGGATCCCCGAGGATCATCTCCCAGCGTTTGTTGGCGCTGAGTTCAGCGGCCGTGAGGTAGCTCACCGGTGCACCTAGCGGCAGCGAAGAGACGCAGTCAGCCTTGTCTCCGCAGGTGTCGTCCGTCGAGACGACGTCCTGCCAAGGCACACCCAGGATGCCAGCGACCAACACCGTCTTCGGTGTGCGCGTGAACGTTCCCGCCGAGGGTTGTGGGAACAGCGGGTTCTGCACTTCGCGGCCAGACGAGTCCTTGATGAGCGGCTTGGTCAAGCCGTCTACGTAGCGCTGGATAGGTTGGAGGTAGTCCACGCCGAACCTGCGTTTCTGCTCGTAACAGCGGAGATTGCGCTGATCTTCGAGCTGCGTCAGTCGCTCGCCCTTGCTGCACTCCGCGTCCGTTGCTGGGCAGCCTTCCGGTACGGCGTCGGTGCAGCTGTAGCAGCACGGGTCGTCGGGTGACACGCTGCACGCGCTCGATGCGCGCGGCATCCGCACCGTGTCTACCCCGAGGTTGTTGACCCCTGACTTGGGGATCACCGAGCAGTCGTTCTCATCGGTCAGCATCACCAGGGCAAGCAACGAGTCCGGGCGCAGGAAGTCTCGACGCTGGGCGAGCAGGTCTTCGTCGACGAAGTCTGGACGCAGCTTGCCGCCTTCGTTGACCCAGGCATGAACTGGCTCCGGATCCACCAGGAAGCGGTACCAAGCCTCGAGGGACGCTTCGAAGCCGCAGCCGCTCTCGCCCACCGCGGTGACCATCTCTTGCACGTTGCCGATCAGTCGGTCTGCGTCCGCCTCGCCCGGAGGGTCGAGCTTGCCCTTCGGGTCCCAGGCGAGGAAGCCTTTGTCTTGGTAGGTGGTGATATGATTACCACGCGGAAGCGTGCCAATCAGGCGCGCGTTGTCGTTGAGGCTGCCGTCGCCACAGCTCCCGGGCGTGAGCCCCAGCTCGATACTCGAGGTGATCACGCCGATGTGGATGTCTTCGAGCGGCTTGAACTCCCGCCGGTAGCCCTCCGGACACTCAGCATCAGGTGACGCCATGTTCTGACGATCTCCGCTGTCGCTGACGCAAGCCGGGTTGACCAGACGTCCAACCAGCTTGGGGATCGCACGCTTCAGCATGTCCTGCTTGTCCCCCATCGAAGAGGAGTTATCGATCATGAACAGCAGGTCGATCTTGTCGATGGTCTCCTGTCGCAGGGAAAACACGACGGAGTTGGTCGTCTGGGGCTTGAGCGGACTGACCGGCCGATCCAGGCATGCTGCCGTCAGCGCACCACCGACGAGGAGGAGAGAAACGCCGACCAATTTCCTAGAGGATTTGACCATGAGAGCTGAGTCGCCTCTGGTCGTGCTCTGGGGTGTTCGCGTTTCTGTCTCCGATGGGTGCAACCCAGTTGGCACCCGCGAGATGAATCCACGCGGAACACCTGGACGATATCTGGCTAGAGCGAGGCTCGCGCGGCCCAGCGCAGCGCCTTGTCTCTGACCGCAACGCTCGCTCCAGGCACGCTCGCCGCGGCCCGGGTCAGGCGTTTGGCTTCCGCGCGATCGCCACGAGACAGCGCGAGCTGCGCCTGACCCAGTAGAGCCTTGGCTCGAGTGTCCGCGTCCCCGTTCGACGCGAGTCCCTTCAGCACTCGGTCAGCTCGGGCCGGGTCCCCGTCCGCGAGCGCAGTGGATACCTGACTCCAGTCCGGGGGCGCTGCAGGTTCGGATTTGGCGCCTGAGGCTTTGTTGACTGGTGCCGCGCCAGGCGGCAGCCCTTTCGCCGTGGAGCGCGCTCCGCGGGCTGTTTCCGCACGGCTCGACTCCGCCTCGGCGGTGTCCACCGCCTCGGAAGCGGCCGGGTTGAGCTTCAATGGCTGCAACCAGCCTTGGGGTAGCCCGAGCCGGGGCGCGCCAGCGGACGGCTGTGACGCTGCCGCCTCTGACGCTGCCGTCTCTGACGCCGCCGCCTCTGGGAGGCCAACGGAGCCCAGCGCAGCGGACTGCATGGCTCCACTCGGAGCATCGCTCAACGCTGCGAGCAGGCCCGCGCCGAGCAAGGCACCGCCGCCCAAGAACTGGAGCAAGCGCCGCATGTGATTCGCGGGGTTCGCGAGCTGGGCCTCCACGCGCGCCGTTCCGGCCTGCACGTCGCTAGGGGTGGGTTGGGTGGCTCGGTAGGCGTCGCGCGCCAGAGCGATGCGGGCTTGATAGTCGCTCACGGCTCCTCCTCCGCATCGGGGTTGAATAGCGGGTCGCTTGCCAAGAGCTCCCCGAGCTTCTTCCGGCCGTCTCTCAGCCGGGAGCGCACGGTCGCTTCTCCGGCATCGGTGATCTCGGCGATCTCTCGCACGCTGAGCTCTTCCAGGTCGTGCAGCACGATGACGGCTCGCTTGTTCGCCGGCAGCGCTTCCAGGTGATGGTAGAGCCGCTTCGCTCGACGCGCCTGCAGGACTCGCGTTTCAGTCCCCTCTCTGGGGCATTCTGGCTCGATCCCCGAGTCTGGATCGTCGTAGGCGAAGCGCCGTGTCCAGCGCCGATACCAGCGGTCGTGGTCTTGAACCGTGCGGTAGGCGATGGAGTAGGTCCAAGTTGAAAAGGCCGAGCGACCTTCAAAGTTGGGAAGCGCCTTGAGTGCGCGTTCTGCGGCAGCCTGCACCAGGTCATCCAGGTTGGTTCGCGGACCCGCTAGCGAACGCACTTGCTTGTAGAGCAAGGGCAACAGCTCATCCAACGCCGCGGCGCCAACCGATGCCGCGACCGGGCGGATGCTCGCGTCAGCGCCAAGCGCTGCGGCCTCATCCAAGCTGAGCTCTGCTGTTTTCACGTTCAAGGCAGAATCCACCGAGCTGTGCGTACCCGCTCGGTAGGTGTTCGGGGTCCTGTGCGTTGGTCGCCCCAGCCTCGAATTCTGAGCGTTCGAACCAACCCGGTCAGGGAGATAAGCGATTTGTTTCGGCAGTGAGTGTGGATTTTGCCATGGTTCCGCTTCGAATGCGGGCTCGCATCTTTTGCATGGTGTTCTGGCTCGGTTGCCTGGGCCCCGTGCTGCCGACGCCGGCCCAGGCCGCACCGCCCGAAGCCGCGCCTGAGCCGGAGACCCCTCCGCTCAAGGTCGAGGTCCGGTGTGAGCGGATCGCGCCGGAGGATCAGGTCGAGCTGGATGCCCGCGCACGGCTCACCGTGGCTGCTCTGTACAAGGCGGCGCCGAGCAGGGTGCGGTTCGTGTGCGACGAGACCAAGGCGTGGATTGAGTGGGGCGATCCCGTCGTGCCCCTCGAAGTGGACACCAATATCAGCTTGCGCGGGTTGCTCGAGGACTTCCTGGATGCTCTCGAGCGACAGGTACGTCTGGAGAAGACGCGCGCTGCCAAACGCCGGGAGTTACCGCCGGACACCGGCGGGCCGCCGCGACCGGGGAAGGCCAAGCCCGCGCGCCTGTTCGGTCCTGGTGGCGCGGGTTTGCGTCTCCTCGGGGAACCAGCCGATGGCAGCATCTCCCAGTTGATTGGGCCGCGCCTCGACATCGGCGTAGGCCTCGCCAAGCACTTCACGCTGAGCGTCATGGAGGGGATCCGCTCGAACTTCAATGTGGGGGACGACGCCGGAGCGGTTCACCTGATCGATGTCAAATTGGGCCTCGCGTATGGCGCCCCATTTGACGGGTCGCTGTTTGGCGTGCAGTTGGCTGGTGGCAACGAGTGGCTGTACTCGTCTTCGAACCTCGTGTCGTCTGCAGCGTTCGAGTTGGGGCTACGGAGCGCGCTCTACGTCGGCAAGCTCGCGCTCTGGATCGGTTTCGATGGACTGATTCGCAGCCGCGAGATCGCGCTGCTCGACAGCAACGTGAAGCTGGGCTCGCCGTCGTACTTGGTGTCGGTCGGCGGCTTTTGGCGCGCCATTGAGCCGCTCAGAGAGCCTTGACCCTCCCCCAAAAAACAAAACCTAGGGTAGTGGAGTCACTTCCACGCGGATTCGATGCTCCGCGGAGTCATGTCCACATTGAATGGAGAACTCGCCGTTGCCGAGCGCCTCGGGGGTCACTGATTTGCCGTCGCAGCTCGCCGTCTGCGGCGCTCCAAGCACCGGCGCGATGGCGATCACGTGAGGCCCTTTGATGGTTGGATCACCCTGAAAATCCAGCTCGAAGCTACCCGTGGCGCGATCGAAGGCGAAGTGTTTGGGCCAGCCTGCGATGCGGCTCGGGCGCACCCGTGCGAGGGTCTTCTTCACGGCTTCTCGAGGGCTGAACGTGCTCGTTGCATCGTCGTAGTCGAAGCAACCCCAGCGCCCCTGGCTCTGCTCTTTCCAGAGCCAGAAGAAGGAGCTTGCCATGTACTCCTCTTGCAGCTCGCTCTGCCAGGTGAGGTACTCATCACCCTTCACGCCCAGGGGGTCGATGCCCCACTCCGTGATGATCAGCGGCGCCTTCAGCGCGTTCGCTTCTTCGCGCGCGTTCGCGTTGGAGCGCCTGAGATCTTCCTTCTCGATACCTGCCTTCTGCTCGTCAGTCGCGGTGAACGAGTAGGTGTAGATGTGGGGCGCGTAGCCGACCATCTCTCCTAGTGGGCCATCGGCAAGCGTCGAGCGATCAGTGAAGTTGCGGAACACCGGGGGCTCGTACACATACAGCTTGCGTGGCGCTGCCTCGCGGATACGCGGGAGGGCAACTTGATTGAGCCGCGCGATACCTTCGTCCTGAGCTTGAGGCTCATTGAAGATCTCGAGCCCCACCACGTTCGGGCTATCGGCAAAGCGCTTCGCCACGTGTGCGGCCACCAGGCTGAAGCGATCGCGTAGGTTGGTGCCGCTCGCGGAGTCGCCAAAAAAGGTCTCGAACGCTGCTCCAACCTGCGCGCTGAGGCGCCGATCCCCGAGGTCGTTGAGCGGCCCTTCGAGCAGCATCTCTGGAGGCGGATCAATGGCCCAGAGCGGCGCGCCGTCTTCACCGATTTCCTTCGAGTACGCGTCTTGATGCAGGTCGAGGAGCACCAGCACCCGAGCGTCCGCGCACAGCTTCACGACCCGGTCGACTTCGTCGAGGTACGCCTCGCTGAAGCCGCCCGATTCTGTGGGTTCGATCGCGCTCCAGTTGATCGGCAGTCTCAACGAATCGAAGCCAAATTCACGTAGTTGCGCCGCATCCTCCGCTGTGAACGCGGGCACCTCCTCCAGCGCGACGCGCCCATCGTCGAAGCTGACGTCGAACACGCCGTCGATGCGCGCATTGATTCCGCGAAGAAACGCAACGCGCCCCTGCTCATCTACCAGCTGCCCACACTGCACCCCAAACGGAGCGCCGGGCGTGGCCGCCTCCCCACAAGGCGCCGTAGATTTTGGGGGTGAGGTGCTCTGGTCGTCACTGCCACACCCCACGAAGCCGAGGGCAAGCGCACAAGCCGCAACTGGGAAGCTCCACTTCACACGCTGCCCCTAGCAAGGGCACTGAAACGCGGCAATCTGTCGCTGGAAATCCGCCTTTGGTGCAGCTTTCATGGAGATCCGGGTCAAGGCCTGGCGCCCGGGGGGCGATGGTAGTAGCCAACGCCCCCGATCAAGGAGCTTATGCAGATGACCCGAAGCAAAGTCGCCATCGTCCGCACCCGTCCCGAGACCGTGCTCGAGGACTACCACCGCCTGATGAACCTCGCGGACTACCAGCAGACGGTAGCCAAGGACGCTGACACCGCGCTCAAGGTGAACATCTCCTGGCACTTCTTCTTTCCCGGCTCCTCCACCACGCCGTGGCAGCTCGACGGTGTGATCCGCGCGATGAAGCAGGACGGCTATGATCCGAACCTGATTCACGCCTGTCACAACCGCACCGTGGTGATCGATGCGCACCTCGGCGAGCGCGAGAACAAGCAGCTCGACGTGGTCCAGGCCCACGGCCTGCGCAACGTGCATCTGTACGAGGGTGAGGAGTGGATCGACGTGCGCGACGCCGTCGGTGACCTCACGAAGAAGTTCCTGTGCCTGAACGAGGTGTACCCGAAGGGCTTCTCGATCCCGAAGCGCTTCATCGGCGAGAACATCCTGCACCTGCCGACGATCAAGACCCACATCTTCACCACCACGACCGGTGCGATGAAGAACGCTTTCGGCGGCTTGCTCAACGAGCACCGTCACTGGACCCACCCGGTGATCCACGAAACCCTCGTGGACCTGTTGATGATCCAGAAGAAGATCCATCGCGGCGTGTTTGCGGTGATGGACGGCACCTTCGCCGGCGACGGCCCGGGCCCGCGCTGCATGATCCCTCACGTGAAGAACGTGCTGCTCGCCTCCTCCGACCAGGTGGCGATCGATGCCGTGGCTGGCAAGCTGATGGGCTTCGACCCGCTCAAGGACCTGAAGTTCGTGCGCCTGGCCCACGACCTGGGCCTCGGCTGCGGCGACACGCGCGACATCGAGTTCGTCGGCGACGTGGACGCGCTCGACGAGAAGTGGAACTTCCAGGGCCCCTTCAAGGAGATGACCTTTGCCTCGCGGAACCAACACCGCATCTACTGGGGTCCGCTGAAGAAGCCCGTCGAGTGGTCGCTCAAGACGTGGCTCGCGCCGTGGGCATACGTCGCCTCGGTCGCCTACCACGACATGTTCTGGTACCCGGTGTACGGCTTCAAGCGCGTGCGGGAGGCGCTGGAGAGCGACTGGGGTCGCCTGTTCGCCAACTGGAACGACGTGCAGCCCGATGCTGACGGCCGGGGCTTCCCCGACGTGGGAACCAAGACCACAGAGCTCAGCCGCACGGGCATCAAGCACCTGATGGAGGGCACGCGCCTGCTCGGCATGGCCGTCGCCGAGTCTCCCGAAATCCAGGCAAGGCAGCGGGCAAAAGCGCGCGGTGACGCGCGCGCCTAAACTCGAGCCGCGCGACGCACGCGCCTAAACTTGAGCCGCGCGGCGCGCGCCCCTGAGAGCACGAGCCAACCTTACATACACCTTCGTAGATCGAAGACGGCGACCCCAACAAAGGGTCGCCGTTTTTGCATTCAGCGCTCCGAGGCTGGCACCGAGGAGCGAACCAATCGTGTGGATGGTTCGAAGTGCCGACGCCCCGAACCCGAATCCACAACAAATCAGGCGTGGAAATCAGGCGCTCTCGAAATGGCGCGGTGCATCGGACCCGACCTTTGAGACGTCCAGTCTTTCGCGGCAGGAAATGCCACGTAGCCTCACAAAGGTGCCTTCGTGGCTACGGCCTGGCGCGTTTCGCGACCTGCCCGCGTTTCAGGAGGCGCTCATGTGCGACCAAAAGCTAGTGGCGTCGCCGATCTTTGATCCGTTTGGGCGGCTCCGGTCGTACCCTTCAAAGTTCGGAGGGGGACGCCAGAGGGAAAGCGTGCCCCTAACGCTTGAGCTGCTGACCACGCAGCTTGGGTTGTGGCTTCCGCCTGTTGGGGGGCGGAGCGTCTTTCGATGGGAGAACATTAAGCATGAAGCGACCCTTACTAATGACTGGCTTGGTTGCGGTGCTCGCAACCGCCACCAGCGGAGCCTGGGCAGCGGATCACCTGGATTCGCCCGCTGCTGCGGCAGACCCGGCTGCGGACATCACGGACCTCTACACGTGGATGGAGTCCGACGCGTCGAAGATCAACCTGGTGATGAACGTGGTGCCGTTCGCGACGAACACCTCGTCCTTCAGCACCTCAGTGATCTACGCCTTCCACCTGACGAACCCGCAGACTTCGGATCCGACGATCACCACGAGTTACATGGTGCTGTGTCAGTTCTCGAGTAACTCAGCGATCGAGTGTTGGCTCGAGGGGCCGAACGGAACCATCGACTACGTGTCGGGTGATCCAACGCCGACTGCCGGTCTCGACTCCACCAATGGCGACATGAAGGTCTTCGCCGGGTTGCGGAACGATCCGTTCTTCTTCAACCTGGACGGTTTCACCGCCACGCTGGCGGCCGTGAAGACGGCAGCTCCTGGCCTGCCAATGAGCAGCGTCCCAGGCTGTCCTCAGCTCGACGCGACCCAGTCCGCCGGGCTTGTGGCCTCGCTAGGCAGCACGAACGGGGGAGCGGCCCAAGACAAGTTCCTCGGCGCAGACGTCATGTCTCTCGTGGTGCAGCTGAACAAGACCCCGGTCACCGCTGACGGCAATGAGCTGCGGGTCTGGGCGTCCACCAACCAAGTTGGAACCAACTGAAAGGAGGCACGGTATGAAAATTCTAAATATTACAGGCCTCGTGATGTTGGCTTCCAGCCTAGCGCTGGTTGGCTGTGGTGACGACGACGACGGTGGCGGCGGCAAGAGCGGCTCCGGCGGCACTGCTGGCTCCGCAGGCGCAGCCGGCAACGGTGGCACTGCAGGTGGCGGCAGCGGCGGCATGGGCAATGCCGGTTCTGGCGGCAGCGCCGCTGGCGGCTCTGGTGGCGCCACGGGTGGTACCGGTGGTACCAGCACCGCGGGTACCGGTGGTACCGGTGGTACCGGGGGAAGTTTCCCTGCGGCACCAACTCTCGGAGCGCAGATCGACCGTATGGGCCGACCGGCCGTTAGCACGGCACTGATCCAGCCGTTGGGCGACAACCCTGCGAAGGATGCTGCGAAGGATGACTTCAACTCCAAGACGCCTGCTGATGCAGCCACGTTCGTTCCGGAGATCAAGGCGTCCCTGGGCTACTACGACGCTCTCGACACCGTGTGCAACAACCAGGCGTTCTTCGGCCTGGGTGGCGGAACCTATGACGCGCTGGCGGGTGTGCTGGCGGCTGACTTCCTTAGGGTGGATACCTCTCTGGGCGAGTGTAACGTCTACCTGGGTGTCGAGAACCCGGCGGTCACGGATCAGTGCGGCGGTCGCACACTGACGATGGATGTCATCGACGCAAGCTACACCAGCCTCTCCGGTGCAGCAGTCGGCGACGGTATCGCGAGCGACGCCGACGGAAACCAGACGGCGACCTTCCCGTTCCTGGCTCCTTCCAGCAACTAAGAGGCATCGTGAAACGCCTGGCTTCAGGCACCATCGCAGAGAAAGCCGCCCCGCATGGGGCGGCTTTGCTGCTCTTGGTGTCGCTCAGTACCTGTTGCTTACCCGGCTGCGACGAACAGCAGCCCGCTCCTTCGGCGTCCGCATCGGCGCCCACCAGCCCGGTGCCAGCGAGCGCGATGGTTCCAGCCGCGGCCTCGATTGACCCGCTGCGCCCCTACACCGGCAAGCCCACACCGGGCGACATTGCCGTGGGGAACATGAACTCCCAGATCGACGGCAGGGCAAAGATCCTCAGCAAGGGAGAGAACCTCCAGCTGAGCGCGACGCAGGTCGGCGCGTACTTGAGTCGCACCCAGTACCTAGGCACGTACGCTGACTTCGATCTCGCCGAGAAGCTCGTCAAGCAGGCGATGCAAAAGCACGCGAAGGATCCTGCCGTCCTGCTCATGAAGGCCAGCGTCGACGGAGCGCTGCACCGCTTTGACGAGGCGTTGAAGATCCTCGACGAGGCGCTCAAGGCAGGCGCCGCTGAAGACAAGGTCAAGAAGCAACGCGAGACCATCTGGATGGCGCGGGGAGAGCACCTCGACGAAATCCTCCCGGCGCGCAAGGCTACCGCGGAGAAGTACCCCGGCTACGCCACGCTCACCGCCCTCGCAGTTGCGCAAATGACAGCCGGCGAGTTCGAGGCGGCGGACAAGTCCTTCATTGAAGCCGTACGGAAATATCGCGACGTCTCTCCTTTCCCGGTGGCCTGGGTGAGCTTTCAGCGCGGCGTGATGTGGGCGGAGTACGCCGGCAAGCCGGAGAAGGCGCTTCCGCTGTACCGCGAGGCGGTGGCGTTGCTACCTCAGTACGTCGTCGCGAACGTGCACCTGGCGGAGCTCGAGCGCGAAGCAGGCAACACGGACGAGGCAAAGAAGCTGCTGCTGAGCGTGCTCAAGCCAGACGGAGATCCAGAGCCCGCGTCGGTGCTGGCGGAGCTACTGAAGGACTCTGCGCCGGAAGAAGCGGCCAAGTACACCGCCCAGGCCAAGGCTGGCTACGAGTCGCTGCTCAAGCGCTACCCCCTCGCGTTCTCCGACCACGCGTGTGAGTTCTATCTCGGGCCTGGAGCGGACCCGAAGCGCGCTCAAGCGCTGGCCGAGCAGAACCTCAAGAACCGCGCAACGGAGCGCGCGTTCTCCCTCGCCATCGAGGCAAGCCTGGCGAACAAGGACACCAAGCGAGCCTGCGAGCTCGCAAAGGACCCGCGGCTCGCGAGTCCCAAGAACCCCGATGTCGCCAAGCTGCGCGACACAACGAAGCAAGGCTGCAAGTAGCACCCCGCGTCGCGGCTAGGCTTGAGTGAGCCTAGCCGCAGCTCGCGCTCCTGGGTCAGCTAACCGTAGATTTGTTCCGCGAGGTAACGCTCGCGGCCAATCTCTTCGACCTGGTGCAGCTGAGCTTCCAGCCAGTCGATGCCCTCTTCCTCCTCGAGCAGGATCCCCTCGAGCAGCTCCCGGGTGCCGTTGTCGTGCTTGTCGCGGCACAGCGAGATGGCTTTGTTCAGGCGCTTCACCGCTTCGTACTCGAGCTCGACGTCGACCTTGTGCATCTCGATCGGCTCTTCGCCGACCTTCACGGGGAAGTAGCGCTGCATGTTGGGCACGCCGTCGAGGAACAGGATGCGCGCGATCACCTTGTCCGCGTGCTTCATCTCCTCGATCGACTCGGAGCGCTTCTTCTCCGCGAGCTTCTGGTAGCCCCAGTCCTCGCACATGCGAAAGTGGATGAAGTACTGGTTGATCGCCGTCAGCTCCGAAGTGAGTACCTCGTTCAACGCGTCGATAATTTCTGAGTCGCCCTTCATCTGCCTCTCCCGTGTGCTCGAGTGTTCCCGGAGGGTAACGGTACGTCAGCTCAATGGCAGCCCCAATTCTCGATAAGGGATGTCAATACCGCAAAAGATTCGCGCACTTGGCGCTCGGTGTTTGGTGGTCCTGGGAGCCTGTTCAGGCGCTTAAGCAGCTCTGATTAGCGGCCGTTTCCCTCTCCAGAGGCGCCTCAAAGCATTCCAGTGCCATGAAAAAGTGCGGCGCGATATTGATATCCGTTATCAAGAAGTTATGGTCCATGGACCTAGTCGCGGACTCTCTGGAGCCCTCAACCCCTCACCACTCCCGCCCTCACTATGCTCGTCTGCCACTGTCACCGCGTGAACGATGAACAGATCCGCCAGTGCGTCCGCGATGGATGCGGGAGCGCCAGGGCGGTGTCTCGAAACTGCAAGGCCGGCTCGGGTTGTGGCGGCTGCATGCCGCTCGTGAAGCTGGTGGTGAAGGACGAGCTCCAGCGCAGCAGCGTCGAGGAGAGCGGCGTCGACTTGCTCCTGCCTCTGGCGCAGCCAGCCTAGTCTAGGTCTACGTCCTCGGGTTTTACCCCGCGGAATTTCGGGTCCAGCGGCTTCTTGCTGCTGGGCTTTTTCGTTTCTGGCTTCTTGCCAGCGGGCTTCCTAGTTGCAGGCTTGTCCTTGCCAGCGTCGTCCAAGTCCACGTCAGCAGGTTTTACCCCGCGGAAGCGCTCGTCGTCGAGATCTTCGACGTCGTCGGCCCCTTCCTCGCTGGTGGGGGGGAGGGGCGCCGTGTTCGGTTCTGCATCCGGCTTCGGACGCAGTCTCGGCTTCGCTGTCTTGTTCGGCTTGGCAGGTGCGTCGAAGGAATACTGCAGACCGAAGCCGATCAGATCGGCGCTCGCGGAGTAGGTTCCGCCGTTGACCGGCTCGAACGGTGCGTTGCCCTTCACAGGGTTGATACGACCCACCTTTGCGCTCGCTGGATCGACGTACACCTCGCGGGTGAAGACGTGGGCGTAGAGTGCGTCGAAGCGCCAGTGGTCGCCGACGTACAGGCTGCCGCCGAGCGTCACCAGCACCTTGTCGAAGTCGAGGGACGACAGCGACAGGTAAGGGTCCGGAACGGCGCTGGTTTCGTAGGCGACGCCAGCGCGAGTCACGAGCCGGTAGTCGTCGATGGGGAGCTGATACTCGGCGCCCAGTCGGTAGCTGTCGGAGTCCTGGAAGTTGCGCGGGATGTCGATGCTGGGCAGCGTGATGCGCTGAGGGCCGCCGGGCAGGTTGATGATGGCCATGTTCTTCGGGGTGGCCTCGATCTTGTCGTGGGCTGACCACACCTCACGCACGAACGCGGCTTCCACGCGCAGCGGGTCCATCGGGCGCACCTCGATGCCTGCGCGCACGATGCCCGCCAGCTTCACCTTCACGTGAGCGTCTTCACCGTCGACGCTCGCCTCGTCGAAGATCACGCTGGACGGCAGGCGCACGCGGATCTTGGCGTCGGAGTCGATGACCGTCGGTGTCTGGGCGCTGACTCCGATGCGCACGCTGTCGTGGGGGATCAGGATCAAGCCGGCGTTGCCGCTCGGGGCGATGAACGGACCGATCTCGAACTGGCTCAGAGCGTCGTACTCGGGCTGCTCCGGAGCGCCGAGCAAGCGATCCTCCAGGCTGACGCTGAAGGCGATGGTCGAGCGCACCGTGCCCATCAGCGCCTGCACGCCGCCACCGATGCGTAGCCAGTCCGTAGGCGCCCAGCCGACCCAGCCACCC
The DNA here is from genome assembly GCA_041389805.1 of Polyangiaceae bacterium. Taxonomy (GTDB): domain Bacteria; phylum Myxococcota_A; class Polyangia; order Polyangiales; family Polyangiaceae; genus JAHBVY01. The sequence continues at coordinate 83,080 of JAWKRD010000009.1, read as the reverse complement.
ATCAGCACCACGCGTGAGGCGTTGAAGGAACCCAGCGTGTAGCGAGCGGGGGAAGGCTGACCGTTGACTGTCTCCGGGTAGCCAGCCAACGCGACGTAGGGCGCGTAGAAGCCGGCGGCGATCGAGAGATTGGGCTCCTTCAGGTGGTAGTTGCCGATCAAGGTCGGCAACGGCAGGACAGGCGTGGAGCCTTCCACGGTAGCGGAGTCGACGCGCTGCAACGTGTCGCTGGCGTCACGGATCAGCAGCTGACGCTTGTACTCGCTCGTGAGTCGTAGCCAGGTGAAATCCGCAAGGAAACTTGTGGGGGTATCTGCGAGGCCTGCTGGGTTGTACCAGATGGCACCTGCGTCATCGGCGCCTGCGATGAACGCGCCGGCGCGCCCCATCGGGCGCACGCCGCGATCGGAGAAGTAGAGGCCTGCGGCTTCAGCTCGGGCGGTGCCACACAGCACACTCACCCCCAAACCAAGCGCTAAGAGTTGACGCGCATTCATGTCTAAGTGCGGAGCGATTCAGCGATTACTTGAGGGTTGCCTGGCGAACTACTTCGTAGACCTGTTCGAGCCCGCTGCCTTCATCGAGGAAGAAGTCGCTGACTTCCTTGGAGAGGTTCCTGTAGTCGTCTGCGGTGTACTTGGTGTCCTGCCGCGGGTCCTTGCGGTTGACGTCGGCGATCACGCTGATGACCGTCTCGATGGGCGCTGGCTCGTTGTCTGCGGGCGGGGTGACGAAGGCCTTGAGCAGCACCGTGATGGCCTTGTTCGGATCGACGTAGCTGTTGCAGGTCTTGTCGCCGGCCTTGTCGTAGGCCCGCGCGAAGATGCGCGAGAGCACCTCGATCATCGCGTCGGCGGCTGAGCGGCGCTTCACGTTGCCCTTGCTGTCCACGAGGCTCGGGGCCACCGCCTTCGAGATCCATTTGTAGAGCGGCTCGAGGTTCTGATCGTCGTCCAGCACCTGCAGCAGATCGCTGACCGAAGACAGCGTCGTGGTCTGGGCGTCGTTGTCCGACGCGTCGTCGATCAAGTAGATCAAGAAGCGCTGGAGCTCGCGGCGCGCGCGTGGATCCTCGCGGAGAGCGGTGATGAAGTCCATCAGCGTCGCGAAGGTGGGCCCGCTCATCACCTCCTGCACGTTGTGACCGAGCTCCTCTCGGCCCCAGGTGCAGGTGGTGAAGTTGCGGTTCGGGCAGTGCGCGTGGATCTGCGCTTGCAGCACGCCGAGCGCCTTGTCGAGGGTCGCGGGGACGGCGTCGTTGCGGAAGCGCGCGTCCGTAGGTGAGCCATCGACGATGAAGAAGGTGTCGACGATTTCGCTGCGCGCCTGGCGCCAGCCCTTGAGTGTGTCTGGACTGCCGCCCTGGCCTTCGTAGTCGGCGAAGGCCTTGTCGATGCCCTTCAGCGCGTCCACCAGCAGGTAGAGCGGCGTCGTCTGGTTGCGCACCGTGCCGTCGTTCAGCGTGACCTTCTGGTTGCCCTTGATGTCCGTGAGCCCCTTGTTGCGATCTGGATCGATCAGCACTCGCGCGACGTCTCCGAGCACCGCGATGGCGTTCTTGCGCGATGTGGTGGCGCACTCGCCGCTCGCGTTGAAGGTCTCGCAGCGCTCGATTTCCTCCGTGGCGAGCACCGGGATGATGTCCCGCAGCGCCGCGAACAGATCGGAGTTCTGCAGCATTTCCGCGAGGAGCGCCTCGTAGCGGACGCCGCCGTCTTGGGAGCACCAGCGAGCGTCGGTCCTGGGCGCATTCGGATCGCACTCGGCCTGGCTCTGCGCCGGTGAGCCCCAGTGCAGGTGCATCGTGTCGAACAAGTCCACGAACTCGTCGTTCATGTCGTTGTCGGCGAACGCCAGCGCGAGGGGGGTGATGCGCTCGATGAAGCCGAACTCACCGAGGGGAAACAGCGCGTTCTGATCGCGGTAGCGCATCAAGTCATCGACTCGCTCGCACGATCGCAGGTTGAGCTGCATGCCGTCGGAGGGATCCTTCCAAGGCTTGCCGTCGGCACCGAGGAGCGGCGGACACACCATGGTCGGGATGGGATCGATGACGCCAGCGAGGAAGTCCCGCGTCTTCGGGTAGTGCTGGGTACCGGCGTAGGTGCCCACGAAGCCGCCGGTCTGGTTGTAGATCTCGAACGGCGTGTCGAAGTACGCCATGCGGCTGATGGCCTCGACCGTCGGCTGCAAGGTGAAGCCGTTGATGCCGCTGATGGTCTGCAGGAAGTTGTCCGCGCCGCCGACGATCACCGTGAGGTTCGAGTCCATGAGCGCGCGCAAGCAGGGGTCGCGCACGTCGAACTGAGCGCGGTTCAGCGCCACGTCGAGGATCAGCTTGGCAACATCGGGGAAACGCAGGATGCCGCACAGGGGCATGTCTGCGGGTCGGCGCCGGCTGCCCGACGAGGGCACAGACCGCAGTCGTCGGGATGCGGTCCTGGGGATACTCGATGGTGGTGACGCCTGCGAGGACGCCGCTCAGGAGCTGGATCCGCACGGAAGCGCCTGGCTTGGTGCAGGCGCTCATGCCCTTGGCGTCGTGCAGCAGCTGGATGAAGCGCTGCAGCGCGCTGCGGTTGTCTCCGGTGTCTGGCTTGGTGCGGTCCACCGGTGTCGACAGCGTGCCGAAGCCGTTCTTCGTGTTGTTCCACAGCCGCTGGCCGTCGGGGAGCTGATTCCCTGATGGGTCGAGGCCGTTCATGACGTTGTAGTTCGAAGGGTTCTGATCGTCCCGATAGTAGGTCAGCTCGTCCTTGAACTTCATGAACGCCGCGAAGGTGTCCTTGAGCTGAAGGTGCGCGAGTCACCGAAGGCGGTGATCAGCTGCTCCAGCATGTCCGGGTCACGCGACATGCGGATGAAGACGTCGATCAGCTCATCCCAGAACGTCGACTTCTCCGGGATGAACGCCTCTGGATGCTTGTCCGCGATGCCCTTGAGCTGCATGCCGAGCTTCACCAGGCGCGCGACCATCTTCGGGTACTTGCGCAGCAGCTGGCGGGTGAGGGTCAGCGCGTCGTCTACTTCCGGGTGAGCCAATGTCGCGCCGACGCTGTGCACCAGCTGAGCCATCGGTGAATTTTCCGCGTGGTAAGCACGGTAGTGCAGCGTCACCGGCGTCTGGGCGAGATCTTTGGGCGGCGTCTGCCCGATCAGCGTGTAGTCCTCGGCGCGATCCGGGTCCGGAGGGTAAACCTTGGTGCCCTGAGCGTCCGGGTCGCGATCTCCCAGCAACAGCGGGAGGCCAGCCAAGAGCTTCATGACCACTTCGTTGCCGCCGTCTTCCGAGCTCACGAGGTGCGGACGGAAATCCCGCAGCACGCGGCCGAGCAGGCTGCGGTTCACGTCGCGATACACGTAGAGCGGGTCGCTCTGATTCAAGAGCGCGCGGCCGAAGCCGTCGCGGCTGCCGTCGGGAGAGCCGACTGCGAAGAAAGGGCTCGGCGGCTGATCGCCTGACTGAGTCACGAACTGCCCGAGCTCGTCCAGCTGCGGGCTGCCGTCGGTGCCTGGGATGAACGGCGCGGGAAGCACGCTCTGGGGACGGTTCACCAGCGCGACGCCGCGTGAGTCTCGCGCCACGATGTAGCGTGGCAGCCCGATCTCGAACGAGGGATCTTCTTCGAGCAGCAGCGCTTGACCGATTTCGAGCTTGGTGCGCGGGCGGCTGATCGCCGTCAGGTCGAGACGAGTATCGTAGACGGTGTCGAGGGGCCCCTGGGGCGGCTCTGAAGGCGTCCTTAATTCCTCGCGGAATACCGTGAGCAGGTCCTGGAACTGGGAGTGGGCCGAGCCGACCACAGGCTTGTGGTTCTGGAAGAACGTAGCCTGCTTTGGATCGAGCTTGTTCGCCGGGTTGTAGGGGTCGGAGTCCGACGCCAGCAGGTTGAGCAGCGTGTCCGCTAGCTCACCGAGACGCGGGTAGGCGAGGGCGGGACGCGCGACGCCGAGCGCGACGTTCAGTGGGCGATAGCCCTGACGCGCGTCCATACGCGTGAGCGCTTCCTGGGCATCCGGATCCCGGCCCAGGTCCAGCATCAGGTTGCCCAGGGAGCGGGTGAGAGCGGGAATGGTCTCGTCGTTGTAGAGGTCGACGAAGTTCGCGAAGGTGTCTGCCAGTTCCTCGAGGAAAGCGCGGCGGGCTGAATCGTCGCCGCCCACGCTGCAGTCCGTCTGGTCGTCTGCCTTGCGTACCTTCTGCAGTGCGATGTCTACGTCCGGCAACGCCGTGTCGAACGCCTTGATCAGATCTCCGCGGCGGCGCCCGAGCGCCTCGATGCGGGCGATGTGGTACTCGCGGTCCGCCTGCTGCTTGTCGAGGGGTACGGGATCACCGTTGATGTCTCGAGCATCGGCTCGCAGCGGGTTCAGGAGCTCTCGCTTGACGTTGGTGGCGTACTCTCCTTGCGGGTTCGGGTGACAGATTTCGTGGAACGAGGACCCACTGATGTCCTCCCGCAGGCTCTGTGCGCCCACGCGGTCGCACACCAGGCTGTACAGCTCGCTGCCAACGCTGCCCCGTGGCGGCGCGCGCCGGTCGAGGCTGAAGTCGTTGCTGCAGCCCGGGATCAACCCGAGGCCCATGGCGCAGGCAAACAGCCCCAGCCGTCGCCATGAGCGCGATCGTGCAGGGTTGGAAGTGCGACTTCCCTCATGCGCCTTCGCCTCGCGCGTCTCTGCCCCCTTGTGTTTCATACTCCGTTCCATCCCAAGCAAGTCGCTGTCCGCGCAGCGCCCGATGGATTCCCCAACTTTCCCCTCGAGCCGCGTCCAGACGCAGACTTTGGAGTGTGAACGAAAGGTTTCCAGCGATCCACACCGAGGGAACATCGCTTGGTCTGTTGCCCGCTCCTGGCGCCCGTCCGCGCCGCGCCCACCCACCGAGGCTGACCTCCGCGTAGCCAAGCGGCCGTTCGCCAGAGGAGCTGGGAGGGGTGCTGCGAAAGCCAAAAATGCCCCCGAGGCTTGGCTGGAGGGCCGCTTGACGCATGCGTCGCCGCACGTGGCTAGTCGTGGCTGGAGTTCCTGAGTCCGCATGGCGAGGCGCCGCTGGTGGTCAGCGTACCCAGGGTATTGCTCGTCCTGCGCCTGGTGCGCGCAGACGCCCCGCGCGGATGATGTGAGCGGCGAGTTGGGAATGCGATTCCTGTTCTCGAATCCACGTGGAAACGTCTGTGGGCCGACCGGCGGGTTCAAGCCCATGGGTTCACTGGAAGTCGCCGTTCCACATCTCTTCCGCAGAGTTGCGTTGTTAGCTTCATCTGGTTCGGTTGGCTGACCAAGGCTGCCGCGCGGATCTACCGACTCGGCCGCCAGGACGAAGTGCGCGCCGTCGCTGCATTGCTGAGCGTTGCGTGCCAGTTTTTTGTGCGCGGCACGCCGACCTTTTACGCAACTTAACTGTGAGCTGGTCGATACCCGCCCCAACTTACTGGCTACCCGCCGGACACGTCGCGGCCGCAGCAACCCGTGCGGTGCGCATCTCAGAATGGAAAGTACCTATGAAACGCCTATTCCTGCTCTCTGCTCTCGTTACCCTGGCCTGCTCCGGTGAGGCCGCTGTCTCAAACCTTGATCCTCAGGACCCCGAGGTCGAAGGGCCGGCGTCTCCTGACGCACCCGAGCCGAGCGACCCCGTTGCTGACCCCAGGTCGCCTGTTGGTGGCCACGTGGAAGAGAGCGGCAGCGTCTTCGACGGAAGCGATGAGCCCGCATACGTCGAGCAAACGGCGCTCTACACGGGCCTGGGAGACGGCGATCACTGGCTCGTCGCAGCCGGGGACAACCTGCTATTCGCCGACACCGCCGGGGAGCGGCTGCTCGAGATCTCCCGGACCAGTGGCAAGCTGAGCGTGGTCGCGTCGGAGCAGCCAGGCGTCGCCTGGCTGAGTTCGGACGCGGGTGTTGGGTACTGGGCGACTCAGTCCGACGCAGGGGCAACTCTCCAGTTCAAGGATCTCCGCTCGGGGCGAGCTGGCAGCCTGGCGGAAGGCATCCAGGTGCCTGAGGGCGCCGTGGTTGGTGATGGCGTTGTCGTCTGGCAAGACTGGGCGAGCAGCGGCATCGTCGGCGTTGCCCTGGACGAGCCAGGGCGCGTCGTGACGTTGGTCGCTGACGCCAGCGCCCACGCACCCGCGATTGCTGACGGATTCGTGTACTACGCCAGCGAACGTGACCAGGGAAGCATCCGTCGCGTGGCGTTGGACGCTGACTTCCAGACGCAGGACAGCGAGCTGGTGCGTGGCCAGCTGGGACAGAAGATCTCCAAGTTTGGCAACCACAGTGCCCGCGACCTGCAGGTGGTCGACGGCGACATCTGGTTCACCTCGGGAGTCGAGGGCGGTTCCGTGTGGCACATCGCTGATGAAGGAACGCTGGAGAATGTTGGCGGCACGAACCTTCGCGCGCGCAGCCTCACCGTGGCAAACGGCCAGGCGTTCTGGGTTACCTACTCCGGAAGCAGCGATCAGCGCGACGGAAGCCTGTGGGCTGCACCGCTGCGTGGTGGCGTGGAGACTGCAAGCGAAGCGCAGAGCATCGAGCCTCGCTTGGTCGCCGAGCACGTTGGCTGGGTGGAGCACCTGGTGGTCGCGCAAGGCGCGCTCTTCTTCACCACGTCCAGGGTGCCCGGCGTCTTCTCCGTGGAGCGCATCCTCGAGGCAAGCAACTGAGTAACCGCTAGGCCACGCCGCGCGCGCTCAAGCTGATCCGCTTCCGAGCGAGGTCGACGCCCAGCACCTTGACCCGAATGGGATCGCCAACACCGACGATCTCGTTCGGGTCTTTCACGAAGCGGTCTGCCAGCGCGGAGATGTGAACCAGTCCGTCCTGGTGAACCCCAACGTCCACGAACGCGCCGAACGCGGTCACGTTGGTCACGCGGCCCTCGAGCACCATGCCTTCGCGCAGGTCTTCGAGGGTGCGGACGTCATCCCTGAACTTGGGCGCCTCGAAGCCGGCACGAGGATCGCGACCCGGCTTGGCCAGCTCTCCGAGCAAGTGGTCGAGGGTGTACTGTCCAACGTCGGCTGACAAATACCTCGCGGAATCAAGCTTGCGGATCACGTCGGTCTGTCCAACAAGCTTGTCCAGGGCAAGCTCTAGGTCCTTGGCCATGCGCTCGACCAACTCATAGCGCTCTGGGTGCACGGCGCTTCGATCCAGGGGGTGCTTCGAGGCGCGCACACGCAAGAAGCCAGCTGCCAGCTCGAATGTCTTCGCGCCGAGTCCCGGCACCTTGAGCAAGGCTTTGCGGTTGGGGAATGCGCCTTTGGCGCCTCGGTGCTCGACGATCTTGCGCGCCAGCTTCGGACCGATGCCGGAGACGAACGCCAGCAGAGCCGGGCTGGCTGTGTTGAGCTCCACACCCACGCGATTCACGCAGCTCTCAACGACCTCGCTGAGCTTGTTGGCCAGTTGGCTCTGATTGACGTCGTGCTGGTACTGTCCGACGCCGATGCTCTGGGGGTCGATCTTCACCAGCTCCGCCAGAGGATCCTGCAGGCGCCGGCCGATGCTCACGGCGCCACGAATCGTGACATCCTCGTCGGGCAGCTCTTCCCGAGCCACGTCGCTCGCGGAGTACACGCTCGCACCCGATTCGTTCACGCTGACGACGGGTACGGCCTCCAAGCGCTTGTGCTCTCTCAGCTGCTCGCGCACGAAGTCTTCCGTCTCCCGTCCGTGGGTGCCGTTGCCGACGGCGACCGCGGCTACCGGGAACTCCTGCCACAGCTCATGTAGCGTGCGCGCAGCATGCTCGAGCGCGCGTGGCCCACTCACGAGGTTGATTACTGCCGTGCGGATCAGCTTGCCGGTTGGGTCGAGCACCACACACTTGCAACCGGTGCGTTGGCCGGGATCGATCGCCAGCACCCAGTGCTCGCCGAAGGGCGCTGCCAGGAGAAGCTTCTCGAGGTTGCGAGCGAAGACTTCAATCGCCTCGCGCTCGGCTCGCTCCTTGAGCAGTGCGCGAACGTCGCTGCGTGCCGCGCTGGCCAGGAGCCGGTTCATCGCGTCGTCCAGCGCGCCGCCAAGCAGGTCAGCCCAGGCAGAGTTGCCTCTGAGCCCTAGTTCTCGCTCGAGGGCATCGCGGGTCCGCGCCTCGTCGAAGGTGAGCGTGGACTTCAACACGCCTTCGTGTTCACCCCGCAGGATCGCGAGCAGGCGGTGCGAGGGGATACGCGCGGCGGGTTCCGCGAAGCCATCGTAGTCGTCGAACTTGGTGCGCTCCTGCTTGTGCTTGCTGCTCTTCTTGACGCTGACGTCCCCCCGTTCGACAGCGCTGCGGACCAGGGCGCGCGCTTTGGGTCGGTCAGCGATGCGCTCTGCGCAAATGTCCTGAGCACCTTGGAGCGCGGCGGCCACGTCAGCCACATCGCGCCTGGGGTCCACGAAGCGCGCCGCGAACGCTTGCGGGGTGCCGGGCGGGGTTTGTTTGCCCAGCGCGCTCTGCCAAACCGCTTCGGCTAGCGGTTCCAACCCGCGCTCCTTGGCGATCTCTCCGCGCGTGCGGCGCTTGGGTTTGTACGGAGCGTACAAGTCCTCGAGCTCCGTCTTGGTGGTGCAGGAATCTAGCTGTTTTTCCAGGGTGGGGGAGAGTTTGCCCTGTTCAGCGATGGAGTGCTTGATGCTCGCGAGTCGTTCGGCGAGCTCCGTCAGGTACTTCGCGCGCTCGCTGATCTCCCGTAGTGCGAGCTCATCCAGCCCGTGGGTAGCTTCCTTGCGGTACCGAGCGATGAACGGGACCGTGGCGCCTTCACCGAACAGGCGTAGCGCGCCTTGAATCCCTTGCAGGTTCCCACCGCGCTCGTTTGCGATGCGCTCAGCGACGCCGAAGTCAGCAGCCTGTTGCCCCTTGCTCCCGTTGGACATGCCGTCGACTTATCACGGCGCGCGCTCACGGGGCAGCCGTGATGCGCTGCTAGGACGTTGTTGATCCGATCACCAGGCGGCCGCGCGGCCAGTTGCTGCGTCAGATCCAGGAGTCGCTCGCGTGGTCCCACTTCTTGGTGCTGTCTCCCTCGACCAACAGCAAATCGATGGAACCCGCGTTGACGCGGAATACCGTATCCACGAAGTGTTCGGCGTAGCCACCGCTGAGTTCCGCCTTTGCGACGTCTTCTTCTGCGATGGCGTGGTAGGTCGCTTCGAGCTTGCCGCCGTCTGCCACGAAGGTCGCGTAGCCGTTCTTGTCGAACGCCTGATACGCCAGGTGCGGATTGGCCTTGGTATCCGGATCCGTGAGGAAATCGCCTACGCCGATCGCCAGGGCGACGGCGCCAGCTGCGGCCAGCGTGGGGCTGTTTCGCGCGGTATTCACCAGCAACGTCTTGTAGGTGCCGGAGCTGATACCGCCACACACGAACTCTGTGAATCCCTTTGCGTTGTCCAGCGTGCGCAGCGCGCCGGTGAAGAATGCGTGGATGTCCCCGGTTACGGCGATCATGTTTTCGATCGCCGAGAGCTGGCTCAGGAGCTCTTGGCGCTTGTTCGGCACTCCGTCCCAGTCTTCCGCGGACAGGCTGAACTTCTGGCGGAACAGGCTGGGCAGTGAGTCGACGGCGCTCAAATCCACGGTGCGAGGCATGAAGGTGTACTCATTGCCCCAGACCTTCCAGGTGCTTCCAGAGCCCTTCAACGTGTCGAGGAACCAGGACTCTTGCGTGTCCCCCATGATGTTCTCGCTCGCTTTGTTGGTGGCCAGATAGCGGAGCCGTGCATAAGCGTCGAACATCGGCTTGTTCACCAGGTAGCGCGCCCCGACCTGACCGTAGCGATCGGTCTTCATCAACATATGGAAGGCGTAGCCTTGCTCGAGCGTGGTGTCGGTGTCGTCAATCTTGTCGATCGGTGTTCCGAGGGTCTCGTTGATGGTGTCGAGCAAGCCGTTGATGAAGTCGACGCTGACCAGACCGCTGAACTGCGCCGCGTCGAACTCGGTCTTGTCCGCGTTGTCTGCCAGAGCCGTCTTGTACATCCCTGCCTGGTACGTGTCGATGTCGATGTACGGGCGGGCCAGTTCCGCAGGGAAACCGTTGTCCGCGATGTCCTGCTGGGTGACGCACACGGCACCGGGGAAAGCGTCTTCAGCCACGACGTGATCGGGCCGGTAGCGCCGCAAGTCCGTCATCACCAGGTGAACATGCTGCCCGAAGACGAAGTCGCGGTAGATCGTGATGTCGGTCGGGAAGGCGACGCTTGGATCGTACTTGAAGTCAGCGCCCTCCATGTAGTCGACTGGCATGTACTCGAACCAGGCCTTGTCGGCATTCTGGCGCCGCGACGGCTCCTTCTCGTCTTCACGCCCGTCTGTATACGTCGCGACGTTGCCCCAGCAGTCGTCGGAGAACTCGTGGTCGTCCCACACAGCGATCATCGGGAACAGCTCGTGGGCGCGCTGCAGATCGGCGTCCGAGCGGTACGTTTGGTAAAGTTCGCGGTAGTTATCCAGCGACTGAGCGGCGAAGTACTCTTTGTCGGTGCCCGCGTTGAAGCCGATGGCGCCGGCTGAGTCGCGGAACGTGACGGCGCGACCGGGTGAAGTCGTCTGAAACCCGGGGTCCGCCGTGGTCTCATAGATGTAGTCGCCCAAGTGCACGAAGAAGTCGAGCTCCTGATCAGCCATGTGTTTATACACATGGTAATACTTTCCGTTGAAGTCCTGACAGCTGGCCACCGCGAACCGCACCGCGACGTCCGTACCTGCTGCGGCTGCAGTCTTGGTACGCCCGGTGCGCGAAGCGTAGGACTTGCCGCCCTTCTTGTAGATGAAGCGGTACCAATAGTAGGCGCCGGCTTCGAGTGCCGTGACGCGCACCTTCACACAGCCGTCGAAGGCGGCTTCCGCGGTGAGACTCAGCGCGTCTGCATCGTTGATGCTCACGCGTTCTTTGAACTTCTCGTCCTTTGCGACGTGGAGCTCCAGGGTCAGGTCGCCGCTCTGGTCACTATCGAAGACGCGTGTCCACAGGATCACGCTGTCGGCTTTGGGATCGCCGGAGCACACCGATTGGGGAAAGAAGGCGCTGCCGTCAGCGAAGCCTGCTCCCTCACCCCCAGAATCCTCCGAGCTACAAGCAGAAGTGCCAATGACGCTGCCGGCTACGCCCAGCGTTACCCCCAAGAACTCCCGTCGCTTCATGGGCTGGTTTTAGCCCGGAGCTAACGGGCACACCACATAAACGCGAGTCGCTTCAGCCGAGGTCCGGCGAACGATCGCGAGAGATGCGATAGCGCTCGAGAATCCGCGGCCCGGCTTCGCGCACTGCTTGCGTCTCGAACAGCAAACGAGCACCGCATGATGTCTCGAACTCGCACGCGTCGCCGGCAGCCTCGATGCGGCGCACGAAGTCCACCATGTCGACGGGCTGCACGCCGTTCACGCTCAGCACCGCTTCGTTGCTGTGGTCCTCGTAGCCCACCGTGAGGTCGTCTGCGAGGATCTGCGTGAGCACCACGATCTCTCGCCGATCTGCGTGGCGGACGCCGGTGTAGTAGTGGGAGAGGAACTCTGGAGGGGCCTTGTCCCACCAGCGATTCCAGGTCTCCAGGTAGTTGCGGCTGAGCGGCTGGAACACCAGGCCACCGTAGACGAAATAGCGGGGCTCTTCCTCGTACCGGCTGCGCTCCACCAAGTATTGCTTTCCGCGCAGAATTAGACTCAGGTCGAGTTCTTTGCCGTCGCGCATGATGCGGACGGGTAGCTCGTCGTCGATGTAGTGGTCACCCATGACCACGTCGTAGCGGGTGCGAATGCGGTCCTCGTAGCGGATGGTGCCGTTGTCTTCGATCTTGTAGCCGCCGATCCTGAGCAGCACATCACCCTGGCGGAGAACACCGTCTGCAGTGCCACCGTGCTCGATGCGGCGCACGAGGACGCCGGTTTGCTCTGGGCTCAACCCAGACGCGCGCTTGAGCATCGGATTCTCCAGGCTCTGCGAGCGCAGCGACAGCGATGGGACCTCAGGTGGCCGCTGCGTCTTGATTCCGTGAAGAAACCGCTTGATCAGAGAGACGGGCACCATCTCGCCGATCGCCTCGGCGTCACGCAGGGTCTGAAAAGCGATGCCGACCACCTTGCCTTCGTGGAAGACGGGGCCGCCGCTGTTGCCCTCGTTGATGGCGGCGTCGACGGTTACCGCTAGCAGGTGCCGCTGCGAGTGGCTGTAGCGCTGGACTTCGATGCGCGAGACGACGCCCTCGGTGACCGAGACTTCCTCACCGCCGACTGGAAAGCCCACGACGCTCACGCGATCGCGGAGGCTGGGGAGCTCGCCCAGCTCGGCTGCTGCATACTGCTGCTTTGCGAAGCGCTCGTCTTCAATGCGCAACAGCGCGAGATCGGCGTCGTGACAAATGCCTACGACCCGGGCCACGTACTTGTTCGGATCACTGACCTTCTGGACCTGTAAGAAGGTCGCGTTGGCCACGACATGGGCGCCCGTGAGGACGTGTTCTTCATCGAGCGTGACGCCGGACCCGGTGCTGCTCGCCGGAGTGTGGTTCTGCCAGGGCGCGTCGTAGTCGGGGTTTTGTGTGGTCGCGAAGATACGGACGACGGCTTCCTCTGACATGGGTCGGCCGCTATAGCATCATGGGCGGTCCAAGGGCACGCGCTGTTCCGCCCGGCGCCGCTCGCACTGAATGGAGTGCCAGCGGTCTCGGTGGGTTGGCCGCCTCCCGGTTCGAAGAAAAGTCTGGATGACCTCCCGCATTCCCGTCGCCTTACGCCGTGTGGCCAATCGTTTCCGCCGCATGGGGCGCGCGCCGCTGCGCGTCTGGTATCACCCCGAATATCGGCTACCGATCGCCGGCGCGGAGGGTGTGCTCGGCATCGAACCCCGACGCGCTGACTTCGTGGTGGGCTACCTGCTAGACGCCGGAGCGATCGATGAGCGCGCGTTGGAGCGACCCCTGCGCATCGCCTACTCCGAACTCAGCCTGGTGCACACGCCGGAGCTGCTCGAGCGGCTGCACAACGTGGAAGAGCTTGCGCGAGTGTTCGCGATGGACCCGTCGGAGTTTCGCGTCGACGAGGTCCTGCGATCGATTCGTCTGGCGTGTGGAGGGACGCTCGCCGCGACTGAGTGGGCGTTGCTCAAGCGCAGCAACGTCTTCAATCTCCTCGGTGGATTTCACCACGCCGGCCCAAGCCGCGGCGGTGGGCTTTGCCCGGTCAACGACATTGCCACGGCGGTGGCGGTCTTGCGCACGCGCGGCTTCCGTGGGCGCGTCAATGTCCTGGACTTGGACGCGCATCCTCCTGACGGTACTAGCGAGTGCTTCGCCGGGGACGACCGGGTCTGGATCGGTTCGATCTCTGGGTGCGACTGGGGGCCGTTGCCTGGAGTAGACGAAACCGTATTACCGCAGGGAACTGGAGATTCGAAGTATCTGGCGGTTCTTGGTGCGTTGCTCAGTCGCATGCCTCGCGCCGATCTCAACTTCGTGCTGGCTGGTGGTGACGTGCTCGCGGGTGACCGCATGGGCGGTCTGGGGCTGACGTTGGATGGGGCGCGGCAACGGGACCTCATGGTGTCCTGGTACGTCGGCGATCAGGCTTGCGTCTGGTTGCCCGCCGGCGGCTACCACGCAGACGCATGGAAGGTGCTCGCCGGCAGCGTGCTTGCGTGCGGCTTGGACTCCGAGGCGCCGATCGTTCCCGGCTACGACCCGCTGCGGAGTCGCTTCGCGCGCATCGGCAAGAGCCTCGACCGGGGTGCCCTCGAGGGGCTCACCGAACTCACCTTGAATGATCTCCTGGGAGATCTTCACGTGCAGCACGGAACACGGCGCTTTCTGGGCTTCTACACGGAGGACGGCTGTGAATACGCGCTGGCGCGCTACGGCATTCTCCGGCAGCTCGAGCGCCTCGGCTATTCGGATTTCGAAGTGGAGCTGGACGAGGGCGGCAGCGGCGATCGGATGCGCCTGTTCGGGCATGCCGGTGCCGCGCGGCACTTACTCGTGGAGTGTGTGGCGGAGATCAAGCGTCCGGAGGAGCTGCTCTTCGTGAACTGGCTGACGCTGCGCAATCCCCGCGCGCAGTTCAGCGCGCGGCGCCCGAAGCTGCCTGGTCAGGAGCACCCCGGGCTTGGTCTCGCGAGGGAAGCCGGGGAGCTGCTCAATCGCATCGCGGAGCGACTACAGCTGACAGGTGTAGCCTTTCGTCCCGCATCCTTTCACCTCGCCTACGCCGCTCGACACGATGCAAGCTTCGCGGAGCCCGAGCGCCAAGGGCGCTTCGAAGCGCTGATCCGCGATCTGAAGCCCCTACCGCTCCTGGAGGCGAGCACTCTGGTCGCGACGGGGCGCGTGCTCCTGGATGGCAAGCCATACGTCTGGGAAGCTGACCTGATGGTCCACTGGCACCAGACACCGCCCGAGGTGGACATGGAAGAGCGTCGAGAACGAATCCTCGCGGCAAAAGAAGGTGCTCACTTCAGCATCGCCCGTGCGGGCTCACAGAGCTAGAGCGCGTAACCGACGCCGACGAACGCGCCGAGGTACTGATCCAGCGCGCCTCCAGCCACGTTCGAGTCGCCCACTTCGGGGTTCAGCTTGAAGAAGTAGCGCTCGAGCTGGAACCCAGCGCGCACGTCGAGCGCATCGCTCAGCGCGTAGCGGAGCTGCATGCTGAAATCGATGCCACCAGCGCTGGCGTTGGGGAACCACGTCTCGGTGGCGATATCGCCTTCCCCCACCACTGCGCGGTAGCCAAGCTCCGTAACGAGACTCAGCGCCCGCGTGGCTCGAAAATCGAAGCCGGCGCCGATGCGGACGAACTGGTAATCGGCGCTCGGAACGCCCGGTTCCGCGGGGTAGAGTGCGTTGTCCGGGACGATGCTGTCCACTTCGAACACGCGTCGCCCGTAGGCCACACCACCGAGCACACGGTGCTGCCCAACGGGGATCCGCGCCGCGAGTCCGATGCGATAGGCGTGAGTGGAGGTGTCGAAGCTCTCGCCGGCGTAGCGCTCGGAATCGAGCCCCACCGCCTGACCGTAGCTCCCTTCGACTCCGAACCAGCTGATGGCGCTGGTGTCGCCTGCCAGCGCTCCGGGGAACAACGCCAGGTCGCCCTCGAGCCACGGACCGGTCTTCAGCGTGTAGCTCTGCAGGCGCTGGAAGATGTCGTCGTTGTAACGCAGCATGCGGCGGAACGCGCCAACTCTGAACGAGGCCTCCAGGCCCTTTGCTGCGCGTGGATGCGCTGTCTGACTCCTCGCCGCAGCGTCATCGCGCGTCGTGGTGGAGCCCTGGGCGCGCGCCGCAGGTGCCAGGGTCAGCAGAAACAGAGCTGCCATGCAACTCTGGACGCTGCGGGTCGCGGGGCTCCTGGCTGAGGATGTGATCGACAGGCATTTTGCCTGGCGGAAATTAAGGCGTTTCATTCTTGGTCGAGGATGTATGCCGGGCTCGCCCGGAACTTCAAGGCAGCGGAGACCTCTTGGCAGACCCCGTCGCCGTCGGGGGCGAGGTCCGCTGTGCCGCCGATGACGCTGGTGGCGAGCTTTTGTAGGTCGGAGCTGATGTTCAAGCCTGCGACGATGTCCTTGAAATCCTCGACGTTGATGCCGCCGCTGACGATGCCTTCGACGAACACGCCGCCAACTTGCTGTTCCCGGGAGAGCTTGAACTCGACCTGTGCGCCGCGAACGTGCAGGTTGAAGTCGGCGTCGAGCACCCGCACCGGGAGCCACGCTTCGTCAGCGTGAGCGTAAAGCGTGCCGTCCTTCACGTAGCCCGTGAAGTCGCTGGTGGGCGCTTCCTCGCGGTTATACCCGAAGGTCTGGTAGAGCTCGTAGGCGCCGGTCGTGTCTTGAAGTACCGAGCCGGTCCCTGCCCCGAGCCGCAGCTTGACATCAGGGTCGTCGTCGAGGTTATCGAGACCCTGTAGCTCCATCACGATCAAGAGCTGCCCGTTGGTGATCGCTGCCTCGAGCAAGACATCGATGTTGTCTTCACCGACGAAGGTCTTGATCAGGGGCAGCAGGACGGCGAACTGATTGTCTACCCCCGGGCGTCCATCGGGGCCGTCGAAGTCTTTCTTGAAGCAGCTGGTCGCGTCCTCGCCGATGCCGTCTGCGCCGTCCAGGTTCAGTCCCTCGGCGACGCCGCGCTTGGTCTCCGTCGGCTGTTCCAGTTGCTGCGCGAAGGTCGCGAACGTCAGCACAGCGCCGAAATCTTCCGACCGAGTCTGCTCAGGTGCCTGGGAGACCTCGGCGTCGCCACCACAGGCGCTCAGACACAGTGGCAGCAGGCCATACGCTAGCGCGCGCCTCACACCGCCTCCAAGCCGTCGAGGCCTTCACTCACCACGCCTTCGTCGCCGCCGAACTCGCCGACCCCTGCGTCCATCATGCTCAAGATCGTGAATCCGAGCTTGCTGATGTTCGCTCCGGGGGCTCGGAAGTGGATGCCCTTCTTCAGGCGACCACTCGCGCCGCCAGCGAGCACGACTGGATATTCGTCGACTGCGTGACTCTTACCGAAGCTGCAGTCGGAGAAGCCCATGACGAGGCAGTGATCCAGCAGTGTCTCGTCTCCCTCGGGAATCGACCGGAGCGCCTGCAGCGTGTACGCGTACTCCGTCATGATCTGCTGGATGATCTTGGTGACCTGGGGCTGATCGCCGGGTTCGTCGTGGGTGAGCTGGTGATGTCCCAGCGGTGCACCTGGATACAGCACGTTGCCGACGGGTTTGCTGAACAAGTAGGAGAAGACCCGCGTTTGATCGCAGGCGAGGCTCATCGTGAGCATGTCGCTCATCACCCGACTGATCGCCGACATCTGGGCGCGCCCTTCGATGTCCGGGTACTCATCGAGGGGTGCCATGGGCTTGGTGCACGCCGCGTAGTTCGGTGGGTCCTCTTCGAGGCGAGCGATCTGCTTCTCGAGGTCTCTCACCGCGGTGAAGTGCTGATCGAGGCGCTGTTGATCGAAACGGCTGACGCGCCTCTTCAACGCCGTTGCGTCCTCGCTCACCGCATCCAGGACGCTGCGACGCAAGGCGAGCCGCGGATCAATCACCGGATCGTCGCCAGGGGCACGGAAGCCGACGCCAAACAGACGATCGAAGAGCGCCGCGGGACTCCACTCCGGTGGGTTCGCCTGACCGGGCCCGGTGTAGCTCAAGCTGGCGTCGGTGCGCTCGACGGCGATCTCCAGCGAGGGAAACCGCGTCTGGCCACGGAACGCGTCTGCGAGCATCTGATCCAGCGTGGCCGTCGCGAAGGTGCTGTTGGAGAAGTCACCTCCGGCTACCCCCAAGCGACGCCCCGTGAGCAGCGCCGCCGGACCTGTTCCGTGAGGAACCTCGTTGGGCTGGTACACCTTGAGGCCGCTGACCACCGTGATGTCGGATTTGACATCGGCGAGGGGGCTGAGCTCCTCGCTCAGCTCGTAGTCGGCGCCTTCTAGCGCTGGGTTCCATTTGTTCGAGTGGCTACCGTTACCGTAGAACCACCAGCCGAAGCGCTTGGGGAAACCCTCGCCGGAGGCATAGGCCGTCCCGTTGTCGTTGAGGAAGATCTCCAGCGCTGGCAGCGCCACGCCCACGGCTACTCCACCGAGTAGCCCCCTGAGCAGCGTGCGCCGGTCGAGTTTGCGGACCATCACTCGCCCTCCGTTGCCATGCGGAAACCTTCGCTCTTGGCTATTTCGCGCAGCAGCATTTTGATCCGGAAGTTGCTCAACAAGAAGGCCTCCGTCAGACGCAGAATCTCCCCGTCTTCCCCCTCACGCTCCACCGATGCTTTGGCGTAGCGATAGAGCTTTTGCGTCAAGCAATGTCCCAGGTTCGGATTCCTTGCCACCGCCTCACCGAGGCCGGCTGCGTCCTTGAACGGGATCCCGTCTAGCTCGCCGCTCGCATCGATCGGAGTGTCTGCCTCGGTCGTGCGGAACTTGCCGATGCCATCGAACTTCTCGAGACCGAGACCGATGGGGTCCATCGCCCGGTGACAACTGGCACACAGCGGTACGCTCAAGTGATCCTGAATGCGATCGCGCAGCGTGGGCGCGTTCGCCGAGGCTTCGGGCAACGAGGTGTCGACGTTGGCCGGTGGTGGCGGGATGTTGCCGCACAGCAACACCGTGCGCACGAACTTACCCCGAAGCGTCGCCGAGGTGTTCGTGGGGTGAGAGTGCATCGCAAGGATGCTGGCGTGGCCCAGCAAGCCGCGGCGAGGTCCGTCCTCTGGAAGCTCTGTCAGCGCGAAGCCGTCGATGCTCGGCGCCGGCACGCTGTAGAGGGCCGCGAGCCGCCGATTCAGGAACGTCTTTCGCGTCGTGAACAGGTCGCGGTAGTCGGCGTCCTCATCGAAGACCAGATACTCGATCAGCCGCAGCGTCTCCTCGCGTGCGTCTGGTCCTAGATCGGCGCTGTGAGAGGTGAAGATGGTCGTGTCCTTGACCAGGTCATCCAACCCTTGCAGGCCGTACAGCTCGCTGAAGAAGTTGCGCACGCCGCTGCGCGCCTGGGGCGACTCGAGCATGCGTGTGACCTGCGCGTCGATTTGCCGGTCGTCGAGCAGATCGCCGCGTTCACCGGCGTCGAGTAGATCGTCGTCTGGCGTGCTATTCCACAGGAAGAACGCCAGTCGCGAGGCCATCTCGGTGCTGGAATAGCGCTTGAAGCTGGAGCTTGGGTCCGCCTCGCCTAATTCCACGCGGAACAGAAATTCGGGGGACTGCAGCAAGCCAGCCATGGCGAACTCCAGCCCAGCGTAAAAGTCCCCTAGCTGACGCGAGGCTTCGCTCGCGATGGCCACGTAGCGATCCGACTCAGCTTGAGTGAGCGAGCGGCGCCAGAGTCGACGACCGAAGCTCGACACGAAGGCACCAGCGCAGGTGTCGTCGACGTTCGCTGACGGCGCGCACGGGACCAGGCTGTCCCGTCCGGCGCCAGGCTCCATCGCCTGCTCCGCGATGTCGTACGCGGCGCGCTCGTACTGCTCAACACCGCGTGACGAGATGCTGGCGATTGAGCCGCCGACATTCAGGAAACCACCGGCTTCCGTGTCGGGCTCGAGCGCGGAGGGCACCACGATGTCCGCGCCGAGCAGCGCGTGAATCGTGTTCTTGTACTGTGCTTGGGTCAGGCGCTTGAGCGTGACCGGCGCCGGGTTCAGCGGCGCCTTGTGGGATTCTGGCGGCGGCTCGATCTGCCCCGTGCAAGCGACGGTGAGCAGACCAGCGAGCCAGCCTTTCAGCAGCTTGGCCATGGCTCCTTCGGGCCCAGCGCGAGTGAGGCGCGCGCGGGCGTATTGAGTATGGGAGGGCGTGACATTGAGGGTCAATCTGATCTGACGCCGGGGTCAGGTTTGGCGCCAGGAAACTCTCGGTACCGGTTTCAGCGCTATCCGAGCGCGCCGTCGAGTGCCTGGATTCCGGTGAGGGAATACGTGGGTGTGCTCGTTACCTACACGGCGCGCAGCCACGTGCTCGGCAATCGCCTCCAGTGTAGTGCGCCGGCGGGCAGCGCGGCGGCGACTTCAGTGGGTTGAACCTCGGTTACGCCGGACCTCCCCCCCAAAAACACGCCAGCGATGTCGAAGACCGGCTCATCGACGCATCGCACGTCACGCGCCCGCGACACGGGTGAATTCCGTGAGGAAAATAAGGTGCACAGGATTAGCCTGGACGACACCTCGCCTGGGCATACGGTTCGGGATTCATAAGCGCATCCAGGGCTTTTCAGCGTGTTGCGACGGCGTTGGTCTTGTGCCGCAGCCCAGCCCAACTGCGAGAGCGATCTGGCGACCCCGCTGAGAACCGGCGCACCTCCTCCCCACTCCTGACGCGTGGTTTGCCGTTTCGCGCCCAGCGCTGCCAGGAAACGCATTTGTTGCTGCCGGAGGCTTGAGGCGCGGTTGCTTCGAGCCGTATCCTGGACGATGGCTTAGATGGGGGTTGGCTGAGTTGTCCAAGCGTGCACCAGCACGAACGTCGCGCCGAGTCTGGCTCGCCGCTTCCGCGGGGCTTCTGGAACTTCTATGGCTGAGTGGCGTGGAGGCCGCGACGGTCGAGCTCCCCGTCAATCGTCAGGCCAAGCTGATTTCGAAGCTTGCCTCGTATGATCGCAACTTCAAGGCACGCGCCGGGGACGTTGCGCGAATCCTCGTGGTCTACAAGGACTCCGACGTCGATTCCGAGCGGACTGCGCAGTTGATGCTCGCTGAGCTCGGCCGCCGTTCGAAGGTTGGAGGTCTGCCTCACACCGAAGAGCGGGAGCCCTTTCGAGGCGCTGCGTGGCTTGAAAGCCAGGTCGTGGAGAGTGGACTGGCGATCGTCTACTTCTGTCCGGGCCTGCAATCCGAGATGGAAACAGTCGCAGAGGCCCTCACCAACAAGGACGTGATGACGATCGGCTCACGAGCGGGGTACGCTGAGCGTCGCGCCGTTGTCAGCTTCGACTTGGTGAGTGGCAAGCCGAAGCTGATCGTCAATCTCCCCCAGGCCAAACGACAGAACGTGAAGTTTTCAGCGCGCTTGCTCAAGCTTGCGGAGGTGATCCGATGAGCGCTCGCAGGCTCTCCTCGTGCATGTTGCCGCGCGGAATTATGCGCTTGCGCACTCCGAACGCGATTGCAGTTGCGCTGGGGCTGGCCGCTATCGCCGTGAGCAGCACGGCATCCGCCCAGACGGACGACGACGATGTGGAGGCGCTGCTCGACGAGCCCATCGTGGAGACGGCGAGCAAGGGCAGCGAGAGCGCGACCACCGCACCCGCGACCTCGACCACGATCACTGCCGATCAGCTGCGCCGCTATGGGATTCGCAGCCTCGACGAGGCGCTGAACTACCTGTCTCTCGGCATGACGACCTCCTCGCCGCTACACGAGGTGGAGGTTGGGGCGCGGGGTGTGCAGTTGACCGTCGACTACGGCAACCACGTGCTGCTGCTGGTCGATGGGCATCGCATGAACGAGCCCTGGAACGGCACTGCCTATTTCGAGCGTGGTGCAGGCATCCCGCTCGAGTTGATTGACCGCGTGGAGGTGGTGTTGGGGCCGGGCTCGGTGCTCTACGGCTCCCAAGCCATGCTGGGCGTGGTGCACATCGTCACCAAGCGGGCGAAGGACTACGCGGGCGTGCATCTGATCCTCGAAGGCGGGTTCAGCGCGCCGACGGATCAGGACCAGGGTCTGCGCGGTTTTGGCTCTGATGGGTACTTTGCTGACGGCGGTGGGGACTACCGGGTCGGCGCGGGTTACGGCCGTGAGTTCAAGCTATTTGGGCAGGACGCCGAGGCGGTGCTCCAGATCGAGTACTACCGCCAGTCAGGGCAAGTCTTCGATTTCCGTGACCAGGACTACGGGGCGGACTCGGTCAGCGGGCAGCCGAAGAACTTTGGTCCCAGGGGGCGAGCCGGAGTGTGGGGCGGACGCGCCGAAGACAGCTACTCCACCGAGGCGCCCTCGGCGTACGGCAGGTTGTACATCGGGGACTGGACCGTTTCCGCGCGGGGAGCGATCTACAAGCGGCAGATTCCGTATCTGGACGCGGTGGTTCAAGACACCGGCAACTTCGACGATCCGGATAATCACGAGACGGATCGCTGGATCAACCTCGATGTATCCCGCCGCTTTGCGCTGAGCGTCCAGTCGTCCATGGAGGCGAAGCTCTACGCGGACTTCTACGACTACCACTGGTACAACGCTAGCGACGCCCCGGAAGACTGCCCTGATGGTCAGCCCCTCGGCTGCGATCGGCTGCTTGTCGGGAGGACGCGGGTGATCGGCGCAGAGCTGCAGGGCACCCATGACTGGGACGTCGCGGGACGCAACTCCACCCTGGCGGGCATTGATGCCAAGCTGCGACACGTGGACTCGTTCACTTGGATCCAAGATCATGCTTCGCCAACGCTGCTCACGGTTGGAGAGTTCGGTGAAGACAACGCCGCGGCCGCTGCCTACTTGCAGCACACGTCCCGCCTGGCTGACCCGTTGACGCTCAACGCCGGAGTGCGCGGAGACTTCGACCCCCGGTTTGGCGCGGCGGTCTCTCCGCGGGCGGCGCTAGCCTATGCGCCGTGGCAGGACGCAACCCTGAAGGGCATCTATTCTCAGGCCTTCCGGGCGCCGTCGGCATATGAGCGCGGCTACTCGGATCCCAACTCCGATGTCGCGAATCCAGATCTCGAGGCGGAGACGGTGCGCTCGCTGGAAGCTTCGTTCGAGCAGCGATTCGGCTACCATCGCATCTTCTTCGGAGCGTTTCGCTCGTGGTGGCGCGACATGGTCGTGATCGATACGCTCGATCAGGACGAGATCGACGCGAACATTGCCGCCGGGAAACTGACGACGGGCACTCCTGAGGCATATCAGTACCGCAACCTGTCGCGCATCGACAACTGGGGTCTGAACGCGGCGTACGACGGCGCGCTGCTGAAGAACACGCTGCACTACGGGTTCACGCTCACGAGCGCTTATACACGCCAAGAGAGCACTGGTTCTGACCCCATTCTGCCCACCGTCGGCCCGCAAGTGTTCGGCAACGCGCGCGTCTCGTATTCCCTTGGGGAAAAGCTGCCCACGCTCGCAACGGCGCTCCAGTACCAAGGGCGTCGCCTCGCGGACCAATACTACGAGGGCGAATTCAGCAAGCGGCCGGTCGTGGACCCAGCCTGGAGCTTGAAGGCGACGGTGTCAGGAGACGTGCCAGGCGTCGAGACGCTGGAGTATCGCGTCGGAGCGAACTACTCGTTTGCCAAGTACAGTCCGTACACGATCGGCGCGAACGTGTACGGCAGCGACGGACCAGCAGATCTCGCGCCGGTGTCGCGCCTGACGTTGTTCGCGGGCGTGCACTACCACTTCGAGCCCTGAAGCTCGGGCTCACCGCTCATTGCGCGTTCTTGCGTTGAAAGGTCACCAGGTCCGAGACGTTCGTCGTGCCGTTGAGGATGTTCAGCGTGGCTTCGCTGTCGTCGCCGAGCACCAGGTGGCGGCCGAACGCCAGTGCGTAGGTGTCTACGATCGCATACCCGACTTGCCGTTCTACGTCGGGGCAGCCCCCGAGAGCAAACAGCTGGTGGCAGCCACCGGCGATCTCGATCCAGGTCAGGTCGAGGCTCTTGACCTCGGAGTAGAGTGTGTCCGCGCCCACCGGATCCCCGGACGCGCTCATCAAGAAGATTGGGATCTCCGCGGTGTCCAAGTCTCCGAACCACGAGCTGCTGTCGCCGCCCGCCATTGGGATCCCTCCGACGACTCGCGGGTCACGGAAGCCTGTGGCGAAAGCGCTGAGTTCGGCTTCACTGCACACCCCTTCCGCTGACGGACATTCCGCACGGATTGAATCGACGTTGTAGTCCGCGCCAGCGATAGCCCAGGTGGTGTAGGTCCCAAAGCTGTGTCCGCTCATCACCACGCGATCGAGCTGCAGCTTACCTGCCAGAGGATCGCTCGCTGGAAGGTTCGCGACGAAGTCGAGGCTCTGGCTGATGTCTTGCGGGCGCGCGATGTACGTTGCGGTCGGTCGCGGATCGAGGTTCCCGTTGAAGGTATTGCCGGTGTGGTCCGGCGCTACCGCCACCCAGCCGTGGCTCGCGTAGTAGCTCATCAACTCGTCGGACGTACCACCCCAACCTCGGTCGCCGTGAGAGTAGACGTGTACGGGGTAGCCGGCCTTCTCGAGTGGTGGCGCCAGGCTCGCTCCTTCAAACGAATAGAGCCCATCGAAGAAGTCGAGGTACTTCGGGTGCTCGCCGCTGGTATCTTCCGTGGGGTACCAAACGTGGACCACGATGGTGCGCGGCTCGGTCTCGCCGTCCGGCGTGTAGGTGGTCTCATAGCGAACGTAGCCCGCTTGGTACGGGCCACGCTGGTCCACGGGTAAGTCGAGGGAGGCGTGAGGATCCCCCTGGGCCTCGGCGGCGTCATCGCTGCCGCAACCGGTGACCAAGGGACTGACCAGCCCGAGCGCCGCGAGCAGATGGAAACGCTGGAGGAGGCCGCGGCGGGCAGCGCTCGAGAACAGCGCGGCGCTCGAGAACGCAGCGCTGGAGAACGCAGCGCTGGAGAACAGGGCAGCGCTGGAGAACAGAGGTACGCGAGTGGGGGGGAGGGCCATCTTGACGCAATGATGTCTCGCAGCGGCGCTCGACAACAAGTCGGGCTGCACAAAAAGCCCCACGCGACCGCGCCCGCCGACCGCGGCTGATGGGCATTTCCCCGGGCAAAACGCGACATACTGTATTGGGCGCGGCGGGCGGCGTTCTCTTGGTATCCGCAGCTGTGACATACTCCTGGGCTTAGGTGGAACGCTTGC
Source organism: Polyangiaceae bacterium (assembly GCA_041389805.1). Taxonomy (GTDB): domain Bacteria; phylum Myxococcota_A; class Polyangia; order Polyangiales; family Polyangiaceae; genus JAHBVY01. Next base: position 58,798 of record JAWKRD010000009.1, on the reverse strand, counting down.
TGGACGCTCTAGACGACGCGGTGTGCATCGAGGACGCCGCGGGGATCATTGAAGAGTGCAATCGTGCGTTCTGCGATCTGCTGAAAGCCTCGCGGGAGGACTTGATTGGCGCCCTCGGGAGCGACGTGCGCTCGCGGCTCGCCACGTTCGAGGGCACCTGGGAAATCCAGCGCCGTGAGTTCGTGAACGCCGACGGCGCCCAAAGGACGCTGGTACACCTCCGGGATCGCAGTCGGGAGATCGCGAAGGAGCAGGCGCTGATGAGTCGCGCCAAGGAACTCGAGCAAAACGAGCGCAAGCTGGCGGAGATCCTGTCAAGACAGCGCTCGGTTCAGCACGCCCAGCGACTTGAATCCGTGGGGCAATTGACTGGCGGGGTAGCCCATGACTTCAACAACCTGCTCGCCGTGATCACAGGTTGCCTGGAGCTGCTCAAGGTACGAGCCGGGGAGAATCGCCCTGTCATCGAGCTCGCGGATCGCGCGCTGACTGCGGCAGAACGCGGAGCCGCGCTGGTCCAGCGCCTGCTCGCGTTTTCCCGTCGCCAGATGCTCAATCCTGAGCCGACCGACGTGAACTCGTTGGTGACTGACGTACTCGAGTTGTCGCGCCGTAGCTTGGGTGAACACATCGAGATCGAGACGCAGCTGTGCGCCGATCTCTGGCCAGTGCTGGTGGACGCGAGTCAGCTGGAGAACGCGATCCTGAACCTGGTGATCAACGCCAGGGACGCGATGCCGGATGGCGGGATCTTGATGATATCCACCAATCGTTTCCGCGTGGATGTGGCGGAGGACGGGCTCGTCGTGGGTGAGTACGTGAAAATCTCCGTGTCCGACACCGGCACCGGGATCCCGCGTGAGCACCTCGGGCGAGTGTTTGAGCCATTTTTCACCACCAAGGAGACCGGTCGAGGTAGCGGCCTGGGGCTCTCGATGGTCTACGGCTTCGTGACTCAGAGCCATGGTGCGGTGCGCATCCACAGCGAAAGCGAGGCTGGAACCAGCGTCGAGCTGTTCCTGCCTCGCGTCGGCTTCGTGCCTCATGCAGAGCCCGAAGAGTCTTCAGAGCAGCCGCGTGGTCGCGGTGAGCTGGTGCTCGTGGTCGAAGACGATCCAGCGGTTCGGCGTACGGTCGTGTCGGTGCTTGAAGAGCTCGGCTATCGAGTTCTGGAAGCTTCGACCGCCGCCGACGCATTTGAGTTGCTTCAGCAGACCGACGTCGACTTGCTGCTCACTGACGTGGTGCTGGGGGGAACTGCCTCGGGTCCTGAACTCGTGGAGCGGGCGCGGGAGCGCATGCCGTCTCTCAACATCATCTTCATGACTGGTTACGCGGAGCAGCACCTGTCTGCAGTGGGACGTGACGCGCACATCCTGAAGAAGCCGTTTCGCGCTCCTGAGCTCGCGCGCTTGCTGCGCGAAGTACTCAAGTCGTCGAGCTGAGGAAGACGCCAAGGCGACGTGTCCTGTGCCGACGCGCCGGTAGCCGCAGAGCGCTCGCGTGGTTTGTAGGTACGGGCCTGATCGTGACTCCGTCGGTTCATAATTTCCACGCGTCTTTCGCTGGACGGAGCACGGCGTGGGTGGTGTGATCTGAAGCTATGGCGCGCATCCTGACCAACGAGCGCCACTGGCCTTTGGTGTTGGTGGTTTGGCCCGAGCATCCGGTGAGCGACGACGACCTCGAAGCGTTCTTCGCGGCGTCTCGCCATCACCTGGCGCGTGGGCGCCACGTCGTGTTGCACCTCGCGGATGGCGCGAGCGGTTTGGGTGCTCGCCATCGACGGGTCATGGCGGACTACATCAAGCAGCATGAGTCCACGCTCAGGCGCAACGTGCTGGCTGGTGCAATCGTGCTCAAGAACCCGGTGTTGCGGGCCATGATCATCGCCACGAACTGGCTCGCGCCGCCCCCATCACCTCAGCGCATCTTCGCAACTCGAGAGGCCGCGGAGGCCTGGCTCGAACAGGTGTTGGAAGAGGCCGGCGAGTACTGCGCGAGTGCCCCCGTGCTAGCCTGAGTCGCGTGCTCGCTTGAGCCGCGTGCTCGCTTGAGTCGCGTGTTCGCCTAGGGGGCGGGGGCGCGCGCTAGCCACGCGTCCCACTCTGCCAGGCCGCTGCGCGCTGTGTTCGTATCGGAGTAGAGCCCAGTATCCCGCCAGATCTGAGCCAGCGGATCTTGCCCCAGGAGGCCGTTCCAGAACGGATCGAAGTCGACGACGGTGAACCACATCACGAAGCGCGCCCCGAGGGCGTTCGAATCCTTCAGCATGCGCTCGACATACGCTCGCTGGTTCTCTTCGCTGGCTTTCACGTTGACGCCGTAGGTCGGTATCACCAGGTCCTCGGCGATCCAGCCAGTTTCCGTGATCGCAAGGGGTTTCCCTGGGGCAATGTCCTGAGCCTGGGAGAGCCAGTTGTTCGGCAGGTTGTCCGGGTCGCCAGCGTTAGGGTGACCGTAGAACACATAACCGTAGGTACTCACGCCAATCCAGTCAGTGCACGGCAGGAGCTTGTCGAAGTTCTGCTGCATGGTCTTGGCGTCTGCTGAGTCTGGATGCTTGAGCGCGATCGAGACGAACACAGGCAGGTCCGGGTGCTGCTGCTTGATGCGTGTGTAGACGTTGCACGCGAAGCCCACGTATTTGTCGAACGCTTGGGAGTCGTTCAGCAATAGTTCGCTCACCTCGATGCCGTCGTTGAAGTAGTCCGGCTTGAAGCGGTCGATCAAGTCGAGCGCGAAGTTGCCGTATGCGGTCTGCACCTCGGTGGAGTCGAAGTCCCGAGTCGCCCAGGCGCCTTCCCGCGGCATATTGGGGGAAGCACCCCAAGTGTCTGCCAGCTGATTCCGTGCGGGATTGAGGGGCGCCAGCGCGAGATACGTTGGCTTGTTCGCGTCCAGATGGGACACGCGTCCTCTCAGCTCGTTCTCGACATTGCTCGGGTAGGGTGCGCCGGTGAGCGCCTCTTCCCAGGGGATCCCTCCGTCGATGTGATGTGCGTTCAGATCGCCGTGGGTCGCGATCTTGTCGTAGGTGTCATTCACCGCGGAAACAGTCGCGTCCCAGGGCCAGGGTGAGAAGCCCATGCGCATGCTGCGGGTGTTCTCTGCTCCGCCGCTCCCAGCCACCCCAGCGCTGCCCCCGCTCGCGCTGCCTGCGGTCCCACCAGCTCCGGCGCTTCCGCTGCTGCCGGCGCTTCCAGCACCGCCTCCAGCTCCTCCTTCTGAGCCCCCGCCGCCATTGTCATCGGATGAGCAGGCCCCAACACACAAGGCACCGAGCAGTGGCAGGAGCAACCATCGCACTTGGATTTGGGGGGGAGGAGCCATGTCGCTGGCACTGTAGCAAGCCGCGTGCCTCGCAATCGCTAGTGCCGTGCGTGGGTTTTCTAGGCTGATGCGCCGCCTCAGGGGTCCGTCAGTAAACCCAGCTTCACACGCGCGTTCGGTCGCTTGACGGAGCCTTACCCCGAAAACATCACCGTTCCCGGCCTGCGTGGGAAGCGTCGGCGATACCACACGGATAACCTTCCAGGAGCCGAAGCGATGTTCAAGTCAGAGTGCGTCGTTTGCTGTCTGGTGCTGTGGCTGGGCGCGTGCGACTCGGGGACGCGTGCGACGACACAACCTACGGTCACTCCGGGCTTCGGCGTTGAGTCTGCGTCTCCGGTGACGCGAGCCTCTCCGGTGACGCGACCCAGTGCGCCCGTTGAACGCCGGCGTAACGTCTGGCTGATTGGCACCTTTGCCGTCTCCGAAGGTGAGACGCCTGGGAGCAGCGTGGAGTACACCTGGCCGTCACTGGTCGTCGCGCCTCGTGACCCGGGCGGCGAAGAAGCCTGGGAGGGAATCGTCGCGATGCCCCTCAACTGCACGACGCAGACCACGGCTCAGGCGCTCTGGGTGCTCGACTGCGTCGAGGGGGAGCACCACGACACGCTGACGCTGACTCAGGAAGGCCAGGAGCTCGTGGTGACCCGGGTGCACCGCGTGGGCGCAAAACATGACCCGCCGGAAGTCGCGAAGCGCTTCAAGCTGGAGCCCGGCGACGTCGCAGCACCGGGTCCCGAGCGCTGAAGCTGGGATGCGTGCTTGCAGCTGGCAGCTGCAAAACTTCCGCGCCGCTCATCTCCGTGCAGATCTAGGCTCGGGTCATGACTGACGAGGCGGGGATCGAGATCAATGGCATGGCCCACGTGCAGCTGACCGTGAGTCGATTTGCTGAAGCTCGCAAGTTCTACGGGCGGATCTTGCCGTTCTTGGGGATGCGCCCGGTGATGGACTTCGACGGCTTCTACTACTGCGTCGGGGGACGCACGGGGTTGGCGATTTCGTCTGCGGACCCGGAGCACGCGTCCGAGCGCTTCGTGCAGCGGCGCGTTGGGCTACATCATGTGTGTTTCCGCGCGAGAACGCGCGAGGATGTGGACAAGGTGCACGAGCTCGTAAAGGAGCTCGGTGGTACCGTGGTGCACCCGCCGGAAGAGGCGCAGTGGGCGCCCGGCTACTATTCCTTGCTGTTCGAGGACCCCGACGGGATCCGTCTGGAGATCAACTTCGTGCCCGGCAAGGGCTTGCTCAAGGAAGCTTGAGTAGCTGCTGCCACAAGGCTTGCGCGGCGGGACCTGGCGCCGGCTTCCTCGGCCTGAGCAGGTAGAGGGGGATGCTCTTGATATGGAAGTCTTCCACGTCGAGCACCACCAGCTCGCCGGCGCGCAACGCTGGCATCACCACGTGCTCAGGCAAGCCTCCCCAACCTAGCCCGGCGCGAATGATCTCGAGCTTTGCCGAGACGTCGTTCACTCGCCAGCGGATCCCGCCTTCGAGCACGTTGATTGCTGCGGCATCGGGCTCGTTGTCGCTGAGCACGATCTGCGGGTGTTGGAGGAGGAGCGCGGGCGGCACCTGGCGGCCTAACCCCCCCAAGATATGCTGCCTGTGAGCGACCGGATAGATCCGGATGTCGCCGAACGGGACGCACTCGACGTTGCGTGCGCTGCGTTGGCCCGTGCTGCTGTCGCTGCTGATGGCCACGTCGAAGCGGCCTTTTGCGACGTCGCGCGCTGGCTGTAGCATGGGTTCTTTGCTGAGCTCAATGCGTGCCGTGGGGAAATGGCGGTGGACGTGCCCCAGGGCTTCTAGCACGGGGGTGAGGGGACAAACACACTCCAACGCGACGCGGATGTGACTCTCGACTCCGCCTGAGAGCGCAGCCGCGAAGCTCTCGAGTGCGCTCGTGCTATCGAGCAAGGCGCGTGCGCGCTCGTAGAACAGTCTCCCCTGGGTGGTCGGCAACGGCCGGTAGCTCGAGCGGTCCAGCAGCTCGAGACCAAGATGCTCCTCCAGGTTCTTCACCAGCTTGCTCAGCGCGGGCTGGGACTTTGCGAGGCGCGTCGCAGCTTGGCTGAAGCTGCCCTGCTCCACCACGGCCACGAAGGCGGCGAGCTGGTCGTGGGTCATCCGCAAGAGTATGCGATTTGGTTATCAAGAGTAGAACTAATTATCGCTTTCTTTTCTAATGCGCAGCGCCAGGTAAAGCCGACCGTCGCCTGGCAAGCTCGCCAGGCGCTGACTGGAGGCAAGCATGAGTAAGCGAGTGATCATCACCGGGGGTAGCAGCGGGATCGGGTTCGGCATGGCAAAGCGTTTCCTCAAGGAAGGAGCCTCGGTCGTGCTCAACGCCCGGGACGCGAGGAAGCTCGAGGTGGCCGCTGCAGAGCTTGGCCACGCCGACCGTGTCGCGGTGTTGGCTGGGGCAATCGGTGACCCGGAGACGGGCAAGCAGCTCGCGGCGCTCGCCAAGCAACGCTTTGGTGGCGCCGACGTGTTGGTGAACAACGCGGGGATCTTCGGCGTGAAACCGTTCCTCGAGAGCAGCTCCGAGGAGCTCGATGCATTCCTCGGCACGAATCTCAAAGGCACCTATCTGGTGACCCAGGCGGTGACGCCGCTGCTGATTGAAGCGGGTGGGGGTGCGATCATCAACATCGGCACGGTGCTGGTGAGTCAGGGCATGACGAACCTGCCGGTGTCCGCTGCGATGGCGAGCAAAGGCGGCGTGCATGCACTGACCGTGAGCTGGGCGGCGGAGCTCGCGAAGCACAACATCCGGGTAAACACCCTCGCTCCTGGCATCATCCGCACGCCGCTCATCGGAGACAACGCAGATGACTTCGCGGCGGCGCATCCTCTCGGGCGCATCGGCGAAGTCGAGGACACCGCGGACGCTGCGTGGTTCCTGGCGAACGCACCTTACGTGACGGCGAACGTGCTCAACGTGGATGGGGGCTACGCCCATGGCCGCTGAGGCGTGGGCGTTTCACATCCTCGTGGCGCTCGAGGTTGGAGAGCAGGCTGGTTACGCGCAATACCGCGCGGCAATGTCTCCAGTCCTGGAGCGGTATGGTGGTGGCTTCTCGTATGACTTCGAAGTGGGCAAGCTGCTCAAGGCACCGATAGACGCCAAGCTGAACCGGGTATTCGTGATCAGCTTCCCGAGCGCCGAGGCGTCGCGGCGCTTCTTCGCAGATCCGGCGTACCTGGCCGTGCGTCAGCAGCACTTCGAACCCGCGGTGCGGGTGACTCAGAAAGTCGCCGAGTGGGAGGCCTGAACCCTTTGTCTATCCCGCGGCTCTCACCTCAAAATCCTGGGAGTTTGTCATGACGGTGAAGAGCGAGTTCGAGGGCGTGGTGAGCACCGCGCCCCAAGATGCCCCCGAGTCGACTGGAGCACACGGAGCCGCGCAGGCGCGCAAAGACGGCAACGCATTCCTGGCCAGCGGCCTCGGCATCGGTGCGTTTGGTGTGGCGAGCGGCGTCCTGCTTGGCGCCGTGTGTCCGGTGTGCGTGGTCGCTACGCCCGCGCTGATCGGCGCGGGTGTTTACAAGCGGGTGCGTGCCTGGCGCCTTGAGAAGCGTGCAACATGATGGCTGACTTCGACCAAGAAGCCATCTGGTGAGCGCCAGTAGCAGAGTGGCGGTGCGGCGAAGATGGGGGCGAATCATCGCCTGACCGGGGCTTACCTGAACCGGTCCACCTTTTCCGACTGTGGGAATCTAGCGGTTGCGAAGCGTCAGGCTCGTGATAATTTCGCGTCCTGGGTGCCGCAGGGGTGCCCTTCCCGCCGGAAAGAGTCTTCACCCTGCACGGTTGATTGGCAGGTTTCACCTGCAAGCTAGCGTTGGTTCGCGACATCACATCGTGATGCGACATCCTCGAGCCGAGGGAGCGGGTAGCGGCTGATTCAGTTCTCATCCGTGCGGTTGAGAGGGAGATGTCTCCGATGGTGAACAGCACAGAGCGCGTGTCGCGCGGAAACGCAGCTGCGGCGCAAGACCCAGTGAAGGAACTCAAGCTGCGTGCGAAGTTTCTGCACCGTGCCGTGATGCGCAGCGACCCAGCGGCCATCAAGCGGCTGCGCGCGCTGCCTGAGCTGCGCCGCGCCGACGATGCCGCGATCGTGGCGCAGGGCGGCGAGCTCAGGCGCAAGCACTGCCTGGCGGTTGTCGCGCGGGAGTGCGGCTTCCCGAGCTGGGAGCACGCGCTGCGTGCCCTCAGCGGTGACGTCGAGATCTCCGAACACGGGACACTGCTCTACAGCTCGAGCGGTGTGCTCAACCACTGGTTCAAGGACTACGACGAAGCCCACGCTGCGTGGTTGGGGGCGCGCCTGAACGGTGTCGCCTATCTGTTTGCGTACAAGCGCGACTACTTCGTAACCGGTGCCGCGTTCGTCGAGTCTCTCGGCTTGGACCCGGAGGACCCCGATTGGGAGGCGCTCGGCTGGGATTGGGTGAAGCCGAAGCTCGTCGAGGCGCGGGCGCGGCTGTTCTACAAACGGCTACAGGCTATTCGCGCAGCTTCATCCGGCTGACCTTCCGCGGGCATTTCTGCCTGACAACACGGGTTCGGTACTACACTGACTGCTCGTGGAAGAGGACACACGCGTAGCCGAACTCGAGCGCCGGATCGCCGAGCTCGAGCAGAAGGTTGAGGCGAAGCCAGCGGAGCCGAAGCCAGAGCCTGCCCCCGCGAAGCAGAGCTGGGGGCTGCCCGTGGCGCTCGCGGTGATCCCCGCGGTAGCGTCCGTGGCTGCAGCGTGGGTATCCCTGCAGAAGGAAGCGAGCGCCTCCACCAACGCGCAGGCGGCCAACGCAGCTGCCTCGGTGGCGATGAGCGCGTCTGCGCAGGCGGCGAGCGCCTCTTCCGCAGCGAGCGGCGCGGAATCTGAAGCCCAGAAGGCGCAAGAGCGCATCGAGCGCCTCGAGGTGCGTGCGTGGGCGCTCGAACGCATCGCCCACGGCGTACCCCTCGCCCCCATCACCGCCGGCGACAAGGACTGGTCCGGCTACCTGGCGTGCGCAGACAGCGCCCACGACGAACCTGCGAAGCGCGCCTGCTACTGCAAGCTGATCCAGCAGACGCAGCCTGACAGCCTGGATGCGTGTCAGGCCGCGGTGAAGAAGCGCGATACCGAAGAGAAGCTGGAGCAGCAGGACAAGTAGCGCTCAGTTCGTGAGCGGGTGCGCCGCGAGGAACGCGAGCATTCGCGACTCGTAGTCTTGGTTGCTGCCGTCTGCGACTCCATCGGGCCAGCGCAAGTGAGGGAGCGCTCCCGTTGCGGACGTACAGTCTGGTTCGCAGGCGTCGACTTCAGCGCTGCCATCGCTGGCGATGATCACGTCGTCCACGCTGGAGCCGACTTGGGCCTGCAAGGCACCGGCCCATGACTCGACGTCGAAGCCTTGGTCAGTACCAGCAGCATGGTGAGCTGCGTCACACGGCACGATGCTGTCACACGCGCGATGCACCAGCTGGATGGGGACGCTCGACGTGGGATACGGAGCGAGCCGACACGACGGCGTCATGGTGTCATCGATGTTGAGGAATGGGTCCGCGCCGGCGTAGGAAATGGCTGCTGCGATCTTGTTTCCTCCCGGAGTCGCTGTCTCGTGCCGGCCGATCGCGTACAGCGCCGCGAAGAAGCCGCCGTTGGACCAGCCGCTCACGTAGATACGCTGCGGGTCCACGATGCCCTCCGCCACCAAGCCGTCCACGATGGTGTCCGCGTTGCGCACATCGGGGTTGCAGCTCGGCGACGCCAGATCGCGATAGTAGTAGTCGTGGTGAGAGCCCGGAGTGTTCACGCCGACCCAGTGGGTATTGCGACCCTGGACTGACGCGAGCACGAAGCCAGCGGGACCCGTCTCGCTAAGAGAGGCGCTCTCCGCCTTTTGCCGCAGCAGAGTGTCGTTGTAGAGGTTGTCTGCGTCGCCATGGCTGCCGTGAAAGAAGAGCAGGAGGGGGCGAGGGACAGACGCTGCGTCTGCCGGAGCGAACACGCACGCATAGCGCGTCGCGCCGCTGATACCGTCGGGAAACGAGCGCGGTGGGTTGTCGTCAAATGCCGGGCGGCTGCTAGCCGTGGTGCGGCAGTCCGGCGGTGCGAGCGCGGTGGCCAGGGCGCCGCACGGTTTGTCGCTGGAGCAATCAGCCAGAGGTGCGGTGAGTCCAGTAGTCGCGTTGCAGCTCGGTTCGGTGATGGGTGCCGGGCAGCCGCTGGTGCTGCCTGCGCTGCCGCCACTCGCGGAGCCTCCGCTACCACCGCTGCCACTGGTGCCGCCGCTACCACTCGTGCCGCCGCTGGCAGTGCCACCGGCTCCTCCGCTAGTGTGGCCAGCAGTGCCGCCGTTTGTGTTGCTGGGCTCATCGTTCGAGCTGCATGCGACGAGGAGCGGGATGAGCAGGACGACGCGCCGCATACCTACTGATACTCGTTCGGGGTGATGCCGAAGCGGCGGATCCAGCGCTGGATTTGCTGGCGAGCCTTCGCCATGTCGCGCGCGACCTGGCTGACGTTTCCGCCGCTAGCGCTCAGGCGACCCACGAGCTCTCGCCGTAGGTTCGCGTCCTCTGACGACAGGGCAGCGCCAGGCGGAAAGCTGCTGCGCCTGATCTCCGCGCTCCGCCACGAGGGAGAGGCGGCTTCTGCGACGGCTGGTGGGATGTCGTCGAGCTTGATCGCGCCGCCTTCGGCGAGCACACACGCTGTCGCGAGGCACTGCTGGAGCTCGCGCACGTTGAGGGGCCAGTCGTAGCGGAGCAAGGCCCTCGCGACCTCGGGCTTCAGGCTGTCAACAGGAGTCGACAGCCCCTCCACCAGGCGCCCAATGATCAGGCCGAGATCTTCGCGACGCTCTCGCAGGGGTGGCAAGGTGTGCACGAAGCCCGCGAGGCGCGCGAACAGATCCCGACGGAAACGGTCTGACTCCATCAGCACCTCCAGCGGCTGATGGGTGGCCGAGAGGATACGGACGTCAACCTTCACGGGCCTCGCAGAGCCGACCGGGACCACTTCGCCTTCTTGAATCAGACGCAGCAGTGCTGCCTGAGAGGCAGCAGGTAGATCACCCACCTCGTCCAGGAACAGGGTCCCCTGGTTGGCGCTGCGCACGAAGCCAAGCTCGTCGCGAATTGCTCCGCTGAACGAACCCTTCTGATGTCCGAAGAGCTGCGACTCGAGCAGGCTGTCAGGGATTGCCCCGCAGTTGACCGCGATGAAGGGACCCGGGCGGTTGGACAGCACGTGAATCGCCCTCGCCAGGACCTCCTTACCTGTCCCCGTTTCTCCTCGAAGCAGAATCGCAACCGGCGAAGCCGCGATTCGCATCAAGCGCGCCAGGTTCGCGAAGTGTGGGCCCTGGAGCGTCTCTAGGCCAGGCTCTGTGCTGAGGTCAGACGCTGACTGGTCGTCGGGGCGACCGCCCACGGTTGCTGCCTCGAGGAAATAGAAGAAGCTGTACCCGAGCTCGAGGAGGTCACCATCACTCAACGGACAGCGTGACGCCTTGCGACCGTTGATGCTGCTCCCATTGGTGGAACCTGCGTCTTCAAACCACCAGCTGCCATCGACCAGCTCGAGTCGCGCGTGGTGCGTGGACAGGCGTACGTCAGGGAAGGCGAGTCGCAGGGTGGTGCCTTGGCGCGTGATCCGTCGTTCGCTGGAGCGCCCGATCTCCACGCGGGTGATTCCGCGCAGCGAGTGCCTGGAGGAACCCGCCCGAGGCTGGCTGCAAGTAAGCACCGCGATCAGCTCTGGGCCAACCGGGGTCGCTGAGTCGTTGCGGCCCGTGGGCTTTGTCTGGTGAGTCTCTTCGGTGCGAGCCATGGCGCGGCGATCCTTGTACGCGGAGGTCTGCTCCAGCTGGTGCTCGCATGTCACGATTCCCTGGCTGATGCACGCTCGCCGCGGAAAGCCTGGAATTGTAGGTTATGCGTCCAGGCTTACCCGCAGATCTAGCGCCGCTGAGGGCTGCGGATCGCCAGCGCGATGCCGCTCAGGATGAGCGCGCCCGCTGCGGCAAGCCGCAGGGAAATATGTTCTCCCAGCAAGAGCACTCCGAGCGCCGCAGTCAGAACCGGCACTGATAGCTGCACCACCGAAGCTTGCGTCGCCAGCAGCCCCCGCAGGGCGGCGTACCACAGCACGTAGCCGCCAGCGGAGGTCAGGCCTCCAGAGAGCGCCGCCAGCAGCAAGCCTTCGGTCGGGTGACTGGCGTGCGGACTCACCAGCCACATGACGACGACAAACGGAACGCTACGGATGAAGTTCCCCGCGGTGGTCGATGTCGGGTTCGCCTGTCCTCTCCCCCGCAACGAATAGATCCCCCAGGAAACACCGGAGAGTGCCATCAAGCTCGCGCTCATCACATCGGGTGCGGCTTGCCCGGGGAGAGTGAGGACCACCAGCCCGCTCACGGCAAGCGCCAGGCCGAGCCAGCCGACCGCGGTGGGGCGCTCGCCGCGAAGCACACCCCAGCTGGTCATCGAGAGCTGCACGGCCCCGAACAGGATGAGAGCGCCAACACCTGCCGAAAGCCGCAGATACGCGACCGAGAAGGCAGCCGCGTAGGCGAACAAGGCGCCCGCGGAAATCCAGCTTGGCTGTCCACCGTCGCGACGCTTCCGGCTCAGGCTGATGAGCAACGCGAGCACGAGTGCGCCACAGCTCAGGCGGGCTGCCGTGAAGCTTGCTGCGTCGATGCGCGTTCGCGTGAGGGCCAAGCGACAGAGCACCGAGTTCATGGCGAACGCCAGCATCGCAAGGCCGGTGAGCGCGAAGGTGCGGGATGAGTGGGCTGGTGGCACGGGCTTGGTTACTCGAGACGAACTGTCATGTTGCCACGAGGAAATACGGCATTTCTCGACGGCGGGAACTATCAGGTGGAATCAACCGACTCGAAGCAGTGGCTTTCCGTAACCAGAGGCTGTAGCTTGGCGGGGTCGGTTCGTCGCCTTCAACTGGAGGGGTTATGCGTAGAGTTGCTGGACTCGGGACATGTTTGGTTTTGTTGGCTCTGCTCGCGTGCAAAGACAAGCAGGAGGCGCCCCCGGCGACGACGCCTGCGGCAGCACCCGTGCCGGGAACGACCGGCGCAGCAGCTGTAGGTGGAACGTACACCATCAGTTCTGCCAGCAATCCCGGGGGTGAGGGGGGCTACGAGGGCAGCGTCGCCATCACCCAGAGCGGCGCCGTATACAAGCTCACCTGGTCGATCTCCGACGGCTCCCAGTACAAGGGGGTGGGCTTGATGGAGGGCGATGTACTTGGCGTTGGCTGGGGCATGGCGGCTGAGTTCGGGGTTGCCGTCTACAAGGTCGAAGGCGGCAAGCTCACCGGGCGCTGGACGACGGCCGCTGACTCCGGCGCTGGCACCGAGACGTTGGATGGTCCAGCGGGGTTCAACGGCAGCTACAAAATCACCGCTGGGACCAACGCCAGTGATGGCAAGCCCTACACCGGCGACGTAACCATCAAGCCCAACGGCGCCACCTACAACGTGACTTGGAAGCTCACCGACCGCACCTTCAGCGGTGTCGGCATGCTTGATGGCTCAACCTTCGTGGTCGGTTGGGGAGAAGCAGGCAAGGGCGCGGGCGCCGTGCTGTATCACGTGTCCGGAAGCAAGCTGGATGGCAAGTGGGCACAACCCGCGGGTAGCGCCCTAGGCACTGAAGTGCTGTCGAAGAAGTAGATCTTCGAGTTGGTCAGCAATCCGAACCTTTCGCTCGATCGCGCCGCGATGGCGGACCGCCCGTTGCTCGAGCAGTTGATGCAGCTCTACTGCTACGACTGGAGCGAGCAGGGTGTGGGCTACGCCGCAGCCCGCGCGGTCTTCGACACGTTCCGTGTCCCGTGGGAGGTGCGTCAGCGATCGGAGAACATCGACGCCACGCGCTTCTGGCGCACGATCATCGATCGCTACACCAGCGGCGCGTACACCGAGGTGCGCCACGACGAGCGCGGGTGGAGCGGTGTGGTCCAGCGCTTCTCGAACGCCTGAAAAAGAAAGCCGCGCGTTCGCGCGGCTAAGGGTGGGTCATGAAGGACTTGAAACCGAGGCAGTCTGCCCGAGCTATGCTCGGGCTGCCGAGGTCAGAGAGTCCTGAATCTCTGGTGACGCTGAACAGCGTCGCAATAGTGGGTCATGAAGGACTTGAAACCGAGGGAGCCTGCGCGAGCTTCGCTCGCGACACTTCGCGTCGCCAGTTCTCGCACCGCGCGTGCCCGCCCAACGGAGTGGGGGCGTGCCCGCGCTCCGCGTTGCTCCGGCTGTGCGCCGCTTCGTCCTCTCGATCCCGCGCCGGCCAAGGCCGTCGCGTCGAGGTCAGAGAGTCCTGAAAAAGAAAAGCCGCGCGTTCGCGCGGCTAAGGGTGGGTCATGAAGGACTTGAACCTTCAGCCAATGGATTAAGAGTCCACTGCTCTACCAATTGAGCTAATGACCCGTTGGGACCGCGGCTTGTATCATCCCTGTAGACCCTGTCAAGCGCGGTTGGAGAACAAGCGCAGGCCCGTCGCGCCTCACCCCCAAAATCAGCTAAAAAATGGCTGCTTTCGGCAGGTGAGTGGGCGCCGAAAAGAGCCTGACGTGCGCCAACGGAACTCAAATGGGGGCGCCCCGGGAGTGGCCTGGCACCACCCCCGGGGCGTCTCGATCCGACTACTTGTTTGGGATTTGCTGCTTGATGGGCTCCTCTGCTCAGTACGCCTCGAGCTCGTTGACCCGGACGTACGTGCTCTGGTTCGCGGGACCGAGGGTGCCGTAGAGGCGGATCTTGTCGGTCGCGATGAGGTTGAACGAGTGCACGTTGTGCACGTTGGTGTTGCCAGTGACCGCAGCAGCGCTTTGCCACGCGGAACCATCCCAGTACTGGATGTCGTAGTCCCTCGCGACGTAGCCTGCGGTGCCGAAGAACTCCACGCGGTCCACCTGACGGCACTCGCCGAAGTCGAACTCGATCCACGCTGGCAGGCTGCCTACGTTGGTCCAGCCGTCGTTCAAGGCCGTGCCTCGACTGCGGTCGTGCGCCTTGGCGACACTGTAGCCAGAGTAGGTCGACGACGCGCTGCCGGTCGCGTCCAACGCCTGGTTGTCGTACACCTCGATTTCGTTGATGCGCGCGTAGCCGGGCTGCGAAGTGGAGCCCTTGAGCACGTAGATGCGCATGCGCTGAGCCGTTACCGCGGGGAATGTAGACGTCGCGATCAAGCTCGCGTTGCCCGCTACGTCAGTGATGGTGATCCATGAGGTCCCGTTGTAGTACTGGACCTCGTAGTCCTGGAGGATGTAGCCAGTGGTCGCGTAGACATCGACCCGTCCGAAGCGTTTCGGGGCTCCGAAGTCGAGTTCGACCCAAGACGGCACGCTGCCAGTGTTCGACCAGCTCGTTGAGCCGCCGAGGTTGTGGCTGCGATTGCCGTCGTTGACCCGGGCCGCGCTGTAGCCGCTGAAGGTCGAGCTCGCCGTTGCCGTTGCGGCGCGCGCGAGGTTCGTGCGCGTGCTGCCTGCAATCGTGCACCCGCCCGCACCTCCAGTCCCGCCCGTTCCACCGGTGCCTGCCGTGCCACCCGTTCCACCGGTGCCACCCGCGCCTGCCGTGCCACCGGTGCCACCCGTTCCACCGGTGCCACCCGTAGTTCCACCAGTTCCACCAGTGCCGCCCGTGGTTCCACCAGTGCCTCCGGTGCCCATGCCGGCTGAGCCACCAGTCGACATCCCCGCGGAACCGCCTGTGGCCATGCCACCGGTGCCGCCGCTCATCGCGCCGCCGGTTCCTCCCGTGGCTCCGCCAGTACCGCCCGTGGCCATGCCACCGGTACCGCCGCTCGTCATCCCTGCAGTGCCTCCGGCACCGCCAGCAGCTCCGCCGGTACCACCTACTGCGCCGGTGCCGCCAGTTGCAGCTCCGCCGCTGCCTCCAACTGCACCCGCTCCGGCGTCACCGCCCGAACCACCCATCGCGCCGGTTGCGCCAGTGCCGCCGGAACCAGCGTTGCCGCTTCCAGCATCACCGCCGCTACCACCCATGGCTCCACTGCCGCTGGAGCCACCAGCACTGTCTCCGCCTGAGCCGCCGCTGGCAGTCGTTGTGGTGCCGTCGCTGCCTCCGCAAGCGACGAGGGCAAGGCTCGCGCTGAGTGCGCAAACGAGCCGTCGCGAACGTGCGAAGCGATGCCGTGAGGAAATAATAGGCTGACCATCAGTAAGTAATTCAGGACGAAGTTTCATTGACCCTCCAAACAGAAGACGCACGTCCGCAACTCGTTCACGTGGAACGATGCATTCGAGCAAATCGACACCTTCGAGCAAATCGACTCGCGCCAGCGCGAACACCCAGCGCGAACCGCCAGCGCGAACCGCCAGCGCGAACCACCAGCGCGAACCGCCAGCGCAGGCCGCCAGCGCGAACCACCAAACGCAGACCGCCGCCGCTCGACGGAAGCGTGTCTCGGTTAGGAGAGAGGTGCCCTCACCGCCTGGAGACGGCTCACCCAACAGCCCAAAATCGGATGAAATTTATTTGACGTGGTGGGCGCTCTCGGTCCTCGAAAATTCAGGCTGAGTGAGCTACGTTTGAGGGTTTGTGTCGTTTCTTGGGGGGAGGGTGCTGCGTGGGGGCACTCGTACATCGCACCGCGCTCCGGGGGCGTGCTTCGCTAGCGTGCTCACCAGTTTATTGCCGCGAGGCAATACCTACGGGTCGGGCCACTTCCAGGTAAAGTCACTGGCGTCCGTCGGATCGCCGCCGAAGAACACCGTACCTACTTGGGCCCACGAACTGCCCGTGAAGCGCCACAGCTCGGCGTTCTGCGCGTCGATGCTCTTGATGCCGTAGCGCTCGCGCCCGCGCTTTGAAGCATCACCCGCGTTGTAGTTGAGTGGGGAGCAGTCGCCGCTCACGATGTTGGCGTTGAGCAGGTCGAAGTCGTAGCCCCAGTCGCAGGTCGGACAGCCAGAGGTGAAGCTCACGTTGCTGACGGTCAGGTTCAGCTGGCAGGTGTTCGTGCCGTCGCTCCAGGCCTCCGTCTCGAGACCGTTCAACACCGCCCCCGGCTGACCCAGCGACAAGATGAGGCCTCCTCCCAGCACGCTCAGCTGGTAGCCAGCGAGTCCGCCGCTGCCGCCCAAGCCCGCTGCGCCTCCACTGCCCGCTGCGCCTCCACTGCCCGCTGCGCCTCCGCTGCCAGCTGCGCCTCCGCTGCCAGCTGCGCCTCCGCTGCCAGCTGCGCCACTTGCTCCAGCGCTGCCTGCGTTGCCTGCGCTCCCGCTGGCTCCTGCGGCACCTCCAGCGTTGCCGCCGAACCCACTCCCCGCGGAACCGCTTGAGCCGCCGCTGCCGCCGCTTCCAGCACTGCTGGCCCCAGCGGATCCAGCCGCTGAGCCGGCGGCTCCAGCGTTTGATGTCGCCCCGCTACCTCCGCTGCCGAGCTTCGTCAGTGGGACGAGATCGGTGTCCTGGCAGGCGATCAAGGTTAGCACCACCGCCGTGCCGAACGCGAGGCGTCGCCGAAGTTCAGTCAAGGCGCACCTCGATCCCTGCGGATAAGAGCACCAACGGGCGCCCCCACTCGGCGACCTCCCTCGAGTCGAAGCGCACCCTGACGCGGCCCGCTGCCGCGCCGACTCGAGCGTCCAGCGCTGCTCGCAACGTGTCACTCAGTTGCCAGCCCAGGCCGGCGCGCAACAGTCCGATGGGGACCAGGCTCGCGTCTGACTGGGCCTGAAAGCCGGCAGCGGCGTCACCGCTCGTGATCAACCAGGCAACGCCAGCGCCGGCGCCAAGCACCGGCTCGAGGCGCGCCCCGCCGGTCCAAGCGATCTCGAGCAACCCGAGGCTCATGTGCACCGCGGCGGACCCTTCACTCCCGCTGACTTCGCTGAAGATGCTCGGCGTGAGCAATAAGCCAGATGCCGCGAGGTGCTGCGAAAAATCTAGCGTCAGACCGAGCGCGAGGTGGCCGTCGGCGGGCACTCCGCCCGGGCTCGCGCTACCAGCGACCGCGCCCACGAGCCGAAGTTCGCTGCCATCGCTCAGCGGCAGCGGTTGCCGGGAGGAATCATTGGGTGTCGCTGGCAGGGAGCGCTGGGTCACCGGGGTCGGAGTCGCGCGAGACGGCGGTGCTGGCGCTGTGGCGTCACTGGCGTCGGCGCTGGATTCCGCATCGACGCCCGCGTCTGAAGCCTCGGTGGGCGGCGGCTCCGGCGGCGCGGGTTCCGGCATCTCCAGGTGGATCTCCAGGAAGCTGGCTCGCAGGAGCTCCACCGCGCGGGTGGCGATCACAGCGTCGTCTGCGCCGCCCTTCTTTGGTCGCTCCTGAGTGATCACCACTTCCTTCAACACGGAAGCGTCGCCTTCGGGATCGGCTACCCAGATTTCGACAGCCTTGCGCGAGCGAGGGACGCGAATCGCGGCGTTGGCGCCGACACGCCCGGCTCGCTCGGCGAGGCTCGTCCCGCCCTGTTGTTCCGCGCGGACATTGAAGCCCAGCTGTTCGAGCTCGGCCTGCAGACGGCGAAACAACGCGCCCGGCTCACCCTCGACCACCAGCAGGATGCGGGGCGCAATTTTCGGAGCATCGGCGGCGTCGGGCGCCGCCAGTGCGTCGAGCCCCGGCAGCACGAGCGCGCAGCACAGCCCGACCAGGCTCAGCAGTCCGACGATGGTGCGCACGCCCCTCACGCTAGTAGAACCTACTACTACTCGCCCGCCGAGGGTGCAGGAGCTGCGGCTCCGCTGCTTGCGGGCGCTGGCGCAGGCTTTTCGCTGCCCGCATCTGCGAGCGCCGCGGCGCGATTCACGACGGCGCGGGCCAGCGGAGCGTGAGGGCCTGAAGGATACTGGGCCAGGTAGCGACGCGCGGTACTCAGCGCTGCGGCATCCGCTCCTCCCGAGTTCTGCAGCTCCAAGATGCGGCCGAGCGCTTCCTTGGCGAGCGCTCCAGATGGCTGTTCCGCGAGGTAACGTTGGAACCAGCTGAGCGCGTCGCCGCCCCCGAATCGGCCCAAGGAGAACGCTGCCATCGCCGCGGACGACGAACCCGGGAAGCGCCGTCGAGCGGTGAGGTAGGCTTGGCGCGCTAGGTTCGCGCGCCCGGCGTAGCGAGCTGAGTCTCCCAGCAAGAGCAGGTCACCGCCTGACGCGGAGTTCAGCACCGTGTCGATGCCGTCCCGCTCCGCGGTCTGCACAGCGAGCTTGTATTCACCTTGGCGCGCGAGCGCCTGCCAAGTCAGGTTCGGGCCGGCGTCGGTCGCTGGCTTTGCGCTGCCCGGCTTGGTAGCGGAGCCAGTCGGTGCGGCATCCTTGCTCGCTGCTCCGGCATCGAGCTGCTCCTTCTCCGCGGCGGGCGGAACGGTGCGGTTCAAGGCGGCGCTGCCCTCTGGCGAGAGCTTGGTGTTGCCGTTGAGATCAATCTCGAGGCGCTGGCCCGCCACCACCGTGCGACCATCACCCAAAGTCGGTCCCGTCACCAGCACGCTGCCGTCTTGCATCACCAGCAAGAACCGCTGCTCGGAGTCGTGCCATTCCAGGTCAAATCGAGTGCCCGTGACTTCCACCTCGAAGGGGCCCGCAGCGAAGGACCAGTGCGCGCCCGTCAGATGGCTCACGCTGACCACGGCTCTGCCATCTTGCAGAGTGACGTCGGCGCCGTGCTGATTCATGGCCTTCAGCTGGGCCTGAGCGCCGGGCTCGAGCAGCACAGTGGTGCCTTCGCTGAAGCGGAGGGGCGTTTGACTGCTGGCCTGGAGCCACTCGCCGACCTGACACGCCCTTCCCGCGCTCACGATTTCACAGCTGAGCTGCTTTTCTGGGGTGCGCAGGAAGAAGAAAAGCGCGCCGAGCGTAAAGGCTGCAGCGGCCAACAACAGCAGGCGCGGAGGACGTCGAGAAGGGGCTTGCGTTTCCTTCAGGAAATTTTGGCGAGCGTGCTCGAGATCTGCGTCGACCAGCTCCGGACGACCAGCGCCGACTGCATCTTGCTGGCGCGCGACTTCTTCGCCGAGGCGACGGAGTGCTGTCATTTTTGCCTCCCTTCGCTCTTGGCGATGCGCTCTTGCAGCGCAGGGTCAGTTCTTGCGCGCTCTTTGAAGTAGCTCTCGGCGCGCGCCAAACGGCGTTTGATAGTGGCTAAGGAGACATCGCAGGCTGCTGCGACCTCCTTGAGTTCCATGCCCTCGATGAAGCGCAGCGCGAAGGCGATGCGTTCGTCGGCGTGCATTGCCCCGAGGATGCGGTAGACAGCGACGAGTTCTTCGCTGCCGGTTTCGTCATGCCCGTCGACTGGTACGGCGCTCAGCTCTTCGGGTGGCGTTGGTCGGAGCCAGCGCCAGCGAGTGCGCTTACGAATCGTGCGCCGGGCAAGATTCACGGCGATCGCGTTGAGCCAGCCTCCGAGGGCGTTGGGATCACTCAGCTTGGGCAGGTCGCGCAACGCGTGAACGAACACCTCTTGCAGCAAGTCAGCGATATCAGGGTCGCTGCCGAGCACGCGCACCAACACGCGCCGCACCCGCGGAGCGTGGCGATCGAAGAGCTCTCCGGCGGCTGCGCGGTCGCCGCGTTGAATAGCGCCGACGAGTGCTGCGTCATCTAGTCGTTCAGCCAGTGCACGCACCCGCGCGCCACCCTGGTGGCTTGCGTTCGCGCTTGGCTTGAGTTGAACGACGGTCATCGCTTGGTAGTTCCCGCAACGGCCACTTCCGGCTCAGCCATCGCTCCCTCCCCCCCAAAAAAGCCTTCCTGGAGGTTTGGGCGGCAAGACACCGTCGGAAACCAGAAAAGCTACGAGACCTACTGCCGGGGCTCAAGACGAGTCCCTTCGGCGCCGTTCAGCGCGGTATGGCAATGGCCCTGTCTCAGCCTCCGGGAAGCACCGGAGCGCACACCGTGGTGGATCTCAACAAGGCGCGTCTGGAGAGCGGGTTACTCCACGCGGCACTGGAGCAGCTCCCCGACTCCGTGGTGGTTTGCGACGCAGCAGGTGCGCTGGTGTATGCAAATCAGGCCGCAAGGCGCCTCTACATGCTGACTTCCAGCCAGGCTCCCTCGAACTGGTTCGCGAACTTCGAGCTGGTACGTCCCGGCACGGAGGAGACGGTGGCACCTTTGGATACACCGCTCCAGCACGCGCTCCGCGGCACCCGGGTCGACGGCGCCGAGCTCGTGCTGCGCACCCCGGTTGAAGCTGGCAGCTACGTGGTGGTCGATTGCTTCCCGCTGCGCTCGGAGACCGGAGAGGTCAGCGGTGCCGTGCAGACGACTCGGGACATTACCGAGAGGAAATGGATCGAGGAGGAGCTTCGCAACAACAACGCGGAGCTGCAGAGCAGCATCGCTGCGATGGAGGAGCGCGCTGAGGAGGAGGGACTGATCACCGAGATGGGCGATCTGCTCCAGAGCTGCGTGACCACCGATGAGTTTTACTTCGTCGTGAGCGGCTACTGCCGGCGCATCTTTCGCCGGGAGCCGGGCGCAGTCTATGTCATGGGGACTGACCGCACCCAGGTTCAGCTCGTAGCGCAGTGGGGGGATGAGCCTGGCCTCGCCGAGCAGTTCAGTAGCGAGGCTTGCTGGGCGCTGCGCCGAAGCCGCAGTCACCGCTACGGCGGGTCCCGCCTGGCGCCTGCCTGCAATCACGCGGACTTGCGGAGCCCGAGCGAATACACCTGCATCCCGATGATGGCCCAGGGCGAGGCGCTCGGGGTGCTGCACATGCGCAACCAAGCTGGCGATGGTCACCTGCACGCCAGTGTCCTGCGCAGCCGAGAGCGCATCGTGGTCAGCGTCGGCGAGCACATCGCCCTTGCGCTCGCAAACCTCAAGCTGCGCGACACGCTGCGCCTGCAGGCGACTCGCGATCCGCTGACGGGGCTCTACAATCGGAGGTACCTCGAGGAAACACTTCAGCGCGAACTCTCACGAAGCACGCGCTCCGGGCGGCCGCTCAGCGTCGTGATGATCGATCTCGATCACTTCAAGCGCTACAACGACACCTTCGGTCACGCCGCAGCGGACCAGGTGTTGAAGGGGGTGAGTCACCTCCTCCGCACCAGCTTCCGCGCGACGGACGTGGTGTGCCGCTATGGCGGAGAGGAGCTGGTCGTGGTGATGCCCGAGGCTTCTGCGGACGCAGCCTACGAGCGCGCCGAGGCCACGCGCAAGGAGATCGGCAAGCTCGAGATCAGCCACGAAGGTCAGACACTGGGACGAGTCACGGCTTCCATGGGTGTGGCTAGCACTGAGCACCACGGAAGGACTGCGGTGGATCTGTTCCGCGCGGCAGACGCGGCGCTCTACGCTGCCAAGGCGGCAGGTCGCGACACCGTGAAGGTGCACGACCCAGCGCTGACCGGGGCGCCAGCCTCGCGCAGCGGTCACGAAAAGTAGCGCGATTCAGCCACGAACAGACTGTTCCCCGGAAGCAACCAAGGGATGGGTGCGCTCGCAACGGAAGCAGCCTAGGCTGATCCCAGGAGACGCTGATGGGACTCTTGATCGACGGTGAGTGGCACGACGAATGGTACGACACGGAGAAGACAGGAGGCCACTTCGTTCGGCACGACTCGAGCTTCCGTGAATGGGTTGGAAGTGGACCCGACGCGCGTCCCTTCGAGCCGGGCAGATATCACCTCTACGTGAGCTACGCGTGCCCCTGGGCTCACCGCACACTGATCGTGCGCAAGCTCAAGCAAATCGAAGCGGCGATCGACGTGAGCGTCGTGCACTGGTTGATGCTGGAAGAAGGCTGGGTCTTCAACGCCGAGCACCCAGACCACGAGAATCACAAGCAGCGGCTCCACGAGGTCTACACCCTCGCCAAGAGCGACTACTCGGGTCGCGTCACGGTGCCGATCCTGTGGGACAAGCAAACCAAGTCGATCGTCAACAACGAGAGCGCCGACATCATCCGCATGTTCAACGCGGACTTCGCTGGCAACGATCTCGACCTGTACCCTGAAAATTTACGCGCGGAAATTGATTCCGTGAACGCGTGGGTCTACGACGACGTGAACAACGGCGTGTACAAGGCCGGCTTCGCCACCAAGCAGAGCGTGTACGAGCACGCCGTCGAGCGCCTGTTCGCCGCGCTCGATCGCCTGGAGAACATGCTGCGAGGCAACGACTACCTCGTGGGCAATCAGCTGACCGAGGCAGATATTCGCCTCTTCACCACGCTGCTGCGTTTCGATCCTGTCTACGTCGGGCACTTCAAGTGCAACCGCCGCCGCATCGTGGACTACCCGAATCTTTGGGCGCTCACTCGCCGCGTCTACGCGCTTCCCGGCGTCGCCGAGACGGTGCACCTGGACCACATCAAGGGCCACTACTACGCGAGTCACCGCACCATCAACCCGACGGGTATCGTCCCGGTGGGCCCAGACATCGACTTCGGCGTGTAACGCAGGCCTGGTGTATGCTCACGCCCAGTGAGCCTGAGTGACGCAGAGCCGGATCCCGTTGGGACGATCATGGCCGTGACGCCGCCAGTGTTCGCGTTGCTGGGGCTCTTGATCCCGATCATCGAGGTGCCAGCGCAAATCGTGATCTGGCTGATCGTCACCTTGCTCATCGTCTACGACGGACGCCGCTGGCCAGGCCTCGCGTGGCCGTTCTGGCTGGCGGCGAGCGTCTGCGTATGGCCGCTCGCGTTGCTTGGCTATGCGTTCGACCGCCGCGCCAAGGGTGGCCCTGGCAACGTCAGCTTGGTGGTGTTGGGCCTGGTGGTCTGGGGTGCGACGTGGTTCATCTGAGCCAGTCCAGCCCCCTGGCCTAGCTAGGAATTGCCGCGCGGTAAAACCTCTCGAGGTCGTCTCGCAGGCGCTCCATCGACGGCGGATGCACGTACATCATGTGTCCGGCAGGGTAGGTCGCCTGGTAGATGTTGGCGCGGATGTGCTCTTCGCGACCCCGGTGCGAGACTGTGTACTCGGTAGCGAAGAAGGGCGTGGCCAGGTCGTACATGCCATTCGCGAAGAACACCTTGAGGTGCGGATTCATCAGCATGCTGCGCCTCAGATGCTCGGCGGTGTTGGGGTAGCCCATGCGTTTGTCGTCTGCCCAGCTCCAGCTCTCGTTCACCTTCAAGCTGATGGCCTCGTAGCGCCGTGTATCCGGATAACCGAGCTCCTGCCGCAGGTATTGATTGACCGTCGCCGTGTAGGGACCCAGCGGCTGAATGTAGCTCGGGTCCTCCATGGGCAGCTCTCCCACGTGATCCGGATCCGTGCCGACGTAGCGCGCATCGAGGCGACCGATGACCTGATTCCGTTCACGCAGGAGCTCCTTCGTGAAGCGCCCGATCTCGATGCGCAGATCTGCGCGCTCGATCCAGGCGGCGCTCAGACCGGTGAAGTAGGAGAGCTTGAGCGCCACCTGAGTGCGCTCCTCCGCAGGCAGCTGGTTGCCCCGGAGCAGCGCCCGCGCGTAGTCTCCGATGGCGTACTCACGCGCTTCCGTAAGGAAAGATTCGAGGTCATCGTTCGGTGGCTTCACGGCGCCGTGATGGGCCGCCACGGCCGCGTAGCTCGGCAGATACAGCACGTGGGGCAGATCGTTGCCCGTTTCGAACACCAGCGTGCCGAGGTGCATCGCGTTGCTGATCATCACGCTGCCGTTCATCACTACGCCCGCTTGCAGTAGCTCGTCTGCAATCGCCGCAGCTCGGGTCGTGCCGTAGCTCTCCCCTGCCAAGAACTTCGGCGAGCTCCAGCGGTTGTGCTTCGTGAGCCAAGCCTGGATGAACTCGACCAGGGACGAAGCGTCACGTTTGATCTCGTAGAAGTCTTTCGCTTTCGTCTTGCCATGAGTGCGGCTGTAGCCCGTGCCCACGGGATCGACGAACACCAGATCGGTGAGGTCGAGCAACGAATGTTCGTTGTCCACGATCGAGTAGGGTGGGGGGAGAGGAGCAGCGGCGTCTGACATCACGAGCCTGCGAGGCCCGAGGCAACCCAGGTGCAACCACATGGCTGAGGAGCCCGGCCCACCATTGAACGCGAACGTCACTGGCCGCGCAGCAGCGTCCGCCACCTCCCCCCGCAGATAACTCACGTGGAAAATACTCGCGAGCGCTTCATCTTCTGCGTCGCGCAAGATGAGCGTTGCCGCGGTGGCCTTGTACGGGATGCGCGCGCCACGAATCGAGACTTCGTGCTCCGTGGTGTGGCTCTCCTCTTTGGGCGGCGGCTTCTTTTCGCCGTCGCTCTTCGTGCTGTCGTCGTTCGCTTTGGTGTCCCCGTCGTGCGCCATGGCGCATGTTGTCGTGCATCCATGGCGACACCGCAATCGGTGTGAGTTCGGGCACAAAAAGCGACCGCCCGCGCGGCGTTGCCGAGCGGGCGGTGGGTGGCTGAGGAGGTTCAGCGGTTCGACATGAAGATACGCAGCAGGAACATGAACAGGTTTCGCAACTGGACGAGCAGCGCGAGGGCGTCGCCCACCGCGTCATCCATCTCGCTCTTTCGGAAGATGTACCAGGTCACGTAGAGCAGCGTCAGCGTCGAGAGGATCGCGCCGGCAGTGGCGATGGCGAGGCTGAACGGCTCGCTACCGAGGAAGACGGCCATGATGGCGCCGATGAACACCACCACGAAGCCGATCCACACGACGCTCCACAGCCAGGAGAAGTCCTTGCGTGACACGAACACGTAGGCAGTCATCGAGCAGAACACCGCGAGCACCATCAAGAAGGCATCGCGCACTGGCGCGGCGCTCATGGTGGCTCCCATGCCAGCGTAGAACTGCGCCTCGAACACCATTGGTGCGATCTCGAGCCCCATCAGCGCCGCGACGCCCATGAGAGCCGCTATGTTGAGGTACTTCACCTTGCTGAACCAGCTAGCGACGATGGTGCCAACGAACAAGGCACCAAACGCGATGTACTGCAGCGTCGGGTTGGCGAGCATGGCTCCGACGAGCATCGGAACTTGCACCAGCGTCCCTTCAGGCGAACGCATCGTCTGCGTCGGTCCCAGCGACACCGCGGCAAAGCCGACCATCACTGCGACAAAGGCGGACGCCGTGAGCAACCCGTACACCTTGCGCAGGTACTGCAAGCGCTGCACTCCGAGGGCCGGCGCACCCACGGCTTGGGCGATCTGATTGACCATGCCGCCTTGCTGCTGTTGCCCTGGGGCACCGGCAGGCGCGAAGCCTCCGCCGCCCATTGCCATCGCGCCGCCTGCCATCGCGCCGCCTGCCATTGCGCCGCCCATCGCTGCGCCGTATGCGCCTGCAGCCTGGCCGTAGCCGCCCGCCGCCTGAGCGTAGCCACCTGCGGCTTGCCCCGCCGCTTGACCGTAGCCGCCTTGAGGCTGACCGTAGCCCGCCGGTGGCTGACCGTACGCGGGTGAAGGTGCGGGCGCTGGGGGCTGTGCGTGAGCTTGAGCCTGGGGTTGCTGCCACTGCGCGGCCGGAGCTGGAGCGGGCGCCTGCTGGGCGTATCCTTGGGGAGACGCGGGTGGCGCTGACGGAGCTTGCTGGCTTTGTTGTGCTGCGTGTGCCGCGGCCAGCATCGCTTGAGCCTCGGGCACTGCCTCGAGCGGCATCGTGGCCCCGAAGCCTTTGTTCGACGGAGGCGCGCTGGGCGCGGCTGCGGGACCGGCGCCAGCGGGCGTCACGGTCACTTGAAAGCCGCCGCTCGGCATGGGCTGCGCCGTCATGTGCATGCCCTGGGCGGCGTAGCTCTGCTGGTATTGCGCCAGCGTCTGCTGGTCGAGATCGGGGTTACCCGTGTTCACCTGAAACGTCATTGGGCCACTCATGGCGTGCTCCTCAGAAAGGCGCGAGCAGACGTTCTGTCACCGCGCGCACTCAGCATATGTGAGGCACGGTCGGTCAGTCCCCAGGCGAGTTGCGGATTAAAGAAGAGATCAGACTGGACTCAGACTGTGGGGAAACGGAGCACTGCGAGGAAGCGCTCGGGGGGGACTCAGTGAGCGAGACTTTCCATCCGCAATCTCCCGCAGTTTGCTAGGTCTTCAGCATGTGGGCAGAGGTGCGATACACCGTATCCGTGCGTTTTCCATTGAGTCTGCGCGTCGGGCTGTCGACCGAGCGCCACCAGGCGATACTCACGGTTCCCCGTGAACACCGATCCCGCCATGCTGGCCATCGCCACCGAACGCGTCGGCACCACGCTAAACGAAAAGTGGCGCCTGGATGAGCTGCTCGGCGTTGGGGGCATGGCGGCGGTCTACGCGGCGACCCATCGCAACCGCGGCCGCGCTGCGATCAAGATCCTCCACCCACAGCTCGCGATGCAGCTCGCGATGCGCGATCGATTCCGTCGGGAAGGATACGTCGCCAACACCGTCGAGCATCCGGGCGCGCTGCGCGTCCTGGATGACGACATCGACCCCCACACCAAAGCGACCTACCTGGTGGTTGAGTTGCTCGATGGGGAGTCCATGGACGCTCGCCTCCGCAGAGCGCCCGCGCTCGAGTACGCAGAGCTCGTGCGGATTGCCTGTGACGTGCTTGAAGTGCTGGACGCCGCCCACGCCAAAGGCGTCGTGCATCGCGATATCAAGCCGGACAACATCTTTCTTCTGGAGGATGAGTCGGGGCATCACATCGGCACCAAGCTGCTCGACTTTGGCGTCGCGCGTTTGGTGGAGGAAGGCGCTGGCAGCGTCACCCTCACTGGCAACGCCATGGGGACGCCGGCCTTCATGGCGCCGGAGCAAGCAGAAGCGAACTGGCCAGAGGTCGAGGCGCGCACCGACGTCTGGGCGCTCGGGGCGACGCTCTTCTTCGCAATTACTGGCCGCTATGTGCACGAAGCGCGCAACGCGAACTTGATGTTGATCCACGCGGCAACACGCGAAGCTCCGGAGCTCCTGAGCGTGGATTCGCATGTGCCTCCAGCGCTAGCTCAGGTGATCGATCAAGCGCTCAAGTTCGACAAGGCGGACCGCTTCGCGTCAGCTGCTGATTTCGCAGATGCGTTGCGAGCCGCGCTCGCTGAGAGCGAGCCTGATGTATCGCTGCCCATGAGCCTGGTGCCCGCGACGGATGAGTCACTCACCTTGCCCGCCAGCGCGCCCACCTCGAGCGAAACCCTGGCGAGCGCCACGCTGAGCAAGACGCAGCCGAGTGGTGCCCCTGAAGCGCGAGCACGCTGGCCCTGGATCGCCGTTGCGGCGGTGGTGTGCGGCGGCGCGCTGTTCCTGGCGTTTGGCTATCCTGGCGGCGACTCGAGCACGATCCCGTCGTCGCGACCCTCTGCGCAGCAGAGCGACGGCATGCCCGCGGATTTGGTCTCCGCCGCGCAAGTCCAGGCACCGACGCCCAGCGTCGAAGCACCGGCGGATGAGCCGAGCGCGTCGCCCCCGGCGCCAAGCGTTTCCGTGGCGGAGCCCCGTCCGAAGCTGAGTCCGCCTTCGGCCAAGCCAGCCCCAACGGCCAGGCCAGCAGTCAAGGCTACCGCTTCGCCGACGGGGCGTGCTACCGCTGAAGCTGCGCCGAGCGCGGCGTTTCCGCCGCCGGCTCCCAAAGCCGACCCCTTCGACCGCCAGTACTGATGCCGCGACTTCGAGAGCCAAGTCCAGTGCGCGTGATGAGTGTCCTCGCGACGTGTACGGGCTTGCTGCTCGCGTCTAGCGTGGGACGCGCTGACCCCGCAGCCGAGGCGACCGCGCTGTTTCAGTCGGCGCGCGATGACATGAAGTCCGGCAACTACCAGGCGGCGTGCCCCAAGCTGCGGGCGAGCCTGCGACTGAAGCACGCGTCGGGGACGCTCCTGAACCTAGCGCTCTGCGAAGAACAGGCGGGGGAGCTCGCGAGTAGCTGGGCGCATTTCCTCGAGGCAGCGGCATCGATGAGCCCTGGTGACGAGCGCATTCCCATCGCGAAGCAGCGTGCAGCCGCGCTGGAGCCGCGTTTACCCCGCCTGACTTTGCTCCTCCCCCCAAACGCCCCGGAATCTACACGGGTCGAACGGGACGGTGAGGCGGTGTCCAGAGCGAGCCTCGGTGTGGCGATCCCGGTGAATCCGGGGAAGCACCGCATCGTGGTGATCGCTGAAGACGGGGGGCGAAGCGAGGTCGAGTTCGAGATTGCTGAACGCGGCGCGCAGGAGCTGACCCTCACGCTACCCGAGCCGCTGCCCCCCG
Organism: Polyangiaceae bacterium; assembly: GCA_041389805.1. Taxonomy (GTDB): domain Bacteria; phylum Myxococcota_A; class Polyangia; order Polyangiales; family Polyangiaceae; genus JAHBVY01. The sequence goes on along the minus strand of JAWKRD010000009.1, from coordinate 30,338 downwards.
AGCCGATGCCGGGTGGGGCCCTCTCGGCAGGACCTCCAACCGTGGGGCAAATCCCTGGGGATACGGGCGCCGACGATGCTGGACCTCCAACTCTCGCGATCGTGGTCGGCGGCATCGGTGTGCTCGGCGTGATTGCGGGCGCGCTGACCGCGAGCATGGCGCACTCCAAGCGAGATCAGGCAGACGACCACTGTCCCAACCAGCGCTGTGACGCCGAGGGAGATTCGCTGGTCGCAGATGGCAAGCAGCTCGCGACCGTCTCGTGGATCTCCTGGGTGGTCGGTGGGATCGGTCTCGTCGGCGGGACCTACCTGTGGCTCTCCCACGACTCTTCGAACCAGATCGACGTCGCCGCTGGACCCAGCAGCGCGACGTTGCGTTATCGCCTGCGGTTCTAACTAGAACTAGAGCAACGCATCGGGGTCTGCGCAGCCGTCCTTGCCTTCGAAGGTCGCGCACTTGAGCCCGAGGGGGTCGCAGGCTGGGTCGGCTGCGCCGGGGTTGTCACACGGAATGATGCAGAACCCGTACGCGGGTTGGTTCGGGGTCGAAATGGGGCAAAACATCTGCTTGCCCGATGCGGCGTGCGTGGGGCAGTCGGAGTCGCTCTCGCAGGGGATACGGCAGGTGCCTTTGGTCGCAAACGGATCCGGATAGCAGCTGCAGTCCGCCTGGGAGCAGTCGTCGAGCGGCTGTGGATCCGCGCTGAAGTCGCAGATCCCATCCGCACGGCACTTCGTCGCCTCGTCCATGTAACTGCAATCGGAGTCCGCCTTGCACTTGATGCTGCACACACCAAAGCCGCTGAAGCTCCACTCCGCGGAACACTGGTTGCCGCTGACGCACTGGTAGCCGGCGAACTCGACGTCGCACTGCTGAATGCAGGCTCCGTTCTTGCCCACGCCGACGCACGACCCCGTCTTGCCGTTGGGGCCGATGCAGCCTGGCTCGGCTGCGTCACAGGCCGAGGCGCAACTCGGCGCGTTCACATTGACGTAGAGCGCAAAGCTCCCAGCCGTCGACATGTCCTTGGTGCAGAACAGGTCCTTTCCACACTCCGCGCTGCTCTCGCAGTACGCACCCCAAGGCTTGATGCCGCCGTCCATGGCATCACTGCCGGCATCGCTGATGCCGCCGGTTCCCGCAGCGCCAGAAGTGCCCGCGCTTCCCGATACGCCGGCGCTCCCACTCGCGCCTGCGGTGCCTCCAGCGCCAGCTCCTCCGACGCCGCCAACGCCGCCCGAGGCTGACTCATAGCCATCGAAGCTGGGGGGGAGGACGCAACGCACGAGCAACGTGGCGCTCAGCAAGGCGGCGCTCAGCGTGAACAAACGCGTGATCCTCTGGGGCATCCCCACAAGGATAGTCCGAAGCCTTGCGATGTTTAAGCGAAGCCGCTACGCGCATAGGTATGTTGACCCCTCTTTCTCGATCAAACCCAGCTATTTCTCCTCGCAAAGCGCGTCGCGCTGGTGGCCTGTTGTTGCTTCTGCTCGGCTTGAGCCTCGGGTGCAAGAAGGTCGACGACTTGCGAGGCGGCGGTGAAGCGACGCCGGCGTCCAGCTCGGCTGCCGCCGTCAGCAGCGGAGCACCCACCGCCGAAGCGGCAGGGGATGCTTCCGGCACGTCGCCCTTGCCCTTTGCCGTGGGGCAATGGACTCGCTACAAGACCACGCGAGACGGCGCGCCAGCGGGGGACGTCTCGTACCGGGTCACTGGCAAGGAGGGCAACGCGTTCTGGATCCAGATCCAGATCGATCAGCCGGGCGGCAAGGCGGCAGAAGTGAGCATCCTGATTGACTTCAAAAACGGTCGTGCGTCCAAGGACTTCAAGGTCGAGAAGGCCAAGGTCACGCTGCCCACGGGTCAGACTCACACCCTCAGTGGTCCGATGCTTGGCGCCGCAATGAAGGGCTTTGGCGGGCAGCTCGCTGCGCTGGCCGTTGACAGCTTGGAAGGCCTGCCGCAGGAAGACGTGAAGGTGGCCGCCGGCGACTTCAAGGGTTGCTACTATCGCGACTTCGACTTCAAGGTCATGAACATCCACTCCAAGGGACGCGTCTGGAATCACACCAAGGTGCCGATCAACGCCATGGTCAAGAATGAGAGCAACACCGACGGGGTCAAGGTGGTGTTCGAGCTTGCCGAGTACGGGCTGACTGCCGACGACAAACAGGCTGCCCCGTGACACTCATCGTCCCCACGGCGCCCGAGCTCGACGTCGAGACCGCCGAGGTGTTCATGCGCGCGGCGATCGCCGAGGGCAAACGCGCTCTGCCCGCTTGCCTACCGAATCCGCCCGTTGGCTGCGTCCTCGTGCGGGATGGGCAGGTCATCGCGCGCGGCTTCACTCAGCCGCCGTTCGAGCACCACGCCGAGCCGATGGCGCTGAGTCAGGTAGCAGGCGACCTGGAAGATGTCACCGCGTTCGTGACCCTCGAGCCCTGCTCCTTTCACCAGCGTACGCCTTCGTGCGCCAGGGAGATGATCTCGAGGCGAGTCGGGGCAGTCTACGTCGCGCTCATCGATCCTCACCCCCGAAATCGTGGAGCGGGGCTGAAGCTCCTGCGAGATGCCGGGATGCGCGTGACGGAACATTTCCTTACGGAAGAGGCGCGGCCCGATCTGGAGCCTTACTTGCTGAAGCAAGGCTGAGGCTACTACTCGATCAGTTCTTTGACCTCCACGAACTCGTTGGGGTCGATCCGCTCCAGAGAGTACACCTCGCTCGGGAGCTTGGTGGCAACGCAGACGCCTGCGTTCAGCTCGTAAGACTCGTCGATCGTTCGCGTGCCCGTGACTCGATAGCGCTCCTTCGAGTTGCCGTCCCAGGCAACGCGAATGTGTTGATCGCAAGCATCAACGGGGACTGCTGGGACCTTGCACTCCCGGTCCGTGAAAACCCTGCCATCCGTCCATCGGACGTTGCGAAAATCGCTTGGCAGACAGCGCGCCTTGCCATCCGGCGCGATGCCGTAGTCGCACGCTGTTTCCCAGCGCGTGTCGTACCAGGCGTCGCGCTCGAGCGGTGTTCCTGACTCCGCCCTGCGACACGCTTGCGGGCTTTGAGAACTCTATTCGATGACCTCCCGGAAACTCGGCAAAGTCTTCTGGGGTGAGTGGGTCAGCACGTAGCTGAAAAAGTCTCCTGTGGCTCCGAGGTGCAAACGCCGTTCACTACCGAGTAGGCTTCTCGGTTAGCTGCTCCACCCCTTGACTTCGTAAATCGTGTCTGTAAGCGGAGCCCACGCGAAGCGGATCTTTGCAGTGCCGCACCCGGATGGCGTCGTCAGTGGCAGGCTACAACTTCCGAGTCGCGGAAACGGTTGTAGTTCACCTCGACGGTCGACGGGGAATGGTAGGGGATACAGCGTAGCTTGCTCGCGCAGGGAGGACACGACACACTGGTGTGCGCTCATTTATTACCTGGGAACGTTCATGCGCCAAGTGAACTGGGCGCTAGAACGTGTCCTCGTCGAGGGTCAACCGAACGTACGTAGCCATGTTCTCGTAGGGGATTCTGGCACCACCAACTAGCACAGACTTCCCGCCTTCATCTTCCACGCGCTGGCAACCATCGCTGTAAGTTTGCTCATAGTGATGGTCGATCTCCACCGTGTCGGTGACGCGGAAGAAGCCCTCCTGCTGCCCCCGAAACGACTCCATGACGTCGACGCAGCCGGTCTCGTCGACGATCGGTGTCGAGCAAGTTGAGTCCAAGAACTCCCAGCTCCAGGCGCTGTGGGGTGCACAACGTGAAACACCGGTGGTGATGCGTGTCGGGTAGCAATCTGTCCCAAGGTTGGCGTCGTAAAAGCCTCCCCAGCGCAGATCTTTCTTGCCGCCGACGGCCGTGTCCCAAACCGTACGGATACGACCGTCGCCGTCCACCCGCCGATCGGCGGCCACCAGGGAACTCCAAGGTACCTGCTTCTTCGCTTCCCAGGCCGGGTAGTAGGTGGTCTGACAGATGTTGTCGTCGCCCGCCTGCAGATAGCCGCGGTCCGCGACTTGCTTGCCAAGCTTCCAGAGGTCGGCGGTGGCTGTGCAACCATCGTATTCGAAGTTCTGGGTGCCGTACTCGGCGCTGCAACCCGTCCCGACGAGCCCAAGTGATTGAGTGCAGGCTTCGTCACTGAAGCCGTCGACCATGTCTGCGGTGTACGTTGGTTGATAGACGCCGAGCCAAGCGGACACGTCGGTGCCGAGCTGCTTGTCGTAGAGGGCGTAGAAGTCCCGCGCCCCGTCATCTGCGTACAGGACCTTGCCGTCGAAGCGTCCTTCGATGGGCACCCGTACGCTCTTCGCGGAGACGAAGCGACCCATCGGCATCTCCTCTACGATCTCATGGAGCGTTTGAGACGAGTCGCTCGGCTCGCAGTCGAACGGACCATAGACCGTTTGGGGAGGCAGCGACTTGCCCGCCATGAACGCGCGAAGGGTGATGGGTTTGCCTTCGAGAGTCTCTCCGCAGTGACCGAAGGCTTCGTCTCCGAGCCCCACGACCGGCGTGTAGTCTGGAACGCTGTCATCGATTTCGAGCAGCGGCTGGGTGCACGCTGGGTCGGCGTAGACTATCCACGCGGAATCAGGCAGGCAGCGATACTTGTCGCCTGCTTCATAGAAGTCGCACTCGACGTTCAACAGTTTGTCGAACCAGCGCAGTGGCGGCGTACGCACACCCTCGACTTCGAGCACGATCGCGCTCAGGCGCGTGCCGGGTTTGCTGGCTGGAGGGTCATGCGCCTCCGGCGTGGGGGCACTTTCACAGCTGATCAGCGCCAGGCCACACACAGGAAAAAGCGCCAAGGCGCGTGCTACCCACCCCATGGACCAAGGATCGGGCAGCCGAACTCCGGTTGCCAGAGCGATCGCAAAGCCTTGACCAAACGCGAATTGCCCAACACTATCCCGCCTGTCGTGGCGTTCCACGACATGCGCCCCTAGCTCAGCTGGATAGAGCGTCGGACTTCGAATCCGCAGGTCGCAGGTTCGAATCCTGCGGGGCGCGCAGCTCGCGGAGGCCAGCGAAGCTGCCGGAGCGAGCTGCCTCCCCGCAGGCTGTGCTCCGCCGAGGTTCACCTTGCGCCCTATCGGCGCATGCCGCGCGTTCGCGCGCACCGTGGCGAGCACTCCGGCCAGCGAGGCTAGCCTCCGTGCAGTTCGAGTCGACCCCAGTGCACAGTCCAGCAAGCTGGACGAGTGCAGGCAGAGCCAGGGTCGGCGAGCCCCTGCGAGCCGAACGCGCGGAAGCGCGTAGTGACCTGCGGGGCGCGCCACTCGCGAGGCCGCTGCGCGGCCGGAGCAGGTGGCGCCCCACGCGAGTTAGTGATCCTCGCAGGTTCACTTGCGCCTATCGGCGCATGCGCGCGTTCGCGCGCACCGTGGCTCTCACTGCACTCCGGCCAGCGGGGCTGGCCTCCGTGCAGGTCGAGGTCGATTCGAACTGGACGGAGACCAGTGAGAACCACGGTCGGCGAGCCCCTGCGAGCCGAACGCGCGGAAGCGCGTAGTGAATCCTGCGGGGAGCCGGGTGAGGAATCATCGAAGAGCCTTCTGAGCCTCGACGAACTCACCCAAGCCGAAGCACGCGAGTAGGGAGCGCGAGAAAACGTACTACGGTATCGATCACTGACATGACCAGGCTCCCTTTGATTCTGTTGTTTCTCGCGACCGCATGTGGCGACGGCTCGGGTGACGCCGGTTCCGCCGACGGTGCGTCAACCCGGGCTGGGGGCTCTAGCGGTGCTGGGGGCTCTAGCGGTGCTGGGGGCTCTAGCGGTGCTGGGGGCTCTAGCGGGTCTCCATGCACGACCGAACTCTACCAGCTGGCCAGTTCGTCGGTGTTGGACCCCAATGCCAAGGCGCCCGCACTTGCCTGCGAGGGGTTGACGTTCGGTCGTTCCTTCAAGCGCGTAGATGTTCTCGGGGGTGATCTTTGTCCGGGCTCGACCCAGTTCCCACCGGAGTACCCACCGGAGTGCCAGTCGAACGCTGACTGTGGTGCCAACGAGGTCTGTCTGTGTTCGATCGCATACGAGACAGACGGCCATGTGTACACCGTTGGCGCCTACCCCAATCGGTGCATACCTGCCGAATGCCGAGGTCCTGACGACTGCGGTGGTAGGCAATGCGGCTTGTCTACCGACACGACCGTTGCGCCTAATGGGCTGTTCTGTCGAACGGGCGCAGACGAATGCAGCTCGGATGCGGATTGTACCGACCAGATCTGCCTCCACAAGACGGACCACTGGGTTTGTAGCAACGCCGGAATTCCAGAAGGCATTTGAAACGCGAACGCTGCCTCCCCAGCGGAGTCTACACCCCGGTCTAGAACGGCCACCACCAGCGCTTCTCTTTGACTGGCGGCGGCGCCGGTGGCTCGACGTCGTACACCTCGAAAGTGGCTCGCACTTCTTTGAGCAGCGCCTGCGCCTGCTTCTTGGAGAAGGAGCGCACTGGGCCGGTGGCGCTGATGCGCCAGACCGAGCCTCGCGCGTCTGCGAGCCAGCGTTGTACGTCCCGGGCTTTTTCGCCTCGGACTTTGAAGTCGACGGTCGCCTCGACCTCCGCTGAGAAGTCGCCGCGCGGCTTGAGGGCGCGCGCCTGGAAGCGAATGTCGGTGCTGCCCTCGTTCTCCCAAGCGTCGACAATCGCCTCAGCGAGTTCGGTGAGCGCTTGTTTGTCACCTGGAGGGACCGCGCAATGATCTAAATGCCACACGGAAAGTAGAATTGGTTGGCCATCGATGGACGACAGCGAAACGCGAGCCAGGTTGGAGATGCTCGGCGCCATGTCGAGTGCAGCTGGAGGTAGTGGGGCGAAGCGCGCTGGTGGAACGAGCGAACACGCGGAGTCCGGTAGGTCGACTCTTCCTCGCGGGGCCTGAACTGTGCCTGAGATCTTCAGGCCACCTAAACGCAACACCCGCTCAACTTCGCGGCGGCTGCGACTCAGCGCATGATCGCTGAACGTCTCGTCGTGCTTCGGGTCGTCGAAGTAGGCCTGTCCTGGATGCTCGAGTTCATCCGACTCACTCATCAGCCCAGCCATGAGCACCGTCTCGCGCATTCCCGTGAGCCTGTCCGTCGTCTGGCACACGAGCTCGATGGTCCCTGCTTCGATAGGGATCAAGAGCCGGCAGTTGATCGCTTCCAGACCCGGTTCATATGCGGTGCGGTGGAGGATCTTGGCGACTGGTTCGTCGTCGATCTCGATGCGCTCGCACTCGATGATCGGCGACCAGGTGGGGTCGTCGGTGCGCGGCTTTCCCTCCCCCTCACGCTCGCCTGCGAGACGCGCCCACTGCTCGAGAAACATTCCCTTCGCCTGACGTTCGACCTGTCGCCGCCACGCAGACACATCATCGTCCCAGCGGAACGGGAACACCGTGCGTACGCACTGCCCACAGCGCTCCCGTCTCCTTGTGCACGAACACCGCGAGGCGTTCACCGTCTTTGAGCACCTCGAGCTCCCCAGGCTCGAACGTCACTCCATGAACGCCTCGCTTCAGTTCGTCTACGAAGACCACGGGCGCAGCTTAGATTCCCCTCCACATCGCGCGCCACTGCTTTTACATGAATCGTGATGGCCACGGACCGTGCGGTCTGATCTAGCAATGCCGCGCGGCAACTCGATCACCCACCGGCGGCGAGCATCGCAACACCCAGGAAAACGGCCAAGACGACGATCGCTGCCCCGAGGATCATCGCGAGGATGAAGCCGACGATCTGCACGACCGCCAGGCCGCCGAGCTTGCTCACGGCGCTCATCAGGTGCTCGATGTCATTGCCCTGGGTACTCGAGATCTTCTTGAACGAGTTGCCGACACCGATGAACAGGATGCCGATCACGATCAGCGTGATCGAGATGGGCAGGTTGTAGAACCACTGTCCCAGTCCCCAGAACCAAGAGAACAACAGCTGTCCCACGCCCCAGACGATCTGCATGATGCCGGCGAAGGTCAGCTTGGTGCCCGTTGAAGCCAGCTTGGTGTCTTGATCCGGAGTGAACTCGTAGCCACCGCCCGGGCGCGCAGGTCCCGCAGGACCGCCTGACATCGGGACTCCATAGCCGCTGGCCTGCCCCGACGCGGGACCGTATCCGTATCCACCTTGCATGCTCTTCCCCCTTGGATTCGCCGCGAGAGATCCCGACGGCGCGGACACGGTATCCCAGGGTCACGAGCACTGAAAGCGCTCAGCTTTCCTCAGCAGCGTGGCACCACTCTGAGCAGACTTGAGCGTGACTCTTGGTGCCCTGCGGTCAGCGTTGGAGCTACCTCCCCCCAAAACCCTGAATCGGCTGATGCTAGCGTCTTTGGGCTGCGAGTTTACTCAGGAGAATTCCCCGAAGTCTTTTTCCGTGCTGCGCTGTTCTCTGTGTGCCTCGCCCATTCTTCTCTGCCTGCTTGGCTGTGGATCGTCCGATCGAAAGCGGGGAATGGGGGTGAGGGAGTAGCGGGCGGCGCTGGGGAGGCGGCAAACGCAGCGGGCGGCGCTGGCGGCACCTCGACTGCACTCGGTGGGAGTGGAAACGGCGGAAACGCTGGTGCGGAAACGGCGGGCGCGGACGCTTGGTGTGAGAGAAGTTGCAGCCGCTGCAGCTGCGAGTTGCAGCGGTTGCACTTCCCGTTGGCATGACTCCGTCGCAAGAATCGCTTCGGAGTCAACAGTATGCAGATCGCGATCATTGGGGCGGGAAACGTCGGAACCACACTCGGCCGTGCCTGGGCAGACGCTGGGCACGAGATCGTCTACGGCGCGCGTGACGTCGCGAGCTCGCCGTATCCTGGCGCTCAGGTTCAGACGCTGCAGGCCGCTGCTGCGTCAGCGGACGTCGTCGCATTGACTCTGCCGTGGGCAGCGGTCCCCGAAGTGGTTCCCGCGCTGGGTGACCTTCAAGGCAAGATCCTGATCGACGTCACGAACCCCATTGGTCCCGGCTTTGCGCTGACGCACGGGCACACCACATCCGGAGCCGAGCAGGTCGCTCAGCTGGCCACCAACGCGCGTGTGGTCAAAGCGTTCAACACGACGGGCCTCGAGAACATGGCGAACCCGAAATACGGCGATCAGCGTGTGTTCATGCCGGTCGCGGGTGACGACGCCGAGGCACTCGCCAAGGTCGTGAGTCTCGCGTCTGAGATCGGGTTCGACGCGATCGCGCTGAAGGGGCTCCACCGCGCGCGCGAAACGGAGCCGCTCGCGATGCTGTGGATCAAGCTGGCGCTTGCGTGGGGAAACGGTAGGAGTATTGGTTTCACGCTCTCGCGTCGCCTGGAGGGTGACGAAACGACTCCGAAGGCGACAGGTAGCCGCCAGCGCATCGCGATCGTCGGCAGCGGCAACATCGGTGGCGCCTTGGCGCGCGCCTGGCTGCACGCTGGCCATGACGTGCGCATCGTCACCCGTGACCCCAGCGCGGTGGATGTGAAGGAGCTGGTCGCGCTTGGTGCTACGACTTCGGGAATCGCCGAGGGTGCACAGGAGCGCGACGTGATCGTGTTCGCGATCCCTGCGGGCGCTGTCATCGAGGTCGCTCGCGCGATGGGAGGCCTGGAGGGGAAGGTCGTGATCGATTGCACCAACGCGATCGGCAAAGGCTTCACCTTGCAGTACGGACACACGACGTCGTCCTCGGAGCAGCTCGCCCAGGCGCTGCCCGGCGCGCGCGTCGTGCGCTCGTTCAATCAGCAAGGCGCCGAGGTGCTGGTCAACCCCGTGTTCAGCGGCAACCGCGCCACGAACTTCGTCGCGGCCGACGATGACGACGCCCGCAACACCGTGCTCGCGCTCGCCGCTGACGTGGGGCTCGACGCCGTTGCCGCCGGGCCGCTCAGCTCAGCGCGCTACCTCGAACCCATGACCATCCTCTGGGTTGCGCTCTCGCAAGTGCTTGGAACCAGGCAGTTCGGGCTCTCCCTCGCGCGCCGCTGACGCTGCGCCTCGCCGATGGTGGCCCCGGATCGGGAAGGCTACTTCGAGGCCCGAGTTCGCTTGGTCTTCGACTCTCGAGTGAGGGTGAAGACCAGTCGCCGCAGCCAGGTATGAGCCGGATCCGCGTCGAGCCGCGAGTGCCAGACCTGGGTTCCAGCACACGGCGGTAGCTCGAACGGTGGCGTGAGTAGCTGCAGATCGTAGCGCCTGGCAGACCACTGCGCGAGGCGCTCTGAGAGGGTCGCGATGCAGTCTGAGTCCGCGACGAACTCGACGGCGTTTGCGGAGTATGGCACCCAGCGCAGAGCACGCCGCGCGAGGCCTCGCGCGGCCAACGCGGAGTCGATCACGCTGCCTGGGCGGCCGTGGGGAGCGACGCACACGTGCCGAGCGGACGTGAAGGCCTCGAGGCTCAGCTTACCGCGGATCCTGGGGTGACCTGCGCGGGCGATGCACACGAAGCGATCCTCGAACAGGGTCTGCGTCCGGAGCTCCGGGGGCAAGTCGTGAAACACTCCCAGCGAGAGGTCGACGTCGGTTCGTAGAGCGTTTGCCTCGTCAGCCTCCACAGGAAGAAACCGCAGGGAAACGTTCGGCGCCTCGTCAGACACCGCGTGTCCGAGCCTCAGCCCCACCAGTGAGAGCATCTGATCGGTCGCGTGGATACGGAACTCACGCCTCAGCTGCTTGGGGTCGAAGGGCTGATCTGAGGACAACAGCTGGCGAGCTTCCCTCAGGGCCGCGTTCACCCTCGGAGCCATTGCCGCCGCGCGCTGGCTCAGCACCCAGCGCTGGCCCGCCCGTACGAGCACGGGGTCGCCGAGCTGCGCGCGAATGCGCGCGAGACCATGACTCGCAGCGGGCTTGCTCAACCCAACTTCGAGCGCCGCCTTGCTGACGCTCTCGTGGGTCAGGATCGCATCCAGCAGCGGAAGCAAGTTCAGATCAACCTTGGCGTGTTTCATCTGGTGCACCTTCGACCTGCGCGCAGCTGGGGTTCCCCGACCCAGCTTCTGAACCGATGATGCCCCACGGAAGTCGGGAGGCAAGGCATGAAGCACATCGTTCTAGTTCACGGTTCTTGGTACGGCAGTTGGTGTTGGGATCGCGTCGCGGACAAGCTGCGCGCCCAGGGGTATCACGTCAGCGCGCCGGACCTGCCCGCGCACGGTCGGGACGAGACACCAATCGCTCAAGTCTCACTTGCTGGCTACGCCGAGCGCGTCGCGCGAGCCATCGATGAAACAGGTGCGGACAAGGCGGTCGTCGTGGGGCACAGCATGGCCGGCGCGGTGCTGTCGGAGCTGGCAGAGCGACACCCTGACAAGGTCGAGAGGCTTGTCTACCTCGCAGCCTATTTGCTGGGTGACGGCGAGAGCATCTTTCAGCACGCGGCTTCTGACGCCGATTCCGCGCTCGGTCCGAGTCTGCGACCCGATGAGAGTCGCGGTGTCATCGCCGTTGTCGATGAAGGCTTCAGCGCCGCGCTGGCCTCCGGTTGTTCGGCGGCTGACGTGGAGCTCGCGCGCAAGCAGGCTCGTCCAGATCCGCTGGCTCCGCTGGCGACGCCCATCCATGTCACCGCAGAGCGCTTCGGCAAGGTACCTCGGGTGTACATCAAGACCACGGAAGACAAGGCCGTCAGCACTTCGCTCCAGACCAAGCTGCTGGGCGCGACCCCGACGCCGACGGTCGAACTGGCGAGTGGACACTCTCCGTTCCTGTCTCATGTCGACGCGCTAGTAAGCGCGCTCGGCCGAGCCATGGAGTAGCTCATGGCTGAGAGTCCGCGACGCATGATCGTCGGGATCTCCGGGGCCACCGGGATCGCCCTCGGTGTTCGTTTGCTGCAACTCCTGCGGAGCCTCGACGTGGAGACTCACCTGGTCGTTTCCCACGCCGCGGACATGACTCGGGAGTTCGAGACGGACTACACGGCTAGCGATCTGCGCGCGCTTGCGTCGGTCGTGCACAAGGTCAACGACATCGGCGCATCCATCGCGAGTGGCTCGTTTCGCACCATGGGGATGATCGTGGCGCCGTGTTCCGCACGGACCGTCGCAGACATCGCCTACGGCACCACCGGTAACCTCCTGAGCCGAGCGGCTGACGTCGTGTTGAAGGAGCGGCGCCGGTTGGTGCTGCTGGTGCGGGAATCTCCGCTGTCGCTCGTCCACCTGCGCGCGATGGTGGCTGCGACGGAGGCGGGCGCGATCATCATGCCTCCCGTCCCTGCGTTCTACACGCGCCCGCAGACTATCGATGCCTTGGTCGATCACATCGTGGGCAGGGCGCTCGATCTGTTCGACCTGGACGCTGGCGTCGTCGAGCGCTGGGACGGTCACAAAAATTTCCGTGAGTAAAAACGTAGGTGAGCCATGCCTGACCACATTCGAGATTTGCGTGAGTTCCTCGAGCGCCTCCGAGCCATTGGTGATCTGCAAGAGATCGAGCGTGAGGTCGACTGGAACCTGGAGATGGGAGCCATCGCGCGGCGTTCGATGGATCTGCGCGCGCCGGCGCCGCTGTTCAATCGCGTGAAGGGCATCGAGCCCGGGTTTCGTGCTCTCGGAGCTCCCGGTGGGTTGTCGGCGAATCCTCGCTACAAGTACGCGAGAGTGAACCTCGCGCTCGGCTTGCCAGCGGACGCGCCGCCGCTCGGCATCATCACCGCCCTGGCCGAAGCCCGTGCTCGCCCGTTGATCCCGCCGCGCGAGGTCGCCACGGGGCCATGCAAGGAGAACGCGCTGCTCGGGGACGCAGTCGATCTGTTGCGCCTGCCGACCCCGCTCATCCATGGGCATGACGGTGGGCGCTACCTGCAGACCTATGGGCTGAACATCGTGCGCACGCCCGACGGGAGCTGGACCAACTGGTCCATCAACCGCATGATGCTCCTCGACAAGAATCGCCTCGGCTGCTTGATCCCGCCGAACCAACATCTGGGGATCATCCACGCTCGGTGGAAATCCCTGGGGAAACCGACGCCGATCGCGATTGCCCTCGGCACTGAACCTGGGCTGCCCTACGTCGGTGGCATGCCGATCCCCGAGGGAATGGACGAAGCGGCGTTCCTGGGCGCCTACTTTGGCGAGCCCCTCGAGGTCGTGAAGGCTGAGACGTCGGAGATCTTGGTGCCGGCGACTGCGGAGATCATCGTCGAGGGCTTCGTGTCACCGGACGAGACGGCGATGGAGGGTCCCATGGACGAGTACCCAGGCTACGTTGGGGACAAAGGCACGCCGAAGCCGGTGTTGCACGTCACTGCCATCACCCATCGTCACCAGCCGATCCTGCCGTTTGCGACGGCGGGCGCGCCTGTCGACGAGAACCACACCGGCTGGGGCCTGCCCCACGCGGCGGAGATCCTCCACCTCTTGCGTTCCCGCGGGGAACCAGTTGAGATGTCTTGGATGGTGCTCGAGAGCGCGTGTCACTGGCTCGTGATCGCGGCTGCACCGGATTGGTACGAGCGCACCGGACTCGACTCTCGCTCGTTCGCAAAGCGCATAGGAGACGCAATTTTTGCCTCGAAAGCCGGTTTCGGCGTCGCAAAGATCTTGCTCGTCGAAAACGACATCGACGTCTCGAACATCGATGAAGTGGTGTGGGCGTTCGCAAGTCGGGCGCATCCGGCTCACGGTGAGATCTACTTCAAGGATGAGGCGCAGAACGCCCTGCCGGTGTTCCTGGATCCTGACGAGAAGCACACCTTCAAGACGGTGAAGGTGATCCACAACTGCCTGCTGGCAGATCGCTTTCCGGCATCCGAGCGCCCCAAGCGCTCGGACTTGATTCACGGCTGGCCCGCGCCGGTGCGGGAACACGTACTCATGAACTGGCGCGGCTACGGCTACCGCGAATGACTCGAACCCACTAGCGGCGCCTGCGCCACAGCAACAACAAGGGTGCGAGCAGCCAGCCGGACGCCGGCGCCGAACGACTCGTGGCGCACCCCGAACATCCCCCAGACGCAGCAGGCTTGTTTGGGGGTGAGGGAGTATCGGTTCCCTGCGGTAATGCACTCGTGACCGCGCTGGGAACATCTGCGCTGGGTGGCACCGCCGGCGCGGGCACCTCTTCGCCCTTCGCGAGATGCGCAGTGCGCACGAGCTTGGAGGTGCACTTGTCACCGTTGACTTCCGCTTCGTAGTACCAGCGCACCTCGTCGTAGGGTTCGCTGGCCTTTATCGAGCGCACCCCGCGGAATGCTTTCGAGCAGGAGGTGCTGTACTGACGGATGGTCTTCCAGCGCGGCTCTTGTTCGCGGGGGAGGTTCTCGAGCTGCTTCAGGTCGGCTCGCTTGACGAGCACTAGCTCGAGCTCACCCGCGAGTGGGTGCCAGCTGACGTCGCTTGGCTTACCAGGCTCCAGCGGTGTTGCGCCGTTGAAGGTGTTCGCGAGCACCAGCACGTGATCTTTCGGCAGCTCGGCTGAGACCTGAATCGACGCCTTCGCCCCCTTGTAGCCCGGGGGCAGGATATCGGCGCTCGCGTGGGTGGAATGTAGCGACGTGCCCAGGAGCAGGCCGGTGGCGGCCAGGATGATTGCAAGACGACTCATAGGGTCTTCTGTGCCTCCTTGTTATTTCTGCGAGGAAACGAGGCGAACGCGACGAGTAACGGTATTGGCAGACCCCAGGAGCCGAGAACGCTCGCGTAGAACAGATAAGCTCCAGCGGGCGCCTCACCGGGGTCCTCGATCCGCATCGGACGAGAGAGCGCCTCCGGGTCGATCCAGGTCATGACCTTGGCCTTCCAGAACACGAGGGGAAACACGAGAGAAGTTCGGAGTATCTTGCCGGCGCTCATGGCGCGGCGCCTCATCTTCGGCGTCACCTTCAACACCGGCGGGTCAGCGAGAGACACTTGAAAGGAGAGCTCGTGTCCGTCCCGGTTGACGACGAGCGTCACCTCTTCGTTCGGGTGACTTTGCACTTCCTCGACCAGCTGCGCCCAATCCTGAATTCGCGTTTCGTTCAATGCCACGACCTCGTCGTCCTCGAGGATCCCGGCTCTGGCGGCAGCCCCGTCAGGCAGCACGTTCACGCGGAGGGTGGCCTCCTGCTGTCCACCGACGTGCTGTCCAAGCCCGAAGAAGGCGGCCGCGGCGAAGTAGCAGGCCAAGGGCCCAACCGCGGTGAACAACAACCTGCGAGCGACGCCCGTGTCTTCCCATGGGCCGCTTTCGAAGGCGAGCAGCGAGAGCCCATGCACGCCGCTCAGCTTGGCCACGAGCCAGCGCGACCCGACGAACACGCCCACGTTGAGTGCAAACGTGAACCCCAGAACCAGCAGCGTCCCCAACATCGAACGCAGGCTAGCACGCTCCCATCAGGCAGCGAAGCCGCCACCATCGCTGCCGTGCGGAGTCAGTTCGGCAACAGGGCGTCCACCACGAGGTCGTCGTGGAGCAGCTGATCTTCACACAGCTCGAAGGGGTAGGCACGCTGGTCGACGATGCAAAATCGCCCTTGTTTGCCCTGCTCCCCTAGCAGCTCGAGCGCGCCGCTGGCGCTCGTGGCTTCGGCGCCGCCAAGCTCGGTGAAGCGTAGGTCGACCCGCGGCGTCAGATCACTTCCAAGCAGGGTCACTACACTGTCGCGCTTGATCGCAACCACCTCGCCACTGGGCGAAAGACCTAGGTCGTCCACCTCGAGCTGAGCAGTGCGTTGGTCACCATCCTTGAATAGCGAGACCTCGTGATAGGTGCACGCAGCAACCGCGACTGAGCCGTCTCGAGAGGCCGCGATGGGGCCCCGCGTACAGCGCCCGGACAGGAGCTGTGCGCGCTGTGAACCCAAGAGCTGCATGCGCTGGGTGCCCTTGTCCGACATGACGAACAGCACTTTGCCGTCACCCGAGAGCGCGAACGCGCGCGTGTCTTTACCGCCCGGTAACGCCTGCGCGTCGGGGCTGCGTAGCGTCAGGTCGTAGCTATTCAGCGCGCCTTCCTGGCGTACCACCGCGCGACCACTCGCCAGCGCGACGGCTTGCCCGCCAGTCTGGTGACGTACGACGGTCTGGATGTCCCAGCTGGAGCTCCCGATACGCAGCGTGCCGAGCTTCAAGTCAAATGGGCCGCCGGCGGCGTGGAGCACGCCCTTGGAGCTGAAGCTCAAGGCGTTCACCCACTCGGGAAAGTCGGGCAGATCCTGGCGCTTGTCACTCGCCGTGACCTCCCAGTAGAACACGCTCTTGCCGCCGAAATGGCCTGCCAGGCGCTCACCCGCCTGGGAGAAGGCTAGCTCCGCCTTGTATCCGGGTACCGTGAGGAAATGTGCTTCGGGGTTGCGCGCGCTAACCAGCAACACCTCGACTTGGCTCTCGGTCGTGCGTGGCAACTCGCGAGCCAAGGCTAACGCGCCATCCGTGAACGCCATGCCTTCCAGGCGTACGTCTGGCGTGGTGCTAGCGACCGCGACTTCGCCGTCCTTGGTGTCCACGACGAACAGCCCATTGCCTCCGGACGCGCTCGCCACCAGCAAGCTACCGTCGGGTGACAACACTTGGTCCCGCGAGGGCATGCGCTTGGCGCTCAACGAGTGGCCGTCCTTTGCGTCGATCTCCAGCAACGCGTCGCCCCAGGTGCCGCCATTCACACGCACTCGGGAGCCGTCGCTCGAGAAGCCGCAAATCGACTCGCCCCAGGAGTGATCGATGCTGGCTTCCGTGATGCGTTTGCCGGTTGCCGTGTCGAGGACGTCCAGGCGTGTGTTGCCGGACAGCACCGCGAGTCGATCTCCGACTGGTGAGAAGTCGAGGGCTTGAATGCGCTGGATCTTCTCGTCCCCGAGCGCGCGTACGGGGCTCAGCTTCTTGCCGTCCAGGAGTTCGAGCTTGCCGGACTCGAGGCCCACGGCGACGTTCCCGTCACGCGGCGACACGGCGAGGGAAGCGACGCCGCGGCCCTCTTTGATCTGGTATTCGGCTTGAGAGTCTCCGGACGCGACGTCGAAGCGCCTGACGCTTGCGTTCCAGCTCTCCTCCCCCCCAACGAACACGCTGGAGCCGTCCTTGGAGAAGGCGAACTGAGTCAGGCGTTCTCCCGCCCAGGAGAGCGTGCGTCTGCGGGCGCCTGATTTGGTGTCGATGAGTTCGACTCCCGCCGAGGTGAGCACGCCGAGGAGCGCGCCATCGGGTGAAAAGTGTGCGACTTTCACGCCACGAGCGTCTTTGACCTCCAGGAAACGCAGCGGCTTGAGCGTGCGCGTCTCGAGTAGCAGGAGCTTGCCTTCGCCATCCGTTGCCGCGAGGATGTCACCGTTGTGCGAGAGGGCGACGGCGTGTAGTCGCGCCACACCCTGCCAGGTGGCTACCGGAGTTCCCGCGTTGGCGAAGGCGGTGCTGGCTGCGGAAGCCAGGCGACGTGCGCTAGGCAGATCCCCCGCGGCGCGAGCAGCTTCAGACTTTGACCACAGGTCTGCCGCAGGCTGCCCGCGCAGGGCAGCAACACTGGCTTCGATCTGAGTGAGCAGGGCTTGAGCCGGCTGGCGCTCATCCGCGCACAGCTTGGCTGCTTGCTCCGCCAGCCGCCGGCTGCGCTGAGAGTATCCTTGGGGAAATAATGCGGCGGCCTTGAGGCGCTTCTGGTGTGCGCGCTGGCAGGCCGTGGGCAGCGTGGCTTCTTCGGTCTTGGGCGCCTTGGGCAACTCGCGCTCGGCCCCCGCTTCTGCCGAGGGGATCCGCGTATCCGTGGGCGCGTCGGGAGGCGGTGGTGACCCACCGCAGCCGGTGAGCGCAAGCAGCCAGAACGCGGTCCATCGCAGCATCGGATCCGCTTATACGCCGGATCGGCAGGCGCGTGCCCCCGTCAATCCGGGCAATACGCGATCACTGCCTGAGGGATTTGTCCACGTCGGTCCTGGACCAGCTTGTTGCAGGTGAAGGGACATAGGTTGATGATTCCGTCGCCTGCGGGATAGTACCCGTCGTCCTGATTGAACACGCACTGGGAGACGTTTGGCGTAAAGAGTACGCGGCGCCCGTTCATCGCGAGCTCTGCCTGAGACGTGTGGTCGAATCGCAACGTGCAGTCGTGAAGCTCCTGATACGCCAGGCCGAGCATGTCGGGGAAGTCGGCGCTAATTCCCTGAAGTGGCAGTGTCGCGCCCGTGTCGATGAGCACCGCCGTGTAGTCGATCAAGTTCGAGAACGCGGTGACGTAGGTACGCGCGTAGGGTGGGCTCGAGGACATGTTGCTGGCGGTTGCATGAGCCGCGCTCCATGAGAAGTCGCAGCCTTCATCTTGCGTATCGGTCACCAGAATCGCCGCTTTTGCTTCGTACTCGGGGTGCTGCTCGAAGGTGCGGCGGGCGTACCGCAGGCTCTGCTCTGGCGAGTCACTCTGCCCTGGTGCCGCTGACAGGGCTTGAAAGAACTGCTCTACATCCGTGCGGAAGCTGCTGTCCGAGACCAGCTTGGGTCCCACGAGTGGGTGATCAGCGTCGAGTGCAGCCCCGCAACTCTGGCTGTTTGCCTGGGGTAGGATATCCAGGGCGAAGCGCCCGTTGAGCCAGGGCGGATTTTCCTTCAGTAGTGCGTTCTTTACGTTCGTGCGCACAACGGAACTCATGCCCCGTGACACCATGAGCACGACGGCGATGTTGTCCACCGAGGGGACTTCTTCGCAGCCATCGGGGACCTCCCAGACGATGCCGCCGGTTCCGCCGGTTCCGCCTGCTGCTCCGGTTCCGCCAGTTCCGCCCGTTGCTCCGGTTCCGCCGCTGCCAGCATTCCCCGCGGTACCGGCTGTCCCGCCGTTGCTCTTTAAGTTGGGGTCCGTCTCGAGGTCGTTCAAGCCCGTGATGGTGCCGCAAGCGGCGACGACCAGCGCGCAGCAGATGACCGGACCCAGGTATCGCAGGCGCGCCATCAGAACTTCCCCAGCACGTTGAAGGAGCCAAGGCCCACCACGGGAGTCAGCGTGAACCCGCGCCTGGCGGCGCGTGGTGCAGGGGGCACAGAGCGCTGAGCGCTCCCGGAGCTATCCATCACCAGCCCGAGGATGCCGACGCCGAGGCCGAGGATGCCGACGCCGAATCCGATGTTCGAGACGGTGGCCAGAGTCTTCGCGCTGTCGATGTCAGATTGTGAATCCTCGGGGCAACGAGTGCCTTCACAGCCAGCTTTGATATCGCTGGTCTTGGTCGCTGACATGATGCCCGTCACGCCGCCCACGACTACACCCACGCCTGCCAGCGTGAAGCCGACGATGGTCAAGGTGCTGCTGCCTCCGCCGCTATCCGCTTGCGGGTCCCCGGGTGGCGCGGCGATGGGGCCGGGCGTCGGCGCCGGCGTGGGCGTAGCGGGCTCCGTCGGCGGCACGACGGGTGGTGCCCCAGCGTTGGGATCTCGCGCGAGCTCGACGTTCAGGGTGCGGCTCTCGGCTTCTTCGAGGGTGAAGTCTTGCTCCTGGATCAGATATCCCGGGGCGCTGACGCTCAGGTGGTGCGCACCTGGGTTGACCTTGCGAGGCAGCGTCGCCGCGGCTGGGGGCACGCTCACGCCGTCGACCGATACGTCGAGCTCTACATCAGCAGGTACGCCACTCACGGTGACGGTCACCGACGGGATGCGCTTCTCCACGGCAGCAGCCAGTGTCGTTGCTTCTTGCCGTGCGGCAGTGAACGCCTTGGGCTCGTCGGGTTCGACGGGGTGGCGCGCCACCTCGAGCCACGCATCGCGGGCCTCGACCAGCTTGCCCAGCTTCTCCTGAGCCTTGCCAAGACGAATGCCCGTGGTCGGCACGTGCATGATGTCATCTGCGGCTTGCCAGGCCTTGGCTGCTCCTGCGTAGTCACCGGCGTCGAACTTCTTTTGGCCCGCGCCGAGCAGGGAGCGCGCCGTCTCTTTCTCGGCCGCAGTGGGCTCAGCGGTTGCGCCCTGACTCATCAAGAGCGCGCTGAGCATGAGCGCACCGGCGAATCTCCAGGGACTGTGTTGTCGCGTGGGAATCATCGTGGAAAGCAGGCTACTAGAATCCGTAGTCTGGTGTTGGATTCGAAGACGGCGCTTTGGGAGCGGGCTCAGGCTTGGGCTTTGCGCCGGCCTTCGCTGTCGGTTTGCTGGCGGGCGCCACAGGAGGATCCTTGGACGGCTTGACGGGAGCGCTTGGCTTCGCTGCCTGCTTGGCTTCCTCTGCCGCCTTCTCAACGGGTTGGGGGGGAGGTGCTTCGTCGGGCTCCGGAACCTTCGGTGTGTCCACCGAAGCGGATCCCTGCGGAAGGGGATCGGACTTGACGTCGAGAGCGGGCGCTGTCTCACCCGGCTCGGCTACTGACGCGGCACTCGAGTGAACCGGCTCGGCGCTCACCCCGCGGCCGCCGAACGCGAACCAAGCGCCGGCTATGCCCACGACCGAAAGCGCGGCGACCGCGGCAATCACACCGCCGCGTCGCTGCTTCGGGGGCGCCAGGGCGCGACTGTCCGTCACGGACTGCGCCATCGTCGAGTGGGTCTGCGCCTTGGCGTCGATCTCGGTGTCGGCGTAGGAGATCGCAGAAGGTGGTTCGTTCTCGGCGGAAGAGCCGAGATCGACGAACGACGCCTGCTGGGAGCGCGGGACACCAGCTGCTTCCTCGAGGGCGGTCGCCATCTCCTGCGCGGATGCGAAGCGTTGGCTGATGTCGCGATTCAGCGCCTTGTCTATCCAGGCATCGAGCTCCGCCGAGCCCACACCCAGGCGGCCAAACGGCGCTGGGTATACGCCGCGTTCGATCGCCAGCACGAGCCCCGGAAATGTCTCCGCTTCGAACGGTCGTTGCCCAGTCAGCGCGTGGTAGGCGACGACCCCCAGGGACCACAGGTCAGCCCGCACGTCGACATGCTTGGCGCTCATCAACTGCTCTGGGCTCATGTAGTAGGGCGTTCCGACTACTGCTCCCGTGGAGGTCATCGCCAGATCCGTGTCGTCGGACTTGGCGACGCCAAAGTCCAAGATCTTCACGTGGGGGTCACCCTCGGGATCGCAGATGAACAGGTTGTCCGGCTTGATGTCCCGGTGAATCACGCCTTTGGCGTGGGCCTTGGACAGCGCCTTGCAGGCCTGACGGACGACGGTGACGACCTCGTTGATTGGGAGGCGCTTCAGTTGCCGGATGCGATCTCGCAGATCATGGCCCTCGAGCAGCTCCATCACGATGTACGGCACGCGGTCTTCCAGCATTCCCGTATCGAAAACCTGGACGACATGCGGGCTCTTGATGCGCGCGCTCGCCCGCGCCTCCCGGGTGAAGCGCTGACGCACGTCTGCCTGGCTCCCGAGATCCTCGCTGATGAACTTCACCGCAACGCGGATGCCGAGCCCCAGGTGCTCCGCTACCCACACGCTACCCATTCCGCCTTCTCCAAGCATGCGCTCGAGACGAATTTGAGGAGTGACGAGTGTGCCGGCAGTTAACTCCACCGTACCCCTTTTACCACGCCCCCCGCCAGCCGGTGAGTTTCCACATCGGCATTCGCCTGCGGCGAAAAACAAATGTGCGCCGACGCCTTACCTGGCCGTACTCGTGTCGGTCCTAGTTCAGCTTCAGGTCGTCGATCACCTTCAGGAGCTGCTTTGTGCTCGGCCGCGTCTTGTAGTCGGTCTCCGCGTGGGCCCAGGCGACCTTGCCGTCATGGATGATGAAGATCGAGGGAATGGCGATGGTGTGGTGCTTCTGGCCGCTGCGGGCCTCGACGTCGATGCCGTAGCCCTTCAGCTTGGCGAGCCCCGCGTCGTCCAGGTGATTGAGCACGTTGAAGGCCTTGTGTGCGACGAGCTCTGGGTCGGACAACACGGGGAATGGGATCTCCCAGCTCGCCTCGGTCTTCGCCGCTTCGTTTGGTAAGTCGACGCTGATCGCCACGGGGGTCACGCCGCGTTTTTGAAACTCGGGGTAGGCCTTCGCCAATGAGTGAATTTGATAGTTGCAGAAAGGGCACCAGCCACCGCGATAGAAGACCAGCATCAGCGGCCCTGTCTTCGCCAACGCATTCACGTCGACTTCGTCGTCCTTGCTGCTCTTCAGCTTGAGTGTCGGCAGCGCGCTTCCAACCTTGAGTCCGACTCCGTCAGGCAGCTTGCCCAGGTGATCGCTCGTCGTGTCACTCGTCTCCTTCGCCATGGGCTGCTTGGGCTTTTCAGCATCGCTCGAGTTGCTCGGGCTCGCCGTGACGTTCGCCAGCGGGGAGCTCGCGCTGGCCTTCGTGGGCTCCGGGGTCGGACTGGAGCTGGACTCGTTGCAACCGCCGAGGGCCAGGGCGGCAAGAAGCAGGATGGACGTGCGCATCCCGGGAGATACGTGGGGATGCCGCATGGTTACAGCGGCCAAGTCGCCACGGTTTGTCCCAGGCGGTCCGTGAGCTACACCGCGCGCCGTGATGAGCGCGTTTTGGGGCCGACTGGGTGGGGCGCTGTCGTTGGTGGCAACGGCAGGTCTCCTGGCAGGTGGATGTGGGGGAGGGGGAGCTGAGCCACAAGCGCCGCTCATGGATCAGACCACGGCGGGTCGCGATCGCTGCATGTTGCAACCCGACGGGGACTCGCGACTGTTCGTCGTCGAGTGGGACGCGACCGATCTCGCGAGCTTCGAAGCTGCGGCGCAGGACGACGTCGTCTTCGTGCAGCTCGAGAACTGTCAGCTGCGAGTGCTGTACGGTTGCAAGGATGAGGCGCTGCACGGTCGCTACGGTCGCTACGATCAAATCCAAGCCACCAGCGGCACTCGGGAAGGCTTCGACATTCGCGACCAGACCGAGCTCAGCGCGAAGCTACCACTCGGCGCCCTCTCCTTGGGAGGCCAAGTCAGTTCAGATCGTGGCCTGAAGCTGAGCTACTTCGTCGCCGGGCAGCGGCGGGCGCTGCGCGATGATGTGTACCGCGAGGAAATAAAGGGCAATGACCGCTGCTCCAGCGCGACGCATTTCATCTCTAGCTACGACCTTGGCGCTTTCGAGCTGTACTCCGCGTCCCAACAAGAACTGAAAGCAAACGCCGACGTCGCCGGATTCGGCGCCGAGGGTAAACGGCGTGGCGAACACTCGCTACTGAAGCACGGTGGCAAGCTCGAGAGCTGTGATACTCACACTCAGACCGAGTGCCGGGTACCCATCCGACTCACGGCACGCGCCGTTCGCCCGGGTGTGCGCCCGGCGGCGACCTCAGCCGGGCTGACGCCGGAGCAAGCGGCTGCTGCAGGAGACTCCGCGGCGGTCAAGGCGCAGGGTCAGATGAACGCGATGATGCTAAGGCTATCCGCTGAACGCAAAGAGGCTCTTGGCGACGGCGTGGGCTGCCTGCAGGATCTGGAGCGCGCGGACGCCACCGATAGCATCGGCGCCAGCGAGCATCGTTTCCGTATGGTACGTGCCTGGTGCACGATGCGCGCGGGGCGCTGCGACGAAGGCAAGAAGCTCGCTCGTGAGGCGCTCGCCGCCCAGGACCGTGGGGCGATGACGCCGCGCATGAGCGACGCGCAGCTGGGCGCGCTGGTGGACCAGCACGCGCAGGCCAAGTGTCCCACGAGTGGCGGCATGTCAGCGCCGGACCGCATGGTGCGCGCGTTGCCAGGCCTTCAAGCGAGCCTCGCGGCTCATGACGGTCCGGGCTGCGTCAAGGCAGGGGACGAAATCGCTGCAGCCTTGAAGTCCCTCAAGGGTCCGCCAGACGGCGCGATGAAAGGCGGCGTGATGGCGCTGCTCGGCGCGGCGCGCTGTGCTGGGGAAGCGAAGCTCTGCAAGGACGCGAAGCGTCTCCACGCGACCTACTACAAGCTCGAAAACCCAGGAGACACCGCGAAGCAGGTGCAGGAAGACTTCGAGCTCATGGTGCCGGACTGCGGCAAGAAGTAGCTACTTGATCTTAAAAGTCCAATCGGCTGTGAGCTGGTCTCGGTTCACGCTGACGCTGAGCTGGGCTTGATACTCATTGCCGCGAGGAAGTAGCTTCGGGGAGCAGTCTGCGCCGTCGTACTCTTCCTGGAGCGTGTCGTTGGGGTAGAGAGTGCCTTCGACGGTGAGTTCGCCGGACGGTTCGAGTTCGATGTAGAAGCTGTGAGCGAGGGTGAGCACGCCGAACGAGCAGGCTCCCTCGACCTCCTTTCCGCCACGGCGCAGCTTCGAGAAGCTCATCGCTGGCAATCCGTCTCCGAGCGTCACCACCAGGCCGACGCGTTTCGCGAGCGTGTTCACGACGACCGCCTGGACGTCCGTTTCGTTTCCATATGGAATGATTCCAGCGGCAGGTGCCCTGAGCTCGACTCCGGATGCAGGAGGCATGTCGGGGCTGGGCTTGGCTGCGCAAGAACTGGCCTGGTGGATCGCCTCGAGATCCAGACTCTTCCCGCGGCACTGCTCGGCGGACCAACCTTCCCCAGCGTAGTCTGTTGGAGCAGGCGTTGGCGCTTCCGCTGGAGCAGGTGGGGCGGGGGGCTCGGGAGCGTCGGTCTCCCCGGCGACCTCGATCACAGAGGGCGCAGCGCTCGTCTCGGACTGACTTGGAGCGGACGGAGGAGCTGCCCGACGCGCCTCACCCCCACAAGCGACGCAGATGAGACCCAGGGCGTAGATGGCGCTTCGCACGGCGGCAGTTTGCACTGGAGCTTGAAACGAAACCAAGTGGGGACTGTGGACACGAGCCACCGAGGCTACTTGATCTTGAAGCTCCAGTCGGCGTCGAGCTTGGTTTCGTTCACCCGAACGCTCAGCTCGACTTGATACTCGCGCCCACGGGTCAACGCGGAAGGTTCACAGTCGCCAGTGGCTACCGAGAGCGCGTCGTTCGGGTAGAGCATTCCGCTGACGCTCAGCTTGCCGCCGGGTTCGAGCTCGACGTAGTGGTACTCGGGAGTCGCGAAGTCTTCGTTGCTGCACTCGTGCTCTAACTCGCCTCCGTCGGTTCGCAGCCTCGAGACTTCTGTGCTGGGGCGAAACGCCCGTGCGGTGACAACGAATCCCACACGCTCATCTCCCCGGTTCACGAGCTGTGCCTTGAATCGGAACGCTTTACCGTGAGGAACTAGGGCGGGTTCGGGCGCTTCCAACTCGAGGCTTTCGGGAGCGGGCAGATCTGGCGGCTTCTCCGCTGGGCATTGACCGAGTTTGCGAATGCTCGCGAGATCGAGTCCTTCACCGCGGCAGGACGCTTCTACCCAAATGCCCGTTGTTAACTCCGGCGGCGCGAATGAGGCGTCGTCGGTCGATCCTTCCGTGAGCACTTCGAGGCGCGAGTTTGCAGTCAGTTCCTGGAGTTTGCTGGCAGGGGCTGACGGCTCGGACCGACTTGGAGCGGACGGCGGAGCTGCCTGACGCGCCTCACCCCCGCAGGCGACACAGGCGAGGACCAAGGCGTAGATCGCGGTTCGCACGGCTGCAGTCTGAACTGGCGCCTGGAGCGAACCAAGTGGCGACTGGCAACGCGAGCCGAACTGCTCTAGATGGCCGCGCATGGGTGACCGACTAGAGGGTGGCTGTCAGTGCGGTGCGATTCGCTATTCCATGGAGCGCCTGGGGCGGGCTTCGATTTGTCACTGCCGCATGTGTCAACGGGCCCTGGGGAACGCGTTCGCACCGCTGGTCACGGCGCATGGCCTGATGTGGCTGACTCAAGAGCCGAAGCGTTTTCGTTCCTCGAACAAGGTCCAGCGGGGGTTCTGTAGCGACTGCGGAACGCCTCTGACTTACGAGCCCGATGGCTACAAGCCCGAGGTCGCGATCGCGACGCTGGATGCACCCGAGCAGGTCGCTCCGGTGATTCAGGTCGGGACCGAGAGCCGCCTGCCGTGGTGTGATGGACTGGCTCAGCTGCCAACACGGACAAGCGAAGAGGCCGAGGCGGTCGATGCCTTTCTGCGAGGCATCGTCTCGTACCAGCGCTAGTTGACGCCGAACACCCAGCGCCCATTCAGGTCTTCGGAGTTGACGCCGATGCGCACCTCTACGCTGTAACCATTGCCACGCGGTAATGGTTTGGACTTGCAGCCCGAGGACGAGCCCAGGAACGCACCGTATTCGTCTGGGCCGAGGAAGCGATCGCTCAGGGCGTCGTTCGCGTAGAGCGGTGCCGAGAAGGACAGCTTGCCCCCCGACTCTAGCTCGATGCGCAGGGTCTGTCGGCCCCGCTCGCTGGAGGTGGCGGCGCGACCCGGGCGATCGGCTCGCTGCTGTCGATGCTGGGAGCTGCGATGGGCTCCTCACGAGGGGGCGGCGCTTCTGCGGAGCGCGCCTCTCCCCCACAAGCGACGCAACACAGCCCGATGATTGCTCTACTGAACACGCGGGGAGTTTCGCACTGTTCTGCGGCGTTTGTTGCGGGGACGGATTTTTCAGATCGAAAATCGCCCTCAGGCGTAAGCGCTCGGCCGCCCTCCCGTTTCGGGGGGGTCATGCGAACGGTAAAACTCTTCTCCGCCCTTGCTTTGGTCACTTGCTGGATGTCCAGCGCGCCTGCTCACGCAGAGAGTCAGGACGACGATATCGGCACTCGCCCCGCGGCTCCGCGCAAGGCGCAGGTCGCCGTGGGGCCGCTCACTCAAGACGAGGGCGCGCAGGGCAACGCCACGCCTGCCGAAGAGCGTCCTGAGTACGACTCGACCGGCGCAGGACCGCGAGACATGGCTGGCCCCGCGTCGATGGATGAGCCGACGGACTGGGCGGTTCTCCACGCTGGGCTACGACCGCACCTCGGCACCTTTGGTGGCGTCGCCGCGATGGCCTTGGCCCACGAGCGCATCGAGCGCTTCTACGGTGGGTTCTCGCTGTCCCTGATCCGTAACGACGCCGGCACGCACATCGGCGCGCTGCAGCTCGCCATCGGGCGCAACCTCTCCGACGAGTTCATCGGGATCTCCCAGGTTACCCTCGCGGAAAATCGGGCACGCACCTTCATGGGGCTCGGGCAGATTGCTCTCGCGTACAACCGCAGCATCGACTGGTACGGCGCGCTGCAGTTTGCCGCGATCAACCGCACCGAGGAGTTCTACGGTGGCTTCCAGATCGGCGGCTACAACCGCGCGGAAGAAGAGTTCTTTGGCCTCGCCCAGATCGGCGGCTTCAACCTCGCAGAGAAAGACTTCGTGGGGCTCGGGCAGATCGGCCTGTACAACCAGACGGAGGACTTCACCGGTCTCTTCCAGATTGGCGTGTTGAACTCCCAGGGCGAGATCTACGACGAGCACATCGACGGCAACGACAGATCCTTCGCTGGCCTCATGCAGGTCGGCGCGGCGAACTCGACGGGGCGTTTCCGCGGTGTACTCCAGGCAGGTATGACCAACTTCTCCGGAGACTTCGTGGGAGGCTTTCAGGTCGGCCTGGCTGCCTACTCGAAGGAGTTCCGCGGCGTGGCGCAGATCGGCGGTGGAAACATCACGGAGAAGCTCTACGGCTCGCAGATTGGTGTCGCGAACATCTCGGAGGAGGTCCACGGCGTGCAGATCGGCTTGTTCAATCACACCGAGCGCCTGCGTGGCTTGCAGATTGGACTCGTCAATCACGCCAGCGACGGCGTGCTCGAGTGGAGCCCGATCATCAACATGGGCTTCGGTGACGACGAAGGCTACGCCTACCAAGCCCGGCGTCGCGCGGCTCAAACCGCGCGATTCTAAGCACCCTTGTCGGTCTGACGTGCGGCTGATACCCAGCCGTGCGTGACCAAAGCCGATTCGCTGGTTGCCCGGGTCCTCACACCGCGAGCTCAAGCCTGGCTCGCGCGCAAGGCGACGCAGCGTTGGTTCATCGGGCTCTCGCTGCTCCTGTGCTGCACGTCCCTCGGCGTCGGCATGCAGCTCGACGATCACGTGCTGAACTGGACGGTGAACCACACCGGGCAGCCCGGCCCGATGTGGGAGACGCCGCGGCCCCTCTGGGACTTGTTTCGCTTCGCCGATGGCACCCCGGCAGATCTCGCCCGCGGCTACGCGACGGGGGCTTCCCCATGGTACACCCAGCCTGGGGTTCGCCTGGCGTTCTTTCGCCCGATTTCTGCGCTGACCCACGTCTTCGACTACCGCGTGCTGCTCGGCGCTCCGTGGTTGATGCACGTGCACTCGCTGTTGTGGCTCGCGCTGTTCGGCGTGGCGATCGCTCGCGTCGTGCGCCGCCTGGAAAATTCCCCAGAGAAAATCAGCTGGGTCGCTGGGCTCATGCTGTGGTTTGCTCTGCTCGCGCCGTCACGCGGGGTGCCAGCGGGCTGGCTCTCGAACCGCAATCAGCTGGTGGCCGGTGCCCTCGGTGCGGTCGCCTTCGAGGTCTACTTGCGCTGGCGTCAGGCAGAAGCGCCGAAGCTGCTGACCGGCGTCTTGGTGGGCCTGCTGACCTTCGTGTCCTTCTTCGCGGGGGAGAGCGCCATCGCGTTCCTCGGCTACTATCTTGCCTACGCGCTGCTCCTGGATCGATCGGGGGTGAGGCGCGCCGTGGTCGCGCTGCTGCCGGTGCTCGTCGCCGTCGTCGCCTGGCGCGTGGTGTACAGCGGCATGGGCTACGGAACGGCCAACAGCGCGATGTACGTCGATCCCGTCGCGAGCCCGCTGCAGTTCCTCGGGGTAACGGCTGAGCGGCTGCCTCAGCTGGTGGCAGGTGAGGTGGGCGGCCCTGTCGCTGGCCTGGCGACACTCTCCGGGCGCAAAGCAGAGCTCCAGGTGCTCGCGGTGTGCTGCGTCTTTCTCCTGCTGATGGCCGTGCCGGTGTATCGCGTGCTCAGGGCGCGTCCGATGGCGCGCTTCTGGGGGCTCGGGTCATTGTTCGCGGCGGTCCCCATGTGCGCGACGCAGCCCCACTGCCGCTTGATGCTCGTTGCGGGCCTCGGGATCTCCGGCGTGGTGGCTCACACCATCGCCCACGCCGTGGAGCAGCGCGCTAGCCTTGGTGTGCGCACGCTCGCAGCGTACTGGCTCTTCGTGTTGGCCACGTTGGGGCCGCTTCGCCTGGCTTTTGAAGCCTGGAGCGTGCGCCTGGTTGGGCGCCCGGCGGCGCTGGCTGCCGAAGCCGTCCCGGCGGAGGCACAGGGCAAGACGCTGGTCATCCTGGCGACTCCGGACCCGATGTTCATGTGTGCGCAGCTGCCGATGCAGCTTGCCTCACGGAAACTCGTGGAGCCAGCGTCTATCCGCTGCCTCACCGCGGTGGAAGGCGACGCCAGGGTCACGCGGGTCGATGCCCACACCGTGCGCATCTTCGACGAGCACGGTCTGCTGAAGCACTTCTTCATTCCGCTCTTGCGTCGCGATCCGATCCCAGAGGACTGGCAGCTGGAGCTACCCGACGTCAGCTACCGCATCACCCAGCGTGACGCCGAGGGCCAGCCGACGGAGCTTCAAGTGCGCTTCGCAAAGCCCCTCGAAGATCCCGAGCTGTTCTTCGTTGCCTGGTCACCCGAGTCGACGCGCTACGAACGGCTAACGCTGCCTCAGGTTGGGCAGAGTGTGACGCTCCGAGGTGAGCCGCTGCCGGAGCTATTGACCAAGTAGCCTCTGCTAGAACAGGCGCTAGAAGGCGTGCAGGTCCCAGTCGTAGCCTTCATCGACGAAGATGAACTTGCGCGGCTTGAAGCCGATGCCCTTGTCCAGGGTGCCCGCGCGCAAGATCACGATGCCTTTGTGCTGCAACGGGCGGGCGAACAGCTGACTCGAGCAATTGTCGCAGAATGAGAGCTCGATCTGTTCCCCACTTCCGCCGGGATATGAATACAGCTTGAGCGGGCCCTCCGCCTTGAACGTCTCATCGGGCACGCTGATGCCCAACAGTCGCCCACCGGCTGACAGCCGGGTGCAGCTCTCGCAGCTGCAGCAGAAGTGGAACACGCCCTCGTGTTCCACCGAGTACTTGCACTGTCCGCAGTGGCAGTGGCCGGAGAGTCCGCTCATCTGGTTGGTCCCTTTCGAGTCTGGGCTCTGAATACACAACAGGCGAGGCTCCGCCCAGGCGTTTTACGCCGCGCTTGCGTTGTCGCTCTTCACGGCAGGCTGCAGTCCGAACGAGACTGCGATGCGGTTCCAGCCGTTGATGGCGACGAGCACGGCGAACAGGTTCACGCGCTCCGGTTCGCTGAAGTGCTCTGCGAGCGCCGCCCAGGCCGTGTCGCTGGGTGGGCCGCTGGAGATCAGCGTCACCTGTTCGGCGAACTCCAGCGCCGCGCGCTCGCGGGGGGAAAATGCTGTGGTCTCCCGCCAGCCAGGTAATACGTCCAGACGCTCCTGATGGATGCCATGGCTACGCGCCTCGGCGCTGTGCATGTGCATGCAATACGCGCAACCGTTGAGCTGAGAAGCGCGGAGCTTGACCAAATCGATGAGCGAATGCTCGAGGCCGCTAGCTACAGCGGCCTTGCCCAAGCTGAGCAGAGCCTTGGGCAGTGCCGGTTGAAGGGAGTAGATGCGATCGGCGTCCATTCGAGGATTCATGGCTGTCTCCTTTGAGGTTTCCC